>NZ_SWCN01000009.1 GCF_005116575.1 Desulforhopalus sp. IMCC35007 | reverse complement strand
GCTTACCACATTACGATTGCGGCGGTTTATAGCAAATCACTTCAACTCGGCATTATTCGTGCTATACTAGCCCTATTACAATGCATCTCAGGTGATTGTATAATTGAATCAAGCTGTTACAAAAAATATTGCCAAAAACCTGTCAAGCATTTTCTTCATCCCCATAAATTATTTTTAAAGGGGGGGAAGCAGTTACCATTGAACAATATATTATGTTGGCGTACGGTATGCAATTGTGGCAAGTGCCCAATTTTATCTGGGTAAATATGCCTATAGTGTGAAGGGTATATTTATATTCTGGAGGTATGCCGGTATGGATGGGAGAAGATCTGGTGCTAAGCCAGGCAGGGATTCCTGGTTAATCCCAGTCAAGTGAGGGGAAGTGGGTACGTGCACATTCTGGACAGAATCCGTGGGAAAACTGAGGTGGGGTGGCAGGGGGCTCCGTCTGGTTTGCATATGACCAGACTCCCTCGGTATTTTTGGTTTTCTGGCAAAAAGAGCAGAGCGTGATGAAAAGGGGTGAGGTGGTCTGAGCTTTTATGGTTGTTTGCCGGTTGAACCGGGGAGATTGTATCGTCATTGTGTTTTCGTCTTTTAAAAGGGGGACTTTCTTGCTATCAGCCTCCACAAAACGGTAAAATCACAATGGACAAAACTCCAGTAAGTATCTGGTAAGTCATTTTGAATGAGGGTGAAGAAGGGAAGGTTCTTGAATGCTCTGTATGTTATGTGCTTGATCAGGAGCTATCCTCTACCAGAAGACTGAGGAGCTGGGTGTAAACTGTAACAGGCTCAATTTTAGAGTTTGCCGGAAACAGGACCGTACTGATTCAAGATGTAAAAAAAGATGTAAGAGCTAAATTCTAAATGGTATAGTAGCTCCGGATTAACTTGCCAAATATCGCAACACCCGCCCACTTTAGTGTGACATCTGATGTTTTTCTGCTCCATTTCAATGGTAAAGCTGGGATGTATGAAAGGGTCGCCTGGATGGGCTAGAGAAACTTTGTTATGAAACCAACGTTAAAAACTACATTTCTACTCCTGGCTCTGCTTTTGCCTGTGTGTAACGGCGAGGTCTGGTCAACGAGCCCTCCAGCTTCTTCAGCCGATGCGGCTCTCTCTGATGGAAAATCTGTGACCATATCGCTTAACGAGGCGATCCAGCTTGCCCTTCGACAAAACCGGTCTCTTGTTCGTGAAAGTCTGGGCATCCAGTCAAGTGGCATCTCCCTCGAGAACCAGAAGGCTGAGTTTGATATCAAAGTATTACCAACAGGTGGAGTTGGCTATTCCTCGGATACCGATGATGCCTGGAGGGTTGGTGCCTCTATTTCCAAGAAAACTTCATCGGGTATTGTCGCCTCGGTTATCCCAGAGGTTTACAGTGATGAGGACGGGGAAAATACAGGTGTGGGCCTGGGGTTAAGTATTCCATTGCTTCGCAGTTTTGGGGAAGAGTTCACTATGGATGCTGTGTATACCAGCAGATTTTCTTATGAACAGTCCAAGCTGGAATTCTACAAGCAGCAAAAGACCATTATTTTACAGACTGTGAGCAGGGTGTACGAAACCATTCAGACCCAACAAAAGCTCGAGTATCTGGGGAAAGACCTCGAACGACTCGAGAGTCATCTGGCCCTTGCAAAGTTAAAGGAAAAGGCTGGTGTGATCACCGCAATGGATCTGTATCGGGCGGAGCTCAGGATTAAAGAGGTCCAGGAAGAGCTGACGAGCACCCTTGAACTGTATCAAAACTATCGTGATCAGCTCAAAGAAGTACTGGCAATACCTATGACGGGGGATATGACGGTTACGGCACCGATGGATGTGAGCTTTCTTGATATTGTCGAGAGTGATCTGATTGAGACGGCCCTCGAAAACAGAATCGAGCTGGAGCAGAGCCAGATGGAAATTGATGAGGCGAATAGAAAACTTGCCGTTGCAAAGAACAATCTCCTGCCAAATGTCGACTTAGAAATCGGCTACAATAAGTTTGGAGATCAGGTACTGTTTGATCTTCCCGAAGAGAGTTGGACGGCCTTTATAACCAGTGATACTGACATCTTTAGAAAAGTTGAAAAAAACGAGTATCTGGAAAGTCAGATCAGACATCGCCGAACTCTGATAGGTCTTGAAGAAACCAAACAGAACATTATTCAAGAAGTGAGATCCGAATTGAACAGCCTCGATAAACGTAAAAAACAGATTGAAATTCGTCAGGAGCAGACCAGACAGGCAAAAGGGAAACTCCGGCTGTCTGAGAGTAAATTTCGCCATGGTATGGCAGGTAACTTTGACCTTCTGGAGTCACAGTCAGAGTTACAAAAAGCACAGACAGACCTGATCTCTGACAGGATAGCCTATATAATTGGCACCTACAACCTCCGGTCAGTACTCGGGACTTTGATTGAGCGCCAGGAGAGAGGGGAAGTGACACAATGAAAAGTGGTGTTGTGATTCTTGTCCTCCTTCTCTCATTTTTTGTAGCCTCTTTTTGGTATCAGAAAAGAGAGATTGTTCCTGAATTAAATACAGTAGACGGAGTTGTTAAAAGGCGGAGTTTTTCCGTTGATCTGCATGTCGTAGGGGTTCTCGATGCTGCACAATCGCATATGGTCGCCTCAGAAATAAGAGATTCAAAAGGGAAAATTATTTATCTTATAGGGGACGGTCTTCGGGTCAAACGTGATGATATTCTCGTACGGCTCGACCCGGCTCCATATGAAAATCTTGTGGACCAATTGACAGCCGAGGTTGCAGGTCTTGCGGCTGCCGTTCAGGCCTCTGACCAGGAAGTAAGCTATGAGGAAAATCAGGTCCAGAGTGAGATTGCCAATGCCCAGTATAATCTCAACGTGGCGGAACTGGAGTATAAGCGGTTACGTGACGGTGACGGTCCCCTGAAGATTTCATCACTGCAGGAAGAAAAGGATAAGGCAAAGCTCGAACTGCAGCGTTATGAAGCTTTTTATTCGGATCTTCTCGCTTTGAAAGAAGAAGGCTTTGACAATAAATCCGAGATCAGTTCGGTGGAAGAAAAAATAGCCGTTTACCGTGATCAATTAAAGACCGCGAATGATAGGTACATAAATTATAATAAGCACGTACTGCCCGCCCTGCTTGAAAGCGCACTTGCTAAAAGAAAGAATACCAGTCTTCTGGTGGAGCAGACCCTACAGGGAGGCAAGCATAGAATCGCCAAGGCTGAAGCTACATTGATTCAGATAGACAGTAAATTGCAGGCGAAAAAAAGCGCCCTCGAGCTTGCACGAAAAGAACTTGCCAATACAGTCATACGTGCCCCTTTTGATGGTATTGTTATCCATTACGAGACCTTTCGCGATGGAGAAAAGCGTAAACCGAGGGTTGGTGATGCCGTCTTTCAAAACCTGCCAATACTTTACCTCCCCGATATTACCAAGATGATAGTCAAGACAAAGGCGCGGGAGATCGACTTGCATAAACTTGAGATGGGCCAGGTGGGTGAAGTGCATGTGGATGCATATCCTGACGCTGTAATGTCTGGAGAGCTGACCTTTATTGGTGCACTGGCAGCCACCGTCGATGCCAGTGCAGGTCAGGAAAAATTTTTTCAGCTTGTTTTTACCCTGGATAGAGAAGATCAACGATTCAGGCCTGGAATGACCTGTCAGGTTTCTGTTGTTTCAAAATCGCTGGAAAATGTATTGACGGTGCCGGTTCAGGCTGTCTTCAGAGATGGTGCGGTCAACTACTGTTGGGTTGCAAACGGGGTGATGGGCTACGTACAGCGGGAGATAAAGGTTGGTGCCCAAAATGAGGACTTTGTTGAAATCATTGAAGGACTAACAGAAGGTGAACGGGTGAGTCTGGTTGATCGGGGTGGGCCCTGATGAAAGAAGATATGCTCGTCAGCTTAGACAAAATACAGAAAAGTTATACCTTAGGGCAGAAGCCGGTACATGTTTTATCTGGTGTGAATTTAGATGTGGCCAAAGGGGATTTCATTTCGATAATGGGAACCTCAGGCTCAGGGAAGACGACCTTATTGCATATAGTGGGAACCTTGCTGCAGCCGGATAACGGAACCTATCAATTGGATGGTCGAGAGATCGGTTCCTTATCGGATCGAGAAAGATCCTGGATCAGAGCTCACTGGATTGGCTATGTTTTTCAAACTTTTGACCTGATAACAGAACAGGATGTCTGGCACAATGTCGCCATGCCCTATCTCTACAGAGGGGAGACAAAAGCTGAGGTGGGGCGGCAGGTTGATGCGGCAATAGATGTCGTTGGTTTATCAGAGAGGAGACACCATCGTCCAGCCGAGCTGTCGGGTGGAGAGATGCAGAGAGTGGCAATTGCAAGGGCTCTGTCCATTGCACCAAAATTGATCTTAGCCGATGAACCTACCGGAAATCTTGATGATGATAACAGTAAGGAAATTCTCAATCTTCTTCGAAGGCTCAATGACGGTGGTGCGACGATAATTTTGGTGACCCATGATCAACATGTTGCTGGAATGACAAACCGGATTTTGACTATGAAAAATGGCAGGCTGGCGAGTTGATATGCTGAGACTGCTACGATTGGTTCAGGTTGCATATACATCCCTGATCTCTCACAAGCTCAGATCACTGTTGAGTATTCTGGGAATCGTCTGTGGTGTTATGGCGGTTATGGTGATGATTTCAACCGGCGAAGGGGCAAAACAGAAGGTCATGTCAACCTTGGCTGGGCTTGGCCTCAGCAATATATATATTCATCAGGCAAAACAACCAGACGATCAGGCAACAGTTCTCTCCGGCAATCAAGTATATGGCTTGACCTGGAATGACATTCAGCGCCTGGAAAAACAACCTTTTATTGCAGGAGTCGCTGGGATGAAAGAGATTTCTCAGGCCCCTTTTGGTATGAATAAAGATATCACGGCAAAAGTTGTTTACGTGAGCTCTTCCTATTTAGAAATTACCGGGAGAATTCTGAGTAAAGGTCGTTTTCTTCTCCCTGAAGATTCGTATCAAAATAATCTGGTATGCGTTCTGGGGGTGACAATTTCTCGTCAGCTTGGTGCAGCAGGGCGGCTTGGGGAGTATGTGCGTCTGGGGGATCAACTCTACAAGATTGTGGGCATCCTTGAAGACACGAAGAGGGTTGATACTGAGGTTGAAGAGATTGCCCGGGAAAACGTGGATGAAATGGTTTTTCTCTCCTTCCCGTTTTCAGCAATGCATCGGGATGACCCTCTTAAATCGTCCCTCTCCGCAGATTTGAATCAGATTGTTGTAAAGGTGACTGGCGATACCGATGTTATTGTGGCATCGGAGGTCATAGACCGACTCCTCTATTTAAGCCACCATGAGGTTCACGATTACAGTATGGTAGTCCCGCGACAACTATTGAATCAATCCATGAAAACGCAGGCTGTCTTTAATCTGTTTCTGGCAGTGACCGGAGGTATCTCGCTTTTTGTAGGTGGTGTTGGAATAATGAACATTATGCTGGCAAACGTGTCTGAACGAAAGCGGGAAATAGGTATACGGAGGGCGGTCGGAGCAACGAAGTGGGATATCGTTTTACAGTTCCTCACCGAATCTGTACTGCTTACCATTACGGGTGGGTTGCTTGGTATGGTCCTTGGTGGGGCTGCGGTAATTTTGATTGAGCAGATAGCTGGGTGGCCAGTCTCCGTGACACTACTGTCTATTGCCTTGCCATTTGTGCTTGCTGTTTTTGCGGGAATTTTCTTTGGCATCTATCCAGCAGTGCAGGCCGCTCATCTTGAGCCGATCCAGGCGTTAAAGTCACTTTGAGTGGTTAGTTGAGCAATATAAGTTCAAACTCTCCTTTTGTTTCGAGCAGTTGAGTAAGCACAGTTATGAGCAGATCCTTAATTGAGCTATGATGAAAAAAGAAACTATAGTTGATAAATCCGTGATGCTGCGATTAAGCGGTAATGTCGCAGGTCATGATTTAAAAAACAACTTTTACGCTCTATTTTCTCAATAGCCTCAATCATTTAATTTGTCAGATGAGTAGCCGTAAATTGTAGTTACAATCGTGATTGTGGTTGTGCTGCAGACACATAGATAAGAAATAGTATAGAATAGAAAAAAGGGTTGTCCTCCTGAAGGAAAAAGTTCTTTGATTTTTTCTCTTCAGGAAGAAATGTTTGTTCCAAATTATTTAGTTAATACCAATTTCCATCTTCCATCGGTGGCATAAAGTGTAACAGTTGTTTTTATTCTTTCTGCAAATGTGCCCTGGTATGTGGAGTGCTGATAATTACGCAATTCTAGATCATATTCGTCAAGGTTCCAGGCTCCAGAACCGGCTACATGGGTACCATCTGAAATGGTGATGTCAAAGTAATGGGAACCACCAGCATAAAGAGTATAGGTGCCTGAATAGGTTCGACCATCGATGCATATAGCATTAGCATGCCAGGCCCCTACTACCTGATCTGTTGTTGGTGGTGTTGGGGTAGAGTCGCCCGAACCACCACCTGCAAGAGCGGCGACTCCTGCAATAACGACAACTCCTGCCCCAACTCCAAGCGCCACTTTCATGCCTGTTGACATTGGCTTGTCGACTTCGACGGGCGGCGTTGTTTCAGGTTCTGGTGAAGTGTCAACTTGAGTTTCTGGCAAAGTATCGACCTGAGTGCTTGTTTCCTGTGATATTTCCGTTTTAGACTCGGTTGTTACCACTGGGATTTTACTCTGTTCTGTAACTTCAATTATTTTTTCACTCTCCGTACTGTTTGCCGCAAGAGAGGAGGCTGGGGCAAGGGGAAGTATTGCAACAGTAATGATAAGGGTAAGGTGAAAAAGTTTTACTAAAATATTTGATGGGCAACGTATAGGCATCGAAAGAATTCTCCTTGAATCTAATAAAAGTACAAAAAATTAAACCTGCGCTTTTTGTTTACACCTATGGAAAGTTGCATGCAAGTTATAAATCAACATCTGCCGCTCTACAGGGAGTAATCAGTTCCCGTACTATTAGCTGATTAAACCGACAAATTGTTGTTTGGGAGAATGGAGGTGTCGTTGACGTATAAACGAATAAAATTGGCGAGGTAAAATCGAATTTTATACGGTATTGCATCCTTCAAATATTATTTTTCCACACTTTTGAGATACGCGTAAATATCAGCGGCATCCTGTTTAGATATTTTTGATTCGGGAAAAAAAGGCATGATTGGGGCGTCGGTTCTTCGTAATATTCGAACGAAACGGCCAAAGCCCATATCAATACCAGCAATATCGATGGCGCGTCCATCGTTGCCATGCAAGCCATGGCAGGACGAGCAATTGTTCATAGTATACCATCTTTTTCCGTCTTCTGCGCTGCCGGCTGGTGCTCCGCAGCCACTCAGCATGAGAGTCGCCAGTGAGATAACGACAAAGAACTGTAGAGTTATAAAAACTTTTTGATTCATTGTTTTCTTCCTTCCATGATTGCAGGTCGTTTGATAATGGATTCGGACGATTTGATCGCTCATAAAATAATAGAGGAAAGATGGGAGAGCAACATTAATTTATTGTCCACTCAAGGTGCTGTTATTCAACGTTTATCTATTTCGACAATCGGTAGAGCGCCTGGAGACGCTTAAGAAGGTCGTCTCTGGTGTTATTGCTTTGGTTGAGGAGAATAGCAAAGGGGGTAAGATTATCATTTTCTATGATGTATCCTCCGTAGCAATACACTCCTGTCATGGTTCCGCTTTTGAGTAAAATTCCTTCCTTGTTGCGAAGAAGGTGGCTGTATGGTTTGAATTTATCGAGAATCTTTACGAGGGCCTCTGTACTGATTCTGTTTTTTCTGCTTAACCCTGAACCATCATCAACTGTTATCTGGGACGGAGAAAGCCCTAAAGTGCTTTCGAGATAATTGGTCATAACGCTGCGGGATTTGTCGAGTGATGCAGGAGAGCCATATTTATACAGGCCGCAGGAGAGAAACAGCTGATTTGCAATAAAATTGTTGGAATAATAAAGACATTCATACAAAACCTTCTCAAGGTTTTTGCTGTTTTTGTGAATAAGGATCGGGGGAAGAGAAGAGGGTACGGCCTTAACCTGAAAATCCTTTTGAATGGAGATTCCTGAACGTTTCAGCTGGGCTGAAAACAATTCACCGGCATATTGAAGTGGCGCTGAAATATGGTCATTGAGGGAGAGTAATGCTATATTTATGCGTTGAATGCCGGGTGGTAAATCCTTGCCCAGTTTGGTCATCATTGGCAGAGTTGGTGTCTGGGGTTCTCCTGATGCAATGGTGCCGTCGGGGTCTTTTTTGATGGCAAGGGAATTGAAATTCACAGCCAGGCCACCATAAGGAGCATCGTATGGATTCGTGCTGTTATTGCTGCCTGGGGTCGGCTCATCCATAAATGCGGTGGTGTCAAGATACACGTTTTGGATGGTGTTAAGGCCGAGTTTTTTAAGGGACGAACATATTGACAGGATTTCTTCAGAGGTTAAAAAAGGGTCACCATAGCCCTTTATATAAAGGTTTTGAGTCTCATCTATGTAAAAATGAGTTTCAAATCTGAACTGCGGTCCCAGCAGCTCAAGTGCAACAAGGGCGGTGAGAATTTTAAGAGTAGAAGCTGGAGTAAAGAGCTCCTGTTGTCTGTAGCCGATTGTTTTTGTCTCTGACTTGACGAGATAACTGCCATTGGTGACAAGTTCAGTCAGTGCGGTTATAGAACCTGACTGCCTGCCATACACCGTTGTGGTTATGCTGAGAATAAAGAAAATGACAACCAGCAAGGCGGAGAGGTGCCGTCCTGCTGGTTGGTATCTGAGGCTTGTTTGACAGTAGGGAGCCATTTTCGTTTAGGAAGTAACTGGATCAATCCAGTTGCACCCAACCTTTTTTTACAATTTCAATGTGGCTGGCACTTGTTTCTGAGATGCCCAGGATACTGACAATTGCCTCGATCGGTTTAATACCTGGCTGGGCACTTTCTGCGATAATTTCCAGTTCAACCTGTTGCGGTCCAGTAAACGTTAATTTTTCGATTAATGGGCGAATATCTATCTCTTTTGTTTTGCCTTTTCTGGTCTTTTTCACCAAAAAAGTCTGGGCTGCCGCAAAATTCCTGGCGGCCTCATGCTGGCTCTCGGTGGCATCTTCTCCTAAGGTGATATTGTAGGAGACCTTCATCTTCTGTGGGACTTTACCGGAATGGAGTTCTATTCCTGTCACTTCAAGGCCTGGCGGCAGGGTGTTGTTCAGGATACTTTGGGCTTCATGGATATCCTTCAGAGGTCTGGTTAAATCCATGATAAAATATTCTGCATAACTCTCGGTGCCGACTGGAAGAGCGGGACCAAAAGAAACCTTGGGTGATGGATTGAATCCCTGGCTGTAGTTGGTTGGAATCTCGGCTCTTTGCAAGGCTCTGAAAACAACCTGAAGTATCTCAAGGTGGCCAAGATAGCAGATGTTGCCGACACGGGAGTAGTGAACCAGATATTTAAAATGACCTTCCTCAGCAGGACCGGTCTCTTTAACGGGTGCACTTACAACAGGTGCAAGTTCACCTTTCCGGTTGTGAACTATCGGCAGAATGGTCTCAAAATCACACAAGCCACATTTTTGACAGGCGTGGTAGCGGCAGTCAGGGGTATAGCCTTCATTTCTGCCCTTTTCCAACTCGTCTTTTAGAAATTGTTTGTCCACCCCGGTCTGAAGGTGGTCCCATGGTAAAATTTCATCAAGGTCTCTGGCTCTGAGATAACTGTCGAGGTTGATACCTGTATTACTTGCCGCCAGTTGCCATACATCTATATTGAAGTGTTCTGTCCAGCCATCAAGGCGGGCGCCATGTTGCCAGGCGTTTTCGATAAGAGCGGCAAGTCGTCTGTCCCCTCTTGAAAACACACCTTCAAGATAGCTTATTCGAGGGTTATGGTAGCGAAAATTAGCACCTTTCTGGGGTAAATTATCACTGAGACTCCGGATCCGAGTAATGCTTTCTTCTATGGTCAGTTGTTTCTCCCACTGAAAGGGGGTGTGTGGTTTGGGCACAAATGTGCCAACACTGACGTTAATCTGTTTTTTTCCTTTTCCCGGACCATGTCCGCGGGCTGCGAGCATCTTCTGCACCAGATCCACTATCCCGTCTATATCTGCCTGGGTTTCAGTCGGCAGACCAATCATGAAGTAGCACTTGATGATTCGCCAGCCCAGATTAAAGGCCTCGGTACAGGTATTAATCAGGTCATCTTCGGTAATACCTTTGTTGATAACCCGTCTCAACCGTTCGCTTCCTGCCTCAGGGGCGAGGGTAAACCCAGTTTTCCGTACTCGTTTCACCTGTTCCATGATGGCTGGTGTAAGGGTTCCTACCCGCATTGAAGGCATGGCGACTGAGACGTATTTATCGGCAAATTCATCCATTAACCGGGGGAGGACCTGTTCCAGGCAGGAATAGTCGCCGGTAGAAAGTGAGAGCAGCGCGACTTCGTCAAAACCTGAATTTTTGATACTTTCTTTGGCAAGCTCGATAACATTCTCAATACTACGTTCTCTAACCGGGCGGTAGGTGATGCCCGCCTGACAAAATCTGCAACCCCGCGTGCAGCCTCTCGCAACTTCGATACCAAGGCGGTCATGGATAATTTTTGCATTGGGTACAATCGGGTTTTTTAAGTGCTCGATATCATCAAGACTGGCAACTATTCTTCTTGTAATGGATGTTCCATCTGTCGTTTTGTGACTGATGTGGTTGATCTGATGTTCTGCCTTCTGCGTGTCATATTCAACATGAAAGTGGCTCGGGACATAAACACCCTGAACTTCTGAAAGCCGTTGCAGAACTTTGTCCTTTGTGAGGTCTTCATCTTTGGCCCTGGCGATTACCAGCGCTATTTCAATGAGAGCCTCTTCTCCATCACCCAGAAGAACGGCATCAAAAAACTCGGCTACTGGTTCTGGGTTGAGTGCACAGGCACCTCCGGCGAGAAGGAGCGGGTATGAGGCGTCACGGTCTTTGGCATAGAAAGGAATAGATGCAAGATCAAGAACTGTGAGGATATTGGTGTAGCAAAGCTCATAGGGCAGGGTAAAGCCAAGGACGTCAAAATTTTTTAAGGGCTGGCCGTTTTCAAGACTGGTGAGAGGTGCACCTTCTGCTCTGAGTAACTTTTCCACATCGGTGTCAGGGCAATAACAGCGTTCGGCAAGGAATTCATCTTTTTTATTCAAAAGATGATATAGTATTTGTAAACCCTGGTGAGACATGCCAATTTCGTAGAGATCTGGAAAGATAAGAGCGAATGTAACCTTTGCACTATCCCATTTCTTCTGGACGGAGTTAAATTCATGGCCGAGATAGCGACCTGGTCTGTTTATTGCTGAAAGGATTGTACGATCTGTCATCGGGGTACCGTTGGAGAGTTATCTGAACAAGGAGGCGTAAGGCCTGAAGTTCCAGAGGAAATTGTTAAAAGCCAGCCCTTCCATTTACTGAAATTTGGTTGACTTTTCAAGTCAGGATGAGGTAATCAATTACGTTGAACATAATTCTTCACATAAGCATACGTTATAATAAAAAAAAAGGATTTGTCAGATGAAATTGGGGATAGTGTTAGCAGTAACAATTATCGGCTTTTGTTTGTTTTCACCATCAATCTTGCTGGCAGAAAAGACAAACCCTGTGGAGATAGTCTCAATCAACCACGCTAAGATATCTGCTGATCAGGAAACAATCAGTTTTAAGCTCGGTGCGCCCGTTCCTGTTACCATGTTTGCCATTAAAGGGGAGCGACCACGGCTGGTCATCGATTTCCCGGAATCTATATACCGCAAAAAGAATCTTATACCACTTCCCGAAGGCGAACTGGCTGAAAATATTCGTATCGGTTTACACAAAGAACCCAAAAGTAAAGCACGTATAGTGATCGATCTGTCAAAAAACTACGCTGTCGACTATAAACACAGTTTTACAGAAAGCGAGAACCTTCTTGAGGTGGTACTGACGAGAGGTGCAATTGCCGAAAAAACAGTGAATATTCCACAAGAAACAGAGAAAGCACCTGTTTCAAATGATGTTTTGCCAGTCAAAGATGAAAAAACTGTGATCAGCCCTGGCGTCGATACAAACACGATAGCACCGGCTGTCGCTGCAACAGAAGAAGTAAAGGATGCTCCCCCTGTTGTCTCTGAAGATAACCCATCCCCTGCAGTGCAAGAGATATCTCCCGGCATGCCGCAACTGCTTGAGGTCTCTTTTGATGACTCATCGAATCGTGGGGAGATGGTTCTTTTTCACCTCAACGATTTTTTCCCACCAACCGTTTCGGCAATCGAAAAAAATAACCCGCGTGTCCTGTGTGATTTTCCGAGTATGAAATTGAGCAGTGATGTGCAAAAGCAGATTGATGCTGGTGGTAAATATGTGGAAAGCGTCAGGACTGCATATCACGCGGATAAGGATATGGTTCGGGTGGTCCTGGACCTCTCGCCTGATCGGGACTATGATCTACAACAGGTGTTTTTTAAAAATGACAATCTTTTTGTTTTGATTGTCAACGAGCTGCCCTCGGAAAAAGACGCACAATAATCTGTAATCAGCTGTTTTTATCGAGACTAAGGCCTGATCTGCCTGAGATAACCTTGGGGTGGATTCAGGGAGTATGTTTTTATTTCAGCAACCAGCTCTGTGTCAGCCAGTTGAAATCTGATAGTTGTGCCGTAGTCAAGACCTGAAATATAAATATTCTGGGGTTGAAGGCAGGACTGGTCTTGCAGGTAGTCGCTGTAGTCAATCGTCGCCAGGGATTTTTTGTTTCGCGTATCCAGTACGTGTTCGAGAATGACTTTTTTTTCAGGATCAACAAGGAGATGAGAGATGTTTTTTGCGCCTGTGTTGTCCTCGAAGGTGAACCAGATACCACGGGATTGTCGATCAAGGCTAATATCTGTAATATACTCTGTAGAAATGGTATTTTTCCCCGTCAGCCAGTCATCCCAGCGGCCCTTTAAAAAATGAATGGGCAACTGGTTCCGAAGTGCAAAAGAGGTCATCCCCCCTGCAATATATTTTGTCTCCAGAGTATTAATCACCTGGTATTTATTTTGGTTGCCAGCAATAATAAAAAGGGGTTGGCCGAGGGGGTTACTGATCACGAATTTATAACTGGCCGGAGGTGAATAGAGTAAATATCCGGAAAATGATCTTTTTTCAAGGGGCGTTACATATTCCACTGTAAGGTCAGTGTGGATACTTCTCAAACATTGGCTATTGTTGTCGGCCATCTCATTGGCGAGCCGAAGAGCGCTGTCATATTCTTTTTCTTCAAGCGATATTCCCCATGGTTTCTGGGCACAGCCAGAACATGAAAGAATCAGAAGTAGAAACAGTGCAGCAATAGTGTTATTTCTGGTGCAAAAATTATTTTCCCAGCGCATTGATCTTGTCTTTTATGAAGGATTTCTCTTCTTTATTCTCGAATAATTCGTAAGCTTTTTCATAGGCACGGAGTGCATTTTCTCTCAGCCCGAGGGCCTTATAGGTATCCCCGAGGTGATCAAAGATATGTGGATCATTTGGTACCAGGCTGACCGCCTGCTCCAGGGCCTGTGCGGCTTCTTCGAATCTGTTCATCCGGAAGTAGACCCAACCGAGGCTGTCAATGATAAAGCCGTTGTCCGGTTTGAGTGCAATAGCCCTGAGGATATAACTGAGAGCCTCCTCCAGACGAGTATTCTTCTCGGCCCAGCTATAGCCAATGAAGTTAAGTGCGTCGGCGTGATCGGGCTCGAGTTCGAGCACTTTTTCCATTTCGACGATAGCATCATCTGTTCTGTTGTTCTTTTCAAGGAGCAGGCCAAGTTCAAAATGAAGCTGATGATTTTCTGGATAAGCCACAATACCGTTACGTAGAGTAGTCAGCGCCTGCTCATTATTTTTCTTATCCTGGTATAAAGTAGAGAGCAAGGCGAAAAAAAGCGGGCTACTGGTTGTTTCACTCAAGAGATTGGTCTCTAGCAGTGTAAATGCCTCATTTTGCTTATTCAGTTTTTGCAACACCTTGACCTTGAGGTAGACAGCTTCTTCGAAATTATCGCTGTCGGCTGTAATATTATCAGCATATTCAAGGCTTTTTGTATACTTTTGTTCGCGGTAAGCGAGAAGGGCGAGCATATAGCTGGCTTCGGAGGAATCCGGTAATTTTGCCAGGCGTTCGAGTATTTCTTTGGCTTCTGCTATTCTGTCTTGCTGGAGATATACCTTGCTGATAATGAGATCGATATGGTCAGGATTTTCACTGAACTGACGGATATTTTCTAAAGAGGTGTTTGCCTCCTCAAGTCTGTTCAGATCCAGAAGGGTCTGGATGCGGCTGAGCAGAGCCCTTTCGTCAAATTTGTCGTTGTCTGTGATCGTCGTGTAAATGCGTAAGGCTTTTTCAAATTCATCCCGGCTGCTGTAAAGGTAACCTATTTCAAAGGCGAGTTCTTTGGACCAGTTCAGGGTAAGAGCCTTTTCATACAGCTCCGCAGCCTCATTATATTCGTTTTTTTGATTGAGCAGCCGCGCAAGGGAAAGAATAGTGAAATATGATTCCGGGTTTTGTTCAAGAAGCTGACGGAAAATCTGTTCTGCTGTGTCGTATTGACCAAGGTGAGTGTATAAAATTCCAAGACGGGTGTTGACAGGTTCATTGTCGGGTTGAATGGCGAGGATCTGTTCGTAGAGCACAACGGCTTCTTCAATCTTTTCCTGCTGTACGTATATGTTGGCGAGGAAAAGAAGATATGTTGTATTGTTTGGCTCTTCTTCTATCGCTTGGGTGAGCCAGGTAGCCGCAGTCTCGTAATCGCCCATTTTCAGCATAAGAATGGGAATTTTTTCTTTTATATAACTGGCGCCGGGGTCGCAAATAAGGGCCTTTTCATAGGCTTCCAGGGCTTCAGGATAACGTTCGGAAAATTCGGCATGAGTACCCCAGAGGAAATAAAAGGAGGAACATGAAAAATCTGTTTGTTCCTCTGGTTCCGGTAGAGAAATAGCTGTTGGTTTACTGCTGCAGCTTGTGAGCAACAAAAAAATGAAGATGAATATCCGATACGGCGCCATAATTTATGCCTGCAGCTTCAGAGAGTCTGGAATAAGTGGAAGGACAAGCGATAACACAGTTAAATGAACCTGCTGAATTGATCCCTCGGCATTAATTCTTTTGATATAATTTTCAGAGAGGGAGTCAAAAATGGCTGCTACTTTAGAGAGGTTTTCACTTTTTTCAAAGTCATTTAACATGTCTCCCCGTCCAACGGTTATACGTTGCAATGCGGTCTCAAGTGGAATGTAAAAAAGAAGGGCTATATCAGGTGGAGTCGCAAAGCTGTTACGTGATAGCAATTCTTCAACATCAAATCCGAGCGCTCCCTGATATGCAACCGTGGAGAGGAAGTAGCGGTCACAGAGAACGATCTTCCCTTCTGCAAGTGACGGGTTGATCAGGGTATCGACGTGCTCTTTGCGGTCAGCGAGAAAAAGTTCGAGTTCTTCGCTTGGGCTACATGTGTCTCTTTTTACATAGAGGTCGCGAATTTTTTGTCCGTACGGGCCGGTGGTAGGCTCCCTCGTGGTTACCACCGGATAATTTCTACTTTGCAGATAGTCAGCAAGAAGGGCGAGTTGGGTAGACTTACCTGTTCCATCGGTGCCTTCAAATACGATAAGTATACCCCGGCTGTTTCTCATCAGCTCTTCCTTTGAGTTGTAGCGTTTACTTTTCTGTTTTTGGCTATGCTGCCCGCAAGGGTAACTGCAGCGCTCAGACTTGAAGAACTTGCGATTCCACGGCCAGCGATGTCATAAGCCGTTCCGTGATCAACCGAAGTCCGAACTATGGGAAGGCCAAGGGTAACATTTACACCATCTTCAAAGTGTAACAGCTTAAAGGGAATGAGACCCTGGTCATGATACATGCAGACGACGGCATCGTAATCCCCCTGAGACGCTTTATAAAAAACAGTATCAGGTGGGAAGGGACCATGGATATCAAAACCCATTGCTGAGGCCTCAACAATTGCCGGACAGATGATATCTTTTTCTTCTCTGCCAAAAAGCAAATTTTCACCACCATGGGGATTGAGGGCGGCTACGGCTATTTTTGGTACGGAAATACCAAAATCAACAGTCAGTGCCTGGTGGGTAGTTTCAATCAGCTGAACTATGGATTGTCGGGTGAGAGTCCCTGCAACATTGGCGAGCGGGCAATGGATTGTAACAAGGGTGACCCGGAGTCGGTCTCCAGCCATCATCATCGCATAATTTTTGGTATTTGTTAGTTTGGCCAGCATCTCGGTGTGGCCGGGATAGGCATATCCTGCCTGGTTGAGTGCATATTTGGAGATAGGGCAGGTGGTGATTCCATCAAGGACTCCAGCTTGGGCCAGCTTTACTCCTTCTGTGATGTATTCGGCCATTGCCTTCCCCGTTGCAACATTAGGCTTGCCCCAGATAATATCTGATTCAGAAAGGCTGGAAAGAGGTAAGACCGGTACTGTATTTTTTTTGAGCAGAGGACGATCCTGGCCGACATTCCAGGGCACAATTTTTAAATCTTTGTGACCGAGGTCCCTTGCGCATTTTTCAAGAACGGTGATATCGCCTAAAACAACGGGTAGCACATCTGCATCAAAAGGAGAATCAGAGAAAAAATGCAATATTATTTCCGGTCCAATACTGGCCGGGCAGCCCATTGTTATACCAATCATACTCATGCTAATACTGTACCTCTAAATTTATTTAATGCAATGTGTGGAGGGGTGTTAAACGAAATGAGTATATTCGTAACGAGCCCACACTGTTCATTTGATATGTATATGTCACTTAGTGTCACTATTTAAAGAGGCAGAATTCAAATGCATCGATAATATGTTCGATTTTGTATTTCTTATCTTTTTCGGCGAGAACCGACACGACGTCAAAACGTGCGTCGACTTCCTCATTGCCAAGTTCAGAGAGATAGTGATGGGCTGCTTTTGAAATCTGAATCTGTTTCCTTAAATCAACAGCGGCGGCCGGACTACCAAATTTTTTGCTTGCTCTGGTCTTGACTTCTATAAAAACAAGAACTTCATCATTTTTTGCAATGATGTCAATTTCGCCGTATTTACATCGGTAGTTTGTAGTGATTATTTTATAACCTTTTTTCCTAAGATAAGAAGATGCATCAGCTTCTCCGTTTTGCCCAAGTAACTGGCGCATATTAAGCATGATCTACAACCCCGTTAAAGCTGCGTCGATGGATTGGGCAGGGGCCGAGCTGTTGGAGTGCCGCTCGGTGCTCTTTGGTGGGGTACCCTTTGTTGTTGGCGAAATTATATTGGGGATATTTTTCATGCATGCAAATCATATATTGATCGCGTCGAACCTTGGCGATGATACTGGCAGCGGCAATGGAGGCGCTTTTGGCTTCCCCTTTGATCATTGTTTGCTGATCTATGCAAACAGGCGCTTTAAATTTACCGTCAACGAGAAGGAAATCAGCAGGAGTACCGGGAAGGTTTTCTGTTGCAATTTTCATTGCAAGAAGAGATGCCTGGAGAATATTTATACGATCGATTTCAGATTCAGAAACGAATCCAACACCAATTTGTGCACCCTGATCGAAAAGAAGCTGAGCAAGATACTCTCTTTTGCTGTGGGAAAGAACTTTGGAGTCAAGGTAGAGAGAAGGGTCTGCACAATCTGGTAATATCACCGCAGCGGCAACAACAGGCCCGGCAAGGGGGCCTCGCCCAACTTCGTCACAACCGGCGATACTCAGGTATCCGTGTTTGCGCAGTGTTTTTTCAAATATGAAATTATCTTCACCGATTGAGGTGTCAGACAATAATTGTATCATATTGAAACCAGGCCAATGGTCCTGGTAAAAACAGTCACTGTAATTAAATAAATAACGACAGTGACTGTAATCTTGTTTGCAATCTAGCGAGGTAGTCCGCGTTCGCGGATACGTGCAGCTTTGCCGGTAAGATTGCGGAGGTAGTACAAACGTGAACGACGAACACGACCACGGGTTATAACCTCAATTTTCTCTATACGAGGGTTGTGTAAAGCAAAAGTTTTTTCAACCCCAACACCGTGGGAGATTTTTCTTACGGTGTAGCTCGCATCCATGGTACCACGCTTTCGCTTGATAACAATTCCCTGGAAAATCTGCACACGTTCCTTTCCACCCTCAATGATACGGATATGTACCTTTACAGTGTCACCAGGACGAAATTCAGGGTGATCCATACGCAACTGCTCTTGATTTATTCTGTCGATTATTGTGCTCATAACGTCTTCTATTGGTTGAAGTGTCAGTGGATAAAGCTTATCCAACGGTTAAATAGTTTCTTTGTCATCATCTCATGATCCGAGCAATCTATCAATAATAATTGATGCTGCAGATCGTACAGAAAGATGGTTGTAGTCTGTACCACCTTTAATAGGGGGCAGACTATATTCACACTGCTCTAAAATTTCCTGGGCAAGCCCATGTGCGGTTCCAAATAATAATAAAACCGGTTCTTTTTCATTAATTTTTTTTCTCAGTTCAGCGTAGCCTATGGTGTTCCCCTGTTCCAGAGCACTTGTCGTCACCAGATGAGGTGCCCGGCCATATTCTTTTGTAAGAGAACTGACCGCCTCATCAACTGAAAAAACCGGTCGAACTCTTGCCAGGGCTTCTTTGCGAGCCGGATTATATGTTGCTCCATACCCGCTTTGCCAGTGCTCTAAAAGTTCATTTACGAGCGCATGCTGATCCTCATATGGGGTAGATATAAAATAACTTCCAACCCCATAGGTTCTGGCTGTTCGGGCGATATCGTGGATATCAAGATTGGTCACAGCAGAACCGATTATTTCTCTTTTTTTATTGACCACCGGGTGATGGACCAAGGCAATATGTAGAGACCTCTTACCTTTGGACATCAATTTTTACCGGTTTGTTGCGCTTTTTCAACACTGCTCAGCAGGCCTGCTGTTTTCAGCAGCTTGCGCTCGCTGTTTGAAAAAGTTTCGTTTATAAACAGCTCAGGTCTTTTTTTTAGGGTTCGTTTGACGGAATCAATAAACCTGTACTGTTCAATGTGCTCATGGTTGCCTGACAGCAACACCTCAGGGACCTCGCTTTTATTAAAGCAGCGTGGTCTGGTATATTGTGCGTGTTTTAACAGATTTCTGCTGAATGTATCTTTTTCAACAGAATCTTTGCAGCCCAACACACCAGGGAGCAAACGGGTGATGGAGTCTATCATCACCATTGCACCAAGTTCTCCACCCGTCAAAATAAAATCCCCGATGGAAATTTCGTTATCAACATACTGATCGACAAATCTTTCATCAACGCCCTCATATCGCCCACAGACCATAATGAGATGGTCCTCAGCCGCAAGCTGTTGTGCAAGGCTCTGGCAATATGTTTTGCCTTGAGGGCTTAGAAAAATAACGCGGGCATTTTTACCACCCTTCATTTTTCTACTATCAACGGCTTCCGCGAGAGGTTCTGGTTTCATGACCATTCCCTCGCCCCCACCAAAAGGCCGATCATCGGTCATGGAGTGAGGCCCGGTTGCAAAACTCCTGACGTTTATGATATTGACTTCAATCAATTTTTGTAACAGAGCCCTCCGGATGATCCCTTCCTGTAAGGGAGAATCCAATAGCTCTGGGAAAATAGTCAGTATGTCAAAAATCATGTGGTTTGCAACGTTTTCACTCAAGGGTGTCAGCGTTGATTTCCAGCAATCCGGGCGGCAGGTCAACAACAATTCTCTCTTCAGTTTCTTTGATGATAAAACTGTCTATGACCGGAACCATTACCTCACCGTCACCAGTGTCTACAACCAGAATATCCTGGGCACCGCCATTAAATAAGGAGCTGACAGTACCTATGATTTTCTCATCCATATCTACGAGTAATTTACCGAGATAGTGATGCCAGTAGTATTCACCGGGTTTTGTCTCAGGTAAATCCTCCTTAAGAAGAAGTACCAGAAAACCTTCAATATTTTCGGCTGCGCTACGGTCAACAACCGTTGCAAGTTTCACCACAGCCATCTTGCCCTGAACACGCGTGCTAGAGACAGCAATCGGGCCAGTAATATTTCCTTTTGGATCACAAAGAGTAAGCTCTTTGTAGGCAAGAAAGTTTTCTGGCTGGCCGGAGTAACAGTATACCTTTACCTCACCACGCAGGCCGTGAGGTTTGCTCGCCTTACCAACAAGCAGGTATTTGTCTTTGGGATACTGAATTTCCATCGACTATGAAACCTGCTATTCTACTATTTCAAGGCGTGATCTTTTTTCTTCTCTGGCAGCCGTAGCCGCGAGAATTGATCGCAATGCTCTAGCCGTTCGTCCCTGTTTGCCAATTACCTTACCCAGATCATCAGGAGCTACAGTCAACTCAATTGTGACGTTGCTGTCTTCGTCACTTCGTGCAACTTTAACATCATCCGGGCTATCTACCAGAGATTTGGCAATAGTGGCTATCAGTTCTTCCATCTTTAAACTTCAGCAGCTACTTTTTTGATCAGGCTCTTCACAGTAGTCGTTGGAAGAGCACCTTTGCCCAACCAATCCTGTAATTTACTGTTATCAATCTTGATCACTGCTGGATCCTGAAGAGGGTCATAGGTTCCAACAACGTCAAGGAATTTACCATCACGTTTGCTTTCGCTGTCAGCAACAATGATACGGTAGAAGGGTTGTTTCTTTCTGCCAAGTCGAGTGAGTCGAATACGTACTGCCATTCCGGTATATCCTCCGGTTGATATGTAGGTTAATTTTCCTGAAAACCGTTTCAGGAACAGTCTATCTCTTTTTCATGCCTTTGGGCAATTTCCTGCGTTTTATTCCTGTCATAGCGCCAGGTTTTCCACGCATTTTCTTCATCATTTTCAACATCTCAGAGTAGCTTTTGAGCACTCTGTTTACTTCACTGATCTGAGTACCAGAGCCTGCAGCAATCCTTTTTCGTCTGCTGGTGTTGATAATCGAGTGATTTTTTCGCTCCTTGGCTGTCATCGAGCGGATAATTGCTTCCGTCTTTGTCAGTTCTTTTTCGTCCGGCTTAGGGACATCTTTGAGCTTTTTTAACTTGTTGATGCCTGGAACCATATCAAGAATCTGTTCAAGGGAACCCATTTTCTTGATTTGTTGTATCTGGTCTAGAAAATCTTCCAGAGTAAACTGATTCTTCTGCAGTTTTTTGGCAATCCTGTCGGCTTCTTTCTTGTCGACAACCGCTTCAGCTTTCTCGATGAGGGTAAGAATATCTCCCATCCCGAGGATACGAGATGCAACCCTTTCCGGATGAAAGATCTCTAAGTCATCCAGGCCTTCACCGATACCTACAAATTTAATGGGTTTTCCGGTAACATTTTTGATCGATAGAGCAGCACCGCCTCTGGCATCGCCTTCCATCTTGGTGAGGATAACACCAGTGATTTCAAGGTCACTGTTGAATTTATCCGCTACTGTTACCGCATCCTGTCCGGTCATGGAATCCGCAACAAAGAGGACTTCCGAGAGCGGGATTGCTGATTGAATGTTTTTCAGCTCGCCCATGAGGGCTTCATCAACATGCAGTCGCCCTGCAGTATCAATGATTATGGTATCACAATTCAGCTTTGCAGCTTCAAGGAGCGCTTTCTGACAGATATCAACGGGTTTTTGGTCTGTGTTCGATGGGTGTACCGGAACACCGACTCTTTCACCAAGCACCTGCAGTTGTTCAATGGCGGCAGGTCTATACACATCAGCAGGAACGAGATATGGTCTGCGACCCTTGGCCTTGAGCAGCTTTGCCAGTTTACCAGTGGTTGTTGTCTTACCTGAACCCTGGAGGCCAGCCATCATGATTATCACGGGCTGCCTGCCATCCAGCTCTATCTGCTTGGTTGTTCCGCCAAGCAGCGCAACGAGTTCATCATGAACAATCTTTATGACCTGCTGGCCCGGAGAAAGGCTTTTGGAAACTTCGTGACCAACCGCTTTTTCCGTGACTGTTGCAACAAAGCTTTTGGCAACCTTGAAATTTACATCAGCTTCAAGAAGGGCCTTGCGGACCTCAGCCATAGCTTCAGCGATATTCTCTTCGGAAAGCTTGCCATGGCCGCGGAGCTTTTTAAACACTCCCTCAAGTCTGTCAGATAAATTTTCAAACATAGTACTTTATTGCAATGAAATAGTTTCTGGCCCGGGTCGGACGGGCATGAGTACCAACCGAATTTCATCTATCAAAAAAATGAAATCCTCTGGCACGAGTAAAAAAATAATGTATTTCGGACACTGATAGTTTGTTTCTGTCCCCTCTCCCACGAACAATACTGAGAAGCAACCTATATATTTCAGGTAGTATTCCTTTAGTCGACGAGAGATCAAAAGAGAAGAAAAATACTTTATATATCTGGGGATGTCAAGAAAGGAACGTAAGGGATGTTAAAAATTGGCTCAAAAATATTGGCTATGATGATTTGATTTTTTTTTATTGGCGGGATGATTGGCAATCACGGGGCTGCCTGTAAGCTGTCATGGTAAATTGCTGCCATTACCTTTGTTTGTCTTGTGTCCCTTGGCAATGTGTCATATTTTGGACTGTAGATGTTGGGTATTACGGATGATTGCCAAGAAAAACCTCTTTAGATACTGCACTGCATCCACAGCTTTAGACGACCTTAGCTATTTTTTGCAGCTGTTTTATATCGATTAACCAGATCGCAGGGAGAAAAAATCGTAGATGACTGACCTTCAAGGATTTAAAATTAACGAAAATAGAATTACTGCTGAACCTTTTTTTCTCCCCCAGGGAAAGGAAATTGAGATTGCTCTGGCAGCCCAGGCAAACAGCTTACCTCTTTTGCTCAAGGGGCCGACGGGATGTGGCAAGAGTCGTTTTGTTCAGTACCTTGCCTGGCGTTTTCGCCTGCCACTTATCACCGTTTCCTGTCATGACGATCTTTCGACTTCTGATCTTGTGGGGCGCTATCTTGTCAAGGGGAATGAGGCCGTCTGGCAGGATGGTCCTTTAACACTTGCAGTGAAGTCTGGTGGTATCTGTTATCTTGATGAGGTCGTTGAAGCAAGAAAAGACACGACCGTGGTTATTCATCCGCTCACCGATGACAGAAGAGAACTCCCCATAGAAAAACTCGGAAAGATCTTTAAAGCTCCGGCAGATTTTATGCTCATCGTCTCCTATAATCCAGGCTATCAGAGTCTTTTGAAGGATCTTAAGCCTTCTACCCGACAACGTTTTGTTTCTCTTAATTTTGATTATCCTCCAAAGGATCTTGAGGTTCAGATTGTCTGCGGGGAGAGTGGAGCGGAAGAGGCTCTGGCTGCACGACTTGTGCAGCTTGCCGTGATGACAAGAGGCTTGAAAGATTCCGGTTTGCTTGAGGGAGCCTCTACCAGGCTGGTCATTCAGACTGTACGGTTCATTCAAAGTGGAATTTCCACAAGAGATGCCTGCCGTTATGCCATGATAGAAAGTCTGACGGACGACCCGGAGCTGCTCGCGGCAATGGATGAGATGGTTCTCTCTCTGTTTTGATTGATATGAGGAACCTATGAGACTTGACATCCTTAAAGAAAGATTCTTCGAGCTTGTCGCACCATCACTACCTAATGAATGGGAGGTAGATGAGGTTCTTTATCCTGTTCAGAAGCTCGATGACGAAAGTATTGATAACCTTCTGGATCAGGTGTCAGTGATTTGGCCGGTCAGTCACAGTCTCTGTTTTGCCTATTTGACCGATGCTGTTCATTGTGTCGATTTGATTCCCAGTGGCCTGATGACGGAGTGGTCGAGACAGATACTGAGTCTATATGAGAGCGGTGGCCTAGTTGCCGCAAGAAAGTTTATGGCTGAACCAGAAAAAATGTTTCTGGACCCATTTGATGGGCTGTCCGGGGTCAGTTTTTCCCAGATCTCTTCGAGGATGCAACTGTATCTCAATGGAATTTCAGGCAGGCGGATTGAACTGGTGGAGGCGCCTGTACCTCAAACAGACACCCTAAGAATATTTATTCCGGATCATCTTGAAGTTTTTACCGGTCAGTCTGAAAACACTCTATTGTATAAATTACTGATCTCTTTGCAGTGGGGCCATATAGACTCTCGAGTATTTGAAGATTCTCTCGCCTTTTCAAGTACTGGCGCAGGTGGGAGTCATTTTGATTTTTCGTCTTATTCAGATCGCGATAAGGCTTGGGAACTTTTTGCTGTCTTGCAGTTTGTGAAGGTCTTTGCAGGACTCTCAGACACCTTGCCGGGGTTAATAAGAGGCTCGAGACGCCTTTGCCTGCAGCTCGTAGATTCTCTTTTGGCTACAGGAAATAGTCTGGAATACTGTAACTTGCTCAAAGCTATTCTTTTACGAAGTATCACCGAAGAAAAGGAGAGGGAGAACAGTGCAGATTATCTGGATCGTAGATTGTGTCAGATCCTTGATCGGCTGGTGGTTGATAATGCTTTTGCTTTGCTTCCCGATTTTTACAGCTACTTTTCTACGATACCTGGAAGTTGCGATTTTGGATCTTTTTCGCTGTTGCTTGGTGAATTCGATTTTTCAGCAGCGACAACAGTAATTTCAGAGCGTAGGAAAGCCGAGATGAATGCCTTTGTTGCTCTGATGGCGCTGGCATTACAGGAAAAAGAAAAAGACCGCTTAACCAATCAGGAACAATCTACCATGGAAAGTATTGCTGAACAGGCAGATGCTACTCTACTTGTTGTTAAAAATGAGGATAGCAGCCAGAAACAGCAACCATTGCGAGCTGACTTGCTTCTTGATAATGGTGGCGAAGACCTCTCTGAAGAATTAAAGGCGCTCATCAGTGATATCGAGGGTGACCTTGGAGAACTTCCAGAAGCATATGTTCAGGCTGCAACAGGGATGGCCGGGAGGGGGGTGAATAGTCGCGAAGCCGTTGAATCCAAGATTGAATACCAAGGGGAAGGTTTAGGGCGAGGTGGCCATGCCTATGATGAATGGGATTATAGGAGAGGAGGTTACAGGAGCGCCTGGTGCACCCTTTATGAAAAGGCCATAACTCCTGTTTCTTCTAATTTTATAGAAGAGACACTTTCCAAATATAAGGGGCAGCTCTATAGGATTCGCCGGCAGTTTGAAATGCTGCGAACCCAGAATCGATTTGTCCGGCGAAGGCGATATGGTGATGAAATAGATTTTGACGCCCTTGTGGATGCAGTGGGGGACGCAAAAGCTGGGTTGGTGCCTTCCGATCGACTCTTTCTCCGACTCCTGAGAAACCAGAGGGAAATATCCACCTATTTCCTGGTTGATATGTCAAATTCTACGGAGGGATGGGTCGGTACTGCGGTAAAGGAGGCTCTTGTTCTTATGGCAGAAGCTCTTGAAATTGTGGGGGATCCCTATGCGGTGTATGGTTTTTCGGGGATGCGCAGGTCGAAAAGTGAGGTTTTCCCGGTCAAAGAGTTGCAAGAGGTATATGGCGAGAGGGTGCGGGGGCGTATTGCTGCCATCAGTCCGAAAGAATACACCCGTATGGGGCCGCCTATTCGTCATATTATCCAGAAAATGATCAGAAGTGACAGCAAAATTCGCTTGCTCATTGTTTTTTCTGACGGAAAACCAGAAGATTACGACGATTACAAAGGGGCCTATGCCATAGAAGATACAAAAAAGGCGTTATTGGAAGCCCGGGGAGCGGGTATCCACGTTTTTTGTGTGACTATTGATAAACAGGCCCACGAATACCTTGGCCATATGTTCGGGAGAGGGCACTATATTTTTATCGATAATGTGGATGTGCTGCCTGGAAAGCTTGTGGAGTTGTATCGTTTGCTGACGAGGTAGGCAAATTAAAAATATTTATGGAGGTTATATGGCAACCATAGTTATTTCGTGCGCTGCGTGTGGAGGGAAAAACAGAATTCCAGATACAAAACAACATTTGCACCCCAAATGCGGAAAATGTAAAGCTCCACTTGTTGTTGATTCCTTTGTGGTGCCGGTAGAACTTTTCGATGCGAATATGGATTCATTTGTAAAGAGTGCAAGTTTGCCAGTGTTGGTTGATTTCTTTTCCCCTACCTGCGGTCCTTGTAAAACCCTTGCTCCTCTTCTGCGTAATCTGGCAAAAAAATTTCATCATAAGATAATTATCGCGACGGTTGATACATCAACGAACCCGGGTTGCTCAGCGTTTTATAAAATTCGAGGCGTGCCAACGCTGATATTTTTTAAAAATGGTACTGTTGTTGATCAGATTGTAGGTTTGCCAGAACCTGCAATGCTCGAGTCGAAGCTGGTGTATTTTGCCAAGAAGTAATTTGTAGGCGTTCCCGGTCAGGTGCTTCTTGGGTGCGGGAGCAGTTTGTACTCATAATAAGACCAGAATGCCTAACTGTTGTTCTCTCCCTGGAAAACATGCTTTTTCATCTCGTATATAAGTATTTTTTTATGTAAAATAAATATTAGTGAATTCAATGATCAATATCATTTAACGTATTGTATTGAATGGATAAAGACCGTAAATATAGTGTGATAAGTAGGTATTTTAGGCGTCAGAGTACCACGTAGTGACAGTGAAAATGAGCATAAAAAGGCTTTCAATTGATTTTAATACTTGAGTATTACTTGGATAACTGATAAATAAAATTGATATAAAGGAGTTTCTGTGGAGACGTCGTAAGAATACTTCTGGGGGCCTGTTGAAACCATAAATATCAAATAAGGAGGGACAAAGCACGAACAGCAAACGTGAACTTGCAATTCATTGAGAATTTGTACGGTCATCCGTTTGAAGATGAAACTGCAGAAAAAATGTTGACAGGCACAGACGCGGATGGTTGGCACTCTTGTTATCACTCTTTCAATAAGGAGATACAGATGTCGCAACAAAATCAATCAGTACCGGCCCAGGCCTGGGTTACGGTTTTTGCTGGTATGGCAATAAATCTCTGTCTTGGTATCCTGTATGCGTGGAGTATATGGAAAACTGCCCTTGTCAATGTGGATATGGCCGGTCAACCGATGACCGGTATAAACGCTGGGTGGTCATATCTCAATAATGCGCAGGCGGCAACACCTTTCTCAATTTGCGTAATCGTTTTTGCTTTGCTGATGATTCCCGGTGGTCGTATTCAGGATAGGATCAGCCCTAAATTTGGTGCAACTCTTGGTGGCCTGACCTTGGCTGCAGGATGTATCGTTGCCGGTTTGATGAAAAGTTATACCGGGATTATCATCGGTTTTGGAATCCTTGGTGGAATCGGTATGGGGATAGGCTATGCGGCACCCACGCCGGCGGCATTGAAGTGGTTTGGCCCCCATAAACGTGGTTTGATTGCAGGTCTGGTCGTTGGTGGTTACGGTGGTGCAGCATTGTATATCGGTGGTCTGGGGCAATATTTGATCGACAAATATGGTATCTCAGGTAGTTTTATTGGCTTAGGCACTTTTTTTGCTGTAGTCGTTGTTATTGCAGGTCAAATGCTCAAGTCGCCACCTGAGGGATATGTTGCTCCGACCCTTGCCGGTTCGGGAGTGGCGACCGCTAATTCAACTGTAACCAACTGGGAACCCGCTGACGTTGTAAAAACCTGGCAGTTCTATGCCCTCGTTGTCATGTTTATCCTCACAACCCAATCTGGTTTACTGATTATTGGAAACGCAAATGGTCTTATGCTTAAAGCGGCTAAAAGTATGCCATTCTTTGCGGCGAATGCCTGGATTCTCGTTTCTTATGGTGGCCTTGTTAATGCCTCGGGCCGTGTTGGAACAGGTTTCTATTCTGATAAGATTGGTCGGTTAAATGCTTACTGCCTCAACTGCGGGGTCTCTGCATTGTGTCTCTTTAGCCTGCCCTATATTATTTCCAGCCAAAGTGTTGGCCTGCTCTTTCTTGCTGTAGGAATCGCCTACTGGCAATATGGCGGCGGACTGGCTCTTATGCCTTCATTTGCTGCGGATTTCTTTGGTCCGAAAAATCTTGGAATGAACTACGGTTTGATTTTCATCGGTTGGGGGCTGGGTGTTTTCGTAACACGACTTGCCGGTACCATTGAAGATGTGACCGGTAGCCTGAGCTACGCATTTTATCTCTCAGGAGCTCTGCTGGTTGCGGGTGTTATTCTCGCTCAGATGACCAGGCGACCAATTCATTCGGCAGAGGTTGGTGGAGAGGTAGCTAAGGCTCGAGGGTAGCTTAAGGAAGAAGGTTTGACCTGAAAAACTGGATGGTTAGTATCTACGATAACTGAAAAATTTGAGGAGAATAATATATGAGCGAGCAAAAAGCTGTTGATACTTCTGAAGCTGAAATTGCCGTACATTGGAAAGAAGAAGAATATTATCATCCATCACCAGAATTTATTGCCCAGGCCAATTTAGTCGACGAAAGCATTTTTGAGCGTTTCAGTCTGGATAAATTTCCTGACTATTATACAGAGTTTGCGGAGCTGCTCACCTGGTACAAATACTGGGATGAAGTTCTTGATACAAGTGATGCTCCCTGCTGGAAGTGGTTCAAAGGTGGGAAATTGAATGCCAGTTATAACTGTATCGACAGGCATCTTAAGAAAAACAAGAACAAAACAGCAATACATTTTGTACCTGAGCTTGAAGAAGAAAGAGTTCAACACATCACCTATCAAGAGCTGTATGTCAGGGTGAATGAGTTTGCTGCCTTGTTACGTGAGACAGCTGGGCTGAAAAGGGGTGATCGGGTCACTATCCATATGCCGATGTCAGCCGAACTGCCCATAACAATGCTGGCTTGTGCGCGTCTTGGGGTTATCCACTCTGTTGTTTTTGGCGGATTTTCATCAAGTGCATGTGCGGACAGGATTGTGGATTCGAACAGCAGGGTGTTGATCACCATGGATGCTTATTATCGAGCCGGCAAGTTGCTCAATCATAAAGCGGTTGATGATGAGGCCTGCGAATTGGCCGCAAAAGATGGGCAGAAAGTGGATAAACTTCTTATCTGGCAGCGATATCCTGGAAAAATGTCTTCTGATGCGAAACTCGAGGAAGGGCGCGATGTTATCGTGAATAACGAGCTGAAAAAGTATTATGGCGCAAGAATTGAGCCCGAGCAGATGCTGGCCGAAGAACCTCTGTTTCTGATGTATACCAGTGGTACCACTGGAAAGCCTAAGGGTGCACAACATGGTACCGGCGGGTATCTCTCCTATGTGACAGCCATGTCTAAGTATATTCAGGACATACATCCGGAAGATGTCTACTGGTGTATGGCAGATATTGGCTGGATTACCGGACACTCCTTTATCGTATATGGACCGCTGGCCCTTTGTGCCTCGTCGGTTATCTATGAAGGCGTGCCGACCTATCCTGACGCTGGAAGATCCTGGAGGATTGCCCAGGAGCTCGATGTAAATATTTTTCATACTGCGCCAACCGCCATCCGTGCCCTCCGTAAGATTGGTCCGGATGAGCCCGCAAAATACAACTATAAATTCAAACACATGACGACAGTGGGTGAGCCCATTGAGCCCGAAGTGTGGAAGTGGTATGAAAAAGAAGTTGGAAAGGGTAAGGCGGTTATCGTCGATACCTACTGGCAGACAGAAACCGGTGGTTTCCTGTGCTCCACAGTTCCTGGAATGCAACCGATGAAGCCCGGTAGTGCAGGTCCTGGTGTTCCTGGTATTCACCCCATTGTTTTTGATGAAAACGGTATAGAGATTCCTGCTGGATCAGGCAAAGCCGGGAATATCTGTATTCAGAATCCATGGCCGGGTTGTTTCCAGACGATCTGGGGCGACAGGCAGCGTTTTGTTGATACGTACTTTGGCATGTACAATACCAAGCCTGACAGTAAAGACTGGCGAGACTGGCCGTATCTTACTGGGGACGCAGCAGTGGTCGCTGACGACGGTTATGTCAGGATTCTTGGACGTATTGATGATGTTATCAACGTTTCCGGTCACAGACTTGGTACAAAAGAGATAGAGTCTGTGGCTCTCACCGTGCCAGAGGTAGCTGAGGCTGCGGTGGTTCCTGTAAATCATGAGATTAAAGGAAAAGAGCCCGAGTTGTATGTTTCTTTGAAGCCAGGATATGAGGCGACTCCAGAGTTGCAGCAGAAAATCGCTGATGCAATCACCTACCAGATTGGTAAGATTGCCAAGTGTAAGAACGTCTGGATAGTGCCCGATATGCCGAAAACCCGCTCAGGAAAGATTATGAGAAGGGTACTCGGGGCAATATCGAATAAGGGTGATGTTGGAAATGTCATGACCCTTGCAAATCCTGAAATAGTAGATGAGATCCAAAAAATGGTGAACTGATAACGTATTATTTCACTGGGCAGCAATGCAGAAACTCCATCCACCTGTAGCTGCAAAAATGGCGAAAACCTTTTGGTTTTCGCCATTTTTTTTCCCCGGGATGCGTGTTTTAAAGTACACTGAAAAAACACATTAATCTCACAGCGAGGGACTCTATGAATGGGGATTTAAATCTGCCGTATCTGCTCGATTATTCGCCACCAATGGTGGAGGATATTGCCATTTTTTGTGTGGCAATGCTTACTGCAATATTGGTGAGTGCCGAAGGTCAGGGGTTTGTCGCCACGCTGCTTGGGGACAGTAAAGTTGGGGCAAAAGACCGGCTCCATTTTAATGTGTTTTTGCATATGAGCCTTCCGGGCACCTTCTGTTTTTTTATTGCAGGATTTGGCTGGGCAAAAGAGCTCGACATCGACAGGACTGGTTTTAAAAGGTTTCCGGGGCTGTCGTTTATCCTCAGTAGGCTGGCAGGCCCTCTGGCCAATCTTTTAATGGCCAATATTGCAGCCAGTCTTTCGTGGATATTGACGAAATGGGGGGTAGTTGACAACGTTTTTTCGACTATTGTCATCGTCAATATTACCATGGCGGTGTATAATATGATTCCTCTGCCACCACTTCCAGGAAGTGCGGTCTTTGTTGTTCTGTTTGATAAAATCAATGGTTTTGAAAAACTGTGGCGCTGGCTGAATCTGGCGGGGCCTTTTATTATTCTTGGGATTTTTTTGTTTTTTCGACTGACAGGTTTTGAAGGCGTTTCTGCAATCGTCACTCCTGTCGTTGTATGGTTGACTACTTTTTCTCTGAATATCTAACAATCCAAAAAGAGGAACTCTTCTGCGGAGCATCACCACGGTAATGGGCAACGGCTGTGTGAATACTGATTTTTTTGGCTAGAGAATTGGTCAAATTAAGATGCACAAGGTTATGTGGATAAGAGCTTGTGCATCTTTTTGTATGTAAGGGGAGACGTTAATCAGCAAGTTCGTTGAACTTACAGGACAGCACAAGGTCACCATCTTCGTATACTGTTTTTACCTTGTAAGGCAAGGTCTTGAATAACGCAATCATTGCCTTGTTTGATGGAAAGGTATAGGCTGTCAACCCGGAAATGCCATTTTCTCTTGCAACGGCTGCCAGTTTTTTTATAAAAAATGTTCCCAGGCCCTTACCTTGGTATTCTTCACTGACGGAAAAAGCTACCTCGGAAATATTGCTTCCCGTGATTTTCATACTTTCTGCAACTGCTACCACCTTGCCAAACCCAAATTCACCAACGACGGCGACCAGTGTGAGGTCGTTGACATAGTCGACATGGGAGCGTGACTCCATCTCTGTTCTGCCAAATATTGTTTTTTGGCAGAAGAAACGGGTAAGGACATCTTCCTTGGGCAGGCTGTAATAGTGCTCTTGTATTCGCCGTTCGTCTACCGGTTTTGATGGACGAATAAATATTTTCTCTCCATTGATTATCAGGGTTTCTTCAAGGTTGACGGGGTAGACAGCCTTGGATGCCTCACCAAGAGTACGTTCACTACCGATATAGCCTTTATCTTTGGCGGCCTGAAAGAGCTCGTCCCGAAAATCGGGATGGGCAATACTTATCATAGCTATCGTCCTTTCCTGAATGCTCTTTCCAAAGAGATTTACCGCACCGTACTCAGAAATAACGTAATGAACGTCGCCTCTGGGCACGACCGTCACCTCATCGTTGAGCTGTGGTACAATATTTGACCGCAGACCATCAGGAGTTTCAGTGGTGGAAAAGAGCATAAGTATTGATTTTCCCCCCCTTGATCTTCGAGCTCCCCTGACAAAGTCAGGGATGCCTGAGACCCCGGCGTACCTTGTTGCAGCAGAAGCTGTCGTCGAGACCTGACCCGTGAGGTCCATGGTGCTGGCAACATTCATGGAAATCATCTTGTTGTGCTGGGAGATGACGAATGGGTCATTGACATAATCGGATGGATGGAAGTCAACGGCCGGGTTGTCGTTGAGGAATTCATAAAGGTTGTGACTGCCTATTGCCATGGAAGCTACCATCTTGCCATCGTTTAACCCTTTCTTTTTATTGTTGATATTTCCCGTGGCGTAGAGGTGCATGATGTCATCTGTGAGAAATTGAGAATGCACTCCGAGATCGTTTTTATCTGACAGTGCCTGGACTGTAGCTTGAGAGGCGGCGTCCAGGCCGATCTGCAAGGTTGAACCGTCTTCTATCAGTTTTGCAATATGTTGGCCGATCTGGATGGCGGCAGGAGAAGATACCGCAGATGGTGGAATTGCCAGGAGGGCTTCTTCATGTTCGACGATGAGATTTACATCGTTGACATGAATAAAGCTCTGGCCCATGACCCTTGGCATAAAGGGATTCACCTGAGCGATAACGAAATCTGCTGATCGCGCTGCAGCCAGGGTGACATCAACTGAAACGCCAAGACTCATCCAGCCAAAATCGTCTGGAGGAGAGACCTGGACCAGAGCGACATGCAGGGGGAGCTTTCTTGTGGTAAAGAGCATTGGTACATCGGACATGTTCATCGGTGTGATGAAACGCCGTTGTTTGGCGATGGACTGAACCTTTGTTGAGCCGAGGTAGATGGAGCGGATATTGAGGTTGGTGTCTTTTGTCCTGTCTGCGATGGCGGTAAGAGACGCTGTTTCCATGCCAAGCAGACGGACTATCTCAAGTCCGCTGAAATTATTTGTTTTTTCAACAAGGGTCTTGGTCAGGATCTGGGGTTCTCCACAGCCAGAGCCAATGAAAACCCGTTGGCCGGAACGGATTTTTGAGATAGCTTTCTCAGCTGTGACAGCTTTTTCCAGGTAGGTATCTGCCCAGTACTCGGTATTTGGCATGTTTCTGCTCCTTTTACTCGGTATGTTGCACTTACAATATTTTGAAAGAGAAAATTAAAAGCAAAGATAGTAGTAACTCTTATCTTATCGCAGGCAATGGCCAATCACAACTTCTTTTGATATCAGATAGAAGATCAATGGACTGGGGGGAAGAAAGAGAGAAAAAAAAGACAGGGATACATGATCTGCTATCCCTGTCTTTTAACTATGTAAGGGGAGTACCTACTGGTGTTTGCGCACACAGGTTAGTTCGATGGGCCTCAGTGTTTTGTGTTTCTGGAGACTGGGCACCGCCCCGGGCGTTGTATTCGACGCTGTAGGTAAAGTTACACTTTGAGTTGTAAGGCCCCTTGCATATTGTTGTGCTGTTTACATCTGGGAAAAGTTTCTATGCTTTTTGGGCTTCTCCCTGTGCAACTGGTCGTGGCTCGATCCATGGTTTCCCAACAGGAAGGACGTCGCGCCCAAAAACCTGCATGAAGATAACGTGGGCCATCATATACCAGGCATTCAGTGCACAGAGTATGAGTACATAAGCCGCAACCTTGGTCATGGCAGGGTAACCAAAATGGGCGAGATCAAGCAGGATAAAGCCTGCGAGAAGCAAGGTGAAGGTGGACGCCATGGCCCCATGAATGCGCATTGCGCCTATCCACATTATTGCAGTATAAAGAGTCCAGACAACAAGGAAGTAACCGATGTCGGTACCACTTGATTTGTAGATATCATACTTGTTGAACAGGAGAATAATACAGAGCGCAATCCAGAATGCACCATAGGAAACAAAAGCACTATAGCCAAAGTTGTTACCAACCTTGAATTCCTGTAAACCGGCCATGAGCTGGGCGAGGCCGCCGAAAATGATTCCGCAGGCAATGACAGGCCCAAGCCCGCAAAGCCCGAGATTGTGAAGCTGGAGTATCAGAGTTGTAAGGCCGAAACCTGCGAGACCGACTACTGCTGGATTTCCCATTGGTGCCTGAGCGTTTGCCATGTTCTTCTCCTTTGAAGTGAGGTTGGCTGTTGATAATACACATCTTGTAACCTACACCGTCTGTATAGCAATGGTCATGCCATTTTGGAAATGATCCGGTAATCCAGGAAAACAAGGGGTAAGCCCCCTGTCTTTGGTGAAACAGGGGTACAAAAAAAGTTGTTAAATACTTGGGAACCCAAGGTATATTCTCATGCCAGCGTACTTTTTAATATGTAACAACTTTTATTGTAGCCACAATAAAAGTTGTAGACCTATTCCGATTCAATATTTTTGAGCCGTTTAGAGAGGGCCTGTTGTGATATGCCGAGCATTGTCGCTGCGATAGATTGATTATTTTCGGACCTTTCCATCGCCTCGCTGATCAGGAGTCGAGTGGCTTCTTTTAAAGTGGGGAGTGGATCTGCAAAGGTGATGGGGATGCTGTCTGTTGTGATCCGTTCGCTTTTTTCCCGGCTGATATGCCTTCTCATTGAGGTAAGGGGTAAAATTCCGTTGCTGTTCTGGGCTATGGCATCAAAAATCATTGCCTGCAGTTCTCTGATATTTCCCGGGAAGTTGTACGTTGATAACAGAGGAATCATTTCCGGTGGGAAGCTTGGACATTTTTTATCAAGGGAGATGGCGGCATTTTGAGCAAAATAGTTGCACAGAATAAGGAGGTCCTCTTTTCTCTCCCGCAGTGGTGGCAGGGTGATGCGATGGGTTCTCAGCCGGTAATGAAGGTCTTCTCTGAATATTCCATCTCGTTGCAATTTCCACAAGTCGACATGGGTCGAGGTGATGATTCTGGCAGTGCTCTTTCTGTACTGATCCAGGCCTATGGGAAGGTATTCTTTTTCCTGTAGAAGGCGTAATAATTTTATCTGTGAGCTGCTGTTAAGATCGCCGATTTCATCCAAAAACAGGGTGCCGTTGGCAGCCCGTTCGATCAGGCCAGCCCGGTTTGAGTCAGCGCCTGTGAAGGCACCTTTTGTGTGGCCAAAGAGGGTGTCGGAAAACATGTTGTCGTCAAGGCCTGCCACGTTGACTGCGATAAAATCACCTGTGGCTTTACTGAGAGCGTGGATCGCCCGGGCCATGAGTTCCTTGCCTGTGCCGGTTTCCCCGCGAATCAAGACCGGCTGGGAAGTGGGGGCAACTGATATGGTATAGTTGAAGATTGTTTCCATCTTGGCAGAATGGCTGATGATATCCTTGAAGGCCTCTGGGCGCTCTGTTTCCTGATTTCTGAGTTTTTCTTTGAGTGCAAGGTTTTCACGGTGCAGTTCGCTGTACAGCAAACTTTTTTTCACAGAGGCTACCAGGCGGTTTTCATCCACCGGTTTGACAATATAGTCAAAGGCTCCTGACTTCATGCAGTTTACAGCCGTCTCGGCGTCGATGCGTCCTGTTATGATGATAACCGGTGTGTTGGGAAGCTGATGTTGGATCTGATCCAGCAGGGCATCCCCATCGACATGGGGCATATTCAAATCAAGCAGAATGACGCATGGAGGTTTTTTTCTGGTTATGCCCATAACCTGCCTGCTGTCACTGCAGGTAATAACATTGCTGATACCGGCAAGTTGCAGGGTTGTGTCTATTGACAGGAGGATGGATTCCTCGTCGTCTACAACGAGAATGGGATGTTCGGGGTATTTGTCGTTACTCATATCATTCTTCCCTGGATTTCGTCTGTACCGTAACGTGGCAGTAAAATGGTGGCGGTTGTTCCCTGGCCCGGTTGTGATTTGAAGTCGAGCCAGCCGCCATGGTTGCGGATAATCGTGTCGGAAATTGAGAGGCCGAGACCGGTACCGTTGCTGTCTCTTTTTGTGGTATAAAAGGGATCCTTGATTCGGCTGAGTTCCTCCGGAGTCATACCTTTGCCGAAATCTTTCACCTCAAGGAAAATTTCTTCCGATTCTTCGAGGTATCCGGTTGTGAGATGGAGAGGCCGTTTCGTCTCTCCCAGGGCCTGGCAGCCGTTCACCACGAGGTTGATGACAACCTGTCCAAGTCGCTGACTGTTGCCTTGTAAGGTCGGCAGGTTTTCAGAATAATCTATTCTAAGGTCATTGGTTGCCTTTTTGGTAAGACTGGAGATAAGGCCCATTGCTTTCTCTACCACCTCGTTGAGATTGACGGTCTCTCGTAAATCAGAAGGTTTGTGACCTGAAAAATCTTTCAGGTCTCCGACAATCCGTTTGACCCTTTCGACTCCTTCCTCTGAAAATTGCAGGAGTTTTGGCATGCGCTCCCGCATCTGCGGGTAACTCATCGTGCCGATCTCAAGATCCTGGTTGAGGTTGTAGTGGTTGTCGAGCACCGGGCGTACGGCCCTCCAGAATTTTTCAAAAACCTGAATATTCAGCATAACTGAAGAAATCGGATTGTTGATCTCATGGGCAACACCGGATACAAGGGTACCTAAAGATACCATTTTGTCTGTTTGCATCAACTGCTCCTGATGCATTTTGGCCTGAGCTTCGATTTTTTTCTTTTCGGTAATGTCACGTGCGGTCATCAAAAAGGTTGTGTCCTCAGAACTTGCTTCCATTTTGGCAAATGAGGCCTCGACTGTAATCGTTGTCTTATTTTTGAGAATTAATTCTGTCTCAAAAAACTGGTCGTAGGATTGTTTGTCTGTAGTCTTGTTGATCTTTTCTTTGAATAGCTGTGTATGACCGGCAGGGATAAAGTCGTAGATGGAGCAGAGGGTCATTTCGCCCTGGCTGTAGCCACTAATTCTAGTCCAGGCGGTGTTTGCGTAGGTTATAACAAAGTCAGAGTTGAACAGGAGAATGATCTCCCGGGCAGTTTCGGCAAGCAGTCTGTACTTGTGTTCACTTTTTTTCAGCGATTCTTCTATTTCCCTTCGGTGGGTTTCTCCGGTTGCTCCCTGCCAGACAACATAGACCGAGAGAATCGCAATGACCGCTAGAATTCCAAGGAAGATAAAGGTCATTCTCTCGGTAATTGCAGCGATCTGAGTTCTTACATCCTCAACGTATACCCCCGTACCAACTATCCAGTGCCATTGTGGATATTCCTGAACATAGGAGATTTTTGAAAAAATACGACGGGGATCGTCCTGCCACTGCCAGTGATAATTGACATACCCTCCCCCTGACTCTTTGACGGTTTCTAAAAAGGCCTGGAAAAGTTTTTTACCCGCCGGATCTTTTGTGTCAGTGACATCCTGTCCGACAAGATCAGGACGGTAGGGGTGCATGATCATTGTTGGATGGGTATCATTAATCCAGAAATAATCTTTTCCGTCCGGGCCATAACGAAGACTCTTGAGGTGTGAGGCCGCCTGCAGCTTTGCTTCGGCTGTGCTGATAGCCCCGGTTTCCGCAAGTTTTGCGTAGTATCGTATTGATCCCATAGCGCTTTCACTTAAAGCATGTATCATCTCACGCTTTCGGTCCATAAGGTGCGCTTCAACCTTGGGAAGGATATAGCCAAAAAAGGTACCTATAAAAAGGAACATGGACAGGAGAACGGGCATAAATATTTTTGCCGGTACTGCATCTGGGAGGGGTGTTTTATGAGATGTTTTCATGGGCGGCCTAAGGTGCTGGATCGCTTATGGTTGTTCATCAGACCACCGTGACTTTAATGGTGGAGTCTGACGTTATACAACCGGAACACAATTATTATCTTCTCTTTTCTGTTCTTGCTGTTTTGCTCCCAGCCACAATCTTGTATTTGTTGTGGAAATGTAAAAAAATATTTTTTGTGAAATTAAGAATTACAAAATAACAGTTGTTTAAAGAAATGTACATGACCTTTCATGCATCGAAGTGTTTAACTTTTAAGAATAAATAAAACTGAAATGTAATATCAATGATGTTGAGCTGTAGTTCAATGGTGTAACAATGTTCTTTTTATCATTGTAGGTTGAATTGAGATGCAATCTAAATTACTGTATATATTGGATAATAATCAAGCATATCTCATGTAACAATATATTTTGTTGAGGATACTGTTGGAGTGATAAACAATAAAATTTCTTCCTGGTATAGATATTTAACTGTATGAAAGTATTTAGTAAAAACTATTTTTCTCTGAGTGATTGTAATTATGAAGGTGTAACGCTGTTAAATTTACCTGTTGAAGTCTCTTTTGAATTGCGTTATACAAATGAGTGGAGACTGGTGGATGGAATAAAATTCAGACCTAAAAGGAGCAGTTATGGGCAAGTATGATGCGGTTTTTAAGCGTAGTATAGAAAGTCCTGAAGAGTTTTGGGGAGAAGCAGCAAAAAGCATCACCTGGTTTAAAGAATGCGATAAAGTGTTAGATGATTCCAACCCACCTTTTTATAAGTGGTTTGTTGGTGGTAAGATGAACACCTGCTACAATGCCGTTGATCGTCATGTGGAAAATGGCAATGGCGATAAAGTCGCAATTATTTATGATAGTCCTGTAACAAATACCATTCGTAAAATCACGTATAAAGAACTCCTCGGGGAGGTCTCAAAATTCGCAGGGGGCCTTGCAAGCTTAGGTGTTACCAAGGGTGATACGGTAGTCATCTATATGCCTATGATCCCTGAAGCGGCGGTTGCCATGCTGGCCTGTGCCCGTCTCGGTGCTGTTCATTCAGTGGTATTTGGCGGTTTTGCCCCCCATGAGCTGGCAATCAGAATTGACCATGCTGCACCCAAGGTGCTTATTACGGCTTCAGGGGCGGTCGAAGGTAAAAAAGTTCTCCAGTATAAACCTCTTGTTGATAGTGCCATTGATCAATCCACCCATGAGGTGGAAAAGGTCATCCTTTTTCAGAGGGATATCGTGAAAGCCGAGATGAAAGGGCCACGAGACCTGGACTGGAAAGAGCTCGCAGCCAAAAGTGAACCTGTTCCATGTGTGGAGCTTGATGCAACAGATCCTCTCTATATCTTGTACACCTCAGGTACCACCGGGATGCCTAAGGGCGTTTTGAGGGATAACGGTGGTCACGCCGTTGCTCTCTATTGGACAATGAAAAATCTCTATAATATTGATCCCGGTGATGTCTGGTGGTCTGCATCTGATGTTGGCTGGGTTGTTGGACACTCCTATATTGTCTACGCCCCATTGCTGCAGGGTTCCACCTCAGTTTTTTATGAAGGTAAGCCAGTCGGAACCCCGGATGCGGGAGCGTTCTGGCGGGTTATTTCCCAGCACAAAGTCAAAACATTGTTTACAGCCCCAACGGCCTTTCGGGCTATTAAAAAGGAGGATCCTAAGGGAGAACTCTTTAAGAAATATGACATTTCTTCCTTTGAGTGTCTCTATCTGGCAGGGGAAAGAACAGATCCTGATACTCTTCACTGGGCAGAAGATCTTCTCAAGGTACCTGTAATAGACCACTGGTGGCAGACAGAGACCGGCTGGGCGATTGTTGGAAACTGCAGGGGTATTGAACTGCTCCCTGTGAAAGAGGGTTCACCCACCAGGCCTTTGCCGGGTTGGGATGTGCGCGTGGTCGACGATGCCGGGAATGAAGTGCCTAAGGGGACAGAAGGTAATATCGTTGTGAAACTCCCGCTTCCTCCTGGTACCCTGACCACACTCTGGAAAAACGAAGAGCGTTTTATCAAGTCTTATATGAGCAAGTTTCCTGGATTCTATGAGACCAGCGATGGCGGTTACATGGACGAAGATGATTATGTCTATGTCATGGGCCGGATGGATGATGTTATAAATATCGCAGGACACAGACTCTCCACTGGGGCTATGGAAGAGGTTATTTCAAATCATCCTGATGTTGCTGAATGTGCGGTCTTTGGTGCTGATGATCAACTGAAAGGCCAGCTCCCCGTTGGTTTCTTTGTGGTGAAAGCCGGGGTCACCCGCGATGGCAATGAGATTAAAGATGAACTGGTGAAGATGGTTCGAGAAGCCATCGGTCCAATAGCCTGTTTCCGTGACGCCTGCCAGGTCGCTCGTCTTCCAAAGACGCGGTCGGGTAAGATCCTGAGAGGTACGATGCGGTCTATTGCAAATAATAAAGAATACAAGATGCCTTCCACAATTGATGATCCTGCAATCTTGGGTGAAATCACCGAAACCTTAACAAAAATGGGGTATGTGAAGAAGTAGGTGAGTGTCTATGGCAGCTTTCTTTAACAGGAAGCTGCCATTTTTATTAAAAGAGCGGAATTGGTCTTTTCCGCACCATTTTCATAGGACTATTGTTTATGAAGATTCATGAATATCAGGCGAAGGAGCTGTTTAAAAAATATAAGGTTCCTACCCTCGAGAATGGGGTGGCGACAACCGTGCAGGGTATCGAAGAGCATGCTGCCCGGTTGGGCTATCCTGTTGCTGTGAAAGCTCAGATTCATGCGGGTGGTCGCGGCAAAGGCGGTGGGGTAAAGATTGCAAAAACAGCAGAAGAGGTCACTGCAGCAGCTGAAGCTATCCTTGGAATGACACTGGTTACCAAGCAGACTGGGCCAGAAGGGCGACTGGTCAAAACGGTTCTGGTAGAGCAGGGTGTTGCCATAAAAAAAGAACTCTATCTCTCCATTATTCCCGACCGGGCGACTGCAACTATCACAATTGTTGCCAGTCAGGATGGTGGCATGGACATTGAAGATGTCGCAGAAAAAACCCCTGAACGTATCATCAAGGTGCCGATCAGTACCATTACCGGTATCCAGGGTTACCATCTGAGACGGGTGATGTTCGGCCTGGAACTGGAAAAACCGGTTATGAAGGAGTTTGGTGCGGTTCTTAAAAATCTTTACAATCTTTTTGTCGATTATGACTGCTCAATGGTCGAAATTAATCCTCTGGTCATAACAGCAGAAGATAAAATTATTGCCCTTGATGCAAAGGTGGATATTGATTCCAATGCACTTTTCAGACATCCTGATGTCGTGGCAATGCATGATCCCAATGAAGATGACCCGATTGAAGCGGAAGCCGCTAAATTTAACCTCAACTATATCAACCTGGATGGTAATGTGGGTAATATGGTAAATGGCGCAGGTCTTGCCATGGCGACCATGGACATTATCAAACAGGCTGGTGCAGAGCCCGCCAACTTCCTCGATGTAGGCGGTGGAGCCAATGCTGAAATGGTGGAAAACGGTTTCAGACTCATTTTGAGTGATGATAAGGTAAAAGGTATATTGATCAATATCTTTGGGGGAATTCTACGTTGTGATATTCTTGCCCAGGGTGTTGTTCAGGCGGCGAAAAAGGTCGCATTGTCGGTGCCCGTTGTAGTAAGAATGGAGGGGACAAATGTGGAAGAAGGGCGTCGAATCTTGAGCGAGTCAGGGCTCAAACTGATAAACGCAAAAGATTTGTCTGATGCTGCCAAAAAAGTTGCTGAAATTGTTGCCTGATACTGTGATATTTCCTGCGTAGTCAAATTCAATCCGGACATGAGCTTTTATTGTTAATGCCTGATTTTTAAAAATAAAAATCTCAAGCAGGTATTCTGGACTTTTTGATTTCTCAGGAAAAAGAGCAAGGAAACAACGAACTATCAAAAATATTGTTATTACACGATAAAAACGCTGATAGGTTTGCTTTTAAAATACGACGGCGATAAATAACCTGTCTTATTGATGGAGCAACTCAGGATAACTTGTAAGGGAAAAAAATGAGCATTCTAGTTAATTCCGCAACACGTGTCCTTGTCCAGGGCATCACAGGTAAAGAAGGGCAGTTCCACACTCGGCAGTGTGCTGAGTACGGGACTAAAGTCGTGGCAGGAGTCACCCCTGGAAAAGGTGGGCAGGCCATGGATGATATTCCAGTTTTTAATACGGTTCAGGATGCAAGAAATCAGACGGGGGCGAATGCCTCGATGATTCTGGTGCCACCCCCATTTGCAGCCGATGCAATCCTTGAGGCGGTGGATGCAGGAATCGAACTGATCGTATGCATTACCGAGGGTGTGCCAGTAATGGATATGCTGAAGGTGAAAAACTATCTGGCAACCAAGACCTGTCGTCTGATTGGTCCAAACTGTCCTGGTATCATTACACCGGGTGAATGCAAGATTGGTATTATGCCGGGTGCCATTCATACTCCCGGTGGTCCGGTAGGTGTTGTTTCCCGTTCCGGAACCCTGACGTACGAAGTTGTTCATCAGCTGACGGCTGTAGGCCTTGGTCAGACAACCTGTGTCGGTATTGGTGGTGATCCTGTCAATGGTACGGGATTTATTGACTGTCTTTCCGCCTTTAACGATGATCCTGCAACGGAGGCTGTTGTTATGGTGGGTGAAATTGGTGGCAGTGCAGAAGAAGAGGCGTCTGCCTGGATTAAAGCCAATATGAAAAAGCCGGTTGTAGGTTTTATCGCAGGCCTTACCGCACCTCCAGGAAGAAGAATGGGCCATGCCGGTGCTATAGTCAGTGGTGGACAGGGGACAGCTGCCGCTAAAATAGAGGCAATGCAGCAAGCGGGTCTGTACGTTTGCGAGGATCTTGGCTCTTTGGGCAGGCTATGTAAAGAGGCGTTCTCCTAAGAGATGTATCGGACCGTTTGTAAAAAGGGGATTGTGATTTTTGTTTAAGGAGATCTAATGAAAACAAATGACCAACTCGAGCACCTGAAGGAACTGCGGGCCAAGGCCCGTCTCGGCGGTGGACAGGCTCGGATAGATAAGCAGCATGCAAAGGGTAGTTTGACCGCGCGCGAACGTATAGACCTGCTGCTTGATAAGAATTCTTTTGAAGAGTTTGACATGTTCAAGACCCATAGATGCAGGGATTTTGGCATGGCGGATGAGGTCTATCCTGGCGACGGTGTGGTTACAGGCCATGGCACGGTCAATGGACGTATCGTTTATGTTTTTGCACAGGATTTTACTGTGTTAGGCGGCTCTCTTTCAGAGACCTTTGCTGAAAAGATCTGCAAGATAATGGATCTTGCCATGAAAAATGGTGCACCGGTCGTGGGGTTAAATGACTCAGGTGGAGCCAGGATACAGGAAGGTATTGAAAGTCTTGCCGGTTACTCTGAAATCTTCCAGAGAAATGTTATGGCATCTGGTGTGGTGCCCCAGATTTCAGCAGTTTTCGGCCCATGCGCCGGGGGTGCTGTTTATTCACCGGCCTTGACGGACTTTGTTGTGATGGTGCAGAACCAGTCCTACATGTTTTTGACTGGGCCAAAAGTCGTCAAGTCGGTGACCCACGAGGACGTAACCACAGAAGAGCTCGGTGGCGCTGCAATGCATGCCAGTAGAAGTGGTGTTTCTGACTATGCTGCCTGCTCCGGTGCGGATGCCATCGAATATATCCGGCGGCTTCTCTCCTTTCTGCCCCAAAATAATATGGAAAACCCTCCGGTTATCCCGGTTTCTGATCCAATTATGAGGAGTTCAAACCGTTTGAATGCAATTGTCCCAGACAATCCTAATGCAGCCTACGACATGAAGGATGTTATCCTTCAGACCGTAGATAACGGTGACTTTTTTGAAGTTAAAGAGGCGTTTGCGCCTAATATTATTGTCGGTTTTGCAAGGTACGGTGGTCTTCCTGTCGGGATTGTTGCAAATCAGCCGCTGCATCTCTCCGGTGTTCTTGATATTGATTCATCGATTAAAGGTGCCCGGTTTGTACGTTTCTGTGATTGTTTTAACATACCCGTTGTAACCTTTGTTGATGTCCCAGGTTTTTTACCGGGCACAGCTCAGGAGTATGGCGGGGTTATTCGAAACGGTGCTAAGATTCTATACGCCTATGCCGAGGCAACCATTCCAAAGGTTACCGTGATCACCAGAAAGGCCTATGGTGGTGCCTATTGCGTGATGTCTTCCAAGCATCTTCGTGGAGATATAAATTACGCCTGGCCAAGCGCTGAAATTGCAGTCATGGGTGCCAAGGGTGCGGTTGGGGTCTTGTATGGTCGAGAAGCGAAAAATGCGAAAAATCCAAAAGAATTCCTTGCCCAGAAAGAACAGGAGTACCAAGACACCGTAGCTAATCCATATGTGGCAGCGCAGCGGGGCTACATTGATGATATTATCGAACCAGCCCAGACCCGTGCGCGCATAGTCAGGGCACTTGGTTTACTTGACAACAAACGGGATACCAACCCCATGAAAAAGCATGGGAATATTCCATTGTAGTATGAGAAATGTCACTAAAGAGTGCTGAAAGGATGATGTTCTGATTGTTCACTTTTGAAGGAGATTCCCATGACGGTGAAGATTTTTATAAAGCGGAAAGTGCAGCAGGAGAATATTTTAAAACTGACTGTGCTGCTGAAAAGACTACGTACTCTTACTTTAGAGCAGGAAGGGTATATTTCAGGCGAAACCCTGGGGCGAATCGATAAAAAAGATGAATGCATGGTTATCAGCAGCTGGAGGTCCGTTGAGGATTGGAACCGCTGGGTAAATAATCCTAAACGAATAGAAATTCAGACTGAAATAGACAATATACTCGGAGAAGAGACAGAATACGCAATGTACAGCGCGTAGACACGTTACCTGAGTTTATCGCAATATGTAATGAAACGGGTGTGCCAATGGCAAAAAAAAGTAAAAAGATGGCTGCAGCTCTTGCTGCTGTAAGTGTCTATCTGCAGCAGGAACAGGCTGCCCAGGAAGAGCAGATGGTTTCTGAGCAAGCAGCTCCCGGAACACAGACGAGTATGTGGGGCCATAGTGGTCGTCAGGAGATGATGGCTTTGCGGAGACTAATCCAAATGCGTACATTTACCCGCTTTTGATTTACTTTCAACATTGAGAAGGTAGGAGGGAATACAGGATGAGCGATCAAGTAAAGATGACCCCATTAAACTATGCGCCTGACCGGGCTGCGGCAAAGAATCCCCTGAAGATTATGGATCTGTCACTGCGGGACGGGCATCAGTCTTTGTTTGCCACACGCGGACGGACAGAAGATATGATTCCAGTGGCGGAGATGATGGATGAAGTTGGGTTCTGGGCTATTGAGACCTGGGGTGGAGCAACCTTTGACACCATGCATCGGTTTCTTAATGAGGATCCATGGGAGCGTTTACGAACACTGAAACGCTATATTAAAAAGACGCCGTTTTCCATGCTGCTGCGGGCACAGAATCTGGTCGGATACAGAAATTACGCCGATGACCTGGCCTATGCTTTTGTTGATAGGGCCGCTGAAAACGGTATGGATGTATTTAGGACCTTTGACGCACTCAACGATTATCGAAACTTTGAAACCGTCGTCAAGCAGATCAAAAAGAGCGGGAAGCATTTTCAGGGATGTATTTGCTATACCCTGACCGAACCGCGTCTTGGTGGAGAAGTATATAACCTTGATTACTATACGGACAGGGCCAAATCTCTTGAATCCATGGGTGCAGACTCCATCTGTGTAAAAGACATGGCTGGTCTTATGGCGCCATACGACGCATATCCGTTGATTAAGGCCCTCAAAAAAGCCGTTTCAGTTCCGATTCATCTCCATAGTCACTTTACCTCAGGTATGTCGCCAATGACTCATCTGAAGGCAATAGAGGCTGGTGTTGATATAATCGATACCTGTATGACACCGTATGCTTACAGGACCTCCCATGCTGCAGTTGAGCCGCTGGTAATGACACTCCTTGGAACAAATCGTGACACTGGTTTTGATATTAAAAAACTGGCAGCGATTAATGAGATATTCGAAAAAGAAATTCTGCCTAAATATAAACACCTGCTCGATGACTCGAAGGTATCAATCATTGATATCAATGTTCTTCTGCACCAGACCCCTGGTGGTATGCTGTCAAATCTCGTCAATCAGTTACGGGAAATGGATGCACTGGATAAGATTGATGAGGTCTACAAGGAATTGCCTAAGGTGCGTAAAGATCTGGGCCAGATTCCTCTGGTTACTCCGACCAGCCAGATCGTTGGCGTACAGACCGTCAATAACGTCCTTCATGACACTCCCGATGAGCGCTACAAGATGATCACCGGCCAGGTGAAGGATTTATGTTACGGACTTTATGGAAAAACTGCAGTGCCGATTAATGCGGAGTTACAGAAAAAAGCGCTCAAGGGATATCCTCGTGGTGAAGAGCCGATTACCTGTCGTCCTGCTGAGGTACTTGAGCCTGAACTGGATAAGGCAAAAGCGGAGATTGGAGATCTGGCGGTTGATATGGACGATCTCATTCTTTATGCCCAGTTCCCTGTTACCGGGCGTAAATTCCTTGAGTGGAAATATGGCAAGGCTGAGCCCCCTGCATCTGTAAAGCCGATAACCATGGAGGAAGTGAAGAAGAAAGACGAGATAATCAAAAAGGCCAAAGCTGGCCTGCTTGTTGAGGCGAAGGCAGATGCACCGGAAAAATCTGAAAACATCAGATCTTTTAATGTCTTTGTGGATAATGAATATTTCAGTGTTGAGGTTGATCCCACAGGAGAGATGCAGGCATTTTCAGCTCCTGTCCAGCAGACAAGACCTGTCCAGGCGGCTGCCCCTGCACGGAAAGCTCCTGTTGCAGCTCCTGCGGCAGCGGCTCCACCAGTTCCTGAGGCTGTGGGTGATGGAACCCTTATGCTGGCACCAATGCCTGGGATGATTGTCAGTTTTGCGAAAAAATCCGGGGATACGGTGAAGAAGGGTGATACAGTTGTCGTTCTGGAAGCGATGAAAATGGAGAACAGCCTCACCGCACCCTGTGATGGTACGGTCCAGGGAATTAAATTTGCAAGTGGTGACACGGTTGCAAAAGGGGCGGTTCTCTGCGCTATTGTCTGACACCTTAAAGAGTAAGCGACCAGGAACCATTTTTTACTCTGGTCGTATGAACGGATAACTGCAGGCCTCATTGAAATATCAATGGGGCCTGTTTGTTCTCTGAGGAAAATGAGGAGGCCGCAATGATACTTCGAGAGTTAAATGGGTACACACCGACTTACGGCAAGGATTGTTTTTTTGCTGAAAACTGTGTGCTTGTTGGAGATGTGGTGATGGGCGATCAATGTTCCATATGGTACGGGGCGGTCATCAGAGGTGATGTGAACTATATTCGCATGGGTAATAAGGTCAATATCCAGGATGGTGCTGTGGTTCATTGTACCTATGAAAAATTTCCGACCAATATTGGCAACAATGTCTCTGTAGGCCATAATGCAATAGTTCATGGCTGTACGATAAAAGACAATGTGCTCATTGGCATGGGCTCCATTGTGATGGATGATTGTGTAGTGGAAAGTAATACTATTATCGCAGCAGGTGCTGTGGTTACCCAGGGCACCAAGGTGGAAGGTGCTTCAATTTACGCAGGCATTCCAGCACGCAAAATAAAGGATATTAGCGGCGAGCTGATCGCGGGAGAAATTGAGAGAATTGCCAATAACTATATTAAATATTCAGGCTGGTACAAGGAAGAATAGCTGGCATCTGCTCCTTCTTTTATCTTTTGAGTAAAGCAAGAAGCCTGTCTGCGGCGGCTGTGGGGGATATTTTAAGCTGGGCAATGTCTTTTTTAAGGCCCGGTAGAAGCTGGGCAACCTCAGGGTTGGTATAAAACCAGGTTCTAAGGCCGTCTTCCAGCAGAAAATGCATCCATTCCAGAGCCTGCTCTCTTCGCTTTACATCAAATTCGCCACTTTTGATGAATCTCTGTTTGTGGTCGAGGATGGTCTCCCAGATTGTCTCAATGCCTTCGGAAAAAAGTGAACTGCATGTGAGAACGGGCGGACTCCAGTTTGCGCTCGCTGGCATGAGCATATGCAGGGCTGCTTCGTATTCTCTTCTGGCCATCTTGGCCCTGTTGATATTGTCGCCATCTGCCTTGTTGATGACGATGGCATCGGCCACCTCAAGTACACCTTTTTTTATGCCCTGCAGTTCATCGCCGGCGCCTGCTATCATAAGAACAAGGAAAAAATCAACCATCGAGGCAACTGTAGTTTCTGACTGGCCGACTCCCACCGTTTCAATGATCACAACATCGTAGCCGGCGGCCTCACAGGCAAGCATCGTCTCCCGGGTTTTACGACCAACCCCACCTAAGGTGCCGCTGGAAGGAGAGGGGCGGATGAATGCCCTGTCGTTTACCGCCAGTTTTTCCATTCGGGTTTTGTCACCAAGGATGGAGCCACCACTTCGGGTGCTGCTTGGGTCGATTGCAAGAACTGCCACCCTGTGGCCCTTTTCGGTGAGCATGGTACCAAAGGATTCGATATAAGTACTTTTTCCAGCACCGGGCACACCTGTAATACCAATCCGCACAGATTTTCCAGTATGGGGCAGCAACTGATCGACGATTTTACGTGCGAGTTCCTGGTGGGCAGGAAGAACACTTTCAATAAGGGTAATGGTCCTTGCAAGAGTGCGCCTGTCACCTGCGAGAATGCCGGAAACATAGTCTGTAGCTGATGTAAACATGTCTTGCACCCGGTGGAAATATCAACAGAAAAAAAAATTCTAAAGCGTTACGGAACCATAAAATAGCAACAGGTGGACAGAATAGCAAGCGAGCTGTCCACCTGTTAGCGACTGAGATGTTAACTGAGATATTTCTTTTCCAGCAAGCTCAGTGTTCGGTCTGCTGAATCCGGAATAGGTGTGCCGGGTCCGAAAACGGCAGCGACCCCTGCTTCAAAGAGGAAATCATAGTCAACAGGCGGAATGACACCACCGGCAACTACGATAATCTCCTGACCTCCAAGTTTTTTGAGCTCTTCAATCAGTGCAGGAATCAGGGATTTGTGGCCGGCAGCAAGGCTTGATGCGCCAACGACATGGACATCGTTTTCGATAGCCATTTTAGCGGCTTCGGCAGGAGTCTGGAACATTGGGCTGATATCAACATCAAAGCCCAGATCCGCATAGGCACTGGCAACCACTTTGAAACCACGGTCATGGCCATCCTGGCCCATTTTGGTAACCAGCAGGCGTGGACGACGACCCTGGGATTCCAGAAACTTGGTGGTTCTTTGTTTAATGGCATTGATGACATCGGGCTTGGCTTCACATTCAGACGAATAGGCACCGGAAATGCAGCGGGTTGTTGCCACAAACCGTCCAAATACAGATTCCATAGCATCTGAAATCTCACCTACTGTAGCTCGGGCCCGGACAGCGGGAAGTGCGGCTTCAAGAAGGTTGCCACCATTTTTGGCAGCTTCAGTGAGATCTGCAAGTGCCTTTGCGACCAGGTCCTTGTCACGGCTGGCTTTTATCTGTTCAATCCGGGCTATTTGCTCATCACGTACAGTTGCCGGAACTTCACGCACTTCAAAGTCTATGGTTTCGTCGGCCAATTTGTATTTATTGACTCCAACAATAACATCACTTCCCTGATCAATCCGTGCCTGTTTTCTTGCAGCAGATTCTTCAATACGCATTTTCGGCATGCCACTTTCGATGGCCTTGGCCATACCACCAAGGGATTCAATTTCATCGATTATTTTCTGGGCTTCGTCGATAATTTCCTTGGTGAGAGCTTCGATATAATATGAGCCACCAAGAGGGTCGATGACATTACATACCTGAGACTCTTCCTGGATGATGATCTGGGTATTCCTGGCGATCCGGGCTGAGAAATCGGTAGGAAGGCCGATGGCTTCATCAAAGGAGTTGGTGTGCAGGGACTGGGTGCCGCCCAACACCGCAGACATTGCCTCAAGGGTGGTGCGGATGACATTATTGTACGGATCCTGTTCCGTGAGGCTCCAGCCAGAGGTCTGGCAGTGGGTACGCAGCATGGAAGACTTTACGTTTTTAGGATTGAACTGACTCATGAGCCGATGCCAGAGAAATCTGGCGGCCCGAAGCATGGCTATATCCATGAAAAAATTCATCCCAATGCCAAAAAAGAACGACAGGCGCGGGGCAAACTCATCCACATCCATCCCACTCTTGATAGCAGCTTTTACGTATTCCACGCCATCGGCCAGGGTAAAGGCTGTTTGTAATACACTATTGGCTCCGGCCTCCATCATGTGGTATCCGCTGATACTGATGGTGTTATACTTGGGCATATTCTTTGAGCAGAATGACATAATGTCAGAGATGATACGCATGGAAGGGGTCGGAGGATAGATATAGGTGTTTCGCGTGAGGTACTCTTTTAAAATGTCGTTCTGAATGGTTCCTGAGAGCTGATCATGACTGACGCCCTGTTCTTCGGCAGCGACGATATATCCGGCCAGAATTGGAATAACCGCACCGTTCATGGTCATGGAAACGGACATCTTGTCAAGTGGAATTCCATCAAAGAGGATCTTCATGTCTTCAACAGAATCAATAGCCACGCCTGCCTTGCCGATATCTCCGGCAACGCGTGGGTGATCTGAATCATAGCCTCTGTGGGTTGCGAGGTCAAAGGCTACAGAGAGCCCTTTCTGGCCGGCGGCAAGAGCCTTGTGGTAAAACGCGTTGGATTCTTTTGCTGTTGAAAAACCTGCATACTGACGAATGGTCCAGGGCCTGCCGGCGTACATTGTAGCCATGGGGCCGCGAACATAGGGTGCCATGCCGGGCAGGGTGTTGACCGAATCAAGGCCTGCGACATCCTCGGCGGTATACAGCGGTTTTACCGTAATGCCCTCAGGGGTGTTCCAGTTGAGGGTATCAATGGATTTGCCTTTCATCTGTTTTTCGGCAAGGGCCTGCCATTTGGTGTAATCTGGATGCTGGGACATCATCTGCTCCTTTATTACCAGTCTCGCTGGTCTTACAATCTGATATGGTTGTGAAAATGATTAACGTTGACAAAGTTCGACGAGTATCCCGCCTGTGGCTTTCGGGTGAAGAAAAGCAATCTTTGCCCCACCGGCACCTATTCGCGGTGTCTGGTCGATGAGCTGGATGCCTTTTTCTTTCAACTCTTCGAGAGCTGCTTCAATATCTGCTACCCGAAAGGCGACATGCTGAAAACCTGTACCTTTTTTCTCTATGAATTTTGCAACCGGTCCGTCGGGAGAGGTGGACTCCAGCAACTCTACCTCGCTTTCACCTACAGGAAAAAAGGCAGTTGTCACTTTTTGCTCCTCGACGGTTTCTGCGCCTTCAAATTTAAGGCCGAGTACATCGGACCAGAAGTTTTTTCCACTGTCTATGCTGTTAACGGCGATTCCTAAATGATCAATTTTGAGTATTTCCATTGTTGTTCCTCCAAAAAGTCAGAATTGTTGCCTGTTGGCGGTTCCTACTTTTGTATTGGTTATTTTTTTGTTCCGGTCTTGTCCTGAAGCTGTTTTTCAGGGTTGACCATTCCTTGCCAGACCATTTCAAACATGACGTTTGCCTGGTCGGTGAGTGAGTCTGTCTTGCCGCGTAATATCCACATGAAAAAACTGCGCTGGACAAATCCCATGAGAAAATCAAGAAGTGTACCAGCCCTTACGTTGGGGTTGAGTATTTTTTCGTTCTGTCCCTGACGGAGTACATCTATCATCAGGCTCATCATTCTTGGCTGATCAAAGGTTGCATCGGCCATCCAGGTTTTCATGGGCAGTGTCATAAAGACAATCCGGCCGAGCCCTTCGTGCCGTTCATAATAGTCCAGTTGCAGCCAGAATACTTTGCGAAGTTTTTCTTTGAGATTTTCGATCCCATGGAGATGGTCGACGATTCGATCCGTCAATTTTCCCATCCAGATGTCTACAAAGGCAAATACGAGTTGTTCCTTACTCCCATAATGTTTGTAGATAGTGGTGAAGCTGACTCCTGCCCGGTTGGCGATATCACGAATAGAAGCCTTGTGAAAATCTGAACTCGAAAAGATTTCAAGTACAGCTTCTTCGAGCCGTTTATGAATATCTGCGTTGAGTTGTTCTGTTTTCATCTGGCTGTCCGTTGCTTTAAATTCTGGTACATAAATGCTCAATATTTCCTCAGTGCTGCTCTGTAAAGCCTAATTGCTACCAAAAAGTGAAAGTAATACCCCTGCTGAGACCGCCGAGCCAATGACACCGGCTACATTAGGCCCCATTGCGTGCATGAGGAGAAAATTGCCCGGATCCTCTTTTTGGCCTACCACCTGTGACACCCTCGCGGCCATGGGTACTGCTGAAACACCGGCGGAGCCAATAAGCGGGTTGATGTTCATGTTGAGAAGCTTGTTCATGAGTTTTGCAAGAAGAACACCCGAAGCAGTCCCGATGGCAAAGGCAGTTACTCCAAGGGCCAGAATAGCGAGGGTCTCTATTTTTAAAAATTGTTCTGCAGTGGCGGTAGCACCTACAGTTACTCCGAGAAAAATGGTGATGATATTAATCAATGCATTTTTGGCCGTATCTTCAAGCCGACCGACAACTCCACACTCTCGAAAGAGGTTGCCAAGCATCAGCATGCCTATGAGAGTTGCCGCTGGAGGTACCATCAAAGAGACCACAATCGTAACAATAATCGGAAAAATTATTTTTTCCCGCTGGCTCACCGCCCGCAGCTGGGTCATACGAATAACCCGTTCTTTTTTGGTGGTCAACATTTTCATGATTGGCGGCTGGATAATGGGTACCAGTGCCATATAGGAATATGCCGCGATTGCAATAGGTCCGAGTAAATGTGGCGCAAGTCTTGAGGAGAGAAAGATGGCCGTGGGTCCGTCAGCGCCGCCGATGATACCAATGGAAGCGGCTTCCTGGGCGGTGAAAAGACCCGAGGCGATGGCTCCGATAAAAGTTATGAAAATGCCGAACTGGGCGGCAGCCCCTAAAAGGAGTGATTTCGGATTGGCGATCAGTGGTCCAAAGTCAGTCATTGCCCCGACCCCCATAAATATCAGTGGGGGAAAGATGCCAAGATGATCACCCTGAAAAAGGTAATATAACAGGCCTCCCGGCTCGACGGTATGGATGACATTTTCTGTAATCTCCATGACAGGGGCTGCCATCATACCTGCAAAGGGAAGGTTGGTGAGAAGTACTCCAAAGGCGATGGGGACAAGGAGTAGGGGTTCAAATTTTTTTACAATGGCAAGATAGAGGAGCAGGCAGGCAACACCCAGCATTGTAATAGAGCCAAAGGTGAGACCAAAAAAACCTGTGCTTTTGAAGAAATTGAGTAGTGCTTCCAGCATGGTAATGTCTCCTGGTTATTAAGACAGGACGATTAGGGTGTCGCCTGCATTCACTGAGAGTCCCTTCGAAACGTTGACCTGTTGAACGACACCGTCAGCGGGTGCCTGGATTTCGTTTTCCATTTTCATGGCCTCGAGGACGAGAAGAGTCTGGCCTTTTTTCACAGTAGCACCTGCTTCAACGGCAACACTAAGAATGGTACCGGGCATGGGGGCGACAATTGCTCCGCCGACGGATGTGTCCTGAGGGGCGGCAGGTTTGGCCGGCGCAGGTGAGGCGGGCTTAGGCTGTGCGACAGGCGCCGGGCTGCTCGTCTGGGCTACAGGTCGGGGGGCAGTAACCTGCTCGCTGAGTTCTTCTATTTCGACATTGTATTCACTACCATTGACAACTACTCTGAATTTTTTCATTTCATCCCTCTATGATTATACGTAATTAAAGTCTGCTGTTCATCTGCTCAATGATTCCTGCCCTGTTCCATCTAGGCGTGCCATGCTCAACCTTTTCAATGTTTCGAATTACTATATTAGATGTTGATGTCTGTAGGCTAACGGCAAGGGCTGTGGTGATGGCTGCGACCAGTTCATTGTCATTTTCCCTGGTTTGAGCCGCTACCGGTACAACAGCCTCTACAGGCGCCGGGGCAACCTTCTTGGCTGATACTGCCATGCTTTTACCTAATAATTTGTTCATCCAGGAGATAATGACCATTAGGATGATCAGCGCGGCAAAGGTGATCCCCATGCCGAGGACCGTTGTCACAAGACCTGCAGAAAGCTTGTCCGAGATGCTGAGGGCTTTCATTGTTTCCGGGTTTGCAAAGACCGCCAGGAGTTCTGTGGTTGTCATTGGAATCTCCTGTTAAAGTGGAATGTTACCATGCTTTTTGGCAGGGCGTTTTTCACGTTTTCCTTCCAGCATGTTAAAGGCATCGATAATACGCTGGCGTGAGGCGTGAGGGTCAATGACATCATCGACAAAGCCACGTTCTGCGGCCTTATAAGGGGTGGCAAATTCCGCAGCATACTCTTTTAGTATTTCACTTTTGGTTTCTTCTTTGTTCTCGGCTTTTGCAATATCATTTTTAAAGATGATGTTTACAGCGCCTTCTGAGCCCATAACGGCAACCTCGGCTGAAGGCCAGGCAAAGACCATGTCGGCACCAAGAGATTTGGAGCACATGGCGACATAGGCACCACCGTATGCTTTTCTTGTTATGACAGTGACCTTGGGAACCGTAGCTTCACTGTAGGAATACAGGATTTTTGCACCATGTCGGATGATGCCGCCGTATTCCTGATTGGTACCGGGGAGAAAGCCAGGGACATCGACAAAGGTAAGCAGAGGGATGTTGAAGGAGTCGCAGGTCCTGATAAAACGTGCGGCCTTATCCCCCGCATTCATATCGAGACATCCCGCCATGACATTTGGCTGGTTAGCGACAACACCGACGGATTTTCCGTTGATTTTAGCAAACCCGGTGACCAGGTTTTTTGCAAAATATGGCTGGTATTCCATAAAAGTCCGGTTGTCGACAATGGGAAGGATGACGTCAAGAATGTTGTAAGGCTTGTTGGGGTTGTCGGGGATAAGCTCATCAAGTTCATCTATCTGTCTGTTAATGTCGTTCGGGCTTTCGACCACTGGTGCTGTCTCCAGGCTGTTTGACGGGAGATAGCTTAAAAGGGTTCTGATGTCCGCAAGACACTGTATCTCGTCATTTGCCATGAAATGGACATTACCCGAGACACTGTTATGGGTCATGGCTCCACCGAGGTCCTCGGCTGTCACAATTTCTCCTGTGACCGTTTTTATAACCTGGGGCCCGGTGATAAACATCTGGGATGTCTTATCAACCATGAAGATGAAGTCCGTGAGAGCAGGGGAGTAGACGGCTCCACCTGCACAGGGACCCATTATTGCTGATATCTGTGGAATAACTCCCGAGTAGATGGAGTTTCGGAAAAAAATGTCTCCGTAACCTGAAAGTGCATCCACGGCCTCCTGGATGCGGGCTCCACCCGAGTCGTTGATGCCGACAATGGGAGCGCCGATTTTGGCGGCTGCGTCCATTGCTTTTACAATCTTTTTCGCATGCATCTCTCCAAGGGCACCACCAGTGATTGTAAAATCCTGGGAAAAGGCATAGACAATACGACCATTGACCTGGCCATAGCCGGTAACAACGGATTCCCCTTCGAAGTCAAGTTTATCCATGCCAAACCGGGTACATCTGTTTTTTATGAAGGCGTCTGTTTCAATAAAAGTTCCGGAGTCGAAAAGATGAACGAGGCGCTCTCTGGCCGTCATCTTCCCCTGGGCGTGCTGTTTTTTTACTCTTGCCTCGCCGCCACCCTGGGCGATTTTTTCTTTTTTCTGTTTGAGGAATTCTCTTTTTTCTACCGACATGTTATGAGCTCCGTGATCAGTTTGTTTTGTGCTGCGTTTGAGTACCTTAGAAATTCATTTCTTGTTTTATGGGATTGAATTTCGTGAAGGTACCTATCCCGGCTTATTTTCCCGTTTACCGGGGGTAGTCTTGGTTATCTGGTCGAAGAGTTTCATGGAGCCTATTCCTCGACGAGGGGTTGTTTGTATTCTATAATTGCTGGGTTTGCTATTCCTTGCCAGACCATTTCAAACAGTGCATTTGCCTCATCGGCAAGCTTTTCCTGCTTCCCTCTGATTATCCACATGAAAAAAATACGCTGGATAAATCCGAGTAAGAAATCAAGTAGAGAGCCAGCACGCATATGTGGGTTTATGATGCCTTGTTTCTGGCCCGCTTTAAAAACCTCAATGATAAGACGAACCCTTCTTTTCTGGTCAAAGCTGTCATCGGCCATCCAGGTTTTCATGGGGAGAGTTATGAACAATATTCTTCCCAGTTCTTCATGGCGTTCGTAAAAATCCAGATGCAGCCAAAACACTTTGCGGAGTTTTTCTTTTAAGTCTTCAATTCCTTTGAGGTGGTCCTCGATTCGATCGGTGAGTCGCTCCATCCAGATATTTACAAAAGCAAAGAGAAGACGTTCTTTACTCCCAAAATGTTTGTAAATTGTAGTAAAACTTACCCCGGCAGTATCTGCAATGTCTCTGATGCTTGCTTTGTGAAAGTCGGAAGTTGAAAAAACCTCCATGACCGCCACTTCAAGTCTTTTTTTTACATCTTCATTAAGGTTGTCTAACATTGTTATCATCAGCAGCAATTTGTGATTGTTTTAAATAATTCTCACCTGTTAAACTGTTGATAAAACGTATTTTATGTTTAGAGAGATTCATTTTGAATGAGACTATATATTGTTGTTATTTATTAAATCTGTAGCCTTAGTATTTGAAAATGTGTAAAAAAAAAGAAAAGTAAAAAAAAATTAGAAAATGTGATTCGGTGTTGTGTAACAATGTTACTCTTTGTATATATTAGGTCTCGTTTTTTTGTCAAGAAAAAAGAGATCCAGGTTCTTTGAGTAAATGGATATTGTAGTTTTTTGTCCACCCTTTTATCGTGAGTGATAGCCTGCATTCTCTGGACCGTTATTGCGTGAAGAATGGCCGCTTAGCCTGCTTCTGTGACCGCAAGGTTCGAGCGTTGAATAATTGAAACAAGGAGTATAGTGATGGCCTGCTCAACCATGAAACTTGGTGCTTTTGATGTCTTCTGGCTGCCTGGTGGGACGTTTCGTCTGGACGGCGGAACAATGTTTGGCCCTGTTCCCAAGGTTCTCTGGAGTAAAAAATATTCTGTGGCTGCCGATAACACCATTGAGATGTGCAATGATCCTCTTTTTATTGTAGCGCCTGACCGGAAGATTCTTATTGATACAGGTCTTGGCGTTAAACTCACTCAAAAGCAGAATGCGATATTTCAGGTAGGCCCGCAATGGTCAATTCCTGCAGCTCTGAGTGAACTTGGATATTCGTGTGCTGATGTGACCGATGTGGTTTTGACTCACTGTGATTTTGATCATGCAGGCGGGCTTGAGATGGTTGATGCCGCCGGGGAAAATATCCCCGTTTTTGGTAATGCTCAATACTGGGTACAAAAAGATGAGTGGGAGGATGTGCAAAATCCTGATATAAGAGCAGAAGCAACCTATTTACCTGAGAATTTTGTTTTTACAAAAGGGTGTGAGGGGCTAAAGCTTGTGGCTGGTCGCATGGAGATCTGTCCCGGGGTGACTGTAGTCCATACAGGTGGCCATACCAGAGGGCATCAGATGGTGGAGATCAGCTCTGATGGGGAGGTGGCAGTGCATCTTGGGGACCTCTTCCCAACAACCGCCCATGTAAATCCTCTCTGGGTGATGGCCTACGACAACTTTCCCCTTGAGGTGATACAAAAGAAAAGAGAACTGTTTGCTCAATATTCCAGGCAAAAGGCATGGTTTACCTTGTATCACGATCCTCTGGTTGGGGCCTGTCGTCTGGATGACCAATGCCGGATAATAGAGAAAAAGCTACGCTAAGACTCTGGTGGAATTGTCTATTTTCAGATATTGTGAGTGTTGTCTGATATCTCGGAAATGAAATCTATATAGAGCCGGGAAACTTATAAGGAGGAAAACGATGAGTGGGAAAACCTTTCGGGCGATGGTGGTAACAGAAGAAGAGGACGGCACGTTCTCGCGGGCGATCAAGGATCGGCCTCTTGATAGTTTGGGGGACGGTGAGGTTCTTGTGAAAGTCATCTACTCATCTCTGAACTATAAAGATGCTCTTTCGGCCACAGGAAACAAAGGGGTAACCAAAAAATATCCCCACACTCCTGGTGTAGATGCTGCCGGAATTGTTGAAGAAAGCAGTGTCGATACAATTTCGCCTGGTTCAGAGGTTATTGTAACAAGTTACGATCTGGGCATGAATACCCCCGGTGGGTACGGTGGCTATATCCGGGTTCCTGCCTCATGGGTGGTCCCCTTGCCGAAAGGGCTCAGTCTGAAAGAGAGTATGATTCTTGGTACGGCTGGATTAACAGCGGGTATGTCGGTTGCTGCTCTGGTTGAGCACGTTGCCCCCGACATGGGGAGAATTCTTGTGACCGGGGCCTCAGGAGGCGTTGGTTCGCTTACTGTCGCTATTCTTGCAAAACTTGGGTATTCTGTGACAGCTGTGAGTGGTAAAGTGAGTGCAGGAGATTTTCTAAAAAAACTTGGGGCAGGGGAGGTCATTGACCGAAAAACAGCGGCAGAAGGTTATGATCGGCCACTTTTGAAAAGCCTCTGGGCGGGTGTAGTTGATACAGTCGGTGGAGAGATTCTTGTAGCTGCGATAAAGTCTACACAGCCACTGGGTGTGGTCACCTGCTGCGGAAACGTCGCCTCTCCAGAGCTCCCGCTCAATGTTTTTCCTTTCATTTTACGGGGGGTGAGTCTTGTTGGCATCGACTCGCAGAACTGTCCTCTTGGTCATAGAAAAGAGGTATGGCATAAACTGGCCCTTGATTGGAAAATAACGCATCTTGAGGAAATAGGACGTCAGATCTCTTTAGAAGACCTGGGTGCTGAGATCGGCTTTATTTTAAATGGCAAGCAAAAAGGACGAGTTGTCGTTGATATGCTGGGGTGTTCGAAATAATATCTGACATGGACGAGCTGGAGGGAAGTGACTAACTGGACAGAGGAACTTTTATGAAGAAAACAGGATTTGTTTACGACGAGAGATATCTGTTACACGATACCGGTGCAGCACATCCGGAATCACCGGAGCGCCTGATAGCCATATACAACCATCTGGTTAAAACCGGGATGCTTGACAAACTGGTAAAGATTGAAGCGGAACCTGCCAATAAGCGGTGGATTGAATCTGTACATAACATACACTATATAACGAAATTCGAAGAGGCTTGCATTTATGGTCTTACGGAGTTCGAACATCCTGACAATGCAATATGTCGAGAGACCTCTGACGTTGCATATCTTGCAGTTGGAGGGGTACTCAAGGCCATTGACTTGGTGATGTCAGGTGAGATTGACCGGGCGTTTTGCGCGATAAGACCCCCAGGGCATCACGCTGAGGTGTCTGCTCCTATGGGGTTCTGTTATTTTAATAATGTGGCAATCGGGGCGAGGTATCTCCAGCGAAATCACGGGATTAAGCGGGTGGCTATTATTGATTTTGATGTGCACCACGGGAATGGTACCCAGCATATTTTTGATAACGATCCCACCGTGCTCTACTACTCTATACATGAGCATCCTTCTTTTGCATATCCCGGTACGGGCCGAGATTTTGAGGAGGGGATCGGGGAAGGAGATGGTTTTACCAAGAATTCTCCCGTTCTCCCTGGTCGGGGTGATGAGGAGTATCGCCGCCTTATGATGCAGGATCTGGTTCCAGCTATTAAAAAATTTGAACCGGAATTTATTCTTTTGTCTGCAGGATTTGACGCCCATATTGATGATATGATGTCCGGCACGAACCTCACCACCGATGGCTATGATTTTGTAACGCAGGTCATTTTAAATCTTGTTAACCGTTATACCAATGGCAAGGTGGTCTCAGTACTGGAAGGTGGCTATAATCTCGAGATGCTGCCTGTACTTGTAGAAAATCATATAAAAATGTTGTGTGAACTGCGCTCTTTTTGATAGCCCAACCAATTTTGTTTTGATGTCCTAAACAGTGAAGGATTACAGGAGGAATTATGTTTGTAAGCGAAAGAATGGCAACAAATCTTATCACAGTAGGGCCTGATTTGACTATTTTTGAGGCAAAGAAACTGATGGGTGAGAAAAGCATTCGCCATCTCCCGGTGGTCGACAGCAAGGGAAAGCTCCTTGGGATAATTTCTGATAGGGATATGCGTGATGCCATGCCGTCTACTCTTTTAAAAAAACCCGATTACGAGATTACTCTTGGGAAGATTGGCGGGTTTCCGGTCTCAGATATCATGACAAGCAAGCCTCTTACTATTTATCCCTATTATACCCTGCAGGATACGTTACTTGTCATGCAGAAAAAAAAGGTGGGAGCATTACCGGTGGTCGATGAAGAGGGGTATCTGAAAGGTATCTTGTCAACCAGAGATCTGCTGAGGGCCTTTGTCAATGTGCTTAATATTGATGAGCCCGGGACGTTGCTGTGTATTGTTGTTAAAGACCAGCCTGGACAAATGAAAAAAATTGTAGACATAATTAGCGAAGAGAATATCTCCCTTGGAAGTGTTTTAGTTACCCGTTATTGGGAAGAAGATAAGAGAGCTATATTTCCCTATCTGCTTACCAATAATGTCATAGGGGTGAAGAAGAAACTCATTGACTTAGGATTTGAACTTCTTGATCCATTGAAATGGTATCTTGATCAACTGCCGAAGGTAAGTGAGTAAGTGGAAATTGTTGTACGGTATTAATTTTTAAGCAACGTGGGTCATTATTGTGTGTTGCGGTGAGTATTGATGTTCTTAATGGTAATTGAAAAAAAGTTGTCTTTAATCTTGCGAATTTCAGCTTCTGTTCTCTGTTTCGGCTTTTGGCTGTGCGCCCTGACTGTCCCCCCTGTTTGCGCTGAGTCCGTAGAGGAGCTGACGACTCTTGCTGATCGGGGAAGTGTTCCTTCTATGATGAAACTCGGCAGGCATTACCTTACGGTTAAGGGCAAAGAGAAATGTCTTGCTTATCGTTGGTTTTTAAAGGCGGCCCGGCAAAATAATACCGAGGGGCAAAAGTATATTGCACAGATGTATAATGATGGGATCTGTGCTGAAAAAGACTCTGAAAAAGCGGTGTACTGGCTGAAAATCCTTGCGGGAAAAGATGATGCGGAAGGGCAGTTCATGTACGCTCGGGCTCTGTTTCTAGGTGAAGGGGTTGCCGTGGACAAGGTTCTTGCTCATAGCTGGTTTTTAAAGGCGGCTGAAAAAGGATCAATTCCAGCAAAAAGACAGCTCGGCGAAATGTATGCCTTAGGTGATGGCGTTGCCCAGGATTATGAGCAGGCGCTCTTTTGGAGAAGGCAGGCGGCGTCGGCTGGCGACAGCGACGCCCTTCGCGAGCTGGCCTGGATGTACTACCGTGGTGAACGTGTGGTTCCTGATAAAATCGTTGCTTTGGACCTCTTCCTTAAAGCTGCAAAAGGAGGAGACCTGAACTCCGTGGTGAAGATTGCAAGTATGTATTATCTCGGAGAAGGTACAGAAAAAAATATCGAGAAAGCTTTTTTCTGGACGACAAAGGCTGCTCAGGAGGGTGTTGTCACAGCGCAATATAATTTAGCTATGATGTATGCTAAAGGTGATGGTACTGAACCCTCTGAAGAAAAAGCGGCTCAATGGTTTTTAAAAGCAGCCGAGCAGGGCTATGTTCTGGCCCAGAATAATATTGCCTGGAAATATAGCAATGGTATCGGGGTTGAACAGGATTATATTCAGGCGGCCCATTGGTATGAACGTTCTGCCGAGAACGGTGATCCATCGGGGCAATACAATATAGGGCGTATGTATTATAAAGGATTGGGAGTTGATCGCAATCCGGAAAAAGCATTTTTCTGGTGGGAAAAAGCGGCAGAACAGGGTTTTGTCCTGGCACAGAGCAGGCTGGGATACTGTTATATTAAAGGGGTGGGGGTTGCAACTGATACGGAGAAGGCACGTTTCTGGTTAAGCCAGGCTGCTGCAAACGGTAATGAGGTTGCCCGGCGAAATCTCAGTATCCTTTGCAGTGAGAATCAGGATGTTTGCAATGAATCCCCAGCCCGAACCGTTGAGTCTGCGGTCCCTCTGGAGATCGCTACACCGTAGTGTAGCGATGCTGTATGGTCTCAAACATATTTTGTGTTAGTTTTGATTTTTTTCCTGTGCAAGCATTTCTTCAGACATTGTCCAGAAAGGAGTGCCATCTTTGGTTCGCCTGACCTTAAATTCAAAACTCTCACCCTGCTTGACTTTGGCGGCCATAAACACGTCCTTATCGCTAACGACAGCCCATGCACCTTTTACTTTCGTCTTTTCCCCCGTCTTGAGTCCAGTCTGTTTAGCGTTTGCGTAGCTTGACGGACAGAGGTGGACGTTGATCTCCTCGTTACCTTCACGGAGAATGAAGCCGGTCCCAGCCACCATACCTTTCATGGGTGTGATTTCTGTGAATTTGACGAGAACGCCTTTCAGTGAGTCCCGGTCCTGGTTGTTGTAGAGCTTATTGTAAGGAGAATCCTCTTCCCAGCCCAAATAGGCTTCCTCGGCATGGCTGTTGTGCAGAGGTATGCATGTAGATATCAGGAAGATGAAGAGAAATAAAAGAATTGTATATCCTGTTTTCATGGTGCACTCCACCGGTGAGGTTTATATAATATCCTGATTGACAACGGTAATTATTTTTCCCGGTTTTGCCTGAAAAAATCTTCAAGAAAGCTCTTTCTCCACCCCGACGCCTGACGGAGTTGTTGTACCTCTTTTTCTCTATTGGCTCGCAAGGTCTTGATCAGCTGCTTGAGCTCAGAACTGTTTCCCACAAGGCTTGGTGCTATACCCAGCAGGTCGCATTTGAGGGTGATGAGGCCGTTCAGCTTTTCTAGATTTTGCTTATCACCAGCTGTTAGTCGGGTTGGCTTTTTTGGTTCCGGGTAGAGTGCAGGATCCTGGTCCAGAGTCGCTGAGACAATTGCCGTGATATTTGCGGCGTAACGTGTGACTGCCTTGTCTGAGAGAGATGTTTTTTCTTTCAGTGATTCTGCGTTTTGCGGACATGATTTGGATATTTCGACCAGGTTGGTGTCAGAAATGATGTGTCCTCTTGGCCGATCAAGCTTCTGGGCCGTACCGTCGCGCCATGTGGCCAGATTTTTTAAAACTGCAAGGCCTCGTCGGTTCAAACTGTTGCTTCCTCTTACTTTAAGATAGCGATCATTGCTGCTGACCCCATTGTAAGTAGCAGGATTATTGAGGAGATTGAGCTCTTCCTGCAGCCAGGATTTAATTTTAGGTCCGATTATTCTGGTTAATAAGATAATACGGATTGCTCGGAGATATCGTACGTCGTCGAGGGCATAGTCAACCTGTGCCTTAGTCAACGGGCGCATTAGCCAATTTGTTCTCGTTTCATTTTTGGCAAGGTCAATGTCCAGAAGTTCTTTGATCAGATTGCCAAGCGAGAGGGTCGCGGAGAGGTCTGAAAAGCCGGCGGCAAGCCTTGTGTCAAAAATGTTTTGAGGGGTTGCACCCGTTGCCCGCTGGAGGATTGCAAGATCCTGAGGTGCATCATGAAGAATTTTCACAACTCCACGGTCGGAGAGGAGTTTACCCAGGGCAGAAAGGTCTTTGATGGCAAGTGGATCTATCAGATAGCATTCTTCGTCGGAGAGAGCGATCTGGATCAGGCCGAGTTGCGGGTAATAGGTTCTTTCCCAGACAAATTCAGTATCCAGGGCCACCGCATCAGTTTGTCGTGCTTTTTGAACGAGCAGGTCGAGGTCCTTCTCGTTTTGTATTAATGTGTTCAGCTTTTCCATGCCTGTTGCCTAATTGTCTGTTGTAGATATCAATGACTTATCTGCCGTGGTTAATGTGTTTTGTCCGCCTGATTGAGAAAGAAAGAGAAGTTTATTGTTTTTTTCGACCACCTTGCACGAATTGTAGAGTTCTTTAAGATGCTCTTTATGCATACCATGTGGTGACATCTGTCAGCGGACAATGAAGTCGTATCTCTAGGAGTGTAAAAAGACATAAAGAGTAAAAAAAGACAAGAAATATTATTCTATTCAAATCTTTAAATTGCTATAGTAGCCTTTGCTGGATCGTATACGCCATCCCGCGTTTAAAACACGGGTATTGGATAATCTGGTATATTCTAACACGCTCCCTGTTACCAATCTCCCATCATTTTGGGATTCTGCTGGTCTCTTTACTGTGGCTTAACGTCCAGGATAGCACCGCAGACCCCGACATAATTACTCACGAGGTTCTCGGGGAGATTATGAAAAAAACCATCGATGCTTGTCAGAACGGAAGGTGGAAGCTAAAGAGAGCTTGCGACTCTATATCTCTCTATGGTAATTGCTCTCTGATTGTTGACTTCTTGTCATACAGTTTTTATCGTGAGGCCGTGTGTAAAATTATCTACTCTATATTGCAGACAATTTTATACGGTAATGCAGATGAACATTAACCACTACTATGTAGATAATTCATGAACACCAATTTTTTGGCACGCCTCGGAAATACAGGTATGTATGTCCTCACGGATCTTGGGCGCATGGCATTTTTTGTATCAAAAGCCCTGCGAGGTGTTTTCAGGCGTCCTTTTAGAATGGGAGAATTTCTTCGTCAAATTCATTTTATCGGAGTGGGCTCCCTCACTGTAATTTTCTTTACCGCTTTATCCACGGGTATGGTCCTTGGCCTGCAGGGGTATTATTCTCTGAATAAATTTGGAGCCGATGGCATGCTCGGTTCTGCGGTCTCTCTCACCCTGATACTGGAACTAGGTCCGGTGCTTACTGCCTTGATGGTGGCAGGACGCGCTGGTTCGGCCATGTGTGCGGAGCTTGGTATCATGAGGATTTCAGAACAGATTGATGCTTTAGACTGTATGGCCATCGATCCTTTTCGGTATTTTATTACCCCTAAATTTCTGGCAACCATTATTGCAATTCCATTGCTTACTTCAATTTTTGATGTCGTAGGTATTGCAGGAGGCTATATTGCAGGAGTTAAGCTTATGGGTGTGAGTCCTGGAAGTTATATGCAAGGGATGACGAGCAGTGTTACCAATCATGATATTATGATTGGTGCTGTAAAATCCGTAGTGTTTGCTGTTTTGGTTGTATGGATATGCTGTGGCCGTGGTTATTTTGTCCAGGAAATCCGTGGAGCCGGTTTTGGTGCGGAGAGTGTGAGTCGGGTAACCACCCAGGCAGTGGTCTTGTCCTCCATTTCGGTGCTGGTTTTTGATTATCTTTTAACGGCGGTGTTGCTCTGATGGTTAACGCGGCAATAGAATTCAAAGATGTACGTAAAAGTTTTACCAAAAAAGATGGCTCTGTGCAGCACATTCTAGACGGTGTGGACTTTATAGTACCGCCGGGCAAGACAACCGTTATTGCCGGTGGCAGTGGTCAGGGAAAGAGTGTGACTCTAAAACTAGTTCTTCGCTTAATGGATGCTGACAGCGGCAGGATTTTTATCCACGGTGAAGATGTGACCCGGGTGAGAGGGAAAAAGCTTGAAACCTTGAGAACCCAGTTTGGCGTGCTTTTTCAAGGATCCGCTCTTTTTGATTCTTTAACAGTTTTCGAAAATATCGCCCTGCCTCTTCGGGAAAGAACATCAAAGAGTGAAGAAGAAATCTTCGAGCAGGTACATGCAAGTCTTGCTCAGTTTGAGTTGACAGGCCATGATGCAAAGTATCCCGCCCAGTTGAGCGGTGGAATGCGTAAAAGAGTGGGACTGGCAAGAGCTATGCAGCTGCAGCCTTCTATAATGCTCTTTGATGAGCCTACGACCGGACTTGATCCTGTGATGACCCAGGAAATATATCACCTCTTTGCCAGTACGCAGGCTGAATTTGGCTTTACTTCAGTTATTGTAAGTCATGATATTCCGAAGATTTTTAATCTTGCCGACCAGGTGATTATTTTAGATAAGGGCCGGATGGATGTTTTTGAAAGTCCTGAAGAAATACAGTGGTCGGAAAAAGAACATATACAGGATTTTGTAAAGACAACTATGGGCGAAATATATCAGAGCCAATTGGTGGAAAAATGAAGAATGCTATAGAGATGTTTGTCGGTTTGTTCATGGTAGTAGGATTTGCAGCTTTCGTTTATCTGGCGTTGCAGCTCGGAGAGGTCTCTTTTTTGACTGACAGTAGAACCTATGTCATAGAGGCTGAGTTTGATAATGTCTCCGGTGTGAAAAAAGGTGCGACGGTTCAGGTTGCAGGGGTTGTTGTAGGAGAGGTTGCTGAGGTGCGGCTTGGTGATAATGAAGCTGCTATTCTCTCTTTGAAGATAGATAAGAGCCTTAAGCTCCCAATTGATTCAATGGCCTCTGTAAAATCCCAGGGTATAATTGGAGATAAGTATATTCAGCTGAGTCCAGGAGGGGATGAAGAAGTGTTTGCACCTGGCTCAATTATCAGTGATACTGAATCCTCCCTGGATATAGAATCGCTTATTTCCAAGTTTGCTTTTGGTAGTGCAAAATAGGTAAGTAGTAAGGATACTGATGTTCAAACTCAATTCTTGTATAATTATATTGTAGGTGTGATTCGATGAAAATCTTTGTTCAGCTGTTGTGTGTTATATGTCTTGCCTGTAGTAGCTCTGTCTTTGCCGGAGAATCTCCCACTGAAGATCTTAAGCCTGCACTCACCAGTCTTGTGGGGTTGCTCGGAGATGAAAGCCTTAAGGGGGATGAAAAAAAAGAAGAGCGACGCGCAAAAATAATGACCGAAATTAAAAAAGGTTTTGATTTTAAAGAGATGTCCAAGCGTGTATTGGGTAAAACCTGGCGGGATATCGATGCAGCAGAGCAGGAGAGGTTTACGGAAATCATGACGAAACTGCTGGAGAATGTCTATGTCGGCAAGCTTGAGGGGTATTCCGGCGGTGAAATTGAATATGTTAATGAAATTATTAAAGGTGATAGAGCGCAGGTCACAACACTTATTGAGGATAATGATGTAAAACTTCCGGTACACTACATTATGAGTAGAGAGGATGCGAAATGGATGGTTTATGACATTAATATTGAAGGTGTGAGCCTTGTGCGAAACTACCAGGAGCAGTTTAAGTCTATTTTGAGAAAAGACAAATATTCCGGTTTGGTTAAGGTTCTTGAAGAAAAAAACAAATCCTTTGCTGAGGGACAGCAGTAAAAGATTATGGTCAAATATCAGGCGGAATTGCACGATTTCTTTACATTATTTTTGACAGACTCAGATGTGGAACCGCTTTTTGCGGTAATGGAGTCTCACTCTCTTGCAAGTGGTGGTACGCTTTTTACCTATGGTGACACAGCTGAAGGGATGTATTTTGTCGTTGCAGGCAGACTTGCAGTTGAAAAAAATACTGGATTTGCCTCGCGAAAACAGGTTGTTGCTCTACTTGGTAAAGGTGCACCGGTGGGTGAGGCAGGGCTCTTGCCTGAGTCCTTTCGTGGGACCACAATTGTGGCCGTTGAAGACTCAACGCTTTTGTATCTCTCGAAAAACGCATTTGACCAGCTCTGTAAAGAGCGGCCTGATTTTGGAGTGACTTTTTTTCGCTGGTTATTGGGGCGTGTTTCTCTTCGCCTTAAAAGCAGTACCGAGCGTCTGGCTCATATCCTTTAATCTTCTTCATATCAGTAGGTTGGCTACAGCAATGTGGTGCTGCTGTTCATGGGTGGCGTCACAACAGGGAAATGTTTATCTATAGATTCTTTGGTGGTTTGTCTTTTTTTTCTAGCCAATTTTCAATAAATTGATTATTTTTCCTTTCTTTTATTTTCTGGGCTTAGCTTTACCTTGGTTCTGGATATTATGTGATGAAGATTACATTTGACAAAATTACCGATAAAACAGAGCGATACGATCTTACTTCGGTGGCCTGGTTTCCAAAAGAGCTCGGAGATCTGGTCATTACAGGACCATCGTGGGTTTCCGTTGTTCGGCATACCCCTGAGACGCTAAGTCTTAAGGGAGAGTGTAGTGGCCGGCTGCACGGAATCTGTGCCCGTTGTGGTATTGAGGTTGATGAGTGCTTACAGTTTGCCTTCGAACACCTTGTTACCAATCAGAAAGAAGAAGTGCAGGATGTACAGGAAATAGAGTGTCCTGAGGATGATCTCAACACTATCTATCTTCTGGGACCCGAACTCGATATAGATGAAGTTCTGCGAGAGCAGGCATATCTTGAGAGCCCGGTTCGGATGCTTTGTGGTGAGGACTGCAGGGGGATCTGTCCCGGGTGTGGAGCACAATTGAACAGTGAAAGCTGCAGGTGCTCTGTTGATTATAGTGACTCGCCTTTTGCGATTCTTGGCAAGATTAATAATAAGTAGCAAATACTGGTATCAAATATACCAAAGTTGGAGGATAAAATGGCTTTACCTAAAAGAAGACACTCCCGTTCCCGTACCCGCCTCAGACGTTCCCATGATGCTTTAACCGCAACCGGTCTGTCAATATGCAGCGAGTGTGGAGAGCCCAAACAACCACATCGTCTTTGCGGCAACTGCGGTACTTACAAGGGAAGAACCGTATATTCTCTTGATACTGAAGTAGAGTAGGAGAACGTTGTGCATATAGCCCTGGATGCCATGGGCGGAGACCATGGCTCAAAGGAATTAATAGCCGGGGCGTTGCTTGCCATCCAAAAGTCTGGCCTGAGGGTTAGCCTTGTCGGAGATGAGACTATTCTTCGATCTCATCTTGAGACCCTTGCCCCTGATTCCAAAACTGCGAGTTTGCTAAATATAGTTCATTCCTCTCAGGTTGTTGAGATGAATGAACATCCGGTCGATGCGATACGTAAGAAAAAAGATGCATCTGTAATGGTCGCATTCGATCTTGTTCGAAGCGGTGAAGCTCATGCAGCCGTAAGTGCGGGTAACTCCGGTGCGACCATGGCTGCTGGAATACGAAAGCTTGGTCGCCTCGATGGTATCGCAAGACCGGGTATTGCTTCGATTTTTCCAACCCGGAAAAAACCAGTTGTACTGATGGACATTGGTGCAAATGTAGATTGCAAGGCATTGCATCTCTTTCAGTTTGCTGTGATGGCATCGGCGTTTTCCCGCATCCATGGTCTGGAGAGACCAAGAGTGGGGCTGCTTACCATTGGTGAAGAGACGGGTAAGGGAAACAGTCTTGTTAAAGAAACATACCCGCTACTGGAAAAGAGTTCACTCAACTTCATTGGCAACGTAGAAGGACGGGATGTGTTCCAGGGAGACGTTGATGTTATCGTCTGTGATGGTTTTGTTGGAAATATCTGTCTTAAGGTCAGCGAAGGTCTGGCAGATGCGGCGATGATGATGTTGCGCGATGAAATAATGAAGTCATGGCCTGCAAAAATTGGATATCTTCTAGCTCGAAAAGCCTTCAAGTCTTTTAAAAAGCGGGTTGACTACGCTGAATATGGTGGAGCACCTCTTCTGGGAATTGATGGAGTTGGTATTGTCTGTCACGGTAAGTCCAGTGCCCACGCAATTAAAAACGCGGTACTCGAAGCTGAAAAAATGGCTAAGGGCAACATTAATCAGGATATCCTCGAAGGACTTGCGACATAACGTCGAATATTTGGAGATGTAATGGGAATTGTTGTACTGGGTACCGGCTCTTGCCTGCCGAAAAGGGTTATGAGTAATGTGGATCTTGAATCAATTGTCGATACGAATGATGAGTGGATCAGAACGAGAACGGGCATAGAGTCAAGACACATTGGCGGTAAAGACGAACAGACCTACATACTTGCCTCAAGAGCCGCTGAAAAAGCGATGGTCGCGGCTGAGGTTACACCAGATCAGATAGGCCTCATTGTTGTTGGTACGATCAGCTCACATATGCAGATGCCATCTACAGCGTGTTTTGTCCAGACTGAAATTGGTGCAAAAAATGCTTTTGCCTATGATCTCAATGCGGCCTGCTCGGGATTCATGTATGGCCTGGATCTGGCCTACAAATATATTCTCGCCGATCATTCAATGAAAGTGCTGGTCATTGGTGCAGAAACACTCTCCAGTAGACTTGATTGGGCTGATCGAAACACCTGCATACTTTTTGGCGATGGTGCCGGAGCTGCAGTATTTGGCTTTACTGATGATGATCGTGGAATCATTGGAACGCATATGCTCTCTGACGGAAGTCTCTGGGAACTCTTACATATGCATGGTCCGGAAAGCTCCAATCCTGATCTGAAAGTTGAAAATAATACCGGTGCCTTCATTCGCATGGAAGGCCGAGAGGTATTTAAGCATGCGGTACGGGCGATGGAAGACTCCGTTAATACGCTGCTTGCCAGTAAAGGTTTAAGCATCGATGATATTTCTTTGATTATTCCTCATCAAGCAAATATCAGGATACTTCATAAATTGGTTGAACGCTTAAAAGTAACGCCAGATAAGGTGTTTATTAACGTTTCTAAGTATGGTAATACTTCTGCTGCTTCTATACCAATTGCCCTGGATGATGCAAATTCACAAGGTTTGATAGCAGAAGGTGATATGGTTTTATTTTGTTCCTTCGGTGGTGGTTTTACCTGGGGAGCAGCCCTGATTAAGTGGTAAACAGGAGATTTGGATATGGATTATTTTTTATCAGAAGAACAGCAGATGATTGTTGATATTGCTCGACAAATCACTGACGAACGCATAATACCAAACCGTGCAGAACTCGATAAAAATCATGAGTTCCCAAGGCAAATATTAAATGACATGGCCAAAGCCGACCTCTTTGGTGTTCCAATTCCTGAAGAGTATGGTGGCTTTGGTGGTGGCTGTTTTGATATTGTCCTCACAGTAGAGCAACTTGGGCGGGGGTGTATCGGGGTAGGAACCGCGTTTGCTGCAAACTTTCTTGGGGTTTATCCTATTATTATTTCCGGTTCCGAGGAGATGAAACAGAAATATCTTCCTGATGTTGCAACTGGTAAAAAATTTGGAGCCTTCGGTCTTACTGAGGCCAATGCCGGTTCCGATGCTTCTGGTATTCAGACGACAGCAGTTTTAGACGGGGATGAGTGGGTTCTCAACGGAACCAAGCAGTGGATCACCAACGGTGGTGAAGCCCAGATCTATTCTGTTGTTGCGATCACTGACAGAAGTCGTGGACCTCGGGGCGCTTCCATATTTGTCGTTGAGGAGGGTGATCCCGGTTTTACATGCGGTCCAAAAGAAAAGAAAATGGGGATCCGTGCCTCTTCAACCACGGAATTGATTTTTAAAGATTGCCGTATACCCAAAGACAGGCTGATCGGACGTGAGGGGACAGGTTTTATCACTGTCATGAAAACTCTTGATCTTTCCCGCCCTGGAATTGCTTCACTTGGAGTTGGACTTGGCCAGGGAGCTCTTGATGAGGCAGGGAAATATGCAAAACAGAGAAAACAGTTTGGCAAACCTATTATGGCGTTTCAAGCAGTTCAGCACATGCTTGCAGACATGGCAATTGGTGTTGAAGCAGCGCGCGCACTGGTATATTCTGCCGCCAAACATATTCAGGCACATCCAAAAGATATGTCCAAGGCGTCTGCAATATGTAAAACATTTGCAACCGATATGGCAATGAAGGTTACCACCGATGCTGTTCAGGTTATGGGTGGATATGGGTATATGTCTGAATATCCAGTGGAAAAAATGATGAGGGACGCTAAAATTCTTCAAATATATGAAGGAACAAACCAGATTCAGCGGAACGTTATTGGCCAGGAACTCAACAAAGAATATTCAAAGGCTTAAATGTTTCTGCACCACATCCCAATGACGAGATTTTAATGAAGATTATTGTATGTATAAAACAGGTTCCAGATGCCAAGGATGTACGACTGGATCCTGTCACAAATACCCTTGCAAGAGAAGGGGTTCAATCCATTATGAACCCTTACGATCAGCATGCACTTGAAGAGGCTGTGCGTCTGAAAGAAGTTCATGGTGGAGAGGTTGTCGCCGTGACGATGGGACCACCCCAGGCTGAGGAAATGCTTCGTCTTGCAATCAGCTGCGGTGCAGATACGGTGGTTCTGGTGTCAGATCGTGCTTTTGCTGGTGCCGATACCTGGGCTACTTCCTATACCCTTGAAAAGGCATTGAAAAAGATAGGCGACTATGATCTTATTCTTTGCGGGAAGCAGGCCATCGACGGCGATACCGCACAGGTTGGACCAGGGCTGGCCACAAGACTTGGTATTCCCTTTGTCACCTGTGTTCAAAAGGTTCGGGAAGCAACTGCAACGGGACTTGTCATGGAAAGGATGATGGATGACGGCTATGATGTAGTTGCTGCCGATTTTCCTCTTCTCGCAACAGTTGTCAAAGATATAAATGAGCCCCGGGTTCCCTCACTTAAAGGTAAAATGAAGGCAAAAAAAGCGGAGATCATTACACTTTCCGCAGCAGATATTGGCGCTGATACTACCTGTATTGGTCTGCCAGGCTCTCCAACCAAGGTCGTTGACGTGTTTCCGCCTCCAGCAAGAGGAGAAAGGGCGGTACTTGAGGGCTCTATTGATGAACAGATTGAACAACTCGTTGACAAGCTTGTTCCATATCTATAAGACTACCGGACGATCCTGATATGTTAAAAATTAGCCAAGAATTATGCATTGGTTGCGGTATCTGTGAGGACAGTTGCCCCTTTGGTGCAATTGAAGTCGTTGCCGGTCTCGCGGTTGCAGGGGATAGTTGTACACTCTGTGGAGCCTGTGTCGAAAGTTGTGAAGTCGGGGCAATTACCCTTGAAATTCAACAAGCAAAAGTCCAGAGTGATTTCTCAGAGTGGAAAGGCGTCTGGGTTTTTTGTGAGTTCAGAGGTGGTGAACTTGCATCTGTTTCACTTGAATTATTAGGCATCGGAAGACGACTCGCGGATAAAAGAGGAGTAGAACTCAGCGCTGTACTTCTCGGTTACAATGTGGGTGAAACTGCACAGCGATTGATTGGACACGGCGCAGACAATGTCTACGTTTGTGATAACGAAGTTTTTGTGGATTTCAAAGAGGATGTCTTCAGCTCTGTAACGACCTCTTTGATCAGAGAACACAAGCCAGAAATTGTCCTTGCGGGAGCTACTGCAATCGGGCGATCTTTTGTTCCTGGCGTTGCAACCGATTTGAATGCCGGACTTACAGCCGATTGTACCCAACTCGAGATTAGAGAAAGTGATGGGGCGCTGTTGCAGACGCGACCAGCTTTTGGTGGCAACATCATGGCAACCATTGTCTGTGAGAATTCCAGACCCCAGATGGCGACCGTACGTCCGAAGGTCATGAAAGGTCTTGAGTTTGATTCGGCCCGGAAAGGTAATGTAATCGAGGTGGCCTTGAAGGAAGGTCAAAAACAAAGCCGTATTCGTGTTGTTGAAAGTGTCGTCGCTGAGGCCTCCAATGTGAATATCCAGGAAGCAGATATTCTGATTTCTGGAGGAAGAGGCCTTGAGAGTCCTAAGGGCTTTGAGCTAATGCATCAGCTTGCTGATGTCATGGGTGCCAACGTTTCTGCATCCAGAGCCGTTGTTGATGCGGGCTGGATTCCTTATCCTCATCAGGTCGGTCAGACCGGCAAGACTGTCGCACCAAAACTGTATATAGCTTGCGGGATATCAGGAGCCATTCAGCATGTAGCAGGTATGCAATCTGCTGAAACTATCGTCGCCATAAACCGGGATAAAAATGCCTCGATCTTTAATGTGGCTGATTATGGTATCGTCGGAGATATTTTTGAGATTGTACCTAAATTGATAAGCAAGATTGAGGAGCGTCGAAAGCAATGAGTTTAGAAGGTAAGATAGCCGTTGTCACCGGTGGTAGTCGTGGTATCGGTAGGGCTGTATGTCTCAGACTGGCGGCTATGGGTGCTCTTGTATATGTCAATTACGTCTCAAGGTCTACAGCCGCAGAAGAGACAGTGAAAATAATTGAAGCTGCCGGTGGCACAGCAAAAATTGTGGGTTTTGATGTTGCCGACAGTACAGCTGTTCAACAGGCATTCAAAACTATTGTAGATGAAGCCGGATCAGTTGATATACTTGTTAACAATGCAGGAATTACGCGTGATGGCCTCATGGCCAGGATGAAAGAATCGGATTGGGATGATGTGCTTGATACCAATTTAAAAGGGGCGTTTCTCTGTGCCAAAGCGGCGTCTCGCTCCATGATGAAGAATAAATCCGGACGTATAATAAACATTTCATCTGTCTCAGGCTTTGCAGGCAACGCCGGGCAGGTGAATTACGCAGCAGCCAAGGCAGGGCTTATCGGGCTAACGAAATCAATGGCACGTGAGTATGCTTCCAGAAACATAACCGTCAATAGTGTTGCACCAGGATATATTGAAACGGAGATGACTGAACTGCTCGGTAGCGAAACCCAGGACCAGATAAAAAGTGAAATTCCACTTGCTGTTTTTGGTAGATGTGAAGATATTGCAGGCGCTGTGGCATACCTAGTCTCTGAAGATGGAGCCTATGTTACAGGTCAGACTTTACATGTTAATGGCGGTATGTATATGTAACCTTCTTTGAGGGTTATTTTTTTTGAAACAACTAAAAACATGCCATGGAATGATAAATGAACCAGGGCAAATCCAAGTAAGGGAGAACATAATGTCTATAGAACAAGAAATGATCGATATCATCGTTGAGCAGCTCAGTGTAGAAAAAGATAAGGTTGTACCAAAGGCATCTTTTGTTGATGATCTCGGTGCAGATTCACTCGATCTCGTCGAACTGATTATGGCCATGGAAGAAGGTTTTGATATCGAAATTCCTGATGAAGACGCTGAGGGTATCACCACAGTTCAGGACGCAATCGATTATGTGACGAAGCAGAAGTAAGTTTTTTCAGGTCAGAAGGCAGCAATTTTTATTTTCCCACGTTTAAAGTGTGGCAATAAAAGAGAAGGAGTTTCATTGTGACGCGAAGGGTTGTAGTTACGGGTGTCGGTTTAGTTACACCGCTGGGTACAGGTGTTGATAAAAGCTGGAAAAATATCTGTGCAGGGGTGAGTGGTGTTGATTTCATTACGCGCTTCGATACTAGTGATTATGCAGTGAAAATTGCTGCCGAAGTTAAAGATTTTCAGCCTGAAGATTTTTTTGAGGCAAAGGTCGCAAAACATCTTGACCTGTTTGTTCAGTACGCTCTTGCCGCCGCTCGAATGGCGATGCAGGACAGTGGTTACGTTGTTACTGAAGCCAACAGGGAACGTGTGGGAGTTATCACCGGATGCGGGATGGGAGGACTACCTACCATCGAAAAGTATCATCAGGTTTCAATGGAGCGTGGGCCTAAACGTGTCACCCCTTTTTTTATTCCGATGGTTATTCCCAATATGCCTTCCGGGCACATTTCCATGGAAATTAACAGCACCGGGCCCAATCTGTGCTTGACCACCGCATGTGCTGCAGGTACCCATGCCGTAGGAGAAGGTTATAGACACATCAAGTATGGTATGTGTGATATGGTTGTAAGCGGAGGAACTGAGGCTGTTATTTGCGGTTTAGGGGTCGCAGGCTTTTCGGCGATGAAAGCACTTTCTACCAGAAATGATAATCCCAAAGAAGCTTCACGGCCATTTGACATGGACAGGGATGGTTTTGTTATGTCCGAAGGCTCAGGTATGCTTATTCTCGAAGAATACGAACATGCCAAGGCTCGCGGGGCAAAGATATACGCAGAAGTATGTGGCTATGGATTAAGCAGTGATGCATATCATATAGCAGCTCCTCCAGAAGATGGTGCTGGTGGTGTGAGGGCTATGAGAATGGCCTTGAAAGATGGCAAACTCTCCCCTGAAGATGTCAATTATGTCAATGCCCACGGGACGTCCACTCCATTAAATGATAAATGTGAGACGCTCGGCCTTAAAACCGTATTTGGTTCACATGCCAAAAAACTTGCCGTCAGCTCAACCAAGTCCATGACCGGTCATATGCTTGGGGCGGCCGGTGGTATAGAGGCTGTTTTTACTGCTCTTAGTGTAAGTGAGAATATTGCACCACCGACAATCAATCATAAGCAGCCAAGTCCTGAATGTGATCTTGATTACGTACCCAATCAAGCACGGAACATGGATATTAATGTAGCCATTAGTAACTCTTTTGGTTTTGGTGGTACCAATGCAGTTATAGCCATGAAGAAGGTTTGATATAATCTTATTTCATAAAAGGCAGGTGTACATCCTCAATTATTGTAGGTACCTCACTCGAAGGATCAGGGGCTTGCAAATGTACTAAACTGTATACGGGGCATTTTGGAGTAAGGACAAAAGGAGAATCTTGTGATTATTGCAGTCGGAGCCGACCACGGTGGCTATGAACTAAAAACAAAGATAATACATTGGTTGACGGAAAATGGTCATACTGTAAGCGATGTAGGTTGTCACTCCAATGATTCCGTCGATTACCCCGACTATGCAGAAAAGGTGGTTCAGGAAATCGTTAGTGGCACGGCAAAATATGGTATACTTATTTGTGGAACAGGGATAGGTATGTCTATTGCCGCGAACCGCCATTATGAGATAAGGGCAGCCAACTGTTTTGACGAAAACACTGCAGCCTTGAGTCGCGAACACAATAACGCCAATGTTCTTTGTCTTGGCGCACGGGTACTCTCTGAAGAGACAGCTCTAAATATGGTTCGGATCTGGTTGAAGACTGACTTTGCTGGTGGCAGACACACTACAAGAATTGAAAAGTTTAGTAAATAATACAAAGTTTAGGTCTTCTTATTGAGAGCCAGTTTTGCAAATGCAAAGCTGGCTTTTTTTGTTTGCCCGGCATGGCGGGCAACCCCAACCAGCGTGAAGCTGGCGTCACCCCGATCAGGGGGAAGACAATCCGAATCGCAAGGGCGTTGCTGGTAACGGCGAGGTTTGAAGGAAGCGATAGGAAGTGAGCAGTACATAGCGTAAGCAAACCTGATTCGGCGTTGCGGGAGGGTAAGTGTCCAAAATAGCACGAAGCCCGATACCTGATCAGTCCCGTAATGTGTTTGAGGATGCGATTGCCCACAGGGAGTTCGCCTTAACCGGGGAAGCCTTGCATTGTTCCTGTAAGTCAATGTAGTAGCTGGGATAGGGAGGTTCAAGAGGTAGCTCAAGGCCGACCGAAGCGATGTGAGGTGGCAGATGATTCCGTAGTAGTGTTGAAGTCCCGGCCTGTGAAAGCTGGTAACAGTGTGGAGGGTAAAACCGGGATGACTGGACGGCCTGTTCGTCTGGAGCTGATATGTGCCCAAAGCCGTGTCGGTTGCGAAGGGATGAAGTTTATTTGAAGGTTTTTAGAAACTTGGCAACACATACAGTCTGGACATAAGTTGCCCGACGGGGCGAGGCGCGTTATCGGCGGTACACCGTGACAGGAACACTGCTGATTCTGGCTGTCCACTGGAGTAGCAAGAGCACCCACTGTACATTGCCTTATGGCTAGAAGGCAGCAGGACTGCTGTGAAGACCCAATGATTGTATGCAAAGCAGGCAGAAGAAAACGCAGGACAAGAGAATGGTCAAAGTCTGGTACAGTCTGTATAGCAGGATGTTAAACAGGAGTAATCTTGTCAAAGCATTCTCAAAGGTAAAATCTTCAAATGGAGCTGGCGGCATAGACGGTCAGAGCATTAAAGACTTTGCTGAATCGCTAACCAGCAACATAGACCAAATTTTGACGGAATTACAGGAGAAGAGTTACCAGCCTCAGCCGGTGCGTCGGGTTGAAATACCCAAAGCGTGAGGAGGAGTAAGGTTGCTTGGCATTCCTGCAGTCCGTGACCGTGTAGTTCAGCAATCTCTGCTAGATATTCTCCAGCCTATATTTGATCCAGAGTTTCATCCGTCAAGCTATGGTTATCGTCCTGGTCGCAGTTGTCACCATGCGATAACGAAAGCGACAATGTTTATCCGTGAGTACCAGCGAAAATGGTTTGTTAATATGGATCTGTCCAAATGTTTTGATACTTTGGATCATGGTTTAATTATCGCCTCCTTTAGCAAGCGGGTAAAAGATGGGAGTATTCTGGATTTACTGGAGAAGTTTTTGAAAAGCGGAGTTATGGTAGGGGATGAATGGCAGGCCAGCAAGATAGGTAGTCCACAAGGAGGCGTTATTAGTCCTCTGATTGCCAACGTTTATCTTGACTCTTTCGATCAATTTATGAAAGGGCGCGGGCACCGAATAGTCCGCTATGCGGATGATAGTGTGCCACGAAGGCACGCACGGGTGTTTCACACCCCGTGCAGCTATGCTGCATAAAAGATGAGGGTCGGCCCCTCGGAGCCGCCATACAGGTGGAGGCTTCAAATCACCGTAAGCTGCGTCGGTAAAGAGCCGGGGTGGTGAGCGTTACGGAAAAGGCAGGGCTTGATCTTGTCAGATAGGTATCACGGAGACGAATGCAAATGAACCGTTGCTGAAGTGTCGAAAGCGTAGGGACGAGTGTCAAAACCAAGGGGTAGTCGTTATCTTGGGATAAGTCTGGCGGCAACCTGTTTACTGGCCAGCTGGCCTCCGGCATGAAGATGGCGTGAACGTGATACAGGCTTTTATGCGGAACGTGGGAACCTGTCGCTCTGATGTTAAGGGAGAAACACAAGTGGAAGCCCCATAAGTGTGAGAGTACCGATGCAGAGCACAGGGGCGGAGCGACCCGTAGTAGTGATGAAGGTTCTGTAATGGAACTGGAGCGAAGGGGAAGCATTGTCCAGCTTGGATTAGAGAAAACAACCGGAAACGGGAGGATTGGATTGAAACAGGCAAAGCCGTTTAGTATTTCCAAACTGCAGGTTTGGGAGGCATATAAACGGGTCAAGGCCAACAAAGGTGCTGCCGGAGTTGATGGCCAGACGATAGAGTTGTTTGATTCGGATTTAACTAATAATCTGTATAAACTCTGGAATCGTTTGTCATCAGGCAGTTACTTTCCGCCACCAGTCATGAGGGTAGAGATACCTAAAGGAGATGGGCGGATGAGGCCATTGGGAATTCCTACTGTAGCTGATCGAATTGCTCAGATGGTGGTTAAACAAAGCCTGGAGCCGGAATTGGAACAACATTTCCTTCCGTGTTCCTACGGCTACCGCCCTGGAAAATCGGCACTTGATGCAGTGGGAAGAGCGCGGAAATGCTGTTGGAAAAGGGACTGGGTTCTGGATCTTGATATCAAAAGATTTTTCGACAATATTAATCATGAGTTGATGATGAAGGCTGTAAGAGCACATACAAAAGAGATGTGGATTCTCTTGTATGTCAAACGGTGGCTCAAGGCTCCTGTGAAAATGTTGGATGAGACATTGGTATTTCCAGAGAAAGGCACCCCACAGGGTGGCGTGGTTAGTCCTCTGCTTGCGAACCTTTTCCTGCACTATGCATTCGACAAATGGTTATCTCGGGAATATTCTGATGTACCATTTGAAAGATATGCCGACGATGCAGTATGTCATTGTACAACTTTGGCTCAAGCTGAGCGATTGAAGAGTGATCTTGAAGCTCGTATGAAAGAGGTGGGGTTGGAGCTTCATCCTGAGAAGACGAAGATCGTCTACTGCAAAGATGATGATCGGCAAGGTGAGTATCCGCAGGTGAGTTTCGATTTTCTGGGGTATACTTTTCGTGCACGTCGTTCGAAGAACAGATGGGGTAAACATTTTATCAACTTCACACCAGCAATCAGCAATAAAGCAGCAAAAGCCATCCGGCAGAAATCGCGTGACTGGAACTGGTCGTTACGTAGTGATAAAGACTTAGAAGATCTGGCCTATATGTTCAATTCGACCATACGAGGGTGGATCAACTATTACGGTCGCTATTACAAATCAGCTCTCTACCCGACCCTAAGATGTCTCGATCGTCGCCTTGTAATGTGGGCGACAAGAAAATACAAGCGTTTACGGAATCACCGACGACGAGCAACACACTGGCTGGACCGCATTGCGAGAAAACAGCCGTACTTGTTTGCTCATTGGAGATTATTATACGCAATGGCTGGACGATAGGAGCCGGATGAGCGGAGACGTTCACGTCCGGTTCTGTGAGAGCCTGAGGGGGAGGTTCTCTCGGGCTACTCGACTTCTGATCCTCTGTCAGTCGAAGATCGCGGCAACAAATGCACTTGCCAAAGCAAGCAGTTATCTGGAAGAAGATTTGCTCCTCACCGTAAACCGTGAAAAGACTCATATCACCCACAGTTGGAAAGGTGTTAAGTTTCTTGGAGTAGTGATACACTCCAATTATACGCAAATCAAAAAGGGAAAGATAAAGTCATTCAAGGAGAAAGTGAAAGCAATGACCCGGCGAACCGTCCCGGTTAACCTGGATACGATCATAGACGATCTCAATCCAATATTAAGAGGGTTTGCTCTCTACTATCGGATAGCTAATTGTAGCGGATTGATGCGGAAGTTGTCGTCGTGGATACGTAGGCGTTTGCGAGCCATTCAGTTGAAATTGTGGAAAAAGCCACAGCGGCTTCACCGCAGGTTGAGACAGCTTGGCTATACTGGTGAGTTTGATTTCATTCGCATGAACTCCTGGGCAAACGCAGGCTGTCCGTTGAGCCATTATGCGATTCCCAATGATTGTTTGCATAAAGATCACTGGCTCTTTGATATCGGCGCTGTAAAAACCGGAATTTCTGTTTCAATATGAAGGAAAATAAACAGGAGCCGTATACGAGGCCCGTACGTACGGTTCTGTGAGAGGGATGAGGCGAGCTTAATTAACTTGCCTCACCCTACTCGATATTTTGTGAAAGTTGGCTATTATGATTGTTGCAGATTCTATTGTCGGGCGCTGTTTACTGCTTGTAGAGCTTTTTGTAAATATTTAGGAGACTTGTTATGAAATGTCCATATTGTGAACATCTAGACAACAAAGTGATTGATTCACGGTTAAATAAGGATGCAACGATTACGCGGCGACGCAGGGAGTGCCTGAAATGTGACCAGCGATTTACAACCTATGAGCGGCTTGAAGTCATGCTGCCGGTACTTGTAAAAAAAGATGGACGACGTGAGTCTTGGGACCGGCATAAGTTGATTGCAGGTCTTGAAAAGGCCTGTGAAAAAAGATCGGTCAGTCGAGATAAAATTGATGAGTTCACCGACGAAATAGAACGTAAGCTTCAAGATTATGGTGCAAAAGAGATACCTTCGAAGGTAGTCGGGAAATGGGTTATGGAAGGATTACCCCATCTTGATGAGGTTGCCTATGTAAGATTTGCTTCGGTCTACAGACAATTTAAGGATGTAAATGAGTTTATGGATGAGCTGAAATCTTTACTTGAGTCTCGAAGTGAAGGGGAATATTGATGTTCGATTCCGATTATATGAAGCTTGCGCTTAAAGAAGCGAAAAAAGGCATTGGTCGTACCTCACCAAACCCCGCTGTTGGCGCAGTGATAGTTAAAGACGGTGTAGTAGTAGGGAGAGGATATCACCAAAAGGCAGGAACGCCTCATGCGGAAATTCATGCGATAAATAATGCGAGAATCCCGCTTCAGGGAGCTACAATTTATGTTACCCTTGAGCCATGCAGCCACACAGGAAAAACTCCACCCTGCTGTGCAGCTATAGAAAAAGCCGGCATAAACCGCGTTGTTGTCGGTATGAGGGATCCTAATCCTCTCGTTGATGGTAGAGGTCTCAAATATCTACGAGATCACGGAATTGACGTGGAATCAGGCGTTCTTGAAAAAGAGTGCGAAGAGATCAATAGGCCATTTATAAAATATATAAAAACAAAGATACCATACGTGGTGATGAAAGCTGGTATAAGCCTAGATGGCCGAATCAACTATCAATCTGGGATGTCCGGTTGGGTCACCGGTGATAAAACATCTCGTACTGTTCATCAGTTGAGAAATCAACTGGATGCGATAATGGTTGGTTCCTCCACAATCTTAATTGACAACCCGTCTCTTACCACCCGTCTGCCTGGAGAAAATGGTAGAGATCCCGTACGAATAATTCTTGATACAACTCTTGCAACACCGCTTCGTTCAAAGGTCTATCAGCACACATCAGATGCTGCACCTATGGTCTTTTGTGCAGAGACTGTACGCGAGGAAAAACGCAATGCTTTTGAAAAAATTGGCGTGCGAGTATTCACCGTAAAAAAAAATAATGATGGTCTGGATTTGAAAGAGGTGCTTTCTCGTTTAGGACAGGAGGGTATTCTTTCCGTACTTGTGGAAGGTGGTGGCTTGTTACACGGGAGTTTTTTAAGAGAACAACTCTACGACTATGCATATCTGTTTTATGGCCCCCGTTTTGCGGGGGATTCGGGGCAAGCACTTGTACGGGGATTCAACGTTACATCCCGTGATATGGCGCCAAGCATATCTTCGCCTCGATATAAAACACTTGGCGAAGATATGTTGGTTAGCGGAAAGCTGCTGTATCCCGATAGAGAGTAATTATTTAGAATTCATTTTTTCCAGGAAGGATCGACATTCATCAAGTGACTGAAATTCAGTTGCGAGTGTGACCGTGTCTCTCTCAAATGCCTGGGCATGGGTAATTTGCTGATTTGGTTTAAGTTTTATTTTTTTTACCTCTGCTGCAAAGTTGTTTTCAGCCGCAAGTATCTGGGGAAATATCTGTAATTGTAGAAACCTGTCGAGGTGACTGACTTTCTGGGGTATGTTCAAATTGTTGTCAGCGAGGATAGATTGGATATCTTCGTTCTTCAGGTACTGTTGGAGCGTTGCGCCACTTTTATATGCCGCGTCACGAAGAAGGTTTAGCATTCTTTTCTGTTTACTCGCACCTAAATTCAATTGGCAGAAAAGATGCAGCAGCGCCTCCCGGTCAGATTCTTTGAGGCGTAAAAGTTCTGTGAGCATCTGTTCTTCGATAAGACCACTGTCTGCTTGTTCAATAAAAACCTTATTCTGGCCCAGCAATGTCAGCAGGTCGTCTACAAATGATTGTTTCCGTTGAAGACCCAGATCATGAAAAAACATGCTCGCCAGTTTGTTTTTTGATAAAAATTCTGAAGCTTTTAAAAGAAACATGGCTTTCTCAGCTAAGGACAGACTATTTGAAGCAGCCTGATCCATTAAGATAATACTGAAAAGCAGATGAGGGTCAATCCCACTTTGTACTACCCTGCAGTCAATGCGTGATATTGAAGTATGTTTTTTGGTAAATTCTATTCTTCGATATCCGGAGATTATCTGGTAAAAATGGTCCTCTGTTTCCAGTATCAGAGGGGGGAATATAACGCCAAATTTTTCAAAAGACTGGAAAAGTGGCTCGGGGCAGTTCTCTAGAGCCCATGGATGCAGATTCCACTTTGTTGATGGACTAATATTATCAAGTGATATTGAACGGTATTGAAGATACATTTCGTCGAGAAAGAAAAGAAGTATGGAGCAGGCCTTGAAAAAAATCTCCCCTAAGCACGTCTGCACTTAGGGGAGATCTCTAAAACCAGAATGAGAAATTTGGATATTAATGTATCAGCTATAATCTAAGATTTGTTTATTCTGTCTCTTAGTATTCCTGATGGTTTAAAGGTTACGACTCTTCTGGCATCCAATGTCAATTCATCTCCAGTTTGAGGATTTCTCCCCCGTCTTGAATTTTTGCTTTTCACGTTAAATTTGCCAAAACCGCTAAGAAGTAGATCTGAGCCACTTATGAGCGATTCTTTTGAGATTCTAAGAAAAGCTTCAACAGAATCTGTCGCCTGAGCTTTTGTAAGCTCCTCATGGTTTTTATACACTTGCTGAACGAGATCTGCTTTCGTAAGTGTCATATTTTCCTCCATATTTTATTGATGTCTTTGTCAACCATTCACTAATCATATACTTTGCTACGGGAAAGTCAAATTCTATGAAGAAAAGTTGAAAACAAATTGTTACACGACAGAGGCGATCTTAAATATCGGCAAGTACATAGCGACGACAAGACCACCTATCATCCCACCTAGGAAAACCATCATAAAAGGTTCAATCATGGCTGTGAGATTCTCTACAGCCTGGTCGACCTCCTCATCATAAAAGTCGGCTATTTTTTCAAGCATCGCATCAAGAGCACCAACAGATTCACCTACATTAATCATTTGTACAACCATATTTGGAAAAACACCTGTTTCTTCAAGAGGGTCAGCAAGTGGGCGACCTTCCGCTATCGAGTCACCGACTCTGAACACAGCGGTTTCGATAACTTTATTACCAGCTGTCTTAGCAACGACCTGCAGAGCTTCAAGAATAGGAACACCAGATTGCAGCATGGTACTGAGAGTTCTGGTAAATTTTGCCACAGCCACCTTACGCAGGAGCATTCCAATAACAGGGGCATGGAGTAAACCTTTATCAATAGCCTTTTGCCCCTTTTCAGTGGAATAGAATTTCTTAACCCCCATAACCAGAAAAACGATTGCAATTATAAAATAAAAAAAATTGTTTTTGAAAAAATCACTGATATCCACAACAATCTGAGTGGGAAGTGGCAGTGTAGAACCAAAATCTTCAAACATTTTACTAAATACCGGAACGACAAACACCAGAATAATAGCTGTGATGAGTAGGGAGATGGCAAGACAAATCGCAGGGTAGGTCATGGCCCCTTTGATTTTCTTTTTAAGTGCCATTGATTTTTCCATAAAAACCGCGAGACGTGAAAGTATGGTATCAAGAATACCGCCTGTCTCACCGGCCTCAATCATGTTGGTAAAAAGATTGTCAAATATTTTTGGTTTTTTCCGCATGGCATCAGCAAGCGTTGAGCCCGCCTCAACGTCGAGTCTGATCTCTCCGAGCGCAGATTTAAAAGTGGTATTACTCTGCTGTTTTTCTAAAATTTCCAGTCCCTGAACAAGAGGAAGACCGGCATCTATCATAGTTGACAGCTGCCTTGTGAATATTACAATATCTTTGCCTGTAACATTTGGTTTGAAAAAGGGTATTTCAGCTAAAATATCCTTTGGCTTTTCTTTAACTACTGCATTTGAGATGCGAAGTCGTTTTACTTGAGATGTAGCAGATGAGAGGTCGGGGGCTTCAAGTTCACCTTTGCGTTTTTCACCATATGAGTTTTTCCCCTTCCAGATATACGTTGGCATTTGCTTCTCCAATTGTGCTAACTATAGTGTATAATATTAATCTTGAATAAAACAGATCGCATCACGCAATATCGATTATATATCATGAGGTTATTGATTACAACCTTTTGGCATTTATTCCACAAGCAAATCTTATCGATGGTAAGGATGATGTAAAAAATGATATGAGAATTGCAATATCAGTAGAGAAAAACCCTTGTGTTGTCCATGTCGTTTTGGTATGATGAAAGGTTGTGAAGTATTGTTTGATATTAATTGTAGCTTTTAATAGCTATTTCCTGGTGATAAGAAACCAGTAAGTATTATATGGGTCGGAGGACTAAGTTATGAAAAATGAGACCACTGTAAGCTATAGTGATGGTCGGTTCCAGCCAGTTATCGAGAAATGTGATGGTTGTGCTCGTGTTGTTGAACAGGAAGGTGTTCAGTATTGTAAAAGTTATCTCTATCCCGAAGCGAAATGGAAGCTCGGACTTTGTAATTTTGCCACCCATGCAAAGCCTGAGATCAACATTGTGAAGGTAAGGATTAACCCTCTAAAAGCTGCAAAGAGAGCCTCCAAGAGAAAGTAATTCTGGATACAAGGTCAAATTGTTTTTGAGGGCGCGAATCGAGTTTGATTCGCGCCCTTTTCGTATGCGGTGTATCAGGTCCCACGTTGTCCAAACAAGGCTGTTCCAACTCGAATGATAGTTGCACCCTCTTCAATTGCAATATGAAAATCACTCGACATTCCCATTGATAATTCTGGTCGGGCAATTTTGGGGAAGAGTCCTTTGGCCATAAAATCTTCTGAGAGAGTGCGCAGTTCTCTGAAAAATGCTCTGCTTTCTTCCGGGGTGTCTGTAGCTGGAGGAATAGTCATTAGTCCACAGACTCTTAAGTTATCCAGTTGATTAAGGTGTTGGATTAAGGATCCCGCCTCTCTCCGTTCAACGCCCGATTTTTGCGGTTCATTGCCTATGTTTACTTGAACAAGAATGTCGAGTGTTTTGTTGAGAGTGATGCAGTGTTTATTCAGCTCTTTGCCGAGCTTCTCCCTGTCTACAGTTTCAACCATATCACAGAGCTCAGCCGCGTGTCTGGCTTTGTTGCTCTGGAGATTACCTATAAAATGAAAACTGGCATTCATTGGTACTGCTGGTCGTTTATGGATGAGTTCCTGGATGTAATTTTCTCCAAATAAAAAATGACCTGCGTGGCATGCCTCCTGGATAGCTTCTATGGGAAAGCGTTTCGAGACTGCCACGAGTTTAATGTCTGAAGCATTTCTGTTTACTTGTTTTGCGGCTTTTTGTATTTGCTGTTTAATGTGATGAATATTGTCAGATATCATTGTCTAATTAAGATTGAAAAGAGTTGTTGCGTTGACAGAGGTGTGGTGCGCGACCTCGTCTATTGAAATGTTTTTTAGTTCTGCGATTTTCATTGCGGTAAACAACACATGAGCCGGTTCATTGCGCTTACCCCGAAAGGGATGGGGGCTCAGAAACGGTCCGTCGGTTTCGACTATCATATGTTCTATGGGGATTTTGGTAACTACCTCTTGGAGTTTTGTGGCGTTTTTGAAAGTTACAACCCCAGGAATTGATATTTTCAAACCCATATCGATAATTTTAACAGCAAAATCATAATCTCCGGAAAAGCAATGCATAATTCCACCATTAGGAAAGTTCTTTTGTGCCTGTAAGGTGAAAAGCGTATCGGTATCAGCTTCCCTGTTGTGTATTACAACAGGCAGGCCAAGGTTCTGTGCCAATTCCAGTTGCCTGGTAAAATGTTTCCTCTGGTTGGCTGGCTCTGAATACATTTTTACATAGTCGAGGCCAATTTCACCATATCCAACGATTTGTTGTTTATGGTTACGGTAAAGAAGACGAAGAGCTTCATACGTGTGTTCGTCGAGATGGTCAACGTCGTGTGGATGGACTCCTATTGTGGCATAGACACCTTTATGTTTTTGAGCAAGTTTGACTGCAGCTTTAGAGCTTGGTAAGTCAATACCAATCGTAATAATAGTCTTGACTCCGTACTTTTGTGCCCGAAAAATCACCTCGTTGAGGTCATCAGCGTATGCCTCCATGTCGAGATGGCAATGGGTGTCTATTAAATAGCTGCCGGCTGACAGGCTGGGAAATGAACTCAGTGGATTTTTCAAAAAAGCATTCTCTCAGATAGGGGATTTAATATGATTGAAACAGAGCTGAAAAAAATATAGAAATTAAGGTCGTAATATTATTACTCCGTTAAGCCTCAAGTATCAATGTAGACTCTGCCTTACTCATGGTGGAATGGAATCGTTACAAATTGTAAAATAGTTCTTCATATCATCAGAAATCTATCGTATATTGATAACAGTAAAATTTTGTTGTACATTTTGACTATTATTAAATGCACTATAATCAAACAATACGGTGGACGACAATTATTTCTTCGAAGAAAATTGTATAAGCATGTCTAGCCCCACAGTTTGTAATAAATCTAAATACCTAAATCACGTAAAATAAAACACGTTTTTTATTAGGCCTTCAAATAAGCTGATCGCAGCAACCAACTTTACAATGAGGTTTGTGGCATGAATTATGGGATTGTCAGTCAAGAGCAACTCGAGCAGATAGATGGGATCTTGTCGGAGAAATTAATAAAACTCGGCGTTGATTGTGTCATTATTATTGACATGGCTGGAAATATAATAACTGCAAAAGATAACGGCGAGAGCAAGTACGATGTCTACTCTTTTGCTGCCCTAGCTGCAGGGAATTTTGCAACCGTTGATGCGATGGCCAAACTTGTTGGTGAACAGGAATTTTCTCTTCTTTTTCACAAGGGACAGGAGTCAAATATTCATTTTAGCAAAATCGATGATGAATTATTGCTGATATCGATGTTTGGACGGGATATTTCACTTGGGTTTCTACGGTTGAATGTTGTTGATGTTATAGAAAAAATTAGAGCCATATGGCATAAGAAGTAATACCTTCAGCGAACGTGGACTTAACTGCTAGAAACTGAGTCGCTCATTTCAGGAATGTTTATGGCGATACGCCGATAGGGAGTAGAACGTTGAGTTTTATCAACTTAAAAGACAAAGTTGTTCAGGTTAAAATTGTATATTATGGGCCAGGTAGATGCGGAAAAACCACTAACCTCGAATATATAAACAGGACCTACCGTAAGCAGATAATGTCAGAGATGGTCAGTTTGAAGACCCATGGTGACAGGACCTTGTTTTTTGATTTCTTACCGTTTGATATGGGACAGATCAAAGGCTATGATATAAAAATTCAACTGTACACTGTTCCTGGTCAGGTCAAATATAATGCCACCCGAAAACTGGTGTTACGGGGAGTCGATGGGATAGTTTTTGTAGCTGATGCCATGGAGAAGCAGAGGGAAAAAAATATTCGGTCTTTAAATCAGCTCCATGAAAATCTCCAATCATATAAAGAGAGCATTTTTAAAATTCCCCTTGTCATGCAGTACAATAAAATTGATCTCAAAGAGCATGGTATCCCAATTTTGCCAACAGAAGTTTTGGATAAAGATCTCAACAGTAGATTGAAAGTACCTTATTTTGAGGCGAGTGCAATTACAGGATACAATGTGGCGGCTACATTGAAAAAAATCATATCTTCTTCTGTGATTTCAATTCAGAAAAAACTACTCTAGAGAGAGCTGTGGTGGAACAGTATACTGAAAAACAATACGATGACGACTTGACGGATAGCAGCGGTGAGTATGATGATTCTTATTATACAGGTGCTGAGGACCTTTTTGGTTATACTCCAGATGATGAGTCTCCCATAAGTCGCTTAAAAAGTCTTGTTCTCTCTATAGACTGGGAGATTACAGACGACGTTCTCATGGAATTCAATGAGGAGTTGGTTGATCTCAAGGATATCTGGGCCGGTGAAAAAATCAACCTGGTGTACGTCCAGGCACTTGAGAAGTTAAGTAAGTATATTTATCAGAAAAAAGCAGATTCTCACCCGAGTGCAATAAAACTACTCCTGACACTCTACCAGAATCTAGAAAAAATTGTATCTTCTGAGGACCTCTCAGAAGCAGAAAAAAAAGAAATCTTACTGGAAGATGTTAAGCGGTTTGAAAATTTAAAAACCTACCTGAAAACGCCAGAAACCAAGCCGATCCAAAAACATGCCGAGCCGGTGATACGAGATCAGATTTCACCACAAAACCCTGATAATGACAGTGAGTTGCTGAATCTGAAGGCTATTGTCCTTGGGATTGACTGGGAAATCACAGATGATGATTTGAGCGCTTTGCGTCAGGAAGTGGTTCGATTAGAAAAATTGTATGCTGGCAGTCGTCCCCGTCTGATACTTTTACAGGGCATCGGTACAATAGGAGCATACATAAAGGTCAAAAAAAGTGACTCCCATGCCGATGCATTTAAGGTTTTTCATCTCTTCTACGAAAGTCTGGAAAAAATAGTTGATACCCCGATGGGGATTGAGGAAGAAAAAGCCATACTCTTTGCTGCTGTTGAAAAATTTAATGCATTTAAGAGTCTGTTAGGCGAAACGATTTCTCCGGAATCGCTTAAACGATCTAAAAAGAGTGATGAAGGTGAGGAGTCATCTGTTTCTGCTGGTGCCATTGCTCCTGCTTTTTCAGATCTTCCGGAGGATGAAGTAAAAGGCTTTCAGGCAGATGAAGAAGCGGCCGCACTTGGCATTGAAAGCCCTGATAAAGTCAATGTGCATGTTGCTAATTTCTTTGGGGAAGACAGTTTTTCAGAGGAGAAGGTGACAGCAGATCAGTTGAATGCTGAGTTGGAAAATCAATTTGGTGAACCTGGTCTTGGAGATGAACCCCCTGTTGATAAACTGACGGCTCTTGAGGGTGTGGATGTTGAGGAAGGGGATGAAGATATTGAAGGCGATTCACAGATTCCTTTGGGGCAATCCACTCCAGATGAGGTGGTGCCAGCCCTGTTTGCCGAAGACAGAGTCGAGGAAGAACCCCCTATAGCAGAACTTTCCGATGAAGCGATGCCACCAGCGTCCTCAGCCGCGTTTGACAGTGAAGAGAGTGACCTTGAGTCACCTGTTGAGGTGATATTTCCTGATGATGAAGAGGATAATATCACCGCTGACTTTGGAGAGATCGACAAAGAAATTGCCCTGCAGGGTGTTGATGTAGAATCTGAGGCTGATGATGACTCTGATGAGGAGGCTCTACCTTTTGTTGAGGGTGAGCTTGCTCCGGCACTTCTCGATAATGATGAAGTCAGTATCTATAATGCTAAAACCTTAGAAAAAATTGCTTCGGATGAAGGGCTGGAAGAAGAGATTGCGGGGACAGTTTTAGAGTTTTTTGAAGAAGATAAAACCTTGGATCAGGAGACAAGCGGTGCAGAAGAGACCGTAGCTGAAAAAGACTTCAGTCTTGACGAGGATTTAAGTTTTGAGTCTGACTCATTAGAGTCGGAGGACCCCTCTATTGAACCGCCGGCCTTTCCAGCTGGAGAAAACTTGTTAGATGAGGAAATCTCCTCTACACCGACCCCTGAAATCTCTGTCTCTCATGAAAGGAGAGATGTAGATGAAGATGTTACTTCGGCTATTGAAGATCAGCTTGATGATTTTTTTGGAATTGATGATGCTGAAGGTGATCGGTCTTCTGGTGATCTTTTTGCCGCCATTGACTTTACAGAAGATGAAGCTGTCCCTCCAGCTGAATCAACATTGGAGATTGAGGAAAAAGAAGTCGTCTTCGAACTTGTGGAGGAGTTCTCTTCTGATGATGAGGAGTTTGAAGCAGCAGGTTCGGTTCCTGCGTTTTCAGCATTTGATGATGAGACGGAGACGGAGAGTTCAGAGGTCATTGCTGCGTTAAGTGATGAGGGGCCTCCGGGAATTCAAGGCGTCCTGCCTGCTGATGACAAAGAAATAGTTTCAGTTGGGCAGAAGAGCTTTGAAAGTCTTGGAACTTGTATAGAGGCGATAGGTCTTGAGCTTGAAGATAAGGTGTTGGACAGCCTTCTTTTAGAGATCAAAAGCGCTCAACAACAATGCAGTTTTGAACCACTTGAAAAGACCTTCTTGTATCTCATGAAAACAGTCGCAGACCACATCAATCATTTTCGTTATGAGTCAGGCAGTGAAGCCTATGTCCTTTTAAAATCGATTTACGAGGTACTGCTGCTGAGCCAGACGGTGGTGGATGAGAGGCAGGAGTTACTTCTTGCACAAACTGCAAAAGTCCTGGATTGGCAGCAGTCTATGATCATGAACGGTGACCGAAAAGGTTTTGCTCATTCAGCGTCTTCCGCACCACTGTTTGTTCAGGAAATAGGAAGCTCAAAAGATGAGGTTATCAGCTTTGATGATGACCTTTTTCAGGCTGATGAAGAAATTGACGGTCCATCCGCGGCGCATCCCAAAAAGACTGCCGGTGAATTGAAAGAGGAAATATCGAGTCTTAGAAAGTCGTTACAGGATGAAATTAGCGAAATGAAAAAGGGTCTCCCTGACGATTAAGGTGAGGTTTAAATCCTAGCGATAATTTCCCTCTCCCAGAGAAGGTGTGATTAAAGGTTGTATCGTTTTAACGATACAACCTTTTTTTTATCTGAGTAATGCAATTATTGACAGTCCTGCATAGGCAAGCATAGAGATGAACAGAATGCGAATGCACCTACGATGTTGAAGATACGCGGGCTTGATCGACAAAAGCAGCATTACGAGCAGTGAGGGGACCAGGACACCTGCAACAAATGGATGTAAATAGCGAAGGAGTTCCTGAAGGCCAAGGAAAAACCAGGGGCCGGAGATGTAGGTTGTGCCCAGCTTTTCTGGATCCATTGGTGCGTAAAAGGCCACCGAAAAGAGAAGCATTGCACCGCATATGGGGAGATGGTTAATGATTTTAATTCGGTAGATACGCAGATGTTGCCATAAAAGAACAAGAAGGATCAGATCCAGGCCCACAACATGTTGTATATATACCTTTCGCAACCCGCTGCTATCAAGCGAGAGCAATATACTGTCAAGAAGCCCTCCTGCAAGAGGAATGGTAGCAATGATGCTTTCAGCTATTCTCCCAGCCGACGCACCTGTACTATCCCAGCGTAGAATATATCCGGTAAAAAGCAGAAGAATAATGACGGGGAGAGTTGCTATCAGTTTATACCACTCAATATCCTTGTAACTTGCAGTCTGTGGTAATACTGCGACCAGATGGATACAGGTGAAAAAGAAGAAGAACTGACTGGTATAAAAGTGAAGCGACCTGAAATAATGACCGTATGGTATCAGGATATCAAGTGAGGAGGCGGAATAATATGGTGTCGCGTAGTCGTATTGCAGTCCTATCACAAGTCCTGACAACAATGACAGATAGAGAGCTACCAGAGCACAGGCACCCCATTTAACATGGATGAGTAACTGGTGGCAACCTCTCAGAAAAATGGCAATTTGAGTATTAAATTGTGACAACATAGAGAGGATCATTATCGCGCTTTTCGACAGAATAGAAATGGAGTGCGTGCTGGGCTGGTCCCTCAATTACCGTTCCGTTTTGGGCATTAAATTTACTTTGATGGCAGGGACATTCAAGAATATCAAGTTCTTCCAGATAATTTAATTTGCATCCAAGATGAGTGCATTTGCGTGAAAGCGCCCAGCATGCATCATTTCTGTCAAAAAGAATAAATTCCTGGCTTACGATAACACCGTTGGCTGGAGCCGGTTTATGGATGTCAACCTGGACCGGTTTTCTCGGCACTTTAAAGCCAATAAACCGCAAAAGTGGGTAGCTGAGTGCAAGTGCACCAATCCAGGCGATAATCGCTCTGCGGGACTGTTTTATGGACATACTTTCAGGAAACTTTCTTAGTGCTGTTTTTCTTAAATTTATTGATGAGCATTTTATTTACATGCTCCGGAACGAGGTCGCTCACATCGCCACCATTTCGTGAGGCATCTTTTATAATAGAGGAGCTGATATAAATCCAGCGAAATCCAGGCATCAGGAAAACCGAGTCTACTTCTCTTTTCAACTTACGGTTCATGAGGGCTAATTGAAATTCATAATCAAAATCAGAGACTGCTCTGATCCCGCGCACTATTGCTTTAGCGTTCTGGGCATGGGCATAATCAACTAAAAGACCGGAAACAGATTCTACGCAGATCCTTTTTTCATTTTTAAAGGTGTCTTGAATCATCGTCATACGTTCGCTCAGGCTGAACACCGGGTCTTTTGCAGAGTTCACAGCAACTGCGATAATAAGTTTATCAAACAAATTCAATGCTCTTTTAATGATATCCACGTGCCCCATGGTAATGGGGTCGAACGTTCCGGGATAGACGGCAATCGAATATTCATGGGTGTTTTCATCATTCACAGACCTACTCCTCAAATGTTTGCAGAGACGGGATTGTCGTATCGAATATTGCTGTTTTAAGGCGAAATCCTGCGTTGGTAAAAAGAAAAGCCAGCTTCACCATATTTGCGTCTGTCAAAGAGTTCGATGCATGATAACTTTGCAGGAAGGCTGACATTGTATCTCTCTTCTATGATAATGAGCCCGTCAGTTTTGAGAAGATTATTGTCGTTGATATATTGAAGAATGGGCAATGAAAAATCTTTATCATAAGGAGGGTCCGCAAAGATGATATCAAATTCAGGGGTCAGGCCAGGTGCAAGTTTACGGAGAAATTGTGGATGCTTCAAGTCATCTTTGATCACATGAATGTGGTCTGTATTGCTCTGCTCGTGTCTAAAAATAGAGGTGTTTTTTTGTATAATTTTTAAAGAAAGCGGTTCCTTGTCGACGAGGACCACGAGGGATGCCCCCCTGCTGTAAGCTTCCAGTCCCAGTGCTCCGGTTCCGGCGAACAGGTCCAGGACCAGGCTATGTTTGATACGTGGTCCAATTATACTAAAGAGGGCTTCCCTTGCTCTATCTGATGTGGGCCTGATAGATGTATCCTTTTCTGGAGGAGTGGCAAGTCTTCGCCCTCTGGCTGTACCGCTTATAATTCTCAAAGCATGGAATTGTTTACGTACTATTCCGCATCATTGACTACATGATTGAAATGAGTACGTATCCCGGGTTTTGTACCGGGTTTGAAATTAGACTCGTATTTACAGGTTATTGGAACAAATGCAATGTGACAACCTGGCCTTGGGATAAAGATAACACCAATGTGATGTGAGCGTTTTCACTGTAATCTGCCGATAATCGTTTCTCCGGCACGTACTTTTTGACCTGTTGTCACGACAAGTTCTGTTTCTAATGGCAGGTACATATCAACGCGGGAGCCAAAGCGGATCAGTCCAAGCCTGCTGCCCTTTATGGCGCTATCTCCTGGCTCAAGCCAGCAGATTATGCGTCTGGCAATAAGACCTGCAATTTGCACGACAGCTATTTGCCTGTCGTGGGGCGCAGAAAAAACTGTGGCAAAATACTCATTTTCCAGAGCAGCTTTGTCGCTGTCTGCAGAGTAAAACTTGCCAGGGTGGTACATGATCTTTACGACGTTGCCGGAAAACGGGACTCTGTTTACATGAACATTGAATACATTCATGAAGATACATACCTTTTTTACTCTTTGACCAGTGAATTTTTTATCTTCAACCTCCTCGATGGAAATAATCTTTCCATCAGCCGGGCAGACCAGAGCATCTGGGTCAGGTGAAATAAAACGTTCCGGATCTCTGAAAAATGCAAGAACGAAGGTGGTTAAAATAAACATTATTCCTGCTGTCAGAGAGAACCCAAGGAGACAGAGAACCAACGTAGAAAAGGCACAATACCAGATAAATGGATATCCTTCTTTTGCAACAGGAACTTTGGGAGTGAGCATTTGTAATATCCAGAGTTTAGGCTATTTGGTTTTGGGGGCACGGGCCATTGCAATTGTCCCGGTGCGTACGATTTCTTTTATACCAATGGGTCGAAGAATATCAATGACTGCCTGGATTTTTGAAGCTGGTCCAGTAACTTCAACGGCATAGCTTTTCGCACTTACATCAACAACCTTACCTCTGAAAATGTCAATCACCCGTAATACTTCAGCCCTGGTGTGAGATTCTGCTTTAACCCGAATAAGCACCATTTCCCTTTCCACATATTCATGGTCAGAAATATCGGTTACTTTGATAACATCAATGAGTTTATGGAGTTGTTTGGTGATTTGTTCAATGACAGCTTCATCACCCCTGGAAACAACGGTCAGGCAGGATACGCCAGGTTCAAGGGTTTCTGCCACACAGAGGCTTTCAATATTGAAACCGCGACCGCTGAACAGACCAGTTACTCTAGAGAGCACCCCAGGTTTGTTCTGAAGTAAAACGGAAATTGTATGTTTCATCTTAACCTCTCCTCGAGGTAGGTAGTTCGAACAACGAAAAAATATTAGACAAGCAACATTTCTGTGTTTGCTTTGCCAGCAGGTACCATAGGATAAACGCCTTCTTCTTTTTCTATTTTGAAATCCATGATAACGATGTTATCGGTGGCGAGCGCTTCCTTGATTACCGGTTCAACCTCGTCTTTTGTGGTGGCTCGAAGGCCAACCGCACCATAGGCTCTGGCCAGGGCCACAAAATCAGGGGCGACATCCATGGTGGTGGATGCATATCGTTTTTCATAAAACAATTCCTGCCATTGTCTCACCATGCCAAGGTAACTGTTATTGAGAATTGCGATTTTCACAGGACAATTGTACTGTTTTGCCGTGGCGAGTTCCTGAATGTTCATCTGGATCGAGCCATCACCTGCAATATCAATCACAGTTTTATCTGGAAATGCCATTTGAGCCCCAATGGCAGCGGGCAGGCCAAAACCCATGGTCCCAAGGCCACCTGAGGTGACAAAATGCCGCTGGTAATCAAACTTGTAAAACTGAGCTGCCCACATCTGGTTCTGGCCAACCTCAGTTGTGATTATTGCCTTTCCCCCGGTATGTTTATGCAGGGTTTCAATGACATATTGTGGTTTGATTACTGAACTGTCATCTTTGTAGTAGAGCGGATGTTTCTCGGTCCAGTCGCGAATGGTGTCAAACCATGGTTTGTGTCGGTTCGCCTCTTCTACAAGGTCAATACCTGATTTTGTATCAAACCAGATGTTGAGTGCTGCAAGGGCGTTTTTACAATCTGAGACAATGGGCACGTCGACTTTGACGTTTTTACTGATGGACGTTGGATCTATATCGATATGAATGATCTCTGCATTGGTGGCAAAGTCTGCAAGTTTTCCGGTAACCCGATCGTCAAACCTGGCTCCGACAGCTATAAGTAAATCACATTCCGCTACAGCCATATTTGCTGTATAGGTTCCGTGCATACCAAGCATTCCCATGGATAATTCATGACTGCCCGGAAATGCACCAAGGCCCATGAGCGTCATAGTAACGGGAATGTTAAGCTTTATTGCAAGCTCTGTAAGCTCTTTTGAGGCATCGGATAGGATTACACCTCCACCGACGTAAAGAACCGGTTTTCTGGCCTTCATGATTTTTTTACAGGCCTTTTCGATCTGAACTGGATGAGGTTTATAGGTCGGCTGGTAGCTCGACATCTTGATATCCTGTTTCTCGGGATAACTGAGCTGACTGGCGACAAGGTCTTTGGGCAGATCAACAAGAACAGGACCGGGCCGACCACTTCGTGCAACATGGAAGGCCTCTCGTATGGTGGGGATAAGATCCTCTATCTTGTTCACAAGATAATTATGTTTGGTACAGGGTCTGCTGATTCCCACAATATCGACTTCCTGGAAAGCGTCGTTGCCGATAAGGGCACGGGGAACCTGGCCGGTGAGCACAACCATTGGGATGGAATCCAAATAGGCTGTGGCGATGCCGGTGACTCCATTGGTGGCACCGGGACCGGAGGTTAGCAATGCCACTCCAACCTCACCTGTGACTCTCGCAAGACCATCAGCTGCATGGACAGCTCCCTGTTCATGACGGACGAGAACATTGACTATGTCAGAGTCCATCAAGGCGTCGTAGAGATCGATAACAGCGCCGCCGGGATAGCCGAAAATAATCTTTACACCTTCTTCTTTGAGGCATTTGACAATTGCCTGGGCTCCACTCATTTTCCCCATCAATCTATTTCCTTATAATAATTGCGAAAGTTCTGTTTCGTATCTCAGAACATTTTGTACCTGTTTCTGCCGTGAAGCAAGGTGAAAATATATCGGTCAATGGTGGTTCTGTCAACCTGCAAAGACTCGTGCTAAAGGCGCAAATGATGAATTCCAGCTGAGGCCACCTCCGCCGATGTGTTTTGAATTTCTGATAGATTGTGCCATTTTGGAAAAACAAACTTGACAAGCAATTTATTAGATGTAGATTTATTCGATACGTATTAATTCTATAAACAAAAAATCATGATAAACGCAAACTCGCTACTACTTCTGCTTCTAGGTGACTTGTTAACCAAACCCGTGGTTAATGCGGAGGCGTCGTAGTCTGTTGTAGAAACTTGAGACATCCCATATAAGGCCACGGTTTTAAAACCGTGGCCTTTTTTTTTGGAATTTTTCACTTACATGCCTTTAAAGGAGAATTTAATGAAGGACAGAATAAAAAAATATAAAGCGTATCCGCGAATTGACCTCGCAAACCGGCAATGGCCGAGTAGGCAAATTGAAAAAGCTCCAATCTGGTGCAGTGTGGATCTACGGGATGGCAACCAGGCGCTTATTCAGCCGATGAGTCTTAAAAAGAAACTTGAGATGTTTGATCTTCTTGTGGGAATCGGCTTCAAGGAAATTGAGGTGGGCTTTCCCTCTGCATCAGATGTTGAGTTTCAGTTTACACGGTTTTTGATAGAGCAGAACCTTATTCCTGACGGGGTTCTCATTCAGGTTCTTACCCAGGCGAGAGAGCATCTTATTAAAAAAACCTACGAATCTGTCGCAGGTGCTAAAGAAGCTGTTGTGCATTTATACAACTCGACCTCAACCCTTCAGCGGCGAACTGTTTTTCGGATGAACAAGAAGGAAATCGTCGAGCTGGCAGTTCACGGGGCAAAGTTGCTCAAAAGAGAAGAAAAAAAATATCCTGAGACAAAATTCAGGTATGAGTATTCCCCTGAGAGTTTCACCGGTACGGAGCTGGAGTTTTCTCTAGAAATCTGTGAAGCGGTTATGGATGTTCTTGAGCCGAGTTCTGAAAATAAAATCATTATCAATCTTCCTGCCACCGTAGAGCTCGCCTCTCCAAACATTTACGCCGACCAGATTGAGTGGTTTTGCTCGAATATGTCATCACGTGAATCGGCTATCATAAGCTTGCATGCCCACAATGACAGGGGGTGTGCGGTTGCAGCCACTGAAATGGCTCTTATGGCTGGGGGAGATCGGGTTGAAGGAACGCTTTTTGGTAATGGGGAGCGAACAGGAAATGTTGATATCGTCACCCTGGCTTTAAACATGTTCACTCAGGGCGTGGATCCAGACCTCGACCTGTCTGATATAAATAAACTGGTTGAAGTCTATGAACGTGTCTGTCGCCTGCCGGTACATCCTCGTCACCCCTATGCGGGAGAGCTGGTTTATACAGCGTTCTCGGGATCCCATCAGGATGCCATCAATAAAGGCATGCATGCCTACGATCTGTCGGATGATGAACTTTGGCAGGTGCCGTATCTCCCCATAGATCCTTCTGATGTCGGGCGTACTTATGAGTCCATCATCAGGATCAACAGCCAGTCTGGCAAGGGTGGGGTCGCCTATATCATGGAAATGGATTATGGCTTTAAAATGCCAAAAGACATGCATCCAGAGTTTGGCCAGATGGTCCAGAAGGTCACTGAAAAAGAAGGACGAGAGCTGTTACACAATGAAATTTTTCAGACGTTTGAAGATGCATACCTGGGAATTGAAGAACCCTATGCCCTGGTAGACTTTCACGTCGCGAAGCGACACGTTGCCGCAAATGCTTCTGGGTCCAGGGCGGAAGTGGAAGCAACCATCACCGCCGATGGTGAAACAATCAAAATTGCAGATATCGGCAATGGTCCGCTTGATGCATTCTGCTCAGCTCTGAAAAAGCAGATAACCGGGGATTTCTCGCTGTTGCACTACCATGAACATGCCATCGATGGTGGCTCAAGCGCAAAAGCAGCGGCCTATATCGAGATCGAGCGACCTGATGGGAAAAAATGTTGGGGAACCGGTGTCGACACAGATATCATAATCGCCTCCATAAAGGCTGTCCTCAGCAGTTTGAACAGGCTGGCGATGGAGCCTGAAACTAGATAACAGTCAATATCTACTGTTGTATCTTTGAGCTCCATTGGCGTATCCGTCACTGGAGCTTTTTTGTTTTTCCGTGACTCCAGGGGATGTTCAGAAAAAGAGGTGGACAAAAAATGTTGGGTGTAACCGCAGTATCATGGGTGCTATACAAAGAGGTAGGTGGTTATACCGATGGCTGCAAGCCATATATTTGTAATATTTGAAACGGTAATGTTAAGCACCGCTGCAAGTATCTGTCTTCTTTTAAGAAGAGCAATACATGACTTGAATTCTGGCCAGCTGGTGAGGGTGGCAAGAACTACAAAGCCAATTATGCCTTTGGGTGCCATTGAATATTTGGCGGCAAACGAGACCACAGGGTCAAGGTAATACCCTGCAACAGTAAGGCAGGAAATGGAAGGAAATAGCCAGAAAGAGGGGGAAAAGGAATGTTCTTCCTTTTCTTCATTCTGCTCTTCTGGGGGGCGAAAATAAAAGAGTGGAACAGTCACAAGGACTGCCACAATCAGCCAGATAGGGTAGGTGCTTTGGGTCATAAAAAAGAAACTCCCTGCCAGCATGGCAGTCGCACCTATGGTAACGAATGTGTAAAGAGGGTTCTGTAACACCAACGCTCTTAATTTATAACAGAGGAGGCCTGCAATTCCGAGAAGTATCGGATTCATAAAGTTGGAACCAAGAGGCGTTGATGCCGCGAAGATGATATCGCCGACAGCAAGACCCACCAGAAGACAAACCGCTTCAGGACCGTTGGTGATGAAACCGGTCAGCGTCCCTATCCCTTTAGTGTTTTTCAGACACTCGATTACTATTTCAATAGAGATGGCAATAAAAAACATCTCAATAATAACACCAAGGGATCCTGCCATTGCAAGGGGAAGATTACCCTTGAAGAGTAAAGCACTCCCACCGAAAAAGACGAACACTAAAACCCAGGAGATGAGATCCAGATAGCTGATTGAATGGCGTAGAAAAGATTTCACGTTGATTGTATTTTTATTTCAGACCTGAATGTTCAACAAACTTTCGTATTGTCTTTCGACGCAGAAAAAACGAGGAAAGGACCTTGTTACCTATTTTAATTGCAGGGATCATGGAGATACCTGCATTACGGAATTTACCAGGTGAGGTAATAATATCTACTTCCTCAATCTGTATATCAGGATTGGTGCCAGCGAGTTCTAATAAGGCTTTTTTCGCAATATAGCATCTGGGACAAAGCGATGATTTGTAAAATGTGATGTGCATAAAAATAATAAAGAATATATTTGAAAAGCAGGGATTTACTCAATTGCAGGGAGATATCTGTACACCTTACCTAAAGAATTCCCTTTTAACAACCGCCTTCTTTGATACATGCAAGGCTTTTTGTCGTGTAAATTCACTTCTATCTGCTTGATGTTTTGGTTTCTGTGGTACACTATATAAGCAGGTGCATCTATTTATCCAGATCATCATTACGAAATAATTTTTATCCGGCTCTGTCGGCAAGGAGGTGAAATGTACATATCTGAATATATGACTGCAAGTCCAATTACGGTCTCAGGACTTCTTTCACTTCCTGAGGCTCGCCAGATTCTAAGAGAATACCAGATACGCCATCTACCTGTAATAGATGGAGAAGGGGTTCTGGTGGGTATCCTGACGGATCGCGATCTGCGTTCTGCCTATCCGTCATCCGTTTCATCGAAAAAGGAGGCGTTGCTTACCTTTGAGCGTGTGCAAAAAAGTATCGTGGCGGACATCATGACCACGGAATGTTCCACGCTGACGATGGACGCAACCCTTGATGAAGCGTTAAAAATATTTGAACGAGATAAGGTCGGAGCTGTTCCGGTAGTTGATGAAGACGGCAAGGTACTCGGACTTTTTTCACTCCTTGATCTCACCTCGGCCTATGGTAAGCTATTCGGTGCGGCGGAAGATGGCGGTACATACTTTCTTGTCGAAGATGATGGCAGGGATAATATCTTTGCTGCGTTGGCGACGCTCTGTGAAGAGAATAATGTGGTACTCATGGGGTTGATTCGAAGGCAGGTCAAAAAAGATGTGGCAAAAATCTATATGCGGGTTAAAAGTCTCAAGCCAGAGCGTGTTGTGAAGGCATTAAAGGCTCAAAAATATCATTTTGTTGCTGTTTTGCGAAGATGAGATGTTGCTTGAGGCCTGGGGAACAGCGATCGAACAAGAGATGACAGGGATACTATGCATACCACAACGATGACTTGCCGCCGATGCGGCAAGTGCTGTGAAGAGGGAGGACCAGCTCTTCATACTCAGGATACGGACCTCGTGCGCAGCGGACAGATTCCCATTGCCTCTCTTATTACCCTGAGAAAGGGAGAGTTGGCCCATAACCCGAAAACAAACAAAATACAGGCCATTACAGTGGAACTGGTAAAGGTGATAGGTACCGGACGTCAATGGAGTTGTGTTTATTATCAAAAAGAAAAGGGCTGTTCCATATACAAAGATAGACCATATGCCTGTCGGGTTCTCAAGTGTTGGAACACCGAAGAGATTCTTGCCCTTGTGGAAAAAGATACTGTGGACAGATATGCTATTTTAGCAGATGACCATCCTATGGTGCCGATTATTCGAGAACATGAGAAAATTTGCCCCTGTGATGACCTTGAAGATCTGTACATGAAGGGCGCAGCTCTTGGTGAGAGTAAAAAGAAGGAAGTCGAGAAACGAATGCGCCATGATTTGCGTTTCAGGGCCAGAATTATAAAAGACTTTGACTTAAAGCTCAGTGAGGAGCTTTTTTACTTTGGTCGCCCTCTTTTTCAACTTTTGCAGCCTCTTGGGGTAAGGCTGATAGAGACGCAGAACGAATTGTACCTCAAATGGCAGGAGTAGATGCGCTTTTCTGAACTGTTTCTGTTGTACAGAAAAGCGCAATAGTGTTTACCAGGATTTACGGGCTATTTCCTGTCCACGGGTTGAGATGGTAATCTCTTCGACAGGAACCGAGGTGCCTGCTTTTTCAATCGCTTTTTTAATAATGACCTTCATGGCAGAACAGCAGGGGACCTCCATGATAAGAACGGTCAGGCTTTTAAGATTGCTGGTTCGCAGGACCTCGGCAAATTTTTCAACATAACTCTCTGCATCATCAAATTTCGGGCAGCCCATCATAACTGTTTTGTCTTTAAGATAGTTTTCCTGAAAATTTCGTACAGCAACTGCAGTACAGTCCGCTGCGACCAGAAGATTGGAGTTCTGTAAAAAAGGAGCATTCGCCGGAACCAGGCGTATTTGCACCGGCCAGTGACTGAGTTCCGAGTCGCTGCCTGGCTGTTTTGCCATCAGCGTTGGAATGTTTGCAGATTGGTAGGGCGATGCGGCTTTGCTTTGAGCTGCTGGCTTAAAAGACTGTATATGGGTTGAGGCGCATCCACAATCCATCGTCTTTGGTGCTGATTTTGCAGCATTTTTCTTTTCCTGTGCAAGAAATTCTTCCACGGCCTCTTCATCAAATTCATCCGCTTCTCGTTCAATGATCTGCAGGGCGCCCGTTGGGCAGGAACCAAGACAGGCTCCGAGGCCGTCACAGAGTTTGTCTGCGACCAGTTTTGCTTTTCCATCTATTATTTTCAAGGAACCCTCGGCACAGTCGGGCACACACTGACCACAGCCGTCACAAAGTTCTTCGTCAATTTTTATAATCTTTCTCATTGTTTTCATTGTAATCTCCCATATGTTTGATGTCGGCGACTGGTTTGCATTTCTGGCAATACCCTTCTTCCGTATTTGTTGTCTGTTATTGTGTACTGTGTCTATAATAGTCTATTTTCGGGCTTTTTCTTTGATTTGGGTCAAGTTCTGTAAATTTTATAGTCTTTATTGTGGATAAGCTTAGGTGTTAGTCAAAGGTGATTGGTGAAAAAGGGAGAAGGGGGAGGTTTTAGAGAATTTTGTATAGCGAAGAATATCTTCGGCATTTGATAAAAAATGAAATCAAAAAGGAAAAGGCCTGGTATCGGATGATACCAGGCCTTTTTAATATAAAACGACTGTTGAAAAACTAACTACGCAAGGATTGTCTCAAGATCTTCCTTTGCCGTTGCGGCAATTGGTTTGCAGTCAAAATTTTCAACGAGGACATTGAGCACATTTGGTGAAATGAATGCAGGGAGGGAGGGTCCAAGACGAATGTCTTTGATGCCTAGACTAAAGAGGCTCAACAGGATAACCACAGCCTTTTGTTCGTACCATGAAAGGACCATGGATAGAGGCAGGTCGTTGACGCCACACTCGAATGCACCGGCCAGGGCGACTGCAATTTGAATCGCTGAGTATGCATCGTTGCACTGTCCCACATCAAGAAGTCTTGGGATTCCTCCAATGTCACCGAGTTTTTTGTCAAAGAAACGGAATTTACCACAGGCAAGAGTGAGGACCATACAGTCTTGAGGTACCTGTTCAACAAAATCGGTGTAGTAGTTCCGACCGGGTTTGGCACCGTCACAGCCGCCGACAAGAAAGAAATGTCGGATCGCCTTACTTTTGACCGCATCAATCACTTTGTCGGCGACACCTAAAACAGTATTGCGGGCAAAGCCGCAGAGAACGCTGCCTTTGTCTGTATCTTCGGTGAACCCTGGAAGAGCAAGAGCACGCTCAATGACAGGGCTGAAATCCTTGTCGTCGCCAATATGGACGAGATCAGGCCAGCCGACAAGGCCGGTGGTGAAGACGTTTGCCTTATAGGAATCCGCAGGTTTTTGGATACAGTTGGTTGTAAAGAGGATGGCTCCTGGGAATTCTGGGAATTCCTTAGCCTGATTCTGCCATGCAGTACCGAAGTGGCCGTAAAAGTGGCTGTATTTTTTCAGTTCAGGGTAGCCGTGGCATGGGAGCATCTCACCATGGGTATAGATATTGATACCTTTGCCTTCGGTCTGTTTGAGGAGCAGTTCAAGGTCTCTGAGGTCATGACCTGTGATCAGAATTGCTTTTCCGGTTTTTGCGCCAAGTGGTACTTCTGTTGGAACAGGATGTCCGTACGCCTCGGTATTACCTGCGTCCAGAAGTTCCATTGCCTTGATGTTGACTTCTCCACACTTTAGTACAAGTGCCACAAGTGCGCCAAGATCCTGACCGCTTCTGGTGAGTTCAGCCATGGTCTCGTGGATGTAAACATAAATGGATTCATCTTCTTTACCGAGGATAGAAGCGTGGTCGGCATAGGCGGCAAGTCCTCTCAGGCCATATACGGTGATTTGCTTGAGGGAACGAAGGTCTTCGTTTTCATCGAGCTTTTGCATGAAGTCAAGAGCTTCGCCCTGGGCCACGAGTTCTGCAATCGAGCCTGCAGGGGTATAGCTTGCGGCAGGAGAGGAAAATGTAACATTGCCGCCAGCAGCTTTCACTTTTGCCTTGAGGGCTTCGCGGTGTTTCACACAGGCCGTTATCCAGTTTTGGAAGCGCAGAGGGTCGAAGTCGACATTTGTCAGACAGGCAAAAATAGCCTGAAGGACGAAGTGGTCAACATCCTTATCCACAACATTGACCTTGCGTCCTTCAACGGCAACAAGGGATAATCCCTGGACCGCATAGGTGAGTAGATCCTGAAGTGCAGCGACATCCCCAGATTTACCGCAGACACCCATTATGGTACAACCCTGGCCTTTGGCTGTTTGTTCACATTGATTACAAAACATGGAAACCTCCTGATTTGAATTTGTATTTTAAATATACCGTTTGGTATGAAATGCTTGTTTCTACAGCGACAGCGATATGTTCAGCCTGTCACTAGAGAAGATACTACACCCTCAGCATCTTGATACCTTTGATCTAGGTCAAGAATGAAATAAAAAATAAAAAAATGAGAATAATTATTTACTGTCGCTGACGGCCTCAACAAGAAGGCGGGAGGAATCTGTAGTACCAAAAGGCGTACAGGAGAAGTCTTCGTAACAGTTTTTTACACTGAAGCCGCTTTCCGCAATAAGTTGCAGCCAGTCATTGGCCAGGAGGGCCCCCACTCTGTAGATATTGTTATAATCTGCGGGACCAGCATTGTTGCCTGCTGGTCGAACTCTATATCTTTCTTCTACGATTATGGTCTGCGACTCTGCTTGATACTCTTTGAGTATTTCCTTGATAAGACGCCCATCAGGTTTCATCTCATGGATTTGAAATTGAAAGGATTTTTTGCCCTGACTGATAAATTCTTGCGTGGGTACAAAAATCTGGGCAATGAAGAGGCCATTTGGCTGCAGGTGTTGTCTGCAGGCAGTAAGGCATTGTTTAATGTGTTGTTTTTCGATTAACAGATTTAAGCTGTTGTAGGGAATGATAACCGCGTCAAAACTGCTGTTAAAGGCAAACCCGGTCATATCCATACCCACAACCTGTAGGCCGGGGAGGTTGCGGTCTCTGGCTTTTCTCAGCATATCGATCGAAATGTCGAGACCGATAACGCGTCGTCCGTCGCCTAAGAGTTTACTGCCGACCCTGGCGGAACCGCAACCCAGTTCCACTATACGGGCCTGCTGAGGAAGGCGGGAATTATAGAAGATAATATCATCTTCAACGCTGTCCATTTCCAGGTCATAATAGGCGCAGGCAAGGGACGCGGGCAGGGGGATGAACTCATCTTCGGGTTCATCCCCGTAGTCGGCATATATTGTTACCATCAATAGAGGTGCTACGCAGCAGCAGATGCCTGCTGGGCGGCGTATGCGGTAGCAGCACATTCATTTTTGCCAAGATCAAGCTCTTCTGCCTTGTCGTCTTCAGCTTGCTCGAGATTGGCGTTTATTTTGCGGATGGTGGCATATTCATCCGGCTGTTTTCTCATGTTACCTTCAATAAAGGCCAGGAACTCTTTTTTATTACGCAGGGCATAGATGGCTTTGTTGAATTCTCTGGTCTCACCAAGTGTCGCACAGAAATTGAGATCGGTGTTCGCCTCACTCCAATCCATATAGTGCCCTGGGAGCACCAGAATATTATCGGGATAGGTTTTGAGATACTGGAGGGTATCAAACAGAGCGTCTGACCAGGCCTTGACCTGACCGCCAAGATCGGGGCGTCCGACGGATTGAATGAAAATAATATCTCCGGTAATCATATATTTCCCATCAATGAGAAAGCTGGTTGATCCGGGAGTATGACCTGGGGTGAAGATGCACTGTACTTCGGGCCCCGAGGTTGAAAAGGTGTAGCTCTTTTTGTCCTCAAGGGCGGTATATTTGATTTTTGCACCCTTAAAATCATTCTCATTTGCCATGAATTCGGCTCCAGTTGTCTCGCTGATGATCCGGCTACCTGCGATGTAATCCGCCTGAAGGTGTGTCTCAAAGGTTTTAACAATCTTGCAATCATGCTCTTTTGCAAAATCAAGATAAAAGCTGGTATTCCTGCTGGGGTCAAAAAGCATGAGTTCATTTGCAGCTTTCAGGCCATAGGAACAGGAAGCCTTTCCTGGGCGGATAAACTGATATAATTCATAACTTTCTTCAGGGGAGAGCAGTTTAGGAACCAGCAGGTTTCCCCAGGTCTTAATCCCACCTTCAAGATAGCCAACATCTGCAAAACCGTGTTTGTCGAGTATTTCAGAAACATACAGAGCGGATCCCTCTTTTGCGCAGACGACACGGATGGGCTTATCCCTTGGAATCTGTTGTACACATTCATCCTCAATCTCCATAAAATCGAAATAGGAGATATTGAGCATTGTAAGCGGATAGGGTGATTCGACCTTAAATCGTCCAAAGTCGACTTTATTACGGACATCAAGAACGATGATATCCGCTTTTTCGGTCAGCCATGAGTAGAGTTCGAGGGCATTATAAGTAAATACAGACATTTTCTTTTTCCTCCATCATTCGTTTATGCTCTGGATAAGACAGTTATTTTCTCTATCGATGAATAACTAGTATTACAGTAAATCGTCCAATTCCGCTGTTAGTTTGTCAAGATGTTTCCGTTCTTCGCCGGCTATTTTGTAATAAAAATTCCTATCATCGCTATCCTGGCTTTTTCTCGCAAGTCTGCTGTACAGATCCCAGGACTGGGATTCAAACATCATGGCAAGCTGGACAACGGATTTCGCATCCTTAAGATTGTCCCCAAAGGCACTGTGCAGTCGTTCAAGGGACAGACCGCCTTCAACTATTTCTGAGTTATGAGTAGAAATATTAATTTCCATGCCCGCATTTTTACTCTGGGCTATGAGAGCTGCCATATGTCCATCCTCTATCTTCGCCATTTTCAAGAGAAGTTCAGCTACCTTTTCTGAGCTGGCGTTTTTAGAGAGCAGGAGATAAAACTGCTGTAAACCTTTTTCCAGGTGATACGCAAATTCAAATCCATTGGCATAGGTTCCCTGAAGAAAGAAATCCAGGCCAAAATCTTCACCACCAAAGGCCGTTGCTCCGTTCCACTTTAAAATGCCACCCTGAAGATTGAGAACCTCTGTAAAACTATTATCCTGAAGGAGCTGGCAGCCTGCTTTTGATCTGACTCCCGAGCGGCAGTATACAATGGTAGGAAGGTCGTGTCTCAGTTCATTGATCCGGTCTCTCAGCTCGTTGAGGGGAAGCAGTATCGCGCCGGGAATATGCTGTTCCAGATATTCCTTTGGCTGACGGACATCAACGAGTTGAAATGAAGTTTGAGGACTGGCCTCAATGAATTCTTTTGCGTTTGCAGCCGAGATATCTTCCGTTGTAGTAAAAAGTGTCGCCCATCGCATTGTCGTTTTGATCCTTTGCACATAACCCAGTTTTTATTGTTCATGACGCCTGATTTTTCCAGGTGCGATTTCAGTATTTAAGTGTGGAGCAGGCCTGCTTCTTCAGGTGTGGTTGAATAGCCATCGACATGCAAGAGCCAGTAGTGTTCCGGTTTTTTTTCTATGAGTTGGGATGTCTCAGGGGAAAGCCAGTGGCTGTCATCCAATAGATTATAAAAGTAGGAGTCTACTCCTATAAAACCATCAAGGAAATGGCTGAGAATGTGAAAAGTTTTACTTAAATAGCCCTGCTTGATATTGATAAGATCAGAAACCTCGGTGATTCCTGATTGGCTTATCTCAGCAATGAGACGCTGTACCGTCTCTCTGTTTTTCTGCTCTGCACTGTAGATGATGGACCTGAAATCTGTATCGAGACCGGAAGCAGATTGCTGCTCCCGAATCTCTATACAGTCGTAGATAACAAGAGAGGTCAGGTCAAAAAACTTATGAACCTGCTGGCTGCAATGCGCAAATGATTCTCCGCCAAGCAATATGTTGTGTTGAGATATGCGTTGCATGCCTACCTGCTTTTATTTGTCAAAACTATCACAAACGGCCTTGCCTATTCTTCTACCCATCTCCCGACACTCTTCAAGTTTTTCCTCATCCGGGACATATTTTACCTTCATGCCGTCCTCAATGACATTTATTTTCATCTCTTCAAGAGCTTTATTCATCAGACTGACAGCCTCACCGCTCCAGCCAAAGGAACCAAAGGTTGCACCTATTTTATTGGTGGGTTTAAGGCCTCTCATGTACATGAGGAATCCAGCCATCCGCGGAAGGAGCCCGTTGTTGAGCGTTGATGATCCGAGCACAACTGCTTTTGCACCAAGAACCTGGGTCATAACATCACTTCTGTGGTGTACCTGGAGGTTGACCAAGTTGGTACTTACTCCGGCGTCCAGCAGACCATCGCTGACCGCATGGGCCATCTCTTCAGTGGAGTGCCACATGGAGTCATAAATAACCAGTGCTTTTTTGTCGGATTCGGCACGACTCCATTTGTCATAGGCAGCAAGGATTTCACTCTGGTGTGTCCGCCAGATGACCCCGTGGTCTGGGGCGATCATCTTGATGTTCAGATTCATTTCAGCGACCGAGGCCAGTAATTTCTGGATAAGTGGTGCAAAAAGATACAGGATGTTTGCATAATATTTGGCGCTCTCTTTCATAACTTCCGAGAGATCGACTTCATCATCAAAACGCTCACTGCTCGCCAGATGTTGTCCGAAGGCATCACTGGAAAAGAGAATTCCGTCCTCTTTTAAGAAACTGAACATGGAGTCCGGCCAGTGTAGCATTCTTGTCTCGATGAACTGTACGGTACGCTTACCCAGAGAAACCTCATCACCGGATTTTACAACTTCAAAGGGCCAGTCGGGCCTGTGAAAATGATCAAGTATAGCCTTTTGCCCCATTGGAGAACAAAAAACCTTTTCCGGTTTTATCAACTCAACCAGTTCGGGAAGACTGCCGGAATGGTCCATTTCAACATGATTGACAACGATGTAATCAATTTTTTCAGGATCAATTATGGCGCGGATGTTGCGTAATAATTCTCCCTTGTGAGAGTGTTTGACGGTATCAAAAAGAGTTACCTTCTCATCAATAACTAGAAAAGCATTATAAGTTGTACCTTTATAGGTGGAGTAACCGTGGAAATCTCTGATATCCCAGTCAACGGCTCCAACCCAGTGAATGCCTTTTGCTAATTCGTTCTTACTCATTCTAGACTCCAGTAGTTTGGTATGTTTCTGCGTATTTGCGTGTTTGTCGCTATCAGTAAACAACTGTTATCACGACATCAGTTCATAAAAAATAAAATTTACCATCTATCATAATGGACAGTAAAAACTATTACAATAAAAGGATTCAGGAATAGATATAATCCTGGAACCAATATTTCAGGAATGATTACTATATTCAATGAACGGAAAAATGCTGTAAATAAATTCTACACTGGAATAGTATATAGACTTCCATGGGATTATTTTAAAAGGGTACTATTATGTGTGTTGCAAAAAAACAGATTCAATTTCCTGTCATTGATCTCAGCCGCTGCAGTGATTGTAGAGGGTGCATCGAAATTGCTCCCAAGGTGTTTCGATTTAATTCTGCGATGGGCATAATGGAGGTGGTTGAATTGCATGAGTATCCGGAAGATCTGGTGGAAGAGGCAATGAAAAATTGCCCCAAAGATTGCATTTACTGGGAATTGTGTAAGTAGTGTTTGCCTGACTGGCCCTGAAAATAGGGTGTAGACAATTGTTTGATATGGGTATATGTACCCACCCTGTACTAGGGAGTAGTATCAACTTGTCATATTATCTTATTCGTCTAGAATAGATTAACGTTGAGTATGCCCTTTTCAGTCGGTTAATCCGGGGACCTCCATGAGTGGTCTCCGCACTCCTTAAATACCTTTTTGCCCATCATGAATGGAAAAAGAGTAAACAGAATAGCGGGCAAGCTTGTATTCTGGCTTGTCGTGGTAAGCTCGTCGCTTACCCTTCTCACTGCTGTGGCGCAGCTCTATTTCGATTATCACGACTCACTTGATAGAATTTCAAGCAGGCTTGGTCAGGTTACAGAGAAACACGTACCTGAACTCAACCGTCTTGTTTTGCAAGGTGACAGCCAGTCTGTAAACAATGTTTTAAAAAGAATCATGGATTTAGCTCCAATTGCCTACGCAGCGGTGATTGTTGACGATCAGGTCTTCTGGGAGAGAGGGAACCGTAATCTGGAGCATGGGCTTGTCTCAAATCAACCTTTTTGGATTAACCGACAAAAGGAGTTGAATGCTGGTGTGTTGACGGTGGCCACAGACATCACCCCGGTGCGAGAATATATTTTTCATAAATTTATCCAGACTCTTGTGTCCAATGGTGTCAAGATTTTCATCGTAGCGGGCTTTGTTTTTCTTATGTTTCAGTATCTGGTCACCAGGCATCTGGAAGAAATTGCTCGCCAGATACGCCTTGAGGACATCACCAGGCGCCCGGAACCTATTGCGCTGCAGAGAAGAAAAAAGTCAGAGGCAGATGAACTAGATATGATGGTTACAGGCCTTAACGCCATGCGCGATAAGGCGAGGATTGCCCTTAAGTTGTTTGAAGAGAACGAAGAGCGTCTTCTTCAGTTTTTTGACGCCACCAAGGAGGCCATCATCGGTATCGACAGGCTGGGTTTTTGTTCTTTTGCCAACGATGCGGCCATTAAAGTGCTTGAGAAATCAGACTATAATGGGGTGGTCGGGCAACATGTTGATACTCTTTTTACCCATCAGATCCATTCTGATCATAAAGACTATCAATCAAATATTGTCTCTGCTTCCATGGAACTTGGAAGTAGCAGGCAAAGTGATGAAGGGTATCTTGTTCTCTCACCGCAAAAGATCATTCCGGTTTCTATTCGTTCCTACCCTGTTTTTCAGGTGGAAAAAGTCTCCGGTGCCATAATTTTCATAGAGGATAACAGTGAAAAACGACAATTGCTGCATGAACACGAGCTTCTGAATCAAGCTGTGGAGCAGTCGCCGCTCATGGTGATTATTGCTGATGCCAAAAAACGCATAGAATATGTCAATCAAAGCACGGTGCGCTGGTCCGGATTTACAAGAGACGAGATACTGGGGAGATCGTTGCTCACTTTTGTCAACCTCTCTGGTGGAACTGATTTTTCCGTCAGAAACTTTGATAAACAGTTACGTAGCGGCAATAAATGGGAAGGTGTTGTCCGGGCCAAGTCGAAATGGGGCTCAGTACAGCTTTTTTGTATTATCTCTCCTGTGTTTGACGACAGGGGCAGGATAGTAAACATCATTGGGATATACAAAGAGGTTTCCTATGAAACCGCCTTGCAGGACGAACTCATCAATACCAAGAAGATGGAAGCGGTAAATCGTCTGTCTGCAAGCTTTGCCCATGAGTTTGGAAATCCTCTTTTTGGTGTACGTGCTGTCATTAAAGATCTCTCAGAGCGTCTGGTTCTTGAGGAAGATGATAAGGTGCTCTTGCATCTCGCCAGTGTAGAATGTGAAAAGATGAGAACCATGGTTCGTGAATTCCAGGAAGTCTACTTTGAGTCGAAGAGCCCTGATCTCATCGTTGATATATACTCCGTTATCGATTCGGTGCTGGGAGAGATACGCCTTTTGCTGCAATCTGAAGGAATACACTGCACTGTGGAATTGGAGGAGCGTGCATCGCAGTTTCAGGTCAGTAAAAATAAGCTTACCCTTGTGATTCGAAATATTGTGCTCAATAGTATTGAGGCGATGGAACGGTCCGGTGGTCATTTGCATATCTCGGGGCAACTGGACGGGAATTGGATGATAATCGGTATAAAAGATACCGGACAGGGGATTGAAAAGGAGCTACAGGAGCTTGTATTTGAACCGTTTTTTTCAACCAAACCCCAGGTGGAGGGGGCGGGGCTCGGACTGTCTGTTGCCTACGGTACAATGAAAAGTATAGGAGGTAAAATTACTTTTTCCAGTGTAAGTGTCGAAGGTTCCACCTTTTTTATCCATATACCCATCGTTTGATGGTTTCCCTTTCTCATTCATCATCTTTTTGTTGCCAGAGTTTTCTCCCTTGTCGGGGGCTATCGCAGGCTGGATATTCAATCTCAGATCTGGTAGTATGCCTCTCCATTTCTATCTCAGCTCATCAGGTTATACACTTCATGGAAAAAGTCTTTACTCTCAAATCAAAATATGAACTCTCCGGGGATCAGCCCGTGGCGGTGAAGGCCCTGGTGGATGGGGTGTTGAGAGGTGACAAGAGCCAGGTATTACTGGGTGTTACAGGGTCTGGCAAGACCTTTACCATGGCAAATGTTATCCAGCAGGTCCAAAGGCCAAGCCTTGTCATAGCACCCAATAAAACTCTGGCTGCCCAATTATTCAGTGAGTTTAAGGAACTTTTTCCCGATAATGCGGTGGAGTATTTTGTTTCTTATTATGATTATTATCAGCCGGAAGCCTATATTCCTCAGTCAGACAGCTATATAGAAAAAGACTCATCCATCAACGATGCGATTGATAAGTTACGCCATTCTGCCACCCGTTCTTTACTCACCAGAAGAGATGTTCTGATTGTCGCCTCTGTTTCCTGTATCTATGGTCTGGGCTCTCCAGACGAGTATAAGAACATGCATCTTTTTCTGAAAACCGATGAGGATTATCCAACAGAAGAGATACAGCGCAGGCTTGTCTTTATGCAGTATGAGAGAAATGACATCTCTTTTCATCGTGGTACCTTCAGGGTTCGTGGTGACGTGCTGGATATTTTTCCGGTACATGAAGAAGACAGGGCTATTCGCGTTGAATTTTTCGGCGACACCCTGGAAAGTATAACCGTCATTGATCCGCTGAGGGGTGTAGTTTACGAAAGGCTTGAGGAGTACACTGTTTTTCCGGGTAGCCACTTTGTCACCTCAAAAGACAGATTGCAAAAAGCAACGGATGCAATAAAGGTAGAACTGTCCGAAAGACTTGAGACGTTTTATACTGAAAACAGACTCGTTGAAGCGCAACGACTCGATCAGCGGACCTTGTTTGACCTCGAGATGATACAGGAGCTTGGCTATTGCACAGGAATTGAAAATTATAGTCGCCATCTCACAGGAAAACCTTCTGGAGCCCCGCCTCCAAATCTGCTTGATTATTTTGCTGAGGATTTTCTCCTGTTTATAGATGAGAGTCATATTGGTATCGGCCAGTTGAATGGCATGTACAATGGAGATCGCTCACGGAAACAGACCTTGGTTGATTTTGGTTTTCGTTTGCCGTCGGCTCTGGATAACCGCCCATTACGCTTTGATGAGTTTACTCAGCGAATCAATCAGGTTATCTATGTATCTGCCACTCCCGGTCCCTATGAACTTGAGCAGACCAAAGGGAAAGTCGTTGAACAGGTGATTCGACCAACCGGCCTGCTCGACCCTAAAATTGAAGTTCGACCGGCGACCACCCAGGTTGATGATCTTCTCGAAGAGATCCGTATCCGGTCGGACCGTGGAGAGGCCGTCCTGGTGACGACCCTTACCAAGAGGATGGCTGAAGACCTTACCGATTACTATGAGAACCTTGACATCAAGGTGAGGTATCTGCATTCCGACATCAAAACACTCGAGCGAATTGAACTTATTCGTGATCTGCGCAAGGGCGACTATAATGTTCTCATAGGCATAAACCTGCTGAGAGAAGGACTTGATATTCCAGAAGTGTCACTGGTTGCGATTCTCGATGCGGATAAGGAAGGTTTTCTCCGCTCTGAGCGATCTCTGGTACAGACCTGTGGCCGGGCAGCCCGAAACAGTGAAGGGTTGGTTATCATGTACGCCGATACGATTACCGGTTCCATGCGTTATACTATTGAGGAAACGGAGCGCAGAAGAGCGATCCAGAAAGACTATAATCGTAAACATGGTATTCTGCCGAAAACTATCATTTCCGCTGTCAAAGATACCATGCAACAGCATTTACATAATTCGGGTTATGTCGCTGATGACTTTGGAGAGGGGCTTTTGCAGGCGGCCGAAGAAATGCCGTATTTTAGCTCAGTAAAAGATCTGGAAAAAGAAATCGGTAAACTGGAAAAAGAGATGCACCAGGCAGCCAAAGAACTGGCTTTTGAAAAGGCCGCTGAATTGCGGGATCGTATCAAAAAGATGCGACTATTGGAGATTGAAATAGGATGAGAAGTGATGCTGTAAACCGCCTTTTATTGCAAATTGTTCCAAAGCTTTTATTCTGGCTTATGAGACTGTGGTTTGGCACCTGTAGGGTTACAGCCCATAATGATGAGAATCTGCCGTCGGGCAGGGCTGAAAATGAGAATGTTCTTGCCTCTTTCTGGCATTATTCTATTATTTATATCCTCTATTATTTACGCAATTATCCTGCAACTGTCATGGTCAGTGCGAGCTCCGATGGTGAATATATCGCTCGGCTGGCAAAAGAGTTTGGTTATAACTCGGTGCGTGGTTCCAGAAACCATAAGGGATCTGAGGCTTTGAAAAACATGTTACGAGCGGTAAAATCAGGTGACAATGGCGCTGTGGTTGCTGATGGTTCCCAGGGGCCGGCTCGAATAGCACAGCCGGGAGCCCTCCTGGTTGCCTCGAAAACAGGACGGCCTATTGTGCCTATGGTATGGTCTGCCTCAAAGTATTTTACGATAAATTCCTGGGATAAGACACTTGTGCCAAAGCCCTTTGCTCATGTCGATATATATTTTGGTGAGCCTATTTATCTACCCAACAAAGTCAGCGCTGAAGAATTAGAAAAATATCGCTGTTTGCTCGAAGATGCCCTCAATAATCTATATAGAAAAGCCTGGTTCAAGTATGGAATAGACGCGCATGAGCGGGTGGTCCAGTAAAGGCCGGTTGAAAAGGAAGAGGTTTACTTTTTAGATTGCAGCTGGTTTTGCCAGGCGCGCAATGTGAAGCGAAACCGTCGTGTTGAAAAGGAAATTTTGATGAATCAGGCAAAAGGATTGGTGATAGCCGGGCTTGCAGGTGGGTCGGGAAAGAGTGTCGTTTCCGTAGGAATAACGGCGGCCTTGAGACGGGGAGGAAGTACAGTCGTGCCCTTTAAAAAAGGCCCGGACTACATTGATGCCGGCTGGCTGCAACTCGCCGCAGGCAGCAAATGTTATAATCTTGACCCCTATTTCATGAGCCGGCAGGCGATTGAAGAATCATTTAGCCGTCGTTCGGTTGGGGCAGATTATGTCATAGTGGAGGGAAATCGTGGTCTCTATGACGGCGTAAATGTCGAAGGGGGCTATTCAACAGCCGAACTTGCGCATACCCTTAATCTGCCTGTCATCCTCGTGGTAAACTGCACCAAGACAACCCGGACTGTTGCGGCCATGGTTCTTGGCTGCCAAATGTTCGATCCGAGAATCAAGATAGCAGGGGTAATCCTCAACCAGATAGCAAACTCCAGACAGCGGCGGCTTGTTACAGAGTCCGTGGAAAAGTATACAGGACTTCCGGTTATTGGTTCCATCCCGCGGCTGAAGATGGATATTTTCCCCATGCGCCATTTAGGGATGGTGCCGCATCAGGAATATAATGATAGCACCGGTGCCCTTGATTTTCTGGTGGATCTCATTGTTGAGAATCTGGATCTTGAAAAAATAAAAGAAATCATGGAACCACTTCCACTATCCGCTTCTCAGGAGCCTTACACTGTACAGGCTCATGGGAAACAGAGCCTCAGGATCGGTGTGTTGCAGGATGCGGCGTTTCAGTTTTATTATTCAGAAAACCTTGAAGCCCTTGAAAAAGAAGGTGCTGAGTTGTTGTATATTAACGCCATGCAGGATAGTTGTCTGCCGGATCTTGATGGTTTGTATATAGGTGGTGGCTTTCCTGAAACCGGAGCAAAAGAACTGGCTGCCAACGAGAGCTTTCGCAGGTCTGTAAAAGAGGCTGCTGATAAAGGTTTACCCATTTATGCTGAATGTGGGGGCTTAATTTATCTTGGGGAATCAATAGTTCTAGCGGGAAAAACATACCCTCTGGTCGGAATTTTTCCGGTCCAGTTCGAGATGAGTAAAAAACCCCAGGCCCATGGCTACTCGATCTTTGAAGTTGATCGGGAAAATGGTTTCTATCCAGTCGGGACTGTGGTTAAGGGACATGAATTCCGCTACTCCAAAGTCGTGAAATGGCGCGGGGCAGACGATCAGCTCGTTGTAAAAATGTCACGTGGAACAGGATTTGTGGAAGGGAGAGATGGAGTGACCTATAAAAATGTTTTTGCCCTCTATACCCACGTCCACGCCGAAGGAACACCGGAGTGGGCCCGGGGATTTGTAGAAAAATGCCAGAGGAGCAGGGCGGTATAACATGATAAGATGTGGTTCAGGCGGTCATTAGAGATTCTAATGACCGCCTGAATTGAGGCCTTAATGTTCGGTGGAAGAGCCGAGAACCTTGAGGCTTATCTCTTTTTGCAGTTGCTCACTCGGTGCCGGTTCAACCCAATGGATGAAGGACTCTTCTACCCGCATATATGCGCCATTATCCTCCTTGCACTTGTCGCAGATGCTTTCCGCCTGATCCCGATACATGATAATTTTTGATGCTGGCTCACCTTCTTTTGAAACTGCAGCCATTTTTCTGCAGCCGCAGTCAAGCCTTATCACCACGACCCCGATACCGTCGGGACTTCCTTCCAGGATACCCTGGATCATGGCTTCTTCTCTTTTTTGGACCTGAAGGTTTTTCTTTGATGTATTTTTTTTCATATGTTGACAACGGAAATTAATTTTTTATGAGGTGGTTTCCCGATAATCCCAGGAGCCTTAAAAATGAATCTGCAATATATAAAATAATAGAAACTGGTCAACAGTTATATCTTTTTTTGCCTTGCAGGATAACTGCTTGTCTCTGTAAATATTTGATATAAAAAGAAAACATCTTTTCCTTCAGGGGCGGAGGTGGTCTAAGTTTGTTCAACCTTTTTGCTTGACAAATATCTGGCCGTACATTAATGCAAATATGACACGCAACAACGGTATTTAACCGATGCTCGAATGATTGATTAAGTGCATTGATACTTGATCTAAAGATCACTTTATGGAGGTGAATTATGTGGGAAATAGTTGTAGATAAAGATAAGTGTGTTGGTGATGAAGAATGTGTAGCAGCATGCCCTGCACAGGTTTTTGAGATGGTAGATGGAAAAGCTGAGCCAGTAGAAGCTGACGAGTGTCTCGGTTGTGAGACCTGTGTAGAAGTTTGCCCAGAAGACGCTATCACCGTAACTGAAATTTAATTATTTCAGTATCTGCTTTGTTCTGCAAGCCCATCTCCACTAAGGAGATGGGCTTGTTCTATTTTGATCACATGTGTAATGATGGATCGCTCTTTTTCCCGCTATAAACCCGCTGCGAAAATCAAATCGCTCTTACTGTTATCTGCATGTCTCTGGACTGTTATAGGCGCTATGTTGATCACGAAAGGGGTGATCAGACTGGTTCCCCTGCCAGAGTATAAATTGATCGTTGTCCTGTCCGCCTGCATCGCTGGCGCGGTCAAGGCAAAGTTCATGTTAGATCGTGCGGCGGCGAGGACTGTTGCCAGGATTCTCACCTTGGAAGACGGCACTTGCCTCGGGGCTGTTTATTCAGTAAAAACATGGCTCTTAGTATTGTGTATGATCGGTATGGGTGTTATCTTGAGAAATTCATCGCTTCCGATGGCTCTCTTATGTTTTATCTATATGACCATTGGCCTGGCACTTATTGTTTCCAGTCGACACGGTTGGAAAGCATGGTTCTATAGTAAATAATCTTTACCTCTGATGAACTTGTAATGGACCTCACGTCGTTTAATCAAATTGTAATACATTCTGCCGCGCTGGAAAATAATTTCAAACTCATTCAAAAGACTGTGGGAATGTCGGTTCCGGTTATGGCCATGGTCAAAGCCGATGCCTATGGGCACGGAAGTGTCAAGACTGCAGAAGCTTTTGCACGGGCAGGCTGCAGCAGGTTTGGAGTCGCTGAGTTGAGGGAGGCGGTGCTTCTCAGAAAAGCTGGTTTAGCTGGAAAAATTTATGTAACGATAGGTTTTGCTCCAGAGAATGCCGGGTATTTTTTTGAATATGATCTTATTCCTGTGATATACAGTGTTGAGTCAGCAAAAGCCCTGTCAGCTGCCGCTGTCTCTCTTAACCGACAGATTGCAGTACATGTCAAAGTGGATACAGGAATGGGACGATTAGGGTTTTTACCCGCCGATGTCCCTGCATTCTTTGAGTTGATCGATGCCTTGCCCGGCCTTACTCTGGCAGGTATAATGAGTCATTTTCCCACCTCCGATATTCCGGAGTCGAGAACAACTCTGAAAGGAATAGAACTTTTCAACGGGGTGTGTTCTACCCTGAAAAACAGGGGCGGAGGATCCTGCCACATTGCCAATTCAGCAGCAGTGCTTAATTTTCCCGACGCGTATCATGATATGGTCCGGGCCGGTATCGCGCTCTATGGATACCATCCCGCTGGCAAAACATCTGCAGGAGAGCTCCGTGAGGGCTGCCTTCAACAGGCAATGTCATTTACATCAAAGGTTTTACAGGTTAAAAAGGTTCCTGCCGGAACCGGGGTGAGTTATGGTCACACCTACGTCACTCCAGGTGAAACTAACCTTGCTGTAATTCCTGTAGGCTATGAAGACGGCCTTTCGCGGTCACTTTCCAATAAGGCGGAGGTCCTCATCGGTGGAAAGCGGGCAATGATACGGGGACGCATCTGTATGAATATGTGCATGGCAGATATCACAGGCATCGAAGGGGTTCAGGCGGGGGATGATGCTGTATTTCTGGGTCGACAGGGAACCGAAACAATCAGCGCCGATGATATTGCAGAGAAAATGGACTCCATCAGTTATGAGGTCCTCTGCATGTTCGGGCACAACAATAATAGAAATTACCAAGTAGGTTAGGATGATTCGTTCACAACTCAAAAACGTTCTTGACGCCTGTTTTGAAGAAGGCATCACAGAGGGGCTCTGGTCTGATAAGGCAACAGGAAAATTCACTGTCGAACTGCCAAAACATGAAGGGCAGGGAGATTTTTCCACCAATTTCGCCCTTGTTCTGGCCGGTATCGAAAAGAAAAATCCGCGAGAGATTGCAGGCCAAATCAGTGCAAAACTGACCAAAGTAACAGAGCTGGTTGAGCGTGTGGACGTTGCAGGACCGGGCTTTGTCAATGTATTTGTCAAGCCTCAGGTCTGGTGCGCTCTGATCCCTCAAATTCTTGATACCGCTGAGCAATTTGGTACAAGCGACGTAGGTGCTAGGCGGAAGGTAATTGTTGAATTTGTCAGTGCCAACCCCACCGGGCCTCTCAGTATTGGTCATGGTCGACAGGCTGTGCTGGGTGACTCTATAGCCAGGCTTTTAGAAGTGACAGGTCACGATGTCTTTCGTGAATACTATTACAACGATGCGGGGCGGCAGATGCGCGTTCTGGGTGAGTCGACCAGAGCGAGATATCTGGAGTTAATCGGCGCACCTTTTGAGTTCCCGGAAGACGGCTATCAGGGGGAGTATATTATCGATATTGCCAAGTCACTTGTGGAAGAACATGGCGATTCCCTTAAAGATTACCAGGATGTCAGCCCATTTAAGAAGCAGGCTGAGCAATTCATTTTTAACGATATTTCAGGAACTCTTGCCCGCATGGGCATTAAATTTGACAATTATTATAACGAACAATCGCTGTATACAGACGGCCATATCGACGACGTGGTAAACGAGCTTCGTCAAAAAGGGCTTGTCTATGAAAAGGATAATGCGACCTGGTTTAAAACCACCGATTTGGGCCAGGAGCAGGACAGGGTCATTATAAAAAGTAGTGGTGAACCTACCTATCGGCTGCCTGATATTGCCTACCACAGAGAAAAATTCAGAAGGAACTTTGACTGGCTCATCGATATCTTCGGCTCCGATCACATTGCAACGGTACCGGATGTGCTCTCCGGCGTCAGTGCACTTGGCTATGATCCGAGCAAAGTGACAGTGGTGTTGCACCAGTTCGTAACCCTTACCCGGGATGGTAAACAGGTGAAAATGTCCACTCGCAAGGCAAATTTTGTGACAGTCGATGAGCTTATCGATGAGGTGGGTGTGGACCCTGTACGCTTCTTTTTTATGATGCGAAAAGCGGACAGTCAGCTTGAGTTTGATCTTGATCTTGCGACGAAACAGAGCCAGGAAAATCCTGTCTATTATGTCCAGTATGGCTTTGCAAGGCTTTGTGCAATTCTTCGTCAGGCGGAGGAAAAGGGCGTTGCGATTCCTGATTTTTCTGACGTTGACTCCTCGCTTCTGGTTGAACCGGAAGAACTCAACCTGCTGAAAACCATGTCCGGTTTCCCTCAGGTTATCGAGAGTTCCGCCCTTGATCTGGCACCCCATAAAGTCATATTTTACCTTATGGAACTTGCAGGGCAGTTGCACAGCTACTACAACAAACACAAGGTTTTAACAGATAATGTGCCGCTCTCCGGGGCACGTCTCTGTTTGATCAGAGCAATCCAGGTTGTTCTGAAAAATGGTCTGAATATGGTAGGCATCTCCGCCCCTGAACGAATGTAAGCTGGACTCTTTACATGGCCACAAGGAGTAAACCAAAGGTTCGTAAGCTGAAGTTTGAACTTTCCAGAAGCGGGGTGGGGGGAATAGGTGTCATTCTTTTCTGCCTTTTTCTCTGGATGTTTTTGCTCGGCGTGTGGGCCGGGCAGTCGCTCCTTGTTCCGTCGTATTCTGAAACAAAGGCGGAGAAGCATAAGCAACAGAATGATATTTCCACGCTGGTCATTCGAGCGGACAAAAAAGTGATGAAAAAAAACACCAATGAGAATTTGAACAAATGATGTTTTTTCTCTGCAGGGATTTTTCCTGGGAGCTGAAATACTGGTTGCAGTAGAAATCAGATCTCACTATCTTGCCCAGCGCAAACTATATTTTTAGGACAGTTCTTAAACCACAACCAACGGTTGGACATAATGATTGGAAAAATACTCACTAAAGTTTTTGGCAGTAGTAATGACCGGTATCTTAAACAGCTCAGGCCAATAGTATCGAAAATTAATGATCTGGAAAATGACCTCCGCTCTTTGAGTGATCCAGAGATTGCTGCAAAATCCATAGCGTTTAAGGAGAGAATTGCAAAGGGAGAGTCTTTAGACGATCTGTTGCCGGAAGCCTTTGCTGTGGCGCGTGAGGCAGGACGTAGGGTGCTCGGTGAACGTCATTACGATGTCCAGTTGGTGGGTGGTATTGTTCTGCATCAGGGTAAGATCGCGGAGATGAAAACCGGTGAAGGCAAGACCCTCACCTCGACTCTGCCTGTCTACCTCAACGCCCTGTCCGGTAAAGGGACACATGTCGTGACGGTCAATGATTATCTTGCAGCCCGAGATAGTGAGTGGATGGGGAAGGTCTATCAGTTTCTGGGGATGACCTGTGGAAAAATAATCCATGGTCTTGATGATAAAGAGCGCAGAGAGGCCTATGCTGCTGATATCACCTACGGCACCAATAATGAATTCGGTTTTGATTATCTTCGTGACAATATGAAGTTTGAACTGGCTGATTTTTGTCAGCGCGGCTTCAATTTCGCCATCGTGGATGAGGTGGATTCGATCTTAATTGATGAAGCGAGAACGCCTCTCATCATTTCCGGGCCGGCAGAGATCTCAACGGATCTCTATGTAAAGGTCGATCGAACCATTCCTCAATTTAAAAAGGATGTTCATTATACTTTTGATGAAAAGGCCCGCCAGGTTTCCCTGACAGAAGAGGGTGTCGCACTCGGTGAAGAACTTCTTGGAGTGGAGAATCTGTATGATCCCACCAGTATCGAGAAATTACACCATCTCAATCAGGGCTTGAAGGCTCACATCGTTTTCAAAAAAGATGTCGACTATATCGTCACCAACAATCAGGTGGTTATCGTCGATGAATTCACCGGCCGGACTATGGAGGGACGGCGCTTCAGTGATGGTCTGCATCAGGCCCTTGAGGCAAAGGAGAAGGTGAAGATCGAGCAGGAAAACCAGACCCTTGCCTCCATTACCTTCCAGAACTACTTCCGCATGTACGATAAACTTGCAGGGATGACCGGTACGGCTGATACGGAAGCGCCGGAGTTTAAAAAGATTTACAACCTTGATGTTGTGGTGATGCCCACAAACCAGCCCATGGTGCGTGATGATTATGCTGATGTGATCTATAAAAATGAGGCCGCAAAATACCGTGCGGTTGTCAATGAGATTGCAGAGCTGCACAAAATAGGACGACCTGTTCTCGTTGGTACTATCTCCATAGACGTCTCTGAAAAAATCTCTAAGATGCTGAAAAAGGAGAAAATTGAGCACGAAGTGCTGAACGCCAAACACCATGAGCGTGAGGCTGAGATTATTGCCGGAGCAGGACAACTCGGTAAGGTGACCATTGCCACGAATATGGCCGGACGTGGTACTGATATTAAACTTGGTGAAGGTGTGGTCGAGGTTGGTGGCCTGCACATTCTTGGAACGTCCCGTCACGAGTCAAGGCGTATCGACAACCAGCTGCGTGGCCGCGCGGGACGACAGGGTGACCCCGGCTCCTCAAGGTTTTATCTGTCTCTTGAAGACGACCTTCTGCGTATTTTCGGTTCCGGCCGGATCAGTGGAATCATGGATAAGCTTGGCATGGAAGAGGACGAACCCATAGAGCACAACATGATTTCCCGGGCGATTGAAAATGCCCAGCGCAAAGTCGAGGGGCATAACTTTGACATTCGTAAGCACCTGCTTGAATATGACGATGTCATGAATAAGCAGAGAGAGATTATCTACCAGCAGCGCAGTGAGGTCCTCAACGGCGAAGATGTGGTCGAGGTCATTGATGACATGATAGAGGAGCTGGTCGGCAATGTAGCCGCAGAGTTCTACCAGGATCGTGTCGAGTCTCAGGAATGGGACTGGGAGAATTTCAATCAGCGGATGATTGAACTCTTTCACCACAAACCCGACTGGACAGAGCAGGACCGCGAGGAACTGACCCTGGAGAGCTTTACCGAAAAAATATGCTCATTTGTCAAAGAAAAATATAAGCTCCAGGATGAAGTCAATGGAAAAGAGACCCAGAGACAATTGGAAAAGTTGATCTTGCTGCAGATTGTGGATAGCCACTGGAAAGATCACCTCCTCTCCATGGATCACCTGAAGGAGGGAATTGGGCTTCGAGGCTATGGGCAGAAGAATCCGCTGAACGAGTATAAACGTGAAGGGTATGAACTCTTTGGTCATATGGTGGAAACGGTTAAGGAACAGACTGTTTCCGCACTCATGCGGGTCCGGGTTGTCAGAGAAGATGAGGTGGAGCGTCTGGAAGAAGAACGACGCAGACGTCAGGAGCAGGAAATGGCTCGCATGAATCGGATTGGTGCAGGCGAGGGCCAGGCAACAGTATCCACGGTGAAACGTGACGGCGATAAGATCGGGCGAAACGCTGAATGTCCCTGTGGTTCCGGGAAAAAATACAAAAGATGCTGCGGGCAGGAGGTGTAAGCTGACCTGTAAAACAGGCAGATTGTACCTTTGTTGTTGCATTTATACTTCAGGGTGTTTGTCCTGAAAAGACAACGGGGTGGATGGCGTAAAGCTGTCCACCCCGTTTTGATTACCCTCGAAGCTGGTCGGGGCGCATGAGATTGTCTTCCATATGCTTGAGCTCGTCTATTCCAGAGATGACAATTTTGGGATCCGGTGCCAACTGGTCTCCCTGAAGTTTATCATCATAGTCCATCTGACTGAGAATATGTTTCATGCAGTTGAGCCGGGCACTTTTTTTATTATCTGAACGAATAATTGTCCACGGGGAAATTGTCCGGTTGGTTTCTGAAAGCATCTGAAACTTGCGCACAGAATACTGGTCCCAGTACTTTTGTGCCAGGTTGTCCACCGGTGAGATCTTGTACTGTTTGAGAGGATCGGTTTTCCTCGAATCAAAGCGTTCTTTCTGAATTTCCTTGGAGACGGAGAAATAAAATTTAAAGAGTTTTATCCCGTCTTTGACGAGCATTTCTTCAAGAAGTGGAACATCTTTTAAGAACCGCTTATTCTGCTCATCACTACAAAATCCCATAACCGGTTCGACCATGGCTCGGTTATACCAGCTTCTGTCGAAGATAACTATTTCACCGGCTGATGGCAGGTGGGTAACGTAACGCTGGAAATACCATTGGCTTATTTCTGTGTCGTTGGGCTTCATCAGAGCGACAACTCTGGTGTGACGGGGGTTGAGATGGGCGATAATCCGTTTAATCGTCCCTCCTTTTCCTGCAGCGTCTCTACCTTCAAAAATGGCAAGAATCCTCTGGCCATTCATTTTCATAGTGGACTGCAGTTTCATGAGCTCAATCTGGAGTTTTTTCAGTTCAATCTCATAGGTCAGGTGTTCATTTTTGATCCAGATTGCAGTTTTATTGTCTCCCTTTTTCGTGTTGAGATTTTTAAATGCTGTTTCTTCCAGCAATCTGATTTGCTCGGATTGTGCAGCCTCTTTGGCTTTTTTCTTGTTTTTTGCCATAAACTTGTCCTTTATCTCGGTTGTTGAGAGAGCAACTCTGTTGTCAGGGGTGTGGCTTTAGATCTGTGTCGTTTATAAATGAACTGAAAACTATTGTAATACCCTAAATAGTATCAGAAAAAAATAAAATCACAAAGTCCTGCCATATTCAGTTCAGTTTTTGTCCTTTTTTATACATCAGGCCGTAAATGGCAGGGAGATTATGTTCAGCTATTGCAGAGGTCACGGCATCCACGTCGTAGGGGATTCGGAGATGTTGCACTGAAATTGTTTCAGAACTAATTTCCATTATGGCGCAGGAGACGTCTGAATTACCATCGAACATTCTGCCGACAGAACCCGGATTGATGAAATGAATCCCCCCGATATGTTTGTGATAGGGAGTGTGGGAGTGGCCGGTGACGACAATATCCATCTGGCAATCAGCTGCGAGTTCTTCGAATCGCTTGTCCTCGGTTGTTTCAAAGAGAAATTCGTGGGGGGCGGTGGGACTGCCATGGAAGATTCCGATGGTGACTTTTTTTTTCTTACCTGTTGGGATAGTCAAGGAAGTGAGATTTTCTAGGCCTTGAATATAAGAGCGATTTTGGTCGGAGAGAACCGCCGCTGTCGATTCATACATAATCCGTTTTTCGTGCTTGCTAGGTTTTTTAAAGGTTTTCCCCTTCAGGAGCTTGATGACTTTTTTGTCGGTATTTCCGAGAATACTGAGCGCTTCGTGCTGTTGCAGCCAGTCTAGAGTTTCGTTTGGAAATGGGGCGTAGACCAGAGAGTCTCCGCAGTTGATAATCCGGTCAAATGAGATGGCAGCAAAAGAAGTTTCAATCGCTCTTAGGGCCGGATAGTTACCGTGTATGTCAGAGATGAGAAGGATTCTGGTTTTCATTAGAGTATGGGGGCTATGAGCAATACAACATTTTCCTTGAATTTTTCAAAAGGAGTTCTCTGTTTAAAATGTTCAAGGTCAAGTCTGGTTGAGTCGGCCAGATAATCGGTTTGGATGTCGTGGAGTGTTTCAGTAAATGTTTTGCAGTAGATAACAAGCGTTGCCTCAAAATTGAGCCAGAAACTGCGCATGTCTATATTTACAGAGCCGAAAAGTGAAAAACTTCGATCAACGGTAATGGTCTTTGAATGGAGGAGGCCTCCAGAGAAATGATAGATTGAAACTCCTGACTCTGCAAGCTCCTCATATCGAGCCCGGCTGGCATATTGCACCAGCCGGGAATCATTTTTTTCTGGAACAACAATCTTGACATCCACCCCACGCTGCGCGGCTGCCTTGAGAGCTGCAAGGAGTGGCTCGTCAGGAATAAAATAGGGGGTTGTCATAATCAATTCCTGTTGAGCGGCATAGATGGTTGTCAGCAGGAGGCCATGGATTGCATCTGGGGTGCCGCTAGGTCCGGAAGGTACCAGCTGAACATCCGAGGTTCCCATCGCAGGACAGGTGTGCAGGTCACTCACTTTGCGTATAGTTTTCATGTCGGCTTTCAGGTCTTCTTCGCTGAAATATCCGATACTTGTCTCGAGGAACCAGTCACTGACGAAGGTTCCCGCCAGGGTTTCCACCACCGGCCCTTCAACTTTGACCATCACATCGATCCAGTTACCCACCCCTGCACTCTTTTTAAAGACATCAGGATCAACCATATTCTGACTGCCTGTGTAGGCGATGTTTCCGTCGATCACCACGATTTTTCGATGATTTCTGATGTCTATTCGAGAAAAAAAGGCGCTGATCAGACCTGCCGGAAGTGATTCCTGAATCTTTATTCCGGCTTGTCTCATATCCCGCGCCACATCACTTTTTAAAAAGTCTCTGCTGCCAATGGAATCCAGAAGAATTCTGCAGACGACTCCGCGGGCTACAGCACGATACAGGGACGCAATAATATCATCAACGCGGCCCCCTGCCTCCCAGATGTAAAATTGAAGATGACAGCTCGACTGGGCGTTGTCTATTGCCCGGGTGATTGAACCGAGGATCTGACTGGGGCTGGTGATCAGTGTCAGTTTGTTGCCCCCCATGGCAGGAAGTCCGATCAATTTTTTAGCCTGCCTATGGAGAGAACCGTATGCCGGATGCGTTTCTTCCCATAACGGGGGAGGCTGGGAGCTGAGGTCCTCGAGCCAGTCGAGATACATATTGAAGGAGGCCTTGGTCCTGGCTATTCTTCGTTCAGGCAGGCGGTTTTCACCAAATAGAAGGTAGAAAAAACCACCGAGAAATGGGACGAGGAGTACGACGATGAGCCAGGCGAGAGAAACCCCATAGGGACGTTTTCGCATGATAACCCGTAGAGAGAGGCCTATACGGATAAAAAAGTCAGAGAGCAGGATGACGGTTGAAAAGAAAGAGTAGCTCCAGTGAATAGCCTGTATTTCCATAAAATTTATTGCAGCGTCCTGATGACACTATGTCAGGTGAATAAGTACGGTTTTTTTCATATTGTTATAGAGATATACATCTTTTGGGAAAAAGGATTACAAAAACCGTCATTTTTATTATTTTAATAATAAAAAGAGTACGATCCAAGAATTAAATGGTAAATGTAAAGCCTTGAGATCGTGCAGCGCGCAGGCTACAAAGTTGTCACTGTCCCAGATACCCTTGTCCTCTCTGTTTTTCAACTTCAGGATAAATGAAAACATTTTAAAGGTACAATTGTTATGAATATTCGTGGTTTCTCATTTTCCGCTGTACAGGCGGGGATTCGCTATAAAAACAGACTCGATCTTGGACTCATTTTCAGTGATACCCCCTGTGTTACTGCAGGTGTTTTTACCACCAGCCAGGTAAAAGCCGCCCCTGTTGTCATTGATGCAGAACGACTGAGGCGTACGGGAGAGGCCCAGGCGATTCTTGTGAATTCAGGCTGTGCCAATGCCTGTACCGGTAAGGAAGGAATGAAAGCGGCGCTGACAACCGGCCGACTGCTTGCCCAAAAACTCGATATAGCGGAGGAACTAATCCAGCTGTCGTCAACGGGAGTTATTGGAGAACAGCTCAATATGGCGGCTTTTGAAGCCAGTATGGATGCCCTGGTTGCTGGCTTGGCCCCGGACAATTTTGATAAAGTCGCACAAGCGATAATGACCACAGATCTTGTGCAGAAAACAGCAGCAACCAGGGTTGTGATTGGTGGAAAAGAGGTGACCATTATAGGGATGGCCAAAGGTTCCGGCATGATCATGCCCAATATGGCGACTATGCTGTCCTTTGTGCTTACCGACGCCAATATCTCTCAAGCCGAGCTCAACGAGGTACTTCGTCAAGCGGTTGATACCACGTTTAACAGGATCACCGTTGATGGTGATACAAGCACCAACGACATGGTTCTGATCATGGCAAATGGCAGTGCGAAAAACCCTGAGTTAAACGGCCAGAGCCCTTCGGATACCGGTACCTTTCAACAAGGCCTCACCGTTGTTCTCAAAGATCTTGCTCTGCAGATTGTTACAGATGGTGAGGGCGCGACCAAAACCATCACCATTCGGGTAAATGGGGCTGCCAACGATGAGGATGCTCATCAGGTTGCCAGAACCGTTGCCAATTCAAATTTGGTGAAGACCGCTTTTTTTGGAGAAGATGCCAACTGGGGCAGGATCCTCGGGGCAATGGGGCGAGCAGGCGTTGTCTTTGATCCCGAAAATGTGACGCTCTCGTTTGGAGAGGTTGTCATGTTTGAAAATGGTCTTGGCAAGGGAAAAGAAATTGAGGCAAAGGCCACGGCGGTTCTCAAAGAGAAATGTTTTACTGTGACCATTGATCTGCACTGTGGACAGGGAGCAGCTGAAATGTATACCTGTGACTTCTCTCTGGACTATGTTAAAATTAACGCAGATTACCGTTCGTAACAGGGAAAAAGAGGCGGCATAATAGAAATGGGGGAATGGATGAAACTGCTGGATATGGTGGAATCGCCGGAAAGGTTATGAAGATACAGCGTCTTTTTCTGATTCGACATGCCAAATCAAGCTGGGATGATTCAGGGCTTGACGATTTTAGCCGACCCCTCAGTAAGAGGGGCAGGAAAAATGCTCCGGAAATGGGAAAAAGACTTGCCCAGCTGTCGGTAATCCCCGAGAGTATTCTGGCAAGTCCTGCGAAAAGAGCAAAAAAGACAGCCAAATATATGGCTGAGGCAACGGGCTATCCCGTTGCTGAGATTTCGTTTCACCAGGGATTGTATATGGGGTCGATTCAGGTGCATCTCGACCTGTTAAACAAAGAATTTGCTGTGGCTGATACTGTGTTTCTGATTGGGCACAACTCAACCATTACGGAATTGTCAGAATATCTGACGGGAATCTCTCTTGTAAATGTACCCACTTGCGGTATTGTAGCCATCGAATATCCTGCTTCTGGTGGCTTTTCGACGGAAGCCGGCGCAGGCAAACTTCTTTTTTTCGATTTTCCTAAAAATATGTCATCATTGAGGTAGGGTTTGAATTTTAAGTATGGAGTGAACGGAGGCGGTAGCAACTCCTTTCGTCAGGCTCTTCCCAACCTGTTGCTTCTTACCTCGGTTTTTTTCTTAAATTTCATCTCCAGGGTAATCTTTTCTCCGTTGTTGCCGGAAATCGAAAAAACTCTCGGTATTGACCACGGTGCCTCAGGCTCGCTGTTTTTTTTCATTTCGATGGGGTATTTTATCTCTATACTTCTATCGACGAGGGTTTCAGAAAGGATCGGCCATAAAAACACCATTGTCCTGTCTATATGCAGTTGCGGCGTGATGCTGATGTTGATAGGCACGTTTCAGAACCTGTTATTTATGAGAATCGGTCTGTTTTTGCTGGGTTACTGCGCAGGTCTGTATCTGCAGTCGGGGCTTGCAACTATAACTGGTCTGGTTTCGCCTACCCATATTGCAAGGGGAATGTCCGTACATGAACTTGCCCCCAATCTGGGTTTTGTTGTTGCTCCGCTTGCCTGTTCTGCTGTTTTGCACTTTTATAGTTATAACGTTGTGTTGCTGACTTTAGGCGCCATTTTGATTGTTGTTTCTGGACTATACCTGCTCAAAGGATACGATGGGGCTCTGCAGGTAAAAGGGGTAGACCGTCAAGCCATCAGAACCGTTCTCGGATTACCGCAGTTTCGGCAGATGGTGCTTCTGTTATCTCTCGCCATTTGCGGAACCCTTGGCATATATTCAATGTTACCCTTATACCTCATCACAGAGCACGGATTGGATAAAGAGGCGGCGAATACACTTGTGGCATTTTCGAGAATCAGTGCAGTCTTCATGCCCCTTGTCGGTGGCTGGCTGGGGGATCGTCTTGGCAATGGTAAGGTTCTTAGATATATTCTCCTGGCGACCGGGCTGCTCACCATTCCTTTTGGCCAGTTAACTGGCCTTCCCTTACTTCTATTCATTGTACTACAGCCAATGGTCGCGGTCTGTTTCTTCCCTTCGGCCTTTGCCGTGCTCTCACGTATCGGAGGAGAGGAGGCACGTGGAGTGGCCGTGTCTTTGTGTGTTCCCTTGGCTTTTCTGATAGGAGGTGGTTTACTGCCGATGGTCATTGGCTTAGTCGGGGATTACGCGAGTCTTGGGCTCGGTTTCAGTCTCATTGGAGCCTTAATGGTTCTGATTGCAATCGTGGTTGGTGGCGGAAAAAACTTGTGGTCATTTTGATTGAAGAGGCAATGGTTGAAGATGTCTGCTAGACCAGTATGTATAAAGTGTATGCACTATTTTATCACCTATGAGCCGAGTAACCCCTACGGTTGCAGAGCGATGGGATTTAAGAGCCGGAAAAATCCAGCCCGCGTTGTCTTTGAAAGCTCTGGCATGGAGTGTCAGCTTTTTAAAGCAAAAAAACAGGGTGGCGATCCGAAGTCGGGAAGAGTTGCCTGATATACGAATGAATTCTTCTACCAGATAATACTATGACGCTAGTCAATTACAAAGCCATTGCCTCAGAACTAGGAAAGGAGACCCTGCTGACCAGCTGGGGATTGATACGTATCCTCGTTCCGGTGGCCATTATAACGAAAATATTTGCAGATCTTGGGCTTGTAACATTTCTGGGCAGTCTGCTTGAGCCGTTGATGCTGTTGCTGGGCCTTCCTGGAGCCCTTGGCCTTGTCTGGGCAACTGCCATATTTTCAAGTATTTATAGTGCTATCGCGGTTTTTTCCGTGATTGCTCCCGGCCTGGAACTGACAGGGGCCCAGGTTACTGTTCTCTGTGCTGTGATGCTTATCGCCCACTCTCTTCCCATCGAGCTGAGTGTCAGTAGCAGAGCTGGTGCTAGGCTTATGCCTATAGCTGTTGTACGGCTTGTGGGTGCTATCGTATACGGCTATCTTCTGTATAGGTGCTGTACACTTTTTGATCTTTGGCAGGATCCATCAAGAGTACTTTTCAAGGCGACAACAGGCTCGGGAGATTATCTGAGCTGGGCTGTTGATCTTCTGCAGAATCTTTGCCTTATCATTATGATTATATTATGTATAATTATTCTTATGCGCCTCTTTAAGTTGGTGGGACTGCTTGGCTTGTTCGAGCGGCTTCTGGCTCCGGTTTTGCCGCATTTCGGCATGGGGGGCCAGGCGGCTCCGATCACCGTTGTTGGTATGATAATGGGGATTGGTTATGGCGGCGCACTGATTATCCGGGAGACGGCCACGGGTAAACTGGCAAAAGATGAGATCTTCCATTCCATGGTCCTTATGGGGCTCTGCCATGGGTTGATCGAAGATACCCTGCTCATGGTTGCCATTGGTGGAAAACTGGGCGGTGTACTGTGGGGGCGGATATTCTTTTCCCTCATTGTAACCTACGTGCTTGTGCAGCTGGCCGTTGTACTGAAGAAACGCCGTCTGGAAACCCGAGAAAACACGTAACTACAAATTGCGACACATTAGAAAATTGGATAGATATATGAAATTGACCAAATTTGGCAAGAAAATGACCTCTAAAGCCGGAATCCTGTCTCTCATGGATGATCTTGGCCAGGCCAAGATGGAAGGTGGGGAGCATATGGTGATGATGGGAGGAGGAAACCCAGCCCAGATCCCAGAGTTTCAGGAAATTATGCGTCAGGAGCTTCTGAATCTCTGCAGTGATCCCGAAGAGTTCAGGCGTCTGGTGGGCAGTTATGGATCTCCCCAGGGGGAGTCAAGTTTCATAGAGGGTCTGGCGAATCTGTTGCGCCAAGAGCTGGGGTGGAACATCACCTCTGAGAATATCTGCCTTACCAACGGTAGCCAGACGGCATTTTTCATGCTCTTTAATCTTTTTGGCGGAGAGATGGAGGATGGGACAAAGAAAAAAATCTGTCTGCCGATGGCGCCTGAGTATATCGGGTACGCTGATCTTGGTCTTGATGATGGGCTCTTCGTCTCAACCAGACCCAAAATTGAGACCTTGGATGAAACATTTTTTAAATATCATATTGATTTTGAGAAACTGCAGGTCGACAGTTCCATTGGAGCAATCTGTATATCCAGGCCAACCAATCCGACGGGGAATGTGATAAGCGATGAGGAATTGCTAAAACTCATGGAGCTGGCCAGGCGACAGAATATTCCGCTTGTCGTAGATTGTGCCTATGGCCTGCCGTTTCCCGGGATGATTTACACAAAAGCGACTCCCATCTGGAATGAAAATCTGATAGTCAGTCTTTCCCTGTCAAAACTTGGGCTGCCTGCGGTCAGAACGGGTATTATTGTTGCTTCAAAAGAAATCGTCCGAGCTTTGACCTGCATGAATGCAATCATGTCACTTTCACCAAACAGTTTCGGGGCTCTGCTTGCCGAAAAACTAGTGACCAGCAGTAGAATTACTGCTTTGAGCAAAACTCTGATGCAACCGTACTACAGCAGGAAAAAGCAGCTGGCAGTGGCAGCGGTGCAGGAATTTTTCACGGATACTCCCTGCAGAATCCATGTTCCGGAAGGCGCAATGTTTCTCTGGCTCTGGTTTAAGGACTTACCCATCACAAGTCTTGAACTCTATGAGCGCCTGAAAAAAGCGGGAGCGCTTGTGGTCTCAGGGCACTATTTTTTCCCGGGGTTGCAGGAGAACTGGAAACATAAAGATGAATGCCTGAGGGTGACATATTCCCAGGATGATGCCGAGGTCAGAAAAGGTCTTAAAATTATCTCTGAGGTTGTGCGTGCAGCGTACAACCGAGAACTTTGCAGTTCCAATACATAAGAGAGGGCGAAGTTGAAAAATTATAAAAATATATACGGAGCCATAGTTTTTACTCTTCTTTGTATCTTCCCCGTGTGGGCTTCTGGTGGCTGTCTTCAGGGGGATTGTATAAACGGCGAGGGGCATTTCATCTCAGCTGATGGAAGAGATTATGTCGGTGGCTTTAAGGATGGCCTCCTTGACGGTCATGGCGTCCTGAAGTTTCCTGACGGCACCAGCTATCAGGGGCAGTTTAGTGACGGGAAATTTCATGGAAAAGGTGAACTGACGCATCCTGATGGCAGGCGTTACGAGGGTGAGTTCGTCAACAATGTCATCCATGGCCAGGGAACTATGATACGTGGTGATGGATCACACTATATAGGTGAGTTCAGTTTGGGACGCTTTCATGGAAAGGGCATTCTTTTTTTCCCCGATGGTCGAGAGTTTCAGGGTGATTTTCGTAATGATATCATAGATGGATTCGGTAAACTCATCTACGCAGACGGAAGCTGGCATGAGGGCATGTTTCACAATGGAAAACCTGCGGGTATGGGAAAACGGAAATACATCTCAGGCGCGACATATGCAGGTGAATTTAAAGGGGAAAACCGACATGGTTACGGCACCTATACCACTGCTGAAGGGGAAACCTATGAAGGAATGTTTGTTGACGATCTTTACCATGGAGAAGGGACACTTCAATATCCTGATGGGCGCAAATATATTGGTAATTTTGAGGAAGGTGTGATTGAGGGGGAAGGAGTTCTTGAATATCCTGACGGGTCCAGGTATACGGGTGATTTTGTGGCGGGACTGCCCGATGGGGAAGGGGTTCAGGAGGAACCGGATAGGACGGTTTATACAGGAGAATTTCTTGGAGGAAAGCGCGAAGGTGCAGGTGAGTTGAAGTTTGCCGATGGCACGGTGTATGACGGTCAATTCCGTGCAAACACCATGAATGGAGAAGGGACTATTGCCTACAGTGACGGCAAGAAATTCAGCGGTACTTTTATCAACGGTGAGCCTCAGCAGAAGGTGGACGATAATCCGGTAATACCGGTCGCCCCCGTAGTTCCCGCCGCTCCGGTAGCCGTGGCCCTGAGAGAAAGCCCGGTATCGACTGTAAGGGAGGCGGAAGTGGAGCCAATGAAAATGGTGGTTGCACAACCAACAGCGACAGTCGCTGCACCGGTGGCGAGTGCTCTGGCCAGCAATGTACCTTTTCCAGTAAAAGATGGACTGGTCTATGACGGTAAGAAACAGAAATTATTAACCGGAGACGCCGATATAAATTTTTCAGATGGCAGGGTGTATCAGGGCCACTTTAAAAAAGGCTATATGGATGGAGAGGGAGTTCTTCGTTTCCCAAATGGTGATCTCTATACAGGAAAAATGAAAAAGGGCAGCATCGATGGCAAGGGGACCTTTGTCTATCGGGATGGCAGGTCATATACCGGCAATCTGGTTAATGGAAAGAAAGAAGGCCGTGGAGAATTTATCTATCCGGACACCACGCGTTATAAGGGCGATTTCAAAAATGATTTGTTCCATGGCAAAGGAGAGTACTATTTTGCTGACGGCAGCCGTTATAAAGGAGAATTTGCCAATGGCAGCTTTAATGGGTCGGGTAAGATAACCTACTCTGACGGCTCATGGTATGATGGGGAATTCAAAGATGACCTTCCCCACGGCAAAGGAGTTCTTGTTTCCAAGGAGAAGAGCCGATATGAAGGTGAATTTGCTTTTGGCAAACGTAACGGCAAGGGTATTTTGACCCAGGGAGATAAGGTGTACAAGGGGATTTTTGAAAACGACCAGTTTATTAAAGAACAGTAAGCTGTGGATGATTTGTAAATAAAAGCTTTATAACAGGAAAATAGAATGCGGTGGAGTTACAAAACAGTACATTTTGAGCTAAAGAAAGAGGGGCTGCTCGGGAGCAGCTTTCTTGATGAATCAGAAGTGGAGTACTCGCTTAATGAGTACGGCAAAGCAGGCTGGGAACTTGTCTCAATGCTGGAAACCATGGATGGGTTAATTGCTGTTTTTAAGCAGCCGCTGAGCCTTGGTTCAGAACGATCAGCAAACTATACCTCTTCTTTCCACGAAGACACCAAACAAGAAGATGTTACTGAGGAAGAACAATTTATTCTAAATCCCCTATCTCCAGAGGACGATGATACTTATGATGAAGAGATTGTTGTGGAAGACTTCGATGTTGTCGATGAGGCCGAGGTAAAGTCAGAGAAGGTAACAAAGAATTCCCTAAAAGATGTAGATGTCGGTTCAATTGTAATTGAGTAGTCGTTAATGCCTTGCTTGTTAGTCAATTCTGGGCCGGAATGATGTTTGTTCTTTTTGATGGTTACGAGTGTAATATGAATCAGATTAAACCATCCACGGCAGTGGATGAGAAGCTGCAGCGCTGGATGCGTGACATCCGCAGAAAACTTCACCAATATCCTGAACTCAGTTTTCAAGAGCAGAAAACCTCCTTATTTATCCAGAAAAAACTCAAAGAACTCGACGTCAGCTATCGCAATGGCTGGGGCGGCACTGGAGTGATCGCTACCCTGGGGGAAGGGGAGATTCACAGCGGCCATGTCGGTCTTCGAGCCGATATGGACGCACTTCCGGTTGAAGAAAAGAACCTGGTGCCATACGCTTCTAAGGTTAAAGGGGTGATGCACGCCTGCGGTCACGACGGCCACGTGGCAATGCTTTTAGGAGCCATCGTCCTTTTAAAGCGATACGGTTGCAGATCAAAAGTTTCATGTATTTTTCAGCCAGCCGAAGAGCATGGCAACGGAGCCGACAGGATCATTAGAGAAGGTGCCCTGGATGGAGGTGTACAGGTGGTCTTTGGAGGACATATTGATACCCATTTCCCAACGGGAGTCATTACTGTTGACGAGGGAGTAATCTGTTCCTATGCTGACCCTTTTTCTATAATACTCAGAGGGCGGAGCGGACATGCTGCCCGCCCCCATGAAGCAAAAGACAGTCTTGTGGCGGGGGCTTATCTGGTAACAGGCCTGCAGACCCTCATCTCCCGGGAAACAGATCCGAATAAGGCGGCAGTATTAACCTTGGGGCGCTTTGCCTCCGGGACGGCCCATAATATTATTGCGGATGAGGCGGTGATAGCTGGAACACTGCGCAATAGTGATTCTGAAGTTCGCGATCGCCTGCTCGCGGGGCTGCGTCGCATGACCCAAAGTATCGGGGATCAGTTCGATCTGCAGGCATCGATCGTTTTCCATGATTGTTTGCCTGCTGTGATCAACTCAACCTACTCAACTCAAATAGCCCGACAGGCTGCATTGGAGGTAGTGGGTGGGGACAGAGTCGTGTCCCAGGGCCGACCAAGCCTTGGGGCGGAAGATTTTGCCTTTTATCAGCAAAAAGTTGATGGTTGTCTTGTTCGATTCGGGGCAAACAGTCTCAGCATCAACAGCCCAGCCCATAGCGGCACGTTCGATTTTGATGAAAATGTATTGAAGGTGGGGGCTCACTGGCTTGCAAGGGTGGCAATGGACTGGACGGCTGTTTCTGAATTGGGAAAAGCGTAGGTGAAAATTCTTTTATCTTTGATCTTTGAGGGCTGCGCTGGCATTTATGATAAAAAGAGGAATCCATTTCCAAGGGAGTGCTGTTCGTGAGTCTGTATGATAAATCCATTGTAGCGTCTGGACATGAGCTGGTCAGTCAGGCGGCCGCGGAGATCCTGGAGGCCGGGGGCAACGCCTTTGACGCCGTGGTTGCAGCCGGGTTTGCTTCTGCGGTTGTGGAGCCAGCCTTGACCAGTCTTGGTGGGGGAGGCCTGCTTGTTGGCCGCTTGCAGACGGAGAGACGAAACATTTTTTATGACTTTTTTGTGGATACACCTGGCCGGGGAAGTAAAATGGATGGCGCCAGCAGTGATTTTTTTCCCGTTCGTGTCGATTTTTCGGGGTCCTCGCAGGATTTTCATGTGGGCCTCGGCTCTGTAGCCGTTCCTGGGGTATTAAAGGGTTTACTCCATACCCATAGCAACCTTGGCTCCATGCCCTTTGAAGATGTCGTGCGCCCGGCAAAAGAGCTTGCCAGGACCCATGTACTCAATGGACAACAGGCCCATTTTTTGACATTGTTGCGACCAATTATGACGCTTTCTAACTATTCCAGAGGGGTTTATCAGCCTGATGGGAGTTGTCTGGTGGCCGGTGATGAGATAAAAAATCTTGATATGGCGGATTTTCTCGATCGGCTGGTCCATGAAGGAGACGAGAGCTTTTATTTTGGTGATGTTGCAGAGAAAATAGACAAGGAGATGCGTGAGGGTGGTGGGATCCTGACTAAAGAGGATCTCGCAGCCTATCGGGTGATTGAGAGATCCCCGCTTGTGCTACCCTATCGAAATCATCTGTTTGTGACGGCCCCTGAGCCATCTATGGGAGGGACGCTGGTTGGACTTTCTCTTATTTTTAACGCGCGGTATGGCGTGGATCAAACGGTCTGGGGCAGCAGGGAACACCTTTTTGCAACAGTGTCTGCAATGAGCGAGGTGGAACGTCAGCGAGGGCTTGGGGTGACGGATCCAAGGTCTTTGCAGGCGTTTCTGGCAGATGAAAAACAATTTGGGGATTCAGCCCACAGGGCGCGATTCTTTAGCAGGGGGACAACTCACGTCTCCGTTGCGGATAGATACGGTAATTGTGCCAGTATGACCTGCTCCAACGGGGAAGGCTCTGGTTATGTTGCTCCTGGGACCGGTGTAATGCTCAACAACATGATGGGTGAAGATGATCTGCACCCGGAAGGTTTTCACTCGAGTCCATCAGGAAAAAGAGTTTTTTCAATGATGTCCCCCTCTCTTGTTATAAAAGACGACAAAGTGGAGCTTGTTATAGGCAGTGGTGGCTCAAAACGGATTCGAACCGCAATCAGTCATGTTGTTTCACAGGTGGTAGATTTTAGTCGGCCACTCCAGACCGCAGTCGATGCTCCACGACTCTATCTCGATGGGAGTTGCCTGCAGGTGGAGCCCGGTTTCAGCCTTGAGGTAGTTGAGGCTATTGAAAAAACCGAGGTTTTTGGTCCAGAGTTTAAGGTGAATGTCTGGCCGCAAAAAGATGTTTATTTTGGCGGAGTTCATGCGGTGATCCCTGGGATTGAAGGTGCAGGGGATTCGAGAAGGGGAGGCGCTGTTCGAGTTGTACCTTCATCCTAAGGGCTTAGCGTAAACACTTGGCACTTCCTGCAGTACCAGGCATGCTTGAGCTGCAATCTACTGAACAACACTCCAGGCGGGTACTTTTATCGTTCCTTCCCACCCTTATTATCCAAGATGCAAAAAGGTTCCCACCTGATAGACGCCAACAGCGATTAAAAAAGCAAAGATTGTATTAAATCCCATGGAAAAGAAAGCCCATTTCCAGGAGGATTCCTTGGCAATACAAACCACTGTTACAAAGCACGGTGCATAAAACATAATAAATACCAGTACCGAGACGGCGACCACCTTGTTCCAGTGTTTGTCATTTTGCAAGCGTTTCCCGAGGGATTCTGATTCTTCCACATCAACCTCGCCCATGGAATATGCTGTGCCAAGGGTTGAGACAATCACTTCTTTTGCTGCAAAACCACCAATCAGAGAAATATTTGTTCGCCAGTCAAAACCGGCATATTTGGTTATTGACTCAAGTTTTGTCCCCATCGTCCCGGCAATGGAGTATCGAAGGCCTGCCTCTGTTTCTTTGTTGCTGATGATGGAAATCTGTTTTTTGGTCTCAAGTGCCGACTGTGAGAGTTGATTTGCGGACAAGGCATTCATTGTCAATCCTGATTGGGTCAAAATCTGTTGTTTTTGTGCCTCAAAGCTGTCCTTTCTATCCTGTGGCAGACCGGGAAAGGTCATCAGGGCCCAGAGAAGAATGGAGATACCCAGGATAACGGTTCCAGCCTTTTTGATGTATTGATAGGTTCGTTCCCAGGTGTGGATGAGTAGGCCTCGCAGTGTGGGAAAGCGGTAGGGGGGCAATTCCATGACAAACGGAGTTGGAGCACCACGTAGTACAGTGGATCGGAAAAGTTTTGCGGCCAAAAGAGCAACAACCCAGGCAAGAATGGTAAAGAGAAACATGTAGCGGGCTTTATGTTCACCAAAAAAAGCACCGATCAGCAGCGCAAGTACCGGCAGTTTCGCCCCGCAATTCATAAAAGGGACGGTGAGAAGGGTCGCCATCCTCTCCTTTGGCGATCTCAATGTCCTGGTAGCCATGACACCGGGAACGGCGCAGCCGCCTGCAATTCCTCCGGAGACAATAAATGGCATAACCGAAGAACCGTGGAGTCCGAAAATGCGAAAGACTCTATCCATCATAAAGGCAACACGTGCGAGATAACCGGAGTCTTCGAGGATTGCGATGCCGAAAAACATAAACATGATAAGGGGGACAAAACCAAGAACGCCACCAACGCCATCAATTACGCCGGAGATGAGCATTGATTTTAACAAGCCGTCTGGCAGGGTTTGATCAATAAAATCGCCAACCCAGCCAAAAACATTTTCCAGAAACACAACTGGAATCTCACTCCAGCTGAAGGTAAACTGATAAAGGCCGAAAAGAATAACAAGCATGAAAAGTGGCCCAACCAGACGGTTGGTGAGGACCTTATCAATTTTGTCAGAGGTGTATAGTCTGTCAGTATCAAACTTATGTGTTACCACCCCCTGGCGTAAGATGGCTTTTATATAACCATATCTGTGGTCAGCAATGATGGCTTCAGGGTAAACGTCAAGGGTTCTCCTGGTGTGTTCTGACGCCTCTTCAACAATTTTTTCGAGTTTTGCTGCGGTTTCAGGATCAGTCTCCCGGCCTTTTTCTAGAATCTGCTCGTCATTTTCCAGGTATTTAATAGCGGTATACCTTGGTGGGTAGCTGGTACTGAGGAGTCCAAACTCTGTAATAGTTGCTTCGAGAGCCTTTAAATTGTGGTCAAGATCTTCGCCGTAATATATATCCCGGGGTGTCCAGGGGCGCTTTTGCTTTCCAATCTCCACGCAGGTTTCGATGAGTTCCTCTGTGCCTTCTCCGGTTCTTGCGATAATAGGAATTACAGGAATGTTAAACAGTTCGCTGAATTTATCGATTTTAATCTCAATGCCTCTGTTTTTTGCAACGTCCATCATATTCAAGGCAATGACAAGCGGGAGGCCGAGCTCTAACAGCTGACATGTGAGGTAGAGATTTCTTTCAAGATTTGAGGCATCTACAATATTTACAACGACATCAGGTTTTTCTTCGACCAGGTAGTTTCTTGCGACAATTTCTTCAATCGAATAGGCGGTAAGAGAATAGGTCCCGGGCAGATCGGTAAGAGTAATTTTGGATGTGCCACGGATAATGCAGCCTTCTTTGTGATCAACGGTAATTCCAGGATAGTTCCCAACGTGTTGACGGGCACCGGTAAGTTCATTGAAAAGTGTCGTTTTACCGGCATTCGGGTTGCCCAGAAGGGCCATTTTCAATTGCATCGAGTAACTCAGGTGAAAATTTATAGGTTAAAAACAATGTCTTGTGAGAAGACGTTTTTTTAAAAGTCCTGTTATATCTGAGGCGAGGGCTGTAGGGCAAGCCTTAATTTGTCTTCTTATCGGTTTTACAAAGCTGCAGAGTTTACAGTAGAGGCCATTGCCTGTCCCAATCTCAATTCTGTAGAGTTCCTGCCTGTATTACTCGACAATCTTTAGCTTGCTGCAAAAGCACTGCCAATGGACTCAGCAGGGAAACAGGCATTATTTACTATCCGCAATACCTTTCACGTTGGATCTTCTCTCATCACAGGAAGAATGGCTGCAGGAACAACAACCCTCGCCACACGTTGAAGGTGACGATGGATCTGTCAATGCTTTCCATTGTCTGTAAAATCGCAGAACAAGGTACACCAGAGAGGCGATGATAATTATCGAGATGATTATTGTTTCCAAATATTTCATAAAGCTACCCTCCGTTATGGCCTGGGTATTAGTTATCCCTAACATTTTGGTTAAAAAAAAGGACAGAAAAGTCGGCTGGTTACAGGTCAGTCACGTAAATATTTTCAGAGATATTTGAATCAAGGCTGATCGTGCCCCCGTTCACTTTTACGACGCACTGGTTTCCATTCTGGGCACAGATAATGTCTGCCTCAACGCCAGGGTATAAGCCGAGGGAAGCCATGCGCGCACAAACCTTTCTGTCACCGGTAACCTTGCAGACTTTTACTTTTCTGCACTGGCCATTCATTGACAGAGGTGCTTCGATCTTGGAACATTGTCCTTTACCAAAACAATTTCGTACCTTATTGGTAAAACCACAGAAATGCTGTTTTCCTTTTTTTTCTCTCATGTCTTTCACCTCATAATGTGATCTTTAGGTACTCCAAACATTAGTTCCAGTCAACAGTTATTTCAAGAAATATTAATATATTTAGAGGCTCCTAAAAGGTAAAGCCCGCAACTGCCGGTCTTTATCTTTTTATTCTTGAAGCTCATGAGAAAATTGAGGGGGGATAGAGAAAAATGAAGAGAATATTTGTGAGAAAAAAAGACTTCTCATCAAATCCGGAATGGCAGGGGCAAAAACCTCTACTCACTTCTCTATTACAGACAAAATCTATAATATCAGCAGGTAGAGGGAGGTTGTGTTAATCGACTTCAACCATGATGTGATCTGCTTCGTTATTTCGAAGAGTAAGGGTCCCGCCCATAACTCGCAGTGCGACAGGATCATTAAGGGGGGCCCTGCCCTGTATGGTAATTTCCGTTCCTGGAACAAGACCCATCTCCCGAATTCTTCGTCCAAGTTCTCCGCCAACTTTAACGCTGTGTATTGTTCCCGACTGCAGTTTTGCCATTTGGCGTAAATTGATCAGTGCCATATTTATTTCCTTGATACACGTCATTACCGATGAGGTGCTATCGCTGCCTGTTGAATTTTCCAAGAACCAGCGATGCCTGTGACAAAAAAACTAGTTAAAATAACAGGCACCGCTTTTGAGGTGGACTAGCTCGTTTTTTCCCAGGAGTCACGCAGAGTGACTGTACGGTTGAAAACGAATTTGTTGTCCTTTTTAGGTTGAACAGGGTCAAGGCAAAAATATCCCTGACGTTCGAACTGAACGCTTTCACCCGGTTGTAGCAAAACGAGTGCAGGTTCTGCTATTGCCTGAGTAAGGACAATACGAGACTGGGGATTGAGTTGCTCCAGAAAGTCGATATCTTTATCTTCTTCAGGGTCCTCAACCTTGAACAGCCGATCGTACATGTTCACTGTGACTGGAACACCCTTTACAGCGGACACCCAGTGAATAGTACCTTTCACCTTGCGCCCGTCAGGAGCGGTTCCACCTTTACTTTCCGGATCGTAGGTACAGTGGATTTCAAGGATCTCACCGGTCTGCTCATCTTTGACGTGTGAGGCATACTGAATGAGGTAACCATATCTGAGTCGAACTTCGCGACCTGGACCTAACCTATGGTATTTTTTAGGTGGATCTTCCATGAAATCGTCACGTTCGATGAACAACTCTTTTGTAAAGGGGAGAGATCGTTCACCTCTATCTGGATCCTGCGGATGATTTTTCCCTGTTACTTCTTCAATACGGTCATCGGGAAAATTGTCGATAATGACCTTCACAGGGTCAAGAACACACATCCTTCGTTCGGCTTTGACGTTGAGGTCGTTTCGGATTTCATTTTCCAAAACCCCCATACTGATACGACTGTCACTTTTACCAATACCGATGGTCTTGCAAAAATTTCTGATTGAAGCCGGAGTGTAGCCTCTGCGTCTGAGACCGGAGATTGTCAGCATTCTCGGGTCGTCCCAACCGTCTACGTAGTTGCCCTCAACCATCTGCAAAAGTTTGCGCTTGCTCATTACAGTGTAGGTGAGATTGAGTCGTGCAAATTCGATCTGTTTGGGATGACACGGTGTCTTGAGGGTGTCGAGTACCCAGTCATAAAGAGGTCTGTGGTCCTGAAATTCCAGAGTGCAGAGAGAGTGGGTGATACCCTCAAGCATATCAGAAAGACAATGGGTATAATCGTACATCGGATAAATTTGCCACTTGTCCCCGGTACGATGATGATGGGCTTTAAGTATGCGGTAGATGACAGGATCACGCATGTTCAGGTTTGGTGAACCCATATCTATTTTTGCACGCAGCACATGGGACCCTTCAGGAAAATCTCCATTCTTCATGCGCTGAAAAAGTGCAAGATTTTCCTGGACAGAACGGTTTCGGTAAGGACTTTCCTTACCAGGTTCCGTCAGGGTTCCTCGATATTCGCGCATTTGCTCAGGGGTGAGCTGGCAGACAAAGGCGTGCCCCGACTCAATGAGCTGAACGGCAAAATCATACAGCTTGTCAAAATAGTCGGAAGCAAAAAAGATCTGCTCTCCCCAGTCAAAGCCAAGCCATTTGACATCTTTTTGGATTGATTCAACATAGGTGACATCTTCCTTGCTCGGATTGGTGTCATCAAAGCGCAGATGACAAATGCCATTAAATTCACCTGCCACGCCAAAATTGAGACAAATTGATTTTGCATGGCCGATATGTAAAAAACCATTCGGTTCGGGGGGAAAGCGTGTGATTGATTGTTTGTGCTTTCCGGAATTGAGATCATCCGTGATAATCTGGCGGATAAAATCCAAGGGCCGTTTATCTGTATCTGTATTTTCCATGGATGTGTGTTTAGAAGATTTTTGTGTTCAGGATCAAGCAAAATATTTGTGAACGTTTCTGAGTCGTTCGACAATTTTATCCTGGCCTATGGTCACCAGAATATCAAACATGGATGGTCCTGCCAGCTGACCGGTGGCCAGGGTCCTCATTGAATTGATCAGAACACCAGGTTTGATGTTCAGCTCTTCTGCCAGCTCCCGTGCGACTCTTTCGGTTTCTTCGACAGTAAAGTCAGAGAGTTGTTCGTATCTGTTGGCAAGTTCCGGTAACCACTCTTTGAGGCCCTCAAATTTTAAAACATTTTTATTAAGAGGTTTTTCATCCACGACAAAATCGTCTGCAAAGTAAGCGCGGCCAAGACTGGTGAAGTCTTTTAAGGTGTGGAAACGGTCTCTGATGAGATCTAAGGTGTTCAGATACCATGTCTTCCTGTCTCTTGCGTAACTGTCATTCCAGAGACCTTCAGCTTCCAGTTCGGCTCGGACGAGTTCTCCCAGTTGCTCAACTTCCATCGTGCGCAGATAGTGCTCGTTTATGTAAATTGCTTTGGGGTCTGTGATGAATTTTGGATCATCTTTTTTAAAATTAAATATGGCACTTGATTTATTAATGCGGTCTAAGCTGAACTGTGCAATCAGTTCTTCCCTGGTAAAAAATTCCTGATCATTTCCAGCAGACCAGCCAAGTAAAGCAAGAAAATTATTCAAAGCCCATGGAAGGAAGCCATTGTCTCTGTAGAATTGCACCGCTACGATCTCACCATGGCTGCGTTTGGAAATCTTGGCCTTCTTGTTGTCAAGGGTGAGAGGCATATGGGCAAAGACAGGTAGAGGTGCTTCAAGGGCCTCATAGAGTAGAACCTGCTTGAGGGTGTTGGTCATATGATCCTGGCCACGGATGATATGGGAGATTCTGTCTCGGATATCATCAACAACATTACACAACAGATAGAGTGGCTTGCCGTTGGAGCGGACAATAACAAAATCATCAACTTCCTTGTAATCCGACTGAATCCGGCCAAGAATCTCATCATCATATCCGAGCATACCGGTACGTTCTGGAACTTTAAAACGAATGACAAAAGGAATGCCGGCAGCTTCTTTTTCCCGGACAATTTCCGGGGTTAAGTGCCTGCAGGTTCGATCGTAACCAAGGCTTCCTTTGGTAGCAAGGGCGGCTTCTCTTTTTTCATCGAGCTCTTCTTTTGTGCAAAAACACTTGTAGGCGGCGCCTTTGTCGAGCAAAAGCTGGGCTGCCTTGACGTGATCAGCTTCGAAATCAGTTTGAAAATAGGGGCCCTCGTCGAAATCAATCCCAAGCCATTCAAGTCCTTCTATAATACCATCAATAGATTCTTTGGTGGATCTGTCGCCATCGGTGTCTTCAATACGCAAGATCAGCTTTCCTCCGTGTTTTTTTGCGTAAAGCCAGTTGTACAGGGCAGTTCTGGCTCCACCAATGTGAAGGTATCCTGTGGGACTCGGGGGAAATCGTAGACGTATTTCTCGCATGAAAAAACTCCTTTGAGCGTATTAAATGCCTTGGTGAGGCTCTATATTATAATGGGTCGCGTTTGTTCTCTGAGTGTAAGCTGTGTCTTGATGGTTGGCAAGAACTACTCCAGAAAAAGCGGCTTGATCTCTTGTCACGGTATATATCTTGTTCACAGGCTTTGTTCAAGGGGAATGGAAAAATATGCCATCATTGATTTGACGCTCTGTGTTATTCCTTATCTCTCTTCATGCATGGAGGTGTAAGAAGAGGAGATTTTTTGTTGTTCTGGGTTCTTCTACCTAGTATATTCGCAAGCGCTTTATAGCTGTTTCCTGTTGTGAGCAAAGAGATCGATGAAAAAGACAAATGGGGCTTGACCTTTGGCCTCAAGATCCTACCGTTCTACATACTTATTCACCCGCTTTAAGGAGATGTGTCCTTTATCTTTTGCAGAGAACAGGTCTCACTGGGTTGGTGGTCGGAAAGATGTAACAATTGACATAAATAATCAGGTCGGAGATCTGGTGTCATAGAATTTTCTTCATTAAAGGAGTAGTTAGATGGCTGATACGATGAAAAATGAGAGCAGTTGCGGTTGCGGTGAAGGTAAAGTTCCAAACAAGGAGGGCAGGTGTGTCATGCCTGAGGTGACTTTCCCGGCTTTTGTGATGTCTCTGAACACCTCTGCTCTTTACCATCTGGGAGAGATTGCCGATCCTGGAACCGGAAAGAAAATTGTCGACCTCGATCTCGCCCGCCATGCGATTGATACGCTCGTCATGATGCAGGGGAAGACCAAAGGTAATTTAACTTCAGATGAAGAGCAGATGCTGAAAAATATTCTTTACGATATTAAGCTTCGTTTTGTGACTGCTTCCAAAAAATAAACCGTTGGCAATTATGAATACTGGACGTCCCTCTCTTCGACTTTTTGCTCCGGCTAAAATCAATCTTTTTCTGCATGTTCTCGGGCGCAGAGATGATGGGTATCATGATTTAGCCACCTGGATGCAGAAAATCGATTTATTTGACACTATAGATCTGGAGGTCGTAGAGGAATCTGGGGTGCAGTTGAGCTGTGATGACCCGGTCTTGCCTGTTCATACAGACAATCTTGCCGGTCGGGCAGCTGAAATATTTCTTCTAAAAAGTAAAAATTTCAACGGCAAAGGACTGAAAATCAAGCTGCAGAAAAAAATTCCGATTGCTGCGGGGTTGGGGGGTGGCAGTAGTGATGCTGGAACTGTTCTGCGAGGTCTCAATGAACTGAGCGGCTATGAGTTTGGCGATGAGGCGTTAATTGATATGGCAAGGTCTCTTGGAGCCGATGTGCCATTTTTTGCTGTTGCCGACAGTGCTGTTGTAGCAGGTGGTATAGGAGATCTGATGTATGGTGTTGAATCTCTGAGTAATTATACCTTTGTTTTGGTCAATCCGGATTTTTTTGTCTCTACAAAATGGGTTTTTGAAAATTTATCGTTGACAAGCGAAAAGAATAATTCTAAAGTATTTCGCTTTCAAAAGCGCAATGCGGCTCTTTTGTCACTCGATGATATGCATAATGATTTAGAGGCTGTGACGTTAGTTGCACACCCCGAAATCGAGAAAATGAAAGAGAGCCTGCTGGCATTAGGGGCTGCAAAAGTTTTGATGTCTGGTAGTGGGCCAACCGTTTTTGGAGTTTTTCCAGATAATAGAGAGTCGATCAGTTCTGATTTTCAAGATATTGCTGCTGTGTTGCGCCAGCAATATGGAAATAAAGTTTACATATCTAGAGCGTGTACTGGGGCGTCGCCAAGCGGTAAGGCACCGGGTTTTGATCCCGGCATTCGTAGGTTCGAATCCTGCCGCCCCAGCCATCAATAATATAAAATCAGGTTAGTCGAGCTCCAAAAAAATACAATGCGAGATCTAAAGATTATCTCTGGGAACGCCCACCAGAAACTGGCAGCGGAAATTGCCGCTCACTTGGATATTCCTTTAACTGCAACCGATGTAAGGAAGTTTAGTGACGGAGAGATCTTCGTTGAAGTGAAAGAAAACGTCCGTGGAGCGGACGTTTTTGTCATTCAGCCCACCTGTACTCCGGTAAATGATCATCTGATGGAACTTGTGATCATGGTTGATGCGTTACGCCGGGCCTCAGCGAGAAGGATTACCGCAGTTATTCCATATTATGGGTATGCCCGCCAGGATCGTAAAAATGCCCCTCGTGTTCCTATTTCCGCAAAAGTTGTAGCTGAGATGCTCATGGCGGTCGGTGTGAGAAGAGTTTTGTGTATGGATCTTCATGCAGGGCAGATACAGGGTTTCTTTAATATTCCTGTTGACCATCTTTATGCCGCTCCGGTGATACTCGAATATATTAAAAAGACCTTTGATGACAATGTTATTATGGTCTCTCCAGACGCTGGTGGTGTGGAGCGGACCAGAGCCTTTGCCAAACGACTGAACTCTGGTCTTGCAATAATTGATAAGCGTCGCGATAAACCCAATGAGTGTGAAGCGATGCACGTTATCGGAGATGTGCGGGGAAAAACAGCCATTCTTATGGATGATATGGTGGACACGGCAGGCACCCTTTGCGCTGGCGCGGCAACCCTAATCGCTAATGGTGCAAAGGAAGTACATGCCTGTTGTTCTCATCCCGTTCTCTCAGGGCCGGCAATAGACAGGTTGAATGCTTCACAAATAAAGTCGCTGGTTGTCACAAACTCTATCCCGTTGAATGGCAAGACAAAAGAATGTAGCAAGATTAAAGTGCTTTCCGTTTCAGCGTTGTTGGGTGATGCGATAAATAGAATACATAACGAAGATTCTGTGAGTTCACTGTTTATTTAGCTCTCGATTCTTATCTCTATTAATTTAAAAGAAATATTTCAAATATTTGCTCAGTCGTTTTTACTTATTTGGTACTGCGAGTTGGCAAAGGAGGAATTATGCTTCAAGTAGAAATGTCCGCTTCTGTAAGAAACAGCTCAGGAAAGGGACCCATGCGTCAATTGCGCATGGAAGGAATGACTCCTGCTGTCGTGTATGGTGCTGGAAATGAAGCTCTCAAGCTTCAGATGGATACCAAAAGTCTGATGGCAAAACTGCTGAAATTCTATCGTCATAATACCGTTGTGACTTTGAATATCGAAAATGAGGGAAGCAAAAGTGTTAAAGTAGGTGAAGTTCAGACTGATCCTGTTCGTGATACCCTTGTGCATGTGGACTTTTGTGAGATTGATCTTGAGAAAGAACATTCATACACCGTTCCCGTAGTATATGAAGGAATCCCTAAGGGTGTTGATCTAGGAGGTATTCTGGAAATAAGCTGCACCAAGGTAGTTCTTCGTGGTAAGCCTTTAGATATTCCTGATACAGTCACCATCGATATCAGAGGTCTTGCGATAGGTGCTGAGTTGAAATGCGATGCATTCCCTGCAATAGAAAATGTGACTATGGTTACAAATCCTAAAACCATCGCGGTAACAATTGTGAAGCCTTTGGCAAAAGCTGCAACCGAAGATGCTCCAAAAGATAAAAAGAAGAAAAAATAATAAGTCGTTGACCATCGTCTTAGACTTTGGTTGAACTGCTTTGCGTTGAGAGGGCCCGGAAATTCAATTTTCCGGGCCTTTTGCAATTTGAGAGATACTATGAACAGTCAGGATGTATTGATTGTTGGGCTTGGGAATCCGGGTGCAGAATATGCGGATACACGGCACAATATCGGTTTTCATGTTGTTGACGCCCTTGTGGAACAGTTGGGAGATGGAGCAGGTGCATTTAAAGAGAAATGGAATGGTCTCTATTTTTCCACCACTTATTCCGGCGTAAAAGTTCATTTTCTCAAACCTCTCACCTTTATGAACAGGAGTGGCCAATCTGTGTCGCAAGTTTGTACATTTTATAAAATAGTACCTGAAAACATTATTGCTATACATGACGACCTTGATATGGCTCCGGGCCGGGTAAAGCTTGTTAAAGGGGGTGGGGCTGGCGGACATAACGGGATAAAATCAATCGTCTCCCTTGTGGGATCGAATGATTTTTACCGATTGAAGATTGGAATAGGACGTCCAGGTCAAGGAGAGGTTCATAGAGATTTCCCTGTAGAAAAATATGTATTGAGCAGTTTTTCAGCAGAAGAGCTTGAGCTGATCTCCAGCAGATATAGGCAAATCGGGGAAGGTGTAAAGTATTTACTTGCAGATGATATTGCTCGTTCTAAAGGTGTTCTCAACAGTTTGAAATAAATTGATACCTTGCTACTCATATAGCCAGTACGCGCACTTTTTAAAAAAATTTGTTTGATGCCAGATTTAAAAAACTACGGCATTTCAGCGCGAAATATGTTATAGTTTATCAACAGTGAAGGGTATGAATTAATATTCTCTTACTTTCCTCTTAAATCAAAATTAACCGGCGATGAAGAACGATATATTCCGGTGCTTTCCTAGATTGGCTAATTACTGCGTGGTGTCTTGTGCGTCTTCTTATTTTTGCAAGCCTTGTACAAGGCGCCTTGTTTAAAGGAGATTTCAGTGTTTTCTGAAGGTGATATGGCTGTGTATCCGGCCCATGGTGTTGGTGTTATTAAAGCCGTCGAAACAAAAACCGTCGGAGGGATTAATCAATCCTTCTACATTCTAGAAATTTTAGATAATAGCATGCGCATCATGATACCGACAGATAGTTCCGACAATGTAGGCTTGCGTGCTATCGTTGGTAAAGATGAAGTAGGTGATATTCTAGATATCCTGTCTGATCGTACTGTTGAATTGGGTACGCAGACCTGGAACAGGCGCTACAGAGACTATATGGAGAAGATTAAGACAGGGTCGGTCCATGAGGTCGCAATTGTCTTAAGGGATCTGTTTCTCCTCAGTGTTGACAAAGATTTGAGCTATGGTGAACGGAAAATGCTCGACACCGCTAAAAGTCTTCTTGTCAAAGAAATATCCCTTGCTCAAAATAATAGTGAGGATGACGTGACCAAGACCATTGAGGCAATATTCTCCTGAGCCAGACACGTCCGCTGGCCTGTTAGCCACCTTATGACCCCTTTTTTTGTCTATATCTCTCAACGTCTTGTCTATGGAATCCGTAGAAACTCTTAACAATGGGTTCAAGTCAGCCGAACAGCAACTTACATTTCATGTAGATGAAAAACATGTTGGTGTTCGGCTTGATCAATTTCTTGCTTTACAAGTGCTTGGTCTTTCAAGAAGCCAGATCTCTGATGCTATTCGTGAAAAAAACATTATTGTCAACGGCACTCCACGTAAAAACAGTTACAGGTTAAAGCTTGGAGAATTCATTTCTGGGGTGGTTGAACATGACAAACCCATTGAGGTTTGTGGAGAGCATATCGAGTTCACCGTTCTCTATGAAGACCAGTGGCTTCTCTTTCTCTCAAAACCGCCAGGCCTTGTTGTTCACCCGGGTTCTGGAAATCATGCAGGAACTCTGGTTAATGGCCTTGTTCATTACTGTGAAGGTATTGCCGCTGTAGGAGATGCTGCGCGTCCGGGTATTGTCCACCGGCTTGATAAGGACACCTCAGGCGTTATGGTTGTTGCCAAAACGGAAGCAGTACACCGTGACTTGATAAATCTGTTTAAAGAACATCAACTGGAAAAAGAGTATCTCTGCCTTGTTCAAGGTGTACCAAAAGAATCCTCAGGTCGGATTGTTGCGGCCATTGGCCGGCATCATATCAACCGACAGAAAATGGCCGTAAAAGATATTGGTGGTAAGCATGCTGCCACGAACTGGGATCTTGTGGAACGTTATGATGGTGGACTCTCTCTCTTACAGGTAAACATTGAAACCGGCCGTACCCATCAGATACGGGTACACATGGCCCATCTCGGCTATCCTGTTGCGGGTGACTGTGTATACGGTACTGGGAAAACGCAGAGAAAGTTTCCAAGACAAATGCTCCATGCTTCGCGGCTCAGTTTCAACCATCCTGTAACCGGAAAAAAACTGGATATTATCGCTCCTTTATGGAATGATTTTGTGGCAGTTTTAGATCAGTTGCAAGCAGTTTCAGGTGAAAGTTCTTGAATATCGCTGTTACCGGAGGATATGGTTCAGGAAAGAGTTGTGTCAGTCGTCTTTTAGCCAAGTATCTCAACGGTCAACTTGTAAATACTGACGAACTTTGCCGGGTCCTTTTGGAGCCTGGTAGGGAGGGTCTCCTTAGCCTACTGAAGACCTTTGGTAAAAGATTTTTGACAACTGACGGTGGTCTTGATCGGGGAATGTTGAGACAGGCCGCTTTTGAGGATACTGAGGTTAAAACAAAACTTGAGGACATTCTTCATCCGCTGGTAAGAGGAGAAGTAAAGAGGAGTGTAGAGGTGTGTCAAAAGGCCGGGGTGCATCTTGTGGTGGAAGTCCCGCTGCTTTTTGACGTTTCTTGGCAGGATGATTTTGATATATCGGTTCTTGTCAGGATCGATAACAAAACGTCTGTAGAGAGAGCTGTGAGGCGTGACAATATAACAGTTGCAGAAGCAGAACGCATTATTGCCCTGCAGATGCCGATGTCTCAAAAAGAGCTGTTGGCTGACCGTATCATCGATAACAGCGGTACTTTTGCAAGCACCGCACAGCAGGTGGCCTGGCTTGCAACTTTACTGAGGCGTCAATCGTTGAGAAAAGATTGAAAATAACTGCCTAAAATGCTTGACAGCTTAAGTTTATAGCCGTATAAGAAAAACGTTGACCAAATAATTCAAATCCTGTCTTTAATAGAACCTATTTTCTCTTTTTCGCTCCGATAGATATTGATTTACACCACGCTCTTGTCAGTGTTGGCGGAAAATGTTGATAGTTATTCTTTATTGACCTGATCGTCGATTCCATTCTGCATTTTTGTAAATCAAAAATACGAGTCGTCCGAAACAACATTCATATAAATCATTTTTTTACCACAAACCACCCCATTTTTGTGAGCTGTCACGAGATGCGGTTGCTAATGAGACTTACAAAAATACATCGTTGGCATAACACTCCTCTGTAGCGAGGCGTTTTCAGGCGATGTTACACTATCCTGCCAATTATCCATCAAAGGAGAAGTAGATTAATGAACCTGGCGGAACTCAAACTGATGAAAATTGGTGAACTGGTACAATTGGCCCGAGATCTTAAGATTGAAGGTTTCAGTTCGCTGCGAAAACAGGAGCTCATCTTTGCGATCTTAAAAGCCCAGTCTGTAAAAGACGGCAAGATGCGAGGTAGTGGTGTCCTAGAAATTCTGCCCGATGGCTTTGGGTTTCTTCGTGCTCCTGACTATAATTACCTTCCAGGTCCAGATGATATTTATGTGTCGCCATCTCAGATTAGACGCCTCAACCTCAGAACAGGCGATACGGTTGAGGGCTTAGTCAGGGCACCGAAAGAAGGCGAAAGATATTTCGCACTGCTCAAAGTCGACAGTGTGAACTTTGATCCACCCGATGCTGCAAAGCAAAAAACCCTCTTTGGTAACCTTACCCCACTGCATCCTAACGAAGCATTTTCTCTGGAGTGGCAGCCCGATAATATGTCCATGCGTATCATGGATCTCTTCGCCCCCATCGGCAAAGGTCAGCGGGGACTCATCGTCGCGCCTCCCCGCACGGGTAAAACAGTACTGATGCAGAAAATTGCCAATTCCATTGTGCGTAACCACAAGGAAGTCTATCTCATAGTGCTGTTGATCGATGAGCGGCCAGAAGAAGTAACCGAGATGACCCGTTCTGTCAAAACTGCTGAAGTCGTCAGCTCGACCTTTGACGAACCACCGCAGCGTCATATTCAGGTTGCTGAAATGGTAATTGAAAAAGCGAAACGACTGGTTGAGCACAAAAAGGATGTCGTTATTCTGCTGGACAGTATCACTCGTCTTGCCAGGGCTTACAATACTGTGACTCCCGCGAGTGGTAAAATACTTTCCGGTGGAGTTGAAGCCAATGCACTCCATCGACCGAAGAGGTTTTTTGGGGCGGCCAGAAATATCGAAGAGGGGGGAAGCCTGACAATACTTGCCACTGCCCTTATCGAGACTGGTAGCCGTATGGATGAGGTTATTTTCGAAGAATTTAAAGGTACGGGTAATATGGAACTTGTACTTGATCGGAAAATGGCAGATAAACGTATCTTTCCTGCAATTGATTTAAAACGCAGCGGCACCAGAAAAGAAGATCTGCTAATCAAGCCCAATGCGCTCAATCGTATCTGGATTTTGAGAAAATTGCTCAGCTCAATGAATCCCGCAGATTGTATGGATTTTCTCGTCGATAAGTTAAAACATCAGAAAACCAATGCTGATTTTCTCGACTCAATGAATGGCTAACAGTACAGCGAGCATTTTCTCGACAATTAATTTTAGTTGAAAAAATATTTGTTTTGGGTAATATGATGCTCTTGTACTTTGTAAAATCGTAGACAACGCTATATAAAATAACATCACATGATTCATGTGTTGGAGGAATAGGTATTATGAAAGAAGGAATACACCCAGAATATCATAAGTTTAGTGCGCAGTGTGCTTGTGGTGCCGAGGTAGAGCTTGGTTCTGTTTTAACCGAAATGAAGGTTGAGATATGCTCGTCCTGCCATCCATTTTTTACCGGTAAGCAGAAGTTGATCGATACGGCAGGTCGAATTGAAAAGTTCAAGCAGCGTTATGCAAAACACTATGCAAAAAAAGAAGAGAAGAAAGACTGATTTTTCTTTTTTGCAGTAGGTCCAGTTTTTCCGCACTTCTTTGATAATGTCCACAACAATGCTTGCATGGTTGTGGACTTTTTTCTTTCTTCTGCCCTTGGGTAACAACAATGTTCAATAAGTTTGCTGATCTTGAAGACAAATTAGCTGATCTCGAAGGTCGACTCTCTGATCCTGATCTTGTGAGTAATCAAAAGGAGTATCAAAAAGTTGTCCGTGAACATTCTCATCTTTCCAAGCTTAATAATAAATTCGAAGAATTAAAAAAAGTCCAGGCCGATATCTACGAAAACAAGGCTATCATTTATGATGAAAATGAAGATCCAGAACTCAAAGAACTTGCCAAGGCAGAACTTGAGGACCTTGCCGAATTAGAAAAAAAGCTCGATCAGGATCTGAAGATCATCCTTCTACCAAAAGACCCGAACGACGAGAAAAATACATTTCTGGAGATTCGTGCAGGAACCGGTGGAGATGAAGCGGCGCTATTTGTGGGCGATCTTTTTCGCATGTACTGTCGTTTTGCTGAGTCGCAGGGATGGAAGGTGGAGGTGATGAGTTCTAACCCTTTAGGGATTGGTGGGTTTAAGGAAATCATTGCTCTTATCAGCGGTAATCAGGTCTACTCAAAGCTGAAGTATGAAAGTGGCGCCCACAGGGTCCAGCGGGTTCCTGACACGGAAACCCAGGGGCGTATCCATACATCCGCTGTGACCGTGGCCATTTTGCCTGAGGCAGATGAAGTTGAACTCAATATTGATATGAATGAGTTGAAGTTTGATGTATTCCGCTCTTCAGGGCCTGGCGGTCAGTCGGTTAACACGACGGATTCTGCTGTTCGGATAACCCATTTGCCCACTGGGCTTGTGGTGACATGTCAGGATGAAAAGTCCCAGCACAAGAATAAGGCCAAGGCCTTAACCGTCCTGCGGGCTCGCCTTTTGGATCAGGCCGAACAGGAGCACCACGATAAGATTAGTAAGGACAGGAAAAGTCAGGTGGGGAGTGGCGACAGAAGTGAGAGAATACGGACATACAATTTCCCGCAGGGGCGTATGACAGATCACCGTATTAATCTCACTTTGTATAAACTCGAATCCATCATGAGTGGAAAGCTTGAAGAAGTGATCTTTCCCCTGATTGCTCACGATCAGGCGGAAAAACTCAAAGAACTTCAATAAAATCGAGATCTCCATGTCTGCCTTACTCTTTCAGTTGATTTAATGCGTCTAGCGGATCTCCTGCATAGTGGCTCAGAGCAGCTGAAAAAGGCTGGGATTGAGGAGCATGAAGTTGATGCGCGACTTCTTCTCGAGCATGTTCTTGGGATGACACGAACGCAGTTACTGCTCAGGGCAGAATCTTCCCCTGCAGCGGTTGAAGTAACCCATTATACCCGCTTGTTGAATAGGCGAATAAAAAGAGAACCGGTCGCTTATATTATAGGAGAGCAGGAGTTCTGGTCTCTTCCTTTTACTGTTACAGCAGATGTATTGATTCCACGACCTGAAACCGAATTTTTACTCGAACAGGTATTGAGATATGCCCAAAAATCAAATTTTCGTTCGGGTAAAATAGTAGATTTGTGCTGCGGTAGCGGGATCATCGCCACGATTCTTGCTCAAGAAACACACCAGAAAATCTATGCAGTAGATATTTCAGCAAAAGCACTTCGTGTGGTCAGGCAGAATATAGTGCGTCACGGTCAGGCTCACCGTATTCTGATGGTACAGAGTGACATGTTTGATGCGTTTGCAGCAAATAATCAGTTTTCCCTCGTGGTCTCTAACCCGCCTTATGTCAGTCATGCGGATGTAACCAATAATCTGGAGCCGGAGGTCAGCTGTTATGAACCCCATCTTGCTTTAGACGGTGGTGTCAGAGGGCTTGAACTTATTAAGATAATAAGAGCCCAACTCGATGATGTACTTATGCCTGGCGGGGAGGTGTTTATGGAGATCGGCGCTGATCAGGGTATGGAGGTGGCGGCTTTGTTTGAACAGAATACCAAAAGTGGCTTCGGTTTTGAAACAGTCAGTATACAAAAAGACTATGCTGGACGTGATCGCGTTCTACATGCAATAAAAAAAGAGAGATAAGAGGCACTAAGGTATGGAAAAGCTGGTGATACATGGAGGTCGTCCTCTCCACGGTGAGGTGAAAATTAGCGGTGCAAAAAATGCAGCATTGCCACTTATGGCGGCAACTCTCCTCACCCCAGGAAAACATCGCCTGCGCAATGTGCCCAACTTAAGAGATACCAGGACCTTTATTCGCCTGCTCGAGTATCTTGGGGTAAAAAGCGAGCGGGTCGGAGATACACTCTCGCTTGACACCACGAATCTTTCCAGCGCTGAGGCCCCTTATGATCTTGTAAAAACGATGCGTGCCTCAGTGCTCGTGCTCGGGCCCCTTGTTGCAAGGCTCGGCCAGGCAAGAGTTTCACTGCCGGGCGGCTGTGCTATAGGTGCACGACCAATAGACTTTCATATAATGGGCCTTGAGCGGCTTGGTGCTACCTGTCACCTTGAAGGCGGATATGTGGATCTGAAATGTGAAAGGGCATTACGGGGAGAAGTTATTTATTTCGATATTCCAACCGTTACAGGGACCGAAAATCTTCTCATGGCTGCAAGCCTGGCGGAAGGAACCACAGTGTTGAAAAATGCTGCAAAAGAGCCTGAAATTGGTAATTTAGTCGATATGTTGACGGGAATGGGTGCGAAAATCGAAGGCCGAGGAACCGATAGTCTGATCATCCATGGGGTGAAACATCTCCAACCTGCAGACTGTGAGGTAATCCCGGATCGTATTGAAGCGGGCACCTATCTTCTCGCCATTGTGGCAACCGGTGGCAGTGGCTCCGTTAGCCATTGCAGGCCAGATCATCTACCGTCACTTCTGGAAAAGCTCCGTTTAGCCGGGGTTAATGTCACTGAAACACGGGATACCATAACAGTTGGCTGGAATGAGACAGGTGAAGGCGGCAAACAATTAAAGGGTGTCAATATTAAAACGATGCCTTACCCTGGATATCCTACTGATCTTCAGGCCCAGTTTATGGCATTGATGACGCAGTGCTCTGGTAGCTGTGTTGTCAATGAGACGATCTTTGAAAACCGGTTTATGCATGTTGCTGAATTGCACCGGATGGGTGCAAATATCAAAATTGATGGACATTCTGCCCGGGTAGAGGGCCTTGGAATGGGAGGCTTGAAAGGCGCACCGGTGATGGCAACTGACCTCCGCGCGAGTTCTTCGCTCGTGATTGCAGGGCTTTCCGCCTCTGGCAGGACAGATATTTCCAGAATATATCATCTTGAGCGTGGATATGAAAATCTGGTGGATAAACTGACGAAACTTGGGGCCAAGGTATGGAAAGAAGATGAACAATGAGATAAGATACGCAGTAACATCGGGTTTTACTAAAATTATCTCCAGCGACGCTGTAGGTGATACGCCGCGGGAAGATTTTTCACCAAGGGATGTAGTCAGGACCTTTTAAGAGAATACCTATGCTTGCTCAACTGGTCAGTTTCTTGAAAAAACATAGTGAAAGAGCGACCATTATAGGCCTTGGCTTTGGATTGATTGTATTCGTTGTTTCTGGAATTTACCTCCAGAAAAAAAACAGCAAAGACAAGGATGTTCCCCTTGTAACGGAACCGATCAAAGTTGAGCTGAAAGTCGGGTCTTCGAAATCAAAAGATAATACATCAAGAGCTGCAACGACAAATTCCTTTTTCCTGCGCCCTTCAGCAACAGAATTGCTGGAACAGTTGTCGACAATGGAAAACCTGCAGGAGGATGTTGCGCAATCAAAGTTTGTAAGTTTTAGAGTCCTGTGGCCTGTTTTCTTTTTTTCTGTTGAAACCTTTGAAGGAAAAGAAACCATCATACTGGATATTTCAGAAGATGGTTTTGGCGCTGTGGTAAAGGGGAGTGTTAGCTCTTCCACCTACCCTCTTTTAAACGAGATCAAGCGAGGAGAGAGGCTCTGGGTTGCAGGGGAGATAACGGCCGTCGATCCCGCTGGGACAGGAACCATTTTTCTTGATATCGAACTCCTTGACTTTACAGCAGATGGGCCGTCATCTGTGAAAGTGGAACCACAGGCAGATTTGCCCCAATAGACCAAGAGCTTTTATCACTGATGGGGGAGTGGAAGACGTAAAGTAAACTGCGCCCCTGAGTCTATTCTATTTTCCACAGTAATCTGACCATGGTGTTCCTCAATGGTCTGTTTGACAATCGCAAGCCCCAGACCAGTGCCATCAGCCCTTGTCGTGAAGAAAGGCTCGAAGATGATATCTTCCTGGCCATGTTCAATGCCCGTTCCGTTATCTGCAATTGTAATCTCCACTGCATCATTACCGTTTTGTGCCTGATCTGTGCTTATTTCTTGTGCCGTAATCGTTATTTTTTCTTCATTTTCAGGACAGAAGGCCAGTCCATTTTGTATAAGGTGGCTAAAAACAGTGAACATCTGTGCACGATCAGCCCAGATGTCCGTTGCATCACCCAGATCCATGGAAATTATTACGGAGGTTGGCCAGGTTGGCGCCGCCTTAAGAACCTGGATGGCCTCATCAAGGCAGGATTTCAAGGAAAACCACTGGCAACTTGCGTGTTCCGGTCTTGAAAATTTTAAAAAGTCTGCAATGGTACCGATGAGTCTGTCAGATTCACGTATTATGATATTAGAAAGCTCATAGTTGGTAACATCGCTTTTATCTCTGGAAAACTCAGAAGCAAGAAGCTGAGCTGAGCCTGAGATTGCCGTCAGAGGATTCCGGAAATCGTGGGCAATGGATGCACTCATCATACCTATTGCGGCAAGTTTTTCTGTTTGTCGGACCTGTTTTTCTAATTTCTCAATTTCACTGATATCTTTTAAGGTAATGATTTTGTCATTGTTGTCGGTAGTGTTGATATCGTTATCATTGTTAATAAAATCCATGAATGTATAACCCAGTCGAACAGCTATCCCCGATGGCTTTGTAAAATCAGTTGTAAGTCTTTGGTGTTGATGGGATAGTTTAAGACATGGGAGAACGTCTTCAAGGTTCTGGCTCAGAAGAGAAAGAGGTTCTATGCCGGTGATGGTCTGTACCGCAGTGTTTGCAGAAGTAATGACCCCAGAAGAGTCAATTGTGATAATTCCGGTGGAGATATTGTCAAAAATTCGCTTATAGAGTGTGGCGAGACGATCATATTTTTTCAACGATGCGCTAAGGGCGACTTCGGTTTTTTGCAGACGCATGCCAAAAAGAGTGCTGATTAAGGCTGCAAGAAAAAAAGAAATGCCGTTAATTGCAAAATGATTTAACCCGACGATAGGATCGAAATCGGGAAAGTTGATATATTGTAAAAGGTAGGATGGATAGTAGCCGTAGGTCTCAAGAAAGAGCAGGCCACCATAGAGAAGAGTTGAGGCGGATGCGGCGAGGAAGCCTCCTTTTTTGGGTAAGATCAATCCACCGGACACGATGGGAAAGAAAAACACCGAGGTGAAGGTCGAGTTGGAGGATCCCGAAAAAAAGATCAGCAGCGCCACAAAAAAGGTGTCGAGAAGGATTTGTCCAAGCCCATAGGTTCGGAGATTGCCCTGAAAGATCAGTAGAAAAAAGGCGGAAAAGACCGAGGTAAGATATATTATAAAAACGAGGAGGAGCAGTATATTGGCTGGAATAAAAATGAACGCAAATTGAGAGCCATTAAAAATATAGGTAATTAATAAAATCAGGGTATACAGCACGATGCGCAACAACAGCATTGAAAGCAGCTGATTGCGTAAATGGTGTTTCTTTTCAGTGGTACTGCGGGCCCTGTCGATAAGAGATCTGAGGAGCATATATTAATCTAAACCGTATTTTTTCACTTTATAACGCAGGGAGCGGAAACTTACCTGCAAGAGATCAGCAGCTTTCATTTTTGAATTATTTGTTTTTTCAAGAGCGTGGGAAATCAGACGTTTTTCGAGATTTTCTATTACTTTGTCAAGACCCAGATCATATAATTCTTCCTCGCTTGAGGCGGCCAGTAAAAGCGGATTATTCTGCTGTATTTCGATGGTCATGTCCTCGGTTCTGCTGGCATTGCCCAGGGTTAAACTTTCGGGCAAAATAATGTTAGAGCTTTCCAGAGCAACACCCCGCTCAATAATGTTTTCAAGCTCGCGTACATTGCCGGGAAAATCGTAGTTCATGAGGACCTGCATGGCATATGAACTGATTTCCTGGACTTCTTTCCCTAGAAGCTGTGAATATTTTTTAAGAAAAAAATCAACAAGTAATGGTACATCACCTTTACGTTCTCGAAGGGGGGGAACCCTAATAGGAACGACAGCGAGTCGGTAAAAAAGATCCTCGCGAAACCTGCCCGCCCTAATTTCTTCTTCCAGGACTTTGTTGGTTGCCGCAATGATACGGACACGTATCGGTTTTGACTTCGTTCCGCCAACTGCCTTGATTTCTCTTTCCTGTAGAACACGAAGAAGTTTGGTCTGGATTATTGGGGTGAGCTCACCAATTTCGTCGAGAAAGGCTGTTCCTTTATCTGCCTCATTGAAAAGTCCGGGTTTATCACCGATAGCTCCCGTAAAAGAACCTTTAACGTGGCCAAATAGTTCGCTTTCCATCAGGTCTTCAGGAATGGCACTACAGGTGATGGGAACAAAATTCTCGGAGGCCACTTTACTGTGGTTATGTATGGCCTGGGCGACAAGTTCTTTACCCGTACCGGATTCACCATAGATCAGCACATTAGCAGGAGTCGGCGCAACCCTTCGGATCATGTCAAATATTTTTAACATTTCCCGACTTTGCCCAATTATTTCAGGAAATGATTCGCTGAGCTGTGGGGTGGCTATCTTTGAATTGTTTCTGGCTGTTGCAGAGCGGATGACGGAGATGATTTCTTCAACATTAAAGGGTTTACTAATATAGTCAAAGGCTCCGTTTTTCATGGCAATCACAGCATCGTCAGGGGAGGCGAATGCTGTAATCATGATTATGGGCATCTCAGGGGATTTTTCTTTGATAATTTCAAGAAGCTCAATGCCGCTCATCTCAGGCATGCGAATATCGCTGATCACAAGCTCAATATCTTTTGTTTCTAGAATTTCAAGGGCTTTCGTGCCTTTATTGGCGGTGATGACCTTGTGACCCTCTTTTTCAAGGAGAATTTTGAGAAAATCTCGCATTCCCTGCTCGTCATCAACAATGAGTACCAATGCCATAGGAACCTTCGATAATAGTTAGAAGTACAGATAGGATATTCAATAAACAATGAAAGCAGTATAGCCCCAGGAATCACTTGATTAATAATTATTTCGTTAAGTTGTTACTGTACAGGAAAATGTACCTTCGAAGTGAGGCATAGTCTCCTATAGCCTGTGTCCTGGGGTTATTGTTCTTGTACGCCTTGGTGGTGAACGAAATATTGAAGTATACACGGAGCCCAATGTGTGCTGCTACAAATAGATAATATCCTATAGTCTCCAACCTATCAAGGTAAGGATGATGGTCTTTTGTATAAAAAGTAACAATTACAAAAGACTATCGATCGAAAGGGCAAATAGAAAATAGGTGTGCCCCCACGCATATTTTCTCGTTATTGCCGATATTTTTTAAGGATCTCTCTGGCTGTGGCCGTAAGCAGTGTGGCTTCTACCTGCTCAGTGTCTACTGTGGCGAGTGGCTCATCTTCCTGCCTGGTGGCTTCCCTGTATTGACAGAGTTGTATTGCATCAAAGAGGATTTTCGACTCGATAGGGCTTTGTGATGACAGCGTGTTTTGTTCCAGGGTCGCTTGGATTGTGTTTCTCAAGAGATCACTTGCACCGGAATCTGATAAAATCTGGCTGCTCACTTCATTGTCCACCCCATAGAGATATGCCGCGCAGAGAATTACCGCGAGATTACCTCCTTCACCTTTACAGATTTTTTCTCCCACCTGTGCGAGTTCGGTTGCCTGGCGTATACGTTTGAAATCTGTTTTGAGATATCTTTTCAGTGAAACAGCAATCTTGTCTTTGAGCAGATCCTCTCTTGTGCCAAGGAAATTTTCAGGCAGGGTGCCGAGGCACTGCTCCGCAAATTGACAATAAGATGCGCATCCAAAATCGAGTTTGGGGTTGACAAAGCGGTGGCTGCATTTTGGACATCTTCTGGTAGTATCGTCCTTGTAAAACTCCACAACGTTGTCGCACTCAGGGCAATTAACCTCAAAAATTGCATCGTCTTTCCAGTATTGCATATCCTGGCCTGGGCATTTCATTTCAATTCTCCTTTAGCTTTGAAGTGACTGAACGAAGAGTACCGGCTGATTGATTTCAACTGTAGTACAATATGAGTGTATCTTAAGAAAGACGCTGATGGTTTGATGTAAGTCAAATGAGTTAACTTTTTTATGACTCAACTAAGGCTACAATAACTATTGTAAGCGGGCTGCAAGAGTTTTATCTGCCAAGCCTTAGTTGAGAATAATCCTGATAGGTGAAATCTCAGGTGGGTAGATACTCGTTCATTATCTTTGCAACTGCTTGTACTGACAAAGAATTATCTGGGAGTTCCAGTAACGATTTTTTTTCCATATCAAAGTCTAACAGTTCAGGATCGTTTGGGATAACACCAGCGATGGGAAGATTGATTTCCGCTACTTCCTTTAAAAATGGCTCACTCAGATCTTCCGGTCCCCGGGTAACGAGAATGGCAAGGTTTTTAACATCAAGCTTGAGACTTTCGAGCATTGAGTTGATACGCCGCACTGCTCTGAGTCCACGCAGGGAATAATCGGTTACCAGAAAAAGCATATCCACCTTACCACTGGTTCTCCTGCTGAGATGCTCCATACCGGCTTCGTTGTCGACGACCATGTAAGCATAGTGGGCACTGAGCTTTTCCGTGAAGTTGTTGAGGATGTTGTTTACCATGCAGTAGCATCCCTGGCCTTCCTGGCGTCCCATAACCAGCAGGTCAAAAGCTGGCTTTTCTATCAATGCCTGCTCAACCAATAGCTCGAGATAGTTGACTTTATCCATTCCTGATGGGATGCCTTGGGGATCTTTCATGTATGTTTCCCGGATATCACCAATGGTACTGGTGACTTCAAGACCTAGAGTCTCACCCAAATTACTGTTAGGATCCGCATCAACGGCTAAAATAGGTCCATTCTTTTTTCCTGTGAGATGACGAAGGACGAGTGCTGCAACAGTGGTTTTTCCAACTCCACCTTTTCCTGCGAACGCAATGACTTTGCTCATACAAATCTCCGTATACTTGAACCCTGTAAACAGGTTAATTAAGAAAAATACGAAATATTTAACTTCGCAAACTTCAGTTGAAAAAATATACTAGGCCAATAGTAAACATCTTGAGGAAAATTAAAAGGAAAAACCACCTTGAAGAGAGATTCAAGGTGGAGTGTCAAAGGGAAATCGAGGCAGGGGGTTATGCGGTTACTGCTTTTTTCTTTCGCTTTTTTTTGTCCTCTTCAGGTGGGGCTAAAAGAGCAAGAAGCTGGTCAACATTTGCGGTGGTGATAGTTCTATTTTCGGTAAGCCCCAGATGTTGTGCTTCAATTCCCAGACAAAGACCTAAGAGTTGGGGAAAGAGGAGCACCGGTAAGAGCTCATCGTGGTTGTTTTCTTCTGAGAGTTCTTTCTGGGCGGTGTCAAATTGCAGGTAGCAGTAAGAACATATTGGCATGATGTAGTCTGCACCGGCCGTCTGGGCACCGTCGAGCTTTTCCTGAAGTAACTTCTTTGAAAGATCGTTGTTGATTCCGGCAAGGGCTGCACCGCAGCATTCGAGTTTTCCCTGCCAGTCAAGTTTTGATATGCCAAGAGTACCGAGCAATGTATCCGTAATCTGGGGAATAAATGCGTCATCAAAACGGGTTATTTCTCTTGGCCGCAGAATATGGCAGCCCTGTATAACTGCAAGCCGAAGGTCTTTAAAGTTCAGGGTGAGTTTTGAACGAATAAGCTCTACACCGAGGTCGTCGTGAAGGACGGTTAGAAAGTGTTTGATCTCGGTTTTACCTGTATAGGTGAGTCCTTCTTTTTGCAGAATCAAATTGAGTTTATCTCTCAGAGCACGGTTTGTATCGAGGATATTTTTTGTTTTTTGCAGGCTGGCAAAACAGCAGTTGCAGATGACAAAAATATCGAGCTGCTTTTTCTCCGCAATGGCCATATTGCGCATGGAGGGCAGAAAGTAGGCCGTTTCGTCGACGTTGCGTGCTGGATATCCACAACAGTTAAAATCGTCGATTTTTTCAAGGGTTACGTTAAATTTTTCTAAAACAGTTCTCATGGATGAGCTGTACTGCTGGATGCGTATAGGAATATTGCAACCTTCAAAAAAAGCATATCTCATGAATTCGCTCCTGCTTTAATAGTTTGAATGGCTTTGTTTTTCAGGCCATAAAAAATATCACATAATTCGACGTTATTGGGACAATGTTCCTGGCAGAGATAACAGGTTGAGCAGTTCCAGATCATCTGTGAACTGAGAGCCAGATTCAGATCACCGATACCAAGGCTGTACATGATCTGGTGGGGGAGCAGGCCGAGTTGCTCCGCAGGGTTGTCATAGCTTCGCACTACGGGGCAGATATTGGTACATCGCTGGCAGGAATAGCAACTGCTGTAGCTGTTGTTTGCCTGGTACAGGTCGTGACCTATGGTAAGTGGCTCCGTCTTGTCTGCAAGAGTGGTGAAGGTTGACTTGAAAATATCGGTTACTTTTTTGAGCGCCATCAGGTGGTCATCGACAAAGTTCTGGGCAAGGGCCAGAGGAAAAGAAAAATGACTCAGTAGTGCTGTCTCCGGAGGACCTTCCTGCAAAAGCGAATATCTGGCATTAATAAAAAGTTCCTTGAGGTTTATTCCTGAAGGGCAGACAGTCGTACAGCGGTCACAACTTGTACAGACGTACAAACCTTCCTGTAGTTTTTTTATTACTTCCGGACTTATGATCTGTTTTGCCGCTATCTTTTTAAGGTATTGAACTTTTTCTGAGGGCAGGATGAAATCATTGTCAAAGTATTCGTAAAACATGTTTGAAGAACATTCCGTGGAGCAGGACCCGCAATGGGTACAGGCGGAAAGTCCGATCATTTGACTGTTGAGACTGTTTGACCTGCCTGAATATTGGTCTTGTGTGACATTTTTAATCACCAGATTGATTGGAGCCGAAACCATGTGAAACATCTTGCTAAACGGTAGCCAACAGAGAAAGGCCAGACAGGCAAAAATGTGCAGAGCATAAAAGATTTTGACTTGGCTGCTTCCGTCGCCACTGCCAAGAATTGGTCCCATGACACTCGCCAGGGAATAACTCAAAAAAGCGGTTTTATTGGATGCATGACAGTCTAAACAGCTATCGGCGTTGATCTCTCGGCCTGCAGCCACCAGTTCGCTTGAGGGAAGTTCCTTGAAGTGAGGAGATACGAGCCCGTTTTCCTTGACCCAGAAGGCTTCAAGAGCTTTTTCTTCGGTGTCGTCTGAAAAAGAGGAATAATCCTCAATCATACGCTGGTAGGTACTGTAAGAGGACATTTTTGATGCTTCTAATAAGACACCCGAGAACATTATTGCGGCAATGAGAATCAGTGCTGCCCAGTCGGCAGTTGCTGATTTAAGCCGCTGTTTTTTTCCGCTAATTCTTCTGTAGACAGCAAGGGCTAAACCTGTAATGACCATAAAGCCAAAGAGGTTACGTAAAAAAAGATACGGGTTAAGCGTGGGTTGGAAGTCAGAAAAGAGTGAGGCGGTTATTGTGTCGCTCAGCGCGTGGAATAAAAAGAGAAGGACAAAACCTGTAAAAATGAGGGTGTGGGTCGTCCAACGTAAAACACTTTTTGTGAAGATCCGTTTTTGAAAGAGTATATCAACGAAAAATGATTGGATTACATTGATCAGTTTTCCACTGAAAAATGTTGTGGTAATGGCTTTTATGCCATTGGTTACTCTTGCAGACAGGGAGGGCAGAGGCCGGGGAGAGATACCAGAAGTAAACCATTTGGAGAATTGAAACGCTAGCCCGAGAAGACAAACAATAACAGAGAAAGATAACAGTAGATTAAAATTCATGATTGTTTCATACCTTCAGTGTTTTCCAAAAGTGGAATATTATCGTGGTATTCAGCAAAAGTTAGATATTTATAAACTTCGCTGATCCGTCTTCCTCCTTATGAGAGCGCTACACAAGAGATAACCGAAAAAAATAGATAAGTACTGATAGAAAATATACCGTTTTTTGCATGGAACGTCGAGTTTTGATTTAATAATGTATAAAAAAAATTGATTCAAAATAATGCTACAACACAAAAGCATTGGTTTCTTTCTCCGGGCATCTAGCCTATCGACATGAACTGAAATGAATCTGTTACCTGTTCTTCAGGTAACTCCAGGAGAATTACAGTTCCCGTCTGATCTGTTTTTGCTATGCTGATTTTGCCATGGTTTTCTTCAAGGATGCCGTAGGCCATGCTCAGTCCAAGGCCCGTACCTTTGCCCACTTCCTTGGTTGTAAAAAAAGGATCGAACACCTTGGATAGATTTTCCTGTGAAATGCCTGTTCCTGTGTCTTCGACCTCAATATAGGCCTTTGATTTTTGTCGGTCCCGATATGTTCTCAGAGTCAATGTACCCTTTCCATCCATGGCATCGATGGCGTTGATGATGAGATTGATAAGGACCTGGCAGAGTTGGTTTTTATCAGCATTGATCAGGATCTGTTCAGGGGCCAGTCTTTTTACTATCGTTACATTCATAAATAATTTCTGGTCACGAATAAGACGCAGACTTTCACTGATCAGGTTGTTGAGGTAAAAGATGTCTTTGCTGGGCCTTGTCTGTCTGCTGTAGGCCAGCAGGTTTTTGACAATTTCCTTACAACGTTCCGCATCTTCAAGAATATAATTGAGATTTTTTTCAAGGGGATGATCGGCCTCAAGCTTTTCTCTCATCAGGTTACCGTAGAGCAGTATACTGGTGAGCGGGTTGTTGATCTCGTGGGCGACACCAGCTGCCAGTCTGCCCAGCGAGGCAAGCTTTTCCGACTGATAGAGCTGACTTTCGGCTTCTTCAAGTTTTTTCTGAACAGCCTGTTTTTCTCTGAGATCATTGAAAATAGCGGCGGTTGCAGCTTCACGGTCTTCCTCGTAAATAATGGCAGCAGTCATTTCAACGGGAATTTTCTCACCCTCTTTGGTGATAACATTCACTTGTGTTATCGGTAGTTTTCCTTTTTCTCCTATATTCTCATCCCGGAGCCTTTTCATGATTTCTCTTGCCACTCCGGGTGGGTAGAAATCTTCAATATTTACTTTGTTGGCATCAACCACAGAATAGCCAAAAAGCTTTTCGGCAGCGCTGTTCATAAGGATGATTTCACCCTTTCTGTCCGCCGCCATAATTGCACTTACCGAAGATTGCACAACCTTATCAATAAGTTCCCGGACATCGCTGTATTTCTTTTCCAGTTTTTTTACTGAGGTAATGTCACGGAGGCTTTCCATGATGTACCGGACTTCGTTGTTTTCCCCAAGGATAGGAGAAAAAAATCTCTCCTCCCAAAGGTCGTTGCCTTGCCTGTCCTTACTCTGCTGGATAACAGATTGAGGTTTTTTAAGTTCTAGTACGCGGGTGAGCGGGCAACTTGCACCCTGACAGACGAGATGGTTCAAATTAGTGTCTGAATTGAAAATATCCTTACATCTTTTACCAAGGATTTTTTCTGGTGTGGTACCGTTTCGCTCATGGAATTTGGTATTGGCTGCAATTATTGAACGATCGGGAGTCAGGACGAGGGTTGGAAAAGATAGAGAATCAAAAACGCGAAGTCTCCAGTCTGCTTCCGTGGTGGGGAATTGATCATATGGATTCATGAAGCTGCTGTGCTCTTGATAATAGGTTAAGGCAAAAGGGGCGGTGTAAAAATGTTTGTAATTCTCGAGTTGAAATCATGCTACCCTGGGAGTATGAAATGTCTCATGGAGAAGAGCTGTGCTTTTTTCTCCCTGGTCCGTGGGGACAGCAAGATACATACTGTTGCCTGCGCAACCGGTCAAGATCAGGTCGATGTTATTGGCAAGAAGAGGCTCAACTGCTCTTGCTAAAATGCCAAATCTTTCCTGAAAATGAGGCCCATGTAAATAGATAAGATCAATCCTCGTTGTTGTGAAAGAAAATTGTAAGCCTTGGGTGTCATGGTTGAGATTGTTGTGGTCTTGAAAAATTGCCAGTTGTCCGGACTCAAGAATAACATACAAATGACCTGCCTGCTTTTCTGTGGAAAAAAAGCTGGTGTGTTCAAACTGAACGGGCATCTTCTTAAGGTTTTCAAGTAAGAGCTGCCAGGTATGAAACGAGGCTTCACCGACTTGTAAAGAGAGGAGATTCAGTCCTTTTTTCAACAAGATCCCGTATATTTTGACCTGTTTTTCCCAATAAATTGCTATGGTCTCCATGTCAAATCCTCACTCTCAGATGAACTCCGCGGTTGACGGAGCTGGAATTCAGGATGGAAAGGGGAGTGGTTGTCGGGCAGGTCAAAGACATCTGTTAAATGATGGGCGAGGAGTTCAAGCAGGTGAAAATCAGTATTAAAGACCAGGGCTGAAATTGATGTGGAAAAAGAGTAGACGGGAAGTTGCAGTCCATCCATGAGGCACATGACCAAGGGGACCAGGGTCAAATTATTCCTGTGGGGGAAAATGGTAATGGAGGCGACATTTCTCTGGCAGCTGATACTTAGGTTCTTATCACAGGAGAAGTGCGCAACATCCGAAATGAGCTCCACGTCGCCGGCTGAAACACAAAAACAGGTTTTTGTACCGGAGCTTCCAGATAAATGACATAAAAATGGTATAGTTACCTGCTTTTTGCTGATATGCTGCAGTATATCGTTGATCGTCGCCTGTTCGTTATACGGGCAACAGATTGAGAAGTGGACACGTTCTTCACTGAACTTTATGCCACCGATGGGAACCTTTCGTGTATCAATCAATAAAACACACCTCTTATGAGAGGCTGTGCCCCTAGAAAGATTAACGGGGCACAGCATTTGGTTTTAGAGATTATCTTTTACTATTTCGACCAGTTTGTCCAGATCAATTGGTTTGGGTACAAAGTCGTCGGCCAAAGTGGTTTTGCCGCCCATATGGGTATAGTTTGTTGATTTGATAGCTTCGGTAACGGCTGTGAGAAGTACAATTACTATTTTCTTGTACTGGTCTGAATTTTTCAATTCATCACAGAGGGTGTAGCCATCTTTCCGGGGCATCATGACATCGAGTACGATCAGGTCCGGCTGTTCCTCTTTGATTCGGTCCATCGCTTCGATACCGTCATATGCCTTGGTGACACGAAAGTTTTCACTTTCAAGTTTCATGGATACCATTTCCACGAGATCTGTATCATCATCAACCACGAGAATCAGTTTCTTGTCGCTCATACTTTGATCTCCCTCAATCAATTGTTTTATACCTGAGGTCGGGGAAGCAGACCTGCTCTTTGACAGATTTCTTCGACTTTTTCTTCCCACTCGATAGCCATGATGTGGAAACCGGCTACACCCTCAACTTTTTTGAGCCGTTCGATAGTCTCGACACAGATTGCAACACCTTCATCTGCCTGTTTTTCCTTGGGCACAGAGGCCATACGATCAACTACATCTTTTGGTACGTCCATTCCAGGCACGCGATTTGCCATGTATTTGGCAGCACCGAGAGATTTACAAGGAGTGACACCAGCGAGGATGTAACATTTCTTGTGCAGCCCCATCTTGCGTACGCCTTCCATCCATTGCTCAAATTTAGGGACATTGAAAATACATTGGGTCTGGATAAAATCAGCACCTGCTGCTATTTTTTTGGCAAGGCGCATGACCCGCAGTTCAAATGGGTCGGCAAAAGGATTGGCCGCAGCACCGATAAACATCTTTGGTGAACCTTTAAGTTCCGCTCCGCCCTGAAAAATGCCCTTGTCACGCATATCTTTTACCATCTGGATCAACTGGATGGAATCGATATCGTGTACATTCATGGCCTGTGGATGATCGCCAAACTTGGTGTGGTCTCCGGAGAGACAAAGCATGGTGTCTATACCAAGAGAGTAGGCGCCAATAATGTCTGCCTGCATGGCCAGTCTGTTACGATCCCTGCACGTCACCTGAAAAAGAGGGTGTAAACCCTGTTGCTTAACTATTACGGAGGCCGCAAGACTTGACATTCTAACCATGGCGGTTTGATTGTCTGTAACGTTGACGGCATCGACTATTCCGTCGAGGAATTTTGATTTAGCAACCACCTCTTCTGGTTTGCACCCTCTTGGAGGACCACACTCAGAGGTTACTGCCAGATGTCCTGCCGCCAAAACTTTTTCTAAATTACTTTCAGTTTTCATTCTGCCAAATCCTCTCTGATAATCTTTCTTGGACCACTTCCCCCACCTGATCTCCAATCTTTTGCAGGCATTATATCAAGGTACCTCTCGGTCAGTCCCAGGGCTTTAAGTCTGTCCCAGATAAGCTGCCAGGCGCAGTCCACATCTTCACTGATCTCACACTTTCCGGTGGTGGAACCACCACATGGGCCGTTCATGAGCTGTTTGGCGCACCGGGATATGGGGCAGATGCCGCCGGTAATGCCAAGCAGGCAGTCACCACACCCCTGGCATCTCTCTGCCCAAACGCCTTGTCGTTCTGAGGCACCCATAAACTTGGTGTTGACTGCAGGAAAGACAGGTATTTCTTTATAGCGCATTGCAAGCTGCTGGACGCCACAACCACAGGCCATGGACAACACTGCGTCGGCTCCGTCTATCATGGACACAATTTCTTCCACATATTCGGGGTCACATTGTCGTTCCAGGGTGTGTTGTTGAATTTCTATATCCGTTCCAGATTTTAACCTGGCCATCTGTAAGCCGGATGCAAGCAGGCCAACCTCTTTACGGCCACCGGCAGAACAGACGGTGACACACTCATTACAGCCAAGAAGAAGGATACGCTTAAATGGCTTAATGTATTCAATGATTTCTTCTAAAGGTTTTCGTTCAGCAGTGATCATGGTGTTTCACTCTCCTTATAAAATATACTGTCGACTCCCAACGCTGCCGATTAAAGTGCTGCGGCGGCTTTTACAGGACTAGGACCTAATTTCCTGATCTTCTCTGTCATTGTGGAAGCCAATTCTGCGAATCGGTGCCCCATTCCAGCGGAGATGTTTACCATTTCCAGCCGTTCGCTTTCCAAGCCGATCTCTTCTAAATATTTTTGTACGTAGGCCACTCTTTTAGCGGCTTTGACGTTGCCGTTTTTAAAGTGGCAATCACCTTCAAGACAGCCGGCAACATAAACGCCGTCTGCACCCTTTTCAAAAGCCTTGACAATATGCAGAGTATCAATTTTGCCAGAGCAGGGGATTCTGATGATTTTAACATTTGCGGGGTAGGGAAGCCGCTGAGTCCCCGCCATGTCTGCAGCCGTATATGCGCAGTAATGACAGCAGAAAGCCACAATTACCGGTTCAAAATTTTCCATTATGCAGTTATCCTTTCAAATAATTGTTCTACCTTTGCAAGTATCCTGTCGTCTTCAAACTGCATCAGTTGAATAGCTTTGGCCGGACACTCTGCTACACACATTCCGCAGCCATGACATTTGGCCGGGTCAATTTCTGAATAGCCGTCTGCGTTAATGTATGGGACATTGAACGGGCATGCCCTGACGCAGATAAGACAGGCTGCGCATAATTTACCATCTACTTTAGCCGTAGCAGCCCCAAGACTGATCTGGTCTCTTGCGAGCATCGTCTGTGCACGGGCGGCCACTGCATTGGCCTGGGTGACACTTTCTCTGATCAGCTTTGGAGAGTGTGCAGTGCCTGCGACAAAAAATCCGGGAACAGGCATGTCTACAGGACGCAGTTTGACATGATCTTCAAGGAAATAACCATCCTCGGTGCGAGGCAGTTTGAAGACCCTCGATAATTCCTCGTTGGTATCATGGTCGGCGATCATTCCGGTGCTGAGGCACAGGGTATCAGCAGTCACCGTGATGTCCATTCCCAGAATGGTGTCATAATAGGTGACATCTACCTGCGATCCCGCCTCTTCCACGACAGGAGGCTTCTCCAGATCATAGCGAACGAAGATTACACCCCGTTCCCTGGCCTTCTGATAATACTCTTCCTGGAAACCATAGGTTCGCATGTCACGGTAGAGGATAAAGACCCTGGCTTCGGGATTGAGATCTAGAATCGCCAGGGAGTTTTTAATCGCATTCTGGCAACAGATTCTAGAACAGTTTGGGTTTTCAGGTGTTCGTGAACCAACACACTGGATCATGACAACATTTTCCCACTGTTTGACCTTATCTGGATGTTCAAACAGATATCTCTGGGTCTCCAGCTGTGTTTTTACAGCAGGGGTTTTGCCGAGAAGATACTGGTCAGGACGGTTGGACTGGGCACCGGTTGCCAGAATAGTGATACCGTGCTCGATCTGTTTGTAAAACATCTGGGGGCCGCTCTGCATCCCGGTCGTAAACATTCCAGGCATCCCGGAATGATCAACGATGAGGGCGCGCGTCATGACCTGGATTTTTTTATGGCTTTTGACCTTTTCGACCATGGAACTGAGGTAGGCTTGGACGTCGCCACCTTCCAGGGTTTTGACCAGATGATTGGCTATGCCACCGAGTTTATCATTTTTTTCGGCGAGATAGACCTGATAGCCACGTTCAGCGAGTTTGAGCGACGCTGTCATCCCGGTGACGCCTCCACCGACGACCAGAACGTTTTTGTTCATCGGCAGGGTGTGATCTGTGAGTGGCTGGGCACGGACGACAGAGGCAATGGACATGGCAATCAGTTCTTTTGCCTTTGCTTCTGCCTCTTTTGGTTTACCACTATGTACCCAGGTAACCTGGTCGCGAATATTGGCGATATCAACAAGATAACGGTTTATGCCAGCTTTCTGCAGAAGATCCTGAAATTTTTCCTGGTGGGTTCTGGGGGAACATCCGCCGATGACAACCCGGTTGAGTCCCTCTTCCACGATGGTCTGACAGATATCTTCCATGGAGGTTCTGCTGCAGCCGTGTCCTTCTGCCTTTGCAACAGCGACATAGGGAAGGGTTGCGGCATGTGCCACCAGGTTTTCAACATTGACGATGCCACCAATATTTTCACCGCAGTCACAGATAAACACACCTACCTTAGGCTCTTCCAGCGAGACATCACGCTCCACGGGAGCTTCCTGGAGTTCCTTGGGTTCGTCGATAATATCAGGAAGATCCGCAGCTGCCATACATGCTGCTGCACTTGCCTGTACCATGGTCTCGGGGATATCTTTGGGACCCTCGAAGGTGCCGGCAACATAGACACCGGGCTTCGTGGTTACAACAGGGTTGAATTCTTCAGTTATCGGGAAGAAATCGCTGTTGAGTTCAATTCCCACCCTCTGTGCCAGCAGTCTTGACTCCTCGGAGGTTTTAAAACCGGTGGAGAGAACGACCATGTCAAATTCTTCTTCAAACTGTTTGGTACTGTCTTCCTTGGTGTAAGTGAGGAGGAGGTCGGTCTTGCCTTCCGGCTGGAGGATTGAGTGTGGCCTGCTTCTGAGGAAGCGGACGCCATAGTCGTTCTTGGCCCGGTTAAGGTACAACTCGTAATCCTTACCAAAGGTACGCATGTCCATATAAAATATAGTCGTCTCTATATCATCCTGGAAACGTTCTTTGGTAACGATGGCCTCTTTAAGTGCAAACATGCAACATGCGTGGGAGCAATATGCCCCGGCTTCTTTTTGCAGGCCTCTGGAGCCGATGCACTGAATCCAGGCAACCCGTTTGGGCTGCTTTCCCGTGGACGGGCAGATGAGTTTGCCACCCGTTGGCCCGGAGGCGGAAAGAATCCTTTCATACTCAAGGCTGGTGACAACATCGGGCAGGTTCTTGTACCCAAGATAGTCGAGATGGCTCGGATCAAAAACAGATGCACCGGGAGAAAGTACGATGGATGCGCATTGAATTTGCCGCTTGATTGGCATGTCGTCGGGATTGATCGCCCTTGCAGGGCAGATCTTAACCAGGGCTTGAACATCGGTACATTTTTCCAGGTCGATGGAGTAGGCCTGAGGGGTTGCCTGGGGGTAACGCATACACGTCGGAGCCCGGTGGTCGAGACCGGGGTGAAAATTGACACACTCGGGAAAATGAGTGAGGCAATCCCCGCAGGCGGTACATCGCTCAAGATTAATGTAGCGTGGTTTTGAAGTTAGAGTAACGGAGAAGTTCCCCTTTTCTCCAGTAACGTTGGTGACGGTGGTCATCGTTAAGAGCTCTATATGATCTTCACGATTACTTTCCGAGAGATGTGGAGCTATAGTACAGAGATCACAGTTATTTGTTGGGAAGGTTCGGTCGAGCTGAGTCATCAGTCCACCGATTGTGTAATCATTGTCTATAAGAACGACATCTTTTTTAGCTTCTGCTAAATCAAGAGCTGTTCGTATCCCACCAAGTCCGCCGCCGACAACGAGCACCTTGTTATTTTGGTTTTGGTTTATTTTTGAATTCTGCATTGTTACCTTTCTTGTCACAAAATTAGCAGGGTTAAACGAGCTATTCGGTCAATCCTTGGATAAAATGCTGCACTGGATCCTTGATTACAATTTTGCTATATCAAGTATTCCAGGGAGTTTGTGTTCCCAGCCCAGTGTCTGGATAAGGACACCCTGACAACTGTTTTTAAGGGCTGATATGGTCTCACCAGCAATGGCAACACCTTCCTGGTCGCGGTTTGACGACTTTCTTATTCTGCTGATCATTTCAGGCTGAATATTTGCGCCAGGTTCACTATTGGCGATGTACTGGGCGATGGCGAGAGATTTTATTAAAAAGACTGAGGCTATGACAGGAACGTCGAGGCTTTTAATCTTTTTGAGGGTGGGCTCCCAGCTTGTAACATCAAAAACCGGTGGGGTAATGACGTAGCGGGCACCGGCTTGAATCTTTTGCCGTGCAGTATCAAGAGCTGCTTCGAGCTGCTGATCGTCAACGATAGATGGAAGTGAGCAGCCGATAAGATAATCCGGGCTGCCGTCAAGATCAAAGCCACTGAGATCCTTGCCATTTTGCAGGGTTACCAACGCTTTGATGAGTTCTATTTCATTGAGGTCATTTACAGTCATGGCCTCGTTATGGTCGCTTTCTGACATATCGGCACTGTCAGCGACGATGATGTTTTGAATACCAAGCACATGGGCGGCAAGTGCATCGCCTTGCAGGGCCATTCTGTTACTGTCCCGGCAATACATGTGAATGATGGCTTCAAGCCCCTGTTGCTGGAGAAGAGCTCCTCCAGCCAGGGCACTCATCCTCATGATGCCATTATCCATACCCGGTACAACGACAGCATCGATTCTGCCTTTGAGGCGCTTGGCGTCGGTTACTATTTTGGTTATGTTTATTCCTTTCGGGGTATGTATTTCCGCAAGGACGGCAAATTCATTTGAAGCTAATCTTTTTTGAAAACTCATAAGTCTCTTTCCCTCCAAAATAAGAGTATACCAGCTCGTTAGTGTTTCTGGATACACCTGCCCTGTTTCGTTAGTACAGGGCAGTTTCAGGGTGAAATACATTTACATCTTTTAAGTCATCTCCAAGATATGCTCTTTCGTTAGGGCCGAGGATGCCAAGTGAGAGGCAGATGAGTGTCCACACGTGTACAGTACCGTAGCTCCCTCCGTAATGATGGCCGATGTCATGAACCTGGGCATGACAGTTATGGCAACCCGTGATGCAGTAATCCGCACCTGTTTTAATAATCTGATCGTACTTAATTTTCCCGTAGGCTCTACGTTCTTCAGTAAATCCTGATTGGAGAAATCCTCCACCACCGCCACAACAGTAGTTGTTTGATTTATTGGGGGTCATCTCTATGACATTTTCTTCACCAACGATAGATTTTATGACGAAGCGTAAATCATCGGCGACCACGTCGCCTTCACCTTTGCGGACGATCTGACAGGGATCCTGAACGGTAAATTTAATTTTACGGTCCTTGTTCCAGTCAGAACTCACCTTGAGCCGACCTTCGCGAATCCACTTTGCGTAGTACGTGTAGATTGAGGCAACTTCAAATTTGTGATCGATATTAAATTTTTTCAGTCCAGCCCGGACTGAGAATGTTATGTGTCCTCATTCCGTGTTGAGAAATACCTTGCAGCCGAGGGAATCGGCCTGCTCCGCAGAGACCCGGGTAACTCTTTCCCAACAGTCGTCATCGGCCAGGAACATGCAGTAGTTTTCTGCAGCCCAGCCTCTGCTTCCATAGGTCCAGTCGACACCGGCGAGGTTGAGGATTTTCCATAAAGGAACCATTTCGTCTGGCTCTGTTACCGGCTCGCGGGAGTTTTGATTGATAAAGAAAAAAGCACCTTCCTTATCAATTGGTGCGACCATATCTTTGAATTCAGGTTGGGCTTCTTTGTATTCTTCGAGCACATCTTCAACTACAAAGATAAAATCATCGGGAGCGGTACCCATTGCACTGTTGGAGTCGTTGCGCAGAGCCATATCACAGGATTTCATTATTCCTGAAGGCCTGTCTTCTCTTGCCCATGTTGCACGCGCATTGTAGACGAGTTGTGGAATGTCTATTTTCATTGGGCAGACATAGATGCAGCGCTGACACATAGTGCACATCCAGACCCAAGGGGATTTGGTTGCTTCTTCGTCCATGCCCATGGCACACATACGAAGGAATTTACGTGGATCCATATCCGCAAGTCCTGTTGCCGGACAGCCGGATGCGCAGGCTCCACATGTGAGACAGAGGTTGAGATTACCTCCGCCGGGGATGATCTCCTTACACTTATCGAGAAAGGAGCTTTGTTTTTTTCCTTTAATTTTGATGGTACTTTCTGACATTGATGTGGTTCCTTTTTTCCTATCCAATCCTCTGTTGTTGAACAAAAAACGATGGTCAATCGCAGAGAAATTGTGGGTTAAAAATGAATTTACGCCAGCGTGCTAAAATTTACCTCCTTGGTCTGTTATTGCGTGATCTGGTGCCTTTTTTTCTGCAATGAAATTATCAAAATAATCAGATATAGCCTGTGTGAGAGGGTGGTAACCCGGTCATGTATCTGTTTATTGGACGCTGCAGTTTATATATGGATGTTAAAAAAGTCTTTTGGAAAAAAGGTGTGAAGCAAAAAGGGAAGGGGACGGCTGCAAAGCAGCAGGAAAGCTTGAAACAAAATCGGAAGATTTGGAAAAAAAGAGACAGGAATGCAGCAAGAGGAAACAGTGCTGAGACGAAAGCTAAGGTGTGAATGAATGAAATCAACGGTCGCACTCCTTTGTACCCTCAAGAATTCAGACGAAATAGAGAGCAAAGTTCTGTTTCAGTGTATCTTGATTCAGAGCTTTGCGGTTTTTCTTGACCTGCAACTCTTTTTAGCAACTCCCACTCTACAGAGAGAGAATTTAAAAGTCAATCCCAATGAAAACACATAGAAAGTCGATATTGTCAGGGGTTTACCCATGGCTGTTCAAGTGAGGAATGAAAAGGGAGATAAAACTCGTAAAAACAATATTATATTGTCTTTTTTGTTCCAGGTGCTCGGTCATACTATTTTAAATTTATCCATATAAAAAATTAATAAAAAAAATATCATTAAAAATGATTTGTGGTTTATGTTCCGTTGGCAGCCCTTTGTCCTAATCGTATATAAACTGATGATTAAACCAGCATGGAGGCAATAAATACGATAGCTCACAAAGAAATGTTAGAGATGGCTGTTGGAATGGGGTACTGTAAACAGTCAGGGACTTGGACGGTTATGAAACCATCAGTATTTCCGCAGTTTTGCATAGTTTAAGGAGAATCTATGGAGATGACAGCCTTCGCCGGTTCAGAGAAATATGTGCTGGACCAGGAACTTGCTAAAATAGTTAATATTTCTATGTCGTTAGAAATGCCTCTTTTGTTAAAGGGTGAACCCGGTACCGGCAAGACCATGCTTGCCCATGCGGTTGCAGAAACCTTGCGAATGGAACTGATTGTTCTAAACGTCAAATCAAGCATGAAACTGATAGAGGCACTGTATCAATATGACACCTTAACCCGATTAAATGACAGTCGCTTTGGAGATTCAAGCCGGAATGTAGGTAATATCAGTGATTATATCCGAATGGGTAAAATCGGACAGGCGTTTGTTGCAGAGAGAAGATGTGTTCTGCTGATTGATGAGATCGACAAGGCCGAGACCGAGTTTCAAGATGATATGCTCGATGTTCTCGACCAGATGCAGTTTGATATTATTGAGACAGATGATGTGGTTCAAGCCAGACATCGACCTGTTATTATCATCACCTCCAATGCCAAAAAGGATCTCTCTGATCCGTTTCTGGGACGATGTAACTTTCATCACATTGCCTTTCCAGACCCTAAGATGATGCGCAAAATCATTGACGCACATTTCACGGATATTTCAGAAAATCTTGTCGATAACGCAGTGAGAACATTCTTTGGGCTTCGTGAAGTGGACGGGATTGAAAAAAAACCAGCGACAAGAGAGCTCATCAACTGGGTGAGAGCCCTGCAGGCTGATCCGGATTTCCGGGATGGTGGCAGACTAAAAAAAGAGATTCCCTATCTCGGGGTATTATTTAAAAAAAGTAATGATTACACCAGAGCAACAGCAAACCTGATGAAGAAAAAGTTTTTTTAAAACAGGAGATTCGCATGTTTGTTCAGTTTTTCTATACCCTGCGAGATGTTGGTATTCCTGTGAGTCCGACATCTTTTCTGACACTGCACAGGGCCATGTCGATGAATCTTATCGCCTCCCTTGAGGATCTCTACACTACAGCGAGAATGGTTCTTGTGAAAAGTGAAAAATATTTTGATCTTTATGATCAGGTTTTTTCTCATGTCTTTGCTGGAACCGAGCTCACAGAAGTTGACCAAAAGGCCCTGGATCTGCTGGCTGAGAGCCTTGTTCATGAGTGGCTCAAAGACCCAAAAGGCCTCGCCGATGCCTTAGGGGTTGACCGGGATAAACTCTCAACTATGAGTCCTGATGAGGTGCTCGAATATTTTAAAGAGCGGCTGAGAGATCAAGAGGGAAGGCACGATGGCGGCTCCAAGTGGATTGGCACAGGAGGCGTTTCGCCTGTGGGGCATGGGGGCAATCATCCAGGTGGCCTGCGAGTTGGCGGAATCTCTCGGAATAGATCGGCCTTAAAGGTTGCTGGTGAAAGGCGCTACAGGGATTATTCCGCTACAGGGCCACTAACTTCAAGCACCATGGGGGAAGCTCTGAAAAAACTCCGCAATCTCGTTCCACGCGGTCCAAAAGATAGTCTTAATATCGATGAAACCTTGAGAGAAACCATTCGTAACGGCGGGGAAATTGAACTGGTCTTTGAGAGGGGGATTGTTGATCGTCTTAAGGTCATTTTACTCATCGATAATGGTGGTTGGTCAATGGAGCCCCATGTTGAGTTGGTGCAGACACTTTTTGCCTATGCTAAATCGCAGCTGAAGGAGCTGAAGATTTATTATTTCCATAACACCATCTATGATCTTGTCTGGGAAGACCCCGGTAGATATAAAAAGGCCTTTCCCATTCATCAGTTTGTCCGAAATGATCCCGAAACGAGATGCATTATTGTGGGCGATGCCAGTATGGCGCCCTACGAGCTGATGTCCACAGACGGATCAATTTATGCATTTGAGCGAAGTGGGAAGCCGTCCGTGGAACAGCTGAAATATATTGCTGAATACTTTCGTTATTCTGTGTGGCTCAACCCTATTTCACAGCAGCACTGGCCTTATACTCATACTATTAAGGTCATCGGGAATATTTTTCCGATGTTTGAACTTTCTCTCGATGGACTTGAAAATGCGGTGAAACAGTTGATGAGGTGATACCTGTCGGATGCAGGATCCTGAAAAAAACAGGTGACAATTTCCATATTCATCTTAATTTCTTGCTGCTGTTTGAAACAATTTCCCGTAATTTTTTAAAAAGGTAGCCTTGAATGTCTCTCATATCTCCCCAATGTCGTCCTTTATTAATCGGTAGTTTACCCATAGCCGATCATAGTGAAGCAACCGAACTCATATTTGAGTACACCCCTGAATTCCCTCTCTGGCCCCAGCTGCCCATGTACCAGGAAGAAGGAATGATTCGCCAGTATGTTGCTGGGTTTCCAAGCATCGGTGAATGTGATGGAAAGCTGTTTGTGGACGGAACCGATGCGGACTTTGATGCAGAAGTGCTCAGCTTTTACGAAGAGTATCTCATGATTACAGAGGGCGGGGGCCCTCTTGAGGGCTCAAGATTTGAGCTGACTGAAAAGTACGCAAAAGGCTTTTTCACTTTTATGGAGGCTGCAGAAAAGCGTGCCGGCAGTTTTCTCAGCCTGAAAGGTCAGACCACAGGTCCCGTGACCTTTTGTACAGGTCTTGTGGATCAGAACAACCGGGCGATTTTTTACGATGACCAGCTCCGTGATATTGCAATTAAGCTCCTTGGCTTAAAAGCGAGATGGCAGACCAGAAAAATGGCAAAACTTGGCGGTCAGCCTATCATGTTCTTTGATGAACCTGGTCTCGCAGGCCTTGGAACTTCGGCCTATATCACAATTACCCAGGAGGATATCGTTGCCTGTTTAATGGAAGTTTTTGAAGGCGTGAAGGCAGAAAAAGGTCTTACAGGCGTTCATGTATGTGCCAATACAGAATGGCCGGTGCTCTTTGATGCCAAGGTGGATATCGTCAGCTTTGATGCCTACTCCTACTTTGATCGTCTTGTACTCTATGCGGATAAGCTGGTTGAGTTCTTTGCGCGTGGAGGCTTTTTAGCCTCTGGTATCGTTCCAACAAGCCCCGAGTTCATTGAAAAAGAGACGGTGGATGGTCTAGTTGCCAAATGGTTTGAACAGACCAGACAGCTTGTGGCTTTGGGGATCAGTGAGGAGGTGGTGTATCAACAGTCATTTATCACCCCAAGCTGTGGAACGGGAGCGGTGTCTTTTGCTCAGGCCAAAAGGGTTCTGGAGTTAACGAAAGGGGTTTCAGACAAGATCCGCACTTCCTTCTCCTAAATGGAGTGTGGCGTTGCTGGCCTGAATGAGTTGCTTTTTTAGCTCAGGCCGCATGTGTTTTATTGCGTACTCCCTCTTGCAGGCGCTGTGTCGTGATTCTTGTTGCTCAAAGTAAACAAGAGTTACTGGGCGCCTGCAGCGAGTGTATTTCGCCCCTCGTGCTGTGTTGTTATGCTCATGCAGCCGTCTTGTTACATCTGTGGTTACCCCTGTATACAGGGAGTTATCCGAGCAGCAGACAATATAAACAAACCAGTTCTGGGGCGATGATGAAGGTGTTGGGGGAGCGGTTATTGGCATGTTTGGGATGTCCAGGTAGGTGTGGAATGAATATGGGGTGTTATCGCCAGCTCAAAAATCAGGTGATCTGCTTGCCAAATTTGGGACCAGATGGTAAAGAACTGACGTGTTGTCCGTAACGCGAAAACGGAAGATTTTGGAGGTGAGGTCTGTTCTCTCTAAACTTGATGCACTCATTAAAAATAATCAGTGACTATGCCATATGAAGAGTGAAGGTGGAAGTGAAAATTTAGAAAAGCAGGCGCTTACAGAGCATCTTCGTGAATTGAGATCCTGCCTGATCCTGTCGTTTATCGCTGTATTTGTGGGGTTTTGTCTTTCCTACACTGTGATCCGTCCCATTGGCACCTGGTTTTTCAAACCCCTCACCGATGTTCTGCCGGAAGGGACCTCCCTTATCTTCACCTCGTATCAGGAAGGGTTTTTTTTTATCTAAAGCTCGCCCTGGTCTGTGGTCTTCTACTTGGTTGTCCAGTAATATTTTCTCAAATATGGCGGTTTGTCTCTCCGGGCCTCTTTAAGCATGAAAAGCGTGTTCTCATTCCTTTTACGGCACTTTCGTCATTCTGCTTTATCGGTGGTGCCGCTTTTGGCTATTTCGTTGTTTTCCCTCCTGCCTTTAAATTTTTAGTCGGTTATAATAACGAGTTTCTCACTTCTCTGCCTGCAGTAAGTGAATATTTTTCCCTGGCGACAAGATTGCTTCTTGCCTTTGGCGTCATTTTTGAAATGCCGCTTTTTATGGTCTTTCTTGCTAAAATTGGAATCATTGATGTTGCCTTTCTCAACAGGAATCGCAAATATTCCATTCTGATCAATTTTATAATTGCCGCAATCCTGACCCCGACACCTGATATCGTCAATCAATTGATGATGGGTGTCCCGCTGATGGTTCTCTATGAAATCAGCGTTGTTGCGGTGTGGATTTTTGGCAAGAAAGGTTTCAGCGGTTTTGACGGAAAAGTCATTGAAGAATAATGTGAGCCTGGCCGTTTTCCTAACTGGATTTATGATACTCTCTGCATTATAAGTGAGAGAGTTCATTTGGTTACTCTATACACCGGATCAAGTGGGGGAGTTTCCCTCAGTGGCCGTTAATTATCGTATGTGGAGGTATTAATTATGTCTCAATCTGATTTTGAAAAGCTTATTCAAACAGGCCGACCACCCAATATAGCCCGTCTCTTTCCCAACTCGAAAGCACTCATTGTCAGTGGTAAAGTCGTTGATCAGGCTCTTGTTGCCAAAGGCTCTGCAATGACAATTGCCGCAAATGGCCGCAGCAATCTTGTCATTCGTGGAGCCCTCCAGGCAGCCCAACGTGCCGACGCTGCACTTCTTGTTGAAATAGCACGATCTGAGTGTAACTATTGTCCTGTTAATTTTTATAATATTGCCCGTCAGGTAGATGCCATTTGTAATGAACTGGGGATTACCATTCCGGTGGCCATTCATGCCGACCATTATGGTATCAAGAGCGAGGCTGATCTGCCCTATGCTAAAATGGAGATCCCTTCAATGTTTGAGGCGGGAATTACCTCTATTGCTGTAGATGCCTCCCATATGCCCGATGCTGATAATCTGTTGGCTAATATTGCACTGGCCGGCTATATTCCCGGCTGGGCGGGACTTGAAACCGAAGTGGGTGAGATTAAGGGAAACCAGGGCCTTTCTACAGTTGATGATGCGACCTTTTTGATCAGAGGGCTGAACAGCAGGAAGATATTTGCTGACTGGATTGCCCTCAATAATGGTTCATCCCACGGTCTGGAGGCCAGCGGTACCGGCATTCAGGTGGAGCTGACAGCCGAAATACATAAGCATCTGGTTGCCTATGGGGTGTCCGGAGCACAACACGGAACATCTGGAAATAACTCTGATAAGTTACGAGCAATCAGTACTCAGACCCATACAACCAAGGCAAATGTAGCCACTGCCCTGCAGATGGTCTCCTGGGGGCTGGAAGTCAACGATTACGGCAATGCACTCCAGGACAGTAGCGGCAATTTCATCAAGGTGAAAGGGGAAGGGGTGACAGAGGAAACCTGGGAAAAAATGGTAGCCCATGCTGAGAAACAGGGATGGAAAGCGGGGGACTATAAAAAACTCAATCTTCCCTTTGAGACGACAATTCTGGCTCAAGATAAAAAAGTTCGCGAGCGAATGGCTGCTCGGGTTGAAGCTTTTGTCTACAATATGCTGACCAATGTTTTTAATGCTGAAGGATCAGGAACACTTGGGAAGGAATTATTAGTCAAAGCGGGCTCTTACGATCTTGGCTCCAAGGGTAAGCAAATTGAAGATCCTGCCGACTGGACCAGGGAAAAAATAATTGAACGAGCAAAAACTTTGGTTGTAAATAGTGGTCCGGAAGGTGATTTTGACGATTGATGTCTTTTACAGGACAAACAAGGTATTTGGTAAAAGGATAAGTAACAGGAATGAATGAGATAAAGAAAGTACTCATCACCGGCGGTGCCGGCTTTATTGGGGCCCATCTTGCGCAACGTCTTACTGCGGTGGGAACCGAGGTTGTCGCTCTTGATAATCTCAATGATTATTATGATCCACAGCTGAAAGTAGATAGAATGGCAGCATTGGCGACTGGCGAAAACTTTAGCCATGCCAAGATCGACCTTGCAGATCGGGCTGCTGTGGAAAGTCTTTTTCAGCAGCACAGTTTTGATGCGGTGGTGAATCTGGCAGCCCAGGCGGGGGTCAGGTATTCTCTTATCAACCCTCATTCCTACGTGGATACCAACCTGGTTGGTTTTGTTAATATTCTTGAAGGTTGCAGACATACAGGGGTGAAGCATCTTGTCTATGCATCGTCAAGCTCCGTCTACGGCGCGAACACCAGGATGCCTTTTTCGGTGCATGATAATGTTGATCATCCGGTTTCTTTGTATGCTGCATCCAAAAAAGCCAATGAGCTGATGGCCCATACCTACAGTCACCTTTTTAATCTCCCTACAACCGGGCTACGATTTTTTACTGTCTACGGACCATGGGGGCGGCCTGACATGGCCTTATTTCTTTTTACCAAGGCGATTTTGGAAAACCGTCCCATAGATGTTTTTAACAATGGTAAGATGGAGCGTGATTTCACTTATATCGATGATATTGTAGAAGGTGTTTTCCGTGTGATCCATAAAACTCCGCAAGGTAATCTCAACTGGAGTGGAGATAGACCTGACCCGGCGACATCATACTGCCCTTACAGGGTCTATAATATTGGCAACAATAATAAAGAAAAGCTCTTGAGATACATTGAAGTTCTGGAAGAGTGTCTGGGACGTAAGGCCGAGAAGAACTTCCTCCCCATGCAACCTGGAGATGTGCCTGCAACCTATGCCAACGTCGACGACCTTGTCGATGATTTTGACTATAAGCCTGCTACGAGCCTGGAATTTGGCATTGGTCGTTTCGTTGACTGGTACAAGTCATATTTTAAGATCTGAGTGGTACCAGTTTCATAAAAAAAGAGGGATTTCGCTTTGCGAAATCCCTCTTTTTTGTTATTGCCTGATTGTTGTGCCAGGCGAACTGATGTGTCTATTCTTTTCCTAAGAGCGTTTTTGCGGCGAGGATGATCGCTGCTGTATTAATCCCACTATTTTTCCACAAGGTTTTTTGTGGACCATGTTCCACAAAGCTATCCGGGTGACCCAGGATTTTTGTGCGGACATCAAAGAGACCCTTGCTGCTGAACATTTCCAGGATGGAACTTCCAAAGCCACTGAGTTTACTGTTGTCTTCTATTGTAACGACATTGCCGGTGTGTCGCGCCCAGTTTTCGATGAGCTTCTCATCCAGTGGTTTGATAAAGCGGGGATTAATGACAGCCGCACCAATCCCTTCTTTCTTTAATTCTTCCGCTGCTGCCATAGCAGAGTAGACCCGGTTACCGACAGGAAGGAGCAGAACATCGTCGCCTTCTATGAGCAACTCACCTTCACCAATGGGAATAAGCTCCAGTTTGTCGGTATCGGTGAGGACGCTGTCTTCGCCAGCACCTCTTGGATAACGGATTGCAGAAGGTCCGTTATAGGCAATAGATGTGTGGAGCATATGTTGTAACTCCTCTTCATCTTTAGGGGCCATGATCACCATATTGGGAATAAATCGGAGAAAGGCAATATCGAAAGTACCATGGTGGGTGGGACCATCGTCACCAACAACACCAGCCCTATCTATTGCAAGGGTTACAGGGAGTTTAGGGATACAGATGTCGTGGATGATCTGATCGAGTGCCCTTTGAAAAAAAGTGGAGTAGATCGCCACAACAGGACGTAATCCCTCTGAGGCCAGACCCGCCGCAAAGGTTACCGCATGTTGCTCTGCAATGCCTACATCAAAAAAACGATCTGGAAATTCCTTGGAAAAACTGGCAAGACCTGTACCGGAAACCATAGCCGCAGAGATGGCCACAATTCGTTGGTCTTTTCGGGCAAGGCTTGTGAGAGTCTCTCCGAATACCTTTGTATAGGTCAGAGGACCTTTGCTGCTATGGGGCGTGCCACTTACGATATCAAATGGCCCAATACCATGGAAGATATCAGGGTTTTTTTCCGCAGGTTCATAACCTTTGCCCTTTTTGGTGAGCACATGGACCAGCATGGGGCCCTGGGATGTGTCGCGAACAGTTTCGAGGGTTTCGATGAGGTCTTCGAGATTGTGACCGTCTATTGGTCCGAGATAGTTAAACTTAAAGGCCTCAAACAGCATTCCTGGTGTGAAAAAGCTTTTAAAAGATTCCTCGCTTTTACGAAGAATATTCAAAATATTTTCTCCCACGTCAGAAATGCCAAGTTTTTCCACAAGATGGTTCTTAACCCGGCTCATGGTCTTTCCTGTCAGTTTTCTACTGAGAAAACTCGACATTGCACCAACGTTGGGTGAGATAGACATCTCATTGTCGTTGAGTATGACAACGAGGTCTTTATCCAGGTGCCCTGCGTGGTTGAGTGCTTCAAAAGCCAGTCCTGCAGTCATAGAGCCATCTCCAATGACAGCGATGGCCTTATGGGGATCTTTTTTGAGTATTTTCCCAAGAGTAATACCTGTTGCAGCAGAGATGGACGTTGAGCTGTGGCCGGTCTCAAAGGCATCATATTTTGATTCTTTAAACTTAGGAAAGCCACTCATACCCTTATATTGTCTGAGAGTGGCAAATTGATTCTGCCTGCCTGTGATCAGTTTGTGGGCATAGGACTGGTGGCCGACATCCCAGATGAGTTTGTCATTTGGGGTGTCGAAAACATAGTGAATCGCAAGGGTCAGTTCAACGACACCAAGGCTTGGCGCTAGATGGCCGCCCGTTCGAGCGACAGTCTGGACAATGGTATCCCGAATATCCTGCGCGAGTAACGTGAGGTCTTTTATTGACAGATTCCTGATATCATCAGGACTTTGTATCTGCTCCAGTAAGGTGGTTGGTGTTTCTGGTTGTGGTATTGACATAACGCCCATTTAGCGATTCATTCAAGAAGTAATGGTTGATCCAGCTGCTGGTTTGACCGGGGTCAAACCAGAGTTGACTAATTACTTCTGGTATATATGTATTCAGCAAGAGCTCGAAGTGAGTCTGCTTTCTGGTCGAAATCTTTTAGTGCTTTTATTGCATTCGTTACTGCCTTTTTGGCTTTTTGCCGAGTCTCTTCAATGCCAAAAAATGCAGGATACGTTGCTTTACCCCGGCTGTTATCCGAGCCTGCTGCCTTGCCCAGTTCTGTTGTGGTTGAGGTGGCGTTTAACAGATCGTCGACAATCTGAAAGGCAAGTCCGATCTGGTTGCCATATTCCACAAGTGCTGCAATTTCTCTCTCACTTCCACCAGCACCGATAGCTCCAGCCTGCACCGAGCAGGTGATCAGAGCTCCTGTTTTACTTTTGTGAATGGTTTGCAGGGTGCTAAATGGAAAATCAGTGTTTTCGCTTGCAATGTCAAGGCTTTGACCGCCCACCATTCCTAAGGGACCTGCAGCTCGGGCAACTGTTTGTACTATTGCGAGGCGTTGCTCAGCCGAGAGTGTGTTGTATCGCTGATCAGTGATGAGATCAAAAGCCCATGTCAGAAGGCCATCGCCTGCCAGAATCGCCTGACCTTCGCCATAGATCACATGATTTGTGGGCTTCCCCCTGCGCAGTTCATCATCATCCATTGCAGGAAGATCATCATGGATAAGCGAGTAGGTGTGTATACACTCCAGGGCGCAGGCAACAGGCAGAAGAGCCTCTGCCTGATCCTTGGACTTGCAGATGGCCTCTGCCGCAGCAAGGCAGAGAATTGGTCGCACACGCTTGCCTCCGGCAAAAAGGCTGTAGCGCATGGCCTCTATATGTTGGACAAAAGGCCCGTTGGCCTCCAGCATAAAACGTTTCAGGCCATCTTCAACGAACTGCTTTTTATCATTCAGATAAATCTTTATATCCACTGTCTTGCTCGCCAAAAGGGAAGGTTTCTATTTTTCCGTCTTTTTCCAGCAGTAATTCAACCTTTGCCTTGGCTTCAGAGAGTTGTTCAGAGCAAAACTCAGCGAGTTGAATACCCTCTTCAAATTTCTTCAGGCTGTTTTCTAGACTCAATTCCCCGTCCTCTAATTCTTCGGTGATTTTTTCCAGTCGGGTGAGCGCTGTTTCAAACGATTTTTTTGCCATAATTTACGATTGTTCCGTACCAAAAGAAGGTTGTCGGTGAAAGTTATTCGGGATAATAGTGGCTAACATCGGACAACCTGAATAGTGTATCAGCAATAGAAAAACACCTTGGTATATATTATGTAAGCGGCAAGAAGTCGAGTGGAAAAGAAATAAACCAGCTGCTTTTGACCTTACAATGAAGAATTGGTGTTCTTGTAAAACAAATTAAAACGAAATCAAATGATAAAAACTATTGAGATTTTTACAAGGTGGCTGGAGGTCGAAAAGGGATATTCCAGCCACACTGTAAGTGGTTATAAGAGGGATATTTTAGAATTTTATTCAACCCTGAAAAAAGACAGCCGGGTTGATTGCGTTTCTGCTCTGGAAATACGAAGATTCGTTGTTAGTCTTCACGGTCGCAATAGTGGCGCCACCGTTGCGAGAAAGTTGTCGGCCCTGCGGACTTTTTTTCGTTTTGCCCAAAGAGAAAAACGGATTGAGGTTGATCCTGTGACAGGCATAATCGGGCCGAAATTGGGGAGGTTTATTCCTGTTTTTCTCACAGTAGATGAGACCTTTGCCCTGCTGGAAGCTCCGGCAGCTTCTGATACCTATATGACTCGGGATAGAGCGATTTTAGAGCTCCTCTATTCAACTGGAATCCGGGTATCTGAACTGGTTTCAAGAGACCTTGCTGATCTTGATTTCAAAGAGGAAATGCTTACGGTACGGGGCAAAGGTGATAAGGAAAGGCTGGTTCCGGTTGGAGCGCCAGCACTTGAAGCGGTAAAAAACTGGCTGGCTCAGCGCAATCAACTCATAGAACTGCGCGCAGGTCGGGGGAGGACTGTTGAAAAAGGGGCCCTTTTTCTCAATGGTAGAGGGGGGCGTCTGTCCGTTCGAAGCGTTGAACGGATGGTGAAGGCTTATGGTGAAAGGGCTGGAATATTGCAGATGGTTACTCCTCATGCTTTGCGGCACTCTTTTGCAACCCATCTTCTTGAGATGGGTGCAGATCTCAGATCTGTGCAGGAATTACTTGGACATGCGAGCCTGTCAACCACCCAGCGTTACACCCACCTGACCCTGGACCACATTTCTGATGTGTATGATAAGGCGCATCCGCTGGCACAAAATAAGACGTGATTTTGGTGGGAGGCAAATCGTCTCTCGTAAGATAAAGATTTTTTAATAGAGTCCGCATGAAAATACGATCCACAACTATTCTGGCAGTCCGACACAAGGGGGAGGTTGCCCTGGCTGGTGATGGGCAGGTCTCCCTTGGCAATACGGTCATGAAGCATAATGCCCGCAAGGTCCGAAGACTATACAATGATCAGGTTGTTACAGGTTTTGCAGGAGCTACGGCTGATGCCTTTACCCTGTTTGATAAGTTGGAGCAAAAGCTTGAACAATACAAAGGTAATCTTTTACGTGCTTCCGTCGAACTGGCAAAAGAATGGCGCACGGACAAATACCTGAGAAAACTTGAAGCGATGCTTATTGCAGTGGATAAGGACCACTCATTACTGCTCTCAGGAACAGGCGATGTGATAGAAGGTGATGAAGGAATCCTCGCTATCGGTTCCGGTGGTCCCTATGCCCAGGCAGCGGCGCTTGCCCTTGTCCAGCATAGCGATCTCAGTGCAGAGGAGATTTGTTCCGCAGCTCTTCATATTGCCGGTAATATCTGTGTGTTTACCAACAATTCTATCATAGTTGAGAAATTATAATGTCAAATCAGTCTTATACACCTAAAGAGACACTTGCCGAACTGGATAAATATATAGTAGGGCAGGCGGATGCAAAACGGTCTGTGGCCATTGCGCTGAGAAACCGCTGGAGAAGAAAGCAGGTACCATCACCCTTACGAGAAGAAATTGCGCCTAAAAATATTATTATGATAGGTCCCACGGGCGTTGGTAAAACCGAGATAGCCAGGCGTCTGGCTTCACTGGCTCAGTCGCCGTTTATTAAGGTGGAGGCCTCTAAGTATACGGAAGTCGGTTATGTGGGGCGCGATGTAGAGTCAATGGTGAGAGACCTTGTGGATCTGGCCATTAATATGGTGAAAAAAGAAGAAGAACAACGGATCAAAGGTGTCGCTGAGGCCAACGCTGAGGATAAAATCCTCGATATTCTGCTACCTCCCACCCCTGGTCGTGTTGGTGCAGTTGGGCCGGAAGGGGCAACTTCTTTTACTATTAACAACCCAGACGTTCCTGTGGTACACAGTGACAAACCAGAAAACAGTACCAGAGAAAAATTCCGACAAATGCTTCGGGACGGCAAACTCGATGACCGCGAAGTCGAAGTAGAGGTCAGTGATACAAAATCTACCCCAATGGTGGAGATTATGACCACCTCGGGACTGGAAGATATGCAATCCAACATTCAGGATGCTTTTGGAAAGCTTTTTCCCAAAAAGAAAAAAGCCAGAAAGATGAAGATGAAGGAGGCTAAAGAAGCGGTCATCAAGGAAGAGACGGAAAAACTGATTGATCATGACAAGGTGGTTCAGGAAGCTTTAAAAAGAACAGAGCAGTCCGGAATAATCTTTCTCGATGAAATTGATAAAATCGCCTCCAAGGGTGGTGGCGGCCATGGCCCGGAGGTTTCAAGGGAGGGTGTTCAACGAGACCTGCTGCCCATAGTCGAAGGTGCAACGGTAAATACCAAGCATGGAATGGTGAAAACTGATCATATTCTTTTTATCGCAAGTGGTGCTTTTCATCTTTGTAAGCCATCGGATCTTATACCGGAATTGCAGGGACGGTTTCCTATCCGTGTTGAATTACATCCCCTAGGAAAAGACGAATTTGTCCGTATCCTGACCGAACCGGAAAATGCCCTGGTCAAGCAGTATATAGCCCTTATGAAGACTGAAGGTGTTGAGCTTGAATTTGAAGCTGAAGCCATTGAGGAATTAGCGGCGATCGCGGTTGAGGTCAATGAGAAAACGGAAGAGATCGGCGCAAGAAGGTTACACACGGTTCTGGAGAAAATGCTCGACAATCTGTCTTTTGATGCCTCTGAGCGCGATGGTGAGACGTTTGTCGTAACGGCTGAATATGTGCGGGAACAACTGTCTGCAATAGTTCAAGATCATGACCTGAGCAGGTATATCCTGTAAACTTTTATCAGTGGAGAGCAGTATGTTTTTAAAGTTTTTTGGAAAAAAGGGTCAGGAAAAAACCGAAGAACGTAATGCAGAGTTTGTTTGCGACATAGACCCGGATTTGAACTACTGTCCGGGGTGTGAAGTGGAATACCGTCGTGATATTAACACATGTCCGAGTTGTAATGTGCAGCTTATAAGCGGTGTCGAGAAAATTGAGCAGTTGCAGATACAAAATAGTTCTCAGAACATGCGCAGTATGGAGCTTTTACCTGGTGACGAGCTTGTCTCTCTACGTAAAGGCCCTCTTAAAGATATGAAAATGCTGCAGAAAGTTCTTGCTGCTGAAAGGATTCCATCAATTCTTGCAGGTGATGAGGCAAGTTGTGGTAAAGGATGTTGTGGTCCTGAAATGTATCTTCAGGTCAAAACTGCAGATATAGATGTTGCGACAGAGGTTCTTGCCCGTGATTTTGTCAAAAGCACGGCTCTTAATATCACTGATTTAAAACATGCAGACGTGGTTTTCGACGAGCAGGCAAAGGAGACCGTCTGCCCTGCCTGTGGTTGCAGATTTTCCCCAACGGTTGGAGCCTGTCCCGACTGTGGACTCTGTTTTTCCTGACAGCCCCGCAATGGGCCTTGCCTGTAAAGTTCTCTGACCATGAACGTACCCAGTTTTTCTGGGTACGTTCACATCCTTATTAATTACTTTTTGCCTGATTTTCCCAGCGTTTTTTTCTTGGCTTGATCATAAGCGGTTTTTTGGAAAAGCTGATCGCCTTGTAGTCAAGGATCTCCTCCATTGTGTCCGTCAGGGCCCGGCAGGGTCTAATGGTGAGATCTTTTAAGACATCTATATCAACCTCACCACGGCCCGAAAAATGAAGGGTGAGACGCACCGGACATGAACCATGATACTGGTAAAGAGTCTTTTTTACCTTTTCCAGTTGCTGACGGGAGAGTTTTTCTGAGTTCAACTTGATCCGGGCCGCTTCGGTGTATTTTTCGCGGGCATCTTGCAGAGAATCAATGGATTCAGCAATGATTTTTGGACCTCGGTCATCCTTTTGTACAGTTCCCTGAATGATGAGGGGGTCCGTTGAAGAGAGGAGTTCTTCGCATTCCGCATAGGTGTTTGGAAAAACAACAACTTCTACAGCCTCAAACAGATCTTCAAGGGCGAGAAAGGCCATTGGATCTCCGCGTTTACTCTTGAGCTTTTTACAGGAACGGATAAGACCTCCAATACGAACGGGCTGGTCGTCGCCCCACTCAATAAGGTCCTGAATTTGACAATCTATGATCGTATTTATCTCCTGGATGGCATCATTGAGAGGGTGGCCTGTGATATAAAAACCCACAGTTTCTTTTTCCAGTACAAGCTTCTTCCGCTCGTCCCACTCGGGAATGTCCGGCATGGGGATATGGGACAGTTCTGTTTTATTCTGAGTCTCCGGCACCACGCCAAAAAGTGACATCTGTCCACTTTGCAGGTCTCTTTGAACCGCTTTGGCCTGTTCCATGGCCTGGTCAAGGACGGCCATGTACTGCGCCCTGTTATAACCTAAGGAGTCAAATGATCCTGATTTAATGAGACTTTCAATAACACGGCTGTTGACTTTGCGTGAGTCCACACGGTTACAGAAATCGCTGATAGATGTGAATTTTCCGTTTTTATTTCTCTCTTCGACAATCGAATCAAGGGCGTTTTCACCCACATTTTTAACAGCAGCAAGGCCGAACCTGATCCGGTTATCCTTAACGCTGAAATCCTTTACGGATTCATTGATATCAGGTGGTAGAACCTCTATATCATGTTCGCTGCACTCGTTTATGTATAAGACAACCTTGTCCGTGTTGTTCATATCGCAGGAAAGAAGTGCGGTCATGAACTGCGGCATATAGTGGGCTTTAAGATAAGCCGTCTGGTAGGAGACGAGGGCATAGGCTGCCGAGTGGGATTTGTTGAAACCGTATCCGGCAAATTTTGCCATGAGGTCGAAAATATATTCAGCCTTGTCTGCGGGGTAGCCATTTTTGATGGCTCCTGCCATGAACTTGACCTTTTCTTCCTCCATGACCTCGGCAATTTTCTTACCCATGGCACGGCGAAGTATGTCTGCATCCCCGAGAGAATAACTTGCAAGGATATTGGCTATTTTCATAACCTGTTCCTGGTAGACAATCACTCCGTAGGTCTCTTCAAGTACGAATTTGATATCAGGAAGAGGGTAGTCGGCTTCTTTTCGTCCATGTTTGGTTTCAACAAAGTCATCAACCATGCCAGAGTCAAGAGGTCCAGGTCTATAAAGTGCCACCAGAGCGATCAGATCACTGAACTGTTCCGGTGCAAGTTTCACCAGAAGTTCCCTCATGCCAGAACTTTCAAGCTGGAACACTCCCTGGGCATCACCGCTGCAGAGCAGTTCAAATGTTTTGGGGTCATCCATTGGAATGGTGTCGATATTGAGATCGAAACCATTGTCAATCTTGATATGTTTGACCGCTTTATCTATTACCGTAAGCGTTTTCAGACCAAGAAAGTCAAATTTTATAAGGCCCGTCATCTCCGTATGCTTCATGTCATACTGGGTGAGGGTTTCCTCGTTACTGCCCCGGCAGGTAGGGAGGTAATCGGTCATTGGAGTGGGGGAGACGACAACACCCGCCGCATGGGTTGAGGTGTGTCGAGCCAGTCCCTCCAAGGTTTTGGAAACGGAGAGCAGTTCTTCAATGCGAGGGTCGCTGTCGGCTGCTTCCTGGAGCTTGGGTTCTTCAGCGAGGGCCTTTTTTATTGTCATTTTCAGCTGATCAGGAATCAGCTTGGCAACCTTATCCACATCGCCAAAGGGAATATCAAGGGCACGGCCCACATCGCGGATAACTCCTCTGGCCTTCATGGAACCGTAAGTGACGATCTGGGCGACGTATTCTGCTCCGCCGTACTTTTGTCGAACATATTCAATTACTTCGCCACGCCTTTCTTGGCAAAAGTCAATATCAAAATCCGGCATCGATTTCCGTTCAATATTGAGAAAACGTTCAAAAATAAGACCGTATGGAATAGGATCGATATTGGTAATGGACATGGCAAAGGCGGCGAGACTTCCCGCACCGGAACCACGTCCAGGCCCTACAGGAATTGCATGGTCTTTTGCCCAGTTAATGAAGTCGGCGACGATGAGAAAATAGGCGGGGAACCCCATAGTGGAGATGACATCAATCTCCATTGCCAGCCTTTCTGTGTAGATCTTTTCCACCTCTTCATTAAAGGTACCCGCTTCGCGCATCTGATCGAAACGGATTTTAAGACCGTTCCAGCAGGCATCTGTAAACATTGAATCGAGCGTTTTACCCGGTGCAACCGGGAAATTCGGGAAATAATAGTCACCAAAGTTTATTTCAAGATTGCACCGATCGGCTATTTCCTGGGTTGTCGCAATCGACTCCGGGCAATGGGCAAAGCTTTTGCGCATAACCTCCGGAGATTTAAAATAGAATTCATCGGTTGTGAAGCGAAATCTTTTGGGGTCATTGATGGTTTTTCCGGTCTGAATACAGAGCAGCAGCTCATGGGCGTGGGCCTCTTCCCGGTTGAGGTAGTGGCAGTCATTGGTGGCAACAACCTTGACGCCCATTTCAGCCCCAAGTTTTTTGAGACCATCGTTGACTATCTGCTGGTCAGGGATGCCGTTTTCCTGCAGTTCAAAATAGAGCCTGTCTCCAAAGATATCATAGAGTTCCCTGGCTTTTTTCCTTGCCGCACCCATATCATTTTTATGAATCAGATATGGTACTTGCCCATGGAGACAGGCGGTGAGGGCAATGACACCCTCGTTATGTTCTTTGAGAACCTCCATATCGATTCTTGGCTTGTAATAAAAACCTTCGAACTGAGCGATGGACGCAAGTTTCATCAAATTTTTATAGCCGGTATGGTTCATGGCCAGCAAAACAATATGGTAGGCAATGTTGCCATCAACTACTTTTTTAACCCTTCTGTCGCCAGGAGCTATATAGAGTTCACATCCGATGATGGGTTTTATCCCGGCTTTTTTGGCTTTTGCATAGAACTCAAGGGCACCGAACATTGCACCATGATCGGTAATGGCAACACTCTCCATTCCGTATTCTTTACATTTGTCAAGAAGGTCTGCGATGCGAATGGCACCGTCGAGAAGACTGTACTGGGAATGGACGTGGAGATGGGTAAATCCTGCACTCATATTATTGAATCTTTCCTTGTATGCTTTCGAGGTGGGCCCCGGTTAAATTTGTATCCTTAAACACTGCATTGGTGACATTGGCGCGAATGAGATTACTTCCCCTGAGGTCTGAATTGGAGAGATCGGCCAAACTGAGATTGGCCCCGGCCAGGTTGGCGCGAATGAGTTGGGCATTGGAAAGATTTGCACCTTGAAGGTTTGCCTGTCTCAGGTTTGCATTGGTCAGGTCAGCGCCTGAGAGATTGGCCCCCGCAAGGTTGGCGTGGCTGAGCTGGGCGTTGCTGAGATCAACCCCGCTGAAATTGCAATCCGGACAATTTTGAGCGAGACGGGTGAAACGTTGTTTGGTTGTTTCGTTGTCTTCAGGTAGAGATTTTGAGGTGTTCATTACGGCGTAAGCTGAACCTTGCGCTGAAGTGTCATTTACGCTTTTTTCTACATCTTTTGCATGATCGATGCTATCGTTTGCACTATCTACATTTACCAGTGTTCCTTTGTAGCTTGGTGCTCCGTTACGAGTAAAAAAATGTAACGAACCGTTATCTTCTATAACCCTGTAACAGTTTTTGTCACCGTAATACCAGGTATCAAATTCAATGCATAACAGATTTTTATCCACCAATGTCCATTTTCCCTTCTCTGTGTTACCAAGATAATCAGTAGCCTGGAGTTTGTTATTTCCTTGAAAGTGAACAGTGGCATCCAGGTAGATGGATTCGAGGTGGATGTGTTTTCCATTGAACTGAGCTTGTAACTGATTGTTATCAAGGGGAAGTTGTCCCTGTTCCTCGAAGTTTTTGAGTGAAACCTGAGCACAGGAAGAGAAGAAAAGACAAAGAGATAGGAGCAATATGTACAATATCGATGGCTTCACTTTATGGTATCCACGGCTGGAATAAACAAATGTTGGGTTAGGAATAAATCTCAAGATCATGGAGTAATAGCATAGAAGAGAGGATTTTGCACTTCATTTTCAAATGAAGTAAATTGGTCAATTTTAAGTTGTAAAAACAGTAAGTTGTTTCAGTTTTTTCATATTTGTTGGAATCTTCTGATTATCTTCCAGATGCACAAAAAGTTGGGAGGAAATAAGATTTTACATTGTTTATTTGTATTTTGGATTGCTGGTGATTTGAGATAAAATCTACCGAAAAAAAGCCGTATGCAAATGACTTTTTGCTGTTTTCTGACTCTTGATATTGTATTTGTTGTCTTTCCATGTTATTTCCTTCCGTTTTGTTTACGCTCGTACTATAGTAAGATGTTCTCCATCTGATTGAATCGATTATGTAATGGTGGATATTGGAAATTCAATATCTTAAAGCCATGAAATGTGTTTTCAGAAATTCAGCTGACAAATGATATTAGATTCACGCCATAAAACCGGTGTTTCCTTGCAGGGCAATATTGCAGTTATTGAATTGAATAATATTTTTCAATTTTTTGACTATGCGACAGCCTCTGGAGAACTGCGTGTTGTCGGAAACAACAACAACGCAAGTTTTTTCTTTCAGAAAGGGATTTTGATATTCGGGGCTTTGAGTGTTAACCAGAAAAAAATAGGAGACATGCTTGTAGAGTCCGGCGTCATCAGTGCCCATCAGCTTGCTCAGGGGTTGGAATTCCATGCCCAGCACGGTAGGCGGCGTCGCCTGGGAGACATCCTTGTTAAAAAAGGCTTTGTAAAGTTTGAAGATTTGGCTGAAATGCTTCAGATACAGGCAAGAGAGGCTTTTTTTGAAACCTTGAACTGGAAAGAAGGAATGTTCTTCTTTTATGCCAATCAATACCCCTCAAAAGAGGAAATACTGATTAATGAACGTATTGACCACCTCTTGCTTGAAGGGATTGTTCGAATGGATAACTCCTTTGGTCCCGACCAGAATTAAAACATTTTCCGCTTTTATATATCTTTGAGGGTTTGTTGCTCTGCTTTTTGTTTGGCGATATTAAAGCGATCTTTGAGCTTTGTATAGGATACGAACTCTGACGCTCTTTCTGATGGGGTGAGAAAAGATTCAAGCTTTGTTTTCAGGATAACCGGGTTCATTTCCGAGTTTATAGCTATAACGCCTTCCAGAATTATTTTTTGCAGTAATAACTCTTGATTTGTTCTTTCTTTTATGGTGGCCGCGAAGGGAAGGAAAAAGAAGTTCGCAAAAAGCAGACCATACAAAGTCGAAGTTAGCGCAATGGGGATGGCTTTTAAAATCACAGAGGTATCACCGATGCCGCCTAACATTGTGATGAGTCCTACCACCGACCCCATGATACCAAATGCTGGAAAATAATCGGCTATAGATCGAACAACCCTTTCTGAATCCTCTCTGCGTAATTTAAAAAAATACATTTCTGTATTGAGAATATCCCGTATCTGATCAATCGAGTAGCCATCCACCAGACAACCGAGAGCTCTGCGAAGAAAGAGTATTGTTGTCTCATTTTCCTCATTCTGCAGTGACAGGATTCCCTCTATTCGGGAACGGATCGAGAGATCAATCAGGATGTTTATTATTTCGGTTTCTTTTTTTATAGGCTTTTTATAGGCCGCCAGCAGAACCTTGGTGACAATCTGTATCTGTTCAAACCTGAAACTGATAAGAGAGGCACAGACGGTACCTCCGCACACAATGAAAAGGCCCGAGACATTAAAATAAAGACTGAGATTGCCATGGAGCATGAAGCCGGCCAGAAAGAGGGCCGCGCAGAGTATAAAGCCGATGAAATTTTTATTTTTCATAACGATTAATTTAAGGTTTCAGGAGTTGCTGGTTGAGGTTTGGGCAACCGTTTAGAAATGATTATTTCCACACGTCGGTTTCTGGCACGATTTTCTGCTGAATTGTTTGGTGCTACCGGTCGGTATGAGGCGTAACCGCTTACGACAAACTGAGCTGGATTCATTTTTATTTCATCCATGAGAAACCTTGCAACGGTACTCGCACGTGCGACAGACAGCTCCCAGTTGCTACGATATCTGCCCGAGGCCATGGGTATGTTATCTGTGTGTCCAACGACATTAATCATATATGGGGTATCCTTGAGAACAGTTGCGAGGGTATAGAGTGAATTCTTAGCGGACGTGGACAACTCGCTGTTACCAAGAGAAAAGAGCAGATCTCCTGTTAGAATAATGCGCATGGTGTTGTCTGGGATAAGGTCGACGGTGGCGAATTTACTGAGGTCATTTTTAGTAAGCGCATCCTTGCTCAGGGTATACATATTCCCCATGGGATCAGTTGCTGGCTGTACAGCTGTAGGGCCTGGTTCTTCTGGGACAAGTGGGCGAGGTTGCAGAACTGTGTCTGATGGAATGGGGAGGGGCTGTTGAGTTAGTGGTGGGCGGATTCGCTGTCCGTTTTCTACTATAATGGCAATGCTGTTTGTTATAGTGGTCGGGATGTCTGGGTTGAGTTGTATGTCTTTTACTGTCAGATCCTCTTGAGTTTCAGCAGGACTTTGAAAAGCCGACGAGGCTGGGAATTCATCTTCTTTGAGTTCTTCCACGGGAATACGTTCAACCTTTTTAATCGTTCCTGCGGTCATGAGTGGCAGGCTGGGGCTGATAGGCGCAAAAGGAAAAGAGGCACCACTGGAATCAGAGCTTTGCAGTGCTTCTGTCGTGTCGCCTCCAATGACTTCCTGTCTCATAGGTCCAAGAAAATCATCATGGGCCATCTGGTAGACGAACATGGATAGAAACAGGATGAACATTGTCATCATAAGATCAGACCAGGCAACCGACCAGTGTGTTGCAGCAGGAGTAGTTGACCTAAATGGCGTGTCGTCAACGTGAAAGACCGTATTACTCGCACTTCTTCTTTCAATTGAAACGGCTGTGGGAGTAAAGCGTTCTTTGTTCAAAAAAGAATAGACCGGTTCCGTATCCTTTTTGGGTATTTTTTGTAGATCCGCTTCTTTGTGGGGAGTTGATGTGTCCAAATGACAGAGCCGCTCTTTAAGGTTTCCTTTGTTCAGCACTTGAAGGAACTGAAGGCCTATCAAGTACCAAGAATATAAAGAGCTGCTCGAAGACGGGAAAGGGAGCGATCAGATAACGGCCTGTTTAAACAACTCAACACCAATACGTTCAATAAAACGTGATGCTCTCTCTTTTTTCCTTCCATTGGTGCAATAGTAATCAATGCATCTTCTAAGAAGCTCTAATGCATCCTCTTTTGCAAGATCAGTACCAATAATGTCACCAATTCTCGGGCGATTTCCAGAGTGGCCGCCAAAAATAACTGTCCAGCCATTTTTTTTACCTACAAGGCCTATATCTCGTACAAAAGATTCGGCACAACAAAACTGGCAACCGGATACACCTATTTTCAGTTTTGCGGGAAGCTCAATATTTGCAAGGGTTGTTTCTATCAAAATCCCAAATCCCAGAGAATCCTGGATGCCAAATTTACATACTTCCGTACCCGGACACGATTGCACATAATGAAGGCAGAGTTCACTTGCACGACCCGGGTCCATATCAAGATCCCGATAGATAGCATCAAGATCTTTTTCCTCTATGCCAACGAGGGCTATACGTTGACCTGAGGTTATTTTGACAATAGGGATGTCGTATTTATCAACAACCCGGGAAATTGATTGTAAATGATCGCGAAGTAATAATCCTCCAGGAATTCTGGGGACTATGGCATAGGTCTGTTTATCTCTTTGAAGGATGGCATTTTTCGGTGGAATAATCGGCATAATAATAAAAAGTAGGTATCTGTTAGAAAAGAAAGATTAAAAAACGGGTTTATAGTCAAAAAAATGACGCGTCTCCAGGGTTCTGTAGGTGTGTGTTTCGCCACGGGCGACAAACGAGCGGGTGATAGCACCGTTTGGAGTAAATCTGACACCCTCTAGAAACTCTCCATCGGTGATCCCTGTTGCGGCGATGGCGACTTGTTTACTCTTGATGAGATCCTGCACACGAAAGATCTTGTCGAAATCAGTGATGTTATGTTTTGTCGCAGCCTGTTTATCTCGATCATTTTCATAGAAGATTTTTCCTTCGAAATAACCACCAAGACAGCTGATTGCTGCGGCAACGAGAACTGCTTCCGGAGCATAACCGTAACCGATATAAATATCAGCTTTCGCCCCAGTAATAGCGGATAGGCAGCCGGAAACCTCTCCTTCATCGATTAGCTTGATCCTTGCGCCACAGCTTCTGATTTCGTGAATGAGCTGTTTATGCCGGGTTTGATTTAAAATACAAACGGTAACATTTTCGGTGTATTTTTTAAGAGCTCTGGCAACGCGTTTTACATTGATGATAGGTGGTTGGTTAATATCAATGACCTGGCCGACATTAGGACCGACCACTATTTTATACATATTCAGATTTGGAACAGACTGTATACAACCTGATTTTCCTATAACCGCAAAAGAGGTTGAGTTATTTTTGCCATCGGCCGCTGATCTATATGCTTCGAGTGCAATAGCCATTAAGTCAGTTTTTTGACCTCCTTTGCCCAAAATTGGGGGCAGCTGGAATGTCTCAGGTCTGTTGAGAAATCTGTCATTTATAACTGTTCCCTCAACTTCCAGGCGATTGAGGGTTTTGGTTATTGCTTTACGCGTTTGGTTGAGAATATCAAGATGATTACCAAGTCCCTGGATGCGTGCAGCGGTAAGAGCGGCAATTTCCGTTGCTCTAACAATTTCCATTCCATAATTAGTATTCATAAATGAGACCTGCAGATTTAAAGGTGTGAAATATTGAAACTATTTTGATCACCACTGCATTCACGCAGTTTGGACATGATCTCGTTACGCGTTTCAAGGAGTTTTTTGCCAGCGATAGTATCTTTGATTTTCATCGGTTCCCTGAACTCATCTATCAGCTCGATATCAAGAGGGGCGGACTCCAGTTTTTTTTCGGCTACTTTGATCTCTTCAGGGGTTGGCAAAATGATACCATAGAGCTGGTGTGGAGTGTGTACCAGAGAATGGCCCCTGTTATAATAAGCAGCGGCAAACCCGCCATCAACGTTAATGGCCACACCGTCTTCACTTGCCATCTGTATACCTTTTTTATAATCCACAGGGGTATGGCCAAAAATGACGCGTTGCACACCGAATTCCTGTTGCATTTTTCTTTTAAATTTATCGGTCTGCATGTTGTCTTTCCAGAACAGACTTCTCTCTTCGTGGCTCTTTTTATCGATTAAAAAATACCTCTCGAAGGTTTTCATTGCATGTTTGCCGAAAAACGGAGATTTGGGACCACACCATAGATAGAAAAATAGAGATTGATCGTCGATATTCTGGGGCTTGCCCTCGATGTAATTGAGGCCAACCCGTTGAATGGTCTCTTGAATATATTCCAGGAGGTGTTTACCTTTGCGGCCAAGAAATTCTTCAAATTCACCTTCAGCAGTGGAAGGAACCAAGGCGTGAATATTAAGAAAGTTGTTTTGAATATGATAGGTTTTACCGCGGCTGAAAAGAAATTGCAGTAACCGCATCAGCTTTCTATTCGTGGTGAATTGGACGGTGAGGTCGGCTATTATCTCCGCCTCCTCATCGGCTAGTTTACCAGGATTATCAAGATCAAGAGTTGGGAAATGGGCGTCGTTTAGAGAAGAAACATCTTTACTTCGTAAAATTTCCGCCAGCTTGTCAAGCCAAAGTCTGCTGGACATCTCATATTGAGGGAAATCGCGGATGGTTTGTTCTTCAAGTTTGAATTGGATAATCGCAAGGGCTTTTTCCATCGAGCGTCCCTTGTCAGTTTTCGCCTTGAAATTTCCGGTAACTAAATCGACCGGATATGTCTTTTCGGCAAAACTCGCGAGTTGTGAGGTGTCAAACCCCAGTCGCTCCAAAAAAATAAAATGATCGTAACGGCAGGTAATGCGAAGAGCTTCAGCCACGAGTGAGCTACAGCCAGCTGCAGCTCCCATCCAGAGGATATCATGGTTCCCAAACACATAATCAACACCGTCCCGGTAATAATGGGACGAAAGGATGCGCAATATTTTGTCTGGCTGATCTCCACGGTCAAAAACGTCTCCAAGAACTTGTATTCGGTCCAGAAGAATCTGACGAATAGTGTGAGATAAATGAGCTATGAGGCGATCAGCAATGATTTTTTCTTCGAAAATTGGATCCGGAACAGGCAGTCCTGACATGAGCCTATTAATCACATCGCGAAATTCTGGCCGAAAGATTTTACTACTGTGCAATCGAATGTTGGCCAACTTATATTTTAATATATCAACGAGACAGAGGATTACATCCTGCATGTCCATTTTCATAGCAGCGTCAGGGAAATATGATTTTTTCCTGATAATTTTTGAGAGATATTGTAGTTTTTCCTCGCTGAAGGTATTTGGTAAGGCCTCCTTGCATGTCTGGTAGAGCATACCGAATCGTCCACGAAGGATGGATTTAAACCGATCACCTTCGCCATGGAGATCACTAATCCACAGGGTCGTTGGTATATTTGAATTGAGCTCTAAGTCCAGTTCAAGGAGTTGGCTTGAGAGTTTATCTATCTCTGATACAGAGAGGATTTTTGAAGCGGATTTGGTATTGTCCTGTTTACTGTGAAGTGACATGAGTACACCATTATGATCATAATGAAGAAGAAAAGAGGGACCATAAGTCTATTAATTTAGCCTATATATAATATAAATATATCAGATATACAAAAAATAGTAGTGCAATTCCTCATTATTGTTGAATTTTGTAACCTTCAAGAAAGAAAAGAGCTGGAAGTGTACTGCTTCGAGGTGGGATGTTATAGATGTTTGTCATGATGGAGTTTGACGGCGAATAGGGTTCGGGGCTGGCATTTAGATGCCACCTGAAAAAAAGGTATGCAATGAAGGTCGGCATATACAAACAAAAAATCCCCAATCAACCTTATAGTTGATTGGGGATGGTGTAAAGATAAGGCGATGACCTACTCTTGAGCGCAGCGCCCGTGCAGTACCATCGGCGCCAGGTAAGTAAGCGAAGTGAGACTCCGAGAGAGTTAATTGCCGTGCTTGGAATGGGAACGGCTGGATCCTCTTTGCTGTGACCGCCGTAAAACTTGTTGTGCCTGAGGTGGAGAAGGGGATATGTACCCATCCTGCCTTGCACTGTTTTACGTGTAATCCCAGTCGATAATAGAATAAAAAAAATCCCCAATCAACAATGTAGTTGATTGGGGATTGGTGTAAAGATACGGCGATGACCTACTCTCCCACACAGTCGCCCGTGCAGTACCATCGGCGCTAAAGAGCTTAACTTCCGTGTTCGGAATGGGAACGGGTGGATCCTCTTTGCTATGACCGCCGTAAAACTTGTTGTATGACTCAACCCCATCTTATTAGATGAAGGTATCAGCAAGGAGTTATATCATCTTGCTGTCGCCATAACGATTTACCAGTAAGGGCAGGGGAGAGAGTCCCAGGCCATTACCTCAAAAGCTCGACAATTGAATAGTAGAATAATCAGTAGTTCATTAATCAAAAAATATGGATAAGCCACACGGGTTATTAGTATCGGTAAGCTCCATGTATTACTACACTTCCACACCCGACCTATCAACGTGGTGGTCTACCACGACCCTTCAGATGGCTAATGCCATGGGATATCTCATCTTGAAGTGGGCTT
>NZ_SWCN01000069.1 GCF_005116575.1 Desulforhopalus sp. IMCC35007 | reverse complement strand
GGGAGCATTTTGTGAGAAGACTATCCAAATATTCTTTGCAACGTTAATGGACACAGCACTTGATTCAGTAGGCATCGCAAAAAGTGAATTGAGAGTGCCTGAAACTTAATCCCGAAAGTTGAGTTAATAAACGTAGTGCTTCTTTAACCGGTACTGGCGAGTTCTTATGTATCCAAAAGTATATGCTTGATTCATTAATCCCTTTTTCTATTCGAACAATATTGTAGTTTACCAAGGTGGGAATAACTACATCCTCGAGAAACTTTCTTCCCCAGTCAATTAATGGTTGATGCCCTTTGTATTTTTCACCCAATTCAGTGTGTTCTTGCCAAATCTTGCCGCGATAAAAATCCTTAATTATGGTATTTACGGAATTTGCGTTTATTTTGTCCAAATCTTGAACAGTCTTTAGCAATATTCTGGGATTGCCTCCTGAACAAAATGCCAAAGTATTAAAAAGATCTCTACGATTATCAAATGCAATTTTTGTTTTTTCAGTAGCTTGTTTGAAAACAATATCTTTAAAATATTGCAAATAATCTGAATCTTTAATATTTCTTTCTATTCTTTTATAAATACAATCGTGTGTTAGTTCAAAAGAATCTCCGAAATAGGTTACTCCAGGATAGATTGCTGCATTACAAGTTATGTAAGGTGATCTAAGATCTTTATAAAGATTGAAAAATTGTCGTTGTTGTTCAGGTCTGAAAACATGTGCAGCTTCATCAAAGAAAAAGAATATTCTAGTAATTGAATTATCTTCACAGATTGCCTCTATTGCCTCTTTCACATCCTCTATATCTGGGAGTAAGGAGATATCGGCCTTTTTTCGGTTTTTATATGACTCTTCGAAACTCTTGACAATCTTTTTCAGGTCTTTTTCTACCTGTCCAGAGTCATCACTTTCATCATTGCTTAAAAGACTTGCAGAGTAACCTGATACTGATAATCCTTTCTTTCTGAGTTTATTTGTCAATGCTTTTAAAGTCTTAGCAAGCATCCAATGATAAAATTGAAGATCGTCGTCCGTGTTTATAAGAGAACTTTTGTTAAAGGTAACAAAAACAGGCAACGAATGATCACCAGTCTCTTCAATTTCCAACTCTGCAATTTTCATTAGAAATGATTTTCCGGTTCCTCTAGATCCTTCCAAGAGACACGGTTCTGATGACTTTAGGGCTTGTATGATATTTATATCTGCTTCATTGACTACTGACAGATTCTTTATCTCAGAGTTTTTTATACTTTCCGTTCTTAAATAATATTCACTCATTGCAAATCCTCTGGACCGCCAAAGTATAATCTAACATATGCTAAATGTGACATTTCTTCTGTTATAAATTCTAATGATTCTAGTGTTTCATAACTAAATCTGATTACCACTAATCTTCAGCTAATTTTTGGGTAGGACGCTATTTGTCCTACCAGTTATGGGATAATACCTCTAAATTCAAAAGGAGGTCACCCATGGCTAAAAATAAAGTTCAATTTCAAAA
>NZ_SWCN01000068.1 GCF_005116575.1 Desulforhopalus sp. IMCC35007 | reverse complement strand
GATCGAAAAGATAGGTAGCCCCATAGAAGCTGCGAGCCTGCCGGGTAATTGGTACTGGTCCCGGTTTGGCTTTTGCCACTACTTCAGCTGCCTTTCTTTTTCGTGTCGGCACAATCTTCTGTGTTTCCGGATCTACCCGCCCGATGCATTTACGTTTTGCCCGGGAATGTTGCTTCTCCTTATCCCAGAACGAAATCGAATCGTATGCATAGGTAACTCCAGTCTTCTTGTTCTTCTGATATACAATGGCTGCCATATACAACCCTCCTTTTTCTCGTTACAATAATATATATTGTAACGATGTTTATGCAAGGAAAATCGTATTATTTAACACATTATTATAGGGTTACTGTATTTTCATCGTTACACAATTCCGGGAACTCAGGATAAAGGCCTACCACATAACGCTTCATACATTCTTGATCAGTTGGAAAGGAACCATCCCGAATTAACAGAAGAGTATCTTTATAAGGGTCTTGGACCTCACCTTATGTATCTTGAAGCCCAATGCATGGCCAAGTTCATGAGGAGCATGCTAGATAAGGGCATTAAGTTCTATCCTATCTATGACTCTGTAAGAGTACCTATCTCCAAGAAAGATATAGCTCAGGAGGAACTGAAGAAGGCCTTTACGGTTAATGGGATTGAACCTGTGATACATGAGGAGTAATGGACTAGAGCCTAAGATGGATCTCTAGTGTCTCTAGAGACACTTCCTCTCATTATCCTAAGTAAGCCATCCAGCCTACCTATAGGCTAAAAGATAGGATACCCGAGATCCATGATATTATAGAAGCCTTCCTTGGACTGAAGTGTCTATGCTCCGTCTCTCTGATCACTAAACCACACAGGCCAACACACACAAGAGTAGGGAATATCCAATCGGCATATCCACTACTGCCTCCTCCATCGAGGTTATCTCCCCAGTGGTTAGCAGCACTCGCAGGTACTGAAGTTACGATTATAATAAGTACAATGAGTTGTCTCTTTATCATATGAGCTTAGTACCTCCTCCGTTTCTCGCCAGTACCTCCCCGTCTGTGCTTCATTAATACGATGGGGTCATTTTTTAGTGCGAGTCATGTACCCTGAGTTCCCGAAATTATGTAACGATAAGAATGCAGTAACTCTATAATAATGTGTGAGATAATACGATTTTCCTTGCCTAAATCATCGTTATAATGTGCACTATTGTAACGAGAAAAAGGAGGATTGTATATGGCAGCCATTGTATATCAGAAGAACAAGAAGACTGGAGTTACTTATGCATACGAGTCGATTTCGTTCTGGGATAAGGACAAGCAGCATTCCCGGGCAAAACGTAAATGCATTGGGCGCGTAGATCCTGAAACACAGAAGATTGTGCCGACACGAAAAAGAAAAGCAGCTGAAGTAGTGGCAAAAGCCAAACCGGGACCAGTACCAATTACCCGGCAGGCTCGCAGCTTCTATGGGGCTACCTATCTTTTCGATCAACTTGGAGAGGAAGTCGGGGTGACAGAGGATCTGA
>NZ_SWCN01000067.1 GCF_005116575.1 Desulforhopalus sp. IMCC35007 | reverse complement strand
ATGGCCGCCATAGTTTGCAGATAACTTGAGATCCGACAATATGCATGAGCGTATTGTTGCTTCCGAAAGCATCCTGATACTTTCTGCTTCACTTTAGCCATTCGAAGATCCCTTTCTGCCCTGTTATTCGTGAAGGCAACGTGTCCATTTTTTGCAAAAAGCAAAACCGCAGTTTCATGTCTCTTTAGCCGTTCCCAAAGGTTATGAGCATCTGACTTGGCGATCCTTCCACGCTTTCCTTTCTTCTTCGTCGGAATCTCTGGCAATTCCTTACTTCCTCGAGTGAGAATATTGCGATACCGTTTTTGTAAGTTAGCGTATTCCTGATCGGTAAGACATTTCTCTTTGCGCCTGGACACCGTATAGCACATCTCCGATAACAACTTCTTCATATTGCGAGCCCACCGGTACTGGTTTGACTCAACAATAAACGTAAGTTCCCGTAAGAGGTGGGATCCGCATAAACCGTGACCGCAATGATCGTACGACAAGTATGATGCCCAACAATCATGGATTATCACCCCGCCATATCGGGGAATAATGTTTAATCCCTCAATGGCCTCCTTACCACGTTTGCGATGAAGCAATTTCAGGGTCGTTCCACCGGATGAATAGACATGGATCCAGTAGTTTTTTCCCTCAACTCGAAACGAGGTCTCGTCAGCGTGTACCGACGGTGCCTGCAACAAGACTTGTATTGCTTCTTTCTCCCAGGCCTCAAGTGCCTGATGGAGGCGTAGAACAAATTTCAGCAGGGTAGCTTCAGAAATAACTGAGGCGATCATGGCTGCAATTTGCTTCTGCACCCTGTTCAAAGCGACCATCTGACTGATTATCAGATGAATGGCAAATGCCTTGAGCCCATTTCCGTATTGCAAAGTACCCGGCATGTCCTCTGGAAATTTACCTTTAACTGTAGCCTTGCAATTGGGACACTGCTTTATTTCCGCATCAACATGCTCAACAACCTTTTCAAAGACGATATCTACCTTGGTGCGTCTTTCATACCTTTCGCAAGGCGTTTTGCCCAAGTCAACACCGCAGACATCACATGTTGTAACCGCGGCTTTGGTAATCGTCTTTTTTACTCGGGTATTGCTTATTTCACCGAAGACCTGCCGACCTTTTCCTTTGCTTACATTGTCCGGAACCGCAGTCTCATCCTTATCGGTTTGAGAAGAAGGCAGACTGGAGTTCTTATTGTTCTTACGTGTCTTCTTCTCAAGAAAAATAGACAGTATTAATTCGACGACAACCAGGAGGCTATTCATCACAACTCGAATTTCAGACGACACTTTGCCGTCAGAGCAGAGTTGCTCAAATTCCTTCTTCAGGCGAGTGACCTCATCCCGAACACTTGTCTTATCTACTGTTGCCATGGCCATAGTATACCATGGCTTTTTTCGACTTCTGAAAATGCTTACCACATTACGATTGCGGCGGTTTATAGCAAATCACTTCAACTCGGCATTATTCGTGCTATACTAGCCCTATTACAATGCATCTCAGGTGATTGTATAATTGAATCAAGCTGTTACAAAAAAT
>NZ_SWCN01000008.1 GCF_005116575.1 Desulforhopalus sp. IMCC35007 | reverse complement strand
GTTACTCACCCGTGCGCCACTCTACTCAGGACCGAAATCCCTTTCGCGTTCGACTTGCATGTGTTAAGCACGCCGCCAGCGTTCGTTCTGAGCCAGGATCAAACTCTCCAGTTTGATATCCTAGACTACCTCACTCAAGAGATAGTTACTTATATAGTGCTTATGTATATAAGAGCTCTATTTTCGAATTACGAAAACTTGCTCCATTGTAGTTCGCTAAAACTACGTTGGGCCCGTTTGCTTATGTGTTGTTATTTAGTTTTCAAGGATCGTTTAACACTCCTCAACTCCCGAAGTGTCCCGCGCTTTATGTCGCGGCGAGCGGCTAACTCTAATAAACTTAAAACCTTATGTCAATAAAAAGTTTATCTTATTTTCATTTGTGAGAAACAGTTTTAAACTCTCAAGCCGTTCAGGCTGCTTGCTTTTCGCTGTTGCTCACGAAGGAGCGGCAAAATAGCTGATCACTCGCATTAGGTCAACAATAAAATCACCTCACCGCTATCTTTTTTGCGGCCGTTCTTCTTAGTATCTACCATTCTCATTTCTATGTCGCTGTTCTTTGGTTTAAAATAGTTAGGTCATGGTTGAAGAAGATTTGAGATGTGTGGGAAGTACTAAATTCCAGGTCGATGATTGAGTGACATCTTATAGGAACAAGACCAATAATTATTGAGTTGGCTAGAATATGAGACGAGCGTTGTGGTAAATACTTTCGAGCTTTTATATCTGGGATTTCGTCATACTATTATAATGGATAAACAAGAAACATGTAAAATCCGTTAGGTGGTGTGTGGCCTTTTTCCGCTAAAATTCAATCTATACCTTGAAATATGGTCCTTGTTTCGCTATTATGCGCGACAATTTTTTACTCTAGTGCGTTATCACTTTTTAAGTTGAGGCTTTTTTATGAATGTAACTGTGTTTGGTGTTGGATATGTTGGCTTGGTGCAGGCTGCGGTGCTTGCTGATGTTGGACACAATGTATGCTGTGTAGATGTCGATGCAAACAAAATAGATGGCTTAAAAAATGGGGTTATACCAATTTTTGAACCTGGTCTTTCTGATTTGGTTTTAACGAACTATGAAAAGAAGCGAATTTCCTTTACTACCGATTCAGAAGAAGGAATATCACACGGAGACCTTCAGTTTATAGCAGTTGGTACGCCACCAGACGAAGATGGCAGTGCAGATCTGCAATATGTGCTGTCGGTCGCTGGCACCATAGCCAAGCACATGGCAAGTGGAAAAATTGTCATCGATAAATCTACAGTACCAGTTGGAACTGCAGATAAGGTTAGAGCGCATATGTCATCGATCTTGAAAGAAAGAGGAGTAAACTATCCTCTGCATATTGTTTCTAATCCTGAATTTTTAAAAGAAGGCTCAGCGCTGGAAGACTGCATGCGTCCGGAGAGGATCATTGTCGGTACAGATAGTCATGAAGTTGAAGAAAAAATGAGGGAACTCTATGAACCCTTTAGCCGTAACCATGACAAAATAATGATCATGGATGTTCGCAGTGCAGAATTTACTAAGTACGCTGCAAATTGTCTTCTTGCCACCAAGATCTCTTTTATGAATGAGATGTCCAATTTGGCTGAAAGATTAGGGGTAGATATTGAACAGGTTCGTCGTGGAATCGGTTCGGATTCAAGGATTGGCTACCAGTTTATTTATCCTGGATGCGGTTATGGTGGTTCCTGCTTTCCAAAAGATGTTCAGGCCCTGGAACGTTCGGCAAATGAAATTGGTTACGATGCTAAAATCCTTAAAGCTGTTGAAAGTGTAAACTATAAACAAAAAGAAAAGCTCTTTGAGCATGTCTCTCGTTTTTATAATGGGGATGTGGCTGGTAAAACCTTTGCAGTCTGGGGGCTATCATTCAAACCGAATACAGATGATATGAGGGAAGCATCCAGCAGGGTTCTCATGGAGTCACTCTGGAAGGCCGGAGCCAAAGTACAGGCATATGATCCTGAAGCGATGGAAGAAGCGCAAAGAATCTATGGAACACGGGATGAGCTCGTTTTAATGGGGACCAAGGAAGCCGCCTTGCATGGTGCTGACGCACTGGTGATAGTCACCGAGTGGAAAAGTTTTCGAGTTCCCGACTTTAATCAATTACTCACTGAATTAAAGGATAAAGTTGTTTTTGATGGCAGAAATTTATATGACCCCAAACGTGTTGAGGCCTTGGGTCTTGCCTACTATGGTATAGGACGAGGACGTTCGATACTGTTGTAACCATTTTTGCAGGACTTTCGCGCCTGTTTGGTCTACTGTTGTTATGATTTATAGTATTTTAATATTTAAATAAAAAGAGATTGATCAACCGATGAAAAAAGCATTAATTACCGGAATTACCGGACAAGACGGAGCTTATCTTGCTGAATTCCTTCTAGAAAAAGGATATGAAGTTCACGGTATCAAACGAAGAGCATCGCTTTTTAATACCGACCGGATTGATCATCTCTATCAGGACCCCCATGCAAAAGATCGAAATTTTATTTTGCATCATGGGGATTTAACGGACTCTTCCAGCCTTATCAATATTATAGGTAAGGTGAAGCCGGATGAGATATACAACCTTGCTGCTCAATCACATGTTGCAGTTTCTTTTGAAGAACCTGAATATACAGCAAATTCTGATGCGCTCGGAACACTGCGTCTTCTTGAGGCGATAAGAATCCTCAATCTCTCTACGAAAACGAAATTTTACCAGGCCTCGACTTCTGAACTTTTCGGTAAGGTGCAGGAGATACCACAGACAGAAACGACCCCGTTTTATCCAAGATCTCCCTATGCCGTATCAAAAATGTATGCGTACTGGATTGTCGTTAACTACAGGGAGGCCTACGACATTTTTGCCTGTAATGGAATCCTCTTTAACCATGAATCCCCACTTCGTGGTGAAACCTTTGTCACGAGAAAGATCACCCGTGCCATGGCGAGAATATTTCTCGGTCTTCAGGACTGCCTCTATCTTGGGAATATGGATGCAAAGCGCGACTGGGGCCATGCCAGGGACTATGTGAAAATGCAATGGATGATGCTCCAGCAGGAAAAACCTGAAGATTTTGTCATTGCAAGTGGTGAGCAGCACTCCGTCCGTGACTTCGTCGATGCCGCAGCCGCAGAACTTGGCATGACCATGAGCTGGCAGGGAACTGGAATCGATGAGGTTGGTATTCTTTCAGGATTACCGGATAACTATTCAGGGGCCATAAAACAAGGGGATGTGATTGTGCGGGTGGATAGCCGGTATTTTAGACCGACAGAAGTGGAAACCCTGCTTGGTGATCCCAGAAAAGCAAAAGAAAAACTTGGCTGGGAACCTGAAACAACTTTTTCAGAACTTGTCGCTGAAATGATGCGATCTGATTTCGAAGAAGCCAAAAAAGATGAGCTGTGTAAGAATGAAGGTTTTTCTGTGCTTAACCACCATGAGTAACAATGGTTTCTAAAATGGCAAAGAGAATACAGGATCAGAAGATTTATGTGGCGGGGCACAGAGGTATGGTTGGTGCTGCTGTTGTGCGTCAACTGCAGCGACTTGGGTGTGAGAATATAGTAACTCGTACCCATAAGGAATTGGATCTTACCGACCAGCATGCTGTGCAAGATTTTTATCAGAAGAATAAACCGGACAGAGTTGTGCTTGCTGCAGCCAAAGTTGGCGGAATACATGCAAACAATATTTTTCCGGCCGAGTTCATTTATACAAATCTGATGATACAATCTAATGTGATTCATCAGGCATATATTACAGGAATCAAGGATCTTCTATTTCTAGGTTCATCATGTATTTATCCGAAGTTGGCTCCCCAGCCGATGCAGGAGAACCATTTACTCACAGGGACTCTTGAGCCGACAAATGAACCTTATGCAATTGCTAAAATAGCCGGGATTAAAATGTGCGAAGCGTATAATCGTCAGTACAACACCTCGTTTCGTTCGGTTATGCCAACTAACTTATACGGACCTGGTGACAACTATCATCTTGAAAACAGTCATGTGATTCCTGCAATGCTTCGAAAATTTCATTTAGCAAAACTTGCTCAGGAATCAAAGCTTGATGAGATTATCAACGATGAGAAAAGATATGGGAGCATCCCCCAAGATATTCAGGAGGCTATTGGTTATTCTTCTTCCGGAAGAAATCTCGTAAAAGACGTTACGCCAAAAGTTATTCTTTGGGGCTCAGGTACACCAAGGCGTGAGTTTCTTCATGTAGATGATATGGCTGCTGCCTGCACACATGTCATGCAACTTGATCAAAGCTATTTCGAAAAAGATAACCCCTCTTTTGTCAATGTGGGAACCGGAGAGGATATTACTATAGCAAAGACTGCAGAAATTATTGCAGACCTTGTTGGTTTTACAGGAGAGACTGTTTTTAATAGCGACCAGCCTGACGGAACACCGAGAAAGCTTTTAGACACCACCTTGCTCAACAATCTTGGCTGGAAGCCTAAGATGACATTTGAGGCGGGCCTCAAGGATACATACGCGGCCTACAAACGAGGACTGTAAAGGCTTTAGATAAGTACAAGTATAAAGCGGCAATCACTTTGTGATTGCCGCTTTTTTGCTATTTTAAATGGCTGCGAAAGTTCTGGATCATCTCCTCTCTGATCTGTTTGTGATCTAACTGATAGATATCATCTGGAAAGAGAAGCTCCATAACCCCTGAATCGAACACCCTTTTTACCTCGTATTCATCATGTGCTACATCGTTCTTGTACATATAATTGAGCCAGCTCTGGTTCGTATGGATAATAAATTCCACACGCATTCCGCCAAGCCTTGCGAAAAACTTCATCATCTCTGTCTTGCTGCTTGACCCAGTACTGGATGCCTTATAGGGGGTTTTGCCCGTGAGGGTGTCTGATATATCTTCAAGTACCATGAAACTATCTGCTTTTGATGCACTGCGGGTTAAGTGATCCTGAAAGGTTTTAATATCGGCAACAGAATCAAGAACCGCCATGAGCCCGAGCTCATCATCAACTGCGACAGACGGATTTTTTTCGTTTTTCCGGAGCAGCTTAAGAACTTTTGCCTCGGGTGGCTTTTTCCTGATAGAAACGTAAATGGGAATTTCCCGATGACCACTGTAAAATCTTCTTCGTTTGATCAGGGTCAACTTGCTGTCTTTTTCAAGCTTTATGGTTTTGGCGGTGGCAGGGGAGATGGGAATCACAGATTTACAGCCATAATCCTCTGTGGAATGTTTGGAGTAAAGATAGATGACATCAAGTTCGCCTATCTTGAGACTACGACTCCAGACGTATTTATTCAAAAAGCTCAGGAAATTTGAGAACTTTTCTTCAATTGCAGTTTCTGTTTCACGCTGGTCGATAGAGCCTGCAAGGTTCATCAGCACAAGTTTACGGCGGGCCTCAAAACGTGCTTTCTTACTGTAATGATTATCAAACATGATAAGCAGTAGACTTACCGGATCGTTAGTTACTTCTATTTCGTTCGTTGTAGCTATATGTGAGGCATATGGCTTAAGAATTTTAACTTTAAGTGAGTTGATAACAGCATCTGCAGTACGGGCGTATTGATGAACCCGTGCTTCTATTTCTCGCTGCGTACCGTTTAAACCAAACATGTTGCCGAGCAGTGCGCAGGCTCTTTTACTCATCTCTTTTTGTCGGATAGGATCCTCAAGGAGTTCGGCTATTTGAGAAAAACTGGATATGTTGAGAAAAGTAAAGACCTGATTTCTCAGTGCGCGGTACTTGGTTGCATTGATCCGCGTTTTACAGAGATTTTTAACCCACCGTCGTGTTGCAGGGGAAAAGGGTTCATCTATGTTGATGTTTTCTTCAACTGCAAGAGGACCATGTTGCTGAAGTGACGTAAATACACTATCTTCGCTAATGACTGACATCAAGTATTTCCTGGCTGTTACTCTATAATAGAGGAGGGTTTGTTTCTCATTGTTCAAACGAAAAGAGAAGGTCTAGGTACACCCGCTCCTGCGTAAAAGAAAGTCTTCGGTACGTCAAAAAAAGCTATAATAGCCCAATTCTAAAATGAGACAACTCATTTCTCAGACAAAAGGAGCTTGAATTTTTACCTGAAAATTGTTACGGGAAGCTTTACCATATTATTTGGGTCGTTTTTATTTTCCATTTTTTCCATTACTCTATGAGTTAATATATTATGTATAGAAATTTCAGTATCGTACCTAAAATTATGTTTGGTCGGGGTTCATTTAACCAACTTGCGGAGGTTATTGCTCCTGAACGTGTTACTCCAGGATCGTATTTTGTTTTTGTCTTAGATGATATCTTTATCGGTAAGCCCCTTGAGTCACGCATTCCTCTGGAAAAAGGTGATCTTCTGCTCCATGTGAACGTAGATGATGAGCCCAAGACAAGTTATATCGACGCTCTTGTTCAACAGATCAAACAATATAACGAGATTTTACCCGATGGTATCGTAGGCATTGGTGGCGGTTCTACAATGGACATTGCCAAAGCCATATCACTCCTGCTGAAAAACCCAGGATCCTCGGCTGATTATCAAGGCTGGGATCTCATTGAGATACCATCAGTGTATCATCTTGCGGTACCGACACTGGCAGGGACGGGGGCCGAAATTTCAAGAACCACTATTCTTACAGGGCCCGAGAAAAAGTTGGGTATCAATTCAGACTACACTCTCTATAACCAGTTGATTCTCGACCCGGAACTTATTGCCGGTGTGCCGAAAGATCAGTGGTTTTATACAGGGATGGACTGCTATATTCATGATGTTGAGTCACTTCAGGGAACTTTTATCAATGAATTCAGTAAATCTTATGGTGAAAAGTCACTCGATCTCTGTCGACAGGTCTTTCTGGATGACCATCCGGACAAGGATGATAAGCTGATGATGGCTTCTTATTTTGGGGGGATGTCTATTGCTTACTCCCAGGTTGGTGCCTGTCACGCACTTTCTTATGGGCTCTCTTATGTCCTCGGTATCCATCATGGAATTGGTTGCTGCATTGCCTTTGATGTGTTGGAAGATATCTATCCAGACGGGGTTGCCGAATTTAGACAGATGATGAAAAAACACGATATACAACTGCCTAAAAATATTACTGCTGATTTAGGTAATGATGCGCTGGAACTTATGGTTACAACAGCTCTCAACCTTGTACCTCTTTGGGAGAACTGTCTTGGTTCTGACTGGAAAAACCTTATGACACGAGAGCGTTGTAAAAAATTATATCTCAGGATGTAGGATGCTCTTAAACAGATCCAGTGTAACTGGTATCAGGAGAGCGCTTCCCATAGTCCTCGGGTATGTTCCAATTGGGTTTGCCTACGGGGTATTGGCTGGAAAAAGTGGTCTGTCCGAGACTAATACCCTGCTCATGTCTTTGATTGTATTTGCAGGTTCCGCACAATTTATAGCGGTAGGGCTTTTTGCAAGTGGTACCGGGCCTGCCGCTATAATACTCACCACTTTTATAGTGAATCTCCGGCATATGCTAATGGCAGCATCACTGGCTCCATATCTCTCGGGCTGGAAAAAAAGGTATCTCGCCTTATTTTCCTATGAGCTGACAGATGAAACCTTTGCGCTGCACTCATCCAAGGCCCAGGAACTCGGAGAATCTATGGTTGAGGCCCTGTCCCTGAATCTGACAGCTCAACTCTCCTGGGTCTTAGGCTCAGTTCTTGGAATTTTTGCCTCTGGTCTCATTGGGGATGTGAAACCTCTTGGTCTTGATTATGCACTGTCCGCCATGTTTATTGGTCTTCTCGTCAGTCAGTGTGCAAACAGGATGCGGGTGGTTACGGCGATAATCTCCGGGGGGCTAGCGACAGGTCTTTATCTCCTTGGGCTGCATCAGTTTCATATTATCTTAGCAACGGTTATCGGCGCTACAATAGGTCTGGGCGTGGAACAATGGATCAAACGCTGATTTTCTGGACCATTGTTGGCATGGCCGTGGTAACCTATATCCCACGACTTCTCCCTGCACTGTTTCTCAGTGGCAAGACCTTGCGACCTCTTCTTACGGCCTGGTTACGTCTTATTCCCCCAGCAGTGCTTGCAGCAATGCTGGTACCTTCTCTGCTGATTCGGGAAGAAAGGGTCAGTTTTTCTTTTGATAATCTGTTTCTTGTGGCGGCTCTGTTTGCCTTTCCTGTAGCCTGGAAGTTTAAAAGCCTTTCAGCCACGGTTCTCCTGGGTATGGGCCTAGTTGCCCTTGGACGCTTTATGGGCGTGGGGCAATAAGTTGCACAACGGTAAGCCGGAATCCTGTTTCCACCTTTCTTTTTCTGAACAAGATCTGTTTGTAACCAGGCTGTTGCATTGGTTTCGCACAACAAAAAGAGCACTGCCCTGGAGACAGACCTATGATCCCTATCATGTCTGGATCTCTGAAATCATGCTGCAACAGACGCAGATGGAACGTGGCATTGTTTATTTCAACCGCTGGCTGGAGAGATTCCCCGTTGTTGTAGACGTCGCCTTAGCGGCTGAAGACGAGATCCTCAGATATTGGGAGGGGTTGGGCTACTATGCGAGGGCTAGAAATCTACACAAGGCTGCCAAGGTAATTGTTGAAGATTATAACTGCAAGGTTCCTTCTGAATATGCAACACTGCTGGAATTGCCAGGTATCGGCCCCTATACCGCTGCAGCAATAGCGAGTATTGCAGGCAATGAAGATGTTGTTGTCGTTGATGCCAATGTTAACAGAGTTTTTGCAAGAGTGTTTAATATTGATCAACCTGTAAAAACTACAGAGGTACAAAAGAAGATTCGAGCTGTTGCAACAGCATTGCTTCCTCCGGGCAAAGCAAGAATATTTAATCAAGCCCTCATGGATTTTGGAGGTCTGCTCTGTAGTCCCAAGGCACCGCTCTGCCATATTTGTCCGGTACGGGAGTTTTGCAGGTCTTACGCTCTTGGACTCGTCAGTGTCAGACCTGTTTTGCAAAAGGCCCAGGAAAATATCCAGATTAAACGTGTCGCCGGCATAATATTACAAAACGGCAGGATCTTTATGCAGCAAAGAAAAAGATCTGCAGTCTGGGGCGGATTGTGGGAATTTCCAGGAGGTGAGATCGTTGTTGAAGACGATGAAAATTCACAGCTTGATGTGGCGTTGGAAATCAAAAAAGATACGGGGCTGGCCGTTATTGCTGAGCAATTCGCAGTGGAGGTTAAACACCAGTACACCCATCATAAAATTGTTCTTCATTGTTATTTTTGCAGGTTACAAGAGCATAAAGCTGATACTCCTCAGTTGCGGTCGGCTGAAAAATACAGCTGGCTGAGTCCCGGGGAGGCGGATAGGCTCGCCTGTCCTTCCGGGGTGCGAAAGGTCATGGAGTATCTTAAACAACATCGGCCTGAGCTCTTTTCAGGCTAATGCACTTCGTTGATAGTTCGTTCATCTTTTTTGGTAAAAATACCCGAAAGATATCAGCCGAAATATCCCTGTTCTTCGAGGTAGAGAAGAATTTCCTGAACGGCTTCCATTGGTGTCATGTGAGTTGTATCAATCGTTAATTCAGGATTTGATGGAGGAATGTAAGGATCTGTGATACCGGTGACCCCTTTGACTTTTCCCGCCCGGGCTTTTGCATAGAGCCCCTTGCGGTCTCGTTGTTCACAAACCTCAAGTGGGGTTGAGACGTGTACCTCGACGTACCCTCCGTAACTGGAGATCAGTTCCCTGTTGGCCTGTCGGGATTCTTCGTATGGGGCAATCGGGGCACACAGGGCGATACCACCATTTTTGGTGATTTCGCTTGCGACAAAACCGATACGGGTGATGTTAAGATTTCGATGTTCTTTTGAAAATGAAAGTTCAGAAGAGAGGTTTTGTCTGACGATATCACCATCAAGAAGTGTTACGGGACGATCATTCATCTCCATGAATTTGACCAGCAGTACCTTGGCAATTGTCGATTTTCCTGATCCGGAAAATCCAGTCATAAAGATAGTAAAACCTTGCTTTGCCTTGGGTGGAAAAGAGTTGTGAAGCTCTGCCACAATCTCCGGGTAGGAAAACCACTCCGGTATATGCTCACCTTCTTTCAGTCTGCGTTTGAGTTCATCGGAGCTGATGGTTGAAACATCCTCGCTGACAGTATTATCGATAAAAACATATTTTTTAGTTTCCTGCTGGTACCCCATAACCTGCTGCGGTACCATTTCTATTCCGGTTTCATTGGCATGCTTTGCAACAAGCTCCTGAGCGCTGCCCAGCGGGTAAAAGCGGTCTCCATTGTGTCTTTTTACAAATGGGTCTGCGTGGTCAGGGGCCACCATAAAGTGACTGCAGCCAAAATTCTTCCGGGTAATGGCCTGCCACAGGGCCTCGACAGGACCTGCCTTGCGGCTGGCAAATGGGGTCAAGCCGAGCTTGATCATGTTAGAGGGGAACTTGTCAGCAAAAATCTGATAGCAGCGAATCTGGGTGTAATAGTCCAGTGCCCCAGGATGGCTGAGGTCTGCCACGGGTTGCAAAAATAGAGCTGTACCGTGTTCTCTTGCCGCATTCAGGATCATCTCCCGGTGGGCACAGTGCAGATAATCCTCGGTATGAAAGCCAAGAACACGCCTCCAGCCATTCATGCTGAAGGTTCGGGCGGTCTCAGACGGGCTCAGCCGGAGTTCACGAAAATCGTAGTGGATAGGCAGGCTGACACCTTCAAGGCTGCCTCCCACATACCAGTTGTGGTTTCTGTCAAAAAGCTGCACTACACCAGGATGGAGGCCTGGATCATCTGTACCATATACGGCTCGTGCCTCAAGAGTTTTATCCGGTTGCCAGATATCACTGACGGTCAGGATCGCAAGTAAAAAGCCTTCCTGATCATTGAGAGCGACTCTTTCTCCAGGTTTCAAGGTCGTGGCCAGTTGTTCATTTATGTCCAGATTAATGGGCATGGGCCATATTTCGCCCCCAGGTAAACGCATGGTGGCGATGACCGATTCATACTCAGTGCGGTTGAGGTAGCCGCCAAGGGGATAAAAGCCTCTGTTGAGCAAAAGTTCGAGATCACAGAGCTGTCTTGAAGTAAGATCTATAGCTTTGAGATCAAGCGCTTCAGAGCGCAATGCTTCGATACGCCTGAAGTGAACAAGCAGGCTTTCGGAATGGTCTTTGTTCATGGGATTACATGTCTCTCTGGTTGTAAGATTGTCCTGATGGAATGGACAGCACTTTAAACCAAGATGGAGGTTTGATCAAAACAAAAGGGGAATTAAGGTCTATAATAAAGTTCTACAGGGCAGTGGTCTGAACCCATGATATCCTGGCGGATAGTTGCATTTTCAACGTTTGCCTTCGCCTTATTATTGACACAAAAGTAGTCGATACGCCAGCCAATGTTCTTGCTTCGAGCACTGAAGCGATAGCTCCACCATGTATATTGTTCGGGTTCCTGATTGAATATGCGAAAGGTATCAACAAAACCAGCCTCGACAAAATTATCCATCCAGGCTCGTTCTTCAGGACTGAAACCCGCGTTTTTTTCGTTGGATTTGGGATTTTTCAGGTCAATTTCCTTGTGAGCGACATTAAAGTCCCCGCAGAGGATGACATTTTTTTTCTGTTCAAGATTCTGGGCAAAAGTGAGAAGCTTTGCATCAAAACGGAGTTTATAGTCGAGTCTTTTGAGCTTTTCCCCGGCATTGGGGAAATATATGTTTATGAGGTAATAGTTTTCGAATTCAAGGGTTAGGACCCTTCCTTCACTGTCAAATTCCTCATCACCTAAGCCATAATGCACTTCCAGAGGTTCGAGTCGTGTGTAAAAGGCAACACCTGAGTAGCCTTTACGTTCCGCACTATGCCAGTAGGAGGTGTATCCGGCAATTTCCTTTATTTCCTGTGAAAGCTGATCCGGCTGGGCCTTTGTTTCCTGGATACCAATAATATCCGCATCAAATGCCTGCAACATATCAATAAAGCCTTTTTTCTCAACAGCTCTAATGCCGTTAACATTCCATGAGATAAATTTCAGTCCTGCATTTTTCGTCATTTTTCCACCAGTTTTGCGGGGACGGACCCCATTTTTTACACAGTTGTTGTCCAGGGGGCAGATATCACAATGTGGGCTTATTGGCCGGCAAATGGATTGACCGAAAGCGACCAGAATGGAATTGACAGTAATCCAATGTTTTTGTGGAAGTTTGTCACGAAGTGCCATCTCTGTCTTTAATGGTGTATCTGTCTTCACGTACTGCCATATATTCATAATTCTATGTACATGAGTGTCAACGCAGATAGCAGGCTTTTGATAGGCGACACTGACAACGAGGTTGGCCGTCTTTCGACCAACTCCAGGTAAAAGTATCAGCTCTTCGATAGTTTCCGGAACTCTATAGTCAAATTGAGCAAGTGCTTCTTTGAGCTTACAGAGGTGTTTTGCTTTCGTTTTATAAAAGCCAACGGGGTAAATCAATTTTGCAATTTCTTCTTCACTCAGTGTGGCAAGGTCGTGGATGTTCCCGGCCTTTTTAAAAAGTCTCGCAGAGGATTTTGCGGTTACTTCATCCTTGGTCCTGGCCGAGAGAATCGTCGCAACCAGAACCTTGAAGGGATCTTTTGTCTGAACGGCGATGAGATCGACGACCGGAACGTCTTTGTCTTTGACAGCTTTGGCCACTGTTTGGAGAAAATATTCGATATCAAATGTTTTTTGTTTCATTTACCCTCACGTGTCGTCGCCTTTTCTTGTGGCTGTTGTGTTTCTGATAAATAAGAAATGAAAATAATACCTTGGTTACAGCACGAGGGCGTTATGCTCAAAATGTAAGGTTGCAAATAAATCATCAACAGTCTCTTCCCGACGAATGAGTTCAACCGTGGCTTCTGGTTTAAGGAGCAGTTCTTTCGGGCGCAGGTTGCCGTTATAATTGAAACCCATTGCAATGCCATGGGCGCCGGTATCCTGTATCACCAGGATATCACCGTCTTCAATCACAGGCAGCTCTCTTTGTACAGCAAATTTATCGTTATTTTCGCAAAGCGAGCCTACCACGTCGACAATTTCAGTTTCTCCACCTTCTTTCCCCACGACCTCTATATGATGGTAGGCATCGTACATTCCAGGGCGCATAAGTGCACTCATGGAGGCGTCAACGCCAATATAGGTACGATAGATGTTTTTCCGGTTGATGGCTGTGGTAACCAGTACTCCATGTGGTCCGGTTATAAAACGACCACTCTCCATGTAAAGTGCTGGTTCATATCCATTTGCTTTTGAAAAATCTTTAAACAGTGCTGTGATAGCCTCTCCCATGGCTTTGAGATCCAGTTCGGGGACGTCTGGCTTGTAGGGAATCCCGAGTCCTCCACCAATGTTAATAAATTCGAAACGGATGTTAAGTTTTTGTGAGATTTCCGTGATAAGTGACAGCAGCATTTCAGCGGTCTGCACCATATATTCGTAGTTGAGTTCATTGGATGCGAGCATCGTGTGGATGCCAAACCTGGTTGCACCTTTTTGCTGTGCTCGCCGATACGCCTCGACAATCTGCTCGTGACTTACCCCATATTTCGCCTCAGTAGGCTTGCCTATGATGTCATTGCCTGTCCTTTTTGCTCCTGGATTGTATCTAAAACAGATAAGCTCTGGAAGGACCGGAACCTTGTCAATCAGACTGATATCATCAAGGTTCAGGATACACCCCCCAGCCAGAGCCGCTTCATCAAAGTCGGTCTGACTTGTGTTATTGGAAGTGAACATAAGGTCTTCGGGTGTCGCCCCTATTTCTCTGCTCATTCGCAGTTCCGCTACGGAGCTGCAGTCAAAACCAAATCCCATATCCTTCATAATGGAGAGAATTTTTGGGTTTGGCAGGGCTTTTACGGCATAGAATTCTTTAAAGCTGGCTAAATCTTTAAATGCCTCTTTGAGTTTGTTGCCGGTTTCCCGGATTCCAGCCTCGTCATAGATGTGAAATGGTGTCTGATAGTGATGTGCGATTTGCCTGAGGGCCGGGAAGAGTCTGTTTTTATAGGATTGTGAAATTGGCATTGTCTTACTCGTTTATTAAAATGATTGGGGGAGGGGGAATCTGCTCGATTCTTTTCTGGTCGAAAGAACAATATTCGTTTTCGTGGAGATTATCCCTGGAATAGGTTTTATTTTTTTTGTTAAAACTGCTTCAAGTGCGGGGGTATCCTTGCAACGCAGTTTTACAAGGTAACAATCATTTCCTGAAATAAAATGGACCTCCTGGATGTCGGTTATCTCCGCAAGCTGCCTGCCCACGTTTTCATCCATATTTTTTTCAGTGCTTACCTGTATATATGCAATGAGTGCTCGATTGAAAAGCTCAGGGTTTAGCGTGACCTCATAACCGTCGATCACCCCCATTTTTTCCATTTTTTTTACTCGTTCCAAAACGGCTGAAGGAGCAAGGCCTACCTGGCGTGAGACCTCAATGTTGGGGATACGTGCTTTTTCCTGAAGGATTTTGAGTATCTCTAAACTTATATTGTCTATCATGATTGATCCTCTTGTGTTTAGAATGATATTATTCTTCGCATAATGTGTTGTCAAGAATAATGTACTGAATTATTTTATTTATATGTTTTATAATTCATAATTTAATCACACGCTCAGGATAATGTTCTGTCTACCTACGGAAAAAATATTGGTTGCTGGTAAATTCTACAGATTATAGAGAAATATTAAATCGTCATATCTTCAAAATTATTAAATCGTATCTATAATTTGGATGTGGCATGTGACAATCAGCGATACGCCGATTGGACTGGAGTTGTCTTATGATCTGTTCTGTCTGGTGAAAAGTAGGAGGGCAATTGTGGGGTAGATCCGGAATGAATTTGTACATTATGCAGCACTGTGATTTCAGTAAGTTTCTTGTCCAGAAAATCTGATGCAGGGGAGGATGAATGGCAAAAATAACGATCATTATTCCAACACTCAATGAAGAAGAAAATATTGACTTTCTTCTGGAACGCATCTTTAAAGTAAAAGATTCTTCAGGTCTTGATTTTGATGTACTTTTTGTTGATTCCGCTTCGATTGATGGTACTTCCGATTGCATCAAAAAATGGCAGGGACAGCGTCCTGTAAAGTTATTGCAGCGCGAGGTGAACGTTGGCCTTGCTCCGGCCGTGATAGCAGGAGCACATTTTGTTGACAGTGAATATGTCCTCGTCATGGATGCTGATTTGAGTCATCCTCCAGAAAAAATACCTGAACTATTGGCTCCACTCCTCTCTGAGGAATACGATATGGTCATTGGCAGCCGCTATGTTGACGGCGGCGCTACTCCTGACTGGCCATTTTCCAGAAAGCTATCATCGAAGCTTGCGACCCTGCCAGCTCTCTGTTTTTGTAGTGCAAAAGACCCACTCGCCGGTTTTTTTGCTTTGAAAAGAAGGTTGATAACTGACTTGTCTCTTCATGTGCCAGGTTTTAAGATCGGTTTTGCGATCCTCGCGGAGTACAACAAGAAAATCCGGATAAAAGAAATACCAATTCAATTCAGGGACAGGGACTTTGGTCAGTCTAAAATGGGCAAGGGTGTCATCTACGACTATCTGCGTCAGCTTGCTGGACTCATGAGAACTCGCATGGGCTTTTAAGGCCGTTGCGCCCTTTTATGTATGAGTAGCTAGACCCCCATCTGCCAGGTGTTGTGGGTCTAGCAGCTGTTGTAGTTTTTCTTTGGGAATTTCTGTCTGCTCAAGCGCCACTTCGATCAAGGGCCTTCTTTCTTTTTCGGCTATTTTAGCTATTTCAGCAGCTTTGTTGTAGCCAATGTAAGGTGTCAGTGAGGTCACAAGTATTGGGTTGTGGGGGAGGGCGGAGGCGAGCTTGTCTCTATTTACTGTGATTCCTTTAATGGTCTTTTCGCTCAGGGCATGGGCACTCTCAGAAAGCAGATTGATTGATTCAAGGATTGTTGCTGCTGCAAGCGGCAGCATAGTGTTGAGCTGAAAATTACCACCAAGGCCTGCGATACTCATTGTTGCGTCGTTGCCGATAACTCTGGCTGCGGCCATTAAGACGGCTTCCGGTATGACTGGGTTGATTTTGGCTGGCATAATGGAAGAGCCGGGCTGGAGAGCTGGAAGCTGAATTTCTCCAAAGCCATTGTGGGGTCCTGAATTCATGAATCGTAAATCATTGGCGATTTTGCTCATGCAAATGGCGCAGGTCTTGAGATGTGACATATGTTCTACAACGCTGTCGAGACTGCTTAGACCTTTGAAAAGAGACCTGGCCTGGGTAAAATCAAGCTCCAGAATTCTACTCAGGGTACGAATTGTCTTTTTTGCGAATTCAGGGTGACAGTTCGCTCCACTGCCGACCGCTGTTCCGCCAAGGGGAAGACGCATGAGTCTTGGCAGTGCACTTTCTAACCGTTCTATACATTCCTCAAGCTGGCTGCTCCAGGCCTTGCATTCATCGATGAGTTTTATCGGGAGGGCGTCCATGAGGTGGGTTCTGCCTGTTTTAATAACATCTCTATGGTTGTTGGCAAAACCATTAATAGTCTGAATAAGAGACTTGAGTGCGGGAATGAGTTGCTGTGTGGTCTTTCTGGCTGCAGAAATCTGAATTGCTGAAGGAATAACGTCATTGCTGCTTTGACAGAGGTTTATGTGGTCGTTTGCAGAAATCGGAGCATCTTTTTGGCTGCTTATTTTTGCAATGACCTCATTGACGTTCATGTTTGTACTCGTGCCTGAACCGGTCTGGTAAACAGAGACGGGAAATTGATCGAGTGGTTTTCGTTCAAGAATAAAATCCACTGCTGTGCATATGCGAATGGATTGTTCTTTGGTGAGCAGGCCGAGGTCCCCGTTGGTCTTTGCTGCGGCGAGTTTGATGTGCAGGACCGCATCAATAAAACTCCAGGGCATGACATCTTGTGTTATCGTGAAATTCTCAACGGCTCTTTGGGTTTGCGCTCCAAAAAGTGCTGTCGCTGGGATTTTCATCTCACCCATCGTATCTCTTTCGGTTCGGTATTTTACCATGGTCTTCTGCTTGCTCGATGTGGTTGCCGGGCGTTTGTAATCTTCATGCAACCCCCTTCCTATAAGAACAGTTGTAATTCTATTTACCGATATATTGAATCACTGCGGCTGGTCTGGAGTTGCGGGGTTGATTTACAATAAAGAAAGGAAAAAGTATTTTTATACTTTAAGAGATGCTTGCTAGATATTCAAAATCTACCAGGAGTGGCTGACTGTATCGGGTACAGCCAGCCAGAAGTCAAATTACTTTTTCCATAAGCCGTGCAGGTTGCAATATGCGCGGGCTGTTACTGTGTCTACTGGACAAGGGAAAAAAGCTTCAGGCTTGTCTGTAGGGTTTAAAAATTGTCTGTATACTGCGTTTCCTGCAGAGAGCTCGATCCATTCTATCCAATGAGCCTCCGTCATAGGGTGGTCAACTGAGCCCACTGACACATGCCATCCGCCGTCCTTTTTCTCTAAAACGGGAACATGCTTTTCTACCGCTGCGTCGGTGGTGTTTTCTGTCTGCATGGTCATCTGTTGTCCGCAACACATAAGTTCTGCGCCACCGGCAGTGAGTATTTCAGCTACATTGCCACAGATATCACATTTATAGACAGCCAGTTTTTGTGCCATTGAAAAACCTCCTTTGTTTGATTTTATAGTACGTATTCATGTGGAGTACTGAGCGTATCTTCACATTATCCCGGCCAAGTTATTTAGTGTGATACTAAATATTTCCAACTCAACCAACACTTACAATAGTAATCACAGTCTTTGTGCGGGGCAATTGTTAAAATTAAAAATGAAACGGAAGGAATCTATCTATGGTCTATTTGCTCAACCAAGCCATCACAATATCTTTCTAGCAAGCTGTATGAGTTGCTGGAAACAAACATTATGAGCTTTTATTGTAAAGCTCTGGATGGGGATTGCAAGAAAGAATGTGTGGTTCTTATTCTTATCAGTAAAATTTTTCTGTCAGTTTTCTGTCAGTTTTCTGCAGTGTGCGAGATCATTCACCGTATTGTTCATATTTGTAGGGTTTCTCCCTACGACCAAAGATTGTATGTCAACCAAAAATAACCATCAATAACACCCTGTAAATACATGATAAAATTAATATGCAGAGATTGCATATTAATTTTTCATCTGTTATATATATTCCGAATTCATCGTCAGGCAGCTTTCAAAGTCCTTCTGTTTTTAAGTGATAACTCAGAGCTTGTGCGACGATATATGCGATATGGGCGTCACAAATGATCAAGAGCTTCGCTTTGAATGGGAGAATTGTGCGGGATGGTCGGTGGAGATAAACGAAAAGTGATTGAAGATATGCTCGGTTTTTTAACGACTGGAGCTTTGATGTTTACCAATATGTTGAAATATCAGGATTATTATTATGAGCAAAGACTACCTGTTTCATCATGAACTCTCCCATTCTGTCTGTCTGGGGGAACACTTTGACCTTTCGATACAGGAAGGTTCCAAGAGATATCTCATTTCAAATACGAGAGACGCTGATGCAGAGATATATGCTCCTGAGATAAACTGGTATTTTGAAAGTAGTACAGATGATTGGTCTGTAAAAGCGGATAAACTGAATAATCTCTATGACGCTCGCCGCATTGCCTTTGAAGGGGCTGAGGATGTGGAATCCTCCATTCGGGTTGGGAAAAAAATACTGGTTATCGCGGATACTGCTCAGCAGCAGCTTGTAGCTCAGCTCAATCTGCAAGATTTTACCCTGGTGGTACAAAACTCGGCAGATATTTTAGGTTTTGCTGGAAGCCTGGGAAATTTTGTGGCCCAGTTCAAAACTGATCAAGGGGTCGTCAATATCGATGCAGATCAGGTCATCTGGTTTCAGGCACCAGCCAATATTGTCGAGCTTGTCGGGGTTCATGATCCTTTACAGAGGGGCCTGGGAAATACATATCAGGATCTACTGGGCTGTGACGGGATCTTTACCTACAGAAATACGGTCAGGTATATCCGCTCCTCGTGTCTTCAAAGCAATAAAAACGGTAAAGTCTGCAATAGATGTGTGGAAATCTGCCCTGCAAATGCCCTTGCTTATTCAGCTGAAGAAAAACAGATTTTACTTTCGAGTATTCAGTGTATCGGATGTGGCCTGTGTGCAGGAGTTTGTCCGACAGGAGCCCTGGAGTATGCACCATCTCCACGGTCAACTTTTGAAAGAGCAACTGTCTTTTACAGAGGAAGTATTCCTTTGATCGTCTCAAAGGATACGGATCTCACAGAGTTGGAGGGTCCTCTTCCAGCGAATATTCTGCCCCTTGCAGTTGAGGATTATGGATTTCTTGATGAGGAATACCTGTTAACACTTCTTCAAAATTCCAATCATCCGATACTCATCTACGCCCGGGAAGAATCAAAAATTCAAATGGGCAGTGTGAGACTGCTCAACGAAATATTTGGTAAAATATATGGGAGGCAGGTCATTTACCTCTGCACGAGTTCCGGGCAAGTCCGAGAAAACGCCGAGGCTGCTGTTTGCCTTCCTGAGGATCTCATTCAACATGTCGATGAAGGTGTTAGTAGAAGAGTGAGGCTGGTAGAACGGTTATCCTACATTGTCGGCAACGCCGATCATGGTTGCATTACTCCAGACGCTGACATGCCCTATGGAGCGATCACCATAAACGAAGAACACTGTACCCTTTGTTTGAGCTGTGTTGACGCCTGCACGCTACACGCTCTGGAGGCTCATGCTGAAGATAACACCCTGCGCTTTACTCCAGCTCTCTGCGTTCAGTGTGGCTGGTGCGAGCAGATCTGTCCAGAGGTTGATTGTCTCAAGGTTGCTCATGGTCAACTGGTTTTACAAGCCTCTTATTTTGAACAGAAAATTATGGCCAAGGATGAGATTTTTAATTGTGTGGAATGCGGTAAAGGCTTTGCTCCTGCAAAATCAATCGCAAAAATCGTTACAATCATGACCGAGGCTTTTGCTGGAGACCCTTTACGCAGTCGTGCACTTTCCTGCTGTCCCGACTGTAAGGCCAAGGTCATGTTTGAGTCTTTGAGCCAGGATATTTGAACCTGAAATTCGGGAAAAAAGGATATGGAAATGGATCGCACCTCTATAAACAAAGCACGTAGCGTATATTACGGTATGTTTGCCTCTCTGTTCGCCTTTAATTTTAATGAAAGTCACCATGATTCTATCATTGCAGCCGTGAATGTTTTAGCGGAACATCCGATGGATGAAGAGTCAGGTATGGCTCTGAAGGCAATGATACAGCAGCTTGAGGCATTAACTTTTGAAGGGTTGAAAAATGAGGGGAACCAAATATTTTTCTCTCCGACAACCTCCCATGTTCCAATGACGGCCTCATTCTACGATGAGAAACGCGATGACGGTAAAAAGCGTGTAGCAATGATGAATTATGTCCTCAATTCAAACTATAGGCGCAATACAGACATCTTTAAAGAAAATGAAGACCACATTGAGTTTATCGCTCTTTTTTTGAAAACACTCATCGAAGAAGAAATCAAAGGACAAGAGTATGCGCAGTGCCTGGCCAGAGAAGTCTTTGAGCAAATCCTCAACCCAATGATTGATACCTTAAGTGAAAAGGTATTCAACCACGAAAACAGTCTGTTCTATAAAAATGCTGCCATTGTTTTGCGTTCGTTTGCTGAATTTGAAAGACTCTTTTTAAACGTCAGCAGGCCAGCTGTAAGTGCATATGACGAGATCGCTGGACCGGACATTAAAGCGCGAAAGGTGAAAAAACCACCTCGTCAACTCGTAGAACGAAATGTTGAGGAATTTGTAAGCATATAAACACAAGATAGTCGCCTGACAGCAAAAAAGTCACTGCCACAGCGCTCTGTTGCGGTGTGTTGTCTTTGTCAGCTGATATGTTAGGGAAAGTTGTTTTGTTGAGGTAATGTGCAAAATATGCATATTACGTCCCGTGATTGTAAATATCAAACGAGAGGAGGAATTATGCATGAGCAGCGAAGAAGTTTCTTGAAAGTAACTCTTGGGGCTGGAGTCGCAGGAGTCGGGACATTGCTTGCAGCTCAATCCGGCCTGGCCGGTGATGATGTAAAGCCCAGCGCTTCCAATGGAGTTGTGACAGGGAATTCTCCCAAAAAAGAGATCCTGTATAAAAAGACACAACACTGGGATATTTACTATAAATCTTCATACTAATGGGAGGAAAGTTTGTGATCAACGATACATTTAAGCATATGTCATCAAAGATTGGCAGGAGATCTTTTTTGAAACTTGCAGCGGTCGGGGCAGGTATGAGCGCTACAGCAGCTCTTGCCGCAAGCGAGTCGATCAGACCGGCTACTGAAGAAGAAATAAAAGATCCGTTTCCAGGTTCCAAGAAGGTGAAAACAATCTGCTCCATCTGTTCTGCCGGCTGCGGTATTATTGCAGAGGTGCACAATGGAGTTTGGGTCCGTCAGGATGTTGCCCAGGATCATCCCATTAGCGAAGGCAGCCATTGTTGTAAGGGTATTGACCAGATTGATCTTGTCAAAAGTAAGCAACGTCTGAAATTTCCCCTGAAAAAAGTTAACGGCGAGTGGAAGCGAATCAGCTGGGAAACTGCAGTCAAAGAAATTTCAGAGAAGATGCTCGCATTGCGTAAGGAAAATGGTCCTGATGTCGCAATGTTCCTCGGTTCGGCAAAATTCAACCTGCAACAGGCCTTCTATTTTAGAAAGTTTGCTGCGATGTGGGGTACAAACAACATTGATCACGTAGCCCGTATCTGACACTCCGCAACGGTCGCCGGTGTGGCGAACACATGGGGTTATGGGGCTATGACAAATCATTTCGGTGATGTTGTTGAACATTCAAAAGCAATGCTGGTTATTGGTGCAAATCCAGCCGCTGCAAATCCTATAGGAATGAAACACTTCCTCCAGGCAAAAGATAGAAATAATGCGCCGCTCATTGTTGTTGATCCGGTTTACACAAAAACTGCAGCAAAAGCTGATCATTATTTACGGATTCGTACAGGTACAGATGTGGCCTTTATTTATGGCCTGCTTCATGTAATCTTTAAAAATGGTTGGGAAGATAAAAATTTCATTAACTCTCGGGTTTATGGAATGGATGACATCAGGGTTGAGGCTGAGAAGTGGACTCCTGAAGAGACTTCCGATGTCACCGGTATTCCCGCTGCCAAGATTATTCAAGTTGCGACTATTCTGGCAAAAACAAAACCCACGACTGTGGTATGGGCTTTAGGTATCACCCAGCATAGCACAGGCACCTCAAACACCAGGATTATCCCTATTCTTCAGTTAGTTCTTGGAAATATGGGTAAAAAAGGTGGTGGTACGAATATCATCCGCGGCCATGATAATGTTCAGGGTTCAACAGATATGTGTTGTCTCGCTGATAGTCTGTCAGGGTACTATGGTTTGGCAGAGGGGGCATGGAAATATTTTGCGAACTCCTGGGGTGTGGATTTTGACTGGCTCCAGAAGAGGTTTTACGCACCTGAGTGGATGGAGGCCAAAGGTTTTTCTCTGGCCAAATGGTGGCAGGGTGTCCTGCAGGAAGAAAAAACCTATTCTTCAAGTCCAATCAGAGCTCTATGGGTACAGGGCAACGGTATTACTTCAATGGCCCAGACGGCAAAAATCCAGGAGGCTCTGGATAAACTCGATCTCCTGGTCATTGCTGAGCCATTTGTCAATGAAGCCGCAGTTATTACAAATAAAAAGGACGATATTTACATTCTTCCGGTTGCAACCCAGTTTGAGACTGAAGGTAGTGTTACAGCAACGAACCGAACTTCCCAGTGGAGAAGCAAGGTTGTCGATCCTCTGTATGAAAGTAAACCAGACCATGAGGTGATGTTTGCCTTTGCCAAAGAGTTTGGCTTTTATGATGAGTACACCAGGGCCATGAAAATGGCTGTGAAAGACGGCGTACTGACAGAGGTGAAAAAGGATTTCAACTGGCCAGACGATGCCTCCGATGAAATTGCCAGAACAATCAAAACCATTGGACTTGGTGGCTGGACAGCCAAGCGTCTGAGGGCTCATCAGGAAAACTGGCATATGTTTGATCCTTTAACTCTTGCCGGAAGTGGACCCATGAAAGGGGAGTATTATGGACTTCCATGGCCCAGTTGGGATGAAAAGCATCCCGGCAGTCCTATTCTTTATGATGTTGATACACCTGTTAATGAAGGTGGTATGGGCTTTAGGAACAGGTTCGGCTTAGAGCATAATGGAGTCAGCCAGCTTGCTGAGAGCGGTGTTGATATTGCTGGATCCAAGGTTAAAGGCGGTTATCCTGAGATTACCAAGGAAAACATCGAAGAGGTGCTTGGTATTCAATTGACAGCCGAAGAAAAGGCGAAAATTGGAGCGAACTGGAAAGTCGACCATAGCGGTATCATCCAGGCAAAATGTAGAGCAGCAGGTGTCGCCCCATATGGTAACGCAAAGGCACGGACTATTGTCTGGACATTCCCAGATCCGATTCCAAAGCACAGAGAGCCCATTCACTCTCCAAGGCCGGATCTGGTAGCAAAATATCCTACCTATGAAGATCAAGAGAATAACTTCAGGGTAGACGTGAAGTTCATCTCTGAGCAAAATGCCCAGGTATGGGCCAAGAATTTTCCTACAATGCTGGTGTCGATGCGGGTGGTGAACCTCAGTGGGGCTGGAATGCTTGAACGTACGAGCAAATACCTCTCCCATATAACTCCGGAAATGTTTGCAAATATTCACCCTGATCTGGCCATGGAGTACGGTCTGCGTGACGGTGACATGATGTGGTTGCATGCTCCCCAGGGAACAAAAATCAAGGTGAAGGCACAGTATAATTACAGTGTAACACCGGATCGAATTGCCCTGCCGTATAACTTTGCGGGCTTAATGCAAGGTGTGGATATGAGCCAGAACTATCCAGAGGGAACCAAACCTTATGCGATTGGTGAAAGTTCTAACACAATCACCAATTATGGATTCGATATTATTACGCAGATACCTGAGTTTAACGCAGGTTTGTGCCGAATTGAAAAAGCATAGGGAGGGATGAATCATGAGTAGTGAACAAGCTCGAATGAAGTTTTATTGCGACAATAATCGTTGCATTGAGTGTTATGGTTGCTCTGTTGCCTGTGCGGAAGCGCACGAGTTACCTGTCGGTATAAGCAGACGTAAGGTTATTACCCTCTATGAGGGTATAGAAGGAAAAGAAGTTTCAACTTCCATAGCCTGCATGCATTGTAGCGATGCACCCTGCGCTCAGGTTTGTCCCGTTAACTGTTTCTATATCAGAGAGGACGGTATTGTTCTTCACGATAAAGAAAAGTGTATTGGTTGCGGTTACTGCCTTTATGCCTGTCCTTTCGGAGCACCTCAGTTTCCACGGGATGGTGCATTCGGAACCAAGGGTGCCATGGATAAGTGTACCATGTGCGCAGGTGGCCCGGAGGAGACGAATAGTGAAAAAGAGCGACATCTTTATGGGCACAACCGTATAGCAGAAGGTAAAGTACCCATTTGTGCTGCCGTCTGTGGTACCAATGCCTTGCTCGTTGGAGATGCTGAGGAAATTTCAGCTATATACAGAAAGAGAGTCAGCTCAAAAGGACAGGGGGCCTGAGGCATGTGATGAAGAAAATTATATTTTCTATCATCACTCCCCTGATTTTGGCGTCAGCTGCGTATGCAGCTGACAGCCAAATATGGGGCGAGATGATACTGTCAAACATTAAGGCCTATGGAGAGGTGTCGTCCTTTTCTCTCGGCCCCCTGTTTGTATTGTTGCAGAGTGCATATTTTTCAAAGATATTTCTGGTCGTTGTTTTGGCTGTACCTACTGTTTTTCTTCTGCACTATCTGATTATCGGGCCAAAGGTCTTTTCACATGATGGTGACAAGATCTATGTTTTCAGCCTGTTTCAAAGAATCATCCACCTTATCGCCGCCGTAGCTTTTCTCATATTGATCCCCACCGGGCTTATGATAATCTTCGGCAAATATTTAGGTGGAGGATCGCTTGTACTTGGCGCCAGATATCTTCATGGAGTTGCAACGCTGATGTTTATTGTTTCGGTCATCCCGATGTTTCTGTTCTGGCTGATCGAGATGCTGCCAACCTTGGATGATATTAAGTGGGTATTTATTCTTGGTGGATATCTCAGCAAGGAAATTAAAGAAATTCCTGCAGGGAAATTTAATGCCGGGCAGAAAATGTGGTTTTGGGTGGCCTCTCTGGGCGGCGTTGTGATGATCGCAACCGGTGCTGCAATGTACTTACAGGATTTCAATTACAATATAGCTGCAAGCTTTGGGCTCTCACAAATTGATTTCTTGAGAGCATCGGCGCTAATCCATAATGTGCTGGCGGTGCTGATCACAGCATTTTTCTTCACCCATGCTTACATGTCACTCTTTGCAATCAAGGGTGCTATTCACAGTATCATTACAGGTTATAAGGAAAATGACGAGGTGAAATATCTTCACAGTTCTTTCTATAAAAAGCTTAAAAAACAGGGACAGATCTAGCGTAGAAAGGTGAGTAAAAGGTCCTATGCATAAGTTACTCCCCCGCCATAATTAGGTGAGCATATTTCTTTAGGCTGCAGTTGAGATGGCCCCGATACGGAGGACATCTCGGCTGCAGTTTTTAGTGTATACGTTAATCGTTAGATTTATATTTTGAACAATTCACGAAATCGTTTATCGGCAAATTCCTCTACTTCGCGTTGCAGCTTCTTATAATTGTTGATCAGCTCTCTTGCCTTTGGAGTAAGAGTTGTTCCACTACTATCCCCCCGGCCCTTGTTGGAAACGACGAGTTGATCCGCGATGTTTTCCTGAAGTATTTTTACATGGGTCCAGGCTTTTTTATAGTTTAAACCCATGGTTTCAGCGGCCTTGGCGATACTTCCTTCCTGTTCGATTTTTTCAAGGATTTCGGTTTTTCCTTTACCAAAAAGGAGATCTTTGTGTTCATTCTCAATCCAAATTTTCGTCTTTATGTGTAAAGACGATGAGTTGCTTGGCTTCATATTTCAGCACCGGAATCATTTTTATGGGCTTGTTGGTTGGACGTCTCAGTGTGATCGCTCGGTAGTATAAGCAACATTGTATCTGCTGAGCAATACATAATATATATTTATGGCGCTGAAGACTCGAGTGGGTCTGAAGGAAACAGATCTTATTGTGACTGTCGGACTGTATTCATAATAGCCCAGTTAGTGTCTTTAATTTTTCTCTGTGGTGAGGTGGCGGATCGGATTTTGATCGTTATGTTAAACGACAAAAGATGTCTTCAGACAGAACTTTAATTGTGACAGGGGCGCTGTCTCTGTTACGCCATGCTCCTGGCTACAGAATATGTATGAGTCAGGTGACTAAGAAAAACTAAAGAGAGGAGAAAAATGAATATTGATTGGGCCTATATGCGTAAAGGTTGAGTTTCCTGCAAAAAAGCCTGGATGGTTTTTGAGGAAAAAAGTGTAACTGTAGATACTGAAGTAGACGCGAAAAAAGCGGTGTGTCAAAGAGAAGAGGCCTATGCACTTGTGAAAAATGCTGATAAGGTGGTTGTTGCAAGTGGCCAGAAAACCCTGGAGTATGAGCCAAAAACCGCGGATAAAGATGAGTTGCTCAGTAAAATCACCGGTCGAACCGGCAATTTAAGGGCTCCGGCTCTTAAAATCGGTAATGTCTATTACATCGGCTTTAATTCTGGAATGTACGAAAAAACCTTTTCATGACGATGGCTGAAAACAGAGGGGAGTCTGGCCATTGCCATACTCCCTGACTGCTTTTTCACTTCAGGAGAGATAGAATGTTTTCGGCTACTTCCGCAGGTGTTTTGGATCCTGTGTCCACTGTCTGAAAGCGCTGATAGCCTTTTTCTCTTTCTTGTAACAGTTGGACAATTTTGGCCTTTGGGTTGGCACCTTTCAGTAAAGGTCTTGTATTGATCTGATCTTGTTTAAGCCGGGACAGGATTTCTTCAGGTGTTGCGAGGAGGCTGAAAACATTGCCGTTTTTTTCTAAAATTTCTGCGTTTAAAGGATCCAGCATCATTTTACCACCTGTGGATATGACCAGGTGCTCTCGTTTGGCGAGGTCTCTGGCGACTTCATTTTCCAGTTTTCGAAAGGCCTCTTCACCAAATTGACTAAAAATGTTTTCTATGCTCATTGCCTGCTGGGAGACAATGATCTCATCGGTGTCAACGAACTCCCAGGACAATTGCTGGGCAAGTAATTTGCCGATAGTTGTTTTACCTGTGGCCATGAATCCTGTCAGTATAATATTTGATTTTTGTCTCATTTTGAAATAAGTGAAAAAAAGCTGAGATATAATGATAAATCTGCCGGTAATACATCTGCAACAGACCCGCTTGTTTGTTTGTCTACGATACACTGCCTAAAAAAGAGTATAAAGTCTAAATCCTAGCTTTCAAAAAGCAGGCTTGAAGATAATTCCTAATTTCGACAAGACGATAGGGTAGAGATATAACCAGAGAAATACATAGTAACCATGAAATGTTTGACACAAGTACTGTTAGAGGATGAGACCCTGCGTGATGGATTGCAGGCTGAGCAGAAAATATTTTCACTGGAAGAAAAAATATTTATATATCAGAAACTTTTAGAGGCTGGGGTGCGGCGTGTTCAGGTCGGTTCATTTGTTCACCCGCGTATTGTGCCGCAAATGGCTGAGACAGCAGAGTTTGTAAGGGCAATTCATGGGCTCGACGATAACTGTTTATTGACGGCGTTAGTGTTGAATGCAAAAGGACTGGAGCGGGCAATGGAGTGCGGTCTTACCCATCTTACAATGTCTGTTTCTGTCAGTGATTCCCATAGCAGAAAAAATGCCGGGGTGAGCTCAGAGATAGCATGCCGTGCAATGGAAGAGCTCATTCGCAGCGCCTGTCATAATGGGATAACAGTTCGGGCCGGGATTCAGTGTGCCTTTGGTTGTACAGATGAGGGACCTGTTCATAAAAAAAGCGTGGTAGATACTGCAGTATCTTTCAGTGAAGCGGGAGCCATAGAAATAAATCTGGCAGACACCGCTGGAATGGCCCAGCCTGAAGATGTCAGAGCATTAATCCCGCTGGTGAAAAATAAACTTCCAGATCTGTCTGTATCGATGCATGCCCACGACACGAGTGGTTTCGGTCTTGCCAATATGCAAGCAGCCTATGAAGCCGGAGTGAGAATATTTGACACTACTACAGGTGGGCTTGGAGGTTGTCCCTTTGTACAAAATGCAGGTGGAAATGTCGCAACGGAAGATGCTGTAGAACTTTTTGACTCCCTTGGTGCCCAGACAGGGGTCGATCAACAAAAAATCCGTTCTCTCACGACTTGGATCTATCGGAATTTAGGTCGGAACATGTAAAAAACATACGTTGTTCCCGTATTCTTTTCTGTTCAGTACAAGTAGATATCAATGTTGACCTTAACGTAAAAGTATTGTACCTCTTCATACAGTGTAGAATGAGGTTGAGTTTCTGGTAAAGATAAAGCGAGGAGGGGAGAGCATGGAATTTACAGAGTATAAAGATATCATTGTCAGCTGTGAAAATAAAGTCGCACGTATACAGATAAATAGACCGGATAAATTGAATGCCATCCGTATGCAGACCTATCGTGAGTTGATTTCCGCTTTTGAAGTCGTTGACGGTTTGCCGGAATGTCATCTCATTGTACTGGAAGGAGCAGGCGGACATTTTTCAGCAGGGAATGATCTTCTTGACCTTGTTGGTGATGATCTGTTGCCTCTTATGGAATGTGTACAAGGTATTTTTAAAACAGTGGCCCGATTAAAAAAAATTCTTGTTATCGCGGTGGAAGGAGTTGCCGTGGGAATTGGGACGACTCTTTTACTCCACTGTGACTATGCTGTTGCCTCTGGCAAAAGCAAATTTCGGCTCCCCTTTGTGAATCTCGGCGTAGGTCCTGAAGGTGGTTCCAGTGTGCTGCTCTCAAAAATTATTGGAGAAAAAAGAGCAAGAGACGTGTTGTTTTCAGGACGATTTTTCTCGGCAGACGAGGCCTATACCTGGGGACTCATAAATGCAGTTTCTGAGCCGGGGAAAGCCTCAGAAGTGGCAGAAGAGTATGTTCGGCTCCTGTTACAGCAACCGCTGGCTTCTCTGATGGCAACAAAGCAGCTTATGAAGGCAGAGCAGCCAAACATTGAAGATGTTATTGACAATGAGTTGAAGATTTTTGGTACTTTGCTGGCAACAGAAGAAACACGCAAACGGATCACGATGCTGCTGAAAAAGTAACAGGGTGCCGGACGCCGGTATCGCGCATCGCAGGGGGGCGTCATGTTCTGTGCTAAAGTCAGGTGAGAGCTGCAATGACGATAAGGTAAGCAGACCCTTGTCAAATGATGTTCTCTTTGTGACTGCTTTACAGGGTGATTTGCCACTGGCATATACGGTGTCAAATCGCCCTATAGGATAACACCGTACCCTGATAAGTAGTGTACCGTGTCAAAGGCTCCCTGCACTGTCAAGATGACCTTTTGGGCCTTGCCCGTTAAATGAATTGTTATATGCCAGATAGTCAGAGAGCAACTGCTTATATCGTTTTCTATTGAGTCCTAAATCAGAGTAGCCAACTCTGGATGCTGAGCGAAAATGTATTGCCCGTATGCGCTCATCAAAGAAAAATTCAAGGTCATCATGAAAATGCAAGGTTGCGGTGGTGCTCACCGCGTGGATGTAGTTTTTCTCTTCTTTGATAATGTCAATGTCGTTATAATTGTTAAGTATTTTCAGCAGGGCATTTTTGCTTTCTTTTAGCCCGCTCTGTTTAAAAGGAAAGGGTTCAACCCTGGTCGCTTCAGCTTCAGATTGACTGGACACCACGTTTGGGGTTCTTGGCACAGGGGCCAATTGGCCGTTCTTTACTCCTATGGTCGGCGGTGTTTTCTGGTTTTTTATAATTGAGCCAATAATCAACAACAAAAAGAGTGCGGACAGAATATAGAAAATGTTCATAATTATTGATGATTTTTTGGATGAGTAAAAGCCTCTTTTTCAACCTGCTACAGTTGTCCTGGCAACTGCTGATAAGTGTCTGCAACGTTCTTTTTATACCATAACGGGTTAAAATTCCAACCAATTGTGTTCTGCTACCATCGCAATGCACCTCATATCGCTCTAGCAAAAATAAAAAACACCCTGCGACCCTGCCACAGTTGAGCTCAAGGGCTCATGATAATCGATGTCTTGCCTTGCTGTAATGCCCCAGTTGTTTACATTGTCTAAAAAATCTGCTGGACTTTTTTACATGGTGACCGAAGGTCTGAGAGGGAGGCAAAGAGACAATAGGCTATGTCTTTGATCCAGGGTGCAAGTTTTCCAAGATGAAAGCATAGATCACGAAAATAATAGATAATCTGAGAGAAAATTTTGTAATTTCAAGCTGTAGTGATACACTACCATTATCCTGTGTTTGAAAAAAAATGAGTTGTGATGAGAATTGTAATAATCTGGAGAATAAGATGGATGTATTTGTCGCAAGACAACCTATTTTCGATATCGATAAAAAAATATATGCCTACGAACTTTTGTTTCGTTCAGGTGAATCAAATGGATTTCCCGACATAGACGGGGAGACCGCAACAACGAGCCTGTTGTCGTCGTCCTTTTTTACAGTTGGAATAGAAAAGGTTGGTGCTGGAAAACTTGTATTTATAAATTTTACGGAAGATCTGATATTGAACCGGACACCACAGCTCTTTCCACCACAAAAAATGATGGTTGAGATATTAGAAGATGTAAGTCCTGGTCCGGAAATCGTTTCTGCATGTGCAGAGCTAAAAGAGAAAGGCTACTTGCTTGCCCTGGACGATTTTGTCTATTCCAAACAGTTTGATGAGCTTCTTCATCTTAGTGATATAATTAAAATAGACTTTCGTCTCACCCCTGTGGCAACTTTGGGGGAAATGGTCAAAACTCTCAAGCAGTATAATTGCAAGCTGCTTGCAGAAAAGGTTGAGACCTATGAGGAATTCCATAAGGCTGTAGAACTGGGGTTTGACTATTTTCAGGGTTATTTTTTTTCAAAACCCGAGGTTTTAAAAAATAAGGATCTTTCATCATCTCAGATGGGGCTGATACGGCTTATCTCCCAAATAAATTCTGCAGAATTTGATGTAGATTCCCTGGCAGAGTTGGTGGCTCAGGACGTTTCTTTAACCTACAAGTTGCTAAAATATATAAATTCATCACATTTTTCACGGTTGCAACCTCTGTCATCAATTCGGCAGGCGATTTCATTTTTAGGTGAAAATGGTTTTAAGATGTTTGTCTCCCTTATTGCCACGAGCAAACTCTCTGAAAATAAACCGGGAGAACTTATCCGTGCCTCCATTATCAGGGCGAAGTTTTTAGAGCAAGTCGGCGGATATTTGAAAAAAGAGAGCAGTGAACTTTTTTTGCTTGGATTATTCATGTCGATTGATGCAATGCTCGACCAAAGTATTGAGAACATTATTGGTAAAATGCCTCTTTCCGAAAAACTGAAAGAGGCTCTTGTTGCCAGAAAAGGCGAGCTGTTCATCTTTGTACGCCTGATCGAAACCTATGAGGCGGGTAATTGGATTGCTTTCCGCTTTGCTCAGAAAAAGCTCAATATTACGGATACCATGATCAGTGATTTTTATGTCGAGGCCCTCGGCTGGGCAGATTCTTTTGACTAGATAATCGTAATAACATTCTCCGACTACAGGTGGCCATTACAGTGTAACTGAGGTTATCGGCTGGGCCTCAATGTGCTGTACAATTTCAGGTTTGACAATCACCTCCTGTTGCCTGCCATCAACGTAATAGATGAGAATATCTTCTTCCCTGATCACGGCGGAATAGACTGTTCCTCCCCCCATCGTCTTATCCTCCCAGCGGTTGAGGATCCATTTGGCCTCTTTTGTATCCGTTGTCCAACTGAGCCCATGGGGGATATTCGTAAGGGAGCCTCTGTAGGCGGTACAACCTTCCTTAGGAAACGGTTTACCGAGTGCTTTTAGCTTTTTTTTATCGCATAAGCCAAAAAGCATAACCCAGGTTTCATAATCCCCGGCGGGTGCAAACGGGGTGTTTTTACGGTAGTACAGTTTTAGAACAGTACTTTCCAGTGTCTCTGTTTCTCTAAATTTTTCAAGGTTGTTAAGGAGAAACTGAATATGTTCTGTGGGGTTGAGAACATACATCGCCTCTGCTGGCAATGTGGCCTTTCTAAGTTCGGCCCGGATTTCTTTTATTTTTGCATCCTGCATTGCCTTATGACGTTCCTGCATTTTTTCATTGCTAAAAGTTCCGACAAAATCAAATGGGGGATGAAGAAAGCGTATGTCGTTGAGTTTCCATTGCATCGTAAAATCTCCTGTTATCATCACGTAGGTTAATAAACGGATTGAGCATGTTGCATGTATTTCAAGCGTATATTGCAGATGGTGACTATGGCGAGGATGGCGGGTATGCCTTTTATCAATATCCTGTCAGACAAAAAGAAATTGCAGCACTTTTTATAATGTAATCTTTTCATAGAAAACTCTCTGTTTGATTGACGAAAGTTACTATTTTTAATTGTTTCAAAGTTCCAGGTTATGTAATCAATGGTACAATTGCCTGGGGGGAGTCTGGAGTAGACCTTGTCGAAATAACCTGCAATATCACTTAAGGCTGAGCCATTTATTGGCAACATCAAGCATTCTGTTAGCAAAGCCCCATTCATTGTCAAACCAGCAGAAAATTTTTACAAGGGTATCTCCACAAACTTTCGTCTGGCTGCCATCAAATATTGAAGATCTTGGATCTGTGTTAAAATCGATTGAGGCATGGGGCTCTTCTGTATAACCGACGAGCCCCTGTAAAGAACCCTCAGATGCGGCTTTGACAACTCTGTTAATTGCATCTGCGGTGGTGGGTCTTTTCACATTAATAGAAAGGTCAAGTGCCGAGACATTGATTGTTGGTACACGAACATGAAGACATTCAAACCGGCCGCTCAAGTGGGGCATCAACCTGTCAATCCCCTTGGCAAGACCTGTGTCGATCGGGATTATGGAATGTAGAGCACTTCTGGTAAGGCGCAGGTTGGTGTGATGGTAGCTGTCGATAATAGGTTGGTCATTCATGGCGGAATGAATGGTTGTTGTTACCCCGTTTATGATGCCAAATTCACGATGGAGTAAATCCAGGATAGGCACGATGCAATTGGTGGTACACGAGGCATTTGAGACGACTTTATGATCTGCATGGAGTTGTGAGTGGTTGTAACCATAAACTATGATTGAATCCACTGCCGGGGTAGCGGGATGAGAGAGCAGGATACGCCTGGCTCCGCTTTGCAGGTGGACTTCCGCCGTTTCCCGGTCAGAAAATGTCCCTGAGCATTCAAACAACAGATCCACATCAAGATCAGCCCACGGTAGAAATGCTGGGTCAGTCTGGCTGAATATCCGTATGGTATCGTCTCCAATGCGCAACTGATCACCTTTAAATGACAAGGGATAGGGGAATCGGCCGTGGGTGGTGTCGTAGCGTGTGAGATATGTGAGGGTCTCAATGTCAGCCAGTTCATTGATCGCAACTATTGAGAACTTTGAGCGAAAGGGTGATGAGTAGATGGCTCTCAGCACCGATTGTCCGATTCGTCCGTAACCGTTTATAGCAACTTTAAAACTCATGCCTGTGTAATCGTCCTGATATGTAATATTTTTGCTTTTCATCGCAGTCCATGGAAATTTTGTACTGCGGTGCATCGTTTGTGGTTAAGTCAATAAAGCCAAACCGTGATGACTTAGGTATAGACCTGCAACAATTTTTCTTTTTATCTCAACAACTACTGTTCGTTATTCAGATAAAACCAGATGGCATTTAAGCCTCATACAGCCTGTTCATCATTACTGCGATTTGCATCAGATAACAATAGCATCTTCAAAGGATTGGCAGAAAGTATGGCCTGTAGTTTCTACGATCCGATTGCAGGTTTGCTCTGCGGTATTCCCTATCCTGGGCAGGTTCTTTGAATTTGAGGTAGAGTAAGGAGTGACTGAAAATAATTGTTGTGCAAAGGCAAGAGACAGTATCATTCGTAAAATAATGGATAAAAGGATAGATGCGGCCTCGGTCAGATGCTCTGCTTCTCAAGAGAGGTGCATACACATGTACTGTGCAACGAGGTCGTAGTGTCTTGATTCTGCTGATATCATTGTTCACAGAACCAGAAAATATTTTCAAAACATCATTACTGAGAATTTTTTCCTGTGGTGGCTCTTTGTAATTCTGCTTTTATACCCTCCTCTTCTGTTGCTATCCTCTCTTTGATTGACTAAAGAGTAATAAAAACCAGGGACCTTCTTTGAATCCTTTGAATATACTCTTTTGTCATTTTGTAAGATTTTAATGGAGAAACTATGGAGACTTGCGGGCGAGTAATTATAAATACCGGTAATGGGAAAGGTAAAACCACGGCAGCTCTTGGTACTGCATTTCGTACCCTGGGCCATGGCGGCAGAGTTTGTGTTATTCAGTTCTTAAAAGGCCAGGGTCAGTACGGTGAGCGAGTTATGGCTGGTAAAACAGAGAATCTTGACTGGTTTATCTGCGGTAAAGGTTTTGTTTTTAAAAAAGATAATATTGACGAAGACCGGGAGGTCGCTCGGCAGGGGTTTGAGATCGCCCGGGAGAAGGTTCTCAGCGACCAGTATGATCTCATTATTCTAGATGAAATTACCTATTTACCCCTTTATGATTTTTTAGACGTTACAGAAATTGTTAAGTTAATTCAAAATAAACCCAAACGTCTTTCTCTCATTTTGACAGGGCGGGATGCCGTGCCTGAGCTCATAGCGGTTGCCGATACTGTGACGGTTATGGAGCCTTTGAAGCACGCGTATGAAAATGGCATTAAGGCTCAGAAAGGTATAGAGTTTTAACTTTTTTTCTTAGTTGAGGCCTAAAAAAAAATATTGCTATCGAATAAGCAGGTTAAAGAGGAAGGCGGCTCAGATGACAGAAATTAATTATTTTGCTTACGGCTCGAACATGTCCTTGCTGCGCATGCAAAAAAGGGTGCCAAGTGCCAAAGCCCTTGGCGTGTATATCCTGGCCGGGCATCTGTTGAAATTTCATAAAGCGGGTATGGATGGATCCGGTAAAGGTGATGCCTATTTCACCGGACTGAAAACCGATTCAGTTTTTGGAGTCCTCTACTCCATGCAATACCGGGACAAATCATTGCTCGATGATGCAGAAGGGCTTGGCTATGGCTATGCGGAGAAAAAGGTCCAATTAAAGACAAGAACAGGGGAAAAGGCGACTGGTTTTCTCTACTATGCGACAACGATTGATAACACCCTTCACCCTTTTAGCTGGTACATCGAACACATCGTCGTTGGGGCAAGAGCTGCTGCGCTACCAGAACCGTATGTCGATAAAATCTGTGGTGTCGAAACGATCGAGGATGAAGATCGTAACAGAGACCACCGAGAGCGTTCTTTATATTTTGAGCAGATATCATAACCTGCCAGGCTAGGCTGGGAGGTGAGGAAGAAATAAGGATGGATGGAAAAAGTAGAAAAAATATTCGGGCAGGTGCTGTTGTGGATATCGTGCTCAAGGAGCATCAGAGTTCCGGGAGGTTGAAGCGGGGTATCGTCAGGGACATCCTGACCAAATCTCCAACACACCCCCATGGTATTAAAGTACGCTTGGAAAATGGTGCTGTGGGACGAGTAAAGGAAGTTGTTGAGTGAAACGTTTTTGAGAGTGAAGAACCTTTGAGCCAGGCCTGAGAATGAAAATACGTAGAGTGTCCACTGAAACCTATCCCAAGGTCCTTGGTCTGTTAAAACAATCCTTTGTGCGAAGTAATTATGAAGTAAACCTTGTTGAAAAGCTGCATAAAAATCAGTGCGAAATGGAAGAGTGGGTCTGTCTTCATATCAACAAGGTTATAGGCTATATTGCTTTTACAAAAGCTTATAAAAATGGTGAGGTTTGTGGTCTGCACATGGCTCCGGTTGCCGTAAAACCTGAATATCAGAACCAGGGAATTGGTGCGGAGCTTATTCGTTTTGCTCTTCGCCAGGAAAAGATTAAAAACAGCACGCTTTTTGTCCTGGGCAATCCGGAATTTTATATGAAATTTGGCTTTACTCCCTGTCAGAACCCTGTCTGTCCGTTTACTAAAAATAACAAACATTTTTTAGGTTTACGCAATAGCGCCTCTGAACATTTTACGGTCGGTTACGAAAAGGAATTCGGTTTGCAGGAATTTGATAAAAAAAGGAAATAATGTGAGAAATAATGATGTGTTAAGACGACTGCGTTACGTTTTTGATTTAAGCGATTCGCAGATGATGGAGGTCTTCCAGAAGGGCGGACAGCAGGTAACGCGCGCCGAGGTGAGTGCGTGGCTGAAAAAAGACACCGATCCTGAAATTGAAAAATGTAAGGATGCATCTCTTGCAACCTTTCTCAACGGTTTTATCTGTGAAAAACGTGGTCCAAAGGAGGGTGCGGCGCCTGCAGTAGAGAGCTATCTCTCAAACAACCAGATAATGCGGAAACTAAAAATTGCACTTGATTTAAAAGACGATGATCTTCTGCAGATTCTGGCTCTTGCAGAACTACAGTTGAGTCGACATGAACTGAGCGCCTTCTTTCGTAAAAAAGGGCACAAGAATTACAGGGTGTGTAAGGATCAGGTGCTGAGAAACTTTTTGACAGGGCTTCAGATACAATTCCGAGGCGAAACTCTGGCTCAATCCGATTTTGTCTGGAAAGATTGAACTCAGGACAGTGAAAAATACCGGGTTTTTTATAACCTGAAGTGACATTCGGTGGGCCATGTGAGAAGGGTTGATAAAGAAATTACATCTGTTGACGCAATGAGTGAGGTGATTCGACACTGTCAGGTGTGCAGGATTGGATTGGCAAAAGATAATCTGCCGTATATTGTCCCCGTTTCATTTGGCTATGTCGAGGGGATAATTTATTTTCATACTGCAGCGAGTGGTGGCATGAAGATAGATTATATGTCTTCAAACAGCGCAGTATGCTTCGAGTTTGAACATAATGTGGAGGTGAGACCCCACGATCAGAAGCCCTGTGACTGGTCCTTTACCTTCCAGTCAGTCATAGGTTTTGGACAAGTACTCGAAATAACAACAGATGAAGAAAAAAGAGCAGGTCTTGACTGTATAATGGCTCATTATTCTACAGAAAAATGGGATTTTAAAAACATTTCCCTTGCCGGAGTTAGGGTCTGGAAAATAGTTATTGAAAGCATGACGGGTAAGCAGTCGCTCAATTTTAGCGGCCAATAATGAGATCTTTGGGAGATTGGCTTTTGACTTTTTTCACAAATATCATTAGGCTGACCAGCACTTTTTACGCCTGAATATGAACGATTCTGCACTGGAACACGGCGCAGATAAGGCGCATTACGCTTTATCGTGCTAAATGTTGCGTTGTTAAAAAACACATAAAAATAATATGATACGAATTGGACTAGAAGTTCTTTCTGAAGGTGGCGACTTTGTTTTTCCAGGACAGAGGATTGCCTACCTGTCAAACCAGGCTTCAACAACCAGCGGGCTTGTACATGGCAGAGTTGTGCTGCAGGAGAAGTACCGAGAACGTCTCACCTGTCTGTTTTCGCCTCAGCATGGATTTTTTGCTGAAAAACAGGATAATATGATCGAGTCGGGTCACAGCGTCGATACTGTGACGGGCTTGCCGATATATAGTCTTTACGGTGAGTTGCGCAAACCTACTGCAGAGATGTTTGCTCATTTTGATGTTCTGCTCATAGATCTGGTGGATGTTGGAACCCGGGTGTACACCTTCATGTATACCATGGCCTATTGTCTGATGACGGCTGCGGTGACAGGAAAAAAAATAGTTATACTCGATCGCCCCAACCCCATTGGTGGTGAGCGGATAGAAGGAAATATTCTTAAAGATGACTGCACTTCATTTGTTGGGTTGTTTCCGCTGCCCATGCGCCATGGTCTGACCATGGGGGAACTCGCCCTGCTCATGAATCGTGAGTATGACATTAATGCAGATTTGGCGATCGTCCCCGTTCGAGGTCTTACAAGAAGCATGCTTTTCCGTGATACTGGTTTTCCCTGGGTGGCACCGTCGCCCAATATGCCGACACCTGAATGTGCACTCGTTTATCCAGGCCAGGTGATCTGGGAAGGAACAAATGTCTCGGAGGGAAGGGGAACAACGCTCCCTTTCGAGTTTGTTGGAGCGCCATTCTGGGAGCATAAAAAAATGCTCGATTATCTTGGGAAGACGGATCTACCCGGTTGTTTTCTGCGTCCGATAGTGTTTGAACCAACCTCGGGAAAGTGGGCGAGACAGTCATGTTACGGGTTTCAGATTCATGTGACAAACCCTGGAGAGTTTCTGCCCTATCGCACAAGCCTTGCCCTGTTGCAGGCGTCTATATTACTTAACCCCCAGAGTTTTGAGTATAAAGCGCCTCCCTATGAATATGAATACGAGAGGTTGCCAATGGATCTTATTATTGGAGACAAAGATATTCGAATGCGCCTTGAGAGTGGCGAGCCGATTTCCTCACTTGAGGAAGGGTGGCAAGCCGATCTTGAGGCGTATGATATGGTACGACAAAACTATTTTTTGTATTGAGAGAATTATTATGCAAGGGAAAAATATTAGCGTTGCAAAGCTTGCAGAGCTTGTTCAGGGACAGGTTACCGGTGATAAAAATATAGTGATCACCGGTTTTGCGCCTCTTGAGAGTGCAGGGGCGGACGATGTTTCATTTTTAGCCCAGAAAAAGAACTTTCAACAACTCCATGAAACAGGGGCAGGAGCGGTTCTTGTTCCACCGGGCGTTACGGAAGAATGCGGGGCTGTTCTGGTGCAGGTAAAAGACCCTTATCTTGCCGCTGCTATTATCCATAACTATTTTCTGAAAAAGCCCTTCGTCGCGAAAGGTGTTCATGGCAGGTCTGTTGTTGGGGACGGTTGTCGGCTTGGTTCTGAAATCACCATTGGCCCTCTTGCTGTTCTTGGGGACCGCGTCGTTTTAGGAGAAAGGGTTTGTATCGAACCGGGTGCGGTGATCGGTGATGATGTGATAATAGGAGATGATAGCAGGATCTGCGCGAACGTGACTTTATACCATGGGACGGTCATTGGCCAAAGGGTCACCATACATTCGGGTACTGTGATCGGCAGTGATGGTTACGGTTATGCAGCAAATGAAAAAGGAGAGCATGTAAAGAGACCTCAGGTTGGGATTGTCCGCATCGAAGATGATGTGGAGATAGGTTCCAATAGCTGTGTCGACAGAGCAGCGTACGGGGAAACCCTTATTAAGTCTGGCTGTAAGATCGATAATCTGGTTCAGGTGGGCCATAATGTTGTCATAGGTGAGAACAGTCTCATTGTGGCGCAGGTTGGGATTTCTGGTTCCACCACACTTGGTAGAAATGTCGTAATGGGTGGACAGGCGGCGACCACGGGACACATCACTGTTGGGGATCAGGTGATGATTGCCGCAAGGGGTGCAGCCCACACTAACCTTGAAAAAGGTTCAGTTGTTGCGGGGACACCTGCGATTCCTATCCGCCAGTGGGCCAAATCCTGTGCAGTCTTTAACAAGCTGCCAGAGCTGCAAAAACGAGTTAAAGCAAATAGCAAGGCTATAGAATCAATGGGCAGTAGCAAAGAAACCGATAAGTAATCAAGGAGAAGACGTTCCATGGGCGATAATGTAATACCGACTAATATTGATATTGTAGAAATTCTCAAACTGCTGCCACACAGGTATCCCTTTGTAATGGTAGATAGAATTTTATCAATAGAGATGGGGAAAGAGATAGTGGGGCTTAAAAACGTCACGATCAATGAGCCATTTTTTCAGGGGCATTTTCCCGGCAGGCCTATTATGCCTGGCGTACTCATTCTTGAGGGTATGGCTCAGGTAGGTGGGATCATGGCATATTACGCAAATCAGGAGGCTATCGGCAATAAACTGTTGTTTTTTGCAGGAATAGATAAAGCCCGATTCAGAAGACCTGTAGTCCCGGGTGATCAGTTGATTTTTACCCTTGAGCTTGTAAAGCAGAAGAAATCCATTATGATTATGTCTGCTAAGGCGACGGTAGACGATCAAGTTGTTGCTCAGGCGGAATTGATGGCCTCTTTCACCTAAGATATTTTTTACAGCGTTTGCAGAATTGACTTTTAATTTCCCGTAAAAACAACGAAAATACTTGCATTAAAATGCGCGAAGATGTAAGGAAGACAGCTTTTCAACGCAATAAACAATTCATACGCAGTATGTAGACATCCTTCTACAACACACATATATATTACATCATGGCTATACATCCCACAGCAGTGGTTGATTCAAAGGCAGAAGTTCATTCTTCTGCAGAAGTTGGACCATACGCCGTTATTGAAAAGGGCGTAACTATTGGTGAAGATACAGTAATTGGTGCCCATGCAGTGGTTTCGGGGCCAACGACAATAGGTAAGCGGAATCTTGTCGGTTCTTTTGCAATGGTTGGCGGGGCTCCTCAGGATCTGGGCTATAAAGGTGAGCCTACGGAGTTGATTGTCGGTGATGATAACCAGATTCGAGAGTATGCCTCAATCCACAGAGGTACCCCCACTGGCCGAAAAAAAACCACCATCGGTAATTCAAACCTATTGATGGCTTATACGCATGTGGCCCACGACTGCAAGATTGGCAATAATGTCATTATGGCAAACGTTGCAACCCTGGCAGGTCATGTCGAGGTTGGTGACAGGGCCTCCATCGGCGGCCTTGTCGCGGTGCATCAGTTTTGCAGGATCGGCACCTTCAGTTATATTGGGGGCGTCTCAGGAATCAGCCTTGATGTTCCTCCCTATGTTATCATTGCGGGAACCCGTAACCGTACACGTATTTCAGGGGTGAATAAGGTGGGACTCAGGCGTAATGGTTTTGATCGTGAAACGATCTCCAACCTGGACAAGGCCTTCCGCCTTATCTTTCGTTCGCCGAATCTCCTCATGAAAGATGCGATAGAGATTGCTAAAAACGATTATCCCGATTGCCCCGAGGTACAGGTGTTGGTAAAGTTTTTTGAAGATTCCAAGCGCGGTGTTGTCAAACAGACAATTGAAGACTGATTGTCGTTTTATGACCTCTTCTATGGAAAACATAGGTATTATTGCAGGCGGTGGACAGTTTCCCGAACTGTTTATTAAGGCAGCTAAAAAAGCCGGTCGCCGCGTGGTTGTTATTGCCCATAAAGGTGAGACTGAAGAAAGTGTTGCAGAAGCCGCTGATGCTGTCTGCTGGATCAAACTCGGACAACTGGGTAAATTGATTTCTTTTTTTAAGGCCCAGGCGGTAAAAGAGACGGTGTTTCTGGGAACAATTACCAAGACTAAAATCTTTAGAGATGTACTGCCAGATTTCAAGGCGCTGACCCTGTGGAACAAGATTGACCGGAAACAGGATGATGCAATTTTACGGGCGATAGCAGGGGCCATGGAAGCCGAAGGTATAGAAGTCCTGGAGTCCACCCTCTTTCTGCAGGATCTTCTGTTTCCGGAAGGTGTGCTTACCAGAGCGAAACCCACTAAACAGCAGCGCCTGGATATAGAATTTGGCTGGCAGAATGCAAGAGCCATCGGTGCCCTGGATATTGGTCAGTGCGTGGTTGTCAGAAATTGCACGGTACTTGCCGTTGAGGCGATTGAAGGCACGGATGCAACCATTCTTCGTGGTGGAGAACTTGCAAAAGAGAAATGCGTTGTCGTTAAAGTGAAAAAGCCGGGGCAGGATTTTCGCTTTGATCTTCCAGCCACAGGCTTGAACACCATAAAAAACCTGATAAAGGTCAAAGGTGAGGTCCTTGCGGTCGAAGCTGGGCAGTCCCTTCTCTTTGATCGACAAAGTATGGTGGCAGAGGCAGATAGAGCTGGAATTGTCGTTGTCGGTGTGAAAGAAAATGATGACGGCACTCTGACAATAGGTTAACCCGATTCTTATGATTATGCATCCACCAGTGTATCTGCTGGTTCATTCCTTTTTCTAAATCAGGTGGAGAGCTACTATGCAAGCAATGATACTCGCGGCAGGCCTGGGTACAAGATTGCTTCCCCATACCAGCATCCGGCCTAAACCTCTATTCCCGATCTTAAACAAGCCGATCCTGCTTCTCACCATAGAGAGGTTGAAGAACTTTGGTTTTGACCATATTCTTGTTAACTGTCATCACTTAAAAGAACAGATTGTTGAGACCCTGGAATCTGTAGAAGGCGTTACTCTTATTGAAGAAGAGGTGATTCTGGGTACGGGTGGTGGGCTTCGTGGAGCCTTGCCCCTCATGAGAGATGAGCCAGTACTGATAACAAATGGTGATATTTATCATACTGTCAACCTGCGTGAGATGTATCTTTCTCACCAAAGGAAGTGTAATGATATTACCCTTGGGATGCATGACTATCTGCGTTTTAATACAGTGTCAATTGAGGGAGACAGGGTCACTGCCTTTAGAAAAGAAAAGAAAGGCCAGACTCTGGCCTATACTGGGTTGCAGGTAGTGGAACCGAAAATATTTCGAGATATACCTGAAAACAGGTGTTCGTGTATCATCGACCATTATAGTTCGCTCCTTGAACATGGGCATAATATCCACTATTGTCGGGTGGATGGCTGCTACTGGACAGACATGGGAACCGTTGATGACTATCTCGCACTCCATGAAGGATTGTTGATGGACAAAATTCCCTGCTGGCATGAGATTGGTTCCGTGCGGAAGCCCTATTGCATTGCCAAGCGGGCAAAACTGCCAGCACAACTGCAACTTAAGGACTGGGTCTCTATTGGTGAAGCGCAAATAGGCAACAAAAGCCACCTGCAACGCAGTGTGGTCTGGGATGATGTGGTTGTGCATGGAGGGATGGAAATCGTAAATTCCATTGTATCCTCAGATATATAAGATATTGATTTGTCTTAACGAAGATGAACAGAAAGGTCGTGTTGAGAGAAAATGGTAGCCCTGAGCGATAAATATATAGTGGGGCTTGCTGCAGAAATGCTGCGGGACAAAGGGATCATTTCCTCGCATACGACGACTGCTGCCATGGGCCGTGATGAGCGCAGCGCTTTGGCTATTGTGCCTCTTGCAAGCGATGGTTCAACAAGGAGATTCTGGAGGTTTTCTTTAGAGAAAAAGGCCCTCGCCATTGCCGTAGCCCCGCTTACCCCCAGTGAAACAGAATGCCGGGAATCAAGAGCTGCATGGTATATCGGCAACCATCTGTTTAAAAATAGATGCGCGGTACCAGAACTCTATGGCTGGAATGAGGAATCTGGATTGCTGTTATTTGAAGACCTTGGCGACCAGCGGTTACACGGGATAGTGGCAGGAGAGGATGCTGCAGAGCCAGAACAAGTACGAGAGCAGTACAAGGAGGTTGTGCGCCAACTGGCAGCAATGCAGGTAAGGGGTGGAAGAGGATTTGATCCTTCCTGGTGTTGGGATGGCGGGTGCTACGATAAAGATGTAATGCTCAAGAAGGAATCGGGGTATTTTTTACAGGCATTCTGGACAGATTTTCTCGGAGAGCCTGTGCCTGGTGGTATCGATGAAGAGTTTGTTCATTTGGCAGAACGTGCCGCAGAGGCGCCTAATGGTTATTTTCTTCACAGGGACTTCCAGTCGCGCAATATTATGCTCACCGATAGCCGGCCCCGTTTTATTGATTTTCAGGGGGGACGACTTGGGCCACTGGGCTATGATCTCGCATCTCTGCTCATCGATCCGTACTGCGCACTAAGCTCTTCTTTGCAAGAAGACCTCTTTGACGAATACCTGAGGGAAATCAAAAAGTATATTGACCTTGATTCTGCTGTATTTCATGAAGAATTTACATTGCTGGCCCTTCAGCGAAATCTTCAGATCATTGGGGCTTTTTCGTTTTTATCGCGGGTGCGGAGAAAGACTTTTTTTGCAAAGTATTTAAAACCTGCTCTTGAAGCTGCAGAACATAGAATGGTAGACCCTGTTTTTAGTGGCTTGCCTCTATTGAAAAAGATGGTCACCCAGGGCCTGCGATGTATAGAGCAGCTATAGAAGTTCTTGAAAACTCAAAAAAATTCAAAAAAAATCAAAATACCTCGCAGGTAATCAACTACGCTTTATTCCCCGCATATCGGGGGCAGGGTGCACACAGGCTAAAAGTCTGTCCATTGTATATGACCGATTGAAGGTCTCTTTAATTCCCAGGAATATCTAAAATGTCTGAAAATGAAAATCTGCCAATTATTGCACTTGTTGGAAGACCCAATGTTGGCAAATCAACGCTTTTTAACAGGATTACAAAATCGCGCAAAGCCCTGGTAGATCCAACGCCAGGTGTTACAAGGGATCGGCACTATGAGAGGGTTCTCTGGGAAGACAAGGGCTTTATTCTCGTTGATACCGGTGGTATTGATGACAATCAGGAAGATGCTTTAGTACATCATATTCGTGAACAGGCACTACTTGCTGTGGAAGAGGCTGATATTGTTCTTTTTCTCATGGATGGGAAAGAGGGACTCACCCCGGCTGACTGGGAGGTTGTCGATCTTTTGCGTCGAACCAAGAAACCGGTGTTCTATCTTGTGAACAAGGTGGACAGTCCCGAAAAAGAGCAGGAGCTTCTCTCACAGTTCTACGAGCTTGGCGTCGATGAGTTGTGGCCGGTGTCAGCGGAGCACAGTTATGGCTTTTATTCGCTGATGAATGGACTATGCGCCTCGATTAAGATGAGTGACTGCAGTCTTGACTTGCCCGAGGGCACGGTAAAGGTCGCTTTTTTCGGGCGGCCCAATGTTGGTAAGTCATCGATTATCAATCAGATACTTGGTGAGGAGAGAATGGTGGTCTCTGACATTTCAGGCACCACCAGAGACAGCGTCGATACCCTTGTAACCAGAGGAAATTACAGCTATCTCTTTATTGATACAGCAGGAATCAGACGAAAAGGCAAAACCAAAGAAAAACTGGAAAAATTCAGTATTCTGAAGTCTCTTGCCGCCATGGGACGATGTGATATTGCAGTTGTCTTGATTGATGCAGATGAGGGTATTACCGAACAGGATACCAAGGTGATCGGTTATGTCCTTGAGCAGGGGCGTGGGCTTATCGTGCTTATCAATAAATGGGATCTTTTACAAAATAACAAAAAAAGACAGGATGCAGTGGTCGCAGATGTAGCACGACTTTTACCATTTGTAGGCTATGCTCCTCTTTTGAATGTCTCGGCCTTGACGGGCTATGGCATAAAACGTCTTTTTCCGACCATTGGTTCTGTGTACCGTCAGTATAGTGCCACTTTTCCAACATCTGCACTGAACCGACTTCTCAGTGACGCTGTTGATCAGCATTCACCACCGATCTATAAAAATAAACGGTTAAAATTCTATTACACCTCCCAGATCGGCACCTGTCCCCCCAAATTTGTCATCATGACAAATTCGTACAAAGGGGTTCATTTTTCCTATGAACGTTATCTGATTAACAGGTTCAGGGAGGGACTTGGTCTTGATAAGGTTCCCATTAAGATCATCTTTAAAGATAAGAGCGGTCAACGAAAGGACGGCTGACAAAAAAGGGAACCCTGTGCAGGTTCCCTTTTTTATTTGTAGCATTTTTTTGCAATTTACAGAGCGGCTACTTTTGCCATTACGCGTTTGAAGCTGTCAGCGGAGTTGATGATTACCTCTTCCGGAACACAAAACGCTATTCGCAGGTATCCTGGGGAGCCGAAGCCAACCCCTGGGACGGCCAGAATCCTCTCTTCCTGAAGCATGGCCACAAATTTTACATCATCGGCTATGGGTGATTTTGGAAAGACATAAAAAGCACCTTTGGGCTCTGTGAATTCAATGCCGGCATCTTTCAGTATCCCGCACATCAGTTCTTTTCTTCTTGCATAAAGGTTGATATCAACGACTTCATCCTGAAGCTCAGCTACGACCCGCTGCATGAGGGCCGGTGCGTTGACAAAGCCGAGGATTCTGTTGGCGAGCGTCAGGGCGTCAAGGAGTTGAGCTTTGTCTTGCATTTTTGGATGAACTGCCAGGTAGCCTATTCTTTCCCCCGGAAGTGACAGATCTTTGGAGTAGGAGGAGACTACGATGCTGTTGGTGTACGCTTTGAAGATGGAAGGTACCGTATAATTGTCATATATGATTTTTCTATACGGTTCATCTGAAAGCATAAAGATCATTGAGCTGTATTTACTCTCCATGGTCTCAAGCAGTTGCCCGAGTTCTATCAGAGCTTTTTCGGAATAGACCTGGCCGCAGGGATTATTGGGAGAGTTGATGATGATGGCTCTGGTTTTTTCTGAGATTGCTGCCTCAATAGCCTTGAGATCAAGATTGAACTCCTTATCTGTGGAAACGACTTTTGCAACTCCGCCATGGTTGTCGATATAAAAACCATATTCGACAAAATAGGGTGCAAGGATGATTACCTCATCACCTGGGTTGAGGATAGCTTTCATAACGATATTAAGTCCACCAGCGGCACCGCAGGTCATAAGCATATCGCCGTTGGATATTGGCATTTCCTGTTCCACAGACATTCGCTGCGCAATAGCCTCTCGCACCCACGGGTATCCGCCATTTGGCATGTAGGAATGAACCCCGGGGGAGGTATCTTCAATGATCTCGCGAATGACAGTTTCGTATGCTTTTGGAGGTGGTGCATCAGGATTACCGAGGCTGAAATCAAAGACATTTTCAGCACCGTACTTTGCTTTCATCCTGGCCCCCTCTTCAAACATTTTACGAATCCATGAAGATTTTTCAGCGAACATTCTCATCTTATCAGAAACTGGCATCTTTATTCCTCTTCAATTATAAATTTATAGCGTTATTTTTGTTTACGTGGGATGTATTGTCAGCTGCTCTATAATTTAATGTTTGGTTAAATAATCATGGGCGGCGTTGATTTCCTTCATCTTTTCTTCGGCGATTTTCCTGAATTCATCGCCGAGATGTCTCACTTTATCCGGGTGGTACTGCATACTGAGTTTCCTGTAGGCTTTTTTAATTTCTTCAGGGCTGGCACCTTTTTGAAGACCTAATGTGGCGTAGTGTTTAGCGGATTGATCGTATCCACTATCCGTTGAGTATTGCTGACGGTATCGGTATTTTGCCTCAATGGTCCGTTGATCGTATTCCGGAATTTCAAGGTAAGAAGCAATGTACCTTGCGATGTTAAGTTCATTTTCGGGGACATCGCTTTTTGTATAAAGAACCTGATAGACAAGCTCCAGAAGGATTAAGCGAGGCTCATAGGCAAAGGTGGCCTTGAATTCATGGAGGAGATCGTCCAGGGATTGGCTGGAATTTGTGGCTTCTTTTATCAGTTCTTTCACCCAGTGCATCTGGGTCTGGCTGTATCGTAGATTATTCTGGAAAAACCTGTGGATGGTCTGGATTTCGTCCCTGGTTATCTGACCATCTATTTTTGCCGTATGGATGAGAACATTAACAAGAAGCCAGACAAATCTGTTGTGGCTCTCTGTCTGGGACTGTTCATAATTTACGACTTTTTTCTGCACCCAATAGGAAAAACCATAGAACATCGCTATGAAGATGAGGATACCGATAAAACCAGTATAGATGAGGGTGCCAAGAAAAGAGATGAGCCCTGAAGCTCCACCTGTTAAAAAGACAAAGAGCAGAAGAATGAGCAAACATCCGCCACAACCGGGTTGTTGCTGTCGTTGATATTGCATGTGATAATTAAATAAGAAAAAATTTGGGAGTGACGTTATTTTTCACTGTGAAAAAGCGCATCAACAAATTCGTTTGCATCAAAGTCACGCAGGTCGTCCATCTGTTCGCCGATACCGATAAAACGAATAGGGATTTTCATATCCCTGCAGATATTGGCAACGATTCCACCCTTGGAAGTACCATCGAGTTTTGTCAGGGTAAGACCTGTCACATCAACTGCGGCGTCAAAAAGGCGTGCCTGAGAGATACCATTTTGTCCGGTGGTGGCATCGATAACCAACATGACCTCATGGGGGGCACCGCGCATTTTTTTGGAGATGACTCTTTTAATTTTTTTCAGTTCTTCCATGAGATTATCTTTGGTGTGCATCCTCCCTGCCGTGTCGACGATAACGACATCGACTTGGTTGGCGACAGCAGATGTGAGAGCATCAAAGACAACGGAGGAAGGATCAGCACCATCCTTGTGAGCGATGACAGGAACCCCGTTACGCTCTCCCCATATTTTCAATTGTGACACTGCGGCAGCGCGAAAGGTGTCCGCTGCGACAAGCATGACAGACTGGCCGGATTTCTTAAATTTATGGGCAATTTTTCCAATGGTGGTGGTCTTGCCAACTCCATTGACGCCAACTACCATTATTACGAAGGGACCAGACTTTGGCATGACAAGAGTGGCGTCCTCGTCATTTGCCAGAATATATTTTTTGATCTGTTCTTTGAGTATGCCTTTAAGTGCACTCGGATCTGATAATTCTTTGCGTTTTACTTTCTTGCGGGCATAATCAATGAGTTCAACGGAGGTTTCAACGCCGAGATCTGCAGTTATGAGTATCTCTTCCAGGGAGTCAAGAAGGTTGGAGTCTATCTGTTTTTTACCAAGAAAGAGCGCGTCCATCTGGTAGGTAAACGTTTCACGGGACTTACCAAGACGGTTCGTCAGCCGTGCAAAGAGGGAACTCTCTTTTTTGGGTTTGACTTTTTCTTCATGTTTGTCTTGTATTTCAACAACATCTGTAGCCTCAGCTACCGGTTCTGCAGCTTCTAAAGGTTCTAAAGATTGCAGCGGTTCAGGTTCATCAGCTATTACTTTTGCTTCCACTTCTTGAGTGAGAATCTCGGGGAGGGACTCGGGTTCTGACACGTCAACATCTTCTTTTTTTGCACTTTCTATTATATCTTTTTTAGGCAGAACCGTTTCTTCTCTGGAGGGAGTTGGTGTTCTGTCAACAGTGTCTTTAGCCTTGTCTTGGTCTAATTGCTCTGTACTTTCCGTGGAGGGAGTGCTGTCTACTCTGGCTGCATCCTCTTGGAGTGATGCGGGGGGGGATGGTTTAGAAGTTTCTATTTCTGCAGGTAATTCGTCAGGTTGCGGTCCTCCTTCATGTTCAATCGAAGGGACGTCAGGTACAGATGGGGTTTCCTTTTTTCCAAATTTTTTTTTGAACCAACCTAGCATTTTCTATCCATGGTAAGAGTTGCGATACATAAACCGGAGCTTTCTGGGGAATGTAAATCTATTCTATTTGTTGTGATAAACTCAATAATAGTAAGTTCAATACTTTGATTTTCAATACTTTGCATTATTTTATTTTGGTTGTACTCTGCTTTTTGACGCGCTATTAATGTCTTTGCAAATCGGCATATGCGCATTACTGTAGTGAGCGTTAAAATTGGGACGTTTGTTCACAGTTGTAATGGGCAATGCTCAATACCTATATATTAGATATTTTTACTGGAGGTATGGAAATGGCTGGATCTTGTGGAGGATCCTGTAGTACACCGGAGTCACAAAAGGCTGCTGCTGCACAACAGGAACTTGCGATCAATAAATCACTTGGAAAAATTAAGAATAAGATACTTGTTATGAGCGGCAAAGGCGGGGTTGGTAAGTCGACTGTCTCTGTCAATCTTGCTCTAGGTCTTGCCAAGGCGGGACATAAGGTTGGGTTAATGGACGTTGATATCCATGGACCTGATGTGGTACGTATGCTTAATCTTAAAGGCACCATCGAGCCCCCTGCAACCCCAGACGGCCTTGTACCTCCCCTGAAATTTAATGATAATTTAAAAGTTGTCTCTCTGGAATATATGATGAAAGACAGGGATGAGGCTATAATCTGGCGGGGACCGTTAAAAATCCAGGCTATTCGACAGTTTGTCTCTGATATGGATTGGGGGGAACTGGATTATCTGATCATTGATGCTCCTCCGGGAACAGGGGATGAGCCCTTGTCCGTTGCCCAGACAATCCCCCACGTGAAGGCGATTGTCGTCACAACACCGCAAAAAGTTGCTCTTGCAGATGTTCGGAAGTCTATCAACTTCTGCAAAACGGTAAAAGTTGAAATTGCGGGGGTGGTTGAAAATATGTCCGGGTTTGTCTGTCCACACTGCAATGCTACTGTGGATATTTTTAAATCCGGTGGTGGCGAAGAGCTTGCCAGAGAATTGGATCTGCCATTTCTTGGTAAAATCCCAATGGACCCAAAAGTCGTTCTGGCAGGGGATGATGGTAAACCCTATCTCTCTTCAGATGCCGATAGTCCCGCAGTAAAGGCCTTTAGTGAGGTTGTTAAGGCCATTGAAATCAGGTTGCCACCCGTTGCGGCACCCGTCAGTTTGAATATGGCTCCAAAAGAGACCAGCTGCGGGTGTGGCGGATCCTGTTCATAAGAAAAATCCATCGGGAGGCTTTTGCCTCCCGATAGTCCAGTTCAGTCCGGGGTTAAAGAAATCACCTTACACCTGGCTGAAACAAAATATAATCAGGCATGCATATGATATTACATCAGTTTGTTGTCGGTTCAATGGCGGTATGCAGTTATATCGTCGGTTGTGAAAAGACGAAAAAAGCAGCAATCGTTGATCCCGGTGGAGATGAGGATATCCTTCTTGCTGAAGTTGAAAAGCTTGGTCTGTCTGTCGAGTATATTATTGCAACCCACGGTCATCCTGATCATGTCTGTGGCAATAGAAAATTGCAGGAAATAACCGGTGCAAAAATAATCATGCACACAGATGATGCTGAGTTTTTTGATAAGCCGGAGGTTAAGAAATATTTTTCCATGCTCGGGCTTGAGCCATCACCACCGGCAGATATTCTGGTGAAGGAGGGTGATGACATTGTTATCGGTAAAGTTGTACTAAAGGTAATACATACCCCAGGGCACACTCCGGGAGGAATCTGCCTCTATTCTGCTCCACATCTGATAACAGGAGATACTTTGTTTGTCGGAGGGCTCGGCAGAACTGATTTTCCCGGTGGATCGCACCAGGAACTTCTGGATTCCATTCGCACCAAACTACTATCTCTGCCCGCTGAAACAGTTGTCTGGCCTGGGCACGGATACGGTGGCAGTCAGTCGACGATTGGCAGGGAAGCCGCCTCTAACCCCTTTTTATAAAAATACCAGACCAAGGCCTTTCCTTCTGTTTCATGGAAATATTCATGGGGTTGAGGCTTTTAGGTAACATCTTTTAACAGTAACGATATTTATGCGTGAGATTGTTCTTGGTACCGCCGGACATGTAGATCATGGAAAAACGAGTTTTATCCGTGCCCTGACAGGTTTTGAGACAGACCGACTTAAAGAAGAGCAAAAAAGAGGGATTACCATTGAACTTGGTTTTGCCTATCTTGATCTTCCATGTGGGCACAGAATAGGCATTGTCGATGTTCCCGGGCATGAAAAGTTTGTGAAGACAATGGTCTCAGGTGTTTCTGGGATAGACATTCTTGCCTTTATTGTTGCCGCAGACGAAGGTATCATGCCGCAGACCGTTGAACATTTTGAAATCTGCCGGTTGATGGGGGTTGAGCAGGGAATCATTATTGTAACAAAAAAAGATATGGTTGACCCGGATTGGCTGGAGATGGTCAACGAGGAAATTCAAGAATTCTGCGCAGACTCCTTCCTGGAAGGTGCCCCCATAATTAACGTATCTTCGACCACCGGGGAAGGGATAGAGGAAGTTCGCGACGAGATAAACAAGATTGTCGCGGGCTTTAGCTTTCATGAAGTCTTTGGCCCATTTCGTCTCTCTGTGGACCGGATTTTTGCCATCAAGGGTTTTGGTGCAGTCGTAACCGGCACTTCAATTTCCGGCAGAACCGCAGTGGGGGAAGACTTACGTATTTATCCAACCGAGAGAAGGGCAAAAATAAGAGGTATACAGGTACATTCCTCTGCTGTTGATGAAGTGGAAGCAGGGCACAGGACCGCTATAAATCTCCAGGGTGTCTCCAAAAGTGAAATTGAAAGAGGGATGGTGCTGGCACCGGACAACACGCTGCAGGCAAGCTACATGCTTGACTGTCAATTCTTCTATCTTGCTTCTAATCCCAAACCGTTGAAACATCGATCAAGGGTGAGGGTCCATGTCGGTACTGCCGAGATTATCGGTAGAATATCGCTTCTGGACCGGGATGAGGTTCAGCCTGGTGAAGAGGTGCCGGTGCAGGTGCTGCTGGAAGAAAAAGCCGTGGTCTGGCCGGAAGACAGATTTGTTATTCGAAGCTATTCACCTGTGGCGACGATTGGTGGCGGAGTGATCCTGGGCAACGTCTCTCCACGGAAAAGAAAACGACTGCTCGACGGTGACCGGCAGTATAATCTTGAGATGTATCAAAAGCTCAAGGATGGCAGTGTTGAGGACAAGATTCTTTTTCTTCTCAAAGAGAGTCGTGAACTTGGACTTACCGCAGACGAAGTCGGAATTCGGCTGGGGTTGTTTGGTAAACATTTGAAAAAAGCACTGCAGGACCCTATCTCGACGAAAAAGATGGTTGTCGTTGATTCGGCCACCCAGCGCTATGTTGTGGCTGAGATCGCCGAAAATATAAAACAGTTGTTTGTCAATTATCTGACTCAATACCATAAGACAAATCCGTTGCTGCAAGGGCTTGCCAAAGAGGAGTTACGTACAAGTCTTGGCAGAGAAATAGATCAGAAAGTTTACAGCTACTGTTTGAATGAGCTTATTCGTAAAGGCGTTGTCATTCAGGAAGAGTCTATTGTGCGCATGGCGGACCATGAAGTGGCCCTGAAAGCTGACGAAGAGCAGCTCCGAAAAGATCTCGACGCATGGTTTATTCAACGGGGTCTCTCCACTCCGACCATAAAGGAGACGATGGAACACTTTGAGGAGTATCCTGGAAAACTGGTCAAAGAAGTCATCAACCTTGATATCAGGGATGGAAAAATTATTAAAGTCAGTGAATCACTGTATTATTCCAAGAGAATCCTGGATCCTCTGATCGATTCTGTGAAAAAGCACATCGAGACCAACGGCGAAATTGACGCACCAGCTTTTAAGGAGCTGACTGGGCTTACCAGAAAATTTTCTATTCCAATTCTCGAGTATCTGGACCGTGAAAAAATTACCATGAGGATCGGGGATAAGAGGATTTTACGAAAAAAAGTCTCCTGAACCTGTCTCTTTCTCATCGTTTGGCAGTAGTTCCAGGGTACCACTGCAGGTTATGTGGAGAATTTTTTCCGTCGTCTCTGTCACTCTGTAGCGGTGGTCGACATTGTATCCGATAATTGCCACGACTGAGTCACCTGAAAAGAGAATTGGCCAGGATTGACGCTGGAGTTTGTCCAATTTTTGTTCGTTATAATATCTCGATATTTTTTTACTTCCCGCAGAGTTACAAGGAATAAATTTTTCCCCAGGATGTAATCCTCTGATCAAAAGAGGAAAGGCAAGCTTAGTAAGGTCAACCCTCAGTTCTTTTGGATTGTCTGCAGGTTTCAATGATGACTGCTCCAACAGCCCTATGGTCATGGCAGTCCCAGGAACAAAGTAGTGTCCAGGTTGTTGTATTGTTAGCTCATATCCTTTTGGGTAACGTGTAGAACCTCGTTTGTTTTTACCAAGGTAAGGACGGCTGAAGAGTATCTGACCTTTGGATTTGACGACCCTGACCCCGTCGGCTAAATGGAGAGTTTTGCTGTTCTCCGCTGTTGTAATCAGGTGGTCTATTTCTGAAATGATAATAAAAGAAGGAGGGATTTCCAGCTTCCAGCATATTTTTTCCAGCACTCTCCTGCGTAATGCGAGCTCAAGTGTAAGATAAATTTCTGAATTCACCGTTATGCAAAAGTTCTGTGTTTCTCCCTTTCGACTGTACACTTCCTGTACACATCTGCGATAGCTTTTCCCCGTGAGATCATGGAGCAACCGGTCTTCTTCACGCAGGACATCCATCGTCTGCAGGACTGTTTTTCTAAGAGCAGGATTGTAGGCTTTTTCAAGGTCTGGGAGTAAATCTAATCTGATTCTATTGCGTAAATAATCCCTGCTGAGGTTCGAGGAATCCGTAGACCAAGGTATATTTTGAATGGTAAGAAATTGTTCAATGGTTTGTCGGTTTTCAAGGAGCAATGGACGAATGATTTTTCCATTTTCTATTTGCATGCCGGATAAGGCTTTGACAGCGCTTCCCCTGAGAAGGCGTATAAAAAACTCTTCCACCTGATCGTCCGCGTGGTGAGCGACTGCGATTTTTTTATGGTTATGAAGAGTGCGGACCTCCTCAAGAGCTCTGTATCTGAGAAATCTGGCCGCATCTTCTGTGGATTTTTTGTGGATCCGACAATACCCTTTGACGTCTACTGGCTTGATAGTAAGGGTAAGATTTAAGCTCTGACAAAGATTCTGGATGAGTTCTATCTCATGGGGTATTTCGTTTGGGCGAAGGCCATGATCAACGTAGACAGGGGTGAGTTGAAGGTTGAGGGGCAACGCCTGCAGGACAACAAGTAAGGCAAGGGAATCCGCGCCACCGGACACAGCAACAATGAGCCCATCGCCAGGGAGTAACAGACTGTATCTGGAGATAGTCGTTGCTATATTATTTTGAAATTGGCAGATTCTAGGATCCAATGCAGATTATTTGTTGAAGTTTGAAAAAAATAATGGGCGTGACCAGACAATTTCATATAATAATAGTGATACAAGAGTGATATGTATAGGAATAACATTTGCCCAGCGGGGGATGCTGGCAGGAACGATTCACAAGTACACAATGGTACAATGAGTGTAGAAGAGATTAAAAAGTATTTGTCTGAGCATTTTCACCTTCCTGCTGATCAGGTTGAAACAATGATGCCAAGTTTTTTGTCAACCCTTGGCATGCATATGAAAAACCTTGAAGAAGCATTAAACAAGAACAATCTGATGCAGGTTGGCAAGGCTGGTCATACAATAAAAGGGGCTTTTCTTAACCTCGGGCTCAATGAATGCGCCCGTATTGCCAGAGATATTGAAGAATGCGGAAAAGCTGAAGATGCGGCGATTGACTACAGAGCTAAAATTGATCAGCTGCATCATCATCTTAAAGATATTCTTCAATAAATTCAGAGGTTTTAAAAAGTACGCTCACGACTGCTGGAGTTGTCTCAGCAGTCTCTCATGTATGTTGTCAAATCCACCGTTGGATAACACAGCAACCACATCTCCTTTCTGTAGGATTTGCTTTAACCGCATCAATATTTCATCAGTGTTTGCAAATGATGAGGCATCAAGCTGAAATTGATAGCTGATGTCGTGCGCCAGGGTAGCTGAGCTGAAAAGGTCATCCTCAAAGCCTGGAATAGGTAAAGGTTCCCGCAGCAGAACAAGGTCCGCCGAACGAAAGGCCTGCACATAATCCTTTTGGAAAATAGCCCTTCTGGAAGAATTGGTCCGTGGTTCAAAAACTGCAATGAGTCGCCTGCCTGGATAACCAGCTTTTAAGGCGGCAAGGGTCTCTCGAACGGCGGTCGGGTGGTGCGCAAAATCGTCGATTACTGTTATTCCACCCACTATGCCGCGTACTTCCTGCCTTCGTTTGACTCCTTTAAACGCAGTGAAACCTTTGTTCATTGTCTCTCTAGTGGTACCAATAAAATTCATCAGGGCACATACGGCAAGGGTATTGAGGCAGTTATGGATTCCCGTCATGGCTACGGTGAGTTCTCCCCAGAAACTACCATCCTTGAGCACTGCAAATTCAGTTCTGCCATCAACGGTTGTTGTTTTCCCTAATGCCCAGTTGTAGGTGTCGCTGAGGCCGTAGCTTTGAACAGCACATCGAGCTTCTTTTGCAATTTCAACAACATTAGGGTCATCAAAATTGGCAATGAGTAACCCGTCTTCAGGGATCAGCGCGACAAATTTACGGAAAGCCTTTTTTATAGCCTCAAGGTCTTTGAAAATATCTGCGTGATCAAACTCAATGGAGGTAATAACCGCGACCTGGGGCTGGTAGTGGAGAAACTTTGATTCTTTATCAAAAAAGGCAGTGTCATATTCATCACCTTCTGCGACAAAATATGGTCCCTCTCCAAGTCTGAAGTTCGTACCAAATTCTTTCACGATTCCACCGATCATAAAAGTGGGATCCTTCTCCGCATGATAGAGAGATGAAGCAAGCAGAGAGCAGGTTGTGGTTTTGCCGTGGGTTCCTGCAATGACAAGAGACAAGCGCGATTTTATAAAAAAGTGTGACAGGGCCTGGGGGAAAGAAAGATAGGGAATGTCAAGGCCGGACAAAGCAATAGCTTCGGGGTTTTTCCTGGTGATGACGTTGCCGACAATTACCAGGTCGGGTGTCGGGTTGAGATTTTCTTTTCCGTATCCGCTACTTACAGGGATCTGGAGTTGAGCAAGAAAACCAGACATGGGAGGGTATACCTGACTGTCACTTCCGGTAATTGTGTAGCCAGAATCTTTCAGCATACCGGCTAGTGCTGCCATTCCTGTCCCGCATATACCCATAATATGGATATGTTCGGTTTTTTCGGGGGCGTAATTGAGATGCGGGTCAAGTTCTATCATTTTCTATTTTGTACGTACGGTTTTTTCGATGGAGGTATAAATGTTTTTAAAATTGAGTTCAAATGCGGCAGGGCTAATCTTGCCCATTTCGATATATTTCACAACAATTTCTTTGGTAATTTTTAGGATCGTCTCATCATTGACAGAGTTTGACACCGGGTCCTTGTGCCCTGGTTTTGGAGTTACATTCATTGGAGTTCCCCAATTGTATTAATGAATTCACCTCCGTTGCGTGAAGAAGGCCAGTTCGTCGTTGTGGCAACGGAGGTGATAAGTCGAAGAATAACCGGTTAAGCCATCCTTTCAGCGCTATCATTATTACGGCAAAAACGAGTTTTTTTCCAGTACTGATCCAAGATTTATCTCAGATTATGACTCGTTCTGCAGAAACCTGCAGTCATGTTATCTGTGCCAGTGTTGCAGTTGGCTCCTGGCGAGCGTGTTCAGCTGGATAAGACTGTTGTGATTGTTGAGCAGTTTTTCGCAGAGTTCACATTTGCGGTAGGTGACAATTTCTCTGGCAGGTATTCCGATATATGATGCAATGGATGATAAGCCAAGTGTGCGAATGCAGTGGAACAGTGGGTTCGTGTCATTTTTTGTAAATAAGGTTTTAGCTGAATCTTTTTTTAAATTGCCTAAATAAAAAGCATTGGTCGTGGTGAAGTGACTACCCGCATCGCAGCAGGCGTAGAGATTATAATCGGGAGCGAGGTAACAGTTCATGGCACAACGGTTGTCTTGATAGTCTGTAAGAATAGGCTTTTTAAGATATTTTCTGGCCCGGCCGGAGTAAATAAGGGGTTCGGGGAAAAATTTCAGCCTATTTTTCCGTAGATAATCTTCAAAGGGATCATCTTTCGCACTGAAATCGCTGACAAAAGAAACAAAATAATCAAGGTCTTTTTGTTGGCAGCTAAGGGCTGCCCGTACCACATTTTCTTTTGGTACGTGCTCCTGGTGCCAGCGGCTGAAACTGAGCCGCAACTGCGAGAGTCCTGCCTGTTGAAGATCCGCAAGGTATCTGTCTGTTTGTTCCTGATTTTTTGCCCAGAACGAGTTGGTCACCATACGGGAATAGATTTTCAGCGAATGACAGATTTTGATGAGTTCTAATATGTCCTCAAAATAAACAAAGGGTTCTCCTGCTGTAAAACTGATACCGGTTACCCCGGCGGCTGCGAGTTCAATAATGCTGGATTTTGCCTCGTCGAGGTCCATTTTGCAGAGATCAAACTCTTCTCCTGCAGCAACACAGTGGTCACATTTAATATTGCAGCGTGTTGAATAACCAAAGGCAATGTTTCTCATAGTCTCGATATCTTCAGGTGTTTTTGTTTGGGTGGCGATTGCTAGAGGTATTTAGCTGGTTGTGAGGCTACTGCAACCATTCACAGAAAACAGATTTTGAGCTGGGGAATTCGGTTGTATTTTTAGACTGCAGTATAAAACATAAAATAGTGCAGAAGTCTCATCGTAAAATCTCCTCATTAAACTGTTAGAGGTTTTTCAGTAATTTCAGGTGTACGAGCTGCTGAAAACCAGGAGATACTTTTACAGCCCAAGTGGATAATATAATTTTACACTTTTGCAAATTATAGCCAGTCGGTGTAACTGCTGGTTCGAAAATGTAATAAATATCAACTTTCCATCATGAGTATGCTTTGTAAAATTTCGATTTAATTATGAAAGTTAATGTGGAACAAAGTTTGCTTCAAAACCATAAAATATTTCGCCAAATTTATCTGAGAATGGTTATTATCTACTGGGCGTATGAAAATATATTTAAAGAGAGTGATATGGATATAGATACTATGATATTAATGGGCCTTACATTAACCGCATTTTGCTGGTGGGTTGGCCTGAGAGTACACGAAGACAGGAAGTTTGCCAAAGAACTTGTTGAGCAGGAAAAAGACAAGATCAAAAGAAAAGAACGGGTAAAACGCCTCACCAACAGACAATAACATTTTGGGTGGCACGGTGCTGCAGAATGGTTTTCTAAAAAGAGTACTCAAATGGGAGAGTGGCTGGGGGACAAGGATTCGAACCTTGATAGATGGAGTCAGAGTCCACAGTCTTGCCATTAGACCATCCCCCAGCACTGAAGAACTGCTTTATAATGAAAAATATTCGCCGTGTCAACAGAATTTCATCGAATAATAACACCTGCATAACCAACGACTTGTCCTGTGTCCCCGGAAACATCTCCAGAATCCATGTAGGCTGAAATATCTGCCGAATCAGCACCCATCTTCAGACATATCAAAAGGGTGATAACAACAGGTATGACACCGCACATGGAGATTTTGTTTTTCTTCACAGTTGCATACAAAGCCTGTGGGTCCATGGCCTCTATAGCCTGGAGGGCTAGTTTATCTTTAGCATTTGAGACAGAGCGAGCCTCGTAGTGGTTCATATCTGTGGAGGCTACAATAAGCGTCTTACCCTTGTATTGCATTACACTCTGGTACAAAGACTCTGCAATCTCTTCACAGCTGTCGTAACTCTGGTTGCTCAATGTCAGCGCGATAAGCGAAAGGTGAGGCTGCAACTTCTGCAGGATAGGGAGTTGCACCTCAAGGCTATGCTCAAATCTATGAGCGATCTCGTCAGCTGTAATTATTTCACTGTTTTGCAAAATGAGATTTGCCAGTTCGGTATTAGCAGGTACGACACCCAATGGGGTCAGCCAGGGCTGTGTCGAGAGAGCGGCAGAAGAACCTTTGCCCGTATGGTTTGGTCCCAATAGCATTACTGTTTCCGGAATATTAACGGCACCGAGGGTTTGAGTCGCTACTTTTCCTGAATAAATATAGCCTGCATGGGGAGCAATGACTGCAGCGGCGGGAAGGGGAGAGCGGTGTTGCGTATCTCCAAGATAACCACCTATGATCTTACGAAGTTCATCCGCATCATCTGGGTAAAAGCGACCCGCTACAACTGGCTCTCTCATAGTTTTCCCTCCCATTGAATCTTAGTTGGCTTTTACTATCCAGGCTGTTCCATCTGCACCATCTTTTAGCTCTATATTTTTGGCGAGCAATTCATCCCTGATTTCGTCGCTTCTGGACCAGTTTTTATCTATTCGGCATTGGTTTCTTTCAAGGATCAGCGCCTCAATGGTTTCTGCACTTATATCAAGACCTGAAAGCATTGCTTCTTGTTTATTATGTAGAAAGGTTGCGGCGTCTTCGCGTAAAAGTCCCATGATCGCTGCAAGTTTTTTCAATGTGGCGATGGAAACCTTCAGGGTTTTTATGTCCTTTGAAAGCGGGGTGGGTGAAAGTTTGGTCCGCACCTTGTTGATGGTCTTAATTGTGTCGAAAAAGATACCCTGAGCCTGGGCGGTGTTAAAATCATTGTCCATGGCCTGCTGAAAACGTTCTTCAAGAGATTCGATCTTTTTGAGATCTTTGTCTGTGAAAACAGTCGGGCTGCTTTCATCCGTTTGTAAACTGTCCAGCTGATCCACTGCAGCGACGCATTCATAGAGTCGGACAAGCCCTGTCGTTGCATCCTGCATTGCAGCTTCAGAAAAATCAAGCGGGTTGCGATAATGTGTTGAAAAGATGAAAAAACGTAGTATTTCAGGGTGGTAATTGTTTAAAATATCCCTGATGGTCAGGAAATTGCCGAGTGATTTCGACATCTTCTCATCTTTTATGGTGACAAAACCATGGTGTATCCAGCTCTTTGCGAATGGCTTACAATTGGCGCCTTCACTTTGGGCGATTTCATTTTCGTGGTGAGGAAAAATAAGATCCTGGCCACCACCATGAATATCAAATGACTCTCCGAGATACTTTTTGCTCATCGCTGAACACTCGATATGCCAGCCCGGTCGTCCCTCACCCCAGGGGCTCTGCCATTTTGGTTCTCCTGGCTTGGAGGCTTTCCACAGGACAAAATCCATGGGGTGTTGTTTCTGCTCGTTAACAGATATTCTAGCCCCGGCCTTCATGTCTTCGATGTTGCGCTTTGACAGCTTCCCGTATTCAGGGAAACTGTCAACGATATAATAGACGTCTCCGCCAGCTTCGTAGGCCTTTCCCTTGGAGATGAGTTCCTCAATCATGGAGACCATTTCCGCTATATGTTCGGTCGCCTTCGGTTCGATGTCTGGTCGATCAATCCCAAGTTTATCCATATCGGTATAAAACTCTTGAATGAAACGATTGGCGAGTTCTTCCGAGGTCGTGTTCTGTTCATTTGCCCGGGTAATGATCTTATCGTCAATATCAGTGAAATTGCGAACAAAAGTAACCTTGTAATCCCGGTATTTTAAATACTTCACGATCATGTCAAAGGCAAGCGAGGAGCGGGCGTGACCTATATGACAGTAGTCATAGGAGGTTATTCCACAGACATAGAGTTTGACGTGACCAGGCTCAATCGTCTGCAGGGGTTCTTTTTTGCCGGTAAGTGTATTGTGAGTTCGTATAGTCATTGTGATAAGAACTGCTTATGGACAGTTCGAAATTCTTGTATTAAGTACATCGCTGATGCTAGTGCAAACAGACGGGCTGATTAATTTAATGCTCATTTACCATAATCTTATTGTAAGGAAAAGACAACAATGAGCCATACGGCCAAACGGGGAGGGAACCTGAGAGATAATATCCGCTCGTGGATACAGCCAAAGGCTATAGCTATGCTTTTTTTAGGGTTTTCTGCCGGCCTTCCGATTTTGCTGATATTCTCGACACTTTCCGTCTGGTTGAGAGAGGCTGGTGTGGAAAGGTCCGCAGTCACGTTTTTCAGCTGGGCCGCTTTAGGTTATTCTTTTAAATTTCTCTGGGCCCCTCTGGTAGATATCCTGCCTCTGCCTTTTCTGACTCGGTTTCTTGGTCGCAGGCGGGCATGGATGCTTCTGGCCCAGTGCGGAGTAATTGGTTCTATTGTGTCTATGTCCATGGTAGATCCGGCGGCACACATTTCTCTTACGGTCATGGCAATGGCAGCCGTTTGTCTTGGTTTTTCCTCTGCAACGCAGGATATCGTGATCGATGCCTACAGAATTGAATGCGCCGAAACAAATCTTCAAGCCCTGCTCGCGGCCATGTATATCTCCGGATATCGCATAGGGATGGTTGTGGCGGGTGCAGGTTCTCTTTTTATTGCAACCTATTTTGGAACGTCGAGAGAACTCTACAGTTATAGTGCCTGGCAGTCCACATATCTATCAATGTCGGCCATCATGGGTATCGGTGTTATTACAACGTTGATTATCCGTGAACCTGAAGCAAATCTTGAAAAGGTTCGGGATAGTTATCCGGCCGGGGACTACCTGCGTATCCTGCTCATGTTTCTTGTTGCTCTTGGGTGTTTTGTGGTCTCGTTTATTGTTAGCGGGGAAAAGATTGTAGCAGTAACAGCAGGTCTTGGCTCAGAATCATTTTTCAGTGGTCCAGTAGGTGCGTTTATAGTTGAAATAATGCGGTTTGTTCTCTCTTTTGTGGTCGGTGCTGCAGGAGGGTACATTACGGTGAAGTTAGGCCTAGTAAACAAAAAAATGGCCCATATGACCTATGTTGCCCCTGCAGTTGATTTTTTTCAACGATACGGTGGAAGAACTGCCATTATCTTCCTGTGCTTGATCGGTTGCTATCGTTTTTCTGATATCGTTTTGGGGGTTGTTTCAAATGTGTTCTATGTGGATATGGGATTTTCAAAAAACGTAATTGGGGGAATAACCAAGACTTTTGGGTTGGGGATGACTCTGGTTGGTGGGTTTGTCGGAGGACTGCTCACTATGCGCTATAGTGTCTATTCCATTCTTTTTTTGGGAGGGCTGCTCGCCGCAGGAACGAATCTTCTCTTTATGCTTCTTGCTAAAACCGGAGCGGATGTCACCCTTCTTACCGTTGTTATAGGAGCAGATAATCTGTCTGCAGGTATCGCCACCACGGCATTTATTGCTTTTTTATCCAGCCTTACAAACATATCCTTTACGGCCGTTCAGTATGCGGTGTTCAGTTCGCTCATGACACTTTTTCCCAAGGTCCTTGGCGGCTATTCCGGGACGATGGTCTCAAATGTAGGCTATGAAAAATTCTTCCTTTTTACAGCTCTTATGGGGATTCCTGCCCTTATATTTATATGGATTGTGCGAAGGGAGATAGAACTCAAGACACATTCGTGATTCAGGGACAACATCAGCCTTATGCTGGCAGTTCGGTTAAACAAAAGTGCCTGAAACAACGGACAATCTGAGGGAAAATTCTAACCGGAACTCTTAGATCTTTGCAGGTAAATCTGGTTAGATGTTTGTCGAGTAAGGCTGTAAAAATCTTCCCATGGCTTCAAGGATCCAGCCTGACTGAAAGGAGATGCCCACTTGGTAGCCTGGACCATCGATTTGCTTGTTACACCAATGGACGACACCTGCGCCTGTCTTAATTGCGGCCGGAAAGCTAGCGCTAAAAGAAAATTGAATGACAGAGTCGTCGATGAGAGGGACAGTGGTCAGTAGTCGCATGCCGATATGACTGAAATCGAGGGTTTCGGCGCTTGCGGCGAGGTTTTGGATAACTTCTCCTGATTTGATCAGCTTGAGTAACTGTATCTTGTTTGAAAGCTTTATTCGGTTAGACTGACGTCTATTGCCGGTATTTTTATTCGCAAGATGGTTGGCTTGCTGTTCGTTTGGGGCGTGGAGGGAATATTGCAGGCAATGGTGGTAATCCTCGGACATACAAAATGCTTCTATATGGTCGTCAAGGGGGATGAATAATCCATCCCTGCAGACTCGACATTTTTTGGAGTTCGTGGACCAGAACGGGCAGATCGTTCTGCTGGTATTTTGTTGAGAACCCATAGTGTTTTATGACATATATTAAAAGTATAACTCCAAATAGCCCCTAATTCTTATGCAAGATAGATACCTGAATTTAATCTAATATGAATGGTCTTTAGGGGAGATGTTGTACCTTTTCATTTTGTCATAGAATGCAGTTTTACCAATTTCGAGTTGCTCAACCGTTTCAGCGACTTTCCCCCTGTTCTTTTTCAGGGAGAATTCGATAACATCTTTCTCAATTTCTGCGATGATGGTTTTGAGTGATTTGCCATCAATTTGATCGAGATAGTTCTTTTTTGAGTTGTCTTCGTGGCCGCCTGGTTGCATATCAAAGAACAATTCATTCTCGGTGATAGCGTTGTTTTTTGCCATAAGAACGGCACGTTGAATGACATTTTGCAACTCCCTGACGTTGCCTGGCCAGTTGTGCATAAGCAATTTGTCCAGGATTGACTGAGGGAGGAAACTGATATCCTTTTTAAAGGCCTGTCGATACTTTCTGATGAAGTGAGTCGTCAGGTCGATGATGTCTTCCTTGCGTTCTCTCAAAGGCGGAATGGATATGTTGATAATGTTGAGACGATAGAAAAGATCAAGTCGGAAACTTCCTTCCTGAACCATGACGGTGAGGTCTCTGTTGGTTGCGGCGATAACTCTCACGTCAATTTTTATTGGAATATTTCCGCCAACCCGTATTATTTCTCCGTCCTGCAGAACTCGGAGTAGTGCCGCCTGCATTCTTGGACTGATGTCACCTATTTCATCGAGAAAAATTGTACCACCATCAACCACCTCAAATTTACCTTTTCGTTTGCTGTCAGCGCCGGTAAATGCTCCTCGTTCGTGGCCAAAAAGGTCACTTTCCAGTAAGGAGTCTGAGATCGTATTACAGTTGATTTTCAGAAAAGGTTTATCGTTGCGATTACTGCTTTCCCTGAGAAGATTTGCGACAAGTTCTTTTCCTGTGCCCGATTCACCTGTGATGAGAATAGTGGCATCGGATTTGGCAACCTGAAAGACCATGTCCCGCAGTTCCGTGAGAGCCCGACTTGATCCCACCATGTTACCTTCGGAGGGTTGTTCCTGAAGGTGCTCTTTGAGGCTGTTGAGTTCGTTGGTAAGCGATTTTCTCATTCTTTCACTCTCTTTTAGTTCACTGATCTTATGAGCTAAGATTGTTTCTATAGAGTTATGAAAAAGAGAGAGTTCCTCAAGTTGATTTTTGTTGTCGGTAAGATCCCGTATGAAAAACCATTGGAGTTTGTCGCCTTTATAACCTTCAAAAGGTGCAAGGGTATATTCGATATGGGTGTTTTCATAGGAGGTTGCAATTGTCTCGCCAAAGGACTTATTGGCATGTGCAGTATCTACAATATTAAGAATGATTCCAAGCAGCTTTTTTTCATTTGGTTTCATTTTTGTATTGCTGGAACACAGATTGCCAAAAAAACTGATTGCACTCGGATTCATATACTCTACTGATTGCGCATTTTTCACCAGCAGGACCATCTCTGGAATGGCGTTGAGTAGATTCTTTTGATTTGAAATGAGTCGTAAACAATTGGGGTCAGTAACTTTCATATTGGCAATTTGGGCGAATAAAAGAGAGTTAGTGCAACTTATGTCATTGAAATTGACCAATATACAACAGCTTTAAGGAAAACGACATCATAAATCCAGAAAAACGAACTTTTTCATTTTTGTGAATTGTCCGGGTACCTGTCAAACTGAAGAATTATTAGGTGTTTTGTGTTTCTATTGGTCGCCAGAGTTTTTTGAGGATGAGACTATCAGCTGTACGGGGAATGTTTTTAGTCAGAAGGCCAGTCGATTGGTTTTTTCCCGGCCTTGGCACGGATCCAATTCATTGTTGCGCGCACTTTTTTCTGACGGGTTAAAACGGTGATGAGTTTTCTTTTACCTGGAAAATTCATTAATAACAGAGCAATGAAAATAGTAATCAAACCCTGGCCGGGGAGGAAAAGCATGGCAATTCCGGCGGCAAAGAGCAGCATGCCGAAAATATTTCTCACGAGGGTCAGGAACAGGACTTTTATACTGTATCCTTTGAGTTTTGGTCTTTCTTCAGACAATTTCAGAAAATAATCAGAAGGAATTCTTCTGATCAGATACGGCAATAAAAGTAAAGAAAGGATAAAGGTCAGGAGTGAGAGAAGGGCCAGCAGGCCAATTATACTTTGCACTGGAGTTGTAACCTCACGTCATGCATAATGTGAGCACAGTTATTACAGCTATCATACCGTTGTATGGGATCATTGTAATGGCAATATTGTAATATGAACGCCCTTGTCCTCTTGATATTGGGCGAGTTTTCGGTTGGCAGGATGGCTGATATCAACGCGGCCTTTTTCAAGGGAGAGTTGAGTGACAAAATGTTGTTTGATAATCTCCAGTCGTTTATCCGCCAAATCGAAGAGCATTTCATCATAAATGACAACAGGCTCGGGAAGAAGTGGTCTGAAGGCCGAGAGAACCTTAGACGGTATATCGGTTTCTGTGATGAGGCCTTGAGTGTTTCCTGCAACCTGTTTCTCATTGAGGCTTTCTTCGAACTCTTTTTTCTTTTCCAGCCACTTCTGATAAAGTTTTTCGTTTTCTTTTTCCACTCGTTGTTTTTCATTTTTCTGCAGCTCAGTGCGAAGACTCTGCTTGTCTTCGTCGAGGTATAAGCCCCCTGACAACAGGAACTTAATATGGGGGTGAGCAAGGAGCAGCGCCCCGTATCGGGTAAGATTTGTTCTTCCCTGATCGGTGAGCATGAATTGACCCGGTTTAAAGCTTATGAAATCATTGTCAATTAAGTCTGAAAAGTCACCGTTAGCAAGTAACAGGGGAGAGAGGTTGCCTTTAACGATCTGGGTTTTGAAGGTGCGAACAAGACCATCAAACAGGGTGGCATCTGAAGGGGTGACAGAAGCAGAGGACTCTATGTCAATTTTCACTGTACCGTCTTTGTCCCGCATAAGGGCGAGTGGCAGGGCAGAATCCGAGTCATTTTGTGCAGGCGACAGGTTGGACAACCACGATTGGCAGCTGTATTGTAGTGCACCGTTTTGCCATTCAGAATTCAAGGTGAGGTCAAGGCTTCCAGCTTTTGCATTTATGTCCGGGATTGAAGTTAACTGGCTGGTGAAATTCGACAGTGGATACTTAGTAAGGGTGAATTGATATTTGTCAGTGGTCGTTTCCTTAAGCGGGTTGAAGCTGCCCTGCCAGGTGAAACCGCTTCCGTCCATTGTCCCCGTAAAAGAAAACGGGCTGTTTGCTGCAGATGTCGCGGAATGAATTTCACTGACAGTGCCGTTTAAATTTTCAATCTTACTGTTCCAGGGTGGAGTGAGTCTGGCATCGCTGATAGTAAATTGCCCATCTGATAAAGATATTTCCTGAATGTCTGTTGCGGAAATAATAATTTTCTTTTGATCTGAAGACTTGTCTGCGGTTTTGTTGAGGTAAGATCGTAAAACCTTAAAGATTGCTGAAGGAATATTTGTATCGGCTTGTTGTACTGTCAGGCTAAATTGCGGTTTAATAAAGGTGACGGCACCGATCCCCAGGTGATACGGCTGTGCACTGAAATTGATACTCTGGCAGTTGAGTTCACTCCACGAGAAACCATCCTGTCCATTTTGATCAATTGTTCCGTCATGCAGATTGACGTCGCCCACAAAGGTAGTTTTGGGAAAGGTAAAGACACCTTTACCGCTTACTGTGCTCAGAGTTTTGCTGAGAAAGGTGTTCTCTGATATCAGTGGTGCCAAATCAATGGACCGTATATTCTGGAACTGTGCATTTAGGCGGAGCTGAAAGGGGCTAATGGTAGCAGAGCCTGTTGCTTCAACTTGCTGGCCGCTTTTTGCAAGGCTTGACAGCTTGATCGATTTCCCGTGAGATGTTTCATCTTTATCTGAAATGACGATTTCAGCATTTTCGAGGTGAAAGTTTTTCTTTGTCGTCTTGGAGGTAATGGTGATGTCACCCTGATACTGTAAAGAATTAAAACTGTGTTTACCTGAGGTAAAGTCGGTTATAAAAGCTGGCACGCTGTTTCTGGTGTAGAGCGTTTTTGCATTTTCAAAACTGATATTGCCAAGATTGAAACTCTCCGGCCTTTTTTTCATGCCTGTGAAGCTGATCGCCTCGGCCGTAAAAAAAGGCTGATCTTTATGAGAAAATTTGAAGCCTCTTAAGGTTACATCCGTGTTGTTAAACGAGAAAAGAGGGGTGGTATTGGCACTATCAGTTGCGATGACAAGCTCACCTTTAAGCTCACCTTTGCCTTCAGTTTTTATTTGATTGGAGTCGGGAACCAGTAAAGCAAACACATCAGCTGAGAAAATATTCTGAATTTCGAGCTCTCCTGCGAGTGTGGTTGGCGAGCTGAAAACTGCCGAGTAAGAAAAGATATCTGTTTTGTCCGCTTTTTGGCCATTTATCACCATGGTGGAATCAGTGGTGACGGAAGTTTTGGCGCTCTGTGATACATAGTTGCTGAGCTGAAACGAAAGTCCTGTCCATTTTTGATCGGTGGATGTATTCCCTGCCTTGCCACGTTGAACCAGGCTGCCGTTTTCAAATTGTACATTGTTTAATGCCACGAGGAGTGGTTCGGCCGCTGGGATCGGCTGGCTTTCTTCCTTATTCTTTTGAGGCAGAATTCTCAAAAGATCTTTTGTGAATTCCTGACTCTGGGAAATAAATTCTGGAGAGTTGAGCTGGAGGTCCTTGATGGTGAGAACTTTAGTAACAGGTACAAATGACCCTGCAAGTTTTATTTGAGGTGAAGCGACTTGAAAGGTTTTTTCTTTTGTTTCAAGCTGTGCTTCTGCAACATGAAGATCAAAAAATATGGAGAGTTTATCCTCCTGGGTCTTCTGGTCTTTGAACTCAATATTAATGGTGCCGTCAGTTATTCCTTTGTTGATGGAGAAAGGAAGATTAAAGGGTAAATAACTGACATAATCCTGCAGGGAAATGTCTTTTAAGGCCCAGCTCATCTGGGAGGGGTGCAGGTTGCTCGAAGTCTTGTCGATTGCGGCCTGTCCGGTGAAGGTAACCGGGCTTCCATTGATGTTTGCCGAAAAATGAGGACTCATATAATTGTCGACCTGAAATGGGATGTTGGACAAGGTGGGAATTTGCAGTTCCAGGTCTTTTATGTTGTGGGTTTTGTTTGTTGGCTGGTCCTCGAAAATCACCGATCCCTTGGTGAGGGAGATGTTGTTGAGGGAAAAGAAAAACGGCAATTCAGAAAAACTCATCATTCCCAGGCCATTGTCCTTGCTGGCAAAATCAGGGAGCAGGCTGTGGATGTTATATGTTCCGTCAGTGGAACGGTTGATAAAAAGGGATGGTGCTGTAAGCTTCAGGTGATGGCAAACAAAATCCATGCGCAGGAGCTGGATCGGGGCAAGATCGAGTTCAAGGCTGTCAAATGCAAATACTGGATGATCCTTGTCATCGGTTACGGCGCTGTTTTGTACCGTTAAAGTAAAGGCGAACGGGTTGAATTTAACTTTCCCTGGAGTAAGGGTGAAGTTGTATTTATCTTTTATTTGTTGTGGTATCGCTGTGGAAAGATAATAGGGAACAGCAAAAAAGCCAATGATGCTGTAGAGTAAAACGATGCCCGCGGGAATTATAGCCCATAGAAACCGCAGGTTTTTAGGTCGTTTCCCGGATTGTTTTCCAGATCGTTTTTTAGGTCGATTTTCTCTGGGAGGTTGTGACTTTTTCTTTTTTTGAGGGATGCTCGGTTTTTTGGGGCTGGGTTTGGGCTTTGACGGGGAACCGTCCGGTTCTATAGAAATGTTTCCAAATAAATCTGACATGATTTGTATAAATTGTGTGTCGTATGTTTTAAATGTTGCCGCTACTGCGTCTTAAGATATGTTTGATGGCTATTCTTATCGCATGCAGGCCGATCTGTAAATTGAAGAAGTAAAAAATGATGAAAGAGGTTTGATTTCTCTTGTCCGGTTCCCGAAAAAGGTGCAGATGAATAGAAATATGAAAAATCACTATAAATTTACTGTAATTGTCGTCAATTTTCTATATACTTGTTCGAGCCAACATATTTTATTAATTGAAAAATAATTCATCGGGCAAAGAGGCGTTATTCTTTACAGGGATCAAGCCTTGATGTAAGGACAAAGGTATGACGGTCCGTAGATTTTGTATAAAAATTATCCTCCAGATGAAATAGCAGAGCGATTCTGGTATGTTTGTCTGGAGGCTGGAGAATTGGCCCTCCATCCCATTTCACCTTCAATCGTCGGAGATTTTGCTGAAGGCTGTAATTGCCCAGTAATTTTACATGTTAGAAAATTTTTCATATTTCAGATGGCAGGATTTTGTGGATATTCTGGTGGTGGCGTTTATCATCAACCAGTTAATATCAATAATCCGTGGTACGAGGTCTGTGCAGATGGTTGCAGGCCTTGGGGTTCTCACAATTGTGTATTTTCTGGCAGGTGCTCTGGATCTTGCAGCACTGTCCTGGGTTATGCAGACGTTTCTCAGTTCTATCCTGCTCATCGTGATCATTGTTTTCCAACATGATATCAGAAGGGCGCTCACCCGGGTTGGGAAGTCGCCCTTTCATACCTCAACCGATGTCGCTGATAAAGAGTTGGAAGAAATTATCCGAACCCTTTTTTACCTATCAAAACGCCGCATTGGTGCATTGGTAGTGATTGAAAGAGAAACGGGGCTTGGAGATTTTATAGAGTCGGGCTTTTTGCTTGATGCAACGCTTACCAAAGAACTGCTCATCTCTATTTTTATGCCGGTTTCCCCGCTCCATGATGGTGCAGTGCTTATCAGTGAAGGGCGTATAAAGCATGCCGGCTGCATTTTGCCACTCACCCAAAATCCCTATATTAACAAGCGCTATGGAACGAGACACCGCGCTGCTATCGGCCTGACCGAAGAGACTGATGCCATAGTGCTGGTTGTTTCTGAGGAGACGCAGGAGATATCAATTGTTCGCCATGGGGCTCTAACCACTGTGGAAAATGAGATTACTCTGACAAATAATTTAAAAGCGATTTTCATCGATCAGAGCGGGCATCGATCTGCGTGGAAAAATTGGATTACGAAATGATAAAAATGATACAGTCTATAAAAGATATCATTGCATCAATTGTAAAAGAGAAGAAACTGACCCAGTTGATCTCAAAAGACTGGATGCTCAAGTTTATCTCTTTGGTGCTGGCGGTCATTCTCTGGTCCTTTGTGGGCGGTGAGGATCGGGTAGATAAAAATGTTATGTTTCCCATCGAAATCATTAACCTCCCCCGTGATCTGGTTATTTCTAATCAGTTTAAAAAAGAAATAGAAGTAACTGTGAGTGGCCCAAGATCTCTTATCCTGGAGATGGCCAACAAGGCAATCACAAGGCAGGTTGATCTTTCTGCAGCTACTCCCGGCACCATGGTAATAGAAAATGATAACGATCATATCCCTGTGCTGCGCGGAATTACGGTGCAGCGGGTGAAGCCTTCTTCTATTATTTTATCTTTGGATAAACTCGTTCAGAAACAGTATCCCGTCAGCGCACGGACCGTTGGAAGAGTCGCAGATGGCTATTATGTAAAGATGCTGAAAACCGACCCGGATGTAATTACAATAACAGGCCCTCTCACTACCCTGTCCCAGTTTGATGAGCTTTTTACCAAGGCCATTAACCTCAACGGGGTAAAGAAGTCCGCCCAGCTCCAGGTGCCACTGGAACTTGATCCTGCAATTATCGAACTCATTGGTGAGACTTCTGTCACCGCCGATCTGACAATTGCCCTTGAGACGGTAACAAAAACCATCGAAGAGATGAATGTCAGTGTAACTGTTGAAGGGGTTGAGCAGAAGGTGAGCCCCGCTGCGGTGAAAGTTGCAGCCAACATTCCTAAAATGCTGGTTGGCAAATATGGCAGTATGTCAGACCTGTTCTCGGTCACGGCCATAAAGATCGATGACAGTGATCTCTACGAAGTACAGGTTATACCTAAAAAAGAGATTGAATATCCCATTGAAATTCTCTCGATCATTCCAAGTCACGTTATGGTGGTCGCTGACAATCCAATTCCTGTGTATGACACAAAAACGGTGAGTAAGACCAGTGATTCCATAGCACCTGTAGTAGAATCAACCTTAACCGGTGATGGCACAGCAACAGGCTCTGTATCTGGGGCCAACCGTAACATCCGGAAAATCAAGCGAACCAAAGTTAAGAAAAAATTATAAATTCATAGAAAACATCAATGAGAAAGTTATTTGGTACAGACGGGATTCGCGGCGTGGCTAATATTTATCCCATGACCACTGAGATCGCAATGCAGGTGGGTAGGGCCATTGCCTTTATCGTCAAAGACAAGGCGAAAGGGCACCGCATCGTCATAGGAAAGGATACGAGACAATCCTGTTATATGCTGGAAAATGCCCTGGCCGCAGGAATTTGCTCCATGGGGGTTGATGTGCTTCAGGTTGGTCCGCTGCCAACTCCGGGCATTGCCTTTATTACAACCTCCATGCGCGCTGATGCGGGGGTGGTTATTTCAGCTTCCCATAATCCTTTTCAGGATAATGGCATAAAGATTTTTTCCAGCGATGGTTTTAAACTGCCTGACGATATAGAGGCGCAGATAGAGGACCTCATCTTCTCGCAAAAAATGGCGGCGCTCAGGCCAGTAGCCGATGAAGTCGGCAAGGCAAAAAGGATTGATGATGCCAAAGGACGTTATATCGTCTTTTTAAAAAATACCTTTCCAAAGAATTATACTTTAGAAGATTTTCATATTGTCCTTGATTGTGCCCATGGCGCGACGTACAAAGTTGCACCCCATGTCTTTGAGGAGCTTGGGGCAAAGGTGACGACCATTGGTGTCGAACCTGACGGAAAGAACATCAACCATGAGTGTGGAGCGCTTCATCCTGAAAAGATGGCCGCAAAGGTGAAAGAACTGGGGGCGGATATCGGCCTTGCCCTTGATGGAGATGGCGACCGTCTCATTGTCTGTGATGAGAACGGCGAGGTTGTTGATGGCGACCATATTATGGCTATCTGTGCCCAGGAACTGATCGTCCAGAGAAAGCTTAAGAAAAAGACCCTTGTAGCAACAGTCATGTCAAACATGGGCCTTGAAATCGCCATGGAAAAGATGGGTGGCAAGATGGTCCGCGCTGGAGTTGGGGACAGATACGTTGTAGAGAGCATGCGCAAGAATGGTTACAGCTTTGGTGGCGAGCAATCAGGCCATCTTGTTTTCCTCGATCATATCACAACCGGAGATGGGATTCTTGCAGGCCTTCAACTCCTTGCCATCATGAAAAAACGCAAGAAACCACTTTCAACACTTGCCAAGGTTATGACCAGCTTTCCCCAGGTGCTGAAAAATGTCCGTACTTCAAGGAAGATTGATATTGCTACAATTCCAGGGTTTGACGAAGCGTTGAAAAAGCATGAAGATGACTTGGGTAAAAAAGGGAGAATTCTCGTTAGAGCTTCAGGTACGGAGCCAGTTATACGGGTGATGGTAGAAGGTCAGGATGATGATATAATCAATAAAATTGCAGATAATCTCTGCAGGTTAGTAGAAAAAGCCGACGCACAGTAAGACAAATAACCAAATTACGTCACCAAAACAGGCCACTGACATTTTTTGTCAGTGGCCTGTCTTTTTTGGGCACTTTGTTCTCAAAAAATCTCAAATATTCCTGTTCATAATATGAAAGAAATAATAAAGCTGCCCTCAAGACCTAGGAAAGACAACCTTTTTAATAATATTTTATAAAAATTTCAAAATGGCATCACTATTGCTTAAAATAAACCAGAACGAACAAAGACGTTCATAACTGGTTCACATTAATTGAACCTCTAAACAAACACATAGGAGATGTAAAATGAAGATGAATGTTATGAAGAAACTACAGAACAAAGAAGGTTTCACCCTTATCGAGCTCATGATCGTAGTTGCTATTATCGGTATTCTTGCAGCTATCGCTATACCTAATTTCCTGACTTATCAGCTGAAGTCAAAAACTGCTGAAGCAAAAACCAACCTGGGTGCAATAAAAACATCCCAACAATCATATAGAGCAGAGAATGACTTTTATGCTGATTGCGCACAAAACCCCGCTGCCGGAGTTAACGGACAAGGCGCTAAACAAGCATGGGATGTACCCGCAGCTGGTGATGGTTGGGGAGAAATTGGTTATGCTCCAGCGGGTAATGTCTATTATGTATATGAAGTCTTGACAGCTCAAGACAATGCTGCGGCAATTGGTAATATGGCAGTTAATACAACAGGAACCGACTTCGCAGCTGGTGCAGTTGCTGACCTTGATAAAAATGGTACTAACGGTGAGTTTGGTTTTGCGACAGATGATGCCGCTACTGGTGCACCTGTTGTTACTGGGACAGCTCTTATGACTGGGGCAGTAACGGTTGTAACCACTGTTGAAGATACCGCACCTGGTCAATTTTAGAGTTAGCTCATACTAGCTGCTCGCAGTAAATGTATTTAAAAAAGAGTCTGGTCATTTGACCAGACTCTTTTTTTTTGGATAAGGGACTTCGAATTGACATTTGGCTCTTCTGATTGTTTATTATATAGAATAACAGAGGGTTTTACAAAAGTGATGATCTAACAAGTCGATCCTGAAAAAAGCGATTCTTGGATAGCGAACTCGCCCACCATTTTTCAGGCCAGAATGCTTGGACAAAAAGCCAATGAAAAAGTTGGCGTAAAATCCTTCGATGAACTTCATCAACTTCCTGCAGTTCATCACAGCGGCACAGATGATAGCATTAAGGCGGTCACCTTCTATTCCTTTTAATCGATCCTGTCCATTCTATGCTCTTATTGTGGGGCCTATTGAAGGCTGGATAGCGGCCCTTTGTCTCACGCATGTTTCATTGATTTCGGCCACTCATTCCAGACGAAGCCGGTCAGTCATTCGACATCGTCGTACGCACGAAAAAAAATGTCATTGCCTTGGCGATTACGAACATTGACGCACACTAAGATTAACATGCTACATATTACTCAAATAGGCTACTGACATATTTTGTCAGTACCTTGTCCTTTTTTGGTAGAAAAAAGAGGACAATGGTCGTATTTGTTCGTGGTAAAAAAAATAAGGCACAGTATATAAGGCAGTAGAGAAAAAATTACACCATATTGTAATTATTTAAACTTTTCTGGTGCAAATTGGTCTTTATATTGCAACTTGAGAGTGAAATGGACAACCATAGTTCACAACTATCCATTCAATAAAAGAACAGCAAAAAACGATAGGAGATATTGTGAAAATGAATCTAGCAAAAAAAGTAGAAAACAAAGAAGGCTTCACTCTGATTGAGCTCATGATCGTTGTTGCTATTATTGGTATTTTGGCAGCTATCGCTGTACCTAATTTTCTGACTTATCAGCTGAAGTCAAAAACTGCTGAAGCAAAAACCAACTTGGGGGCTATACAAAAATCACAACTATCATATAGAGCAGAGAATGAATTTTATGCTGATTGCGTAGTTAATCCCAATGCAGGAGTTAACGGACAAGGTACTAAGCAGGCATGGGATGTACCACCTGTAGCTGGAGCTGGTTGGGGAGAAATTGGTTATGCTCCTGCGGGTAATGTCTTTTATGTATATGAAGTCCTAACAGCGCAAGACAACGCTGCAGCAATTGGTAATATGGTAGCTAATACAACAGGAACCGACTACGCAGCTAGTGCAGTTGCTGACCTTGATAGAAATCTTACTAATGGTGAATTTGGTTTTGCGACAGATGATACTGCTACTGGTGCACCTATTGTGGCTGCAACATCCCTTATGGCTGGCGCAATAACGCTTGTAACTACTGTTGAAGATGCCGCACCTGGTGAATTTTAAAGTTAGCTTATATTGGCTGGTTGCAGTAAATGTATTTTTAAAAGAGTCTGGCCATTTGGCCAGACTCTTTTATGGAGACGGCGACTTCAAATTGACATTCAGTTCTTCTGATTGTTTATTTAATAAAAAAAGATTATTAATTTTAGAAGACAATGTACCTTCAAATACGTAAAAACTTCTTTTCTATTGCACCAATTGTACTCATAATCTTGTGCTACAGTGTAGTTTTTGGTCTACAGAAGCATATCGATAAAACTCCAAAAAAAACTCCAATTTTTTCAGACATTAGTTATTTACCCAACGGTACTTTTCTTAAAGGGCTTGCCCTTTCCTATGATGAGGCCTTGGCGGATTTATTATGGATAAAAGCAATAGGTTTTTTCGGTAGTCAAGGTGTTATAGATAAAAAAAACGAAAAGCTTCATGTTTTAATCAATATAGTCACAACGCTTGATCCTCTTTTTCAGTATCCGTATGAATTTGCTGGGATTGTCTTTTCTGATGATTCAAAAACTGTTGATCGGAGTATTGAAATACTTGAGAAAGGGATAGCGAATGTACCACACAAAGATAGACGGTATTGGTATTTACCCTTTTTCATGGCATATAATTATATGCACCATAAAGAAGATTACTTGATGGCAGCCAAATATTTAGAAATAGCGGCTTCTTTTCCACAGAGTCCTCCATATTTACCACTTCTTGTTTCGCGTCTTTACGCCAACTCACAAGACCCTGAGCTCGCTCTTCCCTTTCTCCAAGAAATGCTTGCATCTGCTGACACACCAGAGAGAATAGCTGAACTGGATAAGAGAATTAAAGATATTAAGATTAAACAGCACATTAGCGTTTTTAACACAGCAATCAAAAAATTCCATGAGTATACGGGGAGGTACCCCACAGATCTTAAAGAACTTGTTGGTGCTAATATATTGAAATCATTACCTATAGAGCCATATGGCGGTGAATATAAAATTATTAAAAAAGGCATCGTTCAATCGACCTCTGATGTGGACGACTTAAATTTGCATCTTGATAAAAAGACACAGGAAACGGATCAGCCTTTAATCTTTCTTGAGGAGCCCAAATGAGCACTGCGGCTATTTCCATCAGCGGAGTGAGTAAGACCTACCGAACTGGTTTTTGGGGTAAGAAATTTGTTGCATTGGACGCTCTTTCTCTTTCTGTTGAGAAAGGAGAGATCCTTGGGTATTTAGGTCCCAACGGTGCCGGCAAGACAACTACTTTTAAAGTGTTACTCGACCTTATTCGCCCTGATAGCGGAACCCTCTCTATTTTTGGTGACCCTGCAGATCAGAAGGCTAGGGAACGCGTAGGGTACTTACCGGAAAACCCTTACTTTTACATGTATCTAACTGCTGAGGAAACTTTGCATTTCCATGGTCGGCTGAGAGGCATGAAAGGAGAGGCGAGAAAAAAGAGGATTCCGGAATTGTTACATTTGGTCGGATTAGAACATGCTAAAAGTAGATCTTTGAAAAAATTTTCTCGAGGAATGCTCCAGCGTATAGGAATTGCTCAGGCTTTGGTGAACAATCCAGACATTCTTATTTTAGATGAACCGATGTCAGGGCTCGACCCCAATGGTCGAAAACAGATGCGCGATATTATTCTTGGCTGCAGGGATCAGGGAAAAACGGTTATCTTTTCTTCCCATATTCTCTCGGATGTAGAAATCATGTGCGATAGGGCCGCAATTATCCGGCAGGGGAAATTGCAAGAAATTGTTCAGGTGAGTGAAATGCTTGATAACAAGGTGGCTCACTGGGAGATCACCTGTAGCAGTTTACCTGAAAATTCTCCTTATGAGGATTGTATCGTTCATAAAACAAAAAATCAAATACTCCTTAAAACAAACGGAGAAGTAGAGGCAAAAAAAATGATCCAGAAGATTGAAGAGAGTGGCGGTAGAGTGCTCTCTTTTGGTCCGCAACGCGTAAATCTTGAAGAATTTTATAATCAATCTGGAAAAGAAGAAAAATGAAAAAAATTGCCGTACTTGCATTGAATACATTCAGGGAATCGATTCGGGATAAGATTTTTTACAGCTTGCTCGCCTTTGCTGTACTCATGTTAGGCTTCTCATTGATTCTCGGTAACCTGACAATCGGAGATGAAATAAAAATAATCAAGGATTTCGGCCTGGCAGCTATTTCGCTCTTTGGTGTACTTATTGCGATTTTCGTCGGTATCAGCCTGGTCTATAAAGAAATGGAAAAACGGACAATCTATGTGATTCTCGCCAACCCTATTTCTCGTTATCAGTTTGTGCTTGGCAAGTATTTAGGACTTTCATTTACCCTTATGGTGGAGGTGGTTGTGATGACAGCTGGCTTGTTTGTACTCTGTTATTTAAAGCAGCAGCTAATACCATGGGAACTCTTCATGGCGATTGTACCAATATGTTTTGAGTTGCAGCTCATCCTGGCAGTGGCTTTGCTGTTTTCAACCTTCGTATCACCATTTTTAAGTGGCATGTTGACCTTAGCTGTTTTTATTATAGGTCACCTCACCTTAGACTTCAAAGTCCTTGTTGCTAGTTTAGACAATCCTGCACTTAAGAAAACCGCGGATGTTCTCTATTACTCCTTCCCCAATCTCGAAACGTTAAACTTTAAGGCTCGTGTCGTTCATGGTATCGATATTCCTTGGACTGAATTTATCTTTTCTTTAAGCTATGCTGCAACTTACACCATAATGATCTTGGCTTTGTCTTTATACATTTTTAACAAACGAGACATTAGATAAGCAAAATAGTATAAATTATTTACACCCTGCCTATTATCCGGTCGCATTTTAACGACTGGTCTTAAGTTTACCTTTCGAAGTCGTTAAAAAAAGCTATACTCAAGTAATTATGTAGTGAATATATGCTGCTGTTATTGAAGGTGGATGTGTAGAAGTGAATTTTCTCCACATAATAACAAGAATGAAACGATACGCATTTGTTTACCTTTCTCTTCTGTTGTTAGCTCAGATGGCTTGGAGCCTTGATAAGCTATGCTGCAAAACCTGAAACTAAAAATCTCATTTTTTATCTTCGGTTTACTCTCTATAGGTATGTTTACATTATCGATGGTGGTCTTTGTTTTATGGTATAAAGACATTACGAAAAAGGAGATCCACCATGCTTACAAGGTCTTGCAGGTTGTAACTGAGAAAATACAAAGAGAAGAGTTCAGTTGTGAGCAGTTTCCCAGTTTACTACATGATTTAACGTTGTCAGCTGGAGAAGATGAAGTTTGTTTTGAAATTTTAATAGACGGTGCATTTTGTGCGGAGCCTGTTGGATGCGAGAAGAAAACACTCAATAAGAAGAAATTGATGCAAATTTTCGCTACTGGTGAAGACTTGATCGAAGTGTCTGGAAGTTTTTTTGATAAAATATTACTAGAAAAACAGTCATTCACTCTTACCTCCACCTTGTCTCGTGGTGGCGAATTCTTTGGAGGTATATCCATATCTGGCAGCTTAGGACATGTGTACAACAATATTAGAAAATGTGTGCACATTGTTGCTGTATACACTTTGGTTAACGCCATTATCTTAACAGTGGTCGGATTCTACCGATTGGTGCAATTGTTGATTCGCCCCCTTGATCAACTGGTACAATTAGCGAATAATTATGTCAGTGCTAATCATACGGATGAACTTTTTCGACGCGACCAAAACGAATTTGGACAGCTGGCATTTCGTTTAAGACAGATGATGCAAAGGATAGAAAAAGATAATCTTACTTTACGTTCAACAGTTGATTCTTTGCAGCGTACTAATGAAAAATTACAGCAAGCACGAAGCGAGGTTGTTCGAGCCGAGAAACTTGCAACTGTAGGCCGCTTGTCTGCAGGTTTAGCCCACGAAATCGGAAATCCTCTTGGAATTGTAAAAGGCTATCTGGAAATGTTGCAGCATGATGATATCTCAACTCTGGAGTGTCGGCAGTTTGCGACCAGAGCAGGGAGTGAGGTCGCCAGAATGGATACTATCATTTCGCAATTGCTTGACTATTCAAGGCAATCGAAACCTCAACTTACTAATGTCAATATTGATGAAATCTTAAGAGATTTAGTGGTTATGTTGAGAGGGCGTAAATTATCGAGACAGATTGATTTTATAGAAAACTATCACACATCTCGTGTTACTGTTATGGCGGACCACGATAGTTTGAGACAGGTGTTCTTGAATTGCCTGCTTAATAGTATTGATGCCATTGAAGAAAGAAGTGATATGGATACAGGGGCAATTTCCATTACGATATCATTTGAGCGAAAGGATGAAAGTCAGCCAACTGTTGTTGTTGATATTTTGGATAATGGTGCGGGGATTGATCCAAAACAATTAGAAAATGTTTTTGACCCATTTTTCACAACGAAAGAACCTGGCAAAGGTACGGGGTTGGGGCTTGCTGTCTCCTATACCCTGGTGGAGCAGTTTGGTGGTCAAATGTCTCTTGTGAACAATGAATCTGGTGGGGCCTGTGTAAGAATTCAATTGCCGTATCGAGATAATGACGGGGAATGAGATGATAAAATCTGAAAGTATTCTGCACCATAGTTTACTGTACTGATGTTATGGCGGAGAAATTATTAATAATCGATGATGAAGAGAACATGCGGCATATGCTCTCTGTTATGACGAGTCGCGCAGGATATGAAGTTTCTCTGGCCAAAGACGGGCTGCAGGGAATTGAGGCAGTTATCAAGGGCCAATTCGACCTCATCCTCTGTGATTTGAAAATGCCGAAGATGGATGGCCTGGCATTTCTGCAAAAATTACGAGAAGAAAAAATACAGGTTGTAGTTATCATGATGTCTGCCTACGGCACAATTGATAGTGCTGTGGAGGCCATGAAGTTTGGAGCGTATGATTTTATAACCAAGCCATTTAAGAGTGGGGAGGTTTTACTTGCTTTAAAAAAAGCGGGTGAGCGTGAAGAGTTGCGACGAGAGAACAAAATTCTCAGACAACAGGTAAAGGAGTTACAAGGTCAACGTGGTTTCGAGGCAATGGTTGTTGTCAATAAGAAAATGCTTGGCTTGATCAGTATCGCAAAAAAAATTGCTCAATATGATTCAAGTGTACTGATTACTGGAGAAAGTGGTACTGGTAAAGAATTGTTTGCGAGAGGAATAGTGCAATCTGGTCCAAGGCAGGATAAGCCATTTGTCGCAGTTAATTGTGGCAGTTTTCCGTCAGAGTTGCTGGAGAGTGAATTTTTCGGTTATGTCAAAGGTTCATTTACTGGAGCAAATTCAGACAAGAAAGGCCTCTTTGAAGAAGCAAATAATGGTACGTTGTTTCTTGATGAAATAGGGGAGTTGCCTATTTCCCTGCAAGTTAAATTTCTTCGCGTTTTACAAGAAGGAGAAATAAAGCCCGTTGGAGCGCTACAGGCAAGAAAGATTAATGTACGAATCATTGCGGCAACCTCCCAAAATCTTGAATCAGCAGTTTTTGATGGCACCTTTCGCAAAGATCTATTTTACAGATTGAATGTCGTTGCTTTTCACCTCCCGCCTCTGAGGGATCGTAAAGATGAAATTTCTGGTTTAACTTCTTTTTTTATAGACAAAATAAATAGAAATATAGGCGTACAAATTACTGGAATATCCCCAAGCGCAATGCAGCTACTGATGCGTCATGATTGGCCCGGCAATGTCAGAGAATTGGAGAATGTCATTGAGCGTGCCGCAATATTATCCGATGGACATATATTGGAAATAGATAATTTTGTAGCTACAGCAAGGCCTGCAAAAAACAGTGATGATCTTGTCGATTTACTTGGAACCCTTTCATTAAAAAAGGCCCGCAAAATAGTTGAGGCAAAACTGATATCCAGTGCATTGCACTCAGTAGATGGAAACAAAAGCAAGGCTGCCGATATTTTAGAAATAAGTTATCCTTCGCTTCTCAATAAGATAAAGGAATATATTGAGGTGTAGTGGAGTAGGTATTGTGTGTATTTGAATAATCTTGTTGTGAAGATATTGTTAATTTGTATCGATGATTTAAAATGAGATAACAAAAAGGCTCTCTTTTCAGAGAGCCTTTTTGTTTCAAAGGAAAAGGATGTAGCTAATTTTTCCAAGTACCATTTTCAAGACGAATTTCACTACTACTTGGTTCATTTTTAACCTCTTTTTGTTCACCTTCATCGATCAGATATATTTCTTCGGCTGTCCACATTCCGGGAGTCTCATTTGCAACGATTCGTGCCTTGACAGTAGAACCTGTTTGAATTCGATTTAAAGGAAGACTTATCTTTTCTCCGGAGGAATCTTCTCGCCAGATATTTTCAACTTCGGTTATTCCGTAGTCACCAATTTGTAAATAACTACCATCAGGAGCCATTTCATATACCTGATCGATAATCTCCAGTCTTTCCGTTTCAGTATCCGCAGCAAAAACACTCGAATAAAGTCCTGAAAACCCCAGGAGACAAATAAGTGTGAATAAATATATCGTTTTCATATCAAACCTCATCTTGCACAACAATAGTATGTTTAGATACTGCTACATTAATTGAATTTCTGTCTCCATGCCTTCAGTTTTGCACGCTGGTCGGGCAAGTTGACTTTAATTGGTAAAGGCGGTTGGGTACTTGTACCCACAAATAAAATATCATTATGCAATACTAATTCATCTGTAGGTTTTCCTTCACCTATATATATTCCACCAATAAGAGTCGTTGTTTCGTCTGTCAGACCTGTTTTGATTTGCCTGTCAGTAGAGGAATCAAATGTGCCATCGTCGTTCAAATCAAAGACTGCATTACTGACGATTCCGCCAGTTTTCATATCTATAGCGAAGAGCCACGTGTCTCCATCGCCAGCACAAACGTCACTATCAGGTACAAAAGTTGCGAAAAACGCAATTCCTGCAACAATGAGAGGCCGAGATATAACTCTTTCGCTACCGCTATCTGTTGGTATAGCCAGCTTTAAAACCCAGGACTCAGCATCGGGGTTACAGTTACCGTCCGTATCAGGAAAAGGACAACTAAGGGTTCTATATTTCAGTAAATCATCAGCGTCAATATTACCATTTCCATCCTGATCCACGCGGTTACCGTCACTGTCAATTGCATACCCTTCAACAATACCTGTTGTAAGAACGACCAGGTCACTCATTGTAAATGGAGTGTTTTTTTCAGCGACTTCATGAAGTTCATCTTTGCTGGAGTCGGTATTATCTGGGGTATCAAAATTTTCCTGTAATGCGAAAAAGTACTGCTGATCTACAGTGAATTTATCGACTTGGTCCTCATAGCGTCCGGTACCAAAATAGACCCAGTAGTCATTATTGTCTGCATATGCTACTTCGGCTTTAGCGGTCACCGGAGATGTATGATCTGTAAGACCTGAGTCATAAATTTCCTGAACAACGGGGACCTGATTAACGCCAATATTGCTCACTCGATACATGTTGCCATAAAGATTTCCGGCATATAAGGCATCGTAGAGATAATCGTCGTTAAAAATATCAACGACAATGGGTGATGCTGGTTTATCATTTTTTAATTCAGTAGCAGAAAGTTTTACACTGGCAACATCGTTTTCGGCTAAATCTTCCCAAACAGGGCTTGCATCCCAACTATTTATGGCAAAAATATATGCCTGTTTTTCTGATTGCAGCAGCGTTGTTGAGGCAGAACCCGAGCCAAAGAAAGTAACCCAGCTGCTTTCAGAGGTTGCAACAGTCGGAGCAATTGATGATTCTTCAAAAACAGATACTCTTTGGGTGACAGGTGTGGATGTGGCTAGACCCAGGTCACCGCTGCTATACTCCCATAATAATTTACTGGGATTCGTAGCAGCGACAAAATCATTACCGTAGGTAACATCGAGGCCAAAAAATGATCCTCCCCCTTTTCCCTGTCCTGTAACTAAAATGGTCTTCCACTCCTTTACAGTGCTAATAGCATCTTCATAGACATTAACATCTGCCGCTTGAGGGGACCCATCGAGAAGAAATTTGTGACAGTAGGCAGATGAACACATATCGTCCACCGCACTGGTAGTGGCCAAACCTAATTCAGCAGTGACGGCAGATGGGTAAAAGCGCCATTTTTCAGTCCCATCACTTATCAGAAATGCATGAAGCGCACCATCATTTGAAGCCACATACGCTAAATCGTCTCTGGCTCTCACATTTCCGTTATATTTAAAGCTAGAATAATTGTCGAACTTATAAAAATAGGGTGGGTCTGCAATAAGTTTTGGAACCGAATTGATAATATCACCCATAGGCTTGCAGAGAAAATTGTCCCCAGTAATACTTGCTTCGTTGTAAGCCGTCACAGTTCCAATACTGTCAGCTATAAAACCATTAATGGTGGCGCCTGCGAGGGTAGTTGTCGTCGTCCACTTTGCTATAGGGTTTAACTCACCAGTAAAGGCATCGAATTCCTTAGCCGTAAGTGATCCAGACCAATCACTTGCATCAAAAGAAGCGTTGAGTAAAACTCCTATAGTGTCATCGGAGGCAGAAGTTGTCGCAGCTGGAGAAGAGCCGTAAAATACCTGTGCTTTAACGGCTTTGACAATGTCATTCATTGCGTCAATAAATTCCTGCCTGTTTTGTGCCATGAAAGGAATCGCTACACCGTTGGCATCTTCATTGTGCAGATGAAACAGATCATCCTCATCATCGGCTTCGCCAGCAGTCTGCATTTTTTGTACAATGCGATCGAGTTGAGCGGCATTCGTCAGTCCGAATCCTACAGTAACAATACTTACACCTTCAGCTATTAAATCATCAACAACAGTGTCAATGCGGGTATTGTCTGTGGCAGTGTTTCCTTGTCCGTCGGTAACAATAACCAAGATTCTTGGTTGACAGCTCAGTATAGTATAGGGTTCACCGTAATTGTTATCTGAGCGATTCCCTTTAAAATACTCCAGACCTGCACGCATTGTTGGAACCAGTGGAGTACAGCCAGCGGTATAACCGTCGTAAACATGTTGCTGTAATGCATCGTAATGTGTTTGATCATGTTCGTGGCAACCGACCACATAGTCGGTATAGTAGTCAGGAGCATCATCCGAACCTGAACTATTACAGTTTCCTCCTTCCCAGGTGGCAAATCCCCAGGAAATTGTTTGATCCTGAAAAACCTCTGAAAGGACATCTTCTGCAATATCAATTCGTTGCATTGATGCTCTCCATGTTGACGGTGACCATGTAACTGAACTCGTTAGATTCGGGGTGGTCGTGATATCTGTAACATTGTCCTCAGCTACACCTCTAATCGTCAAGTTTGATGTCGCGGCATCTGGCTGGTATGCCGTGAAGGTTATATACGCGCTGGTTATCGTGGCGCCTTGTGGAACATTCACATCGGTAAAACGTAACCCTACAGGTTCACCTGAACGGCCTAGTTCTAAATAGGTTGCTGTTGTATTAATGTTACCTGTAGAACCTTGAATATCATTACCGGAGCCGAATATGTTTTGTTCTACAGTAACTGTATTTCCCGTTCCAGAGCTATATGTAATGCTGAGTACGGGAGCATTATTAACGTTGCCATCGTATGACCATGCTCTTCTAATTCCGGTTCCGCTGATAACAAAACCCATTGCATTGTTCGGTTGCCAATTCGTACGATTAACAATGTTTTGAACGATGGTTGTCAGAGAACTGGTGTTTTGGCCAACTGTAGTTGCAAGCGTCATGCTCGTATTCATACTGCCCGAAGAGTCGAGCTGCACCATGATGGCAGGAGTTACAAGATTTTGCGCGTAAAGTGGTACTTCCCCGCAAGCAGCCGTGGCCGGTGCATCCTTTACCAGCAGGGTGATAGGGATAGTGAGTCCGCTATTGTTTGCGCCACCAGTGATCGTAATCTCAGCGCTGTGTGTACCAACAGCTAAAGCAGCAGTGGCAAAACTGAGAGTAATTGTATGGGAGTCACCGGCTAAAAGTGCAGCCATACTGGTATCGTCTATATTGACCCAGCTTTGATCCACGGAAATAGTGGCTGCCTGGGTATCATCTTCACCGATATTGGTAATTGTTACAGTAGTGGAAGGGGCGTTATAGCCATAGTAATTTGTTACACCAACCAAGTTGTTATCTGTTGACCAATAAGCACCAACACAGCCAAGTTGAGGGTTGAGGACGGTTTTGACCGTTGGGTCCATAAAAGTATTGTCAGGCACCTCCGACCCCTTAGTGATATAGAATCCATCAATGATACTATTGTCTTCGCGCATGGCGATTTTAAGGGTATGGGTTCCTGGGGTAATAACGGTTACTTCAATCGTGTTGTCTCCACCCACCTGCATCGATGACGTCCAGGTGATGCTGGAATTATTGCCACCGTAATTCCATGCCTTCCATGTCTGGTTATCAAGGGTGAAAAACATTGAGTCGCTATTGCCATCACCTCCGGAACGCCCTCGCATCCAGATCTGATACGTACCTACCTCTGGAAAAGTCAATTCATATTCTTTTACTTCATTTCCCGGTGTATTTGCCGCATAGCCACCAGTTCCAGATACTAACGCTTGCCCGTTACTATAACTTGCATCGTCGAGTAGAGTAAACTGATTCACGGAGGTGGGAGATGACGCAAGTTGTGAGCTCCCGGTAAAGTGTTCTGCCTCAATGTACGTGCCATCCTTGTCGACAAGACAGGCTGTTTTAGCCTCTGTAGCAACCATGGAGATCACGATCAGCAGTGAAAGACGAAATAGATACGGCATCTTGTTTGCTACTGTTTTCAAATACATAAATTTCTCCTACGTAACCATTGAAAAATTGCTAATATCCTACCTTGAATACTCTGCTTAATCGTGTTGAGATATTGGCCGTGTTGTCGGCGTAGGATTCAGCAAAATATATAAAATTCCTGTATCCAGTTCCAAAGTCAACGGCAGCTTCATCGTTGATGTACACAACTCTATACCAGTAGGGGATACTTTGAGTATTATTAATCCTGCCATCTTCGGTATTCGCCGCAAAAGGAGGTTCCAAAGCCAGATAGGCACCACCTCCAAAATTACGAACGAAATCGTCGGTTGAATAATTCATGGAGTCCTTTGCTGGGGTGGCAATCGGGTTTAACAGATTGTAAAATTCAGGAGCAGAGGCGTGACTGTTCAGCCAGGACCCGGCCTGTTTCCATCCACTGTCTGCTGCAAAAAAACGATCTGCCGCGCTTTTCTCATTTCCGGCAACCTGAATTTCAAAAGTAGTTGTATTCATTGCAGAAAAACCAATGAGTGTGAGTACCACCAAAACAAGCAATGCTGTAACCAAGGCGAACCCATGCTCATCTTTGCCAGGCCTTAAAAATTTGTTTTGTGAATTATTCATCAAAGTAGCTCATGTTTGAAAAAATTAATAACGCGAGTTTTATTCCTACCGCCATCGCTGTAAGTGACGGTCATGTTAATGAATTTTATACCCACTTCATCACCTTCATCAATATCTGTATCGCCATCATCATCGACACCATCGGTACTTGTACCGGTCTTAACGGTCCAGGTAATGCCAGTGACGTTGTCTGGTAGAACGAATGCTGGTACCGTTACTATTTCTGCGTCGGTGTGGACACCATCAGTAAGAAGTGCATCGTCATAGCTCACATTCAAAAGACGTTCAAACAAGTCTGTGGTCGATGCATTGGCTATAGTCATGTGGCTGGCGGTCGCATTACCTCGAATAGCGGTAGTCTGCATCGCTGCAACTGTCAGTATGCCGATGGCCAAAATAACAAGAGCGATGAGAACCTCAAGTAAAGTAAAACCTTTTTGATTCTTTAATTGTTTCATATTACAACCCCATGTTCCGGCAATGTATAGTAGTGATCAACAGCCGTCTTCTGAAATTATCATTTGCCGCATTTCCGGCAGCAGCACCATTCAGGTCCCAGGCCACACCTGACGCAGGGGTATAAACCGATTGGTTGAGGAAGTTCGGGTCAGGCCTGGAGGCCCTGGCAAGTATGGAAACCCGGATGGAACGAATATCGTCGAGTTGGGCAGAGCCTGCGGCCATTGGTGTTGCCAGAATATTGCCGTCTTCATCCAAATACTGAAACTCAATCGCTTCGATATTATCGGCAAATGCCCAGTCCTGAGGAGGAACAGTAATTGCTGCTAGGTTGTCCTTATTCTCTAAAATCATTGTAGCTACATCCGCCTCACCGTCTCCGTCTGTGTCATCGGCTAACCCGTTATTATCACCATCGTTGCCGGCTGAAAAACCTATCGTGATATTTTCATTGAGATCACCAACATCTCCATCATATTCAGGTGTGGGCCCCGCACTATTTATGATATCAACGGTGAAATTAAACCGGGAAACATCAGCAGAGACAAAACCAGCACCTGCTTTCCCTCCGGGATCGTATCCTGCCATCCTGATATTTGTGGTAAGGCCGTATTGAGCCACCCGCAGGTTCTGCTGCATCTCGGCCACTAGTTCCTGCATCGTGTAACTCTTGTGCTGTGTGGTAAAGGCAGTGAAAATAGCAGCCACCATAATTCCCGCCATTAGCAGGGCGATCATCACCTCAACCAGGGTGAATCCATCCTCATGATAGTTTTTTAGCATATATCTTCCTTTCTACTGTAATCGAATTACACCGGCTGTTGACACGGTCAGTGTATAGACTTGGTTTTGATCGTTAACTATCGTGGCGGTACCCTTGCCTCCAGCCGGAGGAAGATTTTGTGGAAATCCCTGGGAGGTGAAGCCGGTCCATGCTCCAGGAAAATCCATCGTATGTCCATTGGCATTTGCACAAAGAGCTACATTTTGTGGCATCGTCCCCGCAGTTACTAAAGTTTCACCGACGTCTTCTGTTTGGTTGTTAGCATTGGCTGGAATTCCGCCACCGTCGTCAATGAAGATACGGTAACTGCCCCCTGGACTCGGGACACTGGTAACAGGTGCTGCAGAACAATTCACAGTTGTTAGTGCTACTATTGCAGTCCTGTTTTCTTTGACAGCCTCGAGTTTTGCCTTTTGCATTGCTGAAAGTAAGTCTCTAGCCCCCTGTTTTAAACGTAAGTTCGGCATCCATTGCATGATGTTTGGTACCGCTACTGCGGCCATAATACCTATAATCGCAACAACAATAAGAATTTCAATTAATGTAAATCCTTGTGGCCTTTTTGAGTTATAGATGTTTTTATTTTTCATATTAGGTGTCTGTTAAAGTGGAGTTTTTAAAATAGTCTGCAAAATGTAAACCAGTCCATTTGTTGTAGTATGTAATTTGGTATAAAAGACGTTTAATTAAAGGGTTATCTATTCCTTGTAAACGGTACCTTTTTTAGAAAACTAGAGGAAATTATAAGTTTTCATGCCTATTGTTAAAAATATTTATAAAATAATACAATGTTGTTAATCTTTTTTATAGTTGTAGAAAAGAGGTGGATAAATCTCTTCGTCAAAAACCATAAAAAGTACAACAGAAATGATAAACTTTTATTCAACACTAATTCAAGTAATTCGATAAATTAAATCGCTGTATTTTTTATCATGTGGCAGGAATCCTAAAATGGAGATCAGGCTAATATTACTTTAATTTTTTATGGTTCGACAGTTTGTTGCTAATATGAGTCGTAAGTATGATTCAACCTTTTTGAAGAAACGCACCATTTTACCAATTGTCTAATCAAGTTGATTGTATTCCTCACTTTGGATAAAAATCGAGAACAGGAACAGCTCTTGGGTGAAGCAGCGAAACGCAGTTAGCCGAAATTAAGACGAATTGTTCTGCCTGGGTTATTAAAATTTTATGAGTGGATTCTGCTTAGCACTCATTTGTGTAGCTAATGCTCAGCTACTTTTAAGGGCAAAGCAGGTTGGCTTGCATTGAATATATCAGCTCACCCGATTTAATGCATAATGGTCAATGAGGTTTTCGCTTGACATTTTTCCTAATATTTTTATATATACGCCCTAGAAATGAATAACGATTCAGTATGCCATGCATAGTTTTGTTGTGGTGTTAGTTTTATTTATATTTTTTAACTTTTAACAAAAGAGGTGTTCTATGTCTAAATTAGTTGCCCCACATGGTGGTAAAGGTTTGGTATGTGCGTTGCTTGAAGGTGATGCACGTGAAGCAGAACTCAAAAAAGCAGCTGGCCTCAAGCAGATTGAGATCTCTGATCGTGCTAAAGGTGATTTGATCATGCTCGGTATCGGTGGTTTTTCTCCACTGACCGGTTTCATGAAAAAAGCTGACTGGAAAGGTGTTTGTGAGAATTTTCAGATGGCTGACGGTACTTTCTGGCCAGTGCCCATCACCCTCGACGTTGCTGCCGCAGATGCTGCTGACATCGCTGTAGGTTCTGAGATTGCTCTCGTTCGCAAAGGTACTGTTTATGCTACCATGCTCGTTGAAGAAAAATACGAGATGACCGAAGCTGACAAAAAATGGGAATGTGAAAAAGTATTCCTTGGCGAAGGCGAAGAGTCAGTTGATGGTAAATTCTGGGAAATCGCTCCACAGGATCACCCAGGCGTCATCATGGTACTTGCCCAGAAAGAGTTCAACCTCGCAGGTCCTGTAAAAGTACTTTCTGAGGGTTCTTATCCTAAAGAGTACCCAGGCGTTTACCTCAAGCCTGCAGAGACCCGTGCAATGTTTGATGAGCGTGGATGGGCAAATGTTGCTGCTCTTCAGCTTCGTAACCCAATGCACCGTTCACATGAGTACCTGGCAAAAATCGCTGTTGAAGTTTGTGATGGTGTTCTCATCCACTCTCTTATCGGTAACCTCAAGCCAGGTGATATTCCTGCAGAGACCCGTGTACAGGCAATCGATATCCTCATCGATAACTACTTCGTAAAAGAGAACGTTATCAACGCTGGATATCCTCTTGATATGCGTTATGCCGGTCCTCGTGAAGGTCTTCTCCATGCTACCTTCCGTCAGAACTATGGTGTTAACAACATGCTGATTGGTCGTGACCATGCTGGTGTTGGTGATTTCTATGGTCTCTTCGAAGCTCAGGAAATATTTGATCGTATCCCTACAACTGGTGACGATGCAAAAGATCTCCTCTGTAAGCCAATGAAAATTGACTGGACCTTCTACTGCACCGAGTGTGATGGTATGGCTTCTCTTCGTACCTGTCCACACGACAAAGCTTCCCGCGTTATCCTTTCCGGTACCAAGCTGCGTAAAGCGCTTTCTGATGGTGCTGAGATTGTTGACCACTTCGGACGTAATGAAGTTCTCGACCACCTGAAGGTCTACTATGCAGGTTTGAAAGAGAAAGTTGAAGTGAAGATGCAGGGTGCCGCATCTGGTGATTCCATGTAATCACTGACTTTTATTAGTCAAAAAAGGGAGATATCGTCATAGGCGGTATCTCCCTTTTTTTTTTCTTTAATTTAGGGTAAGTTTTTCATTCATTTTGGTTGGGATATTGAGGTTTTTCTTAAGGGTTGGTGAATGTTATGGCGGAGTTGACGGTAGGTTTGGGGGATAGAAGTTATCCCATTATTATAGAAAAAGGCTGTCTGGAACGTATCGGAGATGACCTGAAAAAAAGGGCCATCGGTAACCGGTATTGTGTCGTTGCAGATGACAGGGTAGCTGAGATTTACGGACCACAGCTGATGAAAACTCTTGCCGGAGCCGGATTGAAGGCTGAGATAATCACCTTTCCCATGGGGGAAGCCAATAAAAATCTTGCAACTGTTGCCACTCTTGCCAGTCAGTTGGCACGTCTCGGCTTTGATCGAAAGGATGCAATTATCGCCTTTGGTGGTGGGGTGAGTGGTGATATTGCAGGTTTCTTAGCCTCATCCTATATGCGTGGGATACCATTTGTTCAAATTCCCACCACCTTGCTCGCACAGGTGGATAGTTCTGTCGGTGGAAAAACCGGTGTTGATATCCCAGAGGGGAAAAACCTGGTTGGTGCTTTTTATCAACCTAAAGCAGTATATATTGATATCGATGTTCTTAGCACTCTGCCAAAGGAAGAACTGCTTGGAGGCCTTGGTGAGGTCATTAAATATGGTGTTATTCGTGATCGAGAGTTTTTTGACTATCTTTTAGAGGCACGCGAGGCAATCCTGCAGCTGGATCCTGCCAGTCTTGAAAAGGTTATTTTTACCTGCTGCAAAATTAAAGCAGACGTCGTCTCAGAAGATGAGAGGGAAGGGGGTGTTCGGCGTATTCTCAACTATGGCCATACCATCGGGCATGCGGTGGAGGGTGCTTCTGATTATTCCATCATCCATGGTCTTGCTGTATCTATCGGGATGGTGGCAGCAGCAAATCTTGCCGTATTAAATAATGTAATGCCAAAAGAAGAAGCAGGGCAGGTGGTGCAGATTCTAACAGATTACAAAATGCCCATAACAGTGCCTGGAGAACTTGACCGCAGGCGGATTAAAGAATACCTGCTTACTGATAAAAAGACAGTTGCTGGAACGGTCTTTTTTGTATTGCCAACAACCATTGGTAACACGATCATCACAGATAAAGTCACTGAGTCTCAGATAGATATGGTGCTGGGGTAAAAGAGGACTCCATGACCTGTTGCAGGCCGTTGCACCCTGGTTTATCCGGTGTTGCCGGTATTGAGCTGCAATCAACCAGTTATTTCTAGACGCCGCTCTTAGTGGACAGTCTCATTTGTCTTGAAAGGTGTAAGCAGTGGAGTGCCGTGGGCATTTTCTTTTTCTGCAAGAATCTTTTGCACTTCTTCTTCAGGTATACCTAAGGATTCCGCCAGCTCTTTAACGTTATAGACAGGTTCTCCGTTTGTACTGAAGTGTGTCGGAGTAAGGCCCGGAAAAGAGCTGTTGGTAGCTGTTGCCGAGGCTTCAAGAAGCAGTTGCTGAATTTCAGGTGGTCCGTATAACATCAGCCATTCGACAGCTTCTGCCCAGAGTTTGCTTTCGACAGTATCGTGTTGGAGAACCTTCATAGCACTTTCAAGGTCCCATAAATCTTTAAATTGCATAATTTGTAAAAACTCCTGCTCAACTTGTTAATAATTATGATATTATTTCCCTACAGTAATTCTTATTGTGATCCTTCGCAAGGACACTTACGACACTTGATGTATAAAGGTATTTAATATGAATAGATTTGACGGCGGAATATTTTTAGAAAACATTGAATGGTTTGATGAGTCTGGCAGGGAGCTTGTGCATCGTCTTCCGGAAAACGGGTCGGGTGAGATTAAATTCGGAGCGCAGTTAACCGTGCGTGAGAGTCAGGCCGCAGTGTTTTTTTATAAGGGCAAGGCCTGTGACTGTTTTGGTCCTGGTCGATACACTTTGAGAACCGGCAATCTTCCTTTAATTACCAAGATTCTGTCCATTCCCTGGCGAGGCGACAGCCCACTTCGTGCAGAAGTGTACATGGCCAATCTCAAACATTTCACCAACAATAAGTGGGGCACGCAGAATCCTGTCGCTTTTAGAGACAGCGAACTTGGCCTTATCCGCTTAAGGGCCCATGGAATTTATAATATTCAAATTGTCCAGCCCGTTCTTTTTATCAACAGCCTCGTTGGAACGATGGGAAGTCTTGATACAGATGCTATTGCCAGCTATCTCAAGCAGGTTATTGTTTCACGCTTCAATGATTATTTGGGTGAAACTCTCGATACAATTCTCAATTTACCCGGTCGTTTTGATCAGCTTTCAGCAGAACTGCAAAACAGGCTCGCTGGTGATTTTGCTGATTATGGTTTAAGGCTCTCTGCGCTATATATAACCTCGATCACACCCCCCGATGAAGTGCAATCTGCAATTGATGATAAGAGCAGAATGGAACTCATCCATGATATGGAAAAGTTCATGAAGCTGAAAGCTGCGATGGCCATGGAGAAAATATCTGACAGTCATGGTGAGGCAGGGGCAGGCCTTGGTCTTGGTATGGGTATGTTGTTACCTTCAATGTTTACAGGAATGGGAGCAGGGGTAACAGGCCAGCACAATGGTTCCGCGCAAAGTTCACCCGCGATGATCTCGTGCCCTGACTGTCAGAACAGCATCCCAGCAGATTCGCGTTTTTGTCCTATTTGTGGCCATCAGGTCCTCATGTTACTCAAATGTGTACATTGCGGCAAGAATCTCACGCCAAAGGCCAAGTTCTGCTCCCAGTGTGGCAAGGCCACCGACGAAAAAAAGAAAAAGCAGACCTGTCCAAATTGTCAGACGGAAAATCTCTCAGGCTCAATGTTTTGTAATAACTGCGGTCTGGCACTCTGATTTTGGTCTCATGAATCTGACCATTGAGCAGAGCTGCCCTTCCTGCGGGGCGCAGATTGTCCTGAACGAAGATGATAAACTGATTCGGTGCGAGTTTTGTGATGTGACGAATTTTCGTCTGGATCTGTCTGCTTCCCGGTATGTTCTGCCCTTTAGCCTTCCTGATGACGTTGAAGAAAGTGAACTTATCTATGTTCCATATCTACGTTTCAAAGGGACCGTGTATTTTGTTGAAAATGATCAGGTCCGATATAAAATCGTCGATACCACCCGACTGGCACTGGAATTACAGACATTGCCGCCGTCCCTTGGCCTGCGCCCTCAGGCCATGAAGATCCGCCCCGTTACATCTAAGGTCCAGGGACAATTTTATCTACAGACGGTCCCTGTTAAAGAGGCGTTTCTCCAGGCGGCTAAACTTGTTGATCTTTTCTCAGATAACAATAAAAAACAGATTTTGCACCGAGCCTTTATCGGCGAGACGATCAGTCTGATTTATCAGCCACTGTATCTACGAAACGGCAATGTCATAGACGCCGTTGATAAGCGATCTCTTGGAGCGGTGAATTTGCTTGGAGATAGGCCAAAGACCTGTAAAAGTAAAAAAGCCTGGGAACCTCTTTTTATCAGTACAATATGTCCTGCCTGTGGTGGACTGCTGCAAGGGGAAAGAGACAGTCGGGTTCTGCGGTGTGGTAACTGTAATATTCACTGGGCTGAGGAGAAAACACGTCTCGTCAAGGTTCACTGGAGTGTTGCGGAAAATAACAGAAAATATTCCAAATACTTTCCTTTTTGGAAGATTCATTTTTCCACGACCGGACATGATCTGAAAGATTATGGCGCGTTGCTACGTTTTACCAATCAACCAATTATCGCTCCGGAATCAATGCAGCAAGAGCCTCTCTATTTTTTTGTCCCTGCCTTTAAGGTCAACCCGAAAACCTTTTTGCAGATTGCCTCACAGTTGACAATAGCCCAGGGGAAAATCCCAGAGGGAGGCCCCATGGAAAAGGTTTCCAGCCATCCTGTTACCTTAAATAAAAGTGAAGCCGTTCAGTCAATTAAAAGCATCTTGGCGCATCTCACCGTTGGTAAAAAGAAAAAGCTATTACATTTGTCAGAGATTCGTATAGAGGTGAGTCGTTCCGAACTTGTTTTTTTGCCCTTTGCTAAAAAAGTTCATGATTATATTCAAGTGCATACTCCGGCAGCACTTCAGGTCGCGGCCGTTCGTTACGGAAGAAGTCTTTGAGATGTATAAAAAGGTTGGCGATGATGGAACGTGATACATTTTTTATGGGCTTTGCACTTATCCAGGCAAGGGCTGCCCTAGAACAACACGAATTCCCTGTGGGCTGTGTGATTGAACTGGGTGGTGAGGTCGTCGCCTCTGGCAGTCGAGATCATAGTGGCGGGCAGGCTAATGAGATAGACCATGCCGAAATTAACGCCCTGCGGTATCTGGTGGCAAACGGTCGGGTGGAAGATTTAAGTAAAGTGACGGTGTATTCGACCATGGAACCTTGCCTTATGTGTTTTTCGACTCTGATTGTGAATGGGGTGCGGAAAATTATTTACGGCTATGAGGATGCAATGGGAGGGGGCACCAATCTACCTTTGGCCGAACTTGCACCGCTGTACCGAAAAATGGATCTTGAGATTCGAGGCGGGGTAATGCGTAGCGAGTGTCTTGAACTGTTCAAGACATTTTTTACTAACCAGCAGAATAGTTATTTAAAAGACAGTTACCTGGCCCGGTACACGTTGCAGCAATCGTAACCGAAAAATCAGCAGGTATTTAAGAACTTGGTCCTTCTGTTTCTCTTCGGGAGGAGTCTTTTGATAGATACGGGCTGCAGTTTTTAATAATTTGAACAAACATTGTGCGGGGCCGTTGTAAATAAAAGCTTCGGACAGCTCACTTAAGAATACGATCATGAAAAATATTGCAAGAACCGTTGGTTTTAAAGAGGGAGAAAGGAATATCTTCTTTCATATCCTTACTGCTTGTAATCTTGCCTGCAAGCACTGCTACATAAATAAAGAACAACATGGGACCAACCAGCTCAGTAAAGAAATGATTGTGGACTGGCTGCGGCTTTTCGCCGACAGCGAAAAAAAGTCCAACGTTATTTTCTTAGGCGGGGAGCCGACTCTGCACCCTGATCTTGGCTATGCGATTGCCAGAGCAAAAGAATTGGACTTTGCAGTAACCGTTGATTCAAACGGCTATCTCTTTCATGATTTGCTCGAGAAAACCACACCCGCCCTCCTTGATTATTTAAGTTTTAGTCTTGATGGTCCTGACGCGGAAGTAAATGATCCTATTCGGGGAGAGGGGGTGTTTGAGATTTGCACTGAGAACATAGAAAAAGCCGTAAAAAAAGGATTCAATGTCAGCGTCATTTTCACGGTGAGTAAAAAAAACATTCTCCACCTTGAACGTATGGTACCGCTTCTGAAAAAACTGAAGGTGAAAAAGTTCTTCATTCAGGTAATAGGACTTCGTGGCAACTCTGCTAAAAACGTGAGTTCAGAAACCTCTCAGGTAACGAGGAAAGAGTGGCTGGATGTCGTGCCGCAGGTCGCTGTAAAGGCGGCCGAAGAGGGAATACGTGTTACCTATCCTAAAGTTTTTTTAGATGACGGGGAAGTCTTTCAGTGTGCAGGTAATGTGGCGGAGAACTATTTTGTCTTTCCCAATGGCAGGGTGTATCTGTGCCCACTGTGCGAGGATCATCCAATTCACAGTTATGTTATAGAAAACGGAAAGTTGCTGAAAGTTACGGGTCTTAACGAGAGTGATTTTTTTCAATTACATATCGATGAGGGCTGTGTCATGAATAAGCTATTACAGCCAGACACCATCGAGTACGATCAGGACCAAAAACCGAAGTATAAAATTTCCTGCTGCCTGTTAAAGCAGGAGATTGTACCTGAGAAGAAGTAACGCTTCTCTTCGTATTTTGTGCCAGGCGGCCTCATCTGGTCGCATTTAACCGTTTTGGTGTCTGCTTTCTCTACTTCGCAGTTGGCTGTCTTTTCTTGAAAAGTTTGCTTAGAAATATTCCAGCTTCGTAGAGGAAGAAGAGCGGGATGGCCAGAAGGGTCGTTGCCATAAAATCTCCTGCGGTAAGCAGAAAGGAGAGGAAAATTATTGCTATATAGAAATACATTCTCTTTTTTCGAAAATACGCAGCCTGTACCAGCCCGGCTTTACTGGACATCACCATGAGAAAGGGGATCTGAAATGACAGGCCAAATGCCAGAATTGTTCTTGCCACAAAGGTCAGATACTGGGAGAGTTTAGGCAAAGGCTCAAGACCATCATTGGCGTAGCTCATAAAGTATGTGAGCATTTGGGGGATTACGGCGAAGAAAGCAAATGTGCCGCCCACCAGAAACAGCAGGGTAGACCAAAACACTACGGTTACGGCAAATTGTTTTTCATTTTCCCTGAGTCCAGGGGCTACAAAAGACCATAATTGATATATAGCTACGGGCATTGAGCAGATGACGCCCACAAGAAGCGCCAGTTTGATGTAGGCGAGAAATGCCTCGGGCAGATTGGTATAGACGAGTTTGTAGACGAGCGGGCTTGCCTTAAAAAGTGGAGAGATGAAAAGTGCTGCAATTTTTTCAGCAAAAATGTAGGCAACAACGGTGCAGCCAATAATTGACCCGCAGACGACAATGAGTCTTTTGCGAAGTTCGAGGTGATGTGGTCTGAAAAACTCAATGCTCCGTTCAAGTGCCGGGATAGTTTTTTCTAGGTTGTATTGAGACATGAAGAGTTATCCGTGATGAGACGAGGATTGATCGTCTGCTGGGGATGCGGCCTTGGCAGTCTCAGCTGCGGGATGCTCGTTTACTGCAGCGTCGGGGGTAGACTTGGTCGTAGCTGGTGGTTCACTTTCTATGGTACCTGCGTTTTTCATCACCTCTTCATAGGCTGCCTTCGCGTTTTCTGAAGGAGGGTTGACTCCACCGGAGCCAACAATTTCATCCCTGAGGTATGGTGGGGTTTCAAGCAGATTGTTTTTCAGGGCTTTTGCGGCATTTTCAAGATCCGGACGAATTTCGTCCAAGGGGTTGCCCTCTGCGGTTATTGTCTCTTTGAGGCCTTCTGCCGTCTTTTTCAGTTCCATTAGTCCTTTGGCCAGCGAGCGTGCGAGGTCAGGGAGTTTATCGGGTCCGACCACAATAAGCGCAATAGCCATAATAAGGAGCATTTCGGGTAAACCAATGCCAAACATAATTCACAACCCTGTACCGCGCGTCAGACTTCATTTGCGGCTCAATATTTTAATAATTGGACTAAAATATTTTAGAAGGAAGCGGGGAAACCCTTTCTTCTAAAACATCTCTTCTCTCCCTGCACGTTAAGCGTCCGATTGGCCACAAATGTAAGTTATTTAGGCGGGAGTGTCAATGATTGCCGGGTGCTGGCTGAAAAATCAAGATAATTGAACATCAATGCCTGAAGGTGGGAAGCTGGGCGGTATTGAGGATGATCCAATTTGCACAAGCGAAAACGTTAAATTTAAAATGAAAAGAGAAGGCTATCTCTTGAAAAAACATCGAGAAAGCATACTATACTGATGCTAAACTCTGTTAAATTTGATTGATTGACAATAGTCAATGACTTGACTATATTTGAGCGTTTGTCTTGTGTGGATCTGTTGTGGTTGAGAGATGAGACTCTCGCATGCCACAATGTGTATTCAAATGGAATAACCTCTGAGAGGAGAAGTTAGATGTCCAGTGTTGTCGTCGTAGGTACACAGTGGGGTGATGAAGGTAAGGGTAAAGTAGTTGATCTGCTTACCAGATATGCGGATTTTGTTGTGCGGTTTCAGGGTGGTAATAACGCTGGCCATACCTTGGTTGTCGAGGGTAAAAAGTTTATATTTCATATCATTCCATCTGGTATTCTATACGAAGACAAGATGTGCATGATAGGTAATGGCGTAATTATTGATCCTGGCGTTCTGATTAAAGAAATGGCGCAGCTGCAGGCACAGGGCCTAACTATTACACCAGACAGACTTATGATCAGCGAGGCCGCTCATCTGATAATGCCGTACCATGCCAGTCTCGATCAGGCTAAGGAAAATGCTCTTTCTGACGGTGATAAGATCGGCACAACCGGCCGTGGTATTGGTCCGTGTTATATGGATAAGGTTGGGCGGGTTGGAATCAAAGCAGGTGATCTGCGTGATGAAAGTCTCTTCCGTGATAAACTCAAAGCTGCCCTTGATGAGAAAAACTTTCTCCTGACCAAAAAATATAACGCCGCACCCGTTGAGTTCGAGGCAGTCTACAGGCAGTTTCAGGAATTTGCTGAAAAGCTCATACCTTTTTACGGAAACATCTCCGTCGAGTTGGATGCCGCGCGTAAGAAAGATCAGAATATTCTCTTTGAGGGAGCTCAGGGAACGCATCTGGATATTGATCACGGTACCTATCCGTTTGTAACATCATCAAATACTATAGCGGGTAATGCCTGTACAGGCAGCGGTTTTGGCCCAGCCTATATTGACGCAGTAGTCGGAATCATGAAGGCTTACACCACCCGGGTGGGTTCAGGTCCTTTCCCAACCGAGTTGTTTGATACGGTGGGCAACGAGTTGCAGGAGAAGGGGCATGAGTTTGGTGCAACGACAGGCAGGCGCAGGCGTTGTGGCTGGCTTGACGGAGTTGTTGGTGCAGATGCTACAAGGCTCAATGGTGTTACAGGGCTTGCGATTACCAAGCTTGATGTGCTGAGCGGGCAGAGCGAGCTGAAGATTGCCACGTCCTATGAACTCAATGGCAAGTCATATGCAGCAATGCCTTCAAATGTTAGAGAAGCTGGGGCGGTAACCCCTGTATATGAGAGTTTGGAAGGCTGGAAGGAAGAAATTGATCATATCAGAGATTATGATGATCTCCCTTTAAAGGCAAAAGAATATATCAAAAGAGTTGAAGAGGTCTCTGGAGCACCCGCAAATATAATCTCTGTGGGGCCGGATAGAGAAGAAACACTCCTGCTCAAAAACCCTTTTGAAAAATAGATAGTATTCACCACCCGGGCAAAATATCTTTGCCTGGGATGAGATTTAAATTGAGGATAAAATGGCAAGAATTACATGTGAAGATTGTCTTGAAAAAGTAGGCGACGATAATAGATTCAACCTGATTCATCTTGCAGTCAAGCGTATCAAGCAGCACCGGCATGGTGAACCCTTTCTCGCTCAAGGCAAGAATAAGGAGATTGTTATGACCTTAAGGGAAATAGCCAATGGCAGCGTGACCTTTGGAAATATCGAGACACTGCCTGATCAACATGGCAAATCAACTGATGATAGTGTGATCCTTGGTGATGATGTATCCGCCGTATCCTGAGACCCATAGAGTAAAATAAAGATGAGTGTTGATTATTACGAGATTTTGTCTGTAAGCAGGGAAGCCAGTAGTGGTGAAATAAAAAAAGCCTATCGCAAACTTGCGATGAAATACCACCCTGACAGGAATCCCGGAGATAAAGAAGCAGAGAATCGCTTTAAATCTTGCACTGAAGCCTATGAAGTTCTCAGTGATGAAAGAAAGCGTGATATATACAACAGATATGGTCACGATGGGCTGAAAAATAGTGGTTACAACGGCCCCGGCAATGCCGACGATATCTTTTCAAGTTTTGGGGATATTTTTGGGGACCTCTTCGGCTTTGGAGGTGGACAGAGAACTCGGGCGAGAAATGATGGCCCTATTCCAGGTAACGACCTTCGTTACGATGTTGAGATAACCTTTATGGAAGCTGTTCATGGGGTGTCTAAAGAGGTAGAACTGACACGACGCGACACCTGCTGGACCTGTGAGGGGAGTGGGAGTCGGCCTGGACATCAGAAACAGACATGTCCGACATGTGGTGGGCGGGGGCAGGTTGTCCGCTCGCAAGGTTTTTTCCAAATGAGTTCCACCTGTCCGCAGTGTCATGGGGAGGGATCGATTGTTACCGATCCATGTAATGACTGCCACGGCGAAGGGCTCGTTGAGAAGACTAAAAAAGTAGCATTGAAGATACCCGCCGGGGTCGACACCGGGGCGCGGATGCGCCTCCGTGGAGAAGGTGAAGGTGGGCGTCGTGGAGGTGGTGCCGGAGATCTTTATGTTGTTGTACACGTTAAAGAACACGAGTTTTTCAAACGTGATGGAGATATAATCTTTTGCAGACTTCCGGTCTCAATGGTAAAAGCTGCTCTTGGTGCCAAGATTGAAGTTCCTACTATCCACGGGAAAAACACTATTGATATTCCGGCGGGAAGTCAGTCGGGTGAACGATTTACCCTGAAAAAGGAAGGCGTTGTTAATCTCCGAGGTCGGGGTAAAGGAGATATGGTCGTTGAACTCCAGGTAATGACACCGGTCAATCTCTGCGAAAAACAGAAAATTGCCTTGCGTGAGTTTGAAACCCTCTGTGAGGAGAGCGGTCAGGACACTGAGGAAGAAGGCTTTTTTAAGAAGCTTTTTCATGAAGTACTTGGAAAAAACTAAAAGGATAGAAGCAATGTCAAACGAAAAGGATGCTGCGTTTACTCATTTTGATGATCACGGTAACGCCATCATGGTTGATGTGGGTGGAAAAGCAGCGACTGTTCGTGTGGCAAATGCGGCAGGATTTATCACAATGTCACCTCAGGCATTTCAGATGGTTAAGAGCGGCACTATGTCCAAGGGTGACGTTCTGGGTATTGCCAGAGTTGCAGGTATAATGGCGGCCAAAAAAGTGGATAGTCTTATTCCGTTATGCCATCCACTTTTAATCAGTAAAGTAAATATCGATTTTTCGTATCGTGATGATGATAATACCATAGAGATTTTTGCCACAGTAGGGATGAGTGGTCAAACCGGTGTTGAGATGGAAGCTCTCACTGCGGTGTCTATTGCAGCTCTTACTATTTATGACATGTGTAAGGCCGTTGATAAATCTATGGTTATTGGAAATATCCGTCTCATGAAAAAAACTGGCGGTAAAAGTGGTACTTACGTACGATCGTAAATGTAGTATAATTCAGTTTGTATGATATTTAAGTGTATTGGGGAGAATGTTAATGGATGAGAAAACACTCGAACTCTTTCGTAAGCAACTTGAAGCGAAGAAGCAAGAGATTATGGATGAAGCCGGTAGAACCCTGAACGAGATGACAGACCAGACATCTAATGTCCCTGATCCAAATGATCGTGCAACTATTGAATCCGGGAGAAGCTTTGAACTGAGAATCCGTGATAGGGAACGAAAACTATTGTCCAAAATTGATGAAGCTATCGCTCGCATAGAAGATGGATCCTTTGGTATCTGTGAGGCCTGTGATGAAGAAATAGGGTTGAAGCGCCTTGAAGCAAGGCCTGTGACAACACTATGCATCGACTGTAAAACGGCACAGGAAACGCAAGAAAAATCTAAAGGATTATAGGCAAGATGCCTGAGCTCCGGAAAGATCCAGTCATCGGGAGATGGATAATCATTTCCAAGGAACGGCGAAAAAGGCCCACAGATTTCCCTGTTGAAAAATTTGAGGGGACTGGGGGGTTTTGTCCCTTGTGTCCTGGCAATGAGTCTTTCACTCCGAAAGAAGTGTTGACCATTAAAGGAGATTCAGGCAGCGAAAGACAATACGACTGGGATGTTCGGGTGGTTCCTAATAAGTACCCAGCTCTCGTCATTGAAGGTGATCTTGCTAAAGAAGGGGTTGGGCTTTATGACCAGATGAATGGAATTGGAGCTCATGAAGTTATAATAGAAACTCCATATCATGATCAGACCTTTGCCGATATGCCAAAAGAAAGAATGGCAAAGGTGTTTCGGGCCTATAAGGAAAGGATCCTGGACTTAGAAAAAGATCCAAGATTTAAATACGTGATGGTTTTTAAAAACCATGGTCAGGCGGCAGGTGCTTCGCTTGAGCACTCACATTCTCAACTGATTGCTCTGCCGATACTCCCACGGATGATAGTCTCTGAAATCGAAGGAGCAAAATCACATTATAACTACAAAGAACGCTGTGTATTTTGTGACATAATACGTCAGGAGATTAAAAGTAAGGAGAGGGTGGTTTGTGAAAATGATTCCTTTATAACCATCACCCCTTTTGCACCGCGTACACCATTTGAAATGTGGATATTGCCCAAGAAACACAGCTCTGTATATGCATCCATGGATGACAATTTATTGCTTGAACTCGCTGCACTTTTTGGAGAGTCTCTGCAACGATTGTGTAAATGTATTGAAAATGTGCCGTATAATTTTGTACTTCATACCGAACCTCTCCATTCAGGCGGACTCGATTATTACCACTGGCACTTTGAAATTGTACCGAAACTAACGTCGATTGCCGGATTTGAATGGGGAACAGGATTTTACATTAATCCTCTCCCCCCTGAAGAGGCGGCTGGTTATTTACGTGACTGTTTAGTGTAAAACATTTTTGGAGTAAGCTATGAAAAAGCTTTTACTCGTTGATGATGAAATGTCGATTCAACTCGTTTACCGGGAAGAATTTGAAGATGAGGGATATGAAGTAATATCTGCTTTGAATGGCGAAGAAGGTCTTACGAAATTTGATGCAGAAAACCCAGATATCGTTATTCTGGATATCCATATGCCGGGGATGAACGGCATTGAAGTTCTCCGGCAAATGAAAATGCGCAGACCCGAAATACCTGTTATCTTGAGCAGTGCCTTTCAGGAGTTTCAAAGAGATATCAGCAGTTGGGCTTCCGAAGAATATATTGTCAAATCAGGGAATCTTGATAGCCTGAAGCAGGCAGTAAAAAGATTATTAGGTCAAGAATGAGCAAAATCTTTGTAATGAAGATTATCTGGGGCACGGACTGCAAATTATGAAAGATATTCAAAGCCAGCTTGACAGTCGAAGGATTAACATAAAAAAAGTCGGTGTCAAGAAGGTTCCATATCCGATAACAGTCAGAGATAAAGCTCAAAAAACACAACATACCGTCGCCATCGCCAATTTGTATGTGAATCTTCCCCACAAGTTCAAGGGGACGCACATGAGCCGTTTTGTAGAAATTCTCAATGAATTTCATGGCGAAATTAACATCAAAAGATTCTCTGCTATTCTTGCAAAAATGAAGCAACGTCTTGATGCAGAGGCGTCTCATCTTGAAATCGAATTCCCTTATTTTTTAAAATGTCAAAAGAATGGCAGAAAATATATTGCTCATTATCAATGCGCAATGCACGGTTCTCTACTTGAAGAAGATGATTTCAAGTTGACTATCGAGGTTCCAATCAGTCTGCCCCTCCTGGAAAAAAAGAGAGAACGCTTACCCGGTTCTATGGGGAGTTGGGGGACTGTTGTGGTCAGCGTGCGCTTCAACCAATTCTTCTGGATTGAGGATCTGCTTTTACTTATTGAAAATGGCGTGGAAAAAGAACTCAACGATGATTGCCATCAGTTGAAGAATTGCATTTCCGTTGAATCTTTATCAAAAACGGTGGCTTCTGTTCTTGAGGATGTTGAGGAGATCGAATGGTTTTCGGTAACGGTGCATAACTTTGGAGATGACTTTTCAACCTTTGCCGAAATTGAATCCTGCTAAAGTAACTGCTTACCAAAGCGTCTGTAAACGACCCCAGAAATTGAGAGATTCTTGCGAGAAGCACTATTTTACATGAGCGAATAATACCCCATCAAAATAAGGTTTTTTAGAGATCTGCTGGCATATTTCCCGCGTACCGGGCTAAGACTTAATAACGATAAAAAAAACGATAAAAAAACATGCGCGATTTATTATTTGAAATAGGAACGGAAGAAATTCCAGCAGGTTATCTGCAACCTGCGTACAGGCAAATTAGTGAGAAATTCACCCGTAAAGCAAAAGAATTGCGAATTGCGCATAAAGAAGTCAAAGTTATGGGTACGCCGAGGCGTCTCACACTTATCGTCTCGGATGTTGCTGAAACCCAGGAGGATATAACAGAAGAGCTACTGGGGCCATCTAAAAGTGCAGCCTATGACGATGCTGGCAATTACACAAAGGCCGCCCAGGGTTTTGCTGGATCAAAAGGTGTTGATGTCTCTGCTCTGCAGATTGTAACCACGCCAAAAGGCGAATACCTGATGCTTATCCGTGAGGTCAAGGGAAGAGATTCCATGGAGCTTTTTCCAGAAATTCTCGGGGAGATCATTAATGAGCTGTCATTTCCTAAATCAATGAAATGGGGGGCAAATAAGCTTGCGTTTGTCCGGCCAATCCAATGGATACTTGCCCTTTATGGTGATCAAATCATTGAATTTGAACATGAAGGTATTGTTTCCTCCAATACTACAGGAGGACACAGATTTCATGCCAATACTAAATTTACGGTCAACGGTGTTGCCTCATACCTTGAAACCTTAGAGAAAAGCCATGTGATTATTGATCCTGTTAAGAGACGCGCTATGGTCGTAAAAGAGATTAACGCAGCTCTAAAAGATAATAATTTACTTGCCGGAGGATCGGTTGCCATTGATGAAGATCTCGTCGATACTGTGACCAATCTGGTGGAATCACCGGTGGGTGTATGTGGGACCTTTGATGAAAAATTTCTTCAACTGGTTCCAGAGGTACTTATTACTTCGATGCGGGAACATCAGAAGTATTTCCCTGTAGTGAACAGTGCGGGGCGGTTAATGCCAGGGTTTATTGCGGTAAATAATACCACTGTAAACAACCCTGATGTGACACGCAAAGGTCACCAGCGGGTGCTCCGGGCACGTCTTGAAGATGCCCTGTTTTTTTATAATGGAGACCTCAAAGTACCTCTTGAAGAGAGAGTTAAGGGGCTTGATGGAATTATTTTTCAGGCAAAACTCGGTACAATGCTGGAAAAAAAGGATCGACTGGTAAAACTTGTCCGAATTATAGCTGAAAAAGTGAATCCCGCATGCATAAGCGATGTAAGTCGAGCAGCATTACTCTGCAAAGGGGATCTGCTGTCTGATATGGTTGGTGAATTTCCTTCGCTTCAGGGAATCATGGGTGCTGCATATGCAACGAATGATAAGGAAAATAATGAAGTAGTTCTGGCAATTAAAGAACATTATATGCCGAAAAGATCCGGTGCAGAGCTCCCGTCATCCGATACCGGTGCTGTTCTCGCTCTTGCTGATCGTATAGATAGTCTGGTGGGCTGTTTTGGTATTGGCCTTGTCCCAACGGGTACAGCTGACCCTTTTGGGCTGAGACGCATTACTCTTGCAATTTTACACATCATTGAAGAAAAAGGTTATCGGTTTTCACTCAAAGAAATCGTCTCAAAGGCTTTGGCTCTTTACGGTGACAAGGTGGACGGTTCTGCTGATACGGTACAAACGATACTGGGTTTTATGGAAGGCCGGTTTAAGCATGATCGAACGGCTAAAGGTGAAAGTGCCGGTGCTGTTGAAGCAGGTGTTTCAATTTGTTTTGACGATGTTAACGACTGTCTGAGTAGAATCTCTGCAATGGCTGAAATCTATAAGGAGCCAGCTTTTGCCGTTCTCGCTTCCTCCTACAAACGTATTCGAAATATTATTAAAAATAATAGAGACACAACGGTTTCAGAGAGCTTGTTTGAGGATGAGGCAGAGAAAAATCTTTTCAGTCTCTATTCGTCTTTATCTCCAAAGATAAGTGAACTGGTCGACGCTGGAGAATACTACAAGGCACTGACCTTGATGCTTGAGATGAAAGAGCCTGTTGATCGCTTTTTTGATAAAGTGATGGTCATGGCTGATGATCCGGCCATCAAACAGAACCGTCTCAATCTTTTAAGTGGACTTGGTGATCTTATCCTGCAGGTAGGCGATATATCTAAATTTCAGGATTGATCCGCCATGTGATTTTAAAAAAGGGCTCACGTGGTCTACAATCTGTTCTTGTAGACCACGTTATCACTGCATTGAGTGGAAAAAAGCTGGTGGGCTTACCAAAATCTTGCTCACACAAAATAAAAAAGGGGCTGCGTTCGAAAGAACGCAGCCCCTTTTTTATTTAACGCGGAAGATCTGAAATTATTTCTTTGGATGACATGCAGCACACTTGTCTATTTTCTTGGCTGCCAATTCAGGATTTTCGGCTGCAGATTTTTTGTGGCACTCAAGGCAATTCGCATGACCGGCACCTTTAATGGTGTCGAGTTTCAATTTACCTGCCATTTTTCCAGGAAGGACTTCTGCATTGTGACATGTTTCACATTTCTGGATTTCCTGACCATCTACATAGGGTACCTGTTTGCCATCAGCCATGCCGTGGTGACAATCTCCACATGTGAATTTGTCCTGATGCATTTTATGGGGAAACTGTGCTGGTTTTGGTTTTGCACTTTTTTCCCCAACCATGGTGATGTCGGCAGGTCCGGCATCAGCTGCAAAACAACTCGCTGAGCCAATAAAAACAAAAAGAGTCACTACAGAACAGGCGATAATCTTTTTCAGCATGATCAATCCTCTAGGATGAATTAATAAATACTACATGTACCTAACCACATAATCTTTTTATATACAGTTTTAGTGCACATTTGTCAATTTAGTTAAACATCCGAAAATAAACCAAAACATACCACTATGTAGGACAATCAGCTGGAGCCGTAGCTGTGGAGGCCGCTGAGGAGGAAGTTGACCCCGTAATAGGTGAAAAGTACTGAGAGAAATCCGAAAATTGCCAGGAAGGCAATTGGTGCACCATTCCAGCCTCGGGTATAACGAGCATGAAGAGTAATTGCGTAGAAGAACCAGGTTATAAGAGACCAGGTCTCTTTGGGATCCCAGCTCCAATAGGTGCCCCATGCAGAATTAGCCCATATTGCCCCAGTGATTATCCCGGCACTGAGCCAGATAAAACCAAAGACCATGGTACTGTGAATAATTGAATCGAGAACGGTGAGTGGCGGGAGATGTAAAGAAGACTCCGCATGATCCTCTTGCCCTGCTTTACCCTGTTGTTTTATGAGATACATGATCCCCAGAGCTGCCGCCACAGCAAAAGAAGCATAACCGATAAAACAGGTAACAACGTGCGAGATCAACCAGTTGGATTGAAGAGCAGGGATCAGTGGGTTGATGGTCTTTGAGATATCCGTAGAAAAAGAAGCGTAGGCCATGGCTAAAAAGGCAAAGGGTAAAGTAAAAGCACCGATAACTTTGGTTTTGAACTTGATCTCAATGATGAGGTACAGGATGATGAGTGTCCAGGAGAAAAACACCACAGACTCGTACATGTTTGTCAGGGGGGCGTGACCAATACCCATCTGATAGGATTCGGACCATCTCAGGAGTATTCCAGCAGTCTGGATAAGCCAGGCAACAGCGGTAAAGATAGTTGCAATCTTGCCAATTTTTTGTGCCTTAAAAACAATTACGGCAACATAAAGCAGGGTTGAAAAAAGATAAGTAAATGTTGTTATTCCAAGTAGAGTAGAACTGTTCATTCAGTAGGCTCCGTAATATTTATAATCTCATCTCGTTTACTCAAAAAGTAAGGCGGGATTATAGTGTCAAACGATTATTTTATAAAAAGGTGAAGAATATAACGTTCAGTTAATGTTTTAATTTTCTTCTCTTTAAGAGAGATTGTCAAAGTAGTTATCCATTTTTGTTAACATTTTTTTGAAGGCAATCTTGTTTTTATTGGTGTTGGCACCCAGCAGAAATGAGTGGCTATCTCCCGATTGTTCATGCAAGAGCCAGACACGCCTGTGTGAGAGGAAGAATGCAAGATACAACCCAAGTAACATGAGTCCACATCCCAGGTAGACGATATAAACACCAGGATCCTTAGCTACTTGTAATCCAGTTGCGTACATCTGTTTTACGACAACCTCATAGCTGTTGTTTTCTGTGGAAATAACAGACGGTTGATTGTCGTCAAGCCAGGTCAGTACAGCTGGTGTCTGACCATTTTTCAGCCAGAGTTTTGCCCTTGTTACACGTTGGCCAAGAGCCTCAGCATTGACGACCCCGAACCGAACATCATGCTCCTGCCATTCCTGTTGTTTCTGGAATGGCAGAATGACCTGATGTGACTGACCTGTTTTTTTGTCAGTGAGAGAAAAGATAAAATCCTGATACCCCTGATAGCTGGATTGATAAAAGGTTATTCCTTTGTAGGTGAGAGGACTGTTGACTTCGATATCTTTGGTGAGAATTTCTTTGCCGTTTTCTAAAATGGTAAGGGTACTCTGGTATTCTTTCGGCATCCCATTATCGTAAAATTCGATAATAAACTGATCGCATCGTACTTCAAAGTCAAGGTTGATGGATGAAGGGTCTTTAGAGGAAAAGAATTTACTGGTGCTCTGCAGTTCCGGGATCATGACACTGCCCTTGAAGCCGAGGACTGATCCTATAATCGCACCGGCAAAGATGATAAGAATGGAGAGGTGGACAAGGTAGACGCCCGTACGACTGTATTTCCCCTTTTGGCTGAAATAGAGGGTGCCGTTTGTTGTATCTTTACTTGTGGGTACCATACCTATTGTGTCAAAAAGTTCTTTGGGATTGAACAGGTGAATTTTATCTGCAGCGATCTGCCATTTATTCCCAATGGCCATTTTAGTGATACGTTCAGTGGGTATTGCAAGATTGTCGCTCTGAATAATCTTCCAGACCCTGGGAAAACGCTCGATGCTGCAGACGAGGAGGTTAATGCTGAGCATCGCGAGGAGCAGTAAAAACCACCATGAATAGTACATGTCCGGAATATCCAGAATCTGCATGAACTCGGCGGCCTTTGCACCATATTGACTGCTGTAAAAGCTCGCACTTTCCCCCTGGGGAATTATCGTCCCTATGATAGATGTGATTGCGAGTGAACAGAGGGTGAAGATCGCCAGCTTAACTGAGGCGAAAAAATTCCAGATTTGCTTTAAAAGTGTCATAAGAAAAAGAATAGTAATTATTATTATTGAATCGTTTGTACATTATTATAAGAAGTACAACCTTGCAACAAAAAGACTTTGATTTAAATCAAAACAATACAATATGAAAACGTATGGACTATATAAAGGTAGGCAGATTAAACGATTTTGAAAACAAAGACATCATTTCTTATTCAATCATGGGCAGGTTTATTGCCGTTGTCCGGCAAAAGGGTGAGGAACTATTTGCAATCGAAGCCGGTTGTAAACATCAGCGTGCGGATCTTACCAAAGGAAAAATTGATGGTTTAATTGTCACTTGCCCAAGGCATCATTGGCAATACGATCTGGCCACTGGTAAATGTCTTAATCATGAGTCCGTGGACCTTCGCAGGTATGATCTCAAAATAGAAAATGGAGATATTTATGTATCATTACATCCTGTTGATTGATTATTTTATGGGAATATTTGAAGTGTAAGTATGAAATTCCTTGCCATGTGGATTTTAAGATGGTAAACAAACAAATTCCGAACTATAGATTTTTAACACATATTTCAAATTGTTTCCCTAGTCAGCTGATGTGGGAAATCTGATATAAGGAGAATACCATGGCTAAAGTATGCGAGATTTGCGGCAAGGGACCAATTGTTGGAAATAATGTTTCCCATGCAAACAACAAGACAAGAAGACGTTGGTTACCAAATCTGAAGACTGTGCGCCAGGCTACTGCTGGTGGTAACACCAAGAGAATGAGAGTTTGTACTCGTTGCATTCGTTCTGGTGCCATTGTAAAAACAGCTTGATTTTTAGACAGATCTGTAAGAGGCGAGAGGATTATATCCTGCTCGCCTTTTTTTTTGAGGATGCACTATGAGCAATGAAGAAATTCAGTTTTTAAGCTTTGCAGAAGCTGCTCAGCTGGTCGGAGCTATTCAGGAAGAAGAGGATGTCGAGATCGCAAACAGGCGAATTTTGACGGTATACAGTAAAGATGACAAAGAACTTTGCTGGTTTGATTTTGAAGAAGTCATGAAGGATGTTGGCAAACCTGAAGCGGGAGAGCGAAAGGAAGCGGTGCAAAACTATATTTTACAGCGAATTCCGGTCTGGGTTAAAGAACTGTAGTAAGTTTTTTATAATGTGTTGGAATAACTTCGTAATATAGTCAATCTAGTCTCTGCTTTGTTTAATCACAGTCCTCCAGCCAGTTTTCAAGAGGTGTTGGGAAAAGTGTACATGTCCTGATTGAGGCATTGCTATACCTGTTGACGATTTCTTTTCCCTGAAGAAATATTGAAACAGGGCGGTCTGAAGAGACGACAACCACAATTACATCTTTGTGTTGCGCTGTAAATCTGAGGGCCGAGTTGTAACGAGCTCCTCGGGCTCTATCTTCATTTTCGACCTGTGGACCATCGAGCAGACAGGCAAAGCCATGAAGGTGAAGATCTGCCCCAATATGCAAGGCACCATCCACTTTCGCAAGGCCGGCTGCAAGCGCAAGTGTCTTTAACTGTTTGAGATCTATAGGGGGGGTGATCGATTGCCCTGCTATTGCCGTGGGTTCACTTGCAAGGTCGACCACAAATGTGCATCCGTACATATTATCTTCAGCGTTGTGAACAAGCGATGACACGATCTTGAAGAGATCTACTCGGGTAGATGGTTCAAGAGGGAAGTCCAGCAAAGCTTCTTCCATCTCAAACAGTTTGGCCCTGTGGGTATTTGAGCTAAAACTCCCGTCCTGAAAACTGCAGACTTTTTCATCATCGACACTCAAAAAACCGAATTTTCCTTGAAAATCTGCAGTTATATGAAATGGTAAAAGAGGTTTTTCAGCTATTCCCACGATACTGACACCGTTTGCGATCAGAGCTCTGTCTGAATACTCTACGGCCTGGAGCAATTTGCGCACATGCTTGAAGTAGGTAAGTGCTGGCTGTTCCGGGACTTCGAATTTTGCAAGAAACTCAACTTCATCCAGTGACCTTGGCTCAATAAAGACAATAGAGCCATAGGGGCGTCTGCCTTCTTCATTGGTCTTTGAGATGCCAAGAACCGCGTCGAGCAAGGGATAGATTCGTATCTGAACATCCAGGCCGAGTCTTGCTCCAGCTTTATCAACTATGCAGTCCCTGACTGCATGACCTGCATATTCTTTTAAAAAAGATCCTGATATTCCGGTGTAGAGGCTGCTGTCATTTGCAATATCGTGGGAAAGCCTGAGTACCGCGTGTTCAAGCCAGCATTCCGTTGGAGATACGGAACAAATGTTGGGGTGGTGTTCTGTAAACCACATTTGGTAGAAGACGGGACTTGAACTGCCGCCATAGGATATCAGACCGTCAAGTTGCAGGTTTTTCTGAGATTCAATATGGTTATAAGGAAGATGTGCATTCGAGTCATCAATACATCTGCACCAGTCGTTGCTGTCGAAATATATTGATTTGAGTATCGGTTCGTATCCACGCATTAAGTTCTGAGGGTCACAAATATGTAATTTGTCTTTTGGCCCAAGGGAAAAAATGACAGCGGTTCTACTCGGACCTGAGAAAAGAGAGAGTCCTTCGCGTAAGCCGCTTAAGGTATCTCTTATGCATCTATTAATAAATGGGTCTATCTGCAAGATTTCACCTGAACTGTTGATGTAAAGTATCAGTTTTTCCCGTTTTGTATTTTATCTACTGATTATCTTATATAAAATCCTGTAAAATTTCATTTTTATTCTCATATTAATCAATTTAAATCGGTATAAAAGAAGCCAGAAATGCTTGGCATTTCTGGCTCGTTGTTGTGCTGATCTTTATAACTTAGACCTTATCTATTTACAGGCAAAAGGGGGTCGGGGGCCAGGTCTATGGATAAGCTGACCTCTATTGGAGTGGTGATAATTTGAGGAATAGCCTCTCTTTGGAGTATGGGCATATCTTTTCTGATGAACAGGTATGTAAACAATCTCTGGACGCTGATGTCTGGGAGCGTAATTGAAATCTCTTCCATGGGGGCCTCGAGGTCTGTCCTGTACAACGATCGGATTGTGGTGATTTCGCGAGTTTTCGGTTGCGATAACTGCTCCTAAAATACCTCCAACTGTTGCACCTAAAAGTGTGGATTCCACGTTTCTGCCAATGGCCTGGCCCATAACTGCACCTGCTCCTCCACCTATGATCACTCCATTTACTCTAGAGCCTCCCGCATAAGAATAGCTATTGGCGCTGAGAATAAGGGTTACTGCCACGATTAAAGCTGATACATTTTTCATAATTTCCTCCGGGCTGATTGTTATAGAACAGTGTTTCTGTTTCTTTTTTTATAGTTGCTGAAACAGCCCATTGGAAGTGGACATGAGGAGATATCACCCTTAATTTGATTCGATGTCTGGTAGACATTGACCAAGTATCAAGGAGATAGGTGGCGCAGTGGGCCCTTTTACATCAAGAGGTCCAAATTGAAACAATTCAGGCCTTAGGGTAAAGATCGCCCCAGACCACCCCCGGGGGTAAACGATTTTTTAGGAGGATGGTTCAGGGGGTGATGATTACTTCGGTGAATTGACCAGAGTCAGGATCCCGGTATCGTAATACCCCTCTGACATTGCCATTCAATTGCCCCGAGAGTTGAGTTGTAAGGCGTTGCTTGCCAGGGCGCAGGTTGGTGAGCAACCATTTAATCTGGCCGTTTTTTGTGACTTTTTTTGGATTTGGGCTGACCGATTGGATGGTGTTTGACTTTGCGATGCTTTGTTCAACAATAATGCTTGAAGGTGTTGGCTTTGAAATCGATATTTCAAGAACAATTGTTGGCCCTGTGTGGCTGAGGTATCGCCCTGTTACAGACGATGCCTGAGCAACCGTTGGAAAGAAACCATAAAAACATGTCAGCGTAAAAAAAACTGCGGAGATAAGGTATCGATTATCTGTTGTTTTGTTCATTGTCACTGCTCTTAATAGTGTATTAGAAGTAATTACTCTGATTATTCTATTATATCGTAATGTTTAGTTTGAGTATTCCACCTGTATCCGTCACCCATCCAGATTTCTTCAATAAGGTCAATCTCGTCTTCGAAGCCTTGAATAGCTGAATATTTATCGTAGACAGCTAAGATCTCACTATCGCTTATGATATTGTCTGTATTAGTATCCGCCCAGTGGTGAAGGCCGGCATGTATCTCTGTCACTCCGGCCACTGCCTGTTCTTTCCCCCCGGCAGTTGCAATGGTCCCGGTCAGATTAACCTTGTTTTCCCCGGTTAAATTGATGTTCAGCACGTAGGAAAAAGTAGCTGGAACTTTTATTTTGGCAATCCATTTAAGAAATAGTTGATCGGAACCTTTTCCTGAAGGTTCGGGTGCCACTTGGAGGATTTTGGCATTCTCAGGTATTTTTTCTTTTAAAATAAAGGCATTTTCTTTTTCACTTCTGCCGGTCAATTCAATGACAACGGGAAATGGCTGGCCTGAAATAAAATGGTGGGGAGCGGTTCGGTTGGCACCGTAATTGGGAGAGGGAGTAGACTGGAAATAAAAGATAATAAAAGCAAGTATTACAGCAAATAGTGTTGTGGAAAGAATGACTATCGGCCAGGTTTTTACTTTTGCTTTTGTTGGCCCCTGAATTTTACTTACAGAAGAAACTGTTTCCTCTTGAGGGGGCTCAGGTTGTTGCTTTGTACTATCGAGGATCTCTTCAAGTTCAACGTTAAGCGCTTCGGCAAGGCGGAGGCCATTTTCTTTTTTAATACTGGGGTAGCGTTTGTTTTCCCACCTGGAAATTGTGTCAGTGGTGACATCTACGGCGGTGGCAAGATACAACTGGGTCAGTCCCTGTTGCTCTCGAAGGAGTTTAATTTTTTGCCCGTCTATCTGAATCATGCTCATTGGGCCTGGAAAGGAATTTTCTGTCATTTTGTTCTATTGAAGTTAAATGATTTTCACCGATCTTTTTCTTATAACAATTTCAGCGGCCACTATAAAGAATTTAATGTCCGTGATTCAAAACTCAGAGGTGAGAAGGGATTATACCCGACATGACCCTATATCCATATATACTTATGGAAAAGCAACCTGGGGTGGCTAGAATAATTGGAGGAAATATAGATATAAACAGTAAAGATGAGGAGGATGAGATGAAAAAGGTATTCATGATCACAGTTGTGTTACCAGGCGCAATACTTTTTGCTACGTTGAGTTACAGTGCCAGCGACAATTGTACTGTGGTTAAAACGGAGAAGAACCAAATAATACTGAACTGTGGGAAAAAGGCCGACCAGTTCAAGGTGGATGACAAAATTAAAATTAAATCTGTAAAACAAAAAAGCGTAGAAGGGTGCTAGTAACGCTATTGCCGTTCTGCAAAGAGAAAATCACCAGTCAAAACGAACGACGTTGTCAAGAGGGTCAGATTTAATTACGCGCACCTTCACTGTGCTGCCACTGCTTATGGGCCGCCCACCGGGGGTAGGTAGATCGATATCCATAAGAATATCGGTGAGGAGCAGGTTGACTCGTTTGGGGCCGACATTGATGACCAGAGCATCTAAGGTCTGCCCCTGACGATCTGAGAGATATTTGAGTAACCAGTAGCGCTGTCTTTGCTGGCGTACGTTGTTGGCTGTGGAGAGTGTGCGACTGAGTACGGAGGTAAAGTCTTTACACATCTCCTCAGTAAAACAGGGTTCCTGGCGGCGTACGATGGAATTCAGCTGGTGCTGCATTACCAGGTCCAGCAATCTCCTGATGGGAGAAGTGACCGTTGAGTAGTGTGACACACCAAGGCCTGAGTGGGGCTTGGCGATTGTGGAAAGTTCCCCCCTGGGCATATTTTTTCTCTGCAGGGTGTTCTGGTAAAGATCGCTGTCTTCTCCGTGAACAATACGGTTTTTCAGCGGTGGCTGAGACCTGAAAAGACCTGGAACCATCCGGTCTGCCACATACTTTGCCGCAACCTGATTGGCAAGAATCATCATTTCAGAGACTATCGTTCTTGCTGGTGTATCACTTTGTGCCAAATTAACATGAACTTTTCCCTGGTGATCGATAAATATGTTTACATCGGGAAACGGGAGCAGGAGGGCCCCCTGTTCAAGCCGTTTGTCGCGCAGTTTTCTGCGCAACATATTCAAAATTTTAATTTCAGGATCACTTTCCAGCATCTTATCAACTTCATCATAGGTGAGACGACGCTTTACCCGTATAATGGATGGGACAATTCTTACCTTGAGAATTTCGGCCTCAGCAGAGAGGAGTACCATAAAGCTGAAAGTTGCTCTGGTCTCATCCTGGATCAGACTGCAGACACCTTGGGAGAGGTGGCGAGGTAACATCGGTACCTGTGATTCAGGAAAATAAATCGAGGTGCCCCGTCTCATGGCTTCAAGAAAGAGGGGATCTCCGGGCTGCACATAATGGGCAACATCGGAAATATGGATGCCTACAAGGTAGTTGCCATCCTGTTCCCCAATTGTCAGGGCATCATCAAAATCAAGGGTTGTCGGACCATCAATAGTTATGGGTGCGAGATGAGTGTAGTCTTTTCTCGCAGGGTCCTTGAACAACTCCTCACTACTGCATTGAAGGACATGCTCTGCCTGCTGCCGAGCAGCCAAAGAAAAATTGACCGGCAGGTCGTTGCGCAGAAGTGGAATGTTTTCATTTTCAGACCAGATACCGGCTTTTACCAAAAGATGATACGGCCCGTGGGGCGACGTAATGCCAGCACTTTTTAAAATCTGCATGGCGACGACGGCTTCCTTGGATTCACTACCATACAGATAATAATCTTTAATTATGTCCAGTAACTCCATGTGCAGAGGGGTGAGATCTGTCTGTTTGAACTGAGACGATTGTATCCCTGCGATGGCAGCGGAACCTTCTTCAATGAGTCGTTTTTTCTTTGCTTCCTTTTCCTGCTGAATAATAAGCTGTTCTACTTTTTCAGGACTGTTGGCGAGGACTTTGCCTTCTTTATATTTGAAATAAAGCTTATCTTCAAAAACGCAGCGTAAAAAGGCTGAAATATTGTCATCGTTTGCATCTTCGCCAAAGGTAAGTTCCACAAGAAAAGAAGGACTGAATACCGAAGAACTTTCTTCGCTGGTGAGTTCCCAAAGTTCCTTTAGGTCGACCTGATCCATGAGAGAACAGCGTTTGTCTGTGGTGTCTTTGAGATGTGAGACGAGTAGTTCTCTATTAATTGTAAAAGGGTGGGTCTCGTTGGAACAGTGAACGACCCGTGACACGGGCAGGTTCAGTTCACGGCCATTTTGATTGATAAGGCGAAGTCTTTTGGCCTGGCTTTCTGTTACCAGTGCGCACATGAATTTGCCGCTATCGAGATATTCGATAAGTTTTCCTGTTACAATCATTAGGCCGCTAAACTTAGTGTTTTTTCATTGGTAAAAATATATGCTTTAATAGCTTGCAACTCAATGAGGTAAGCAATATCTTCATTTTACATTATAATGTCCTCGGTAGGACCTTGTCTATCACAAATAAACAAAACGTGTCACAGTATAGTGTGGAATGTAATTTTGCCCACACTTATTATCATTCTTTTGAAATTATTATTACAATTTGGTTATGGATATTATGGAAAAACCAGTTACGTCTGGCCTTGTGGCAATCGTCGGGCCTCCGAACGCAGGTAAATCTACGCTCCTGAATTATCTGCTTGGTCAGAAAATTTCTATTGTGACACCCAAACCGCAGACAACGAGGAACCGTATTGTTGGGATTGTGAATGACGATAATTACCAGATCGTCTTTCTCGATACTCCGGGGCTGCACAAATCAAGAGAGCCTCTCAATGTTGAAATGGTAAAAATTGCCATGGATAGTCTCTCTGATGTAGACCTTGTTCTTTTCCTCGTTGATGTCTCCCTGCCCCTGCCGCAGAAAATTCAGGATAAAAGAGATGAGGAGATCAGCGGCTATCTGCAACAGTTGAAAAGCCCTGCTATCATGGTGCTGAATAAAATCGATCTGATCGATAAGAAAAAAGTACTTCCTTTAATAGCTGCCTATACAAAGTTGTTTCCATTTAAAGCGGTGATTCCGGCCTCAGCCCTTGATGGAGATGGTGTTGATTTGTTGTTAAAAGAAATTCTCGCCTTATTGCCGGAAGGTCCACGCTATTTTCCTGAAGATATACCAACCGACGCATCCGAGAGATTTCTTTGTGGTGAGATCATCCGGGAAAAGGTGTTTCTCCTCACGGGCCAGGAAATTCCTTATTCAACGGCCGTACAGGTTGAGTCTTTTAAAGAGGATGAGCAAAAGAAAATGGTGACAATCCATGCCGCCATCGTTTTAGAAAAGCAGTCTCAAAAAGGTATTGTGATCGGAAAGGGTGGCAAAAAGCTCAAGAGTATAGGGATCGCCGCCAGAAAGGATATAGAAACCCTCATCGGAGAAAAAGTACTTTTGAAACTGTGGGTTAAGGTAAAGAAAAACTGGTCTCAGGATGAGCGTTTTTTAAAGGAACTGGGGATGTAGGTGCAAACCGATCTTGTACAGGGACAAGCAAACAGCGGTAAGATACTAAGGGCCTTGATTGAAGGCCCTTAGTTTTATTCGTCTTTGGTCAACGTGCCGATTCTTCCCGAAAGGAAGAAAACAGGGAGAGACTTTTCAGTATATTATAAGCGGTGCGCAGTTGGTTGTCTTGATTGAGAAGCTGATCGAGTTCTTTATGTTCTTCCGGTTCTGCTTCTCCATCGCTCTGTGAACTTGGCAGATGGTTTGCAAGGTCCGCCTCCTTTACTCTGGTTTTGTTATCGTCACCTGACTCGGGTTCGATGCAGGCAATAACTGGTACCTCCACATCAGGAGTTATTCCAAGAGCCTGGATGGATTTACCGTCCGGGGTGTAATACTTCGCTGTCGTCATACGCAGACCGGCACCATCAGGCAGTGGAATTATGGTTTGAACAGAACCCTTACCAAAGGTTTGACTACCTATTATGATCCCCCTCTTATGGGCCTGTATTGCACCCGCTACAATCTCAGCCGCACTCGCGGATCCTTCGTTGACCAATAAAACCAGAGGGAAGTTGTTGGCCGGGTTATTGGGATGGGCAGAAAAGACGGTGTCCTGATCAGCGATTCTACCTTTGGTGTAGACAATGATCCCTTCAGAAAGAAAAATATCGGCAACGTTAACCGCCTGATGCAGGAGGCCGCCGGGGTTGTTTCTCAGATCTAGAATAACACCCTTGAGCGGTTGTTCTTTTTTTGCTTTTGCAAGACCTGCCTTGTAGTCTGTGGCTGTGTTTGACTGGAAATTAGTAATTCTGCTGTAAATAAAACCAGGAGAAAGGTCTTTGAAATTGACCGATTGCAACGGGATGAGATCCCTTTTGATATTGATTTGCTGGAGTTCTTCCCAGCCCTTTCTGTGGATGGCTATTGTAACTGAGGTCCCTGGTTTTCCTCGCAATTTTTTTATTGCTTCATAGGCCCCCATATTTTTGGTTTTCACACCATCAATTTCAATGATTATATCATTTGCCTTCAACCCCGCCTTGTCAGCCGGGGTGTCTGCTATCGGACTGACTACGGTAAGAAGATCATCTTTTATGGTTACTTCGATACCGATACCGGAAAAAGCACCTTGGGTCTCTTCCTGTAATTCTCTCAGATCTTCGGGTGGCAGGTAGGATGAATGTGGGTCCAGGGATAAAAGAAGACCTTTGATTGCACCGCTGAGAACTTCTTTGGTATCAATTTCTTCCACATAGTTGTTCTGCAGGATGCTCAAAACATTTGAAAATATTTCGAGCTGTTTGTAGGTTTCCTCGCGCTCTTTCTGGCTAATGTCGGCATAGGCTGGTTGGCTTGAAAGGATTGTGGCTGCAAGGAGTACAGTAAGAAAAAAACAGGGCCGGAAATGACGTGTATTCATGATTCTCTCGGTTGGAGATGATGTTAAATAATTGGGGTTGTCGTCAAAATCGGTCAGGAGTTAGTCTCATGAAGGGTTGACAACCTGTTTGGGTTGAGCCAGAGAAGAGGGTCAAGTGACTCTTTGCCATGGCGGATTTCAAAGTATAAGCCTTCATCAAAAAGAGTCATCGTGTCACCTACAATCCCGATTGTATCATTTATTTTGACTTTTTGGCCTTGTTTTACGAGTATTTTTTCCATTCTTGATGTCACAGTATAATACTGTAACCCATGGTGTATTATAACTGTATTGCCATAACCGCGCAAATATCCGGCATAAATAATGTCGCCACCACTTACCGCTATAATTTTTGTATCGCTGGAAGCCTGCAGTTCAATCCCCATTGATTTACGAGAAATCCCCAGCTTGTTGGTTTTTTCCTGGAGGAAGAGAGTGATGATTGTACCGTCTACAGGTGGAGGCAGATTGCCTTTGTTGGTAAAGAAGCCTTCTTCGTAGGTCTCGTGTTTGTTTTTTATGGATACGATGGAATTGGCAAGATTTTGTGAAGCCTCTTGCATTTCATCAATTGCCTGTTTATGCAGGCGCACCTGGGTTCTGATGTGGGTCAGCAGACTGCGTTTTTCCGTTTTTGTCGCTTCAAGCAATGCCTCTTCATTTTGGGCCTGAACAATAAATTCTTCAAGCACTGATTTTTCAAGAGAAAGGGCCTCTTTGGCACGTTCAAGTTCCTTTATTGTCTCACGGTATACGGTAATTACCTCCTGATCGTATTTGATGAGGGAATTAAAGGAGTCATGGAAAGAGAGGAGCTCGGGCAGGGTTTTGGTGGAAAAGGTTACATTAAGAAGCCCTATATGGCCCATGGTGTAATAGGCGGTGATACGCTTTTTAAGATGTCTTTCAACCACGTCCCTGTCTGTTCTGATTGTACTGAGAGCTTTTTCTTCTCGGTCAATGAGAGCCTGCTGATGATCCATTTTGTCTTTGAGTTCGGCAACTTTATCTTTTTGTGATGAAAGCTTTGTGTCGAGAGCCTCAATTTCTTCCAGGATACTGCGCTCCTGTTGTTGGTTTTCTGAGATCTGATTTTTCTGCTGGACAATCCCGTGTTGTAATCGGCGAATTTTAATCCTGAATGTAGAAACGTCATTTGTAGCTGAGTCGGACTCGCCTTCACCATGCACCGGCGAGGAAAAGGCGAACATAAACAAGGTGAGCAGGAAAATGGCCAAGACAGCGCCTCGATCTTTCAGGGCTGAACTGCCGTGAAGATGATCTGTCTGGCTCAGATGGCAGATATGGGTGCCGCTTATAATTATGGATCTCATGTTATCTAGGCAAAAAAGATTATATGCGTAAAAATTTTTGCATAGTTGTGAAACTACCCACTGTACAGAGCAGAATGGAAATAGAAATTATCGTCAAACTGACCCATGGAGAAAAAAAGGCAAACTCGAAAAGATTTAGAAACCCGGGTCCGGAAAACCGGAGCTTAATCCATTGAAATAGCAGATATAAAGAAACGATACCAAAGCTTGAGCCAAGGAGTCCCTGCAGTACTCCTTCAAGAAGGAAAGGGGTCCGTATGTAATTATTCGTTGCCCCGACGAGCCGTAAAAGTTCAAGCTCTGCCTGTCTGCCAAGTATTGTCAAACGGATGGTATATGCGACCATGAAGATGGTTGTAAGGATCAGCAGGGTACCGCTGAGAAGAACAATAATTGAAAGGAGCCTGGTGAAATAATAAAACCTCTCCACCCAATCCTGTCCGTACTGCACCTTTAAAGTTCCGGGAAGTCTTGCAAGATACGACGAAAAGAGCTTGACCTGATTGAGACTTCGCAGGTTTTTCATTGGAATGACTTCGATGGATGGGGGGAGAAAGTCTTTTGGCATGTCGTTGAGCACGTCGCTGTTTTCACCAAGCTGCACGGCAAAACGGTCGTAGGCTTCAGCTCTGGTGACAAAACGAATACTTTCGACCTCATCGAAGGTTCTTATTTTATTAGTGAGTTGTTGTTGTAACTCTGGTCCTGGCTCGTCCTCCAGATAAACAATAAGGCTGAGGTCATCACCCAGTTTATCACCAAGATTGAGCATATTGGAGTAAATGAGATAAAAAAAGGCAAAGATCAAAACCGAAAGACTGACTGTCAGCAGGGTCATGAGTTGTGAGCCCCAGGTTTGTCTGAGATTGCGACCGACCTGGCGTATAACTGTAAGCCAGAAGCTCATAAGGACAATCCTCCCGAGAGACTGTGAATGGAACCTTTCCTGAGTTCCATGACCCTGTGAGTAGTATGCCTGTAGATGGAGTCATCGTGGGTTGCAATAACTATGGTTGCCCCTGCCTTATTACATTTTTTCAGTAATTTCATAACTCTTTCTGTTGTTACTGCATCGAGGTTGCCTGTTGGCTCATCGACGAGAATCATGGTCGGAGAGTTGGCGATGGCTCGTGCCAGGGTGACCCGTTGCTGTTCCCCCCTTGAGAGTTCTCCGGTAATGGTGTCGTGTTTGTCCGATAAACCGAGCTGTTCCAGCAGGTCTCTTACTCTTTTACGAATGATCTGGGGTTTCTTGTAAGAAACCTCCATGGATATAGCGATGTTCTCTGCTGTTGTTCTGTCGGTCAGCAGCTTGAAATCCTGGTAGGCCACACCGATTTTCTGTCGTAATTTTGCAAGCTTGTGCCCTTTGAGCTGGTTGATTGGGTGTCCGCCGATTTCAATAAGGCCGTTGCTCGGCAGTTCCATGCTGCAAAGAAGTTTGAGAAGCGTTGTTTTTCCCGCGCCACTCATGCCAATGATGAAAAACATTTCACCACTGTCAATTGATACTGATATGTTCTGTAAGGCGATGACGTCAGGACTGTAGGCCTTGGAAACTTTAATCAGTTCTATCATCGTCTCCTTGGCAGGGGGCGAATTTGTTTTTTCCATTATTTTTAGCGATACCGACTCGGTGCCATTTTTTCATTATTATTGATCCAGAAAAAATGGACTGGAGAGAGAAAAGTATAAAGAAATCTTGTTAGTTAAAAATTATCGAAATAATAAAGTATTTAATAAAGAAACGCAAACTATGTGAAGTGACCGGGCATAAAAAACATTGTGGTTGCAGAGTTGCAGACCTGTAAAGACTGACAGTGTACAAAATTATGATTTTGACGGTACAAAAAAATAGTCTTGCAACTTGGCTCTAAGCTGTTATTCTTACAGGTTTGGCTAATTTAGATCGTAGTTGGATTTACTGTAAATAATTCTTTTGATTTGCCCCATTATGAATGGACAGATCGATTATCAATAGAGGAAGGAGAGAACCATGGATTACAGGGATACCCTTAATCTGCCCGCGACTGGATTCAAGATGAAGGCCAATTTAGCACAGAGAGAGCCAATGGTGCTTAAACGCTGGGAGAAGGAAGACCTTTATCAGAAGATTCAGGCCGAGGCAAAGGACAAGCCTCTTTTTGTACTCCATGACGGCCCTCCATATGCTAACGGAAACATCCACCTTGGAACCGCTTTTAATAAGATTCTAAAAGATATTATTCTCCGCTCAAAGCGTATGGCTGGTTTTAATGCCCCTTATATCCCCGGTTGGGATTGCCACGGTCTCCCCATTGAACATAATGTAGATCTGGAGCTTGGTGAGAAAAAGAAGACTATTCCAAAACTTTCTAAAAGGGCAGCCTGTCGCAAATATGCCAATAAGTGGATAAAGATTCAGAAAGAGCAGTTTAAGCGTCTTGGTGTCCTTGGGGACTGGGAAGATCCTTATCTGACAATAAATTACAGCTACGAGGCAACCATTGCCAGGGAATTTAATAAGTTTCTTCTCTCTGGTGCAGTTGTTCGTAACCGTAAGCCAGTCTACTGGTGTTCGACCTGCACAACTGCACTTGCCGAAGCTGAGGTGGAGTATCACGAACACAGCTCTCCATCAATTTACGTCAAATTCCAGGCAGGTGAAGATTTTTCTGACATAGATCCCTCACTTGCAGGTGATAAGGTCTATTTTGTTATCTGGACGACCACACCCTGGACCCTGCCTGCAAACCTTGGGGTTGCACTGCATCCCGATTTTACCTATGCCGCAGTAGCCGTCGCAGGTGAAATATGGATATTGGCTGAAGAGCTTGTTGAAAAGGTGATGAGTGAAACGGGTCAGGAAAACTATGAGGTTGTGGCAACATTTGGAGCAAAAGGTTTTGATAAAAGAGTGTGCAGACATCCTTTTATGGAGCGTGATTCCTTACTGATGCTTGCCAACTATGTAACTGCTGATGCCGGTACTGGTTGTGTCCATACTGCCCCGGGGCATGGTGCCGACGATTATCAGACAGGTCTCAGGTACGGTCTTGATATCCTTTCACCGGTTGATTCGGAAGGTCTTTACACCCACGAAGCCGGTAAATACATGGGGCAAAAAGTGCCTGAGGTAAATAAGCAGATCAACGCAGATCTTGCCGCCGACGGCGCACTGGTTCATCAGAGCAACATTAGTCACAGCTATCCACACTGCTGGCGCTGTAAAAAGCCTGTCATGTACAGAGCGACTCCCCAGTGGTTTGTCTCCATGGAAAACAATAACCTTCGTACCAAGGCCTTAAAGGCGATAGAGGGTGTGACCTGGACTCCAGCCTGGGGTATGCAGAGGATACATTCAATGGTAGAAGGCCGTCCCGACTGGTGCTTGTCTCGCCAGCGCAGCTGGGGGGTTCCACTGACCGTTATCAGCTGTAAAAGCTGCGGTGAAATCGTGAAAGATCAGGCAGTGGCGGACCGTATTGATGAACTCTTCAATAAAGAAGGTGCCGATGCCTGGTTCAGCCATGATGTTGAGGATTTCATCGGGGCAGGTCGCAAGTGTTCAAGCTGTGGTTCTTCCACCTTTGAAAAAGAGGACGATATCCTTGATGTATGGTTTGATTCAGGGGTGAGTCATGCCGCAGTCTGCGAAATTCGTGATGAACTGGATTCACCGGCTGATCTCTATCTGGAGGGTAGCGACCAGCATAGAGGCTGGTTCCAGAGTTCTCTTCTGGCTTCAGTGGGTACAAGAGGTCGTGCACCATTTAAAGGGGTACTTACCCATGGGTATGTTGTCGATGGTCAAGGGAAGAAAATGTCAAAATCTGTGGGAAATGTTGTTGTGCCTTCAGAAGTCATAGACAAATACGGTGCGGAAATCCTGCGTCTCTGGGTAGCAAGTGAGGATTATCGGGATGACATCAAAGTTTCAGACGAGATCCTTAAACATGTCTCTGATGCCTATCGAAAGATACGCAATACCATTCGGTACTTTCTTGGCAACCTCGATGATTATAACAATGCGCAGCACCGGGTGGAATTTTCTGAGTTACCCGAGCTCGACCAGTGGGCGTTGGCGAAATTTGAAGAGTTGAACAGCAAAGTAACCAAAGCCTACAGAAATTATGAATTTCACTCTATCTATCATAATCTGAACTATTTTTGTGGAACCACCATGAGTTCTTTCTATCTCGATATTTTAAAAGACAGACTGTATACCTCGGGTACGGATTCTCATCTCAGACGCTCTGCCCAGACGGTGCTCTATGATATCGTAAGTGGACTTATCAGGTTGATGCAACCAATACTGAGCTTTACCGCAGCTGAGGCCTGGGATTCATTACATAAAAGGGATGAAAATGCACCGCTGACTGGTGGAGTGTATTTTGCAGAGTTCCCTGTAAATAAAGATATTCACTGTGATCAAGCCATCATGGACAAGTGGGCTGAGTTGATCAAGATTCGTTCAGAGATAACTAAAGCCCTGGAAATAGCCCGAAGAGAAAAAGTTATCGGCCACAGTCTTGAGGCACAGGTTGAAATTGCAGTGGGTGAAAAATTAGCGCCTTTTGTAAAAAGTGAGTGGCAAACGATAAAAGAAATATCTATTATCTCGGAAATGTCGCACCTTGACATGTCGGCAAAAGAGCAGGGTGTGAGATACGTAAGTGATGAACTCGAGGGTTTTGTGGTACAGGTACAGCCAGCTCCAGGCGAAAAATGTGAAAGATGCTGGATACGCTCAACCACTGTCGGTGAAAACAGTAAGCATTCTGCAATATGTTCCAGGTGTGCAGACGTTGTAACAGGAATGGGATTGTAGTGGCTTATGTTTTTGTTATAGCCAGTGTTATTGCGGCTGACCAGCTATCGAAAATGTGGATTGTCGATGCCTTTCGGCTTTTTGAAAGCAGAGAGGTTATTCCAGGTTTCTTTAACCTGGTGTATGTTGTAAATACCGGCGCCGCATTTAGTATTTTAGCTGACGTACAGTCGCCTTGGCGGCATTATTTTTTTCTCATTATAGGTTGTCTTGCTGTCATTGGTCTGACCGTAGTATATATGAAGTGCAAAGGAGATAATAAATATTATTATTTACCCGTGGGCTTGATTGTAGGTGGCGCTATAGGTAACATGATAGATAGAGTGCGACTGGGATCCGTGGTCGATTTCCTCGATTTTTATTTGGGGGGGTACCACTGGCCCGCATTTAACGTTGCTGATTCAGCAATTTGTGTGGGAGCGGTTCTGTTTATCTGGATGAACTATTCTGATTCAAAAAAATATATAAAAACAAAAGAGAAGCTATGAAAATTGCAGTGATTTTTCCCGGACAGGGATCACAATACCTGGGGATGGCGCAGGAGTTCGTCAGCTCAAAAGAAAAATGTGCAGGATTAATGGAGATGGCGGAGAGTACCTGCGATCTCAGGTTGCAGGAGTTATGTGGGCAGGGGCCTATGGATGAATTAACCAGGGCCACAAATTTACAACCGGCAATTACCATCACAAATCTTATCTGCTGGGAGGCTTTTAAAGAGGAGACCAAAGGGGAGATTACGGTGAGTTCGTTTGCCGGGCATTCTCTTGGTGAATATTCTGCACTGTATGCAGCAGGTGTTATCAATGCCGAAGACACAATGAGACTGGTGAGCAAAAGGGGTGCGCTGATGGAACGCGAGGGGCTGAAAAACCCCGGTGGTATGCGCGCTGTTCTTGGTCTTGATATTGATACAATTGATGAAATTATCGCCGCCTACAGTGGTGGTGGGGTGGTTACCGCTGCGAATCACAACACTCCTCAGCAGATTGTTATCTCGGGTACCATGGATGCCCTTGATTGGGTCGCGGCAGTTGTGGAAGAGAAGGGGGGCAAGGTCATTCCACTGAACGTCAGTGTTGCCAACCATAGTCCGCTTGTTGCTGAAGCTGTACCTGATTTCGAGGAGTTTATGGCGGATACCAGTTTTAATATTCCAAAGATCCCTGTTTATTTTAATGTGACTGCCGAAAAAGAGACAGATCCGAAAAAAATGAAGGGAATAATGGCAAGTCAGATCGCCTCTAGAGTGAGGTGGTATGAAATCATCACTGCCATGGTGGAGGATGGTGTTGACACCTTTATTGAAGTCGGTCCAAAATCTGTATTGAAAGGAATGATGAAGAAAATCACTCCAAAAGATAAGAAAATTACAGCTTTGCAATTTGATACTCCTGAAAGCCTTGGAAAATGTATTGAGCAGCTGAGACAGCAGTAAACACTCACCCTTTTTGTGTTTAAAGCGAATTGTTTTGTAAAAGAGGCAGATGTTTGCCTGAGGGAGGGGTGGTGATTGAAAAATATACAGCAAAAATATTAGCAGGTGGTGAGATTGATTTTGCCGATGCTCTTCATATAGCGGAAAATGTAGAACCAGCCCAGCTCTACCAGGAAGCCGATAAGCTGCGCCATGTTATTCATAATAACAAACTTGACCTCTGTTCAATAGTTAATGCAAAGTCTGGCAAGTGCAGCGAAGATTGCAAATTCTGTGCGCAGTCTTCGCACTATGATGTTGAGGTTGCAAGCTACGACCTCGTCAATCCCGTCGAGGTTTTAGCTCTTGCCAAAGAAAATGAGCAGGGTGGGGTTGGTAGGTTCTCCCTTGTCACTGCGGGAAGAGAGGTCTCTGAGGGAAATCTCGAAGAGTTTAGAAAAATATATAAAGACCTGCAAGACGTAACCAAGATGTCCTTGTGCGCCTCCATGGGTTTTCTGACCATGGAAAAAGCGCTGAAACTCAAAGACATGGGAGTCAGCCGGTACCATTGCAATCTTGAAACGTCTCGAAGTTTTTTCCCAAATGTATGTACGACTCATACCTGGGATGAAAAAGTAGCGACCATAAAGATTGCACAGGATGCAGGGCTTGAGGTTTGCTCCGGGGGGATAATCGGCCTTGGAGAGAGTCTGGAACAGCGTCTGGAACTCGCCTTTGAACTCAAAGAACTTGGCATTCTTTCCGTGCCTCTTAATATTCTCAATCCCATCAAAGACACCCCGTTTGAGCATCTTACACCCTTGACTATTTCCGAGGTTCTCACCTGTGTTGCCATGTTCCGGTTTATTTTACCTGAAGCCGTAATCCGGATTGCAGGCGGTCGTAATCTTTTAGGTGAGGAGCAGGAAAAATGTTTTACTTCCGGGGCCAACGGATCCATTGTGGGGAACTATCTCACAACCCTTGGCAAAAGCCTGGATGAAGACATAAAAATGTTTCGCGATTTAGGTTTTGATGTCGACGAGAAACTGAGACAAAAATAACATAGCAAGGATGATGCGTGAACGCCGGTATAAATGACTCTGTTGAGTTTGACAAAAAACACATCTGGCATCCGTATACCTCAATTCAAAACCCTCTTCCAGTATATCATGTTGTTTCAGCTCATGGTGTTAGAATCAAACTCACCGATGGGCGGGAGTTGATTGACGGAATGTCCTCCTGGTGGTCTGTAATCCACGGGTATTCCCACCCGGAACTGACAAAGACCCTTCAGCGTCAGGCAGAGACCCTTTCCCATGTAATGTTTGGTGGATTTACCCATCAGGCGGCCATAGAACTTGCTCAAAAACTGATCGCAATCAGCCCAGCGGGGTTGGAGAGGGTCTTTTTTTGTGATTCGGGTTCCGTTGCAGTTGAAGTTGCCATGAAAATGGCAATCCAATACTATTACAGTAAGAAAAGACCGGGTAAGAATCGATTTTTGACCATAAAGTCAGGATATCATGGTGACACCTTCCATGCGATGTCTGTGTGCGATCCAACGACTGGAATGCATAAAATATATCAGGGTATCCTGCCGGAATATCTCTTTGCCGATAAGCCGCAGTGTGGATTTTATGATGATTGGGATAATCGTGATATCGATTCGTTCGAGCAGCTTATACGGGAGAATCATGATCGTCTTTGCGGGGTGATTCTTGAGCCGATCGTCCAGGGCGCCGGAGGGATGCGATTCTACCATTCGCAATATCTGAAAGAGGTGCGGACTCTGTGCAACAGATATGACGTCCTCCTGATTGCAGACGAAATCGCAACAGGTTTTGGCAGAACCGGGGAAATGTTTGCCTGTGGGCATAGCAATATATCACCGGATATACTCTGTCTTGGCAAAGCCTTAACCGGGGGATATCTCTCTCTTGCAGCCGTTCTTGCAAGCGATGATGTCGGCCGGGTGATTTCAGCCGGTGAGCCAGGCGTGTTTATGCATGGTCCAACCTTTATGGGTAATCCTCTTGCCTGTAGTGTCGCCTGTTGTTCCATTGATCTTCTGTTGAACAGTCCCTGGCGGGAGAACATCAGAAGAATAGAGGCCGAGATGAAGCGTGGCCTTGCACCTTGCTATGAAATGGCTGGTGTCAGGGATGTGAGGATCCTTGGTGGAATAGGGGTGGTTGAGCTGGAACAGCCGGTTGAGATGGCGCGTATTCAAGAAAAGTTTGTCCAAAAGGGGGTATGGGTTCGTCCTTTTGGACGTCTTGTATATATTATGCCTCCGTATGTTATGGGTTCAGAGGATCTACAGAGGTTAACCCAGGCTATTTGTGAGGTGGTTGGTAAAGAACTTGAGATTATATGAAGACATATGAAGATGCCCTGAAAAACCTAACCGATAGAGGTCGGCTGCGAGAGTTCCTGCCGATCAGACGAGACGGTCATTTTGCACAGTCAAACGGCCGGAAGCTTCTCAATCTCTGTTCAAATGATTATCTCGGTATTGCCGGTGACAGCGCACTGCAGAAGAAGTTTTATGCACAACAGAAAGATGAAGGTTTTCTTGATCAGTTCGGTCTTGGTGCAGCTTCTAGCCGCCTGCTGACAGGGGATTATCCTGGCTGCCACCAGCTCGAAAAAGTTATTGCAGATGCCTATGACAAAGAGGCCTGTCTCCTTTTTAATTCTGGTTATCATGCCAATATCGGGATATTACCAGCACTGTTTGGTAAAAAAGACCTGATTCTCTCCGATAAACTGAACCATGCATCTCTCACCGATGGTATCCGTTTGTCCAGAGCATCATATAAAAGGTACAGGCATTGCGATTACAGTCATCTTGATGATCTCCTCGGCAGGTACAGAACTCAGTTTGATCGTGCTGTGATAGTCAGCGAGTCGATCTTTAGTATGGATGGAGATAGAGCTGATATTGAGCAGATGGTTCGTTTGAAAGATAAGTACGACTGCCTGCTCTATATTGATGAAGCCCATGCTCTTGGCGTTTACGGCCCAAATGGTCTTGGGCTCTGTGCTGATCACGGTTACCTTGCAGACATTGATCTTTTGGTAGGAACCTTTGGCAAGGCATTAGGTTCGCTTGGAGCATTTCTGCTCTCCTCCCATGTTGCGGTACAATATCTCATTAATTCGAGTAGATCTTTGATTTTCACCACCGCACTTCCTCCGGTTGTGACAAGCTGGAATCTGTTTGTCTTTCAAGAGATGCTGAACTATGAAGAGCAGCGAAAACAACTGAGAGAAAACTCTGAAAAGCTGAGAGCAAGACTGGAAGACAATAAGATTAAGACCGGTGGTTCAACACATATTGTGCCCGTTCATATCGGAGATGACAGGACAACGGTACGTTTGGCCAAAGAGATGCAGAGTTTAGGATATCTTGTGCTGCCAGTCCGGCCACCGACGGTCCCCGAAGGAGAATCCAGGTTTCGTTTATCTGTTACAGCTGATATGGAGTGGTTAGATCTGGAAAAAGCCGTTTTTGATTTAGCGCGTATTTTCAAAGCAATTGATTGTAATAGTTGAGGTTGAGAATTAGGTCGTGGAGCAGGTGTGGCTGACCCAAGGAAAAAGTGAAAATCTGCTGATTTTCTGTAACGGCTGGGGGATGGACCAAAAACCATTTTCTCATCTCACAAGTCTGGAATATGACGTATTAACACTCTTTGACTTCCGGAAGTTGTCCCTGCCTCTTGCAATTACAGAACTCCATAAAAGATATGCAACACTGTCATTGGTGTCATGGTCCATGGGAGTGTGGGTCGGTCAGACCCTTTTTCAACAGAGTGCCGGTCTATTCAAAAGAAAAGTTGCCATTAACGGCACTCTTTGCCCTATAGATGATCTCTATGGGATTCCAGCGGACAACTATGCTGCAGTCTCACAAGGCTTTGATTTGACTTCTCAAATACAATTTTACAAAAGAATGTGCCGGGACAGATTGACCTGTACCCAATTTTTACAACACCAACCCGAAAGGTCCATAGTCAGCCAGGCCGAAGAACTTGTCGCCTTGCAGGAAAGCTGTTATAACATCCCTGCCAAAGAGTCCATTTATGACGATATCATAGTCGCTCGTTCTGATTATATTATGCCGACGAAAAATCAACTTCGTTTCTGGGGAGAAGGGGCTGTTCGAATTGTAGACGGATATCATTATCTGTTTTCGCGATTTTCGACATGGGATGAGGTTGTGGCAGAGGAAAAGCCGTGATTGGACTCCTGGCATGTAAACAGGATATAGATTTTGCTCTGATAATCCAGGTGACAATTTTTGAATGTAATAACAAGATCTACTGTAAATAAACAGTTGGTTGCAGATTCTTTCCGACTGGGGGCTGATACCTACGATGAACATGCAACCGTACAGAAAGAGCTCAGCTCTCTTTTGGTCAAAAGACTTATTCAGAACACCTCCGGTGTCTTTAAAAAAGCTCTGGAGGTTGGGTGCTGCACTGGTCTTTTGACGAAGGAATTAGGACTCCTGTGTTCTGTTGATCAATTGTATGTAAATGATATTGTACCATCATTCTGTGAAGACTGCGTGGCACAATTAAACGGTTATCCGGGGGTTAGATATCCGTTGCCGGGGGATATTGAGAAGTGTGCTCTGCCGAACAATCTTGATCTTATTATTTCTTCTTCTACTTTGCAGTGGGCTGAAAATCTTCCCCAACTGCTGGAGACACTCATCAGCAGACTGAATTGTGGAGGAGTGCTTGCGATTTCTCTTTTCACATCCGGGACGATGAAGGAAGTCACGACATTAACAGGAAGCGGCTTATATTATCACGGTCATGGGGAGTTATCAGAGTTTTTCAGGGAAAGAGGGCTTTTGCTTCATGATGAAAATGTCGCAAGAAAAATGATTTTCCCAACGGTCCGCGCGATTCTACGACATATAAAAATGACAGGGGTTGGTGGCGTTGGCCAGGTGAGCTGGACCCACAATGGACTTCGTACCTTTGAAGATCAATACAGAAAACAATTTGCCATGGAAGAAGGGTTACCTGTTTCATTTTCTTCTTCTCTTTTCATCGTTCAAGTTAAATAACCAGGTGTATTTGGATGATCAAAGAGAAGATTCTCTGTGTGACAGGGATAGATACTGATATTGGGAAAACGGTTGTCACAGGCCTTGTCGCCAGAGCCTATAAAAAGAAGGGTATAAGTGTTATAACACAGAAAATGGCCCAGACCGGTTGCCAGGGGATGAGTGAAGATATTATCGCTCACCGTGATTTGATGGAGATGGAACTGCAGCCGGAAGATTATGACGCAACAACCTGTCCATATGTTTTCAAAACACCCTGTTCGCCCCACCTGGCAGCGCATATAGAAGGTGTAACGATTGATTGTGATGTCATCCGCCGGGCAAGCCAAAAATTGCTGCAACGGTATGACCTTGTGATACTTGAGGGGGCGGGTGGTATCTCCGTGCCAATCACTGCGGATTTTACATTTCTGGATTATCTGCAAAGAGAGAGTATACCAATTATTATTGTTACCAGTCCGAGGCTCGGGTCCATTAATCACACCTTGAACATCCTGGAAATAGCCAAGTATAGATGTCTCGCTGTCAAAGCTCTTGTTTACAATCACCATCAAAAAGCGGATGGGAGAATTGTGAAGGATTCAAGAGAGATTTTCAACAGGTATCTGAAAAAATATGGGTACGTTTGCCCAGTGATCGACATCTACCCGTTAACGAACAATCCTCTCAAGGATTTCGACATATCGGCATTATCTGGAGAAGATGAGCAATGAATAGAAACGAATCCCTGAAAATTTGTCTGCGCTGCAAATTCTTTCGCCTAAAAAGCGTTGATGGTGGGGTGTGCAGGAACGAAAAAGATTCATCAGGCAATTATCCACCTAAAGTCAATACTGATCAGTGCTCGTTCTGGGAAGATTGCGGGCAGAACTACTTCATCCGTCAAGGCTGGATCAAGTCTCAGGCCAAAGAGGGGAATGACCCGGAAAAATAATGCAAACGATCAGACAGACTCTGCATGAGCAGATGTTTTTGAGTATTCATCCTTTGCAACTCTAGGCTCTTATTTACCAGACTAAGGTACGCGGGTTGATACCTCCAATCCCCCGTGAGGAGGAGGAAAATTGGCAGGGGGCCATATTCAATATGTGCAGTTGGCGACATAAAATCATTATTGGTTAAAATATTATGGCTCTTTTCTTGGTGATCTGCCGAAGATATGGTATGTAGTTGGCCTCAGTTTGTTTGGAACAGCTGTCTCATGCTCAAAGTATTCGTAGATGTCTACCCGTTAATAATAAAATCACTGCAAAAACAATGCTTTTTTTCTTTATTTGATATGGTTTCAACCAATCAGCTTTCATGACTAAATATTTGAAAATACTTTTCAAGGTCTGTTTTAGCATAGCTTTTTTTTCTGTGCTTCTATCCTTTGTCAAAGGTAATGAACTGCTTGGTGTCTTTAAGCAGGTCGATCCTGTTTATATGGCTCTTAGTTTTATGGTGACTTTCATAATGCTTTTAGCCAGTTGTGCTAAATGGAAGGTGGTTCTTGATCTCAAAGATCGAAAAATATCCTTTTTTGAACTCCTGAAGATTTATATGGTCGGTTATTTTTTCTCCAATATCTTACCCTCTACGGTGGGAGGAGATGTCGTCCGCTCCTATTATGCAGGTCGACTGATCGAAAATCAGGCATATTCAGCCGTTAGCGTCTTTGTTGAGAGGTTTTCAGGCATATTATTTCTCTTTGCACTTGTTATAATTGCTCCACTTGCCCAGCCACAACTCTATCAAAGCCCTTATATATTTTTTCCAGCCTGTGCCGGACTGTTTTTTCTGGCGGTAACGCTGTGGGTCTGGCTGTCAAAAAACCCATTTGCACTCCCCAATCTGATTGCTGGCAAGGTCTTCTCTGGTCTCAAGACCATAACGGCAAAAACCGGGAGTTCTTTTTTCATTGGTCTGGCAGCGAAATGTGAAAAGCTGTTCCAAAATATTCTTGCTAAATTGCAGAAGTTCAGGACGGAGTTACAGATCGCCATGAAGGCTGCAAAGCATGACAAACAGTTTCTTTTTCGGATCATCTATTTGACCATATTCTTTTACATATTGACCTGGGTAAATGTATATACGGCCTTTCGTGCATTTGGAGTGGAAGTCGATTTTTTACAGATTTGTGCAATCGTTCCTGCTATTATGCTCGTGGCCCATGTTCCTGTGACACTTCTGGGAAATCTTGGATATTTTGAGTCTGTTTTTGTTTTTTATTTTCTGCTTGTTGGGGTGAGCGGTGCAGAATCACTGGCGATGGGGCTGCTTTTACGCTTAAAGACCTTGGTAATGGGTATTATCGGTTTTGGTGTATACCTGCTATATAAACAGACAAACATGCTAGACTTGCAAGAGATTGAGAGTAAAACAGATACTGTCGAGGGGGTTAAATGATCCCTGAATTCTATTTTTGCAGATAAATAATAGACCGTATTAAGCCTGAAGCCTCAGCGCTGGGTTCTACAAATAAACACCTAATCGGAGAAATATTTTGCTACTGTCAGTTGTTATTCCACTTCTCAATGAAGAAGAAAATATTCCCTACCTCTATGCTGAATTGAATGAAGTCATGGCCTCTATCGAAGGAGGATATGAACTCATATTCATAGATGATGGAAGTAAGGATAAAAGTCTTCAGTTATTGAAGGAACTGCAGGAAAAAGATGAACACGTTGTAATTATCAATTTCCGTAAAAACTTTGGCCAAACCGCAGCAATGGCTGCAGGCTTTGATTTAGCCTTGGGTGAGGTTATTGTGACCATGGATGCGGATTTGCAGAATGATCCCCATGATATTCCTCTCTTACTTGAGAAAATTAATGAAGGAAATGACGTGGTGACCGGTTGGCGGTTTGACAGAAAAGACGCCTTCATCAACCGACGTCTGCCCTCCATGATCGCAAATAAAATAATCTCTAAAACCACCGGCGTGAATCTGCATGATTATGGCTGCACACTTAAGGCTTTTCGCAAGGAAGTTATAAAAAGCGTAAAGCTTTATGGTGAGATGCACAGATTCATCCCAGCTATCGCAAGTGGGATGGGAATAGATTTTACCGAGGTAAAGGTTAATCACCGGCCACGAAGATTTGGCAGTTCAAAGTACGGGATATCAAGAACCATCCGGGTAGTACTTGATTTACTTACCGTTAAGTTTCTCCTCAGTTACTCGACCCGGCCGATTCAGGTATTTGGGCTTATGGGGGTTATTTCCGGTGGAATTGGTATGCTCATCGCCTTGATTATGACCTTTCAAAGGCAGTTTATGGGCATTGGTCTCTCGGACAGGCCTTTACTTTTTCTCGCTGTTCTTTTGATTTTGATTGGAATACAGTTTGTTTCCATGGGCCTTATTGCGGAATTGCAGGCCAGGACCTATCATGAGTCACAGGATAAACCGGTCTATTTTACCAAGAATGTCTTTAGGGCAAAATCTTTAAACGACGAAGCTGACCAAATAGATGCTGACAGCTGATCCTCAGATTGAAGTAATCATTCCAAACTGGAATGGTTCAGCAATGTTGCAGCACTGTTTACGCTCACTGGCTCAGCAGACCTTTAGGAATTTTTCCATAACGGTTGTTGATAACGGCTCCTCCGATGATACAAAAGAGGTTCTGGCGCAGGAATTCCCTGCTGTAAAGCTTATATCCTTTGATCACAACACAGGCTTTAGTGTCGCCGTCAATGCAGGGATTTCAGCGGCCAAAAGCGAGTTGCTGCTTCTTCTCAACAATGACATGGAAGTTACCGAAAACTGTCTTGAACAGCTCATCGCAGGGGCACTTCAGTATCCGGAGTATGCGTTTTTCGCCTTGAAAATGCTCAGCTTTTCACAAAGAAATGTGCTCGATGGTGCCGGTGATGCGGTTCTTCGTGGCGGGGTGGGATACAGGCTCGGCACTCTTGAGTATGACACTGAACGCTACCAGCATAACCGTGAGGTCTTCGGGGCCTGTGCCGGGGCTGCCTTATACAGGAAAAGTTTTTTCGATATAGCAGGGATATTTGATGCGGATTTTTTCGCCTATCTTGAAGATGTCGACCTGAATATCCGGGCACGACGCTGCGGGCTGCGCTGTATGTATCTGAGTAATGCGGTTGTCTATCATATCGGCAGTGCCACTTCCGGTTCGAAAATCAATCCTCTGACAATTCGACTGTCTACCAGGAATAATTTTAATGTTCTCATAAAAAATTACCCTCTGCGCTTTTTCATACAATTTGGACCGGCAATTCTGACCTATCAGTTTTTCTGGTTTATCTTCTGTTGTAAAAAAAAGATGCTGAGCCCCTGGGTTAAAGGCTGTTATGAGGCAATGAGAAATTCTGCCGTTTTTTTGAAAAAGCGACAAGAGCTTCTTGACGGTGTGGAACCACAAAAGAGCCTGAAACTTACAGAACAGATCAAACGAGCAGAAAAAGAGGCTGTCATTTCCATTATTTCAAGAAGGACACAGCAAGGAAAAAGCAACGGTTTCTTGAGGCTCTATTTAAAGCTCTTTTTTTAGATATGATTTTTCAACCTATTCAGTGACACCATGCCGGTCCATGTCATTATAGTGACGCACAATTCAGAGCGTGAAATACCGCTTTGCCTAGATGCACTCCTCTCCCAGAAGCATCCTGCTGACAGCATAACAATAGTAGATAGTGGTTCGGCTGACACCTCCTATCTTGCTGGGCTAGAGAATATGGTCACAAGCCTTATCAGGACAACCAATATCGGTTTTTCAAGGGCAAATAATCTTGGTTTTAGGTCGCTCACTGTAGAAAATGACGATATCGTCATCTTTTTAAATCCCGACACCTTTCTTAACCCTGATGCTATAGTAAAGATTGTGGAGATATTGACCCGGGATAGATCGGTTGGCTGTGTGACGGGAAAACTTCTTGGGTTTGATCTTGGTCGTGGCAAACCTACTGGTCTTCTTGATTCCAGCGGGATATTTAGAAAATGGTATGGACGATGGTATGACCGGGGACAGGGGGAAGAAGATCGAGGTCAGTATGATTTTCCTCAGGTGGTTCCGGCCGTCTGTGGAGCCTTGCTGTGTTGCCGAATTGAGACTGTTGAGGTGTTTGCAGGCGATATTTTCGATCCTGCATTTTTCTTGTATAAAGAAGATATTGAACTGAGCTTGAGGCTACGAAAAAGCGGTTGGAAGCTTTTCTATTCTCCTGAAATTGTGGCTTATCACTGCAGGGGGTGGAAGGAAGATCGACAGGACGTTTCCTATGAGAAGCGTCTGTACTCCGCGGAAAATGAGATTAAAATGTACATTCGGCATCCGTCAGTATATTTGTTGTGGGCGGGAGCTAAATATCTGGCTGTTCGTCTGTTTCGTATGTAGTCTTCAACGATCAATAGGTTGATTTGAGCATGAGCAGAACCGCAGAAAATTCCATTTCCATCCTTATACCTACTCTTAATGGCGGGGCAACGTTACCTGAGTTTTTTGCAGCGCTTTGCCTGCAGGACACCCAGGCGGATGAAATCCTTGTCGCTGATTCGTCCTCGGATGACGATACTGTTGCTATCTGTAAAAAAAACGGTGCCGAGGTCTTTGACATTACCCGCAATGAATTTGATCACGGTGGAACAAGAACTCTTCTTGCATCAAAAGCCAAAGGATCGATACTCGTCTATTTTACCCAGGATGCTATTCTGAGTTCGCCAGATTCCCTGAAAAAACTTGTCCAGCCACTTTTTGAGAGAGATAATATTTGCTGTGCCTATGGCAGGCAGCTCCCGCTTACTGATGCCTCCCTTATCGCGGCACACCTGAGAAGCTTTAATTACCCGGAAGAATCTGTCACGAGAAGCTATGCCGACCGGACGAAATATGGTTTGAAAACGGTATTCGTTTCCAATTCTTTTGCGGCCTATAAAAAAGAACCCCTGGCGGCCGTTGGCTTTTTCAAGAACGGATTGATTTTTGGTGAGGATACCTGTACCCTTGGAAGGCTTTTGATGGCAGGTCACGAGGTCTATTATGCCAGCGAGGCGGCTGTGTACCATAGCCATAACTACAATTATGGGCAGGAGTTCAGGCGTTCGTTCGACATAGGCGTTTTACATAGTGGTGAAAAATGGTTGTTAGATACATATGGTCATGCAGAAGGCGTGGGGAGGGCTTACGTTCGATCTGCATTAGACAAGATTATTTTACAGAAACGATATCCACTCATGTGTGACTGGATAATGCGCAACGCGGTAAAATATACGGGATATAAACTGGGACGTATATACAAAAGGTTGCCTAGAAAACTCTGTTCCGCTCTGAGTTTAAACAGGCGCTGGTGGGGCTGCTGAAGTTTTGCTTCACTTTGAAATAATTCATATTTCGCCCAGATAAATTAATATAATATGCTATCTACAAATTTACGGGAGCAAAGCTCCCTTATGGCAAGACTTCTTCATCTCATCGACTGTTGTGTCGTGATTGGTTACCTTGCCTTGCTGGTCGTCTGGTATCGGGTGCCATGGAGCCCCTATTATAACAGATTGTTGATCATTACTTTTATCCTTACCTTTATCAGCTTTCAGTCCTTTCAGTTGTACCGGTCGTGGCGTGGCTGGAAATTTTTTCTTGAATTTATCGTTATTTTAAAGGCGTGGGGTGCTGTCGTCGGCCTGCTTCTCTTCTATTTCTTTATTTTTAAGATCTCAATTGCCTATTCTCGGGTTGTTATCCTTATCTGGTCAATCACCACCCCGTTATTGATTTTTTCTATTCATCTGGCAGCCAGAAAATTATTGAGGAGTTTTAGGCGTCGTGGGAAAAATGTGCGTAGAGCTGTCATTGTTGGAGCAGGCGATCTCGGGGTAAATCTTGTAAAAGAGCTCGAGAGTATGCCCTGGGCAGGGATCGAGATCCTTGGTTTTTTTGATGATAAGGTTGATGAGGAGAATTTTGACACGGTTCTAGGAAAACCAATGTTGGGCAATATCGGCGCTATCAATGCCTACCTTGAGGTTCATGATATCGATTATGTGTATATTGCTCTTCCCATGCGCGCTGAGAAGAAGATTTTTAGAATTTTACGGGAGTGTCGCTCCCTTGGTGCAAGAATATATCTTGTTCCAGATCTTTATCTCTATGGTCTACATAATGCGCAAATGCAGTCTCTGGGAAGCCTGCTCATTCTCAACTTTAATCCCAATACTGAATGGAAAAGAAGTTTTGATCTCATCTTTTCTGTAGCTATTCTGATATGTACTCTGCCTCTGACCCTTTTCATCGCAGCACTGGTGAAACTCAGTGATGGTGGTCCTGTCTTTTACAGACATAAAAGAATTACTGCCGCAGGGAAGCAATTTAACTGCCTGAAGTTTAGGACAATGAAGGTGAATGCTGATAAGGAACTTGATACCCTTCTGGAAGAAAATGAAGAGCTCAGAACCGAATGGGAACAAAGCTTTAAGCTGAAAAATGATCCAAGGATTACCCGGATCGGGAAATTCCTGCGAAGAACCAGTCTTGATGAATTTCCTCAATTTATAAATGTTATTCGCGGTGATATGAGTGTTGTAGGGGCGCGCCCTATCATCGGCAAGGAACTCAACGGTTTTTATAAAGAAAGTGCCGGCAGGTACTGCTCTATGAAGCCTGGAATCACCGGTCCCTGGCAGGTGGGGCGGCGCTCCAATGTTGAAGCATATGCAGAGCGGGTACAGCTTGATGACTGGTATATTCTCAACTACTCACTCTGGACTGATATTAAAATTATAATTAAAACTGTCTATTGTATGATCGTGGGAAAGGGCGCTTATTAACAGGAACAGCGCAGGATATTTTACGCAAGAGAAGAAGATGACAGTATTCAGTGGGAAAAACATTGTCGTGTGTGTGACCGGATCCATCGCCGCTTTTAAAACGGCAATCTGGGTCAGTGATCTTGCCAAAGAAGAAGCCCTGGTTCACGTCATTATGAGCCGGTCTGCGGAAAAATTTATCACACCACTTACCTTTGGAGCATTATCGGGGAATCTTGTCCATACCGACATGTTTATGGGGGAAGCCAATAATTCGATGGCCCATATTGATCTTGGCAGGGATGCGGATATTGTGGTTATCGCACCCGCTTCAGCAAATACCATCGCCAAACTTGCGGCCGGTTTTGCTGACAATCTTATTACAACCACAGTGCTTGCAACCAGGGCTCCGGTTCTTGTTTTTCCGGCGATGAACAGCAGGATGTACGATAATCCTGCAACGGTGAGAAATATAGAAATTTTAAAAGGTCTTGGATTTACGGTTATCAATCCCGGTTCCGGAATGATGGCATGTAAGGAAGAAGGTCAGGGGCGTCTGCCGGATTGGGATCTGGCAAAGGAATGTTTGGCTGCAGCCTTGGCGAAACAGGATTTAGCCGGAAGACGTATTCTTGTCACAGCTGGTCCAACAAGAGAAGCTATTGATCCTGCACGTTTCCTCGGTAATAGATCCTCAGGAAAGATGGGTTATGCCCTGGCTCGCTGTGCAAAGAGAAGGGGCGCACAGGTCATACTCGTCAGTGGACCAACAGCACTTTCTCAGCCCCACGGGGTGGAGCGGGTTGATGTGAAAAGTGCCAGAGAGATGGCCAAGGCGGTTCATTTCCATGCAGAGGATTGCGATGTGATCATTAAAGCTGCAGCAGTGGCGGACTATCGACCGGAAACCAGCTTTACCGAAAAAGTGAAAAAAGAGGGTATTGATCTCAACCTTGCATTGATACAGAACCCCGATATCTTGTTTGAACTTGGCAAGAAGAAAAAGCAGGGCCAGGTTCTGGTGGGGTTTGCAGCAGAAAGTGAAAATCTGCGACAGGAAGGGCAGAGAAAACTCGACCGAAAAAATCTTGATCTCATTGCTGTCAACGATATAAGCGCTACAAGCAGCGGATTCGAAGTAGATACCAATAAGGTTCTTCTTATTGACAGATCAGGGGAACAACAACTTCCACTCACCACGAAAGACGGGACAGCCGACCTTATTCTCGATAGGATTGTATCGATCCTGGAGGGAAAACTTTAGGTCCAGATAATTTTTTAATCGTTGTCCGTCTGCCGATGTCGGTCTGTAACGCCGTAGGTTCATCAGCGGTTGTGATGCTACACTCCGCTTACAGATTCAGGCAGCATTTCTTGAATTTTTTCAAAGAGCCACAGGGACAGGGGCTGTTTCTTTCAATTTTCGATGTACTGACCGTGCAGACGCCACTATCGTAGTACCACAAGCCGTCTTTTTTAAGGAATTCGCTGCGTTCCTTGAGACTGCAGAGTTGCCCATTTTCTATATAGGTGGCGGTGAATTCCACCTGTCCTTCGTTATCTTTTGTTCCTCCCTGAGCAGTATCATGAATGACAAGGCCAAGCCAGGTGACGGGATGGTCGTCAAAATTTAAGGATACAGGTCTTTTGGCGGCAAGCCAGGTGCGCAGAATATGGTCTGTGTTCTGTTTTACAAAAGCGGTATATCTTGAGCGCATCAAGAGCTCTGCGGTAGTGGCAAGAGCGTGGTCCGTCAGGATTGGCAGACAGCAGGAAGCATAGTCGTTGCCGCTGCAACAAGGGCACAATGTATTGTCTTTCATAGGACGTTATTTTTTCTCTTGAAGATAATTTTTAAAAGAAGAAGTATAAACGGTGACAAATGCATTAAAAAATCAAAGATATCAAGTGGAGAACGAAGTTCTGCGCGCAGGAGTAGAGTTGTTTTTTCAAAAAGGTGTGGCTCAGGAGAGTAGGGTGCAAGTCCTAAGGTTGCGCAGGCAATGAGCACTACCGACCATGGAATTTTGCAGATATATTGTCTCATATTCAGAAATAGCCTCCGGGTTGGGCAGCTTCAACGCTTTATTGCGCTATTTTTAGAGTACTTCAATGGTGCGGATAACAAGGGAAAGCGAAAAAAAATTTCAAAATCCTGTTCATACAATGGTTTTCATTGCTCTTCAATGGTTTAAATATGAAGATTCCCTGGAAGGTCATCTCAAGAAAACTTCTGAGAATAAACGAGTTTACAATTGCCGGCTTTTTTGCCTATCTGAGCCTTAAACTCAGTAAAAAAGAGCTGATGATTGTCGGGGCCTGCCATTGTTGTGGTGCCTGCTGTCGAAGCCTGTCGTTAGACAGTGGTGGAGGTTGGATCAAAAAAAGAAAAGATTTTGACCGCATTGTCGCTGACAATCCACAATATCATTGTTTGGAGCAAATAGGAAAAGATAGCAGGCGAAATCTCCTTTTTTGCTGCAGCTGGCTCAGTGCTGACGGTACCTGCAGTAATTATGACGGGCGATTTGATTTCTGCCGGGATTTTCCTGATAAAAATCTGGTCTTCTGCGGTGGTGGTCTACCGTCCGGATGTGGGTACAGCTTTAAGCCGGTGGTTCCATTCTCTCAAATATTGCAGGAAACAATAGATAACAAATGAGCAGAATTCTAATCCTTGAACCGTATTTTGGTGGGTCACATAAAAACTTTATTGTCGGACTGATGGCCAATGTGAACGCGGAGTATAGTCTTTTGACCCTGCCCGCCAGACAATGGAAGACCCGGATGCAGCTCTCAGCCCAGTGGTTTATCCAGGAACTCGGCAGGCAGACACCGCAACATCGGCATTTTGATACCGTTCTCTGTTCGACCTTTATGGATCTGGCCGTTTTTCGTGCTCTTGCAGGGCAACTGCCCGGCTGGAACCCTCAGGCTAAAATATGCCTTTATCTGCATGAAAACCAGTTTGCCTATCCAAACCGGAAAAAAGATAGCAGTTTATACCAGTTCAGATCAATTAATTTTAATTCGGCCCTTTCCGCCGACAGACTTGCTTTTAATTCTGAGTTTAACCGTTCAAGCTTTTTGGAGGGTTGCGAGAACTATCTCAATTACTGCTCGGACATGAAGATGAATACTCTCATCCCGACTCTAAGACAGAAGAGCATTGTTCTTTTTCCTGGAATCGAATTTGACAGCATTGACAAGGTGCGTTCCCCCCAAAAAAAGCCAGTCCCAACAATCGTCTGGAATCACAGGTGGGAACATGACAAGAACCCGGAAGAATTTTTCGCGGCTCTTCAAGGGCTGAAAGAAAAAAATATTCACTTTCAGTTGATCATATTAGGCCAGTCATTTCATGGGAGTCCAGATTGTTTTAATCAGGCACCGCAGATATTTACCAAGGAGCTGATCCATTTTGGTTTTGCGGACTCATATCAAGCCTATATTGACCAGCTTGCCAGAGGCTCCCTTGTCATCTCCACATCCCAACATGAGTTCTATGGGATTTCTATATTAGAGGCAGTGAGGGCCGGTTGCTGGCCTCTACTGCCCCAACGGCTATCCTACCCTGAATTATTTCCACCAGCCTATTTATACGAAAATGGAGATTTACGAGCACAGCTGGAAAAAGCTGTACTGGACAACAGGCATCTGCACGCCGATGCTGCTGTGGAACTGACCCAGCCGTATAGCTGGGATGTATTAAAAAAAAGCTATGAGGACTGGCTGGTTAGTTAGTGTCTGACAGCTTGATGTATTACCTATTATGGTAGTGTGAAATCAAATATGGGCAGAACAAAGAATTAAATAGATAATCCTCTAAAATCATACAAAGATAACCGCACAAGAAGGTCGATAAGGTTCACAGGCTATGGCAGGAGGATTTTTTCTTTATACTCAAGTAACACGTTCACCAGTCTTGATGCTCTTTCCAGAGCAAGATTGTCACCCTTTGCAATGCCAAACTGATTTTCTTCTACAAATAGTAGGTAGTCATGTAACTCTTGGCCGTCATCACTCGACATGAGGAGATCAAAGATATGTGGCAGGTAGGGCAAGTACTCCTCCCGGTAGGCATCATCGATAGAGACACAATTAGGATCCCACAAGTGGAAGAGTACTTCATCTGCTATAATGTAGAGTTCCTGTTCTCTGTATGAACGTTCCTGTGTCATATGCCGAAAAGCCTGCTCATGGCTATAGATAATGAAGGAATTGGGTCTCGCTGTTTCTTTTATGGATTCTATCATGCTCGGTACAGGGTCTTGAAGTTATATTAACGAAGTGTTTTCCGTGGATTCTTGGGTCTCATCTCATGAGATCATAAAAAATTACTTTTTGCAAATACGACCAAGCAGCAGAGAACAGTCGTACAGGTGTGTTTGTTTACAAAATGTTATGGAAGCGCTGAATGGCAGAGTTCTTCAATGGCTTTTGTGAGTATGATAAAGGTGTCTATTTCTAATGTTTCAGGCCGTATTTGAGGTGATAATCCTGCAAGATGCAAAGCCTGGAGGGCCATCTCTTTGTTAAATTCATTGTGTTCTTTGCCCTGTCGTCCGAAAACTCCTGCTTCTTTTAAGGTGTTTGCAATGGTTTTTCGTCGCTGGTTGAAGGTTGTGCGAACAATTTTGGTAAAAATAGGTTTGTTGTAATCCTGAGGAGTGTCTGGCTTCAGCCTGCTTTTTGAAAAATCTATGTGGATGACCACGGAGTCGACCTTGGGCCTTGGATGAAATTCCCCAGGTTTTAGGGTGAGTTTCTTTTCAACGGTCGCACAACTACCAAGTAGAATCGTTGGCACCCCATAGTCTTTAGTGTTGGGTACTGCACTGAGTCGCTCTGCCACTTCTTTTTGAAGCATTACCGTCACCGAGTTGAGGAGATGCGCGTTCTCAATGAGTTTGAAAATAAACGGGTTAGAGATAGAGTAGGGCAGGTTTGCCAGCACCTTGATAGGGCCGCCACAGAGTTCAAATATGTAATTGAAATCCGCTTTGAGAATGTCCTGATGTATCAGGGTGACATTCTCCGGCAGATCCTGTTCCTCGTTATGCAAGCGTACGATACCACTGTCGATTTCATAGGCTACCACGTGTTTTGTTGCTTCTGCAAGTGGTGTCGTCAGTGCACCTAAACCAACCCCGACTTCGAGGACGATATCCTGCTTGCTCAGGTTACCGGCGCGCACTATTGCCTCTGCTGTATTCCTGTTGACGAGAAAGTTCTGGCCAAATTTTTTTTTGGCGGTGAGTTTGTTTGACTTCAGTGTGTCATAAGGCTGACGACCATATTTGGACATAGAGAGTAGGTGGTAGAGATGAACAGATACCTAGAGTGTATTGGCGGCACCGGTAATACTTTTAAGTTTCTTTTCCTGGCGCTTTCTAAAAAAAGGAATCGCAAGATAATAGCTGAGAAATGAAAAAGGTAAAGAAAAAACAAACCCTCCAACCAGCAGAACAACTATTGTCTCCAGGCCAAGTGACATAATTATGTTTAACGATGCTTGAAAACCGTCTCCGGCAGAAAGTTGTTCGAGAAGCAGCTGAACTTTTTGAAAGTTAATGTTGTAAGGGGTGACAGAGTTACCAATACGTGCGGATATATAGTAGATCGGAACGAAGGTGAGGGGATTGCAGACGAGCCAGCTGACGATAATTCCGGCGACAACCGAAGTCCGGGTGAGAAGTGCCAGACCAATAATGAGGGGGGTGTGCAGCGGCAGGGTGGGGGTGAGACCAATAAGAACACCAATGGAAATGCCTCCGGCCAGAGCCCGGGGGTTACCGCTTAATCGTTTGATACGGATCAGATTGTAGCGCAGAAACCTACGTATGCTGTTGAGTAATCTCTTCACAGTTTTCAGCCAAGGTGTGAGCGCGAATATACGTCCTGCTCTAGTCCGGTTGCACCGTTATTTCGGTAAGCGTAATAACCCGCAAGGGCTATCATTGCAGCATTATCTGTACAAAATTTAATCTGTGGAGAGAAAAAAGCAAGATTACTTTGTCGGCAACGTTTTTCAAGCTCGGTTCGCAGGGTAGTATTGGCGGAAACTCCACCCCCTAAGGATACCTTTGAAACCTTATGTTTATCTGCTGCGGCTATTGTTTTCGAAACGAGAACGTCTACGACAGCGGCCTCAAAAGATGCGCAGATATCGGCAACATGTATTGGTTTGTTCTGGGCATGGGAGGTGTTTACATGATTGAGTACCGCTGTTTTTAAACCACTGAAACTAAAATCTAGGGAATCTTCCTCAAGCCAGGCTCTTGGAAATTTTATTTTCTTCGGATCCCCCTGTTCAGCCATTCTGGATACATGAGGGCCACCAGGATAGGGGAGGCCGAGTAATTTAGCAACCTTGTCAAAGGCTTCTCCAGCTGCATCATCCCGGGTCCTGCCAAGGCAGATAAAATCTGTATGGCTGTTTGCAAGATAGATTGAAGAGGTGCCACCGGAAACAATCAGAGCGATATAGGGAAAAGTCGGTTTATCCTTGTTGAGGTGGATGGAGAGAATGTGCCCTGCCATATGATCAACACCGATTAGAGGGATCTTGCTTACGTGGCATAAAGCCTTAGCGTATGAGAAACCAACGAGAAGGGAGCCAATGAGACCTGGCCCCTGGGTTGTCGCAATCAAATCAATGTCAGGCAGTGTTACCCCTGCATTTTTTAGGGCTGTTTCAACCATGGGATTGATTGCCAGGAGGTGTTGCCGCGATGCAAGTTCCGGGACCACTCCACCAAATTTGCTGTGAATGTCATCCTGGCTGGAAAGAACGTTCGATAAAACGACGTCATCTCTTAATACCGCAGCCGCCGTGTCATCGCAGGAGCTTTCTATACCTAAAATTAGCATTGGTCTGTTTTCTGGTTGAGTGAAATTAATTTTGTGTTAAAAGTGGAAGCGTACTGTCGTATTTGAGCTCGCTGCAAGAATGGGCTGCCATAGAAATAATATATTGAATTGATCATCGTGAACGAAAAAATACAAACTATTTCTCCTCTTGTCGACCAGTTTTCAAGAACTATCTCCTATCTTCGTCTGTCAGTGACCGACCGGTGTAATCTGCGTTGTATGTATTGTATGCCAGAGGAAGAAGACAATCTTGAAACTCTCGTTAAATCAGGAAAATTTCTTTCTCATTCGGATTTGTTAAGTTATGAGGAACTGCTCCGTATTGTCAGGCTTGCCGTATCCCTTGGGATGAATAAAATCAGGCTTACCGGAGGAGAGCCTCTGGTGCGAAAAGGGCTCGTTGATTTCATTCATAATTTGAATAAAATTGAAGGATTGGATCAGATTCGTCTGACAACAAATGGTGTCCTTCTCTCTGAGTATGCAAAGGAACTCTATACAAATGGTGTTCAGCATATCAATGTGTCTCTGGACACCTTGAAGGCCGAAAAATTCAAAAAAATTACCGGAAGAGATCGATTTAATGATGTCTGGAATGGTCTTATGATTGCCAAGGATCTCGGCTTTCGAATAAAACTTAATCTTGTTGCCATGAAAGGTGTCAATGACGATGAATTTCTCGATTTTTTTCGTCTGGCTCTAGAATATCCGTTTCAGGTTAGGTTTATCGAGTTTATGCCTGTGGGCGATAAGAACAGCTGGCAAAAAACACGGTTTATTGAATCGGATACCATTCGTGAAATGGCAAAGTCCGTTGGGACTTTGACCCCATCTGAAAAGCATTATGGTGACGGCCCGGCTCGGATGTTTACTCTTACAGGGGCTGATGGTTCGACAGGTTCCGTTGGCTTTATCAGTCCGATCAGTCACCATTTCTGCGATAAATGCAATCGTCTTCGATTGACCTCGGAAGGACGACTCAGAGCCTGTTTGCTTCGGGATGCGGAGACAGATTTAAAGAGTATCATCCGATCAGGAGGAACTGACAGGGAGATTGTTGACAGCATCAGGCAGACAATTCTCAACAAACCCCAAGGCCATATGTTACAAGATGAGCTTGGGGTTGAAGAAAAAGCGGGCTGTTCTGGAAAAATGTCAAGAATTGGTGGTTGACGGATCGTTTTGTGGGTAGGAACCGAGCCACTCAAAATATGAACATTGGGCCTTGAGCATCTCGCAGCCCCTCATTATTTTTTCATCCTCTATATGTCCAAGCATATCGAGGAAAAACAGGTACTTCCACTGCTTGCCTTTAATAGGACGGGACTCAATCTTGGCAAGATTGATATTTTCTTTGGAAAGTGCCGTCAATACGGAGTTGAGTGCTCCTGGCTTATCTACCAAACCAATCAGCAAGGATGTCCGATCCAGACCGCTGCGCGATGGCGACTGCTTACCAATTACCAGAAAACGGGTTGTATTGCCGCGATAATCTTCTATGCCCTGTACCACCACCTGAAGTTCATAGGTCGTAATGGCAAGGGAAGAGGCAATGGCCCCGATATTAGGATTGTTGGCGGCCATCTGAGCCGCGGCCCCGGTAGAAAACACCTGCAGTGTTGGGATAGTAGGCAGATGCTTTCTTAACCAATCCCTGCATTGTGCAAGTGGCTGTGAGTGTGAGGCGACCGTCTGAATATCTTCGATATTTCCCGACCTGCATACAAGATTGTGGCTTATTTCCAGCTGGGCCTCACCGCAGATCTGTACCTTGTATTTCATAAAACAATCAAGCGTGGAAAAAACAGCCCCCTCGATGGAGTTTTCAACGGGGACTATGCCGTACTGGGTTCGTCCTTTCTCGACTTCTGCAAAGACATCATCTATGGTTTCCATTGCCTTGTAGTCGGCTGAGTGACCAAAATATTTAACCCCTGCGAGATGGCTAAATGTTGCTTCCGGTCCGAGAAAAGCAACGGCTGCACGTTTTTGCGACAGACGACACGTTGTAATAATTTCGTGAAAGATTGATTTGAGTGCGTCCTCAGGGAATACATCTTTATTATCTGCAGTGAGCCGATCGTATATCTGACGCTCCCGAAGGGGGTCCCATTTCGCCCTGTTTTCTTCGTCTTTGAGTTTGCCGATCTCTTTTGCATAGCCGAGACGTTTTTTGAGCAAATCGAGGATCTGATTGTCAATTGAATCGATGTTGTCACGAACAGACACTAATTCTTTTTTTTGATCTGATTTCATTTTTATCTTCCATATTATCTTCTAAAGTTATGATGCCTGATAAAGATTGATAACGTAGGGTCAAGAAATTGCTATGTCAAGCCTCAAAAGACAGCTATAGTGACGACTTTGCTATTATATTATCCGGGTACAGGTGTTTATCTCTGTAAATATTTATCAGACCACGAAAACCTGTTTAAATGGTGGTCATACAATGGTTGTAGTAGTTACACGCTCTAGAGAATAAGGATACTGGTATTGATGGGTCTCGAAAATGAAAAGTATGAAAACTTAAGAAATATTCTTTCTGCCTATGGGCGTGTTGCAGTCGCTTTTTCGGGTGGGATTGACTCAACTTTCTTGTTATTTAGCGCCATCGATGCCTTGGGCCCTGCAAACGTTCTTGCCTACAACTGCATGAGTGAGTTGAACTCTCAAGCTGCTGTCTCTAGCATGAAAGGAGTTTTTCAACACCATTTTGAGGCTCAGATCCCCTTACGAGTTGTAAAGCTTTATCCGCGTACCTGGAAAGAGTTTGTGGCCAATAGCGACAAGAGGTGCTACTTCTGTAAAAAGAGAATGTACACTATTTTGCTTGATGAAATAAAAAAGGAAAGTTGTTTTATACTCGCCGAAGGGACCAATATCGATGATCTGAAAAGTAACCGACCTGGTTTACGGGCAATAAGAGAGTTGAACATAAAAACTCCCCTTGTAGAGGCAGGGTTTACAAAACGAGAAATTCGAATTCTGGCTGAGAAGAAAGGCCTGATTAATCACGGGCTCGCTTCTAATTCCTGTCTGGCCACCAGGGTAAGGAGCGGACAAGAAATTACACTTCAAAACCTTGCTGTTATAGAAAAAGCAGAAGAATACCTTCGTAAATTGGGTTTTCTGGGGTGCAGGGTAAAAGTCGACGGAACTGCTGCACTTGTTGAAATTAACAGGTGTGATTTTGAGGCCTTTGTAAAGGATGAAGTCAGATCAGCGGTTTTATACACTTTTTATAAACTGGGTTTGGCTTCGGTTTCTCTGGATCTTTCAGGCAGGTAAGGATTCTATAAATTATGAGAACTAATTCTAATAACCCTAATTTATTGCTTGATTCTGATTTGGGATTCAATTATGGTGCCTTGTTATGGATGTAATGCCCTGAATATAAAGGGTTGTACGATTCTTGTTTTATGTGTCTAATGAAAAATCGATATGATTTTTTTTGACAATTGAGAAGAGTTAAAGTAAATGCATTGTTTTTTGGATAGCGGACAGTTAAATGTCCAGATACATAAGCAAAAAGATGATTAAGCAGGGAGGAATTCATGAACAAGAAGGAACTTATTGAAAGTATCGCAGGTGCAGCAGATATCAGCAAGGCGGCCGCTGAAAAAGCTCTGAACGGAACCCTTGCAGCAATTGCTGAAAGCCTGAACAAAGGCGACAAGGTGACACTCGTAGGCTTTGGAACTTTTTCTGTGTCAAACCGTGAATCCCGTCAGGGAAGAAATCCACAGACCGGTAAAACGATTGAAATTCCAGCAAAAAAAGTCGTTAAGTTCAAAGCTGGTAGTAAACTGTCTGAAGCTATCAACTAATTCTTGTTTTATTTCGACCTGGACATTGTAGCTACATTTTAATGTTTTCGACTCTGCTTTCCATAGTAGTTGTGCAACGTTAGGTGGATTTATTAAGTTATTTGAACTGGCAATATTGGTTTTTTACAACTGATAAGGTCGATGATTTGATAGTATGAAGTTGTAAAGGCCGTTCCTCTCTGAGAGGAACGGCCTTTTTTTTTAAGGATATTGCGAAGAAAGTTGTGAAAAATATTTCAAAAGAGTCATAATCAACTCAAACTGCATATCCAGGTTTATTTAATTATAGGCTCCAATAATGAAATCCTTTGATGAGTTATTACAACAATCGACAGCAGTACATGGTCATATCTGTGCCGGGCAGGTAATAGGTGTACGGATGTGTATCCTAGCACTGTCGCTCATAGATATTGACGACCCAAAAGGTGTTGATCGTAAAAAATTGTATACAATAGTAGAGATAGATCGTTGTGCAACAGATGCAATTCAGTCTGTTACGGGCTGTAGTCTTGGGAAAAGAACCATGAAATTTCTGGATCATGGTGTTATGGCGGCGACCTTTGTTCATTTAGAAACCGGAAAAAGCGTTCGCATTACTGCGCTTGAAGAGGCTCGTGAACATGCTTTGAAATACTGCAGTGGTATAGAAAATAAATATGCACGACAACTCGAAGCCTATAAAGTCATGGCGGAGGATGAACTGTTCAGGGTTGAACATGTTCACGTTGAAATTCCACAACAGGATCTTCCGGGTCGGCCGATGAGGAGAGTCAAGTGCGATAAATGTTCTGAATGGGTGCAGGATAGCAGGGACATACAGGTTGGGGGGCAGACTCTTTGTCATGGTTGCGCAATGGGCCGGTATTATTCTGTTATTAATGATTGATGAAATATTCTGAGTAAACGTAGTTAGAAAGGATTGTTCAATGAGTGTAACTTTACTGGATTATGGGGCAGGAAACGTTCGAAGTGTAAGAAATGCGATCCGAAAACTCGGTATAACCGTGCAAGATGTTCAGGATCCTGAGGATATTTTCACCGCTGAAAAATTGATTTTTCCAGGAGTTGGAAGTTTTGGCTCGGTGATGGACCGATTGCAGGCACTAGGTTATGTCGAGCCACTCCAGCGGCGGATCCGGGAAAATAAACATTTCCTTGGTATCTGTGTTGCATTTCAGGCCTTGTATGAAGGCAGCGAGGAGTCCCCTGGTGTTGCAGGTCTTGGCATACTGCCTGGTCAAGTGTTACGGTTTCCCCCTGGAAAGCTTGCCGTTCCACAAATAGGCTGGAACGGGATACGACTCCATAAACAATCGCCTCTTTTTGAAGACTATAATGGGGAAAAACTTTATTTTGTCCATTCTTATCACGCCCCTGTAAGTAAAAATTCAACTGAATGGACTCTTGCAACCACAGATTATGGGGTTGAGTTTGTTTCTGCTGTATCCCATAAGAATGTCGCAGCTTTTCAATTCCATCCTGAAAAAAGTGGTGAGGCCGGACTAAAGATACTGAATCAATATCTTACGAGAAAAGACCTGATTGAGGTTTGCGGGGCTGGTGTTGTTGTAGATCCGAAAAAAACACGCATGGCCAAGCGCATTATTGCCTGTCTTGATGTGAGGACAAACGATAACGGTGATCTTGTCGTTACCAAAGGCGATCAGTACGATGTCCGGGATGCAGGTGAGGTCCGTAATCTCGGGAAACCCGTGGAGCTTGCCAGGCGCTACTATGAGGAGGGCGCCGATGAGGTGACCTTTCTTAACATTACCGGGTTTAGAGATTTTCCAATGAAAGATCAGCCAATGCTTGAGGTACTGCAAAAAACCTCAGAAAATGTCTTTGTTCCGTTAACCATAGGCGGAGGAATCCGTGAATTTACCGATTCTGAAGGAAAATTCTATTCTTCTCTTGATGTGGCATCTGCGTATTTCAGGGCCGGTGCAGACAAGATCTCCATTGGAAGTGATGCGGTTTATGTGGCTGAGCAGTTCATCAGTAGCGGGGTGAAAACTGGCAAAAGCTCTATTGAACAGATCTCTTTTGTTTATGGAGCCCAGGCCGTTGTCATATCTGTTGATCCCCAAAGGGTTTATGTTAAATCCCCGGAAAATACCTCTCACGCGCTCATAACTACAAAATACCCAGGGCCTGAAGGCGAGAAATATTGTTGGTATCAATGTACCGTTAAAGGGGGACGGGAAGGGCGTGACCTTGATGTCGTGCAGCTGGTTCAGGCATGTGAAAAGCTTGGTGCCGGCGAGATTTTGCTTAATTGTATTGATAAGGATGGGACAAACAGCGGTTTTGATATAGAGCTTATTAATCTTGTAAAAAATTCTGTTTCTATCCCTGTTATAGCCTCGAGCGGTGCTGGCTCTGCCCGGCATTTTTGTGAAGTCTTTCAAAAAACAAATACAGATGCCGCCCTTGCTGCCGGAATTTTTCATAGAAAAGAGGTTGAGATTGCCGAGGTGAAAAAGAGTGTGCAGATGTCCGGGGTTGAAGTCCGATAATGCAATAGTTCGAATACAATATCCCTTCAACAAGAGCATTTCCCGCAAATGCTCTTGTTCTTCTTGAAACACTATATGATACTACGTGGCCGTAATAAAAAACTTGCCCTGACAACCATACTGTTTTTATTGTGTATGGTGGCTCTTATCAAGGGAGTATCACATTGGACATACAGACAGGGGCTTGCGAATCTCCAAAAACAGGGCAATGTCCGTCTTGAATTATACACAAACTATCTGCAGGGTGTTCTTGGTAAATACGAGAGTTTGCCGGAGCTGTTGGCGATAGATCACAATCTGGTCCGGGCACTGCTCAACCCCCATGAGAAGAAACGCATTGAAACCCTGAACCGGTATCTTGAAACCATCAATACAGTCAGTAATACCTCAGATACCTATCTGATGAACAAGGATGGCTTGACCATTGCGGCATCCAACTGGAAAGAAGAAAGACCTTTTATCGGCAGGAATTTCAATTATCGGCCCTATTTTAAACAGGCAATGAAAGGAACGCTTGGGCGGTATTTTGCCCTTGGTTCCACCTCTTCCAAGAGAGGGTATTATTTTGCGTATCCCGTTCGTAAAGATGACGAAATACTTGGAGCTGTTGTTGTAAAAATTAACATAGATTCTGTCGAGCAGAGTTGGGCAGACCGGGATGAAAACTTTCTGGTCTCTGACCCCGATGGAGTTGTTTTTATTACAACCAACCCTGACTGGAGATTTAAAAGTCTCAAACCCCTTGATTCAGATGTGCAGAAACGGATCCTGGAAAGTAGAAGGTATCAGGATGCGAACCTTCTTCCTCTCAGTACCAGAGTTTCAACTCTCAATCCGACCATGCAGATTCTCGAGATTGATTCGGGAGTCGGCAAGAAGCCTAAAAGGGTGTTGAAACAGTCTCATTTTATGCCCCATGCTGGCTGGGATGTTCACATCCTCACCGATACCAGAGTTCTTCTGGAAAAAGTAGTGTTTACCAATGTTATTGTTGGTTCGGGCGGTGGGGTTGTCTATGTCCTCGGCCTTTTGTTACTGCAGAGAAGTAGACGTATCGCCCAGTTACATGAGATTGAGGAGGAAAGCAAAAGGGCACTCCAGGAGGCCAATGAACAGTTGGAGTCCCGGGTTCTGGACAGAACCCAGAAGCTGACCGAGGCCAACGAGATGCTGAGAAAAGAAATCATTGACAGAAAGCAGGCAGAAATCAAACTGAAGCGAACCAGGAAAGAACTGATACACGCGGCAAAACTTGCAGTTCTTGGTCAGATGTCTGCCGGGATCAATCATGAACTCAACCAACCGCTCTCAGCTATCAGAAGTTATACCGATAATGGTAAACAGTTTCTGGAAAAAGGCCGTCTTGACGAGGCCATGTGGAATCTTGAACAGATCGGTGAATTAACAGAACGAATGGCCCAGATTGGGGTTCAGTTGAAACTGTTTTCAAAGAAATCAAGCGGGATGATCGTCGTGGTACCGTTACATGGTGTGGTCGATGGGGCTCTCGAAATTCTAAAACCGAGTCTGAAAAGAGAGTCAGTTGAATTAACAATCGACATTAAGCCCGAAAATGTTGAAGTGCGTGCGAATCACGTACTGTTGCAGCAGGTTTTAGTTAATCTTATCTCAAATGCAATGCAGGCCATTGAAGATTCCAAAAAGAAAAAGATTCTCCTTGAAGGGCACGCTCGAGGTGACAAAGTGATTATTGCGGTTCAGGATAATGGGCCAGGGGTACCTGCGGAATATAAAGCGGATATTTTTGAGCCATTTTTCACGACTAAAAAGTCAGGACAGGGGTTAGGCTTAGGTTTGACAATCAGTGATAGAATAGTGCGGGATTTTGGAGGGCATATTGTTTTAGCCGATTTCCGGGATGGTGCTCGCTTTGAATTTACTTTAGAAAGAATAGTGCAAACATGACAGTACGTGAACAGGTGCTCTTCATCGATGACGAAAAGCATATACGACAGGCAAACAAGCAGACTCTTGAACTCGCTGAACTTAATGTGATTCTTGAGGCCTGCGCTGAAAAGGGGCTTGACCATCTCAGTCGGGATTGGCCTGGTATCGTGGTCTGTGATATTCGTCTGCCAAACATGGATGGACTGCAGTTTCTTCAGGAAGTTCATAAGATTGATCATGATCTTCCAGTAATCCTTATCACCGGACACGGGGATATCTCAACTGCCGTCAATGCAATGCGTGATGGAGCCTATGATTTTATTGAAAAGCCCTATTCTCCTGAAAGACTTGTGAAAACCGTGGTAAGAGGGCTTGAAAAACGGGTACTGACTCTTGAAAACAGAAATTTACGACGGGAATTAGAGCTTCACAGTGCACCTGGACCTAGGATAATCGGTCGTACACCCGCGATGGAAAAATTGAGAAGCACCATTGCTCAGGTGGCTGATACCGGAGCAGATGTCCTGGTGTTAGGAGAGACTGGGACCGGCAAGGAACTGGTGGCCAGGGCTCTGCATGAAAATAGCGCGAGAAGAAGTAATAATTTTGTGGCGATTAACTGCGGAGCCGTCTCTGAGTCTATTATGGAGAGCGAACTCTTTGGTCATGAGGCTGGAGCTTTCACCGATGCGAAATCAACACGCATCGGTAAGTTCGAACACGCGAACGGTGGCACGCTTCTACTGGATGAAATTGAATCCATGCCCCTTCGGGTGCAGATTAATCTTCTGCGTGTTCTTCAGGAACGATATATAGAAAGGCTTGGATCAAATAGAACCATACCTGTTGATCTCAGGGTTGTTGCTGCCTCAAAAGTTGACCTGAGAGAGGCCTCTGAAAGAGGTGTTTTTCGGGAGGATTTGTACTATAGGCTCAATGTTGTCTGTTTGGAAATTCCCCCTCTTCGGAATAGACGGGAAGATATTCCTTTGCTCTTCCATCATTTCCTCCTCGTTGCCGGGCATAGATATCAGCAGGAAGTCCCAGCGCCAAACAGCTTCCAGATGAATGCGCTTTTATCCTATTCATGGCCTGGTAACGTTCGTGAACTCAGGAATTTCGCGGAGCGTTATGTTCTTCTCGGCCGGCAGTTCGACTGGTCTTTAGAGAAAATGTTGTCCGGTGAAGACAAGGTGCAGAGCCGGTCGTTGTCACAACAGGTCGACTGTTTTGAACGAGGGCTCATTGAGCATGCTTTGGTCTCCTCGAATGGCAGCATCAAAGATGTTATGGCTGCTTTGGTAATTCCTAGAAAGACTCTTTACGATAAAATGCGAAAACATGGTTTAGACAAGACTGATTATAAGTAAAAACCATCTCTTGTATAAGTGATGTTTTTGTTTTGTTATGTTTATCGGAGTTTCTACGGGGAGGATCGGTGCTGATTTGTCCGGAAAAGTAAAGACTTGTTATTATAGGTTCTGTGTTTAGACCTCTCGGTGTTGCTTTCATAATGTTTGAAATGGGTGGATTTCCGCCAATGACTTGGTGGGTTTGAGTGTTGTTTTTCTGCTTAAATTGCTGAAATTTAATAATATTTATATTTTCTGTCGCTACCTTGCTTGAATGGGTGGATTTCCGCCAATTTATCACTCTTTATCTCAGTGTCATTATGTTATTAAACGTAAAAACAGGAAGATAAGTTTGTAGTTTATTTGTGGTCCAATGTTTGCAACGGTAAAGTACGATTGTCGGGAAATTATACCGATGATATCGACAGGCCGTTTCGCTGTCGGTCAATGTTGCTGGCCCTACTGATGTTTAAACATTCTATTTGGAGGCAAAATTATGTTCAGGAAGATTACAACCCTGGTTGCGACTGCTGCTCTTTCCGGTCTATTGGTTGCTGGAGCGGCTGTTGCTAAGGATCCGATCACAATAAAATTCTCGCATGTTGTGGCTGAGAATACCGCTAAAGGACAGATGGCCAATAAATTCAAGGATTTGATTGCCGAACGTCTGGCTGGCAAGGTTCAGGTTGAGGTATTTCCTAGCTCTCAGTTGTTTAATGATGACGGGGTATTAAAAGCAATTCTTCTGGGCGATGTCCAGATAGCTGCTCCAGCACTTTCGAAATTTGAGTCTTACACTAGGCAGTTACAGATTTTTGATCTGCCTTTCCTGTTTAAGGATATGGCTGCCGTTGAAAAATTTCAGACCAGTGAGAAGGGGATTGAGCTTTTAGATAGTCTCCAGAAAAAAGGTTTTGTTGGCCTTGGCTATCTACATAACGGCATGAAGCAGCTTTCTTCCAACAGCCCTCTCAGAGTACCTTCTGATGCGAATGGTTTGAAATTTAGAATCATGTCTTCTGATGTTCTTGCAGCACAGTTTCAGGCACTCAATGCAGTTCCCCTGAAAAAGCCATTCTCAGAGGTTTTTACCCTTTTGCAAACCAAGGCCATTGATGGACAGGAAAACTCCTGGTCAAATATCTACTCTCAAAAATTCTTTGAAGTGCAACCCTACATCACTGAATCGAACCACGGCCTGCTTGACTATATGGTCGTCACATCCAAAGAATTCTGGATGTCTATCCCTGATGACGAACGCGCCATCGTGAGAACCGCTTTGGATGAGGCAATTGCTTTTGGTAACAAGGTTGCTGAAGATAAAAGTATTGGCGATCGTCAGTTGATACTAGACTCCAAACGATGTGAAATAATTGAGCTCACCGATGCAGAAAGAAGCCAGTGGGTTGAGGCAATGAAGCCTGTTTGGGAGCAGTTCGAAGAAGAAATTGGCAAAGATATGATCGACGCAGCCTATCAATCTAACATGTAAGAAGAAAAAAATGGTAGATTTCCCTGCAACGGGAAATCTACCTCAATTTTTTAGCTTGTATGAGGTGTTTTATGCTAATGCGTTTCATGAATCGAGCCGAAGAGGCGTTTATCTGCATTTTGCTGATAACGACAACACTTCTAGTGTTTCTCGATGTCGTAATGCGATTTGGTTTTAATGCTGGCTTCTTGTGGACTCAGGAGCTCACTTTGCATATGTCAGCGTGGATGGTTCTTTTCGGTGCATCATACGGACTGAAGGTTGGCTCACATATTGGCATGGACGCTTTTGTTAAGCTTTTTCCACCTGTTGGTAGAAGAATATTAACCGCTATCTCCGCGGTCGGTGCCCTGGTATACTGTGGTCTTATTTTTTATGGTAGCTGGATATATCTGAAAAAGATGAAAATGATTGGTATAGATCTCGAAGACATGCCAATTCCCGTATGGATAGCACACAGTCCATTGATTCTAGGTTATCTTTTTCTGATTGTTCGTCTCTTGATAATTCTCTGGTCTGTTGCTGTCGGCGAGGCTGATGGCTTTAAACATTCGGATGAGGCCAAGGAGAGCTTGGCGTTGGCTGAGGATATCGTCAAAGAGGGGGCAAAATCATGACAACTGCAGCTTTATTTATACTTCTCTTTGGTTTCATGCTGCTTGGGATGCCCATTGCTCTGGCCTTGGGATTGTCAAGTATCGGTACAATTCTGTTGTTTTCAAATGACTCTCTTGCCTCAATCGCTTTGAAATTGTTTGAGTCCCTGTCTGCGCATTATACATTATTGGCCATTCCTTTCTTTATTCTTTCCTCAAGTTTTTTGTCTACGGGAGGTGTGGCGAAACGAATTATCAGGTTCGCTCTGAGCCTTGTTGGGCATATTCGTGGCGGTATTGCCATGGCCTCGGTTATCGCCTGTATGATTTTTGCGGCGGTATCCGGTTCTTCTCCAGCGACTGTTGCGGCAATTGGTTCCATAGTTATCGTGGGGATGGTAAAAGCCGGTTATCCTGAAAGTATAGCTGCAGGTGTCATAGGAAATGCAGGTACACTCGGGATACTTATTCCCCCTTCAATTGTTATGCTTGTCTATGCAGCAGCCACAGAGGTATCAGCTGCCCGGATGTTTATGGCTGGTTTCCTTCCCGGGCTTTTGATGGGCCTCATGCTGATGATAGTTATTTATATTGTGGCCAGGGTGAAAAATATACCAAGCCAACCCTGGGCTGGATTCAGCGAAATTGTAAAATCTGGAGTTTCGGCCACTGGTGGCTTGATGCTCATTGTTATTGTGTTGGGTTCGATATACGGTGGTATTGCAAGTCCCACAGAGGCTGCCGCTGTGTCCGCTGTATATGCCTTCTGGGTTGCTATTTACGGGTACAGGGATATGGGCCCTCTCAAAGAGATTCCCTGGAAAGAGGATGGTGAGAGCGCTGGTGCGATGGTTATCCGTAACACCAAACACATAGTAATGACCCTACCGAAGCTCATTACGGATAAAGAGCTTAACAAGGTTATCCTTGATTCATCAAAAGTAAGTATCATGCTGCTGTTCATTATTGCAAATGCGATGCTTTTTGCTCATGTTCTCACTACCGAGAGAATTCCTCACCACATAGCTGAGTTGATTGTTTCATGGGGACTTTCACCCTGGATGTTTCTTGTTGTGGTCAATATACTACTGCTGATTGCGGGTAACTTCATGGAGCCGTCGGCTATTTTGCTGATTATGGCACCGATTCTCTTTCCTATCGCTGTGAAACTGGGAATTGACCCCATTCACCTTGGTATCATTATGGTAGTCAATATGGAAATTGGTATGCTCACCCCGCCGGTCGGTTTGAATCTTTTTGTCATCTCAGGGGTGACGGGGCGCAGCATGGGCTGGGCAATAAAAGCCTGTGTCCCATGGTTGTTGGTTCTTCTCACCTTTCTCGTTCTTATTACCTACATACCACAAATCTCATTATTCCTGCCTGAGTTTATAGATAAATTGCAGGGATATAACTAGAAGCAGAAGAGCACAGCCGTTAAAGGCGGTCTACCAGTGATACAGATTTCACTGGTAGACCGCCTTTTTTGTTTCCATTCTCACGGATATCGCTATAGTTCAAGTCCTTTTTATTATTTTACTGGCTGTCATTTTCTATTTGCCATCAGACATTCACAAGAACTATTGAAGATGAAAATGATGGGACACGGCCGAAATGGTGATTTAAAAGTTGTGGACTGTTGAACTTGTGGAGTTATCTTATCCAAGATCCCGCAAGGGGATCAAATACCTTCTGTAGAAAAGGTAATGTTTTTTTGAGTGGAATAATATTTGGAAAAATTAGAATTGATGAGATAAAGGTGTTGATTGTGACAGATTTATTAAATGTCTATCTTGCTTCTCCCAGAGGTTTTTGTGCCGGTGTTGAAAGAGCTATCGAAACGGTAAAACTGAGCCTTTCAAAGTATGGTCAACCCGTATACGTGTTACATGAGATTGTCCATAATAAACATGTTATCGATGAATTGAAGCAGGCGGGAGCCGTGTTTGTTGAACATCTGGCCGATGTGCCCAATGGTGAGGTCTGTGTCTTCAGTGCCCATGGTGTTTCTCTTGGGGTCGAGTCCTACGCAAAGGAATTAGGTTTGCGTACCGTTGATGCAACCTGTCCCCTTGTGACCAGTGTTCATAGGATGGTGGAGAAATATCACCAGCAGGGAACTGAGGTTATTATCGTCGGCCATCATAATCATCCCGAAGTAGAGGGGACTGCAGGGCGCGTCCAAGGGGGCGTACAGATCGTTGCAACCGAAGAGGAAGCGGAACACATTCAGATAAGTGATCCTCTTGCTGTCGGATACGTGACCCAGACGACTCTTTGTAAAAAAGATGTTGAAGGAATTATTGCAATTTTGAAAAAGCGATTTCCTGGCATTCAGGGTCCGCGCTCAAATATCTGTTTTGCCACCCAGAACCGTCAGGATGCCGTCCGATTGCTTGCCGCCAAAAGTGAGCTGATCTTCGTTGTAGGTTCCAAAAACAGTTCTAACTCAAACAGATTACGAGAGGTTGCTTCTTCCTGTAAGGTCAAAGCTTATCTGGTAGATGATTATGAAGATATAGAAGAGAAGTGGCTTAGCGGAGTGAAAACAATTGGCATTACAGCAGGAGCCTCTGCACCGGAGCGTCTTGTAGAAGGTGTAATATCCTGGCTTGGTTTAAAACGACAAGTTGTTGTAGAGGAATTGGATGGAGTCGAAGAAACCATCCATTTTCAACCTGCGCTAATTTCAGAGCATTCCAAATAAAAGCCAGAGCTCCTGTTGATGTTCACAGGAGTTCTGGCCTGGTATTCTGTAGCGATATGGTTCGGGGTAACTTTAGCCAAGAGCCTTGGTTAAGCGTTGCATCGCTTCCTGAACTTTTTCATGGCTGTTAAAGGCTGAAATACGAATGTATCCTTCACCGCATTTGCCAAAGCCTGCTCCGGGGGTACAGACTACCCCTGCCTTGTTCAGTAGCATGTCGAAAAATTCCCAGGAATCCATATTCCCTTCAATCCAGATATAGGGCGAATTATCGCCGCCAACATATTTGTAACCAAGTTTATCCATTGTCTGGCATATGGTAAATGCGTTTTCCATATAGTAATCAATGAGGGCCTTACATTGTGCCTTGCCCTCTTTGGTGTATATTGCCGCAGCTGCCCGCTGGACAGGGTAGGAGACGCCATTAAACTTGGTACAGTGTCGTCTGTTCCATAGGCTATGCAAGGAGTGACTCTTGCCCTCTTTATCATAGGCCATGCATTCTTTTGGAACAACTGTATAGGCACATCTGGTTCCTGTGAATCCGGCACTTTTGGAAAAACTGCGAAATTCAATTGCCACTTCTTTTGCGCCGTCAATCTCATAGATGGATTTTGGCAGGTTCTCGTCTCTGACAAAAGCCTCATAGGCGGCATCAAAAAGAATAAGGGCTTTATTATCTTTGGCGTAATCCACCCAGGTTTTCAATTCCTCTTTTGATATCGTTGAGCCTGTGGGATTATTGGGAAAGCAGAGATAAATGAGATCAACTTTTTCTGTGGGCAGGGCTGGGATGAAATTATTTTCCTTGGTTGAGTCGAGGTAAACCAGTCCCTGGTATCTGCCGTTTTCAAAAATACCGGTTCTCCCGGCCATAACGTTGGTGTCAAGATATACAGGGTAGACAGGATCGGGAATTGCGATAGTTATATCTGTTGAAAACAGCTCCTGAATGTTTCCTGTGTCGCATTTTGCGCCATCACTGACAAAGATTTCATCTGCCTGTATGTCAGCTCCCCGTGCCTGAAAATCATTTTGAGCAATAGCATCCCTCAAAAAATCGTAGCCCTGCTCAGGCCCATAGCCTTTAAAAGACGCATCATTGGCCATCTCGTCAACGGCCTTGTGAAAGGCTTCGATTGAAGCCGGGGGAAGGCCCTTGGTCACATCGCCAATGCCGAGTTTAATCACATCAATTTCGGGGTGGTTCTTCTGGAAAGAGGCCACTCGCTTTGCGATGTCGGAGAAGAGGTAAGATGCCTGCAGCTTTAAGTAATTGTCATTGATTGTAATCATTTAAAAGTTTCTCTGTTGTATTTTAAGTAAAAGGAGTTAGCTTCTTTCCCTGTATTTTTAACAAATTCAGAATTGTAATTATAAGGGAATGATTGTCGCTGTCAACTGTCATCTCTTCTTGGATATCCTCGGAGATAAATGTGAAAAACTATGAAAAATGAAGAACCCGTAACAATTTACCGTAAAGACTATAGTCCGTTTCCATATATTGTTGACTCTCTGGACCTGATATTTCAGCTTTATGAAGAAAAAACCGTGGTAAAAGCCACCACGAGATACCGGGCAGTCCTCAGTGAAAATACTTTGTCTGCCGACGATTTATTTCTCTACGGGGAGGAGTTAGAGTGCATTTCCATAAAAATAGATGGTGTTGCACTTCCCCCAGAAAGATATGCCATCGATGATAAAGGTCTCACTGTTAAAAGTCCTGGGAAGGATTTTACCTTAGAGATTGAAACTGCGATCTATCCGGCCAAGAACAGTTCTCTTGAGGGGCTCTATAAATCAAGTGGTAATTATTGTACACAGTGTGAGGCCGAGGGCTTTCGTAAGATAACCTATTATCCGGACCGTCCAGACGTGCTGACGACTTTTACTACCCGCATTGAAGCCGACAAGGGGCTATATCCTGTTTTGTTGTCAAACGGAAATCTTATTGAAAAAGGGGAGCTTGCATACTCCAGGCACTACGCAACCTGGAGAGATCCATTTCCAAAGCCCTGTTATCTTTTTGCTCTGGTGGCAGGCAGACTTGTCAGCATTGACGATACATTTACGACCCGGTCCGGTCGAAAGGTTGAGCTGAAAATCTATGTGGAAGAGAGAAATAAGGATAAATGTGCACATGCCATGGCTTCTCTTAAAAAATCAATGCAATGGGATGAAGAGGTTTTTGGTCTTGAATATGATCTCGATATCTTCATGGTTGTTGCGGTTGATGATTTTAATATGGGGGCAATGGAAAATAAGGGCTTGAATATTTTCAACTCCAAATATGTCCTTTCAACCCAGCAAAGTGCAACAGATCAAGATTTTCTTGGAATCGAAGGGGTCATTGCTCATGAGTATTTTCATAACTGGACCGGTAATCGAGTCACCTGCAGGGATTGGTTTCAGTTAAGTTTGAAGGAGGGGTTGACTGTCTTTCGGGATCAGGAGTTTTCATCTGACATGAACTCCAGGCCAGTGCAGAGGATTGATGACGTTCGGCTGCTCAAAAATGTTCAGTTCAGAGAGGATAACGGACCTCTTGCTCATCCGGTTCGTCCTGACAGCTTTGTGGAAATTAATAATTTCTATACCTCCACCATCTACAACAAAGGTGCAGAGGTTATCCGCATGATGCATACCCTGCTTGGGGCTGAGGCCTTTCGAGGTGGTATGGATCTCTATTTTCAGCGACACGACGGACAAGCCGTTACCTGTGACGATTTTGTTAAGGCCATGGAAGACAGCTCTGGAGTTGATCTCAGCCAATTTAGAAACTGGTACAGTCAGGCGGGAACTCCAGTGTTAACGGTTAAGACGGAATTGGATAAAGAATTATCAGAATTCAAGATCACCATCGAACAACGCTGCAGGGCAACTCCAGGGCAGGAGAAAAAACTGCCGTTTCATATTCCTGTTAAAATAGGCTTGCTTGATGAAAGTGGTAAGGAGCTGATTGACGAAAAACTGCTGGAGGTAAAAAAAGCAACAGAAGTTTTTACTTTTAAAAATATCGGTACAACACCAGTCCTTTCATTTCTCCGCGATTTTTCAGCACCTGTTAAAGTAGAACGCTTCCAGGATAAGGAAGAACTGGCTTTTCTCATGAGCCACGACACCAACCTTTATAATCGGTGGGATTGTGCAAATCAACTCTCAAGCCAGGTCATTCTGGATGTAGCGGCGCAAATGCAAAAAGGGGACCCCCCCGCAGTTGATGAATTTTATCTTGAAGCAGTGGATAAGGTGTTTTCTTCAGATATAGCAGATAAAGATCTGGCAGCCCTTGCCTTACAGTTGCCTGCGGAAACAACCCTTGCTCAGGAAATGGAAATTATTTATCCAGAGTATCTGCACAGGGCAAGGTCGCTTGTTAAACAGACGGTGGCGAAGAGATGCAGGGAGCAGTTGCTGAAGCTTTATCATGACAACTGCACAACCGAACCTTATAGCGTCTCCCCCGAGGCAAAAGGTCAGCGGAGTCTTAAAAATCTTTGTCTTTCCTATCTTCTGGCCCTTGAACCTGCAGGGGACGAAGTCCTGAATTTGTGTAAGTCTCAGTACTATGAGGCAAACAACATGACGGACACCATCGCAGCGATTTCGCTTCTGGCCAACGCAGATAAGGCCGTTAGAAAAGAGGTGCTTTCTGATTTTTATGAAAAATGGAAGGACGATACCCTGGTACTCGATAAATGGTTTGCTATACAGGCATTATCGGAGTTGCCAGAGGTGCTTGGTGAGGTGCGCTGTCTGATGGAGCATCCTGCCTTTTCAATAAAAAATCCAAACAAAGTTCGTGCCCTCGTTGGAACCTTTTGTAGTGGTAACCATGCAAGATTTCATAGTGAAAATGGGGATGGGTATCGCTTTTTATCTGCACAGATTATCGCCTTGAATACGATAAATCCCCAGATAGCAGCACGTCTGCTCTCCCCCATGACCGGTTGGAGGCGATATGAGCCCCGTCTTGGAGCATTAATGAAAAGTGAGCTTCAAGCAATCCTGGAGCAACAGAATCTTTCCCGTGATGTTCAGGAGATTGTCATTAACGCCCTTGCTTAGGATCTCTTGTGGCAAAACAGACATCTGAATTTTGGAGGATGCCCTTCCTTGAGAGGGGCATCTCCACTGGGTCCATGGCAATCGAGGCAATTCTTCTCCGCTGCCTTTTTACTCTTGATGAGGAAGAATTCTGCATGGATATCATCGTGGGGTAAAGCAGCGGTTGTTTCCTTCGGGGCTCTGAAGAGAAAGATGAGAATTGCGGCACAGGCAATAAGGAAAATAATATTAAGAATCCAGATTTTCTTTTTGTTAATAGGCGCTTGCATATAGTTTCTCGGAGCAGGACGTGAGCTGGTGTACACCTGTAAAGGCGGTGCGAACCAAACTCTTTGATTTCGGATTGGGATAAATTTTATGAAAGTTTAGTGTATCCATTGGGTACGGTTTCGAAGCTGGCTTGTGTAATACATAGGGCAAAGTCTGTGCTAAGAAGAGGAGTGAGCCATTTCAGCGGCGCTAAAGTTTATGATATTTTTCTTTAACCCGTAGCAGATGAGCTCAGAAAGGCAGGTTGACATCCTTGGGTGGGATCTTGCGATTTTGGCCATTATCCTGTGTTTTTTATGGTTGACAATGAGTTTATCAAGCTCTGGATCCCGTTTCTTGTTGTAAACAATTTCTTTACCAACCGCCTCTCCTGATACCATGGCAGGGTAAATACCTTCCCCAGTAAGCGCAGAGGCAAGGCCTGCAGCATCGCCCACAAGGAATGTATTGCCGAATTGATAGCCTACAAAGTCATAGTTAATACGCTCAGCGGTCAGACCTTTAGCGGGCAGGCATAATTTTTGTGCTGTGGCCCAGCGCATAAGAGATTTTTTGAGGAATAAGGCGCCGACTGATTTGGAATCCGCATAGGCCCCAATTGAAGCCCGGTTGTTGTGAGGAAAGATCCAGGCGTAACCGCTGCCAAAAAGGCTACTGTTGAGGTGCCACTCCATCTTTGAAAAGTTACCTTCCACCATGTAGTTGATGCCGACACCAAAGTCTCTTACGGGATAGCCAAGATGTTTCCGGACAACAGATGAGGAACCGTCGGCCCCCACGAGTGTGCCATAAGTTATGACTTCAGAGGTTCTACTGGAGCGATCCACCATCGTAACGGTACGATCAGAAATAGTTGTAACCTGCCAATTTGATTTTATATGGGCGCCGGCTCTTAGAGCATTTTCCAGCATTAACTGTCCCAGGGTTTCCCTGTTTACCGTTGCTATAATAGGATTTTTTTCAGTAATAGTCAGTTGTTGATATTTGCTGAAAATATACTGCCTTGTAAAGCTTTTCTCAGAAATATCATTAAGTTTATTTATAAGACCGTTCCAGGTTATTCCACCGGCGCAGACCTTATAGCCGATTCGGTTCTTTCGTTCGATTACAAGGGTCCTGGCGCCATTTTCTGCAGTAACTTTGGCGCAGGCCAGACCTGCCGGTCCGGCACCTACAATAACGACATCATAAAAAGTCATTTTTGAAATTCTATCAATGGTTGGTTTGACTGGTGGAGTGAGATTGTGCTGCCGAGGTATAACAAAAAAACCTGCCGACTGCAATCAAAGGCAGTGGCAGGTTGTGGTTTTTACGGAAAATGGCAACTCAGCCTTCTGTTAACGCAGCCAATAGATATTCTCGGTTGAGGCGGGCAATATTGCGGATGGAAATACCTTTAGGACAGACAGCCTCGCATTCCTTGGCGTTGGTACAATTACCAAAACCTTCCTTATCCATCTGCTCCACCATTGCAAGAGCGCGTTGTTTGCGCTCTACCTGTCCTTGAGGGAGAAGAGCAAGCTGCGAGATCTTTGCACTGGTAAAAAGCATCGCAGCACCGTTTGGACAACTGGCAACGCAGGCACCACAGCCGATACAGGCTGCAGCATCCATTGCAAGTTCTGCTTTCTGGGAAGAAATCGGGATGGCATTGCCATCTATGGTGCCACCGGTATTGACTGAAACATAACCACCTGCCTGAATGATCCGGTCTAAGGCTGATCTGTCAATGAGCAGATCTTTTTTAATCGGGTAGGCTCTGGAGCGGAAAGGCTCGATAACAATTGAATCGCCATCTTTGAAATGACGCATATGGAGCTGGCAGAGTGTTACCTCTTTTTCAGGGCCATGGGCAACGCCATCTACTATGGCGCCGCACATTCCACAGATACCTTCACGGCAATCATGGTCAAAGGCAACAGGATCTTTGCTCTCTTTTGTGAGTTTTTCATTGAGAACATCGAGCATTTCCAGAAAGGACATGTCGGTGTTCACATTGTCAAGAGTATAGGTCTCCAACCGCCCGAGTGCGTCACTGTTTTGTTGGCGCCAGATTTTTAAAGTCAAGTTAATGCTGCTCATTTTGTATATACCTTCAGAGTTCAGTTTAAAGTCTCTATGCTCAACGGATAACGGGGGTTAGCACCTTATTTATAACTTCTTTGGGAAGGAGTTACATTTTCAAAGGAAAGAGGCTCAATGTGCAGTTTGGGTTCTGCGTCTTCTCCGGAGTATTCCCACACTGATACATGGGAATATTTTTTATCATCCCTCTTGGCTTCATTTTCTTCGGTCTGGCTTTCTTCACGGAGATGGCAGCCACAGGATTCCTCCCGGGTAAGAGCATCCCGTATCATGATTTCAGCAAATTCGAGGAAGTCAGCAACTCTTCCTGCTCTTTCCAGGGACTGGTTAATTTCTTTAGTGTCTCCTGGTATATAAACGTAATCCCAAAATTTCTGCTTAATGGCGGGGAGTTCTTTAAGAGCTTTTTCCAGGTCTTCCTTGTTCCGTGCCATTCCACAGTTATCCCACATCAGTTTTCCGAGTTCTTTGTGGATTTCGTCCACTGTGAATTTTCCGGCAGGTCCACCGGAACTATTTTTGAGCAATTTGGCAATGCGATCTTCCACGGAACGCTTGGAGTCAATGAACGCCTGGTCATGGACACTAATATTATCGAGTTTATTCGTCCCAAGGTAATGGGCAACGGAAGTGGCGATAATGAAATAACCATCGGCAAGGCCCTGCATCAGTGCACTGGCACCCAGTCGGTTTGCACCATGATCAGAGAAGTTACACTCCCCAATAGCAAAAAGACCGGGAATGTTGGTCATCAGATCATAATCCACCCAAAGTCCACCCATGGTATAGTGAACGGCTGGATAAATCATCATAGGCTCTTTCATTGGATCACTGTCAGTAATCTTCTGGTACATCTGAAAGAGATTGCCATATTTTTTGAAAATAGTAGCCTCGCCATCTCTTTTAATGGCATCGGCAAAGTCAAGATAGACAGCAAGTCTTGTGCTCCCAACACCTTTACCTAAATCACACTGCTCTTTGGCGTTACGGGAGGCAACGTCTCGAGGTACGAGATTACCAAAGCTTGGATATTTATTTTCAAGGTAATAATCTCTTTCCTCTTCTGGGATATCGGCAGGAAGTCTAGTGTCCCCCTGTTTTTTTGGTACCCAGACCCGGCCGTCATTTCTCAGACTTTCACTCATTAAAGTCAGCTTTGACTGATAATCACCGTGGACAGGGATGCAGGTAGGATGGATCTGTACAAAGGAAGGATTAGCAAATCCTGCACCTTTTTTATGAGCTCTCCAGGCAGCTGTAACATTTGAGGCCATAGCGTTGGTGGAGAGAAAATAAACATTACCGTATCCGCCCGTGGCCAGGATGACGACATCGGCTTCATGGGATTCAATCTCACCGGTAATGATGTTTCGAACAGTGATACCCCGTGCTCGTCCATCAGCCACGACGACATCCATCATCTCCCGACGATTAAACATCTTTACCCGGCCAGCGTGGATTTGTCTGGAAAGTGCACCATAGGCTCCAAGAAGAAGCTGTTGTCCGGTTTGTCCACGGGCATAAAAGGTCCTGGAAACCTGAGCGCCACCAAAGGATCGATTAGCCAGGGTTCCACCATATTCCCGGGCAAACGGGACACCCTGAGCAACACACTGATCTATAATTTCAGTACTGACCTGGGCCAGGCGGTAGACATTGGCTTCTCTTGCACGGAAATCGCCGCCTTTTATAGTGTCATAGAAGAGACGGAAAACCGAATCGCCATCATTTTGATAGTTTTTAGCAGCATTTATTCCTCCCTGGGCTGCGATGGAGTGGGCTCGTCTCGGACTGTCCTGAATGCAGAACGCCTTAACAGTATAGCCCTGTTCCGCAAGCGTGGCAGCGGCCGAGCCACCAGCAAGACCTGTTCCAACGACGATGGCAGTATATTTTCGACGGTTGGCAGGATTTACAAGTTTGTTGGAGAAGCGATGTGTATCCCATTTTTTTTCCAGAGGGCCGGCTGGTACGCGTGCATTTAGTTCCATGTTTTTAAAACCTTAGCTAGATTCTATATAATATTTTTTCTGTGGTTAGCTCATTTTCAAAAAGGACTGTTCGCTAGTAATGAGCGCCAAGTCCGGTCATGAAATAGAGTGCGACTCCACCAAAAATTAACAGAAAAAACAGCGGAATTCCTAGGGTCAACCTGGAAATCAACGTATTGTATCTTGGATGATTGATTCCAAACGTTTGCAGCATACTCCAGAACCCGTGGCTTAAATGGATGGTAAGTGCAACAAAGGCAAAAATGTAAAACAGTGCATAAAAAAAGTTTCCAAGTAACTCTTTAACTGTTACTGAAATCTGCACATCTTTTGGAGAGAAGGTAAAACCGAATATGTGAACAAAGAGAAAGAGCAGAACGATAAGCCCTGTATATGGCATGGTCTCGGAGGCAAAAGAATTTTTTACAACCCTTGTCGTGACCTCATATCGTGAATGACTGACCTTGCGATTCTCAAAAAAGAGATACAGGCCTGCTACGATATGGCAGAGAAAAATCAATAAAAGTGAAAAACTGAAAACGAGTACTATGAGTGGATGGCTATGCAGTTCGTCCGCATAGCTTTGAAACACATCGCTACTCATGAAAATGGTAGCGTTTCCTGCAGCATGGGTGATTAAAAAGAGAACTAACAGCAGCCCAGTGGCCGCCATTATAAGTTTCTTACCAATTGAAGAGCTTAATAACCTGACAAACCACATAAGTACACCTCGGTGAAAAATTATGAGTTAATGTTAGTTGCAAATTAGCCTGATAATATAAAAAATTATTAAAAATGAAAGAAAAAATTTGGTTTTTTATCAGGACAATTTTCCACCATCTTACTTTTAGGTTGTTATTTTAAAAAAGAGAATATCTAATGTGTTGATATGACAAAGGAAAAGAAAAACATGGAAGTGTTATCAATAATATTTGACCTGGACGGAACTCTTCTTGATACTATCGACGGTTTGAGTGATACAGTCAACGAGGTGATGCAAGACTTTAATTTTCCGGAACATAGTCGCGCTGCGTATAAAAACTTCATAGGCAATGGTCTAAATAAACTCATTGAGCGCGCAGTTCCACAAGGCACCTCGACCGAAACTATAGAGCAATGTTGCAATGCCTTTAAGAGATTGTATGCAAAAAGCTGGAAGAGTAACTGTTGTCCTTATGCTGGGATTAATGATATGTTGGCTGAGCTACAAAAAAGAAGAGTCAATCTCGCTGTGCTCTCAAATAAACCACATGAGTTTACAAAACTTTTTGTTGAAGAATATTTTCCAGGTAATATTTTTCAGGCCGTGTTTGGTCAAAGGGAGGGGTTTGGTAAAAAACCCGACCCGGCTGTGGCTATTGAGATTGCAAATATGTTACAAGTGAATACCCATAAGATCCTCTTTGTCGGTGATTCCGGTGTCGATATTCAGACAGGAAAAAACGCCCAAATGAAAACTGCAGGCGTAAGTTGGGGATTTCGTCCTGTTGAAGAACTGCTAGAAAATGCCCCTGATTTAATCATTAACCATCCTCTTGAACTACTAGACTATGTCACAGCTACCCGTTGAATTACTTGAATACACAAAATATATAGCCCCTCCTGTTGTTGGAGCTTTCATAGGTTATGTAACCAACCGTATTGCAATTAAAATGCTTTTCAGGCCACTTAATCCCTGGAAAATAGCAGGCTTACGAATACCCATGACTCCCGGGGTCATTCCTTCCAAAAGAAGCGAGCTCGCTAAGAATATGGGGGAAGTCGTTGGCGACCATCTTCTTACCAGCGAAGAAATAGGAAAAGGTCTGCAGCAGCAGGCTTTTCAGGAACATCTTTATAATGTTATTGACGGCAGGGTTAAGGGAGTCCTTGCAAAAGATCTTGGCAATATCACTGAAATAGTGCCTGAAAAGTTTAAAGCGTATCTTGATATGGGGGCCCGCGCGGTGACCTATCAGGTCAAAGGCCAGCTCCGCACTTTTATTGACTCTGAACAATTTGAAAAGATAGTTGCAGAAGCGGTAGGGGATCGCCTTGATGCTTTTCTTAAAAAAGAAATTGGGTTGATTATTCCAGCGGATAAACGAGAGGCTGTCTATGGCTTTATTGAAGAGAATATAGCCCGGATGTTTGACAGTGAACCGATGGCGCAATGGGTTGAAGATTTTGTTCATCAAAAAGTATATTCCGTCCTGCAGGAGGAAAAATCTCTTGCAGAAGTTATCCCTATCTCCGTTCAGGAGTTGCTGCTTGATTCGGTTGAAAAACAGATCCCATCGTTTTTGACAAAAATCGCCACAATAGTAAGTGAACCCTCCGTCCGTGACAGAGTCGTTGCCGGAACATGTGCGGGAGTTGATAAGTTTATTGATTCCCTTGGCGGCATGGCTGATATGGTTCGGGGATTTATGCGGATTGAGACCGTAGAAGAAAAGATTCGGGAATATCTTATTGAAAAAAATGACGATATCGTTGCCTGGCTGGAGTCTGAAGAGGTCCAGAAAAAGGTTGTTGTCATTTTACGGGAGCGAAGCCAGAATTTCATAAACAAGCCCATCGTAGAATGGGTAAAGACGGAAAATGAAGAAGTCGTTCGAGATTTCTGTAAACAATGCACAATCCAGATACTCCTGCTGATCCGCAGTAAAGAGGTGTCTACTGTTTTGGCATCGATGATCAAATCAAATTTTGAAAACCATATAGACTCAGGTGGATTGTCGACTGGGGTAGTTCTTGACAAGCTTCTTGGTAATGAAAGTGCTGCTGGCACTAAAACATGGTTTGTGAAGGAAACGCGTCAGTTATTGCAATCCGAACACACCAAGACAACAATCGATGCGTTGATTGACTCACTCGCAAGTGGTCTTTTGCATAAAAGGCTTGGTCGAGTTGGGCTGTATATCCCGGCGGGGGTGCGGGAAGGTATCTCAAAATCTTTCCAAAAAATTGCCTCAGAGGTGCTCGCCTCAGAGGTCCCTGGTCTCGTTTATTCGCTGAATATTCGAAAAATTGTGACAGAAAAAGTGAACTCTCTCGATCTTTTAAAACTCGAAGGTCTGCTGCTGTCAATAATGGAAGAACAGTTTAAATATATCAATCTCTTTGGTGGTCTCTTGGGTTTTGTTATTGGTTGTCTCAATCTGTTTTTCCTTTATGCTGGCTGAGCTGAGAAACAAGAGGTGAGATCTCCGATTATCTGTGCTGTTCTGCGGGAACATTCATTTGCCACATGAAAATACTAACACTACAAGGGCATGATGGAACATCTGAGTTTGATGTATTTCTACGGTCGGTTTCAACTAAACTTGAAGCTGCGATATGTAAGAAATTTCAGGCGTATGCTGAGCTCAATGACGTTAATACAAGCAACAGCTTGAAAATCCTGAACCCCAGAATCTGGGGTTATAAAGGCACCATCTATAAGCTTCGTGTGGATTGCGGTAAAGAGTCAGCCCGAGTATTGTTTGCAAAAACGCAGGATAACGATATCGTGTTGTTGCATGGGTTTATAAAAAAAACACGAAAAACGCCAAGCAAAGATGCAAAAATCTCTATGACAAATCTTGAGCGGTTAAAACATGGCGCAGAAGTAAGCGAGGTAGTGCTGCCAAGGTCGTTGCTTTAACCACTTTAATCCAGGTCTTTATTCAGGGAAAAAATCTTTGCTGAGGCACCACTACAGGTCCGGTGAACGGATGCATCAAATTTTATTGCCTTGATTGTCGACTTTAATCAAGTAGTTTATTCCCTTGGAAATGGAGAGTATTTTATTACCCTCAAAAACTACTCTGACAGTTCCACAACTGTTGACCGAAGTGATTTTGCCAATTCCCCATTGAGATCTTGTTCGATGACGGACATTTTCCCCGGTATTTAAGCTGTATTTCATTGTGTTCCCCTGATTAATTATTTTGTTTTATATGCAGATATGTAAAACCGCTGCATTCATATTGTGAGAGCCTGCACTCTTTTTCTTTAAATGGCTTGAGTTCATTGTAGAGGATCTGAACTCAAATCCTTTCCCCAGATACCAACGGAAAAGGTTGTTCATGGTTACAGAGCGCGATAGAACGAATAGAGGCTGTATCAGCCGATGTTGCCAGCCAGCAATATGCAGCGGTTTGTTGACGAAAATAATGCGATTTCTGTAATCGCTGTTAAGACAGAGTGCCCCGGAGGGAAGGAAAGAGATGTTTGTCTACCCCGAAACATCCGATCTTTTTATGGCGTTGATCACAACCCTTCGCAGCTGATGATTGGATCCTGCAATGCGTCCTGCAGTGCTATGAGTCTGCTCCGCTCGCTTCTGGGCTTCGTCTGGTTTTTGGTGGTCTTTTTAGAATTGTAATTTGTGTTCGTTGAGATCTTGGTTTTTCGAGAATGGGTTTCACGAACTGTTGCTGCACTTGTGTTATTTTGCATTATTTCTCCATGCTAATTTTTATATGAGTTGATGTGGTTGCCCTATCTATGCAAAAGATAAGGCAACCACACCTGTACAGATTATAAGAACTGTCAATCTTGATTTTTTGGTTCATTTAAGGGTGTTCCTCCTTTTTTGATCAAATAGAAAAACCTGACCGTGTGAAGAAGCAAACCAAACCAAATGTCGAATTATTCCAATCAGCAGGCCAAGATTTACCGGCAGGCTGATGGGCAGGGCAAATATAGGTGAAAAAGCCAACTTTGGTATTTATTGCAAACACAAACGATGGAACTACTGAAACGAGAAGTGGATCGCGGAATGTAGAAAAGGTCGCCTCTTCGCTGCGTGGACTTGTATAAACTAGACCATAATTGCATATTACACAAGCTTTGTTTTTTTATGACATATTATCAGTGGGTTACAGTAGGTGATGATTGCTCACCTATCCTGGGTACCCAATGATGTTAGGCTGAAGCTTAGTGATGCAATACAATATTGTATGGATCTATGCGTTAGGCAGTGAGGGCTGTCCCAATTGTTCTGCTATTGCTGCAACACATTCATCGGTGGAAAGAGGTGAAGAGTAAAGACCGCAAGCCTTGCTCAGTTGCATTGTCTGAGGATGGAGAAGCCCGCTTTCTGTCATCAGGTCGGTTTGTTCAAAGAGATCTCTGAGTTTTCCGTCAAACACTTTTTTTCCGGCTGACAGAGATATTGCTCTCAGGATGTTTTCTGCGACAAAATCCATGTCATGGGAAATGACCAGAACTGTCTTGTTTTCTGACTGCAGTTTTTTCAGCGTGTTGATGAGCAGTGACATCTCATAGGAGTCCAGCCCTGCAGTCGGTTCGTCGAACACGAGAATGGGAGTATCCATCGCCACAATGGAGGCCATGGCAATTCTTTTACGCTCACTATAACCAAAATCATGGGGATTTTTTTTCTCAAAAGAGGTCAATTCAAAAAGTGCTAATGCCTCTTGTACAAGTGTCGTCGTCTTTTTTTTGTCATACCCTAGATTTTGTGGGCCAAAACAAACTTCATCCCATACTGTTTGTTTGCAGATCTGGTCGTCCGGATTTTGAAAGAGCAGGGCGACCTGGCTTGCCAGTTCTGCTGTTCTACTTGTTGCGGTATCCTTGTTGGCAACGAGGATTCTGCCCTTGGTCGGTTTCAGCAAACCGTTCAGGTGCTTTACAAGAGTTGATTTCCCTGAACCGTTATGGCCTGTCAGGGCAACACATTCGCCTGCAGAGATCTCAAAAGAGATATTTTGCAATGCCATAAGAGAGTCGTTGTAAGCAAATGTTAGGTCTTCAGCACAAATAATCATGTGTCTTCCTCCGCAGGGAGAGTCCGTCCACTGTTTCGGCCAGTGATGCAGGTAATGTCAGCTTATCAGGCCATAATCCTTTCTGCTGCAGTACCTGAGCTACCTGGGTATACCGGGTATGTTTGAGTTTAAGGTCAGGGAGCATCGCTGAAGTGAGCACTTCCCTTGGAATGCCGTCAAGCACAAGCTTTGCTCTGTCGAATGCCAGAACCCTGTCAGCGTAGGTAGCAATCAGATCCAGTCGCTGCTCGGCGATGATAATCGTCTTTCCCTGCTGCTGCAACTTTCGCAGGATTTCAAAGACCAGTTTTGCCCCTTGCGGGTCGAGAAAGGTCGTCGGTTCATCCAGGACGATAATGGCCGGGTCAACCGCCAAAACAGTTGCCAGGGCAAGGCGTTGCTGCTGGCCTCCTGAAAGATGGAAGGGTGATCGTGTTGCCTGCTCCTCAAGACCAAAGAGAGCGAGTACGGTCTGGACCCGCTCCAGCATCTGTTCCCTTGGAACGCCCCGGTTCTCAAGTCCGAAGGCAACTTCCTCGAAAACGGTATAGCGTACTCCGGACATCTGACTGCCGGGTATCTGGAGAACCAGTCCGAGGTGACGGGCAATTTCACTTACCGTCCTGTCCTTGTTGTCCTGTCCGTCAATGAGTACCCGCCCCTTCATATGACCGTTATAGAGATGAGGTATAACCCCGGCAAATGCATAACATAAAGTTGATTTTCCACTGTTGTTTGCGCCTGTGACTGCGACAAATTCACCTCTGTTGATTTTGATCGACACCTCATGTAGAGCAGGAGACTCCGATCCGGGATAAAGATAGGTGAGGTGATCTGTTTCAAGCTGGATCATGTTTTATCCTAACCCGTGTAAAAGAAGAACAACTGCTGCGATTGCCAGCATCAGCCATCTGCAAAAACGCTGCAATGCCGAGTCGGAGAGTTTCCGCAGCGATGTTTTTATGGAAGTGGATTTAAAACCGCGGACCTCGAGGGCAATAGAACGCTGTTCCACCTCAACGATGGCCCCGAGAACCAATGGAAGAAGTAGGGGAGCAAGGCTGAGAAAACGTCTGAACATATTTCCATCTACATCAAGGCCCCTGGCACGCTGGGCTGCCTGGATGGTTTCAATCCGTTCTCTCATGGATGCCAGTAACAGTAGCGGACTGCCGAGGAGATAAGCCAGTGATGGTGATCTACAGGTGTGGGATAATGCGGTAATGAGATCCGCAGGATGGGTGGAAAAAACGAAAAGGAAGGAGGCTATTAAAACCACGGTCAGTTTTGTCAGGGTCGAGATGGCAAATAGCAGACCTTCCTGATAGACGATCATTCCATGGAACTCAAGAAGTACGGTCCTGTTGCCGGGAAACAAAAAACTGTGAATGGGAATCATGAAGAGCAACAGTGGCAGTATCACACGTAGCAAAGCTTTGGCTGTATCTTTCAGGAGGCCTCCGGAGGCGGTAATAACTGCATTACAAAAGAGTAACAAGCAGATATATAACAAAGAAGATGGTCCTCCATAAGCGGCCACACCGGTCAACAGAATATAGGAAAGTTTGGTTAAGGGGTGTAATCTCTGGAGCCACGAGTCTTTATCTATAAAGAGTGTAGCCGTCGTTTTGTTGGGCGCCATCTTCTGTTGGTTCAGCATAAGGTTATGTTATTGTGATACTTTCTGCGGAACCCTGTTCACCGCTTATTGTGTTATCAGGCACTAACAACGTTTTTTGCCCGGGGCAATCTGGTTGTGGTGCGCAAAGGCAGGGCTTTGACGATACCCCAGGCAAGTACTGCCGTGATAACTTTATCAATGAGATTTGCGGTGAAGACACTGATCACAACAGAACCAAACAGATCTTTACCAAGAGCCAGCATGTAGGATGTGATGAAATCGGCACCAGAACCGGTAATTCCACCAAACATATAGAGTCTGATGGGTACAGCGACAATAGCGTTAAAAACGGTAATGATCACACCACTGATCATTGCCAGCCACCAGGTCTTGAATAGCCCGTATTTTGCGCACAGGCCAGCAGCTATACCTATTGCCATTGCGACAGGGGAAAAGGCCGCGGCCACGGGTGAGGATATCATACCCCAGATAAGGTTTGTAAGTAGCCCTGTCAGACCACCGGCCCAGGGGCCAGCCAGGAGACCAACAAGCACCGTTCCGATTGAATCAAGAAAAATTGGAAGTTTGAGCATTGAGACTAATTGCCCACCAACGATATTGATAACAATGGCAATGGACATCAGCACCACCGTTGTCGTGGTGAAATCTTCTTTAAAACGCCGGTTGAGACTCATAATTCAGACTCCTTTTTGTTGGGTTGGGGTATGACTTCAAGTTCGGGGTATCCTGTCTGGGGATCAAATGTCCTCAGGAATAAACTATCCGCGATAATGCCAATGACAATCTCAGCGGTTGTGTAGATCCTGCATCCCTCGAGCAAATGGGCGCCGTAAGCTGTACCCTTTTCATCGGCGATGGCGATGTGATAATGAGATCCATGTTGTGACATAACTCCGGTGAGTGAAACGATTTCGAAATGACCGTCAAATCTTGTTGAATTTTCCTGGTTGGCAAATCGCAGTACAGCGGTTGTCAAACTACCAACACAGGTGAGGATACAGGCCGCTTTAATCTGCTGGTTTTCAATCAGTTGATCAAGTTCATGCTTGAGATCCTGACCTGGGTGGAGTCTGAGAGATAATGTTTCCATAAAAAGGTATGTTTTTAATGTGTTGTCGGTGGCTTGTAATTGCTACTCAGGCGAACATGATCTTGTATACTCAAGAATATTCTCCAGAGCAAATTGGAATATCTTATGTGTGCTGGCGGAATTATCAGCAGAATCGATACGTATGAATCGGGCGAAGGTGAATACCTGTGCAAATGGTTTGATATATGCCGGGAGCTGATTAATTTTATACTCAAATTACCAATTATCTGTGACCGTGAATTATTGTGATTGCAGGTTACTGAAGTAATCTGAAAATGTGATATCTAAAAAGCAATGAAACATCGCGCGAAAGGAGTTGACTCTCATGGCCTTACCAATTTACCTCGACTATAATGGTACAACACCCCACGCCCCCGAAGTGATTGAGGCCATGTTGCCTTTTTTAAAAAGTGAATTTGGCAATCCTTCCAGCAGTCATTGGTTTGGTATCGCCCCGAAACGGGCAGTCATGGGCGCACGCACCCAGGTTGCCGAGCTTCTGGGTTGCATGACAGGGGAGGTTCTTTTCACCAGTGGAGGAACGGAATCCAATAATCAGGCTCTGAGAAGTTTTTGGGGAAAAAGGGATCCTGAAAGAAGTCACCTGATTACCTCAAGTATCGAACATCCAGCGATCCTTGAAGTGTGCCGCTTTATGGAGACTTGCGGTTGTGCAGTCACCGTTGTTCCTGTTGATGCAGACGGATTAGTCAGTCTTTCAGATGTGGAGGCTGCTATTCGGCCTGACACTCTTCTGATTTCCATAATGCACGCCAATAACGAGGTAGGTACAATCCAGCCAATTGCAGAGATTGCACAACTTGCGCGTCGGCACGGTATTTTAATGCACACCGACGCGGCACAGTCTATTGGCAAGATTCCATTTTGTGTTGATGATTTAGGCGTCGATCTTCTTTCTGTTGCAGGGCATAAAATCTATGCCCCAAAAGGGGTTGGAGCACTGTATATCCGGGATGGTATTGAAAGTGGAGTCTTCTGCCACGGTGCGGGCCAGGAGAATGGTCGACGGGCAGGAACTGAAAATGTGCTTGGAATTGTAGGACTTGGTAAAGCCTGCGAACTGGCGGCAACAGAGCTGAAAAGCACTACTCATCGGTTAGAGGAGATGCGCGATAGATTGGAAAATGGCTTAGCTGCTAGTCTTACCGACCTTCGTTTTAATGGTCACCGAAAACTCCGTCTGCCGAACACCTGTAGTGTCTCGTTTTTCGATCTGGAGGCAAACCGTCTTCTTGAGGAGATTGGCCTTGATGTCGCTGCTTCTGCAGGGGCGGCCTGTCACGCAGATCATGTGGAGGTTTCCCATGTCTTGAAAGCCATGCAGGTGCCGGAGCAATGGGCGAAGGGGACCCTGCGTTTCACCACAGGAAGGTACACCACAGTTGCAGAGATTGACCGAGCCCTTGAGAGTATTGTCGCCGCAGTAAAACGTCTGCGTCGTTAGAAAATTTCTTACTCTTTTTGGTTTTCTTGAGAAACTGTCTTGGTCTCTCTAACGGTTTTACATGTCGGGATCTGAGAGAGAACTGTATGCCTCATAATTGCCGGCGAACCAATCTGCATAGAGTCTGTTTGTTTTATGTAATAATATCAGAAACTACTTCCATTTCTCAGAAATTTTCCTCAAGGAAATACCCCATAGGACGATCCTATTGAACGCGAGCGACCTATAGAAAGTAACTATTGGAAAAGAGGTATTGCATATGCTAGTCAGAAACATTGTACAAAGAGGCCTGTGTATACCTTTAATCAATACAATTCTGGGAGAAACTATGCTGAAGCTAAGTAAAATTTTCACTGCCGGTATGTTGTGTCTGTTGATGACGACCATTGCGTATAGTAATGATCTTGATGCCTTTGTCGGTCAAAAAGGCATTCTCAAAATTGCAGGTGGTACTGCCCATATCCCTGTGATGAAAGCGGCCGCCGAGCTGATCATGACCAGCAATCCTGATATTCGTATCACAATTGCAGGTGGTGGTACGGGTGTTGGAATTAAACAGGTCGGAGAGGGGTTAGTTGAGATTGGTAACGCCGGACGTAAAGCTACCGATGAAGAAATTGCAACCTATAACCTGTCAATGGTAAAGTGGGCGATTGATGGGGTCGGGGCTGTCGTTAACCCCAAAAATAGTGTCACTGCTCTTACTGCAAGCCAGCTGCAGGATATCTTTGCCGGCAAGATTGTGAATTGGAAGGAAGTTGGCGGTGAGGACCGGGAGATCAATATTTATGATAGGGATTCTGCAAGCGGAACCCGCGAGGTTTTCTGGAAAAAAGCCTTGAATAGTGGTGATGTAGCCAAAAAAGCCAATGTGGTTGTTTCCAACGGTGCCATGAAAACTGCCATTGCAGGTGATCCATACAGTATTGGTTATGTGTCAGTTGGTCATATTGATGCCACTGTTTCCCCTGTAGCCCTTGATGGGGTTGTACCCAATCTTGAAAACACCAAAAGCGGCAGCTATGGTGTAGCCCGAGGTCTCTATAGCCTGACCAAAGGCGAACCCGCCGGTCTTGCTCAATCCTTCCTCGATTTTCTTCTCAGTCCGACCGGACAGCAAATTGCAAAGGATAAAGGCTTTGTTGGAGTGAAGTGAAAATCCATTCCGGACTTCCTGTTCATCTCTTTCGTCTGGCTGCGCTTGGTTGCGGTTTTTTAACCATCGCTGTCTTTATGATGATGCTATATCTTGGCTGGCCGCTGTTAACAAGCGGCCAGTTTTTTGTCCTTCTCAGCCAGAATTGGCTGCCTGAACAAAATATTTATGGCATTTATCCGATGCTGACCGGCAGCATTGCCATTGCCATTCTCTCCCTGTGCCTGAGTCTGCCGATAAGTCTTGGCACCGCATTCGTTGCCGCAACTCTTGCACCGCCAAAGTTTAGAAAACTTGTGATGATCATGGTCAGATTCATGGCTGGAATACCGACTGTCATCTATGGCTTTGTTGCGGTATTCCTCCTTGTGCCTTTTATGCGTGAGCAACTCGCCGGCGGTTCCGGATTAAATATCCTGACGGCGTCCCTGGTTCTTGCACTGCTGATTGCGCCAACTATGATTGTCTTTTTTGTTAATGGACTTGGCAACGTCGATAAGAGCTATTGTCTTGCAGTGGATGCCATGGGGGGGCGACCGATACAGAAACTCCTGTATCTGCAGTTACCGCAGGCCTGGCCGACGATTATTGCGGGTATCATTATGGGTTTTGGCAGGGCAATGGGAGACACTCTGATCAGTCTTATGCTGGCTGGAAACAGTATAGCCGTACCCCACAGTGTCGTTGACTCCGGGCGGACCCTGACCGCTCATATCGCGTTGGTTATCGCAGCAGACTTTGCCAGCATGGAATTCAAGTCAATTTTTGCCTGTGGCCTTGTCCTTTATGGTTTTTCGGTGATTGTGGTTATACTTCTTCGCTATGTGACTACGGTGCTCTTGAGGCCACAGTCATGAGAAGGATCATTGAAAAAACCGTATTTGGTGTATCCTGGGTAAGTGTTTTTCTGTTGGTTACCGCACTTTTTTTTATGTTGGCTTACCTCATGCATCGTGGCTCTGGTGTTCTTGGTAAAGGATTAATATTTGGTAACGTTTCACCAATTGATGCCTTGCTGCTTAAAAGACAGGTTTTTAATGGATTGTTTCCTGCTGTGATGGGAACCTTTGCTCTGGTTCTGCTTGCTGTGGCCTTCGCGGTGCCGGTAGGTTTAGCTGCTGGAATTTATATGGCAGAATATTGTCATGGCTGGATACGGCAAGTATTAACCGTGCTTTTTGATATCCTTGCAGGACTGCCATCAATTGTCGTTGGTCTTGCGGGCTTTTCCTTCACTATCATCCTGCACCGGGCCTTTCCTGGCCGTTTGGGGCCATGTTTGCTGATCTCCTCCCTGGCTATCGGTTTTCTTATTCTGCCGTATCTTATCAGGAGCACGCAGATGGCCCTCGAATCTGTTTCACTCTCTTTGCGTCTTACTGCACCGGCCCTTGGAGCAACGCGACTGCAAAACATCCGCTATGTGCTTTTACCAACAAGGCTGCCGGATATTCTGAGTGGTGTTATTCTTGCCATAGGACGTGCAGCTGAGGATACCGCGGTGATTATGCTGACAGGAGTTGTTGCTTCCGCAGGTCTGCCACGATCGATTTTTGAACAATTTGAGGCACTGCCGTTCTACATCTATTATATTTCGTCGCAATATACCAACCCCGAGGAATTGCAGATGGGTTTTGGGGCTGCCATCCTTCTTCTGACGGTTTGCGCTGTTCTGTTTCTCAGCGCTTTTCTTATTGAGCAGGCCATTTCCTGGCGGCTCAGGAGATATTAATCCAGTGCAAGACAATACAAAGATATTTACTGAAGGTGTACGTTTTTCCTACCAGAATAAGGTAGTCCTTGAGGATATAAATCTATCCTTACCAGAAAACAACATTATTGCGGTAACAGGTCCATCAGGAACGGGGAAATCGACATTCCTCTCTATTTTTAACCGTTTATGGGAAGAAAATGGTGGAGGGGACTGTGAAGGGCAGGTCATGGTTCGATTTAACGAAAAAATGGTGAACATTTACGGTACAGAGATTCCTGTCGCCCAGTTGAGACGTTTAATCGGAATGGTTTTTCAGGCTCCCAATCCACTGCCAATGACAGTCTTTAAAAATATTGCTTTCCCGTTCATACTTCAGGGTGGGATGAAGAAAGAAGAAATGGCGGAAAAAGTTGAAATAATGCTGAGAAGAGTGCATCTGTTTGATGAGGTAAAAGATCGCCTGACCAGTGACGCGCGGAATCTCTCTGGAGGGCAGCAGCAAAGGTTGTGCATTGCCAGGACTCTGATATCCGACCCGGAGATTATCCTTCTCGATGAACCAACCTCGTCCCTTGACGGGAAGGCGTGTGAAAAAATTGAGGAGCTTATCAGGGAGTTAAGAGAGAACTGCACTCTGCTGCTGGTTTCACACTATCAGGACCAGGTACAGCGGCTTGCCGACCAGGTCTACGAATTGGAAAACCGGAGACTTCGTCGTGTTTCTTAACCTGTATATATAAACACCACAACTGCAGCTCGTCTGCCTGGCTTGCCAGACAAGAGCTGGTTATTTACCCAAGTCCGCTAACCACTATAGATTCAAAGCATTAAACCAGACTCGTCAAGATCACTTCAAAACACCTCGTCCCATTTGCGAAAAAAAGCCCATTATATATTTAACCAAGCTAAAATTGCGTGCTGCCGGGAGATGGATCCAGAAAATCGAGTGTTACAGATACCTGCCTGCAGATGATTGCTACAATAAATCTCGGAAAGCAGGTATTATTTATATTTATCCACCCAACAATGTATCTTTGAAGGATTGAAGAAATAATTGAATGATGGTGTGGGGCCTGGAGCGCTTGACGTCTGTGCAAGGAAGTTCTGCGAGACTGTGATAGAAGACCGGGAATAATTTATGGAAATACTACAGGTTGAAGGTCGGAGTTAACAGTGGGGTCTGGCAGCATCGGAAAAAAGAGAATTGTTAAATGGATTGTGGTGGTTTTCTCGTTGGGTTTTATTCTCACCTTATCTGTTGGTGGGTATTTTCTTAAAAAGGGTGTCCACTTTGAGGAGTTGAGCTTTGGCGGTATAACTCTGTCTCAGAGTTTTCTTATCTGGGACGATAAACTTGAGCTCGATATTGCTGATGTTTCTCTGAAAGCAAAAGACCCATCCTCTCCCCGGCATTTAGAAAAACACGCAACCCAGTTCATCGGCAAAGCCGTTGAGTTCAGTCCTTTCCTGATACAGCTGTTTCGAAAGTTCCACATCAACAGTCTGGTCATAGATGGGGCGACCTTTGAGATTGATCTGTATAGAGAGGCTGATAATTCTCAAATTTTCTCTGTGCAATCAGAAAATATTATTTTTAATGCAGAGCTGATTTTTGAAAAAGAAAGCCTTCGTTTGAAGAATGTCGACGCAGCCAGTACACGTTTCAACGCTGAAATCTCGGGTAATATGCTCTTGGATGGACGACAAGGGGAATTGTCCGGAGACCTCTCAGTTCTTCTTCATAAAAGATTTCCTGTGCAGGTCAGTTTTATTGCAGATGAACACAAGGTTACTTTTTCTGGGCAAGAGGCAGGAGAGATTACGGAAATTAATTCTCTCGTGGATCTGTTTGCCTTAGATCATGAAATTCAACGCTGGATTACTGATTATCTCAAAGGGAGTCGCTACCACCTGAAATCATTAAGGGGTAGTATCCCATGGAACAAGCCGGAAGATATCCTTGGTACTCTTGAAGCAGAAGTAAGAGTTGATGATACTCAATACACCTTTGCCCCAGGGTTGGAGGCCATAAAGGCCAGTTCTACCACGGTGAGGTTTAAAGACGGCATACTTCAAATTTTACCCCATGGGGCAACGTTTTACGGTCAGGATTGTGGCAGTAGCAAGGTCGATATCAACTTTAACAATCCTGAGAATATTGTTCTTACCGCCTATATTAAGACCACAGCCGTTGCAAACGATGATATCCTGAACCTTCTCAATTACTATGAAATTCCACTGCCGTTCAAACAGATAGGTGGGACGACCGCAACCGATCTGCAACTCGCCATTGTACTGAATACCGAACAACTCGAGGCAAAAGGCGTTTTTGATATTAAAGAGGGTATGTTCGCCTGGGGCGGTGAAAAGTATGGGGTGCGAGATGCTCATATCCAATTGACGGACTCAGAGGTTACGATCGACCGTCTGAAGGTCAGCTATGAAGATGTCATAACAGCGCAGGTTTCAGGAACAGTTCACACAAGGGAAAATGCTGGTGATCTGGATATAGCCCTAGAGATGTTGAACCTGAAGTTAGGAGAATCCACGCTTACAATTGATGAGCGCGACCCGCTGCGTGGTGCCTATCATTTTGATCCAAAAGGCCAGGTATTTGATGCCCGGTCCTCTTCCTGGCTCCTGGATTCATTGGAGTTGAAGCTCGGTGCATTTCGGGCTCCTATCAACGAGAAAGACCTGTCAATACAGCTAGACAAGGTGGATTTAGGCATACCGCCAGGAATAAGTTCAGAAATATCAGGCCATTATTCAATTAAAAACAGACAAGCAGATTTCACCTGTAAGCTCCTTCAATATCATACCGGGGATCTGGAATTAATCACTTCTGCGCTTGCAGTTGACATTCAGTACGACCAGGGCCTTATTATCAACACCAGTGAGACTGCAGAGTGGGAGCTGAGTAAAATGCCGGTCACTCTCTTTCCCTCTCGGTTTAAATATAGCGATGATATCTTTTCTGTTGTTTCCAGCAGGATAAGCTACGGGCGCTTTTTTGACAGTTATCTTGCCGGATTCTTTAACAGAAAGGAGGGCAGCGGCCGATTTTCCCTGCAGAAAATCGACGTGACCAATCCGGATCTTGAGGAAAGGCTCACTCTTGGTCAAAATGTGGATCTGGAGGTCAGTGGAGAAGGGGGGAACTATCTGGTTTTCTTCCCGCTTTTTAATTTGCAGATCACTACAGATGCAGAAAAAAACTGGTCTGCCAAATTTGGTGACCTTTCAGCGGTGTACAGTCGGTCCAAAATCCTGCAGAAATATAAGATCAAGGAGGGGAGTCTGGAGCTGTCTTCGATTAACGGGAAACGGCCATACAGCATTTCGGCAAATGTCAAAGCCCCGTTCTCATTGCTGGTTCAAGACGGTATACCGATAGAGAATCTGAGTATCAACGGTCAGCTGTCAGATACAGGCACCTTTGCAGAGATCAATAACGACCTTGTGCTTGAATATGTTGACAATACCCTACGTCTCAGGTCTCAAAAACTGGGATACAATATTTCTGCAATACAAAAGATGTTAAAGACACTGGAGGAGCCTCCCCAGGCTCAGACAGATACGGAAAAAAATGAAACTCCAGCTCAACCAATTTTTCTTTCTCTTGAGGCCAGTGATAGTCAGTTGTACCTCGGGCCAAACAGTCGGATCCTGGCAGACTCCATCAAAGTAGAACGTATCAACGGCAAGTTTCAAATGGACCTTGTTCATGGCCCAGGGAAGATATCACTGGAATTAGAAGATGGTACTTTTCTTTTAAACGGTACAGGTCTCGACGATAGATTTATGGGTGCCCTTATTGAAAATTCAAATTTTCAGGGTGGTGCAATGTCAGTGACAGCCAAGGGAGACGTCGATGAGTTTTCCGCTATATTAGAGATTAAGAATACACGTTTACGTCAGCTGACTACTGTCAATAATGTCATGGCTTTTCTCGATACAATTCCAGCTCTGGTGACGCTTTCGCTACCCGAATATAACCTGAAAGGGCTTCCCATAGATTCAGTGCTGGCCGGAATACTCTTCAAAGATAAGGTCGCCACAGTCCAGTCACTTGAAATACTTTCTCCTGCGTTGCATGCAGAGGGGATGGGATCGATAAATTTTGCAGACCAGACGATTGATATGGATGTCAATCTTAAAACCCAGGCAGGTAAAAATATAGGTAAAATTCCCATTGTCGGATATCTGCTTGCCGGGAAAAATGAGGATGAATCCCTTAGCTTGAAAATCACAGGTGAGCTCAATGATCCGCAGGTGGACTATTCTGTGCTGAAAAATATTGTTGTTTATCCGGCTGAACTTCTTTACCGCACATTGAAATTACCGTTTCATCTTGGAGGAAAAATACTCAACTCGCCAGCTGAAGAAAAAAAGAGCCCTTAAAAAAAAGAATACGTTTGAATATGCAGGCGATATAGAATCTCTGGAAAATACCCGCGACAAGTATTGTGGTCTTTTTCTGCTGATAAGCTTTACATGGATACAAAAAAACGCAGCGTTTCAGATTGATTTGAAACGCTGCGTTCTGGCTGGCAGATTTTTTTCAGGTATTCTTTCTGATTTTTATAAGTAGTTTTTCCTGACAATCTACCTCAATAAATACGTTTTACTTTACCTGTCCTTGGTCGCTGTCTCGTCTATTTGAGGTCGAAGCGGTCAAGGTTCATCACCTTGTTCCAGGCTGCAACAAAGTCATTGATAAACTTTTCCTGGGCATCTGAACTTGCATAGACTTCTGACAGAGCACGTAACTCGGAGTGGGAGCCAAAGACCAGATCCACCCGGGTCCCTGTCCATCTTGGCTCACCTGTCACGCGATCACTGCCTTCAAAGAGGTCCTTATCCTCAGAACTTGGTTTCCACTTTGTCCCCATATCAAGCAGGTTCACAAAAAAATCATTGGTGAGCGTTCCTGGCCGCTTGGTGAACACACCGTGTTGAGTACCACCAAAGTTGGCGTTCAGGACACGCATGCCACCCAGGAGAACGGTCATCTCAGGTGGTGTCAGGGTGAGCAGTTGTGCACGATCAACCAGCAACTCTTCTGCAGACACTGTGTATTTGGTCTTCTGGTAGTTTCTGAAACCATCGGCTTCCGGTTCCATGGGCTGAAAAGACAGGATGTCGGTCTGCTCCTGCGAAGCGTCCATGCGGCCGGGGGTGAAGGGAACCTTCACGGGATGGCCAGCATCTTTTGCGGCTTGTTCAATCGCTGCGCACCCGGCAAGTACAATCAGGTCAGCCATGGAGACTGTCTTGCCAAAATCAGCTTTTATAGCTTCAAGAGTTTTTAAAACTTTGGCGAGTTGTTCCGGCTGATTGATACTCCAATCTTTCTGCGGTGCCAGACGTATGCGGGCTCCATTGGCTCCGCCGCGCATGTCGGAACCACGAAAAGTTGCAGCAGATGACCAGGCCGTTGAAACCAGTTCGGAAATGGATAAGCCGGATCCAAGAATCTTCGTCTTCAATGCGGCAATATCACTCTCATTGACCAACTCATGATCGACTTCAGGGATCGGGTCTTGCCAGATAAGTGTTTCCTCTGAAACCTCAGGGCCGAGATAACGGACACGGGGCCCCATGTCACGGTGGGTCAGTTTGAACCATGCCCTGGCAAAGGCGTCTGCGAACTCTTCGGGGTTTTGATGGAAACGACGTGCAATCGGCTCATAGATTGGGTCCATCCTCATGGCCATGTCGGCGGTGGTCATCATGATGGGAACCCGTTTTTTCGGGTCATGGGCGGCCGGGGCTAGATTTTTATCCGTTGCCTCTTTTGGTGTCCACTGCTGAGCGCCCGCCGGGCTTTTGGTCAGTACCCAGTCATTGCCAAAGAGCATGTCCAGATATTTCATGTCCCATTTAGTCGGCGTAGGATTCCAGGCGCCTTCCAGACCACTGCCGATCTGATCGCCACCTTTACCGGTGCCATGACTGCATATCCAGCCAAGCCCCTGCTCCTCCAATCCGGCAGCTTCCGGCTCAGGCCCAACCAGCGCCGGGTCACCTGCACCGTGGCATTTGCCGAAGGTGTGCCCTCCGGCTGTCAGTGCCACCGTTTCCTCGTCGTTCATTGCCATTCGTGCAAAAGTCTCACGCACATCACGACCTGATGCAATTGGATCGGGGTTACCATCCGGACCTTCAGGGTTTACATAGATAAGACCCATCTGTACGGCAGCTAAGGGGTTTTCCAGATCACGTTCCCCGCTATAACGGCTTTTCGGGTTATCGCTTGTGGCGAGCCATTCATCCTCGGCACCCCAGTAGATATCTTTTTCGGGTTCCCAGATGTCTTCACGACCACCGGCAAAACCAAAGGTCTTAAAGCCCATTGACTCCAGGGCAACGTTCCCCGTCAGAATTAACAGATCGGCCCAGGATATTTTTCGCCCATATTTTTGTTTTATGGGCCAGAGCAACCTGCGCGCCTTGTCCAGGTTGACGTTGTCCGGCCAACTGTTCACCGGGGCAAAACGTTGATTTCCTGTTCCTGCACCACCCCGTCCGTCGCTGGTGCGATAGGTGCCGGCACTATGCCAGGCCATCCTGATAAAAAAAGGGCCATAGTGACCGTAGTCCGCTGGCCACCAGTCCTGTGAATCCGTCATCAGCTTATGTAGATCTTTTTTTACAGCTGCAAGGTCAAGACTTTTGAATTCTTCAGCATAGTTAAAATTCTCACCCATAGGGTTAGATTTTGGGCAATGCTGGCGGAGCATGTCAAGACTCAATTGGTTGGGCCACCAGTCACGATTGGACCTGCTGGCCGCGCCACTTTTACTTGATGCTCCTGTTACCGGGCATTTCATTTCACTCATAAAGCCACCTCCCTTTCTGTTTGAAGTTGAATCGTCCAACTCTCCTGTAAACCCAGGAAGGTCAGACTACCGACCACTACAACAATTAGAGATAAAGCAGAGAAATTTTCAAATACCTCCATAGTAAAACCATAAAAATCACCTGGCGGGACCTTTTTGCTGTATTGCAAAAATGAGTTCACTTCTGTTTTTTCGCACATTTTTGACAGACACCTCGCACCTCAACATGGGTCGCCTCTATCTGGCCAAAACTGGTTACCGCATCAGGTAATTGTATGTTATCAAGATCACTACTATAAAAGTCTCGGGTAAAGCCACAGCTGCCACAGACAAAATGATGATGTGTACTCAGGTTCGCATCAAAACGTGTACGCTCCCGGCTTGAACCGATAGGGACAACTAAGCCCAGATCCTTGAGCAACCAGAGCGTTCGGTATACCGTGTCAAGAGAAACCGTTGGGATACGGCCTTTGACTCTTGTAAATACCTGTTCGGCGTCTGGGTGATCGCCGGTTTGGGCAACTTCTCGAAAAATTTCGATTCTCTGATGGGTCAGTTTTATTCCTTCCCTACGACAAACCGATTCGAAGTGCTTTACCCGTTCTTCAATTTCTTTGTTATTTATCTTCATAGTTCCACACTAACTAGGAATGCATTCCTACTTAATAATTAAACACCATCTAGTATTAGTCAACAGCTGTTTTGAACTTTATGTCGTGAGGAAGCATTCTGTGTAACCTATTGATAAATAGTGTTATCAAAGCTTCTGGCGAACGGTACAGCAGGAACTTTCTTATATTTGATGTCGCTAATTTCTCCATTTGAAACCCATGCTATGTGACAGGAAATGAGTGGGTTTGCCATGCAAAAGAGGAGTTTGAGTATTATACACGACCACGAGGTGTGCTCCACAAAAATATTGTTCACCCATTACGAAAAAGACAGGCTTTTTAAAAATTATCCTGTTGGTAAAAGAGGTTGGGACGAATTCTTTTATGGTGTCCGGCAAAGTATGGCAAATATCAGGGTATTGTTGTAAATTTAAAATGCGTCTGTTTGCTAATACATTAAATTTTATGATATTTTTACAGTAAATAGAGGGGATGTTAAATGAACTATTGCACAAACTGTGGCAGCAAGGTTTCGTGTAGATTACCCGAGGGCGACAACAGGTTTCGCTATGTGTGTGATAGTTGCCACACAATATTCTACAGCAACCCCAAGGTGGTGGTTGGGGCAATTCCTGTATGGGAAAAGAAAATCCTGATATGCAGGAGAGCTATCGAACCGGCTTTTGGTAAATGGACGCTGCCGGCTGGCTATCTTGAAAATGGTGAAACTCTTGTCGAATGTGCAGTGCGGGAGACCCGCGAAGAGGCCGGGGCACAGATAGTTGACCTTGTTCCCTATACTGTTTTTAATATTCCCCATATTAGTCAAATTTATTTCATATTTCGTGCCGAAATGCCTGCTGACATCTATGTCGCCGGTGCAGAGAGTCTTGAGGCGAAGCTGGTCACACCAGATGAAATACCCTGGTCAGACCTTGCCTTCACCTCAATCCGTGAGGTTTTAACCATGTATTGCAGTGATCTTCAATCGGAGCAATTCCCTTTTACAATGGTTGATATTCCACCCCACGCTTAGATTTTACACGTCCTATGGTGGAAGGTGATGTTAAAAAGCAGGGTTGTTTTACTGTGGCCAACAGATATTGGCCCACACTGCAAATACCGGGTCTGACAGTCTTGTCTGGGCTATATGTTTGTCTGTGTATGGCCGGGGCAGTCCCCGGATTGATTCGGTATGTATATTTTCAAATTTCCCGACCTTGAGGTAGTAGTCGAGAATCAGGCCCAGCCGCTCAAAATGATGCATATCAGCCCAGGGTACTATTTCTTTTCCCGGGAACCATCTATCTGAAAATATTGTAACAAAGAGACCGCCGGGGACGGTTACTCTGGCTATTTCTGCCAATACTTCCAACGGTTGCACAAGGTACTCGATTGATGAGGTGCAGATAACTGCGTCAAAGGTGTTATCAGCAAAAGGCAAGGCAGGATCCTGATTGAGATCATGAAGGATATGGCTTGATAATTTTGGATTGGATAATAGTTCTTCCTCATTGAGGCCCAGGCCGGTTACCTTGCATGTTTTGTGAGAATCAGGAAGGTGTGAGTCACAGCTGCTCATTACATCGAGGATTTTAGTTCCAGGCGTCAGCAGGCTGGCGTAAAGAGCAGTAACCTGGTTGAGAGCCGAATCGTCCAGATGCTGGACCATCCTGGCCTGTTTATAGAAATCTGAGTCTTCACCGTTATTTCTTCTGGCAAAGGGATAGGGTGAATAGGACTTTTTCTCCGACCATTGATAGGGAATCTGCATTCCAGGGCCGCCCTCTGTAATGAGTTCTGCAAGATTTTTGCATTCTCCCCCCTTTCGTAGAGGTGGTTGAAGAATCTCTATGAGCCGGGCATCGACTGTGAGTGGATAACGAGACAATGGGTGGTTTGTTTCTGCAATAAAAAGTTCTTTGTGACAGTCAACCACCCTGAAAGGAACGGTATTCTGCCGGAAACAGTCGAGGCCTTTCCAGGCCCATCCCTGCGGATAAAATTTTCCAACAATAGGAGTGATGTTTTTTTCAAGATCATTTTTCAACTGAGTCATTTTAACAGTTTTTACCCGCCACGGATCATAGGACGGCACCAGAACGCCTGCATCGTACCTTTCTGTAACTGTTGTTCCCGGTGGAAGGACTTCGAGTTTTTCTTTGAGACTTCCAGGAAAAATATCCCGCCAGAAATCGGCTTTGTTTACATAACAGCGATCATTGTGTGTGGCGTAGGCGCTCTCCCATTGTAATGAGAATTCTATCGATGCCAGTTCTGTTTTTTCCATTCTATAGTATCCTTATATTTACGGGTTCATTCTTTAGCTTATAGCAAATATTAAGAATATTAATCTACAACTCAATAGACATAGAAAAGGGGTGTATTGATAGTATATACTACGTATTGTTGTGGATTGTGCGCATGAACAATAGCTTATCTTTAGGTGGCGAAAGGGTCTCATTTCACATCGTTGAGGAAACAATCTCGGCCGGAGAGGTTCCTCGTTTTTTAGCTTTCAATCTGGAGCCTGACCTACTACAGTAAGTTTATGGTTGCGCCGCTTGTTTTTTTCTTCCCATCACATCTGTCAAGGAGTCTGCCATGCTCGATTTCAGTTTAACAGCAGAACAACAGAACCTTCAAATGAAGGCACGTACCTTTGCTCTTGAAGAAGTACTGCCCGTTGCCTGGTTTTATGACGAAAAAGATGAACTTCCAATAGAGGTGTTACGCAAGGCCTTTAATGCTGGATTGATAGGAGGCGATATTCCAAAAGAATATGGTGGACAGGGCTTGAGCCTTGTCGATTCTGCGTTGATCACGGAGGAGATAGCTGCAGCCTGTCCTGGACTTGCAACCTCCATTTTTGATAGCTCCCTTGGGATGGAACCGATCCTGCTCTCCTCAAACACTGTTGCCAAACAGAAATATCTTCCGGCTATTGCAAATGACTTCAAGCTGGCCGCTTTTGCTACTTCTGAACCTGTGATGGGCTCGGACGTTGCTGGCATACGTTGCAGTGCTCAGGCTGATGGGGAGGATTATGTTCTTAATGGCACGAAATTCTGGATAACAAATGGTGGTGTGGCCGATTACCTGTCGGTGTTTGCTACCACTGACCCCAAAAGCAGGCACAAAGGGATTTGTGCCTTTGTGGTGGAGATGGACGCTCCAGGTGTTAGAGTCGGGAGAGCCATTCCCAAGATGGGTCAACGTTGTTCTAATACGGTAGGAATCAATTTTAAAGACGTCCGGGTCTCAAAAGAAAATATTCTGGCCGTCCCAGGGGAGGGCTTTGTTTTGGCAATGAAGACCTTTGCCCGAACCCGGCCGATAATTGGCAGTTTTGGCGTTGGCGCTGCCCGTGCGGCTCTGGAATATTCCCTCGATTATGCCAAGAAACGACGTGCATTCGGTATGGAGCTTGGCACCTTTCAGGCAATTCAGTTTAAGCTTGCTGAGATGTTTCAGAAAGTGGAGACATCTCGCTTGCTCACCTGGAAGGCTGCCTGGGAGTCTGATCAGCAGAAAGACGGAAAGGTGAGTGCTTCAATCAGTAAACTTTACGCGACGGAAACAGCTCTTGAGGTGGTCAATGAGGCCCTACAGATTTTTGGCGGCTATGGCTATACAAAGATGTTTCCCATCGAAAAAATACTGCGTGATGTCCGTCTGCTGCGCATCTACGAGGGGACAAGTGAAATCCAGCGGATGATTCTCGCTGACTACCTGCTGAAAGAATATAAACCGTCCATGCCCGCCCTCGAGGACTTACCGCTCCACCGCCTTCACGACCCGCACAGCGGGAATGCTGCATTGGCGGCCGGCAAGGCTTGGCGTTGCAGAATCTGTGGCCACATCCATTATGACGAAACGCCTCCTGCGGAATGTCCTTACTGCTTTTTTCCCCATACAGCTTTTAAGGAACTGCATTGACAGGAAGGGAAAAACAATGTTCTGTGTCTGGTTGCAATTGCCTCAGGGATGCCGTGCCACCTCTGTTCATCGGCAGCCCTGTTGATTCACAAGTAAGGTTGTTCCAGCGCTGAAATGAATTGTTTTGCTGTAATACTGCAAAAGAATCTCATTTATGGAAATCATTTTGTATCTCAAAATTGATTCCGCAGCCTCATGAATATTGATGTTATGAAATGTCGTTATCAGAAGAGGTGGGCTGATCTTCTGGCATCTGAGCCTGTTCTGGCTCAGAAGTTTCGCGGCCTTGCTTTAACTTTTTTTGACGTTTCTCGTCCTTTTTTTTCTGCTTTAAAATTTCTTTCTGCCGTTTTTCATATGAATAATTGGTTCTTGCCATCTATTTTACGCTCCAATGTTGGTAGGTTGTATTGTATTGAACAGGTGATCCTGGTCTACTCGTATATAAAGAAATCCAGCAACCAAAAAACCTTGATGCCGCCGACATAAATGATGAAAAAGCAAGACGTCGGTTCCTCCTGATCTGTTTGTAATGACTAAGAAAAATATATACTGCAGAAAAAACAATAAAGAGGTGGGGATTGATGATAATTTTATTGATGAATTTGCAATACTGCGACTATACCATGAAGGTAGTAGAAGTACACTGAATTACCTCCTGAAAAATCCTTCATCTGTAAATCAGCGGGTAATAAGGATGAACGCTACCGTGTAAACGCAGTAGAGGTCGTGGGATTTCAGGGCTGAGAAGATAAGACAAAGGTCGCAAGCTAAGGCTGGTTTGGCAATACTGCCATAACAAAACGAAAGATGGAAGGAAAGGAGATATGATCATTAAAGGTGAGCGGGAGGAATTGATTAAAAAGACAGCTACTCTTATCTCCGAGAGGGCCCTGCAACTCCTCAAAAGTAAACAGCATGTCGTCATTGCAGTGCCGGGTGGCAGCAGTGTCGCTGCTGTCTACAGGGAATTGTCGGGGTTGAAAATGCCCTGGAAGAACATTCATTTGTTTTTAGTCGATGAGCGACTGGTACCTGTTGATCATCCCGAGAGTAACGTGAAACTGATCAGGGAAAATATGGGTACTGGCCTGCCGTCCGGGCTGATTCACCCCTTTGATTCTTCCGTGCAGACTCCTGAACAGGCGCTTGCAGAATATCAGAAAGAGCTGGATCTTTGTGGTGGAAAACTTGATATTGTTCTTTTAAGCAGTGGGGAAGATGGGCATATTGCCTCACTCTTTCCAAGACATCCTTTACTTAACGAGACGCAGGAAAGATTTTGTCTTTTAGACGATTCACCAAAACCTCCCCCAGGAAGAATGACGGCAAGTCCTGGCCTGATTGAAACTGCAGATACCGGAATACTACTGTTTTTTGGTGAAGGGAAGGCCCAGGCACTACAGCGTTATCTTGATCCTCAGCTTTTATGGATCGACTGTCCAGCAAAAATCATAACAAAAATACCTCATCACTACCTGCTAACCGACCAGGAGATTGAAAAGATATGAAACTTGAGTCACAAATGATCCTGATTTTTGGTGCAACCGGGGATCTTAATCGCAGAAAACTGATTCCTTCCCTCTATAATCTGGTACGAAAAAAACGTTTGACGGACTGTACACCTATAGTCTGTATTGGCCGGCGAGAGCTGTCCAAACAGGAATTTATCGAGCATCTCTCTGTGGAACAGTTCATTTCTGATCCCGACCCTGCGGCGATCGAGGACCTTCTGCAACGTATCACCTATCTCTCTTTTGATATGGGAGGCGACAGTTCAGAAGACTTTACCCGCGCCATATCTACCATTGAAATACAGTTTGGCTGTACCGCCAATAAACTGATGTATCTTGCCCTCCCAACTTCGGCCTTTGATCAGACAGCTCAATTAATTGGTCAATTAGGACAGCAAAAAGGCTGGAGACGGGCCGTTTTTGAAAAACCTTTTGGTGAAGATCTTCCCAGTGCTCAATCACTGAACAAACACATCCTCAATGTATTGCAGGAAGATGAAATATACCGGGTTGATCACTATCTCGGTAAAGAGCTTGTCCAGAATATCCTTACCCTGAGATTTGCAAACGAGATATTTGCCGGTGCATGGAGAAATAGGGCGATTGACCATGTACAGATCACCGTCTCCGAAACTCTCGGGGTAGAAAAGCGGGCAGGTTACTACGACAAAAGCGGCGCGGTTCGGGACATGATCCAAAACCATTTGCTGCAGCTCTTATCATTTGTGGCGATGGAGCCGCCAAAAGAAGGGGCCGTCGACGGTATCCGGGATGAAGCTGTGGCTGTGATCCGTCAACTCAGACCACTTACACCAGAGGATATCGCCCTTGGCCAGTACGGCCCTGGAACCATTACTGATGCAGCGGTCCCTGGCTATCTGATGGAAGATGGTGTTGCGGAGAATTCCACCACCGAAACCTTTGCGGCGATCCGGGCCTATGTGGATAACGAGCGCTGGCAAGGGGTTCCTTTTTATCTCAGGACCGGTAAGCGACTGGAAAAGCGTCACGCCGATATAAAAATAGTCTTCAAACAACCCCGGCGTCATATTGTGGGTGATGCTTGCAAACCAAATATTATAATAATCCGTATCCAGCCGGATGAGGGAATAGCCATGGCTTTTAATGTACAAAAGCCCGGAGAAGATGACAGCACGCAATCCGTCATGATGGATTTCTGTCATCATTGTTATTTCGGCCCGAACACCCCTGAAGCCTATGAATCCATCCTGTACAACGTCATGGAGGGCGACCACAGCCTTTTTCCACGTCGAGACTGGATTGAAGCGAGCTGGCAGTACATTGACCGGTTACGCCTGATTGCAGCGCCACCAATGACCTATCCGGCGGGTTCCATGGGTCCGGGTACTTCTGAGGCTCTGCTTGCAGCCGATGGCAGGCACTGGCTCAACGGTGAAGAATCAACAAAGCCGACTCCGCTGCAGGGACTGCAGACAGCACCGATTTCTGTTGCAAAATAAGAGTCGCCGTCAATGAAGGTAAAAGAGTATAAAAAAGACGCTGTAGCTGAAAAGGGTGGCAACATAGGGGGAAACTGTGGGATAATCTTTCCAGCAAAAGGTCAGATCCGATAACGTCTCTTCATGGCCGGAACTGGCCAAGCACTGGCAATAATTTTGTTATATACACTGTATTATGAAACGCTTTTACAAACTTTACTTCTGCTCATAACCTGATGAAACATTACGTTTTTTCTGTAAAACCCTCCCTTATTTTCCTCTTTGGATTATTTATGCTGATGTCTCCGTTGGTTCTCACGGCTGCGGAGGAAAAACCTGCTGATCCTGCTGCAAAAACAGGGGATAACACTGTAGAGCAGCAAACGACCCTCATAAATATTTATTCATGGGCTACGATACTGCCTAAAGAACTGATTGACCTACAAAACGAAATTGCAAATGAGAAAAAGATCAAGGCTGTTGAAGACAATCTTCCTGCTTTATCAGAAGAAATAGCTGCCATTCGAAAAGAGACGAACGCCGTTCAGAAAAGCCCCGAATTGCAGGGACAGCAGGTTTCCAGCCTCCAGGACCGAACCCAGCGGGCCGGGGCAAGACTGCAAAATTCCTCAGAACCGATTACGAAACGCATCACGCTGCTGTCGGAGAATCGTAAGCAGTGGATTGAAAAAAAAGACAATATTGTCAACACCAAGAAGCAGGAAGAAATACCTCTTATCATAGGTAAGGATCAGCATGCGAAAATGCTGAAAACTGTAGATGAAGCCGTTCAGATCATTGAGGAGCAATTAAAAATCGTTCTTAATGTCGGGAAAAAAATTGGCGATCTTCAAATTGTTCTCTATGGCATCGATAGTGATCTGCAGGCACTGGAGAAAACGATTAGAGAAACCTCAATTCAGAAGACCGCACCCTCAATGCTTTCTTCTGAATTTTATTCCCAGATCAACCGCGATATTATCCCCCAGAGTTTTCACCGGACGGTCATCTTTTTTGCTGACCTTCTCCATAACATGCGGGTTAATCTCAATTATGTACTGCTGGGCTCTCTTGCTTTTGGCCTCATTGCATTTGCCGCCTATAAGACCAAAGACTCTATCTCACCTGAATCCAGGTGGGCGCCTTTTGCAAAGCGTCCTGTTGCGACAGCAATTTTTATGGGTTCAAGTCTCAATGTGATTAACAATATCTTTCCATTAAATGCTGATATTCCTGAACAGTGGAAAGCTCTTTTTCATATCATTACCTTATTTGCCGTAATTCGGCTGACGAAACATCTGCCCATTGATAAACCGAAACGAAAACTCCTGACTCAATTGTCTCTGTTTCTCTCGGTGACAATGATTTTCCTGTTGCTTGATTTCCCTAAGGTACTGCTTTTACTGTATGTGTTCTTTAGTTCTATTCTTGCATTATTTTATTATCTTTCCCGCCTGCGTTCGATGAAAGGCAAAGAGTTCTCTGAAGTCTGGCAGCAAAAAATCTGGGGAATTTTACCTGTAATCGTCATTATTTCAGGGATTGCCGGCTATAGTGAATTTGCCGTGATGACGTTTCTCATCTGTTTGTGGACAATTATTGCCTGTCTGATCGTCTGGGTTCTCTATCTTTTTCACCTTGGCATACTGGAGTTGATACTCTCTTTCCTGCCTATCGCTCTGGTTCATGAAAACTACAAGGAGATGTTAGAAAAAGTCAGACCTTTCATTGCCTGGTTTCATATACTGATTCTCATTACGATACAAAGTGTCATCTGGGAAATTTATCCGACGATTAACGAGGCTTTTTTCAAGATCTTGAATTTTGGCTTTGACATAAGCGGCGTACATATTTCCCTGAAATTTATCTTTACCGTAGGAATTATTTTCTACGGGGCCATCCTTGTCTCGAAAATGATTCAGGCAGTCCTCCTGAAAAAAATCCTTCCCCGGTATAAAGCAGAAAAAGGCGTGCAATTGTCCATTACGCGTCTTGTCCATTACGCTATCTTGACGGTTGGTTTTTTTGTTATGCTGGGCGTACTTGGATTTCAACTCAATCAGATTACTCTTCTTGGTGGTGCACTTGGTGTGGGTATCGGTTTTGGACTTCAGGCAATTGTCAATAACTTTGCAAGCGGATTGATTCTGCTTTTTGAGCGTCCAATAAAAGTAGGGGATACCATTCAGATAGGCTCAGAGTTGGGTGAGGTAAAGCAGCTGGGTTTGCGTGCCACTGTAATTCAGACTTTTGATAACGCCGAAATAGTCATACCAAATTCGGATCTGATAACAGGGCAGGTGACCAACTGGACTCTTGGCGATAGACGGGTCCGGGTGAAAATCCCGGTTGGAGTGGCCTACGGCAGTGACATCGCCAAGGTTCTGGACATCCTTATTTCCTGTGGGAAGGCAAACCCGATGGTCCTTAATACCCCAAAGGTATCAGCCTTTTTTCTTGCATTTGGTGCAAGTTCTCTTGACTTTGAGTTAAGGGTCTGGATTCCTGAGTTTCTCGATAAGCTACAGGTGTTGAGTGACCTGAATCAGGATATTGAGAATGAATTCTCCATGAACAATATTGAAATCCCCTTCCCGCAGTCTGATCTCCATCTGCGCTCCATTGATGACAGGGCAGCAGAACAACTCCAGGGAAGATTGACTGTGGTGCCGGAGTCTGGATTGACAACCGCTCAGGTGGAAGAAAAGTAAAAGCTCATCTGTTTGTACTGAACTTCAACACAGCTCACTAAAGGAATGATTATGGAAAGTGATGGCTTATTGCATGCCTTGTTACTCGACGGTAATGGAGGTGGCCGTGATTTAACCTGGGATGAAATAAACAGGTGGAATCCTGATGAGGGAACACTTTGGATTCACTTCAATTATACCTCAGAAAATACAGCGGACTGGCTCCAGGAAAAAAGTGGTCTTGAAGCACTGATAGTTGAAGCTCTGATAAGTGAAGAGACCAGACCACGATCAACCATTATCGGCAAGGGTGTTTTTATGAGTTTACGAGGGATTAACTTCAATCCTGGAGAAAGTTATGAAGACATGGTCTCTGTACGTATATGGGCCGAAGAGCATAGAATCATTACCACCAGAAAGCGCCAGCTTCTCTCTGTAACGGATATTGCGAAACAATTACGTCAGAACTGTGGTCCTGAGACAACCAGCCAGCTTATAATTGAGATTTCAGATCTGCTCACTTCATATATTGAGGAAGCTGTCGAGCGTATTGAAGATAAAACCATAGAACTGGAGGAGCAGGTCATGTCTTCCCATGACAGTACTCTGCGAACGAGGATATCATCAATTCGCAGAGATGCCATTATCATCCGTCGTTATCTTGCTCCCCAGAGAGAGGCAATAACACGGATGCATGTGGATAGTGTTGCCTGGATCACTGAAAAAGACAAAAGACATCTGCATGAGATAGCCAACATCCTGATCCGGACTGTTGAAGATCTTGATTCCATTCGGGACCGGGCAAGTGTTGCCCGGGAGGAACTCACCAACGCTTTGTCGGCGCAGTTAAATTCCAGAATGTATGTTCTTTCTATTATTACCGCGATTTTTTTACCGTTGAGTTTTTTTACAGGCCTGTTTGGTGTGAATATTGGGGGTATTCCAGGCGCAACTTTTAAATGGGCTTTCTCCATTTTTATTTTGTTTCTTATAGGTGTCTGCGTTTGCCAGTATATTTATTTTCGCAAAAAAGGCTGGATTTAAGAGCAATTGCCACTTGTCAAGGTCTCTTAGGTAAAATAACCCCGCATTGAGCCGCTTATAGCTTGGTTTGTTGGCCGAACACAAGCCAACGGTGTGGATGCTGCCGCATATTTTCTTGTATTTCAACGCTTGTCCATCTTCGTTAAACGCCCAATTGCTCTTGGCAAATCCGGATCTGCAGGACTATCTCCTTGCTATAATTAATTTTGAACTCAACGTTAAAAACGATTGACAAATACCGCAGATTCAATCACATTGATATGCACTGACCGAGCGTTTAGTCAGGTATGGAAACCATTGTAACTGTAGCAGGATAGTCGCCAAAGTAATTCGAAAGCATAGTACGTTTTTATTCGCTTTTAAGAGGTGGATAAAAAACAGATAGTGTCAGGAAGTCCAACAATGCATTGGAGTACCTTCGGTCGTTCAATGAGAAAAAACTCTTTTCTTACGGACCGGGGTGTTAATTCTTTCTAACCAGTAAGTGCTACGAGGAGGATTGTATGGCAACAGGAGAGCTCAAACCGAGATGGGGGCAACCCCTAACGGGCATAATTTCGTTTTTTGTATTTTTTGCAATTGCCTGGTTACTGTGGTTTATCTTCAGTGATAGCAGGGGCCCGGTGGGATGGTTCCCGTATCCGTTTGTTATGTACCTTGCAATGATGATTCTCGTTGGAATCTGGCAACATATGCTGCTTGGCGACTGGCCATTCCAGAACATTGAGCAGCCTAAACGCGGTATAATCATGACCATTGCCAATCTGGTCCTTGTCTGGTTTGTCATCGATGTAATTTTTTATCGTATTCTCGGTCTTGGTTTCAATTTCATGAATTATTACGGCCTGGAAGCCATTGAAAAGCCAGTTGTTATGGCTCAGGTAGCAGTTGTCTGTTTTGTCCTTATCGGTTTTTATACCTTTCCCGTTTCAACCATATTTTTTGGCAAATGGCCCGTTCAGCCGAGTAATCTGACCCAGCCTGCAGCCGGATTTGCCGAGATTGCCTGGGGGAGTTTCTGGACCCTGATCTGTTATTCTGTCTTGATCGTGCCATTCTTTGGCTCAGTTTTCCAAGGGCCTGCACTGAATTCCTCCTGGTGGGTCACACTGGGCGGAACATCTCATGTCCACTGGGTGTTTGGCTGGTGGGAGTGGGCTATTGTTATCCTGTTTATGACGCCGAATGTCTGGCGGATGAAGCCGTGGTCACTTATAACTGTGCCTCAACCATGGAAAGGAATAATCTCTGTCATAATCTCTATGGTAGGGGCGGCGGCTCTGGCCATACTGTGCAAAAAAATTATTCCGATGTGGGTACCGGCAGAGACGTTTCAACTTCTGGAAGAAGCAAAAGGAGCTTCAGAGGTCCAACGCTTTTTCTGGCTGCACTCAGCTGAAATTGCCGGTTTTTTCCTGATTCCGTTTTTGATCTGGCACCATTATTTTGATGATATTGCTCTGGGGCTCAATAGAGATGGCTGGGCTGCGTTTTTCCTCCGCACCATTGGCGTCTGTGCTTTGGCTGCTGGGAGTTACTGGATCTTTTATTACGGAAATTTTGGACACTGGGCTCTTGGAAATCACCACATGACAGAGCTTTCCCATAGATTTGCCCACGGTGAATCTCTTGTCTGGAATTTCTGGTGGATCATCCCTCTTTTATGGAACGAATGGTTTTTCCATAAATGGCCATTCTATATCCACGAAGAGTAATCTTCTGTAGTTTGTGATCCGCATGCATCTGCACTCAATATCTGGGTAGATGCATGCGGGTTATCGGTATGTGATCGGGACAGGTGCCGCCGCTGTTTTATTTAGGGCTCTGTCTCTCTGGCCTCACTCACAGCAAATATCCGGCCAATGTATAGCTGTAATGATTGAGGTTATCAGCCACCGGCTCCTGGAATAGCAAGACCAATAAGATAGGAGATCATATAGGCAAAGAAGCCGACAATCAACATTTCAAAGCCTGATTTGAACCAGTTGACCCCTGTTACAAATTTTTTCATCGCTCCGGCGCCGAAAAGACCAAAGACGGTAACAACGGTGGCGGCAATAAAAGTGGTGAGTGCACTTAATCCGAGGGGGGCTGCAAGCAGGTAGGGGACGGTAGGAAAGGCAGCGCCACCCATAAAGGCAAAGAGAATCACGATGGAGGTTTTAAATCCACCCTGCTGTTCCACATCGGTCACCCCCAGTTCGTCAACGACCATTTCCTGCACCCAGAGCTCTTTGTCCTTGCAGATCCTGTCAACAATATCTTCAAGGAGCTGGCCGTTGAATCCTTTGCGGCGATAAATCAGGCGCAGTTCTTCTTTTTCAATATGAGGGCACAGCTCGATTTCCAGCCGCTCCTGTTCAATTTCATGGCTGTAAAAATCAGCCTCACTCTTATTTGAAACATATTCGCCTGCCGCCATGGAAAGGGCGCCTGCAACGGAGGCTGCCAACAGGGTGATGAGGATGGTTTCTGAACTCTGTCCTGCACCTACCAGGCCTGCAAGCAAGGCAAAAATAGAAACCACCCCGTCATTGAGGCCAAAGGTTACCTGCCGTATGAGTTCACCACCTTCAAGATGAAAAGATTCTTTAAATGCTGTCATAATAGTAGGTCCACCGGAGAGTAAAAGCTGACATCGTGGCCGCAAACAGGACAAAGTTCTGTGGGGGCTGCAGGGGAGTAGTGAAGATTACCGCAAACGGCGCACAGGTAAATCCTGCCTTCATCAAAATCCTGCTGGGCCCGAAGTCGTTTTTCGGCCGCAACAAGCAGAAGATGGTGGTTCTTTTCCGATTCCGCAGCCCATTTGAGGGAAAGGAGAGCAATCTTTGCGACAAAACTGTTTCCGTGTTTTTTACTAATCTGTTTTACAAAAGAAGGATACATTGAGGTGAACTCTTCCTTTTCTGCCAGGATCGCCTGCTGGAGATTGGCAAGGGTATTTGGCCCATTTTTTGGCTTTGCAGGTTTTGGAAACGGGCCGGAGTAGTTGTTTTTTTCCAGTGCTTTTCTGTGGTTTGCAGCGTGAACTGTTTCACCATGGGAGAGTGCGGTAAAAAGAGTTGCGATTCCGGGGTAACCTTCGGCGTCGGACTGTATGCTGAACTGGAGATAGCGGCGTTCGGCGTCTGTTTCCCCCTGAAGCGACTCAAGAAGAAGTTTGTGTATAAGTTCCATTATGAATTTTGTTCCTTGTTTGGATGGGAGCAATAAAATGAATGAAAGAAAAGAAGGTCGGGTTCCAGCTACAAAATTGAACAGGCTGTAATTATTGAACAGGAGAAGACACTATGGTGAAAACAGGTTCGTTGTCAGGCATACAGGTGCTCGATCTGTCCAGAATGTTACCGGGGCCATATTGCTCCATGATTCTAGCCGATCATGGAGCCGATGTCATTGCCATTGAAAGGAAAGAATACAAAAAAGATGGCCTTTTTTTCGACGGCATAAATCGCAATAAACGGCACATGACCCTGGACTTGAAGACACCGGAAGGTAGAGAGATCTTTCTGAAAATGGTAACCACGGCCGATGTTGTTATTGAAGGGTTTCGTCCAGGAGTCGTGAACCGGCTCGGGATAGATTATGAATCTCTTAAACGTATAAATCCCCAAATAATATACTGTTCCATAAGTGGTTACGGTCAGACAGGAGAACGTAGAAACCTGCCCGGTCACGATGTGAACTATATAAGCAGCTCAGGGGTGCTCAGTCTTATCGGTGAGCGGGCTCGTCCGAGTGTCATACCAGGTGTTCAGATAGCAGATATTAGTGGTGGCTCAATGAATGCGGTAACCGGTATCCTGCTTGCGCTTTACGCCAGGGAGCTGGGCGGCAAAGGACAATATATCGATATTTCAATGAGTGACGGCATCCTGGGTATGCTTGCTCTTCCACATCATTTCGCAGAAAAATCGGGAGAAGCCTTCAAGGTCGCCGACAATATTCTTTCCCATCGTTTTGCCTGTTATAACACCTACGAGACCCTTGATGGCCGTTATGTCGCCCTTGGGGCAGTGGAGAACCGTTTCTGGAGAAAACTCTGTCTGCATATTGGTCAACCTGACTTCGCAGACCTTCAATACGATGAACTTAGAAAAGATGAGATCATCAGCTATTTGAGAGAGATGTTTTTAACCAAAACCTATGCGGAATGGGAGAAAGAACTGGTGCCTCTTGAGATCTGTTTTACAGGGGTTAAATATGTCTCGGAAGTGTTCGATGATCCGACGTTTAAGTCCCGTGATATGGTTTTTGAATATGTTGATGATAGAGGCAGGCGGAAGCAGGCAATTGGTATCCCCGTTAAATTGAGTGAGACCCCGGGCACGATACGCTCAATTCCGCCAGGCTTTGGAGCAGACACGGAAACGATTCTGGCCGAACTTGGGTACTCTAAAAGTCAGGTTAAGGAGTTTGTTCTGTCTGGAGTTGTATAAGTCGGTAGCAATGGTGTGAAGATGTCAACCAGGACTCGTCTGACTCCTGTAGGATTTTTTTTCGTCCGCCGGTCGTAAGCGATACACTACTGATAGCAGGAAGTTACAAGGGGGAGTAGAATCAGTTTTACGGTATTGCAATTTTTGTTACCCATTTGTTGATAATTGGTTTTTTATAAGACGGATTCACCCTTCAACGTTAACTTTTAAAGGTGTAAAGAATGAAAAAGATTGTTCTCATTGTCTGTGTCCTACTCTTTTGCGGTTGCTCAGCAAAATACCCCCAAACGGCCCATCTTGATATCATGATGCCAAGTCAAACCGCAGAGGTGTACAGCAACTCGGCCGTGTTTGTTCATGGCTTTGATAGCAGAGAAACCCCGGAGGTTGTTCTCTACAACATTAAAAAGGATCAGACAGTAAGGGTTCCCGGAGCGGAGGCACCTCTGGTCGTTGTCGTAGACCGTCTTACAGCAGGGCTGAAAGAACAGGGGCTGAGTTTTGAGCGTGAGGCTCCGGTACGCATCGACCTTGAAATCAAAGAACTGAAAGCAACTGTCACGAAGTCAAAAACTATGTATACGTGTGAGGCTGTCATCCAGATTATTCTAAAAGCCTCAAACGGACAAAGCTCCATCAGGAAAAAATATAACCGACAGGACGAACAGAAATCCGTTTCACGGCCGAAAATCGGAAAAATTGAAAATATGTTGAATACCCAGCTGGCAGAAATAATCACTGAAATGCTTTCAGACCGGGATCTACGGGACCTGATTAATGAAAAATAGTTGGAAAGCTCTTCTTTTGCTCATCTCTTATGTTGGGAGAAGATCGGGTAGTTCAAAACAGAGGGGAAATGGAACACCTGTAATTGCGCTTGATCTGTCCTATATATCCAAGGACCAAGCGCCCAAACAATGGTGAATTTTTGATTTCCCCTCTGTTTTTTTACTCTTTGGGTGTTTCCAGGTGACTATCCCGACGGTGTTGTCTGGCAATCTGGAGAACTGGTGGTACAAGCAATAAAATTATAATAACCCACAGGGCAATGGCCTGGGGACGATTAAAAAATATTGCATAGCTTCCGTGGCCCATGATCAACGCCTGGGCAAAGCCGGTCTCTGCAATCGGGCCGAGGATGAGTCCGAGAATCAGCGCGCCAAGAGAAAACCCTGTTTTATGCAGGAATACGGCTGCGATCCCACAGATAAGAGCGATAAAAACATCGAGAATACTGTTGTTCATTGCATAGGAGCCGAGAATCGAAAACAGACAGACCACCGGAATGAGCAGGGCGGGTGGCGTGAGAGATATTTTAGCAAAGTAGGGGGCCATCAATAGGCCCATCACCAGAAAGACAATATTCGCCAGAAACAGGGACATGATAAAAGCGTAGGTCATTACCCCGTATTTTGTGAAAAGTTCCGGGCCGGGGATGAGCCCGTGGACCAGCAAGCCTCCCATAAGAGCTGCGGCTATACTGTTGCCGGGGATGCCTAAGGTGAGGGTAGGGATAAGAGATCCACCGACGCAACCGTTATTACCCGCTTCTGCCGCTGCAATTCCTTCCGGATTACCTTTACCGAATAAATGTTTGTTTTTTGAGCGTTGTCGGGCAAAATTATAGGACAAAAATGCCGCAATTGTTGCACCTTCCCCTGGTAGAATACCAACGACAGTTCCTGTAATTGAACCCAGGCCGATGAATTTTTTCAACCCTTTTGGGAATGGCTCCCGTTTGATTTTTTGCAGTGTGGAGGTGTCCGCCACTATGTTTTTCGTGCCGCTCAGCTCAAGCATCTGAGAAATGGAAAAAAGACCGATGAGGGCGGGCATAAATGCGATTCCATCAAAAAGATCAGTCAGATTCATGGTGTAACGTAACATGCCTGAAATGGGATCGGTGCCGACAAGGGCAATGATCAGACCAAGCAGTCCGGAGATGAGCGCTTTGACCAGTTTATTCTCATCATCTGCCATGGAGACAATACCGACCAAACCAAGGATGCCAAGCAGGAAATACTCAGGAGGTCCAAACGTCAGTGCGAAAGTGGCAAGGACAGGAGCGACCAGCAGCAAAACCAGTGCGGAGAACGTTCCACCGCAAAAACTGGAAATAACGGAAACTTTCAGGGCAAGACCACCGTGGCCCTGTTGACTCATGGGGTATCCTTCAATTGCTGTGGCAACAGCCGCAGGAGTACCTGGAGTGCGCAGGAGAATTGCCGGTATAGAGCCACCGTACATTGCGCCGCAGTAGACCCCACCCATCAAAATAAGACCGGTAAGTGGTTCCAGTACAAAGGTAACGGGAATCAGCAGGGCAACCGCCATAGTAGCAGTAAGCCCCGGCATGCCGCCAACCAGAACGCCTGCCGCTGTCCCTATGAAAACGGCCAGTAGCGAAACGGGATGAGCGAGTGCTTGCAAGGCTTCAATAATCATTGTTCGAGGTCCTTTGAAATCTCTGGCATGTGCGAGTGCGTGGTGTTCATATATCACAGCACATAGCCTTTAACCCGGGCCGGATCCTGTTTGGAGCAGCCCGGGTATTTTTTTAAAAAAATGTACTTTCAGGTAAAGGTACACTTAAAAGTTCTGCAAAAACGATGTAGACAAATACAAGCACTCCTCCTGTTGTGAGAATAATCTGCAGCTTCTTCCGAGCTCCAAGAATCACCATAGTGATCGGTAAAAAGAGCAGCGAAGCCAGATAAAATCCCAGTGGCTCAAGGAGCATTGCGTAGGCGAACATGAGGACCAACAGACTCCAGAATCTGAAAGGAGCAGAAGTGAGGTCAAGCATCTTACTCTTGGCAGTGCTTCTGTTTTTCACCCACAACAGGATTTCAATAATGGATAATCCGCCTAAACAGAGGGCGAGAAATCGGACATATGAGGCTGTGGAATGCTGTACAACCTCGGGAAATCTCGCACTGCTTTTAAAGAGCAGGAGTGACATAATCAGAAATCCAATCAGAAAAACTATTTCAGCTCCACGTTTTGTCATTGTTATTTACCATGGTGTTGAGTCGAAAAATTTCTGGGTTTCTGCCTGAAGATCTTTCAGATACGCGAGGTAATTCGGACCGGTCAAAGGAAGCAGGAACAGGACATCTTTCTTGCAATCTTCTATAAATTCTGGATCATTCATTACATCCATTACAAGTTTATCCAGGGTGTCGGCAACATTTTTCTCGATTCCGGCAGGTGCAGCAAAACCTCTTGTGGCAGTCATATTGACAGTGAAACCCTGTTCTATAGATGTAGGCACATCAGGAACTATATCCGAACGGTTATCATCCAGGATTGCAATAATTCGCGCGTCACCGGATTTGTGCTGGCCATGCATCTGGGTAAGGTTCATAAAAGATGCGTCAACGTGACCGCCTAAGACCAGAGATTTTTGTTCTGTAGAACCTTTAGTGGGCAGCAGGTTAAAGGTGACTCCTGTGTTATTCTCGAACTTTTTAGCTGCGACAAAGTCATCCGAACCAATACCGTTCACGGCAACAGTGAGGGCTTTTGCCTTGGCTGCTTCCACAAAACCTTTCATATCAGTAATGGGGCTGTCCTTTGGAACGGCAATGATGAGAGGATCCTGCATCATGTTGCCGATGATGTGAAAACTATCAAGGGTATAGCGGGCACGTTTGGCAACGACATGGGAGACGACCTGGGTTGTGAAAATCATGCCGATGGTGTACCCGTCTGGTTTCGCCCGGGCGATTTCTTCAAACCCTTTCTGACCGCCGGAGCCCGGTACATTTTTAATAATAAAATCTGCTCCAGGGAGGAGTTTCTTGGCCGTTTTAATAAAGATCCTGGCAGAGGTGTCTGTTGAACCACCAGCCTTTGAAGGAATGATTATAGTGATAGGTTTTTCTGGGTAAGCTGCCTGGAGCAGTCCGGGCAAGGCAAAAAACAGAACGGTGGCGAGGGCTAACAATTTTCGCATCATCTACTCCTGTGTTGAATTTATCTGTGCCGAAATGGCACTATTTGACTCCATCTTAATTTCCATGCTTACAATGAAGCGGATTTATTCGAGTTGGATCTGGCTCACAGTAGCAAATTTTCAGCTGAGTTAAAACTCTAATATGCTAAAAAAACGTAGAAAGATAAACGGAGAGAAAAGGGTATTCAGGATACAAGATCAGGATGCCTGACATAGAGATCTTACCGCCAGGCATGAGGATAAAAGGAGGGTGTTATAAGCAAAATTACAAATTGGAAAGGGTTTTCCCTGCTATATTTTATTGGCAGGGGAACTGAGGAAAACAGCCGTGAGGAAAGGTGTAAGGCTACTTCAATTCAGCAAATTTACCCTCTTTAAAGTCCTTGATGAAACTTATGACATTTGCCTTGATGTTGTCTCTCATAATCCTCGTTTGCTGCAGCCGGTCAATTCTACTCTCAGTCATTTTTTCCGGATCGCAGTGCCCCCAGTTTAAACGCAGGCGCTGATTGGGAAAATCGGGACATTTTTCATCAATACGTTTAGGACATACGGTGATTATTATATCGTAGCTTCTCCCCATTTCAAACAGATCGATAACAGAATAGGGGCAATCGCAGCGCATCAAATCATATCCCTCAAGTTTCATCATGATCTGAATGAGAGGATTTAATGGCCCGGACTGAAATCCAGCACAGCTTACCGTAAAAAATTCACCACCAAGAGCACGGAGATATGTACTGGCAATCAGGTTTTTCCCAAGGTTGTTTTCAGATATCACAAGTACATCTAACATGGCAATCTCTTCATTTAAATTGAGAATGAAGTAACAATAACATCGAAAAAACGTCCAACTTCTACCACTGTTTTTTTACAGCAAAATAATACGCCTCCAGCTTTATTGTTTGACTGGTTCCCGCATTGTAACAAACTCTTCAGCACTGCTGGGGTGAATGGCTACAGTTCGGTCAAAATCTGTCTTCGTGGCGCCCGCCTTTAAAGCCACAGCGAATCCCTGGAGTATTTCGCCAGCATCCGCCCCGACCATATGCACACCTAAAACCCGGTCGGTGGAGCCATCTACCACAAGTTTCATGAGAGTTTGTTCATCTACCCGGCCAAGGGCATATTTCATGGGTCGAAAAACTGATTTGAAAATAACGATGTCGTCATATTTTTCACGGGCCTGGGCCTCTGTCAGACCAACGGCCCCAAGGGGTGGCTGGCTGAAGATAACCGTAGGGATGTTGGTGTAATCCATGGTCCGGGGCTTTTCGGCGAAATGGTTGTCTGCAAAAATACGTCCCTCATTGATGGCGACGGGAGTAAGATTCATTTTGTCGGTCACATCACCTATGGCGTAAATGTTTTCAACTGAGGTCTGCATCTGCTGATCAACTTCAATTGCACCGTTCTCATTTACTCTGACACCGATATCCTGCAGACCAAGCCCTGTAGAGTTGGGGGTTCGTCCTGTGGCAAATAGTACCTGGTCAAAGGTTTTACTGTCGCATTCTTCGCAGATGACGCGCAGCCCTTCTGTGTTTTTCTCGATTTTGCTGATATGTGAAGCACACTTTATGATGATGCCTTTTTTGACCTGCTGGGCTCGCAGATGCTCGGCAAGATCAGCATCAAAGCCGCGCAACAGACGGGGACTACGTACAAGAAGTGTGACCTCGACACCAAGGCCGTGGAAAATACTGGCAAATTCGAGGGCGATATAGCCACCACCTACAATGGCTATTTTTTTGGGCAGTTCCTTGAGTAAAAAAGCATCATCTGAAACTATCACATGTTCGCGACCCTGGAAATCCGGAATAAAAGGAGAACCTCCCGTTGCAATCATGAATTTGTCTGCAGTGATATTCTGGCTGCCAATCTGTACCGTTTTTTTGTCGATAAAGTGAGCCAACCCCTGATAGAGGTGTACGTTGGATTTTTCGAGAAGGCCATCATAGATGCCGTTGAGCCGCCGAAGCTCGGCTTGAACCCCGTCTCGTAGATCAGCCCAGTTGAAAGATACTCCACTACAGGTCCAGCCGAGGCTTACGGCGTTGCACAGCTCTTCAGCGGCATGGGATGCATACATAAGAAATTTTTTCGGCACGCAACCGCGGTTCACGCATGTACCACCCAGGCGGTCGACCTCGGCAAGGCCCACTTTTGCACCAAGTGCCGCCGAAGCCCTGGCACAGGCAACTCCACCTGAGCCGCCTCCAATAACAAAAAGATCATAATGTGGCATGGTTTGCTCTCCGTGAAAGAGAAAAATGTTGAAGCTTTTTATAAAGCATCTTGTTTTTTTATCTCAACCGAACTCTTCTCAGCCTGTGCCAGAAAAACTACCCAGGATGGGTAAATATTGCCTCTGAGCGACCGGAACATGGTCTGGCGTTTCGTGTTGATCAGTGTTTACTACGATAAACATTCTCTTTAAAAAGTTTATAGGTCCTCACTCTTAAAGGGGTTGTAGATGATAACCGGCTAAGCCATTGATAAAATCAGCCCTATTTAAAGCTGGAGTTCGGGGCTCTGGTTATCTTTTGCAAGGTTTGACTGTCCTGGTTGCGCACAAGTTGAGGCAACTTCCCCCACAGGCCTACCCTATTGTTGTTCACCACAAGGATACCACGTATTCCCCCTAACCGTCCGACCTCATCAAGCACCTGTTCCACGTCAGTTTCAGCTGAAATACGATTACAGACAAGGGTCGCCGCGGAATCGGCGAGCGCTGCCTCTTTTGCCACAACTGTTGCTAACTCGCAGTCCCCAAAACTCATGGAATGTCCCATTTTACTGGAAGAAGAACAGATAGAAAGTGGTAAATCCTCCGGCAGCAGATGAAAAGCCAGCTGTGCACCAATGGAATTATGGCCTGCAAAAATTCCGATGGTAACCGGAGTGGGGGACATTATGAACATGTCGCCGCCATTTTCGACGATAGCCTCTTCGCAGCCTGCAGCTTTTGCAGCCTCTACCCCGAGCTGAGCCAGGGTTCCTGCAACCGAGGCCATGGGGCCCAGCCCTGTCAGCGTAGCGGCGTTGGCCATTTTTACTGCCACTTCCGGAGCATCTTCGAGCAGCTTAATGGGTGTCAGGGCCGTTTGAAATTGAGGGTGACGCCGGATGTACGCCTCGAGAACCCTCCTTTCTCTGACTACGGCCTGGGTTATCTGTTCGTATGCCCTGCCGTAAACCTTTAAATGGGTATCCTTCCAGGAAAAGGTTCTAAAGTGACGCATAACAGAAGATGTGCAAAATAGAGGAGTGCCGGATCATTCAAGTTAGCCTCAGGGTTCTGCTATCACAGATGTTGCAGGTCAAAACGAAGAACTGCAGACACCATAGGGACAGTTGGTAATACAGGAGAGACATTCGATACACTTGTTTTCATCAAAGCCCACTGTTCTACTGCTGTGATCAAGATAATGGAGAGCGCCGGTGGGACAGTGAACAATGCAATTTCCGCAGTGGGCACAGCGGTCCGCATCCCAGTGGACACTGATATTTCCGGAATGGATTTGCACATCAAACTCACCAAGATAGGTAAAAGCACGGTCAATGTCCTCCTGGCTGCCGGTTATATCAAGAGAAAGATACCCTTCTTCCTCGGGAGTCACTTTAGCCCGGTAGATATTTACCACCAGGTTGTAATCTTTGATCAACCGGTAAACAATAGGCTTGTCTGTTTCACTCTTTGGGAAGTAGAGATACACTTTTTTGGTAACCATTTATCTTCCCCCCTTTATTTCAAGCCCTTTCATGCCTTGGTTGACAGGAAGGCGCTGACTGGGCTGGGACAGGAAAAACTTACCGTCTTCGATCTCAGCCTTAAGTAGGCCACAGATTTTCTGGGCTTTGTTATAGGATGACATTGATGAGACCTTAACTTTTTTGCCATGCAATTCTACTTCGCCTGAACGAAGCTGCTCGTAGGTGTAGCGGCCTAAAATATTTCCGGTCTTTTGCGGATAATCATTTGAATAATCGGTGACACAGCCAAATATTTCACTGTCCTTCACCGTTGCACGTTTGAGTATTTCTGCATTGAGGATAGGGATGGGGATACCAACCCCAAGGGCCAGAGATACCCCATAGCCTTTGAGGCTGACACCCCGGACAAACTCGGGGTCCATATCCTTCATATTCCCGGTCAGTGCAAGGGTTCCTGCGCCTTCAACCGGGACTCCATTTTCACCCCTTTCAACCGCACTGCAGTGTTGAGTCCCTTCCGCATAGACAATGCCCTGTGCTCCCGCCAGCCAGACCGTAGTACCAACACCGATGGTCTCGTAGTAGGGATCGTTGAGCAGGGGCGACAATTGCCCGGCTGAACAGTAAGTCATATTGCGCATGTTGGGTTTGAGGATTCCCATATAGGTATACACGGTCTTGGCAGAGGTGTTGACCGCCACATTATAATTCTGATAACAGTTCCTCGGGTTGGTCATGATCGCCTGGTTGAGATCATTGATATCGAACATGGTCCTGATTTCCCGACGTGGATAATCATCGGTGCCATAGGACAGGCCGAAGAGCTGGAGCTTCTTGCCCGCAATAAGATCTTCAATTACATGGCCGCCGCCGTAGAGAAATTCTCCCGGGTAGTACATATTCGCTGGATCGTTATGGCGAAGCTGGGTGGCGCCCAGATAGAGATCGACAGCTGCAATGCCGCAATAGGCCTGCACATCACCAATCCAGGCCTCCGATATACGAATTTTGGGCCTCGAGTGGCCAAAGTTAAGAAAACAGCCGGAGGAACACATGGGGCCAAAGGTTGCGGTTGTGACGACATCGATTTCCTTTGCCGCACTTTCAAGGCCGTGCTTGTCCACGTAGCCTATTACCTCTTCGGCGGTTAAGACCACCGCCTTGCCGGAGGCAATTTTTTCGTTTATTTCATTGTAGGTTTTCGCCATCGTACATGTCCCATATTAAACATTTTTCTCCGTGAGTGATTCTTCACGCAGGTAATAACGCCCTCAGAAAACAGAGAGGGGTTTTATGCTTTAACCAGCTCAAAAATGGTTAAAGCATAAAAATGGTTAACCACCCTGAAAGCCAGGGTATAAGATAAAAAGACCAGATACAGGTATATATCTTACCTCTCCATTTGTACCAGAGCAGAAATGAAAAGCAAATACTTGTTGAAAATGGTTACAGATTTTTGCCATTGTCACTTTAAAATCCCATATCTACGCCACCAAATATGGGACTTCTCAAAAGCCGTACATAAACTTCCTCTTCGGTATTTTGCCCGCAGATTGGCTGAATATGCAATTTTTTGCAGATAGTCTGTAAAATTTATTAATTGTAGAGATTAATCAAGCCAACAGGCACTTTACAGCCACACATGTCACTGTATGAACGTATGAATTGTTTTGCTGTTACGGCTGGCATGTTTTCTGCTTTTTGTTCTCTCAAGTACAATGCACTCCAATAATCGGGGCGAGATCCTGTCTTCCTGTCATGGGAAAAGGGCAAGAGATTTTGTTCTGGAGCACTTTATAGGAAAAGTTTTGTGGGAGGATGAGAGAGTGGCTAACAGCAGATCGAAGAAATGGTGGATTGCACTGCTTGTTCTGGCGTCTATTTCCATAGTGGGAGCGTATGTATGGTTGAATCATCAGGGCCTGGAAATATCTGATGATATTGCCTCGGGAAATGGTCGCATTGAAGCCACAGAAATTGACATTGCAACAAAAAATCCGGGGCGAATTGCTGAAATCCTTGTGGGTGAGGGGGATTATCTTCAGAAAAATCAGATAACTGCACGGATGGACACAAAAGCCCTGGAGGCTCAACTCAGGCAGGCAAAAGCCTCCGTTGTCCAGGCCCGACATGGAAAGAGCTATGCAGAAGCGCTTGTACAGCAACGAACGAGCGAACTTGCGGTCTCACAAAAGGACTATGAGCGGTCACAGGCAACCTATGAGGCAAATCAACATGCCATATCCATCAGGCAACTCGACCATGACCGGGCAACGATGCAGGCCACAGCAGCCTTACTTGCCGAAGCTGAAGCCAAGGTTCTCGAAGCGGAAGCGGTGATAGAGGTTGCTCTTGCCAGCACGCAACAGATTGAAGAGGTCATTGACGAGAGTATTCTGAAAACCCCGATCAGCGGCAGAGTTCTGTACCGACTCGCCGAAGAGGGCGAGGTGCTGGGAGCCGGAGGAAAGGTACTTACCGTGCTTGACCTGACCGATGTGTTTATGACCATCTTTTTGCCGACAGCCCAGGCCAGCAGGGTGCAGATAGGTGCAGAGGCACGCTTTGTCTTTGATGCTCTTGCTGATATTACGGTTCCAGCGAAAGTCACCTTTGTCTCCCCCAATGCGCAGTTCACCCCCAAGGCGGTGGAGACCAGGACAGAGCGGGAAAAACTTATGTTCCGCATCAAAGTGAAAATTGATCCGGCGTTACTGCTCGGGCATCTGGAACAGGTAAAAACCGGGGTGCCGGGTGTTGCCTATATACGCCTTGACCCCACAGCAGATTGGCCGGAAGATGTACAGCGCAGGTCTCTGCCATGAGTGAGAAAGCGGCTTACATAGCCTCTGTTACCGACCTCAGCCACCGGTATGGCCGCACTGTGGCCGTTGACGGGGTTAATCTGCAAATTCCTGCAGGTTGTATGGTAGGGCTGATTGGCCCGGACGGTGTGGGCAAGTCGAGCCTGCTTGCCTTGATTTCAGGGGTGCGCAAGATTCAACAGGGTCGTGTTGAGGTGCTTGGTGGCGACATGGCCAGCAGACGCCACCGGGCAGATGTCTGTCCCCGTATCGCCTATATGCCCCAGGGCCTGGGACGTAATCTGTATATGACCTTATCTGTCTATGAGAATGTGGACTTTTTTGGCCGTTTGTTCGGCCAGAGCCTGGCTGAACGACAGCACCATGCAACAGAGCTTCTGGCGGGCACTGGGCTTTTGCCGTTTAAGGATCGACCTGCGGGTAAACTCTCAGGAGGCATGAAGCAGAAGCTCGGCTTATGCTGCGCGCTCATCCATGACCCCGATCTGCTGATTCTCGATGAACCCACCACAGGTGTTGATCCTCTTTCCCGCCGCCAGTTCTGGCAACTGATTGATACGATCCGTTCGCGCCGCAAGGGTATGAGTGTTCTGGTGTCCACCGCCTATATGGAGGAGGCCGAAGGGTTTGACTGGCTGGCTGCAATGGATGGCGGCAGAGTCCTTGCCACCGGCAGTCCCGGGGAATTGCTTGAGCAGACCGGAGAAAGTGAGCTGGATTCGGCGTTTATCCAGTTGCTGCCGGAGAAAAAAAGAATGGGACACAAAACCCTTGTCGTCCCTCCTTTGGCCGTTGTAGGCGAAGGCCCGTCCGCCATCAAGGCCGAGGGGCTGACCCAGCGCTTTGGTGATTTCACAGCCGTTGACCATGTGGATCTTGAGATCAAGCGCGGTGAGATCTTTGGTTTTCTCGGCTCCAACGGCTGTGGCAAGACTACCACCATGAAGATGCTCACCGGGCTGCTGCCGCCTACAGAAGGAAAAGCCCTGCTGTTTGGCCGTCTCGTCGACGCCCATGACCTTGAAACCCGGAAAAGGGTGGGGTTCATGTCCCAGGGTTTTTCTCTTTACACCGAGCTCACGGTGCAGCAGAACCTGGAACTGCATGCAAGGCTCTTTCATCTGGCACCCGAACGTATCGGTGCGCGGATTGCTGATTTGGTAAAGCGCTTTGACCTTGAAGAATACCTGACCGAAATCACAGTCAACCTGCCCCTTGGTATCCGTCAGCGCCTGTCTCTTGCCGTAGCCGTGATCCATGGTCCGGAGATGCTCATCCTCGATGAACCCACATCAGGGGTGGACCCGGTGGCCCGTGACAAATTCTGGGAGCTGCTCATTGAACTTTCCCGCAGGGATAAGGTGACCATCTTTGTCTCAACCCACTTTATGAACGAGGCCGAGCGTTGTGATCGTATATCCCTTATGCATGCGGGCAGGGTACTTGCCTCTGATACGCCGGAGGCTCTCGTTGCCGGCTGTGGCAAAAAGACCTTGCAGGATGCTTTTATTCACTATCTGGAAGAGGCCACAAGCCTTGATAGAAACAGCACCAGTCAGGATCGCCCCGTTGATATTTCTCTTTTTCCCACCAGCCGCAATACAAGGGGTACGTTCAGGCCCCTTAGAATGCTGGGCTATGCGCACCGGGAGACCCTTGAAATCTGGCGTGATCCCATTCGCCTCACCTTTGCGTTGCTGGGCACGGTTATTTTGATGTTCATCATGGGCTATGGCATCACCATGGATGTGGAAGATGTCTCGTTTGCGGTGCTGGACCGCGACCAGACGCCCGAGAGTCGCGACTATATCGAGAATATTTCCGGCTCTCGCTATTTTCTGGAGCGAGCCCCCATTGCAGATGATGCCGAACTTGACCGGCGCATGCGCAGCGCGGAACTGAGCCTCGTCCTTGAGCTTCCTGCAGGTTACGGCAGAGATCTCCGGCAGGGGCGGGCGCCGGAGGTTGGTGCATGGGTTGACGGCGCCATGCCGTTTCGCGCAGAGACCATTGCTGGCTATGTCCAGAGTATGCACTACGTGTATCTCCAGGACCTGATGCTGCGGCAATACGGTCTGTCTCAGACTGCGCTTGCCAGTATCGTTGTGCGGTATCGTTACAATCAGGATTTTAAAAGCCTCTACGCCATGGTTCCTGCGGTAATCCCGCTCCTGCTCATTTTCATCCCGGCGATTCTCATGGCCCTTGGGGTTGTACGGGAGAAAGAACTGGGTTCCATCACCAACCTTTACGCGACTCCTGTGACAAAACTGGAGTTTCTCATCGGTAAACAGTTGCCATATATCGGGGTGAGCATGATCAGCTATCTGGGCCTGGTTCTGCTTGCAGTTTTTGTCTTCGGTGTGCCGCTGAAAGGCAGTTTTGCCGCGTTGACTGTGGCCGCCCTGTTGTATGTAACGGTTACCACGGGGCTGGGCTTGTTGATGTCGGCCTTTACCAGTACCCAGATCGCAGCCCTTGCGGTGACCGCCATCGTTACTCTGCTTGCAGCTGTTAATTTTTCAGGTATGACCCATCCCGTATCTTCGATGACGGGGATAGGTGTTGTCATCGGAAAATTCTTCCCGACAACCTATTTTTTGATTATCTGTCGCGGGGTTTTTACAAAAGCACTTGGTTTCACTCAACTCTACCAATACTTTTTCGCCCTTGCCGCCTTTATCCCGGTGCTGACAATTCTGAGCCTGGTGTTTTTAAAAAAACAGGAAAAATGACGATGAACAAATGTGCCAATATCTACCGCCTGGGTGTCAAGGAACTGCGTATTCTTTTTCGGGACCCCTTGTTGATTATGCTCATCATCTGGGCCTTTTCAGGTGGTATTTATTGTATCGCAACCACCACCTCCATGGAATTACACAACGCGCCCATTGCCATAGTGGATGAAGATCGATCCCAGCTTTCAGGGCGCATCTTAGGCGCATTATATGGGCCGTATTTTAAAACGCCGGACCTGATTGCGGGGGGCGCGGTCGATCCTGGTATGGATGGAGGCAAGTATACCTTCGCCCTTGATATCCCGCCAAACTTTGAGCGTGACGTGCTTGCCGGACGGCAGCCGGAAATACAGGTCAATGTGGATGCCACCATGGTGACCCAGGCTTTTATCGGTTCTGGTTATATCCAAAATATCGTTACCGGTGAAATCAGCGAATTCGTCCAGGGACACCGCAGCGGGAACGCATTGCCCATCGGCCTTACTACTCGCACAAAGTTTAATCCCAATCGTAACAGCGCCTGGTTCGGCAGCGTTATGGAGGTCATAAACAATATTACCATGCTTTCCATTATTCTCACAGGAGCTGCGGTGATTCGGGAGCGGGAACACGGCACCCTTGAGCATCTTCTGGTGCTGCCTCTCACCCCGTTTGAGATAATGATGGCCAAGATCTGGGCCATGGGCCTTGTGGTGCTTACGGCTGCTGCTCTCTCACTCTATTTTGTGGTGCAGGGGCTTCTGGCCGTGCCAATTGCAGGATCTGTCGCCCTGTTTTTATTTGGTGCCATGCTGCATCTGTTTTCCACCGCTTCCTTGGGTATTTTTATGGGCACAGTTTCCCGCTCCATGCCGCAACTTGGGCTGCTCATGATACTCGTCATCCTGCCCTTGCAGATGCTGTCAGGCGGCATTACCCCCCACGACAGTATGCCGGAGATTGTCCAGGCCATTATGCAGCTGGCACCGACGACCCACTTTGTGAGTTTTGCCCAGGCTATTTTGTACAGGGGTGCTGGTTTTGATGTCGTTTGGCCAAGTTTTATGGCGATTATCGGTATAGGTGGAGTCTTTTTTCTGACAGGTCTTGCTCTTTTTCGCAGGAGCATCAAGGTCGCCATGTGATTTGAGGTAAGTAGAGGACGGAGTGATGGAACGATTAACAACGTTGTTGAGTTTAGCAGTTGGTGTCAGCCTGTCTGTTTTCTCGGGGTTCGCTGACTGTGCAGAGCAGGAAGCTAATGAAACCTCAGGTTACTGGAGTTTACAGGTGGAAAATGATGGCTGGGTAGAAAACGACGATCAGTATTATACCAGCGGGATTGAGGTCTCGTATATGCCGGCCTCTGAACCACCGCGGTGGTTCAAAAATCTGGCAGAGGTGTTTCCATTTTATGAGAGAACGCCTGAAAGCTGCGTGATATACAGCCTTGGGCAGACTATTTTCACCCCGGAAGATATCAGTGAAAAGGAGCTGATAGAAAATGATCGGCCGTATGCCGGTTGGCTTTATGGAAGTGCGGCAACTGCCTCGCGGGTTAGGGTGAGGGACAATTATGAATATATCAACGGTCTTGAAGTAACGCTTGGTATCGTTGGGCCTGGCTCCCATGCCGATGATGTGCAGGACGGGTTTCACAGGTTTCTTGGAACAAGCAGGCCTGAGGGGTGGGACAATCAGCTCGAAGATGAGCTGGGACTTGTGCTCACCTATATTCGTAAATGGAACTATTACCCTGAAAGTTCAGGTTTTCTCGATTATGAGATGAGTCCCCACGCTGTTGTCGCATTGGGCAATGTCTACACCTATGCAGGCGGTGGCCTTTCGTTTCGCTGGGGTACAAAACTTCGTGAAGATATTGGTCCCCCGACCATTCGACCCGGTTTTCCCGGTGTTCCATATTTCAGGCCAGACCCTCAACCAAACTGGTATTTTTTTGCAGGTCTGGAGGGCAGGGTGGTGGCGCGAAACATATTTCTTGACGGTAACACCTTTGAGGACAGTCACAGTGTTGATAAAAATATTTTCGTAGGCGATATGCAGTTCGGTTTTGCCTTTCATATTAAAAATGTCCGTATTGCTCTTAGCAACATCATGCGCAGCGAGGAGTTCCATGGCCAGGATGGCTATACGGACTATGGGGCGGTAAATATTTCCTTTTATTTCTAGAGGTTCAATCAGGATCTAAACTGTAAAAGCCAAAAAGACAAGTACCACTGGATACGTACCTGTAAGAGACGTGGATCAGAGACGCGGATTTAAAAAATAGTATTGAGGCGGTCACCATGAAAGGGATAATGCAGCGCATTGGGCAAAAGAACAGCAGGATCGTAAAAGTCGCAGTTACAGGAATATTCGGGCTCTTGCTCTCCGGCTGTACGGTTGTTGGCCCTGATTATGTGCAACCGGAAACAAGAGCGCCAGAGAAATGGAGTACATCACTTGCAGGTGGACTCTCCCCTGAAGCTATGGATCCACAAAAGATGGCCAGTTGGTGGACAACCCTGCATGATCCGAGGTTGACGAGTCTGATTCAGCGAGCGGTAGCCGGTAATCTTGACCTGAGGAAGGCCCGCGCCCGGGTGCGTGAGGCACGGGCACGTCGCGGTATTGCGGCGGCGGATCGTTTTCCGACTATTAATACAGAAGGTACGGTCTCGAAGATCGGCACCAGTCAAGAGCTGGGAGGCGGCGCTGATATTGAATTATACGGCGCAGGTTTTGATGCCAATTGGGAGCTTGACCTGTTTGGCGGTGTGCAGCGGGCAGTGGAGGCCGCTGACGCAGAACTTGCCGCAAGCCATGAGGAACTGCGCGATGTCATGGTCAGTCTTCTCGCTGAAGTTGGTTTAAACTATGTCGAACTGCGATCTTTTCAGACCAGGTTGTCCATTGCCAAAGCAAATCAAAAGGCCCAGGAAGAGACCTGTAACATTACCCGCGCACGGGCCGCATCGGGTGTAACAAGCGAGCTGGATGTAGAACAGGCCAGGTACAACCTGGAACAGACCCGTTCGCAGATCCCCCCTTTGCAAAGAGGTGTGGAGCAGGCGGGTAACCGTCTTGCGGTGTTACTTGGCAAAAATCCCGGCAGCTTAAAGGACGAATTGATTGAGATGCAACCTATCCCGGTAACGCCTCTGGAAGTCGCAGTCGGCCTGCCGGCGGATGCCCTGCGCCGCAGGCCTGATGTTCGCAGGGCCGAGCAGCAACTGGTCGCCCAGACAGCTCGCATAGGTGTTGCTACGGCATACCTCTACCCTAAATTTAAACTGGCGGGTTCAATCGGACTTATTTCCCTGTCTTCCGGTAATTTTTTCTCCGATGCAAGCAGAAGCTATTCTGTCGGGCCGCAGTTTTATTGGAATGTCTTTGATTCCGGTCGTATCCGCCAGAACATCGAGGTACAGAACGCCCTTCAGGAACAGGCCTTGATCTCCTATGAGGCCTCAGTACTTTTGGCGCTTGAAGAGGTTGAAAATGCGCTTATTGCCTATGCTGATGAGCAGGTCAGAAGGCGGTCACTGGTAGAGGCAGCAGGGGCTGCCGGACGCGCTGTACAGCTTGCTGAGGATCAATACAGCTCAGGTCTTATTGATTTTCAAAATGTACTCAATGCCCAGCGGGCATTACTCTCACTTCAGGACCAGCTCGCAACAAGTGATGGCGCCGTGACCTCAAATCTTATCAGGCTCTATAAAGCCCTTGGCGGGGGCTGGACACCGGCTGAAGCTGCAGCACCGTCTGCACAAAAATAAAACGTGTTATTATCTGCATTTCCAGGAGGAAGTAGAGATCAGAGAGAAGGGGGGCAGAATGAAAAGAAATCACTTTACACCAGGAAACAAAAAACCGGACATCGAAATTAACAAGCCCGGAAGACAGGGAAGTCAGCGGTTCTGGCAACAGCCTAATTTTAATATCTGGCTGTATACCATTTTCATGGTTCTCTCTTTTTATTTCTGGCAGGGTTATTTTGAAACGAAAAAAGAACAGATTCCCTACAGTGAGTTTATCGGCTATCTGGATAAAGATCAGGTCGCCGAGGCAGTGGTCACCGACAAGTATATTTCAGGCACGCTGACTGTAAAGGACGAAAGAACCAACGCCATCCGGCGTTTTATAACCGTGCCGCTCTTAAATAATGACCTGGCCGAAAAACTTGAAGAGCATGGCGTTAAATATTCCGTGCGTCAGAGCAGCAACTGGTTCGGTAGTTTTCTTGCAAATTGGGTCATTCCCTTTGGCATCTTTTTCTTGGTTTGGGGCTGGATTGGCCGCCGGATGGGGCAGGGGGGCAAGGGGTTTCTCAATATCGCCGGGAATCGGGTTCATATCCATGCGGAGTCTTCGCTGGACGTGACCTTTGACGATGTGGCAGGAGTCGAAGAAGCCAAGGAGGAATTGCAGGAGAGTATCGCCTTTTTAAGGGACCCTGAACGGATCCAGCGGCTTGGCGGTCGGATGCCAAAAGGAATTTTGCTGGCCGGACCACCAGGCACTGGTAAGACTCTGCTTGCAAGGGCTGTAGCAGGTGAGGCCAAGGTTCCATTTTTCTCCATCGCCGGCTCTGAATTTGTCGAGATGTTTGTCGGTGTCGGTGCTGCGAGGGTTCGTGAACTTTTTGAGCAGGCGCGCGAAAAAGCTCCCTGTATCATCTTTATAGATGAACTGGACGCCATAGGTGGTGCTCGTGGTGTAGGGCCGGTGGTGGGAGGCCATGATGAGCGGGAACAGACCCTGAATCAACTGCTCTCAGAGATGGATGGTTTTGATTCATCCGTTGGAGTGGTGGTGTTGGCCGCGACCAACCGGCCTGAAATTCTGGACAAGGCGCTGCTCCGATCCGGCCGTTTTGATCGGCAGATTATAGTCGATAAACCTGATCTTAAAGCTCGTGAGGCAATTTTGAAGCTCCATAGCAGCAGAATCAAAATGTCAAAGGAGGTCGACTTACTGGTAGTGGCCCAGCGTACGCCAGGATTTGTTGGTGCCGATCTTGAAAATATCGCCAATGAAGCAGCCATAGGTGCGGTGCGAAAAGGTCATGAGGAAGTTACCATGGAGGATTTCGAGGCGGCCATTGACAGGATTATTGCAGGCCCAGAGAAAAAGCATCGGGTCCTGAGTAGTGAAGAAAAAAGGCGGGTGGCATATCATGAATCGGGTCATACATTGGTTGCGGTCACTGTGCCCACAGGCGAACCGGTGCACAAGGTTTCCATCATTCCACGGGGCATTGCGGCTCTTGGTTACACCATGCAGCTGCCGATTAATGAGAAATTCTTCTCCACTAAAGATGAACTCAAAGACCAGATCGCTATCCTTCTCGGTGGCAGGGCGGCTGAAGAGATCGTTTTTGGCAACATCTCAAGTGGGGCTCAGAACGATCTCGAACGTGCCAGTGAAATTGTCCGAGCCATGGTATGTCAGTTCGGGATGAGTGAAAAGCTTGGGCCGCTCACCTACGGTAAAAGACAACAACTCATATATCTTGGTGTGCAGGGCCAGGAAGAGCGAAACTACAGTGAGGAAACAGCCAGACTCATTGATGCTGAAGTTCGTGCCCTTGTTGAGGAGGCACATGAACGGGCAACGCAGATTCTTACTGATCAAAGGTTGATCCTTGATACCCTTGCTGAACTCCTGCAGGAAAAAGAAGTACTGACCGGTGAGGAGGTGCACCGGCTGATGAACAAGGTAGAAAGTGATAGAGAATGAGGATGTTATAGACCAGAGGAACTCCTGATTTTTGTTGTTTGGGAGAGTACAAGAAAATCTGTGTTGTAGAGTGTATTGCCCCTTGTTGCAGTAGGCTGAGAGTGGTATTACGGACAATTAAAAGCAGAAAAAATCTTATATAACTGCTCTTAAAAAATAAAAAGGGGCAAGTGGTTTGTTCATTTTTTGATTCGTTGTTTTTTGTTTATCGGTAAAATATACCAGGCTGTTGCAATAATGTCCGAATGCAACAGCTCTTATTTTGCAAGCGTCTGAAAACCCGTTTTTTTAAGTACTGCTGATGTAACTTTATGGAAACTCAAATTCACTTTGAAATCTTACGGCAACCCGATGACACAACCTGTGGGCCAACCTGCCTGCATTCAATTTACAGCTATTATAATGATACTATTTCATTGGCTCAGGTTATAGAGGAGGTTCCTGCTCTTGAGGGTGGAGGAACCCTGGCGGTGGTACTTGGCTGCCACGCTCTTCAACGTGGATACGATGCAACCCTTTACACCTTTGATATGCAGGTTTTCGATCCTACCTGGTTTTGCCTATCCGCAGAAGAAATGGCGGAAAAACTTATACTTCAACTCGAGGTCAAGCATACTCCGAAAATGGAGACGGTAACCAGAGCTTATCTGGAGTTTTTGCGTCTCAAAGGGAAAATCCTGCTGGAGGATCTTTCAACTGAGCTTCTTCGCAGGATCCTCAAACAACACAAACCCATCATCAGCGGATTATCGTCGACCTATCTCTATCGATCTGCCAGAGAGTTAGATCTGGGAAGTCGATTAATTTATGATGATATCAATGGTGAGCCCACAGGTCATTTCGTGGTGCTTTCCGGTTACGATATCAACACACGAAAGGCCATGATTGCTGATCCCTGGCACCCCAATCCCATGAGTGATAATCAGTATTATGAAGTCAGGTTCAATCGGCTGATACCTGCTATCATGCTCTCAACTATCAGCTTTGATGCCAATATGCTCGTCATTACCCCCCGAAAGAAAAAATAAAAGTGAGGATAGATCTGTGTCAATATTTGTCGTTATCGAGAATCCTGAAGAATTTCCCCTCAATCTCAAAGATGTTGAACCTGTTGCCGCAAGAACTTATTTGACTGACAGCAGGTTTGCTGCAATGAAGGGAGTGAAAGTTTTCAACATATGTAAATCATACCGTTATCAGAGTATGGGCTATTATGTCTCGCTCCTGGCCGAGGCCAGAAACCACAAATCTATTCCAAGTACCACGACAATTCAGGATATGAAGTCCATGGGAATTGTCAGGCTTATTTCCAGCGAACTCGAAGATCTTCTTAAAAAACCCTTTGCCGGTGAAGATGAAAAAAAGGTCTCATTTAACGTATATTTCGGTAAAACCCCTGAAAAACGATTTGAAGCTCTTGCCTCTGCGCTATTTAAATTTTTTCCGGCGCCATTTTTGCGCGCTGATTTCTCGCTGACCAATCAGTGGCAACTGCAAAATATATCACCCCTTGCGGCAAAGGATATCCCAAAAGAGGATCTCCACTTTAGCGAAGATGTTGTGTCGTCCTACTTTGCAGGTAAGAAGCTGGTTATTCCTAAACGCCATGTAAGTCGGTACGATCTGGCTATTTTACAAAACCCGGCGGAAGCCCGGCCTCCATCCGATGCTAAGGCAATGAAGCTTTTTACCAAGGCTGCCGAATCAATGGGCTTTGGAGTCGAACTCATCACAAAAGATGACTCCAATCGTCTGTCCGAATTCGACGGACTCTTTATCCGTGAAACCACCAACGTGGACCACCATACCTATAGGATGGCACGAAAAGCCATGGCTGAAGGGTTGGTCGTCATCGACGATCCTGTCTCAATTTTACGCTGTTCCAATAAGGTGTATCTGGCCGAGTTACTGACACGCTACAAGGTGCCAACTCCAGGCACCCTGATCCTGCACAGTAAAAATATCAGCCAGGTCCTGGCGGAATTCAGCCTGCCCTGCATTCTCAAAGAGCCGGACTCTTCCTTTTCTCAGGGTGTTATCATGGTGAAAGACAGAGAACGCCTTTTAGATGAGGCCAAAAGAATGCTGAAAAAGTCTGATCTGGTCATTGCCCAGGAGTTTATGCCAACTGAATATGACTGGCGCATAGGTGTCCTTGATGGGCGTCCCCTGTACGCCTGCAAGTATCATATGGCAAAAAAACACTGGCAGATCATCAGTACAGATAAAAAGGGAAAAGATACCTTTGGTAAATACGAGACTTTTCCGGTGGCTCAGGTGCCAAAACGCGTTATCAATACGGCTGTAAAGGCATCAAAGCTGATCGGCGACGGACTGTACGGTGTTGATCTCAAACAGGTGGGTGACAGGGTGGTCGTGATCGAGGTGAATGATAACCCCAATCTAGATGCCGGTATTGAAGACAGCATTCTCGGAGAAGAATTGTATCTTCGGGTTATCGATGTTTTTCGCCAGCGGATTGAAGACAGGATGAAAGGGGGACGGCGAGTTGAGTAGCTGGAAATTGCTGGAAGCTATCGGGGTCGAACTTGAATACATGATCGTTCATCAGGAAAGCCTTGATGTCTTACCCGTAGCGGATAAGCTGATTGAAAGAGCGACGGGTTCCATTGAGGGACAGGTCGAATTTGATGATATCGCCTGGTCAAATGAACTCGTGCTGCACGTCATTGAAATAAAGACCAATGGCCCCGTTTCCTCGCTCAATAGTCTTGCAGATCGGTTTTCCTCCCATGTAGGGAAAGTAAATACGATTCTTGCCGGTCTGGGGGGCCGCCTGATGCCAACGGCAGCCCACCCCTGGATGAATCCGGCAAAAGAAACTCAATTGTGGCCCCATGAGTGCGGCCCTATTTACCAGGCCTTCAACCGTATCTTCGGTTGCAGTGGACACGGCTGGTCAAATCTACAGAGTACCCATCTCAATTTGTCTTTTAGCGGTGATGAGGAGTTTGCCAGGCTACACTCTGCAATACGTCTTCTTATGCCAATTATGCCGGCACTAACCGCATCGTCGCCAATCATGGATGGTGCAGCAGGTACTCATCTTGACAACAGGATGAAATATTACTGTACAAATTCTGCAAAAATTCCTCAGGTTGCAGGTAAAATTATCCCTGAAGGCGTCTATTCTGAAACGGATTATCAAAAGATAATTTTTTCGCCGATGTATCAGGCTATAGCAAGTCACGATCCGGAAGGAATACTGGCCCATGAGTTTCTCAATGCCAGAGGAGCTATTGCCCGTTTCGATCGGGGGGCCATTGAAATAAGGGTATTGGATATTCAGGAGACTCCGCTTGCGGACCTTGCCTGCGCTCAACTTATTGTTTCTGTTATTAAGGCTCTTTGTGAAAGCGAAGGAGATGAGTTGCAGCAGCAAATGAACTGGGAGGTCGATCCTCTTGCTGCAATATTTCAGGATGTGATTAAGTACGGGGATCAGGCCGTCATCAGTGACCCGGAATATCTTCGATTATTTGGTCTTGGTCCTGAAAAAATTCAGGCCATAGAACTCTGGCAGCACCTCGCAGCGGGCTGTGCCGACAAAGCGCAGTGGGATCATGATTTTCTGAAACCATTACAGACCATTTTTGAAAAAGGTTCACTGGCTCGCCGCATAGAAAGAGCCGTTGCCGGAGACTATCGTCACGACCATCTTAAAGAAGTCTATTCAAAACTCTGCGACTGCCTGGCAAAACAGCAGATGTTTGTCGCTTAGCTGCTTCCTGAAAAGAGCAATTGTAGGCAGTCAATATAGTTTGATGTATTTTGTATAAGTGTTGCTGCTGGCTGGAAGGTAGTGTCAACGCTCTGACTAATCTGGAATGGAGTAATAATTTAAAAACATTTTAGGTTTTAGAATTATGTTTCTCTGCTCGCAGGATGTATAGGAAACACCTTCACGGAGATAAACTGGTGAGCATTTAATGTTGCAGTGCCAATATCTAACTTGAGGCTGACGATTCTGCTATCTTGCACGTTGCCTGACAAACATTGTTGATCTATTTTAAATTCATGGCGAAGTTTCGAGGGTCACTTTCCGCCTTGCTCCGCCTGCTAGCAAACATTTTTGAGAGACAACCGTTGTCAGACCTGCTAAAACCAACTGACACCGACGGGGAAACATCATTATCTCAACAGCTTAATTTGTTGAATTAACTATGAGACGGCAATGAGTTCTGGTATACGTTGGAGCAGATCATTCTGCTATTTACCAACCATTATCGGGTGGATCTCATTCTCCTTAGCAATTTCACCCTGGGTCTTCAGTCCCGGGATCCTTTCAAGTACCACACTAGCCTTGAGTTCATGTATGCTTCCGTCTTTGAAGTTTCATGTGTTTTCAGTTTGGCATGATTGAGAAACTGGCAGAACATAAACTTAGCTGGTGGTGCTAAATGCTGGGAATGTTTCTGTTGGGGCTTGATAATTTTGTTAAAATATAATCTATTACCGCACTTTCAATCTAGTCATTCAACACCATTGAACCGTACAACTGTGACATTCAAAAGCTATGAGAGCTTGTTTGATGATCATGCCTTTACATGATACTATGATTTCTTTTCCTAAGAGTCTATAATGCCCAACCTTTTTTTCATCATCTTATCCGTCGTCATATTTCTGGGAGGCATTTTCCTCATACTCCGTTGTGGTGCGAGTCGCTTGAATAAAACCATATTCAGCACCCTTGCTTTACTCTACGTGTTACTTATTGAGTTATTTCTAGTTGCCAATTATTTCACTGGTGTGGGCGTCAATCAGGCCACCATCATGCAACTCAAATTCGGCCTGACTGGTGCCCCTTTTAAGGAGTATATCTGGCTAATAACACTGATAATAGGTTCACTTTCACTCTGTATTATACTTATGGGGATTTTTGTTTATATAAAAACAGACAAGAACATTTCATTATCATATTCAAGATGTTTAATGGCTTATGCACTTCTATTTGTCGGTCTTTCGATCAACCCAGCTTGCGTTAATATATACCAACTACCACATAGATCATTAATCAGTTCAATGCGCTCAACGTCTTCAGAGACATGGGAGTTTTACAATTACTATAAAGAACCCCGGATCCGCCGGCTAGAAACAGGTCAAAAAAATATAGTCGTTATTTATGCAGAAAGTCTCGAACGTGCCTTTTTCAATGAAGACATCTTTCCGGGATTAGTACCAGAACTTAAATTAATCGAAAAACAGAGTACCTCTTTCAGTCAGTTGTACACCCTTCCAGGTATCAATGGCACTATCTGGTCTATTGTGGCTAGCCAGTGCGGGGTTCCTCTATATTTACCAAGCATGTCGTTCATTAAGAACCCTAGGGGAGATTTTCTCCCCGACGCGACCTGCCTTGGAGATCTCTTAGCAAATGAAGACTACTTCCTCGCATATTACGGTGGAGCCAAGCTTAATTTTACCCGCAAAGGGGAGTTTTTTAAATCTCATGGATTTATTGATGTATTCGGCCGAAATGCTCTTCGGTCTAAGCTGGAAGATACTACTTATTTGAATCATTGGGGGCTTTACGACGACTCACTTTTTGATATCAGCTACAAACGATTCCTGGAACTATCCGAATCAGGAACTAAATTTGGCCTTTTCCTCCTGACCGTCGATACTCATGCGCCTGGGTACCCATCAAAATCATGTGAAGATAAAGGATACCTTGATGGCAGCAATAAACACCTAAATGCTGTCAAGTGTGCAGATTTTCTAATAAGTGATTTTATCCGTAAAATTGCCGACTCACCCTATGGGGAACAGACAGTGATTGTCGTAGCCTCAGATCATTATAATTATAGAAATACACCTGCTTATAAAATGATCAAACAGGCAAGAGGTAATGAAGGGAAAAAAAATCTATTTATGATTTTTGAACCAGGAAAAGTTACCGGAAAAGAGATACACACCCTTGGCACACATATGGATATAGGCACAACAATTCTTCCATTCATGGGATACTCTGGACAGATAGGCTTAGGTAGGGACTTGCTGAAAGAAGGTGAGCGTATTGTTAAGGAACGTGATTACATCGCAGACAAGCTATTTACCTGGAAACCTGAGATCTTAAAATTCTGGGGCCCAAATATTATCAAACAGGATATTTCTATTGATACAAACAAGAAAATGCTAACAATTAATAATAAAAAATATGAGTTACCTGTTTTCCTTGAGTTGACAGAGGACTTATTCGTTTCACACATCACCCGTTTTAAGCCTTCGGTTGTGGCCCATATACAGAGAATGGCTAAAAAAGACAAATTCCTTTGGATAGATGACTGCAAAGATATAAAATTATCAGATATGAATGTAACCAGTCATGGTACCGTGATAAGTAATGATGGCTGGTGCCTGATTACTGGCCAAGATTCAAAATACATTCACAAAACTCGGCTTGATGGAAAGACCACATATAACATGAATGGATTACGCCGAATTCTAAATATGAATTAAGTTGTAGTTGTTCAGACCCGATCTGACAGTTACCGATTTTTTAGCTATAATTGTCAGATTAGTTTGAGACTATTAATTTCTCCTCCTAAAGTTTTTTCCCATCTTCAAGCGTATCCATCGGTGTCCTGGGTTCGACAGTCCTAGGCAAACAAAGTTAAAGATGTGTAATGATATTAATACGATGGAGAGATAGCAAAAAATGGTGTAGTGCCTAGGAATTTAGGCTGCTGTTTCGGCTTGCAAGATTCGCTGTGGTGGCTTTATATTTAATTTATTCAGGATGTTGCGCTGGGTATGTGTCAGTTCAGTGTGCTGGAGTATACGCCCATTTTTGCCAAATAAATCGATTAAATTTTGCTGCTGCATCTGCTGACGGATCTTCGCCCAACTTAGCCCGGTTTCCACTTCGGCAATGCGGACCAGCAATAATGCCAGCCAGCAGATGAGAACGTGCGAGCGGACACGATCGTCTTTTGAATGATAGACCGGTCTCAGGCTAAGAGTGCTTTTGAGAGTACGAAAAGCCCGCTCTACTTCTAGCAGCTGCTTGTAACCAAGAGCGATATCCTCGGCAGACATATGCTGATCACTTGTTGACAAAAGATATTTACCGTCAAGCTTTTCGTCCTGTTTCACCTTGGCTTTATCAAGACGAAGTTTGCCGCTTTTGAGTTCTTTGACATAACGGCCCATGGAACGGTGCAAAAGTAGATTGCAATGTGCCTTGGTCTTTTTGGTTTTGTTGAGTATCTCAAGCTCGCAGGACAAGCGCTCAAGTACCTGTTGCCGATTGATTCGGTCCAACTCGGCCTGTTTAGGGTTGTAGGCAATCACATAGCGGCGACTGCCGGTGCCTTCGCCGGCAAAGACTTCTTTTATGTGCAGGTTATCAGTGACCACCTTAAAGCGACCAGGATGTGATAAGACGGCCTCATTGAGTTTATTGCCGCTGAGTTTTTCACCCAGAATGTACTGCCCACCGGCCCGTTGCAGGATCTTCTGGTTTGCCTGGCTGGTCATACCTCGGTCCATGACCCAAACGACCCGACCAAGGTTCCAGCTGTTGAGATCTTTCTGAACCTGATCAACGCATTTGCTGTCATGTTGGTTACCAGGCAGTACCCAGCAGCGTACCGGGATACCTTCGCGGGTCACAGCAAGCCCGATGGTCACCTGGGGCAGGTCGTCACGCTTGTCTTTGGATTTACCATAGGCTTTCAACTCTGATGGTCCTGGCTCGTCGGTCTCGAAATAGGTATTGGTGGTATCAAAAAAGATCAAATCAACAGTCAGGTTGAGCAGGTTTGCAGTGGACCAGAACACCTCCTGCTGTATGGTCTCCTGGTGTTCAAGAAGAAAATCCATTGCTCGGTAGCAGTGCTGCACTTGAAGCGTGTCTTTATTACCTAGGTAGACTTCTTCCGCGGCCCATTGCTCAATCGCAAGCTTTGAGGACGGGGCCAAGGCACGGTTGGCAACCATGGCAAAAATGGCGTCAGCAACTGGAGAGGAAAAAGAACGCTGATCAAGGCCTTTCTGTAGGCAGTTGTTGATTCGAAGTCTGTTCCACAATGCTTTGAGTAGGTGGGCACCACCTGATGGGCGGCTGCTCATGATCTTCAGATCGTCGTCTTTATGTTCGATCCGCACAGCGTCTTCGGGGTCAAGAAAACGGCTCATGCTCTTTATCAGCCGCTTCAACGCCTCAACATCTAATTGATCGCTGCGGCCAAAAGAGTGGATGACCTGTGCTTGTGCGAAGCCTTTTTTCTTGTTCCAGACGTTGTTGGCGAGTTGAACATATTCGACGACTGAGCCGTCTTTGTTCTTACGTTTGATGGTTCGAATGTACATGTCTATACAAAAAGGTTGTACAATTAATTATGTCAAGCATTAAAATACAAATCGTGTGCCTAGGAAAATTTTCAGAAAATGTCATTGTCAAACATAAAAACAACGACTTATCTCTCTTTTTAGCCTGAAATGTGCCTATGACTGTCGAACTTGGGGTTAATAACCAGAGTATTTCATCTATCTGGATTATGTTTTGTTACGTGGAGTACTTTCTTATCGACCTTGAGATTGCCACGTAACACCTCTAAAAATGCAAAACTGCTCAAAATTAAGATGTTTCCTGTTATGTTGCGAGTTGATCTATCTGGCTGAAATTAATGGAATTTTATGACATTTTGATAGATTCTAATATTTGTCATAATATCGGGGGGATTGCGGTGAGTTTGAGAATCGATACTAAATAGCTCGCAACATAATTATCTTACTCTAATCAAACTACTACGATAAAATTTCCATAGGCATTGAAGGGCTACCTAAGTGGGAAATAATTGAATAAGGAAAGAAACCTGATCGTTAACTCGCTCATATGACTCACAATACTTTAAGTTTATTGGCGGTTCGCACCACCACACTGAAAACAGTTACAAGAATTTTTAAGTTTGTAAACACAAAAAAAAGTAAAAAAATAAAATATAAAGAATAAGGAGGAAGAAAAAGCAATATTTGCAATATTTTTTTAAATACAAAAGAAGAAGACCAATGAAACAGACAACATAACTAATCGCGCAACATAATTCCAGTATATTTGAATCTGGCCTTGACTAAATAACGGTCTCAGATTCATGTTCTCATACGTGATAACTTGAAAGTCGGACAAAGCGTACACTATTTAGTATCCACTCCCAAGTACTTCAAGAGCAGCCTGTCTCTGGCCACCGATTCGGTGGACCATCGATAGCTGCCCATGACAGTCTGGACTTTTGTGGTTTCAATGCAGTCGAA
>NZ_SWCN01000066.1 GCF_005116575.1 Desulforhopalus sp. IMCC35007 | reverse complement strand
GAATGCTTTGAAGTGCCGGGACAACAGCTTCAGATTGGAGAAACCACAAAACGCCAGATTGAACTTTATACTAAATTGGGTGTCACGCCACCGGCATCGTTACAATAGCCCGGGAATTTAGGATATATGTCAGCTTGCAGCGTGACGCAGAAACAGTCGCTCAAAGCCTTGTGGATAACGGCTTTAATGCTCGTGCCTATCATGCGGGAATGTCTGCTGAAAACCGTGCAGCGGTACAAGATGGGTTCATGGATAATTCCATAGAAATTATTTGTGCAACCATTGCCTTTGGCATGGGGATAGATAAGGCCAACATACGCTCTATTTACCACTACCATCTGCCCAAAGGATTTGAGAGTTATATGCAGGAAATTGGTAGAGCAGGCCGTGATGGCAAACCTTCGGTTTGCGAACTTTTCGCCTGCGCCGATGACTGCACAACCCTTGAAAATTTTGTCTATGGTGACACACCTGATGCAAAAAGTATTGTTGACATCGTCAATGCCATACTTGATCAGGGGGAAGAAATTGACGTTTCTACCTACGAACTTTCACGTGAGCACGATATGCGCACGCTTGTTGTGAACACCTTGTTGACCCGCCTGGAGCTTATGGAAATAATCCGCTCAGAAGGTTTTTATTACAGCAATATTCGCTTAGCCCCGGCTGCAAGCTTCGATGAAATTGTGTCGGAGTATAACGAAAACCAAGCATCCTTTTTACGTAAGATGTTCAGCTGTTGCACCATGGCAAAAAAATGGGCCACACTGGACACTGACCAAGCAGTCGTCACTACCGGCCATACCCGTTCCGTAATTCTCCGAGCTTTAGACGATCTTGCAAATAAAGGTTTTATTGAACTCCAACTGGGTGGCTACAGGCAACGTTTCAGAAGACTTGACGAAAATGTAAATCGTCAGGACGTCTGCACTCATCTACAGACAACATTTCTTGAGCATGAGCAGATGGAGATTGCCAGGATTCAAAACATGCTCGACTACGCACAGCATGATGGTTGCTTAACGAGCTATCTACTTCAGTATTTTGGTGAAACCATAGACAAATGCGGACATTGTAGCATATGCCTTGGCGACTCCCCTGCCCATGTGAAGAAAAGGGTAAACAAAGAGATAAAAATTCACGATATCAACACCTTGACGCAATTGATCAAAGAATATCCAAAGGCGTTATCACAGCCGAGACAGCAGGCGCGTTTTCTCTGTGGTCTGAACTCACCAGCAGTTTCGGCAGCCAAATTATTACGGGCCAATCCACTGTTTGGGAGCCTTGCCCAGGTACCTTTTGCAAATGTGTTGAAATATTGCGGCTCTTGGCTCAAAACTGGCGATTCAGTGAGAGACTCTTTTGCCCCCAGCAAGATCGATGAAGAGGAGTGATAATCAACGGTTCTATCGGGTGGCCGCTCAAGCGTTGGAATTATCATTTATTACTCAACTTTCGGGATTAAGTTTCAGGCACTCTCAATTCACTTTTTGCGATGCCTACTGAATCAAGTGCTGTGTCCATTAACGTTGCAAAGAATATTTGGATAGTCTTCTCACAAAATGCTCCCAGT
>NZ_SWCN01000064.1 GCF_005116575.1 Desulforhopalus sp. IMCC35007 | reverse complement strand
GTTCAAGCATTTCCTTCTTCCAGTTACTCACCATAACTGGGTGAATCTCAAATTCAGCCGCAATTTCACTCATAGTTTTGAGACCTTTAATCGCTTCGAGAGCCACCCGTGCTTTGAATGCTGCTGTGTGTTTTCTTCTTTGCTTTTTCATAATTTCTCCTTGCTGGTTTGTTTGAGAAACTATGCATACTTTCATAACTTAGCCAGTGGTCCTAAAAGCTGGGGCCCTTTCTTCAATGCCGGTGCCTACCATGCCGTCCATTATAATTGCGATGGAAATTATCATGGGACCTGAAATTTAGATAGACATTTGGGTAAAAATACGGAGTGTAAAATGGATAGAAGCGTGGATAGTAATACGGGTAGTAGTACGAGGTGTTGTGGTAACTATTGTAATAATAAGGCTCACTGTAGTAGGGCGGTGCTACCACGCAACCACTGCACGCAAAAATCAAAACTGCCAAAATGAATGAACGGAATCTCATGCCTGGCTCTCCTCACCTGCAATTTTACCTAAACTTTCTTTCTACTAATAAACCCGACTGCAGGTTCCGATCGAGTTCACAGCATTAAAAAAGGCGGCTACCTGTAAGTCTGCAATTTTTTTTCTCCTAATTCAATATAAGCATTGGTGGAGAAACATGACAGATATCTACCACGATATGTAAATATCGATTATTTTAATTTTTAGGACGAAATAATTGCAGGTGAGTTGACAGCCTGTAAGTGATATGATCTACCACCAGTCCGCGTATTGGTTTAGTTCTACTATCAGCCTTGGGTTGAGATATTGTGAATCTGAGAAAATTATTTACAGGTTACTATCATGAAGAATAATACAAAAATACTCCTTTATTTATCACTCCTTGCCTTGTTGGATATGATTATCCCAATACCTTTTACTGCTCTTTTGTTAATCTATGTTATTTTTGAAAAACCTGCATGGTTTAGAAATGTAGTTACTGAAATTTATAATTCTTGATATGCACAATTGTAATGCTTCAGTTGGAAATGGATAATCCACCAGCCCTTCGGAGTTGATTTCTTGTAAACACAATCCATTAATTGTACCGTCCTATTCTTAGTCAGGACATGCCACTCTCGCAACAAGATCAAATCTCAAAGCTAAAAAACGGTAAGATGAAAAGAATCAATTTCAAACGAGTCATAAAGAGGTTCGCCATTGGTGTAATAGGTGTACTTTTTTTATTTTATTTTACCTTTGTTGGCTTACTTGAAATAACAGAAAGACAATGGTTGGGAAAAGCTCCAGCGCGCGGCTTAACCAATACACGTCTTTTAGAGCCCCATCAGTTATCCCTATTGGATGTTGGCATAGACTCCTTGGCTACCCGGCTAAAAATGATCGAAGATGCTCAAAACTCCATTGATCTTGAATTCTTCATTTATGAACTCGATACCTCAAGTAGACTGATCAGCAATGCCCTGGCACGTAGGGCAAGAGAAGGGTTGAAGGTTCGAGTGATTGTCGACTTTGCCCGCCCGGTTTTCAAACTACGACCAGCTAGAAATGACAACCTAAAATTGACCACCCGTGATCACCGAATTTTGACCACCCGATATATATAAAAGAACTGAGACAGGGTGTTATCTCAGCGGTGGTGTTCAGGCCAACCTTTCAGCAACTCCGGT
>NZ_SWCN01000063.1 GCF_005116575.1 Desulforhopalus sp. IMCC35007 | reverse complement strand
GCGCAACCACACTACGAGAACCAAGTGCGCGGGGCCGTCGCCGGCCGGGCAGAGTAGAGACGGGATGCGGGACGAACCGCAGAAATTCGTTCGTCCCTATTGACGGGGGTGGCTAATGGGTGACCCCGACCACTCAATGTAACTATCAGAGACCTGATAAACATCTAGCCATGGGCCGGCCTCCGGGCGCGGGCGTATCGTTTGGGTTCCAACACAGACGAAACGTCCACAACGAGGAGGCCGACATGGAACTCTATGCTGGAATCGACTTGCATTCCAACAACAGCATGGTGGTAGTGCTCGATGAAACCGACCGGGTGGTTTACCGCAAGCGCTTGCCCAATAATCTCGATGGCATCATTTCGGCGCTGCGCTCGTGCGCCGGGCAGATCCAGGGCGTAGCGGTGGAATCGACGTTCAACTGGTACTGGCTGGTCGATGGTCTGCAGGAGGCAGGGTACGTGGTGCATCTGGTGAACACGGCAGCGGTCAAGCAGTATGACGGGCTCAAGTACAGCGGCGATGCAGCCGATGCCCGGCACCTTGCGCACCTGCTGCGCCTGGGCATTCTGCCCGAGGGGTATATCTATCCGCGTGAAGCGCGCGCCGTGCGCGATCTGCTGAGAAAGCGCAGCCAGTTGGTCAGGCAGCGCACCACCCAGATCCTGAGCATCCAGAACCTGCTGGCCCGCAACCTGAGTCTCGCTGCGCCCGGCAATCTTATCAAGGGCTGGCAGGCGCCGGACATCGATGCGCTGGCGCTGCTGCCCGAGCAGGCCCTTGCGGTGCAGGCCAACCTTGCCGTGATGCACTGCCTCGACGAGCAGATCCACGGGCTCGAACACGCCATTCTCGAGCGCGCCACGCTGCGCGAGGACTACCGCGCGCTGCAGACGGTGAGCGGCATCGGCAAGGTGCTGGCGCTGACCATTGCGCTGGAGACCGGCGACATCGGTCGCTTCGCGAGTCCCGGCAATTTCGCTTCCTACGCCCGCACGGTCAGCAGCCGGCGCGAGTCGAACGGCAAGAAAAAAGGAGAAGGCAACACCAAGTGCGGCAACCGGCACCTGGCCTGGGCCTTCGTCGAAGCGGCGCACTTTGCGGTGCGCTACAACGAACGCATCAAGCGCTTCTACCAGAAGAAGAGCGCCCGCACGCTGCCGGTGGTAGCCATCAAGGCGGTGGCCCACAAGCTGGCGCGGGCGAGCTACCACGTCATGAAGAGCGGTGAGCCCTTCGACGTGGCGCGAGCGTTCGGATAAGGAGCAATGGGGCGGTGGTGGCAGTGCCGCCAAGGGGTTGGCATAACCAGGAGACCTGATTGCACGCCACCACCGGCCCCGCCTGAGCAAGGCGAAGCTGCGCCCGTATCGCGAGCCACCAAGGATTGGATCGCCTGGGAAAGAACGTGGGCGAAACCACAGATCTGTGCGAGCACGTTTGCTCGCCACGATTGGACGCGATGGGGAACAGAGGGTTTTCTGGGGCTGCCAGTGCAGCCAGGGGCAGGCACAGCACACCGTGCCGGCCTTGATCCTGATGGGTGACTGGTGCGCGCTATCGCGCAACCACACTACGAGAACCAAGTGCGCGGGGCCGTCGCCGGCCGGGCAGAGTAGAGACGGGATGCGGGACGAACCGCAGAAATTCGTTCGTCCCTATTGACGGGGGTGGCTAATGGGTGACCCC
>NZ_SWCN01000007.1 GCF_005116575.1 Desulforhopalus sp. IMCC35007 | reverse complement strand
TTTATTGTTTTCTGCATGACCTGCCTCCTTGATTTTGGCTCTGAGTTGATTGTTTATGCTCTCAACTTAACCCACGTTTGCAAGGTAGGCAGGTCTGTTTTGTTTATGTGGCAACCATCATATCTAAAGAGCCATGTTCGGTTTTTTACGCAAAAGTCCGTGTCTGTGTTTCACGGTTAACGATCTTGCTTGAGTGACCACCTTTAATCATAAAATATCTGAAGTAATAGATCAATATTATTGATCTAGATTATTCTACTGATTACGCAATATTTTTCAACCATTAACCCGGCTATGCAGTTGGATAACTACAGAATATCAACGTCCTTAAGCCTCTTCTCCCATCCCCACCTTGATGTGGTTGAAGGGGCACGTCAGGGCGCAGATATGACAGCCGATATTTCAACAGGAGTTTGTTGGGTTGCAGAGGGCGAGATTTCGCTGGAAGAAGTAGCCGATCAATATTCACGAAACATTTTTGACTAGGCATTGGCTAGCGCCATGGAAGACCTGGAGACAGGTGTCGTGTCGCTCGAAGTAGGAGATACTCACTTACTGACCACCGCTGGTTTTCACAATCCGGTATTGCCGGGGATTATTGAGGCCGAACTTCGAAAGGCTGAAGATCTCAAAAAACAGCAGATTCTCATGTCGATTATGCTTTGGCAAAGGGAGGAACAGAGAACATTACTCTTGTTATTGCTCAATATACCGGGCCGTAAACTCCTACCTACAACCAATAAAGAGTTCAAGCCCCTTCAGCGGTCCTCACACCTGTCTATTGTATAAAGCGTGACGGGGAAGGGGCGAGACTATAGAACCTTTATTTTTGATGGTCGCGGTTGAGGTGGAAATTGATCCAAGAGGAGGTCTTGTTCAACTCCCAGTTTCTCGGGGGCACATTGTCTTTGAGAAAGGTGGGCAGTTTACCGACATGATCCAGGCGGTTGTATGCCCGTATCCATATGCAATCTTTATCCGGGTAAACCTCACAGGTACCGTTCCGGCTGCCGCCGCAGGGGCCGTTACGCGTATGTTTGGGACATCCGGACTCTGGACATATGAAGGCCACATGCTGGATGCCGCAATCGCCGCAACTTTGGCAGGACAGTAGGGGGATTTTAATGGGGTCTTCTAAACCGCGTTTCAATAGCCAGGATTTATTATTGGAATCCAAAAAGGTGGCCACTTTTCGACAGATCGGTGCGACTCCAACTGTTTTGTCAAAAAATATGTTGTGGGCAAAAGAAAACATTTTATACGGCCAGTGCTCTATAACCCTCTCTTTCAGACCGGGCCGTGAAGCAGGAACGGTTTCGTCTTCAATGACCTTATCGTAATAATAATAAGAGCTTTTTTCCTTGCTGGAGAAATCATTCAGATAGTTGGGCCAGGTCTCTTCAATTTCTTCCATACGGTCCAGGATTCGGGCAATGGCCTTAAAACTACGGTGTATGCCGCCAATGTGAATCCCCCGATACCCGAATGCCTTGAGAACAACGCCCAAACGGGCGGCTCGTTCAATGGCTGCATTAAGGCCTTCCCTTGGGGTTTTCCATTCCTGTATGACTTGTTTATAAAGGGTATCAGACACATAGGCGCCGGGGACTCGGCCTCGGTTCATGGCTCGGGCAGCCTTTGGGCTGAGAAGATAAACCGAAGCTATCACTGGTATTGATGCATTTTTTTCTTTATGGTAGCGGATCAGTTCATTGAACTTGTTGATATCATAGCCAAGCTGGGTAATGACAAAAGCAGAACCTGCATCAATTTTTTTATCCAGTTTCTTGTACTGTGCAAGGCATTCCGATTTCAATGTTTTAAAGGGGGAAACCCCGCATCCAGTAAAAAATGGCTCTGGATCCCCCGAGGCCACCATCCGGTCGCTTAATCCCTGCATCATGCGGGTTAACAGGACAGAATCCAGGTCAAATACCGGAGTCCCTCGTCCGCCAAAGCCCTTTCCGCTGTAGTCCCCAGTCACGCATAAAATGTTTTTGATGCCCATACGGGCCAGCTGCAGTGCACGACTTTCCATACCGACCCGGCTCATGTCCCGGCAGGTAAAATGAACAATCACATCCAACCCATGCTTGAATATTTCTTGTCCCAGAACATCAGGGGACAACGAAGGGTTGCCGCCGGGGTTGTCGGTGATGGATACGGCAGAAACCCTGCCATCGATAAAGGCATCTTTTGCGATACCCACCAGGGTGTCTGTACTGGCCCCAAAGGATTCACGTCCTGGCACCAGTTCAATGGTGACAACAAAGTTTTCCGGGTCCATCAATTGGTTACTGAAAACACGAAGCATTCATACTCTCCTGGTTTAAAATAATTTCGATGTTTCAATGGGTAACGAGTTCAGTTGAATAAAGCATTGGTCTCGAACGGAATGTTATTTCATACAAGAATATCACCACCTCCGGTACACTTTGAATCGGCAATGGTATTTCAATAGAATTGAATTGTGGTGATAAAAGCGAAAAACGTTGTGCAAGAGTGTCCTTTGTCTTCAGCTAAAACCAAAATTCGGGATACCGTCGATTCTTTGAAATATTGTTGACCATAAGCGCCACGACAAGCATTACCATTGCCCCCAGGGCAGTCGGCACCAGCACATAGAGGTAGCCGAGATTGTGTACGCTTTCACCACCGATAACCGCGATGAGTGCTGTCGCGCCACCAGGGGGATGGAGGGTCTTGGTGAGATGCATTACGGCGATTGCGGTAGAGACGGCAACAGCTGCTGCCAGCCACGGTTCGCCACCCAGCCATTGAAAGGCCGTCACTCCGATAATGGCGGAAAGAATATGCCCTCCAAGCAGATTCCTTGGCTGGGCCAGAGGACTGCGGATAGCACCATAGATGAGTACTGCTGACGCGCCAAACGAGCCGATGATCATCATCAAACCCGTCTCGTCAAGTATTTTATAGTGAATGAGGGAAACTGCGGCGAGGCCTAAGAAACTGCCCAACCAGGACCAGAGTACTTCAGTCAGACCAACCTGCGGAGGACTTTGGCCACCACCCTTCATTTTATTAAAGTAGCTCATATTTTCGACCTCTTTCCTAAGGTGTCAAAGGAGTGGGCCAGGTCAGTACGTGTGACCATACCAATCGGCCGCATATCATCGTCGATAATGGGCAGACGGTTGATTTGGTGCTTGGCGAAAAGAGCGGAAATTGCGCCGATGGTCATCTCTGAACCGGCAGTTATCGGCGGCTTTGTCATGATGTCCCCAACAGTCTTGTTGTGTAATCTTCGGATCATACAGCTCTTGCTGTTCAGACAATGGGTGGCTAATTGCATAAAGGATGGTGTAGCGCCAAACCCCATCTCTTTGAGAAAATCTTTTTCGGAAACAACACCAACGACTTTTCCGTTGCTATCAACGACAGGACCGCCGGAAATCTGTTTTTCCGCTAACAGATCAGCCGCCCCGACAAGGGCCATTTCCTGATCAACAAAAATCACAGATCTGGTCATTATTTTATCTGCTGTAAGGCTATTAAGGAGCCGTTGTATCGCCAAATCATAGGCTGATTGATACACTTCTTTGAAGTCACCGGGAGTGATATCAATATAGCCTTTGATGTGTTTCATCGCCTCAAACACATCCTGCTCGGAAATATCAACAGGGATGAAGGCGGCATTGCGTATTTCTTTCATTTGTTCCACTCCTTATTGTGTCACAGAGATGATCCAGGCAGAAGTATAGAAACTCCCCTCTTTTGTTCAAGGCTATTTGAAATAATATCGTAGATTACAGTAAATACAATATCTCTCATAGGGTAATTGACTTACGTCAACAATGCTTATTATTTGACAATTCTATCTCTGGTTGCATTAATTATGGCAGCCATAATTAACAGGAGAACAACCCATGCCGATACCCGGAAATCTCTTGACTACGGCCATGGCTGTTATGCCGCAGACTGATGTGCAGCAGGCTCTTGATCTGGCACTTTCGCTGGACGTTCCCTTTTGGCCGCAATTGCCGAACTTTAGCTATTACGAAGATATGTACGTTCAGGCAGCCGAACATTTTCCAGGGATCGTGCTGGACGTGGACAAGAAGACGCTGCGCTTTTCAATGGATACATTCATTGAAGAATTTGAAGAAACCATGAGCCGGTTTGATGATCCGACATACTTTGATATCAGCGAAAAATATTCTGTTGTCTATCATGATTTTTTAACAAGAGATCTTTTCGGTCGTCCGGCTATTCGTGGCCAGCTCGAAGGGCCGGTCAGTTTTGGCTTCAATATTCTTGACCAGGATGAACGCCCCATCCTTTTTGACGACACCATCAGGCCTTTCATGATGGAGTTTATGGCCAAGAGAATAAATATTCAACTCAGCAGATTGAAGGAGCGCAATCCAAATGCCTTTATGTTCATAGACGAACCGGGACTGCAATTCATTTTTTCTGCCATGTCTGGTTACGGCGAACAGAAAGCTAAAGCCGACCTGGATAATTTTTTTGCTATGGTTGATGGCCCACGGGGCATTCATCTTTGCGGCAACCCGGATTGGGATTTTCTCCTCAATCTGGATATGGATATTCTCTCGTTAGACGTCTATACCAATGCAGAGATATTTGCAGCCTGCGCTGGCTCAATTAAAAAATTCCTTGACCGGGGCGGAGTGTTGGTGTGGGGGATAGTGCCAACCGGCTATGAAATCTTTGCCAAAGAAAGCCTCGGTTTTCTCATAATGAAACTGGAAGGCATCTGGCAGCATCTGGGTAAAAAAGGCGTGGATCTTGAGCAAATAATCGCCCAGAGCATGCTGTCTCCGGCGACATGTTGTCTGGTTAATCCAGACAAGGGAAAAACTGTCGAAAACGCCTTTTCGATGGTCAATCATCTGTCAAAGATGCTTCGGGAGAAATATAAAATTCTCTAACGTTTTTTGACACCTTCGATTGGAGCAACAATTAAATATCGCCACCCATTGCCTGATACAACGCCGCGCTGTCGGTAAGGCGCCGAGCCTGGCCTTCGATTAAGTTGAGTCGGGTCTGTTGCACCTGTTGCTGGGCGATGAGCAGCTGGACATAACTGGCCGCTCCCAGCTCGTATCGGCGCTGCATGGTATGAAAGGATTTTTGTGCCGCAAGATCGGCGGCAACCAGTGCCCCCAGCCTTTGAGCATTATTTTCCAGAGCCCGGAGTACATCAGCCACATTACGCAAAGCTTCGAGAACGATATTTTGGTAATTCGCAGCAGCTGCATCGAATCCTGCCAACGCCGCACGTTTTTCTGCCGGCAACCCCGGATTTAAGAGAGGTTGGGTTAATTGTCCGACTAGCCCCCACACTGTCGAACTGCCGCTAAACAACGACTCAGTCGTCAAGCTCAGCAAACCAAGGTCAGCGCTGAGGTTGATTTGGGGGTAGAGCCTGGCGATTGCCATGCCGTACTCCGCATTAGCGGTGTGCAGTAAAGCCTCTGCCGCCTGAATATCGGGACGGCTGTGCACCAGTTCAGAGGGGATGATGAGCGGTAGGTTCGTAGGCAAAGTGAATTCCGTTAGGGTGAAAGCCGGCAAGTCTCCCGCACCTGGTGGCCGGCCAGCAAGGACTGCCAGAAGATGTTCGGTATGCTGCAGCTGCGTAGAGAGCAGGGGTATGGTGGCCCGGGTCTGTTCCACCGGGGTTTGTAAGGCTGACACTTCATCTGCAGCTGCCTGGCCGAGACGGACGCGTTCTTTGGTCAGTTCCAGCTGTTCCTCCTGGGCATGGAGGATATCCTTTGTCGCCTGTATCTGCCCGTAAATACTTGCCTGGGTGATGGCGGTGGTGACGATCCTGGCCACCAGGTTCAATCGGGCACCTGCCAGCTGGTAGCGCTGATAATCGATGCGCGCGGCCAGTGCCTCCAGGGCGCGTCGATTGCCACCGGTAAGATCAAGGGTGTAGTTGATGCCCACCCCGGTGTTGTAAAGAGCGAATTCTCGGGCATCGCCGGTTAGCCCCGAAGTGCTGGGGCTAAATCGCTGTCGTTGCGTGCCGAGATTGGCCGCAACTTGCGGATAGAGGCTTGAACCGGCCCTTGCCATGTAAAGTTCTTCAGCCTGGTTCAATGTTGCCTGCGCTTGCCTCAGGGTGGGGCTGGCCTCAAGTGCATTAAGCACCAGTGTATTCAGCCGGGCTGAACCAAGTTCCTGCCACCATCTTGAGTTTATTCCTTTACTCTTTGTGAAATATTGTGCCTCTCCCAAGGGTGTTGGGGCACCAGCAGTCTTTGACGGCAACGGCGTTGTGGTGTAGTCCGTCACGTCGGGTTTGGCTGGACTGGTGAAATCAGGACCGACGGTGCATCCCGTCAGCAGGCTGATTGTTACACCTAGGGTAATAAGAGCATAAAGGGGCGCATATTTCATCGGTGTCTCACGGTATCTATGAATTTTCATAAAATTTCCCGACCTTCACCCGCTTCCTCGTAGGTCACGCCATCACGGATATGATAGATTCGTTTAAAAGTGGGAATGATTTTTTCATCATGGGTAACCACAATAATTGCGGTTTCAAATCTTCGTGCCATGTCGTTGAGCATCCGAATCACCGCCAGCGCCCGTTCGCTGTCAAGGGGTGCAGTGGGCTCGTCAGCAAGGATTACCGGCGGGCGATTGACCAGGCCCCTGGCTATTGCCACCCGCTGCTGCTCACCACCCGAAAGTTGAGCGGGCATGGCTTTCGCCCGCGCTTCGACATCGAGTGATTGGAGCAGTTCTAAGGCCCGTTTGCGCGCTTCGCTGTTGGATACTCCGGCCAGCATCGGCAGTAAGGCAACATTATCGGTTACATCAAGAAACGGAATAAGATAAGGGGCCTGGAAGACAAAGCCGATTTTGTCGCGGCGAAGGGCGCGTAAATCACGGACCTTCCAGCCATCGTTATAAATTGTATCGTTGCCGAGAACCATCCTTCCGGAGGTGGGCTCGATCACCGCGCCCAAACACTTGAGCAGGGTGCTCTTCCCGGACCCTGAAGGCCCGACCAGGCCGACCACCTCGCCTGGTGCCACCTGTATATTCACGCCTTTTAAGGCGTCGACTGCGGTATCCCCTTTGCCATAACGTTTTTTCAGTCCTTCGATATGAATACCTTTACCCGCCATATCAACCTCCAATGGCCTCGGCCGGATCGACTTTGAGGGCAGCACGAATGGCGATAAGACTTGCCAGGATGCATATCAAAATCACGGCAACAAGTCCTATCACCGAGTCGAGCGGCTCCAGTAACACATGTTTCGGAAATATCGGGGCCATCAGTAAAGTGGCGGAGATTTTACCCACAACAAAGCCAATTATTCCAAGGGCAATGGCCTGCTGCATGATCAGGCCGGCAATGGTGCGATTCTTGGTACCAATCAGTTTCAGCACCGCAATCTCCCGGATTTTGCCAAGTGTCAGGGTGTAGATGATAAAGGCAACAATGGCCGCACTGACGATGGAAAGGATCACCAGAAACATAGCGATTTGTTTGGCCGAGGTGGCGATGAGCTTACCGATAAGAATTTCCTCCATCTGGTTTCGGGTGTAGACCGTTAACCGTTTCCAGCGGCGGATCGAGTCTGCCACCTCTGTCGCCTGATACCCTGGTGCAAGCTGAACCAGAACTGCGTTGACGTATTGGTTGGTATTTTGCGAAGCAATCACTGAATCCAGCAGGCCCGGAACCTGTGGGCGGTTAAAAGCCGGATTCTCCGCGGTGCGACGGCGTTGTTGCCGGATGGCGTCATTGTCCTTTAAAAATTGGGCTTCCTGGGCATCTTTTAGGGGAATAAAGATCATTGGGTCGCCGCTGGAAGAGACCATTCGCCGGGTCAGGCCGACCACGGTATAGTGATTGCGGCGAATCTGCAGCCGGTCGCCCAGCTTGAAATGGGTGGCGATGTCGGCCACAGCCTCATAATGGCCACGAGTGATCTGTCGCCCTGCGACAAGATACGGAGGCCAGCCGGGAGTTCCGGCTCCACCGGCTGTGACGCCCGTAACCAGCGTGCGTACATCGCGCTCACCCTGGCGTACCTGCATGGTGAGATAGGTGACATTGGCCGTTCGGGCGACTCCCGGAATTCCACGGATAGCTCGCCAGACATCGTCATAGATGCTCGATGGCTCGGCATAAGGACCAAGGGTATCTTTTTGCACCACCCAGAGATCAGCTCCGCTGTTGTCGAGTAAAGCCTTGCCGTCATCGACCATGCCGCGATAGATACCCGCCATCGACAGTGTCACGCCGATCAACAGGCCAAGGCCCATGCCGGTAAAAACGAATTTCCCCCAGGCATGCATGATGTCACGTCCGGCCAGGCTGATCATAGTGCCACTCCGGGAATGTGTTCGACAACATCGAGACTGCTTCGGGCAGTCAAGGCCTTGGCGCTATAAACCACAATCTCGTCATTGATTTTGAGTCCATCTGTTACTTGCACATATCCCTCCAGGCCGGCAGTCCCCAAGGTGACAGGAGTGAAATGTGGATGTTCATCAATAATCTGCCAGACGCCCGTTTTTCCGCCGAGGCGCTGGATGGCTGCATTGGGGATAGCCGGTCCAGAGGGAAGTGGAGCCAGGGCGACAGTAACTTCGGCGAGTTCGCCAATAGGTGGCAACGGTCTTGGGACCAGGTCAAACACCACTTTGGCGAGCATTTCTTCAGTCACTGCGTCGGCCAGCGGCTCGGTGCGCAGAACGCGACCTGTCAAGACACCGGCCTGGGTGCGTAATACTATTTGCGCAGGTAGCTCGGCCGCCAATCCTCTCGCATGGATTTGATCGAAGCGTACATTAATCCAGAGATTTTCCGGGTCAATCAGCTCGACAACCGCTTGGCCGGCCGCAACTGTAGTGCCGGGATCCGCATTGCGTGCGGTTACCAGTCCTGCTGCTGGAGCGACAAGGTTTAAATTGCTCAATTGTGCCTCTAATGCGGCACCTTCTGCGTGAAGCCGAATCTTTTCCTGCCTGGCAGCTTTCAGGTTCGCTTCGGCGATTAAATACTCCTGCTTTTTGCCTGCAACAATCTCTTCACTTGTTGAACGTGCCTCCAGCAATTGGTTATAGCGCTGTGCCTGGGATTTGGCGAAAACCTGGCGTGCCTGGGATTCGACCAACTGAGCTTCGGCACGCTGGACTGCAGCGGCCTGAGCCTGTATCTTGTTGCTGAGATCAACCGGATCCATTTCTCCTAGTATCTGTCCGGCCACTACACTTTCGTTGACCTGCACAGTGAGCCGTTTGATGCGCCCGGCAACGGTCGGGCCAATCTTGTACGTATATCTGGACTCTACCGTGCCGATACCAAAGAGAGCAGGGGCGATGGAGCGATCTTCTACAGCAGCAATCGTTACGGGTACCGGGGCGAGTGGCCCAGACCGGAGGGCCACATAGATAAAGAGGGCTGAAAGAGGCAAAAGTACCACTAGCAGTGCCAGGGTACGTCCCTGGAAAGGTATACGTTTCATTGTGCTCTCCTGATACCACGACAGTAGATGGTAAACACCCTTGGTGCATGTTTGCGGATATGACCCACATTCCCAGCCAGCAGTGATTGCATAATCAGTCCCTGGATTGTACCGATGAATAGGATTGCAGCTCCCTCAGGATCGAGGTCGGGATCGAGTTCATTAACCGCCTTGCCTTCTTCGATCAGCCGACGTAGTTGTTCGCTATAGTGCTTGATAAGTTCCTGGACTATGTCTTTTGAAATTGTCTTTTCGGCGCGTTGCAGTTCTCCAAATAAAAGACGAGGAACGCCTGGATGCTGGATGACAAAATCCACATGAGCCATAAACATGGCTTCAAGTGCGGCAAGAGGTGATGCTGTTCCCTTTGTAGCCTTGTTTAATCTGGTTATCAGTTGCGTTGAAACCCAGGACATTACAGTCTGGAGTATTGCAGCCTTGTTAGGAAAATGTCGAAACAGGGCTCCCTGGGTCAAGCCCATCCGGGTAGCAATGGCAGCCGTGGTTATGTCGGTTGGATTCTGTTCTGCTGCCAGCTCAATCACCGTTGCAACTGTTACCTCGCGACGTTCATCGGCCGGTAGATGCTTGCCAACAGTTTTCATAAAGTCTCCATTAAAGAAAGTAATTGATTACTATCTTTAAAATATTGCATTCACCGATTTTGTCAAGAAGGATTGTGACGTTTTGTCGGTCTACCACGTCAGCTCTACTACATACCGGATAATTACAGTCTTTCGGTGATTGGTGCATTGCCACAGCATCGCTTCCCTTTTGTCGAAAGACAAGCTCTGAAGTGGCGGAAATACCTTTGGTAAAGACTATCATTGGTGGTTCAAAATAACGCCTGATATGGTAAGATACCGAAATATAACAGCAACAGTATGTACGAAAAAATCTAGAGGAGATAAAGAGATGTTAACTGACCGGGTTCGATATACACCATTACGGGATAAAATTACCGACCCGGCTACTGCGGCCAGGCATATCCAGGACGGCACTAACCTGTTTATTTCCGGATTTACCGCCGGCTATCCCAAATTGATTCCCCAGGAACTGGTGAGGCGTGCTGAAAGTGGAGAACAATTCAAGATCAACCTGTTTGCCGGGGCATCTACGGGTGACATGGTCGATGGGGCATTGGCCCGGGCTGAACTTATAGCCTGGCGGCGACCCTACATGAGTGATAAATTCATGCGGGGACAAATTAACCAGGGCAAGATTTTATTCAAGGATGATCATCTTTCCCAACTATCTGCCAAAGTGCGGGCCGGGGAGTGGGGTCGTTGTGACGTTGCTGTAGTCGAGGCGGCCGCCATCACTGAACAGGGACATCTGATACCCACCATGTCTGTGGGTAACACCCCTACTTATGTGCAGGAGGCGGACAAGATTATTATTGAGATCTCCGCTTCTTCGCCAAATCTGGAAGGGATTCACGATATCTACATTCCAGAGGACCCACCCTACCGAATGCCTATTCCCATTTATCGTACAGCCGACAGGATTGGCAAACCTTTTATCAAAATGGATCCTAACCGGGTGGTGGCTATCTTGTTTAGCACCGAGAAGGACCATTGCCCAATTTTTACTCCACCCGATGCCACCTCCAGCCGGATCGCCGAACACATCCTCGATTTTGTGCAACATCAAATCAAGAAAGGCCGTATGCCTTCAGCCCTTCCCTGGCAGGCCGGGGTGGGAGATGTCGCCAATGCCGTTTTGTCTGGATTCATAAAAGACGATAACTTCCAAGCCATCGATATCTATTCGGAGGTGCTTCAGGACAGCGTTCTGGACCTTATAGATCTTGGCAAAGTTCGGGCGGCTTCCGGCTCGGCTATGACATTGTCTGAAAAGGCACGTGAAAGGTTCTACAATGAAATTTTTCGGTACAGGGATAAAATAGTCCTGAGACCAGTGGAAATTTCCAACTCTCCGGAAGTTATTCGCCGCCTTGGAGTCATCGCCATCAATACGGCCATCGAAGTTGACATTTATGGCCAGGTCAACTCCACTCACGTTATGGGCACTCAATTAATGAATGGGATCGGTGGCTCGGGGGATTTTTTACGTAACGGAGCATTGTCGTTTATCGTCACGCCTTCTACCGCAAAGGGTGGGCTTATTTCGGCCATTGTTCCCATGGTCAGTCATGTCGATCATTCTGAGCACTCGGTGGATGTGGTGGTAACTGAACACGGTTTAGTGGACACCAGGCCACTCACCCCGCGTCAGGTCGCTGAACAGGTTATAAAAAAATGTGCCCATCCAGATTTTCGAGACCAGCTGTGGGACTACTATCAGCGGGCGGTGCGGGAGCGGGGTGGGCATGAGCCGCATATCATAGAGAAGGCCTTTTTCATGCATCAATGTTTTCTGGAAAACGGCGACATGCGCCTTAAATAAAATCACAACAAGGGATATTGCAAATGTCGCTTTTTTTTAAAGGGTGTAGAGGTGGGTAGTCACCAAGCGTGAGTGTGGTTAAATACTGTACCACTAACGGTTGAGTCTATGATTAAAGACTCCGAAACCCTTTCTCCAAAAGCTGTTGGAGAACAATGTAGTTTATCCAGAATGAGAAAAATATCCTATATTTATGGTGAAAGTATTTGTTAAATTTCGATTCTTTTTAGCTGAAATTATCGCTACGTAATTCTAAAGTGGAACAATAAAATTCGGTCAAATTAGTATGGAGAGTGTTGTGGTGTTGAGCACGAAGCCTAACAGTTTTATTAAGTGAAAAAGAAAGAGAATCTGGAATTATCTGGCACAAACTGCAAGCTGAAAGTTATTAGGATATCGACTTGATGGGAACCGAAGATCCACAGGAATTATGTCTAAACTGGAATCGCTGGTAGAGTATCAAGACCTTTAAGATGTCAATATTAAACACAAAACCAGCGGCGGCAGTAAGGCATCCGCTGGATCGTTTGATAGAGATGTTGCCGTCTTTTTACTAACAATTCTCCACTTACCTGTATTTCGATTGATAGTTGGACGTAGAGCAAATTGGTTCGTGATTACGTATGAAATTCAGCCAAACTGAAATTTTTCCAGCAAGGGGCAGGGGACTGATTTCTTTTCACGTCGTGTTTTGAAAATTAGATAGCGTACACTTCGATCTGTCTCCCGGGTTAATACAAGGAGAAGTGTCTAATAGGGCGATTTGGAACTACATGTGGTACAGCAAATCGCCCTATCAGACCGACAACGAAGAAAATCGGGACTTTTACGAGTCCATCAACAGTTATTTTGCGTATGATGATTTATCGCTCATCCCCTTGCGCGGTTCCATATTTAAGCGACCTCCAGCAACTGCTTTTTGATTCCACTCCTCGAGCAGGGTCTTTTTGAACTCAAGCTTTTCGTCTACCAGCTCCTGCAAAGGCACCCCGGCAATTTCTTGCGCTTTTTCCTTGGTGGAAAAATCTGGGGCAACATAATCAAAGACATTATGTTTAGCCAGGACGGCGACGAGCTTAACTCTAGCTTCTTGGCCCTTGTCGTTGGCGACACTGAGGATCCGTAAAGTTTCCTCGGGGGCGTGATAGAAAGAACCATGGCTGGCAATAGCATAATCCCACATCCACTGCCCCGAGCGAATAAGCTGTTGGATATCGGCCATTTCGGCCTCACTGGCTCCTGCCTCCCAGGCACGTCCAGCCTCGAGGTGTGCCTTACCAAGACTGTTCATAGCGAGTTCCATTAACTGTTCTTTCCGCTCAAATTTTCTCTTCACCACCGCTTTGAATTCTTCTTCACTCTCGCGGTGGCAGGTTAGGCAGGTGTTGGCAATATTGTCGAGCGGATTTGCAATATGATGATCGGAATATTTCACGGCTCCTTCTCGAACATAAGGCATATGACAATCGGCACAGGCTACACCGCGTCGGGCATGGATCCCGGTTTTATACAACTCATAACCGGGATGCTGCGCTTTCAGCATAGGTGTTTTACTGATTTTATGGGTCCAGTCGCTAAATCCGTAGCTGTCATAATATTTTTCAATACCTTCGACGTTGAGGCCTTCAGCCCATGGCAAAGTCACCACTGCGGCAACCTGATCTTTACCTGCTTTATCTTTATATTCGGTCTTCTTGAAATAATATTCAACATGACACTGGGCACAAACCAGACTACGCATCTCCTGGTGGGTAATTTCGTCAAGTTTCGTGCCACTTGCTTCGAGCGCCCTTTTGAGATGGGGGCGGGTGATGGTTAAGTTAGTCGTCTGGCTGTCATGGCAATCCCCGCATCCGATAGGATTGACAATCTGATCGCCCAAACGTGCCCATTTACCGGTAAAAAATTCATTTTCACCTTCTTCATCCATAACCCGTGGAACGTCGGGAGATTTACAGGTCCAGCATGCGGTTGGCATAGGTCCGGTATCGGGTCCCACCGGCGCACCAGTCCGCAGAGAGTTAATGTTGCTTTGCACTGCATAAAAATGCCCACGTGGAGCATTGTAATCTTTGGCGAATCCATAACCGGCCCAAAGAATGGCCAATTGAGGTTTCTTTTCGATCATATCATCGATAGTATCGTTTTGTTTGGTCTGCTTCCAGGAGTCATACTGTCGTGGGAAATACTTCGCCCACTCCTCATTTCTACTCTCAATGCCCTTTTCTTTAATCACCGGAGTCGAATTGATAATTGTCCTTTCCTCCTGCTTACCGCTGATAGAATTGGCCAAAACACCCATTGCCACAATAGCTACCAGAGAACCACCAAGCAATATCTTATACTTATTCACTATTTCCTCCCTTCATTAGAGTTCTCTTACACCAAGAGCATTCGGTGTTGACGACAAACTTCTCACCTTGCCATGCGGCACATCTCGATGACAATCCCAGCACTTCCTGTCAGTTCTTTGGACACCGGTAAAGTCATGGTACTTATCACTGTTGGCAATAACTTCCTGTATTAATGCAGCATGACAGGCTTTACAGTTGGCCTGCACACGATTGGCACCATCTTCACTTATCTCAATACTCTGCGCAAAAGTGTTCATCGTAAAAGCAACCGAATGATTCCAGCCATCACGCGCCTTTGCAGCGTACTTATCCACCATATTATTAATGGGAAGATGACATTCAACACAGGTGGCACGATCAGCGTGGGAGCTGTGCTGCCATGTCGCATATTGGGTATTCATGACATGACAATTGATACAAGCCTTAGGGTCGGTTGACAGGTAAGACAATGCCTTTGACGCATTTACCAGATAGGCAAAAAACACTATCGCTGCGACAAAAGAAATAATTGAGCTGAAAAATAACAAGTTACCTGTTTTCATGGGTAGAATCCTGATTAGATAAACGATTAACCAGCACGATCAAAAAACCGGAGTACGTTACATCTCTTTTCCTGGTGCCTGGCACAAATGCCATCAATTCACCTCCTTTGCCTTGTCGGCTATAAAGTTGTAAGTTTTATAAAACTTGTTTTTTATCTTTCCAGGCTCCATAAATAAGCCGTAAGTCTCTTTAAATATCAAGTTTTCTAAGGGGCGGGCATAAAAATAATTATCTTGATTCTCCATCCAGCATCTACTAGTCCTCCCAGTGGGAGCTTTAAAGAATCGTGGAGGAAGAATACCATGAAAGATAAATTATTTCAGGAATTATTGTAAATCGTGAAACAAGTTGTAGAGATCACCCAAGGTGTCATGACCCCGTCGGGATTTTTTCAGTTCCCTGAAACTGAAGTCCGTTTACGCCGCAAGTTACCCTGGAGGTTTTGCATCAAAACAATGGCTTTTGTGGTAAGTGGGTGTAGATCACACCGGCACTGACCAGGATCTTTCTTTTTGATACCATGCAGAATAAAAATATCTAATCCGGAAGCGCTGCAGGACAGTTTTTTGATACTTTGAATGTTTAAGGTTCTAAAACCTGCGATCTTTAATGGCAAAAATAATTATCTATACTCATGTTGCGTACCGGGGTACGCAGTGTTATGATGTAAGGAGAGATAAAAGTGGCAAGGTTGGCAAAACCACCGCGTGTTATTGTCTTTGCCGATAAAGATGGCAAGGAACCATTCACAGAGTGGCTCTATGGGTTGAAAGATGTTATGGGGCGTAAGCGCATCCTTGTTCGTATTACACGCCGAACCAGTTGGTGAGGGCGTTAGCGAATTACGAATGTTCTTTGGGGCTGGCTATCGGGTTTATTTTGGGGAAGATGCAGAAAACATTGTTGTCCTGCTCTGTGGCGGTGACAAAGGGAGCCAGGCACAAGACATCAAAAAGGCAAAAGCCTATTGGCGGGAGTATTTAAATAATGAAAAATTATAGAACTTTCAATGCTGTTGAAGAATCGTATTTTCGAGACCATCCGGAAGAGATCGACGACTATATCAAACTCATTTTCGAAGCCTATGCCGAGGACGGCAACACAGGGGCGCTGCTCTCTTCACTCCGCGTCTTAAGCCGTGTAAAAGGCGTGACCAAAATAGCTGAAGAATCAGGATTAAGCCGAAAGGGTGTACAAAAAGCTCTTTCCGAAAACGGCAACCCTGCGCTTTCCAGTATCAACGCCATTATGCACGCGATGGGCTATCGGTTGTCACCACAAAAATTAAATGCATAAAACACGATGCTTAAGCCCACCAATTCCGACAGGATTCTCCTTATACTTGCGTGCGAAATCGCTGAAACCGTATAGCCCACTGGATCGTGCGGATCTCCATGGTAGTGACCAGGACGAACCAATACAACTAGTTCTGGGAGGTCTGAGTCATGAAAACCAAAATATATGTCTCAAAAAGAGTAGGTAGATTTACCCCGCATTTAGCCTAGGAGGATTGAACCAAAACAACGGCAAGTGGTTCATGAATCGCCTCACTTTGAAACCGGTTATCGTCATCCCCACTTGGCCTGTAACCCGTCCTCACGACATAACCATTTCTTGCACCCACAGATAAAATCAGATAACTCATTTCGCGTCGAAATATTAAGCGAAACAAGACACTACTTTGCACTTGGTTTCACGAATTATTGGGTGTACCCTGGGATTAAGGTACAGTGGAAAGATGTTGAGTCTAGGCGTCTGTCGGATTTATAGGCCACACCGCAGACTTCTTCCTAACAATTGCAGCTAAGTGTTCTGCCCAGTTGATAACAATCGTCACCTTTTCAGACAATTAGCCGCCGCTCTGAGCTGAAATCTGTTCAGATTACTTTGTTCTTTGACATATTTTAACCATTCAGAGTAAACATCCGCTTTAAATTCCATGCCATGGACACAAGTGTCCATTCGCCGGAGACTGCTTCCAGACCTCGCAAGAAAAATTGTCGGAAACCCAAGACGTGTTTGATGATGCCAAATACTGGCTCAACCGTGCTCTTCCGTTCCGCATAAACCTTTCGACCCTCTGCACTCTTGAGTTTTTGTCTCATCTTGTCGATTGGCCCTGCATTTTCCGGTAGAGGCGCAGGATCGATGAATCGTTCGACAAGGGGTCGGTTATGTTTGTCTCGATTTGGGGGAATAAACGGTTCCATTCCCGACTGCACACAGGATGCCGCGTTCGCATCACTATAGTAACCAGCATCCGCCAGCATGATCTCAATTTTGCCCAATTCCTCAGGCAATTCGTTCAGGGATGCAAGAGTCTGGGTGATTTCTTGCTTGTCGTTCGGTGACTGGCTTATATGAGCTTCGATAATAGCATCGTGTCAACATCAACGCCTGCCTGACCGTTATATGCCTGGACAAATCCCTTATCCGAGGACGGCATGATGCGGGATTCTTCATCAGTCAAATTGACCTGATCGTTTTTACGAGGTCCCGCTGTCGGTGGCTTTGGTTTGGGACCGCGAGGCTTCTTGCCGGTGCTGTCAGCTTTTTCTCGACGTTTGGCAACTTTCTCTTCGTATTCCTTTTGTTCCTGAGCGTATCTTTGGGCTGCCCGCTCCTCAATTGTCATCTTTGCCTGGGCTATGGCTTCCAAACGATCTTGACGACGACACAGCTCTTTGGGGATATCCATTCCTTCCGAAATTTGTTCGGAGTCAGCTTGTTCTGCCAGGCGGATGAGTTCATCAACCTCCGCCTTCAATTGCTCCTCGAGCTTACTGGCATGATCCCAACTCAACGCATGGTGCTTGGAACCATTGGCTTTCACCTTGGTACCATCAAGGCTGACTTTGCCCAATTTCAAAAGGCCCATTTCACGGTTAAGCAACAAAATCTCTATAAAAAGCGGTTTCAGTTGTTGCAGGAACCGCTTGCGGAAGGTAGCTATGGTGTCATGATCTGGGTGGGTGTTGGCAGAGATAAAACGAAAAGCAACAGAGTCATAGGTTGCCTTCTCAATTTTTCGGCTGGAGAATACGCCGGTAGCATAACCGTAAAACAATAAAGATATCAAAACTTCAGGATGATATGCTTTTGAACCCTTTCCCGGCATAGGTCTCCGCAAGAGGCCGTAGATTAAGCTGCGAGACAATATCGACAATGAATCGAGCCAAATGCTTTTCCGGAAGCCAATCTTGAATAGATGGCGGGAACAAGTACTGTTGGTCTCTATTGGTAGGAATGAATTTTTGAATCATAGTTTTCTCTCTATGCAATTCTTTGAATATACATAGAAATTAACCACCAGGACTGGAAAAGATCAATGTTTATATCGTAAAATCAAAACGATACATTGTTTTTGTGCATTTTTACCATATTAAAAATGAGTCTAAATCCGACAGACTCCTAGACCTTATCGATGAAGAACTCATACTTCAGTTTAACGGTACCCCGTATGGGAAAACGATTTCTGGTCGATTTAGAGAAGCACTAAAAAAAAATCCACGATTGCTTAAGAATGAATTATGTCAAATCGATACATTTGGAAGAACATCACATCTCAACCCACGGTTGAGAATCGATGCCGAATCTGGAAATATATTATTCGATTCAGGATCCTGCGCATGTTTAGGTGGCCCACTTTTAAATCTATCTTCACGCTCCTGCTCTGTTATACGCCCAGTCAACGCAGATAACCGTCATCCGCTGGGGTATGCGGTAGAGAGGAGCACGAAGTTTACCTCTGCGCAAGACCTCAGAACATTTCTGGAAAAAGCGCACTAACCGGAGACGCCTATCAGGTTGTGTCTACTAACCTGAATTTTCAGCAATTCAATGTGCACCCGAATTAGATCACAAACTGGAAAAGGTAAGGCTGAATACCTTGCATGCCAAAATCAAGCAACTGACGCTGGAAAACATTTTTTTTGAAATCGCAGCAATGTGGGATTACTGAGCGCAAAGCGGAAAGCAACCGGGAAGGTCAAACATCAATAGTTTTAGGATTGCCAGAGCTAATTGATAACAACAAAACATATAAACCAAATTAAGACTAACTACTGTAGCCCTCTGGTTCCAGAGAGGCCAAATGCCTATCACCATTCGACTAACCGCTTACCATAGGTTCTTCCAGAAAATCAACAGAGAGAATTACTCTATTTCTGACCATCGCCGGCGTTGATACTACTTTCATGCCAGCAGCAATAGTTGTACAAAATGGCCAAATTTTATTGTCATTTTCCTGTTTTGCTCAAACTATATTGTTTGCCTACAACAGCTCTGCAGAATCTTTGACCTTGGTTGGTGAAAATTGAGGTCCATTCAGCAAACAGATCAGCAGCCAACCAGGCTTGGGTGCCAGTGGTTTTCCATCTACCACCATATGCAACCTTTTTTTGTCGTCTAAGGCGAAGAGGAGAATTGTCTCGTTCTGGTGTGTCTGTATAAAGTCCTGGTAGTTATAGGTCTCGGTTAATCTGATGGTCTTGATTTCTGCTCCTCGGGAGAGCATGCCCGCCAGTTTTCCATAGGTGACGTCCCAGCCAAACAGGGTCCTGTCACGGAGGATAGAAGCTGTAGTCCGTTCATCCTTAGTGTTAAGCGCTACCTTAGACTGGATGATGAAAACAGCATTTGTTCCCAGTTCCTGACGAAAGTGCATCATTGACGAGATGTTCATATTCTCATGGGCAGAGAGGGCCAGCATCCGTCCAATCCCTGCCAGGTCAAGATGGTTTTCGGCATGCACCGAAATCGGGTTACCGTAGTAGGTATTGAGACCTTCCAATTTTGCAGCTGTGATATTGGTCCAGCTGCTATCGGTCAGCAGGACCCGGAATCCTTGATCGGATAAGGCTTTGCCTACGACGCGGGCCACTGGACTTGCGCCGATAATCAAAAAACCATCCAAGTCCGGTTCAGCGACTCCCAACCAGAGTGCTATTGGCCTCGCGGTTACACTTTGCAGAAGTACGGTGCAGATGATCAGGAAAAAGGTAAGGGGAACTAAAAGGTGGGCGTCTGCAAAACCTGCGTTTTCAAGCCGAATAGCAAAGATGGCGGAAACAGCAGCTGCAACTATACCTCTTGGGGCAATCCAGGATAAAAGATGTCGTTCAGGCCAGGAAAGCTCTGATCCCAGAGTAGAGACCATCACGCTCAGGGGTCTTGCAAGAAATTGAATGACAAGAAAGACCAGGAACGCTTTCCAACCTAGATTGATAAAGGCGATGGGATCTATGCGAGCAGCTAAAAGAATAAAGAGTAGGGAGATCAGGACAATACTCAAGCTTTCTTTGAAATTGAGTATTTCTTTTACATCCACATCTTTCATGTTGGCAAGCCAGACACCCATAACAGTTACTGTCAACAAACCAGCCCCAGTATGCAGCATGTAGGATATGGTATAAAAGAAAAAGACCAACCCAAGCGATATAAAGCTTTGGAGAAAGTTGGGGATTAAATGATTTCTGAGGAGCAGACCAAACAAATAGCCCCCCGCAGTACCCATGAGTACGCCGATCCCGACAAGCTGGCAGAAGCTGAGAAGAGTCTGGCCGATGGCTTGACCACCTCCACCTGACACAATAAATTCGTAGATCAGGACAGCCAGAGAGGCCCCGATGGGGTCAACAACGATGCCTTCCCAACGGAGAATGTTAGAGACGGCAGCCGTTGGCCGGACCGTTCTCAGCATGGGGGCAATCACTGTCGGCCCGGTGACAGCAGACACAGCCCCAAACATAAAAGATATCTGCCAGGAAAGTGATAGGGTGTAATGGGTAACTACTGCGGTGATCAAACAGGTCACTAACAGGCCAAAGGTGACCAGGTTTCTCACTACTCGCTGTTTGCCGAGAATCTCCTTGTATCTGAGGGTCAGGCTGCCTTCAAAAAGGATTGCAGCTACAGAAAGAGAGACAAAATGGGCAAGCAGTTCTCCCAGAAGTTGATCAGGATCAAGCAGACCCAGGACCGGACCTGCCAGGATCCCTGATAAAAGAAGAAATATTATTGCCGGTAGCTTTACCCGCCAGGCCAGCCATTGGCAGCCGCTACCCACCATAAAAATAAGAGTAAGTATAATGAGTGTATGTTGAATCAAGGGAATAGGTTGTCCTGGCTGGGGTTAATGAGAAAATTCAAATACAAGGATAGGATATCACTACCCTTCTGTCAAACAAAGAGCAATCAACCTGATGACCATTTTCAAAAAGATGCATCCCCATAAAGAACATTTGACTCCATGTCATAGGTGAGCACTTGAATAGGTGGAATAATATGATGATGTTCAGTGAAAGATCAGAGATGACAGCGGTGTTAAACAGCGACCATTAAGATGTTCTTTGGCAATATCGTTCTGTTCTGAATCTTACTGAGCGCAGATTCCGGCCAAAGAGATCCTGGCCAAGTAAGCCTGAATCAAAAGCAATCGTTGTATAGGCTGTTAACGCACTATTTATACGAAAAAATATACAAAAAATTACTATTGAAGCATTACATGCTCGATAAATGTTTTGTTTGTTGTCAACGAAAAGACGTCCTAACGCTTGCCAAGAAAATGAAAGCTGGTATAGGTAGGAAGCTTTTACAGTAGGGGAGGCTGCGTTTGTGTAGCGCCCCACATAAAATAACGTATTTACTACTCTAAAATTAATCAGGTACCTGTTATGTCAGCTCAAGAAATTAAATGCCCCAAATGCGGTTCTCCATATGCTTATCCAGACGGACATCTTATGATTTGTCCGGAATGCAGTCATGAATGGAGCCAGGAAGGGGCTGTTTCCGACTCCCCAGAAGATGCAGCACAGTTTGTAGATGCCAATGGTGTTGTGCTGGTGAATGGTGATACTGTTACAGTCGTGAAAGATCTTAAGGCCGGTAAAGACACAATAAAGTCAGGAACCAAAGTAAAGGGAATACGATTGCTGGATGAGCCGGTTAACGGTCATGATATTTCTTGTAAGATTCCTGGGGTTGGTTCTATGTATCTGAAATGTTCTGTAGTGAAAAAAGTATAGCTTACCGATAGCCTTTTTTTTTCATTCAAACAGGAAAAAAGCGATGGATTTTCAATCGCTGAATGTTTCGGGCAACAGTATGATGATATGGCTCTCGTCTGTAGCACCATGTTGGATTCCCAACTCATAGTGCCGGCTTTACTCCGTTTCTTGTAATAATCGATCAAGACGGTCAGGACGAGGCTATATGTGCTCCTTGTCTTTGAGAGTTATATCTCATTTCTCTTCCTCAAATTCTGGATACAGTTTTTTCATGCATTCAGGAGTAAATATTCTCAACTTCTTTGCGGTGCAGCTCAACGCTGCTCTGTTGCAATTTGTCTGCTATGTAGAGGATGTCCTGCTGGTCACCGTCTATCTCTGGAAGTAGTGCCTTGTTGAAGGCGTTCTCTGCAGTGTCGAATTGATTGCTAAAAAGCAAGTAGTTGGATTTATTTCGATAATGTGAGCGGATGCGATCCTGGGCCGTCGCCCCAGGAGCTACCAGTACATTCCGATAATGGTCAATCAGAAGGGTGATCCACTGCTGATAGAGGCTACGTGCTTTTTCAGGTATGGCTTCAGCCTGTTTCATCAGGGGTTCAAGTTCGGGCTCAGCATCATGCAAAACCGACTGGTAGGCAGTATCAAGGGCGCGGCGTCTAGAGATGAGATAGTGATCGGCAAAAGCTTTCAATCCTTCTGAATATTCTTTGATTTTTGAGGCATGAAATACAAAAAATATCGGAATAAGGATCATCCAGATGGGGGGGACTGGCTTGTCCACCACCTGGCGGGCCAGGGTGTGGGCCAGAGATTGTTCGTACTCGAGGATCTGTTGCTTTTTCTCTTCAAGCGAGAGTGTTGTCATGATTAAAATTGCCGATGAAGGTTAAAAAATGAAACTTATATATTGCAAGTGCTTTGTGGTTAGATATGCAAGGCCCAAGACATGCCGCCGTAGCTTTCTACTGCAAATGTTTTGTAACACTGCAGATCTGACGACAAGGTACTCCCGGAGGGTTCGCTTGTTTTGAGTTTTACTTTCTTCACACTGTTGTGAACCTTAATATTGTTAGTGTTTGGTGTATCATATTGAAAATATATATAAACCGGATAATTCAAAACAGAGAGTGCAATTTTTAAGTGAAAGGCTAAAAAAACATTATCAATCAGCCTATTTGTCATGGAGGACAGAGTCAAGATATTCCTCTGCCTCTTTAACCTGTGCGACATCGGTATAATAGTAGCGCGTTGGGTCGATACCGTTTTCATCGAGATACTGCGACATTCTGTTCAGGACCGTAAAGGAGTTGGTCAAAAATGGCAGGAAACCATAAACAAAGAGCAGTAGCGCTCCAAAAGCAATGACGAATTTCCGTAACCGTTGTGGCAGACTATTATTGAGTATGGGTTCCATATTTTCTTCATGGGCCGGGAGTTTCCTCCCGGCCCTTTTTAAGTTTTTTCAGTGCTTGATTAGATTTTCGCCGTGATTTCTGGGAACACCAGGTAAAACATGATGTATGCCATGGTCAGGGTGAGAACAAGGTTTAAGCTCTGACCACAGACATACAGAATCAGAGGCTTACCACCTTTGAAGTATTTCGCCAGTTCCCTGAAGTTCGTGGAAAGGCCGATTGCAGCAAATGACAAGGCAAAGAACCAGCCACGAAGGAGGCGGGTACCGCCACGGACAGCACCCTGGTCAATGAGTGCCCCGCTCATTTCTTTACCAAGACTGCTGTCAAGAAATGAAAAGAGGATGGAGGCTGCAAGAAATCCAAGTACAAATTTTGGAAAACGGTGCCAGATTTCGCCAACACCAACGGTGCGTGATTCAGCACCATTATTTTCCACCCTCATACACCAGTAGAGGGCGATACAGAATGCGGTAACACCGATCATGACATTCTGGATCATCTTGATGGTTGCCGCAACATACAAGGCCTTTTCGCCAAGGAATGCACCCGCTGCCGCTACTGCACCAGTGGCGTCAATGGTTCCACCCATCCAGGCACCGCCAAGAATCTCTGGCATACCAACGGCCTTGATGACCGCAGGCATGGCAATCATCATGATTGCGGTAAAGACAAGTGACAGACCGATTGAAAGAGTAAGCTCTTCTTTTTTTGCCCGACAGGCTGCAGCTGCAGCAATAGCAGCAGATGTTCCACAAACGGACATGTCAGCAGAGATAACCACGTTCAGGGTTTTAGAAGGCATCTTGATAACTTTCTGACCAAATATATAGGTGGTGATCAGAACGACCGGGGTAACAACCCAGGCGACGAAAATACCAGGAATACCAATAGACATGATCTTGCTAAAGAGAACCTCTGCACCAAGAAGGACAAGGCCTGTTTTGATAAAGAATTCCACCTGACAGGCAGGGAGCACCCATTTTGGTGTTCCGATGGAGTTGGCGATGATCATACCGAGTAAGACGCCCCAGGCCTCAGCACCAATACCATACTGCTTGGAGATGGCCTGACCACCGAGCATATAGGCGAGAACAGCAACCAGGAAAACCATGACAAATCCCTTGGCAAATTCTGTAATGCTGTGGCCCATTAGTTTCATACCGACGCCAAAGAAAACGATCATAAACAAACAAAGACCGATCAGAGTAGGGATGTAGTTGTAAGCTTTAGTGGTCGTCTTTGCCTTGGCTGAAGAGGCCTTTTTCTCAGCTGCAGTCCAAAAAGCAATTGCTGCTTTTGCGGCCTCATTTAAGGTCTCATCCGTAAAGTTTGCAGCTGCGGCGGCCTCTTCGGCTGCTGTCGCGGTAAGAAGTGCTGCGGCGGCCTTCTCTTTTGCCGTTTCATAGTCAGGCATGGCCTTTTCATTTTTGGCCTTGGCTTGAGCATCAGAGAAGACGAAGGCATCGACAGGATTTGTTTTCCAGCTCCCAGGGTGTTTCGTCCAATGGCTCATGAATTTACCAAAAGCTGTTTCTTTAGAAGCCTTCAGCTTGTTAATATCGGCGTTGGCCTCTTGCCAGGCGATGGTTTTAAATGATGCTTTTTCCAATTCTGCGGCCTGAATCTGTTTTGCCTTTTCAATTTTCGGTGCAAAGTCTGCCATTGGACCAAAACTAACAAAGGCCGTGAGGCACACGGCGATGACGAGAAAACCGAGCCAGATGGCCAGATAATCCTCTTTACTCCAGAGATCGGACCAGCGGCTTTGACCGTGGTCCACAACAATGTTTGCATTTGCTTTTGCCATAACTTCCCTCCTGAATGTGTCGTGCCGTGCTTGATTGTGGGTGGCGATCGACGTTTATAAGACTAAAAAAACTTCACTTTCAACTTTAGCCGATGCCTTCTGGTGCCCAGATATCATGCCCGGCGAACGGGGAGGGTTTTTACAATAATCATGCCAATTGTGTCACACTGTTAAAGTGCCTTATTTCAGGGTGTTAAGATCTTGAATTCTGGGCAGGTGTATACTCAGGTTGGCAGGCGAGCGGATTTTTTGTTGACTGGCTTAAGCTGTAGATACAATCTGTCGCCCTTCTACCATAGTTTATCAAGACAAAATTATGCTCTGGGTAGAGACAACAACCGGGGACTTCATTGATCAAAAATTATATTATATAATAAATACAGTAAGATAAGTGTATAAATATGTTCTTGCCAGATAACTTATGTTATCACCTGTAAACTTGAGTTAGCATCTGGCGGTCAAAGCTTGGTGTGTATTTTCTTTTTCCTTTACAATCTCATTTAGTCTGCTACAGATAGCACATTAGTACCTGTCTTCTGATCAATACAATTCTCTCACTTTTACCGCCTTAAGTATGAATATTCCCAGACCTTACTCTCTGCAAAGCAAATTTATTCTCAGGTTACTCGCTATTCTCATGCTGATCAGCGTTATCAATCTGACCGGACTCTATTACTTTATGCAGAACACGGTAGAAGAAGATGTCAGCACCCGGGCAAGCATTGTTCTAAAGCAGGTTGATGCGGTTCAGAAATACGTGCAGACCAGACTCCGGCCGAAAATGATAGAGGTCCTCCCCGATAGCTTTGTTCTTGAAGCCATGTCATCTTCGTTTGTCTCCCGCAGTATTATGGAAACGCTTGATACCGCCGAGGCCGACTATGTGTATCGCCGGGTGGCGATAAATGCCCGTAATCCGGTTTTTGAAGCAAATGAGGTCGAACGCGAACTTATCTCTTACTTTCTGAGCAACCAGGACAAGCAGATCTGGCAGGGTCTCAAACAAATAGATGAGCAGAGTATATTTGTCATGGCAAGGCCGGTGAAGTTTGTAAAAAGCTGCATGCTTTGCCATGGAAATCCTGCTGAAGCGCCGGTGGAAATGATCGAGCAATACGGAGTGAGAGGCTTTAACCATCCTCTTGACAGTATTGCCGGGGTTGATCTGGTAGGCATCCCCACCGATCGTTATGCTGTGAAAACCATGGCTGAATTCGGCGACTATGTTGTTGTTTATCTGATTATTTCGATTTTTGTTCTGTTTGTGATATATCTGACCTTTCAGCGAGTGGTGCTGGTCAATTTACGCACCCTTACCAGCCAGTTCAGGAAAAATTTTCATGATCAGAAAGGCGAGGAATTGCTGAGAAAGGTAGAACACGGTGACGAGATTGAAGAGATGATTGAAAATATGGAAGGACTCAGTCAGCATCTCTTTGAAACCGACCAGCGTCTCAAAAAATATGCTGGCAATCTCGAAAAGGAAGTTGATAGGCGAACCGAACAGCTTTCCCAGGAAAATGATATCCACAAAAAGGATCTAAACATGCTGGTCAGTGTTCTCGGTGCACTGAAAGTCAGCCGTAATCGTTCCGAACTCTGGGATAATGCACTGCCCCTGCTGGCGGAGAGATTTCTCCTTGTCCGTGCGTCATATATCTGCACTTTTTCTGGAAACCAGGCGTTCACTTGGCCACATGAGGCGAAGCCACCAGCATTGCCTGAAGATTATGTGCAGTTAGTATTGCAACCAAAACTCCGGATCAGGGAAAATACCGTCTTTGTTCCGGTCGGCAGTAGTGATGAAAGCATCGACGGGCTGCTCTATCTTGAACGGCCCCCTCATGTTCATTTTAGCGGTGACCAGGCGGAAATGCTTACGGCAGTAGGACGTCAGCTTGGTATTGCGGCCGAAAATCTTGCGGCTCTCGATTCCATTCTCAGCCAGACCAATAATTTGCAGACCATTTTTGAGGGTGTTCCCGACCCCTTGCTGCTTTTAGACCAGGGTGGTGCTGTTATCATGGCCAACAAGGCTGCAAATCACCTTATGGACGACCTCTCTGGAGAAAATCATGATAATAATATGGACTCTCTTCTCAAAGCTGATGTCGCTTCCGGTCAGACACTCGGCAGTTCCAGTGCGCTTGCCGCTCAGTCACATCGGGAAATAGAACTCAATAACGGCAGGAGTTTTCTTATTAATACCATTGGGCTTGCCCAGCAGGAAGGTCAGTCAATTCGATATGTTGTCGCCATCCAGGAAGAAACCGACAAGAAGAAAATGTTGAAGCAGTTCGTCCAGGCAGAAAAGATGGGTACCGTTGGTAAACTGGCCGCCGGCCTGGCCCATGAGCTCAATAATCCTTTGGGAGTGATCCTCTGTTATGCCGAACTGTTGAAGAAAGCCCTGAAAAACGACCAGCATCAAACAGATGTTGATGTCATCATCAAACATACCCAGCAGGCTCAGTCAGTTCTTCTCGACCTGTTGAATTTTGCTCGGCCCAAAGTTTCCACCCATAGAGAGACAGTAATCGGGGATGTAGCGGAAAGCGTTATAGGGGTGTTCAGAGTACAGGCCGCCAAGAAGGGGGGCTCACTCTTTTGCCAGCGCACTGACGGAGGCATGGCTGTTCGTGTTGAGCCGCAGGTGGTTGAACACGTTATCCTCAATCTTCTTCTAAACGCCCTGGATGCTTTGCCTGATCAAGGTGGAGAAATTACGGTACGCATTGACTGTGATTCCAAAAAACATGGCCTGGTTCTTTCGGTGATGGATAACGGCAGTGGTATTGAGCCTTCGATCCTGGAGTCCATCTTTGATCCTTTCTTTTCCACCAAGGATGTGAATAAGGGTTCCGGGCTTGGGCTCGCCGTAATTTACGGGTACATGCGCGAGTTAGGTGGAAGCATCAATGCACGAAACTTGGCACGGGGTGGAACACTCTTCGAGCTGTATTTCCCAAAAGCTCCGAAACCCTGATGGAGAGAGGTATGAACAAGAGAATTACTGTACTGCTGGTTGACGATCAACTCGATTTTATTAATGGTCTTTCCAGGCTACTGTTATCTGAGTTTGAAGATCTTGATGTCCTGACGGCTGAAGGCGGGCAGCGAGGTCTGGCCCTGATGGAGCAGTCAGAAATACATCTTCTTATTACTGATTTGCAGATGCCCGAGATGAACGGCCTGCAGCTTATGGCTGAGGTTCATCGTTTGCACCCTGAAACCAAGGTCATCATTCTTACCGGTTTTGGAACCATCGAAAAAGCTGTCGAGGCGGTCAGGCAAGGGGCCTTTGATTTTCTTACCAAGCCGGTTGCCTCGGAGCAGCTGTATCGGGCTGTAAGCAAAGCCGTGGCTATCTTAAAACTGGAAGCGGAAAACCGCCATCTACGGGAACTGCTTGGAAGAGAAGGAAAAGAAGTCCTGCTTGGGGAGAGCAGTGCTATGCGGCAGGTACGTCAGTCGATCGAAGCGGTGGCAGGCACCGATTATCCAGTACTGATACAGGGTGAATCCGGAACGGGCAAAGAACTGGCCTCACGTATGGTGCATCGTCTGAGTACCAGGGTAAAAAAATCCTATATAGCAGTTAATTGTCCGGCCATCCCCGATAGTCTCATGGAAAGCGAGCTTTTTGGCCACTGCCGGGGAGCGTTTACTGGTGCAGATCAAGACAGGGAAGGACTCTTTTTAGCAGCTAATCATGGAACCTTGCATCTGGATGAGATTGGTGATATCTCACCGACAATGCAGACAAAACTGTTACGTTTTCTGCAGGAAGGTGAAGTGCGGCCGGTGGGGTGTACCCGCACATTAAAAACGGATGTGCGGATAGTTGCCTCCACGAATCAACCCTTGGCACAGAAAGTTGAGGAGAATCTTTTTCGAGCTGATCTCTATTACCGTCTCAACGTAATTGCCATTACCATGCCGCCACTTCGTGACAGAAGCGAGGATATTCCGCTGCTTGCCCAATATTTTTTCGAGAAGACTCTCATTGAGATGAACATACAGGGGATGACTATCGAACCTGAGGTCCTCTCCTACTTTGCAACAAAAGACTGGCCGGGCAATGTCCGTGAGCTTCACAATTATATCAGGCGGCTGCTTGTCTTTAGTGGTCGTGAAAATATCAACATGACTGCTGTGCAGCGTATTGACTCACCAGCCCCACAGCTACCACCCCTTGAAGAAGAGCTGGGACCTTATAAAGCGATGAAAGCCCTGGTCGCAGACCGTTTTTCCCGCATCTATATCGAGCAACTCCTCACCACTACATCCGGTAATGTTTCGGAAGCATCGAGGATCAGCGGACTCTCTCGTGTAGCGATCGGCAAGCTCAGTCAGCGACTTGGAATTGATCTCGGCCGGTTTCGCTAAGTCGAATCCCATTACCAGGCAGAAACAAACATTTAAAATCGCAGTGATTTCAATCGTCAAAGATTGAATCAGATTTACAATAACTACATATTGTTTCCGTTGCCCATTCATCATCGTCAATAAATTCTCGAATTTCTTCGAGCGTTTCTTGACTGACAAAGCCGTTTTCGTCTTGTTCTTCTCTCAGCATTATAATCTGATCATCGGTCAAACCATTCTTTTCAACGGCGATAGTAAGAAGACCATCATTGTTTATACAGCGAGGATCGGTACCGTCTTCACACTCTACTATGATTTCCATTAGTTCTCTTGACATAGATCTCCATCCATCATTTTATTTAAGCTGGAAACGATTCTTTTCCGTTTGTAATTTGACGATTCTATCCCAAGGGATATTAAACACGGTAATTACATGACCTGAATCAAAAAATCAAACAATAGGATCTGATTGGCAGATAAATGATCCGATGCTTCTCTGCTCGTTCTCATTTTGTATACATTTTGAGGATAGTAGACGGGTAGGGTCAAATCTCAGCTGGTGGACCACAGTGGTAAGATTACCTTAAGGCAACTTTTTGAATTCGTTGTATTTTACTGGTGAAGCAATACGGGAAATATAAGTTTTTCCGATAGGCTAGCGGTGTTTTTGTAATGAAGAAGGCAAATAGGCCTTAAAAAAAAATCAATATCTTCATATCTGGTAGAACCGGGTATTTATAGGTATAGATAGTTTTTTGTTTTGACATCCGATACTAACAATATTGCACTCATCAACTCCACGTCATCACTCCTTTGTTGTATTAATCTCTCCTTCAATCGTCTTATTTTGAGAACAGCCGCAACGGTTAACCCCCATTTTTGAGATCCTGGACTTTTGCTGGTCGTTTGTTTACATGCCCGGAAAAGGTCAGAAAGAGGTTCTTTTGATGGTGTTGAATCTTTTACCCGTTGAATGAAGATACTGTTCTATGGCTGAAACCAGCTTGAGGAGGGCAAAAAAATTGCATAAATTGAGATATGAGCAGTTGTTAATTTTTCGATTGAAAAAGCCAGGTTGAATATTTTCGATTTTGTGAGTTCGTCTACCATAGTGCTACAAATATGTCATGCTGCTATAGCTTTTTTGAGGAAGTTCTGGTTTTATGTTTTTCTTTTTTGGTAATTCGATGATATTTCGGTCTATTGGCTTTTGGCCGTAAATGACCCGGTAAGATGGCACCTATTTTGTAACAGCCCTCAGATCGTGGATATGGCGGTCTGGGTTATAATGTTTACCTGATGGCAGTTGTCGGTTGTGGAATGTATTCGGACCATAAAAGATTCAAAGAACAGTAGTAAATAGATAAGAACAACGGAGGAAGAATGTACGGATGTCATTCCATGACCGGTAAAATCCGGAGCATAGTGCTTAAAAAACCTGATGACGCATTTATTTCACAGGATCATCTCAATCGTGCATGGCAACGGTTTAACTATGTACAGGTACCTGATTACCAGAAAGCGCTAGAAGAATTCAGCGTATTTGAAGAAATTATCCGCAGCCATGTGGGTAATATCCTTTATCTGCCACAGTCGGAAAGTGTGGGACTTGATTCCATTTATACCCACGATTCCTTAAAGGTGACCAACAAAGGGGCCGTCTACTTCAACACAGGCAAAGTTCTTCGCCAAAAAGAATCATTTGAAAGCCAAAAACTGCTTGAGGCCGCGGGTGTACCTACCCTTGGTCGGATTACTTCGCCAGGGCTTATGGAGGGAGGAGATGTGGTTTGGCTGGATGAGAGAACTGTTGCCATCGGTTTGGGCTACAGGACCAACATGGCCGGGGTGGAACAGTTCAAAGAGATCACGCGGGAGCTTATAGATGACTATGTTCTGGTGCCGATGCCCCATGGGGATGGTGAGGACCAGTGTCTCCACCTGATGAGTGTGATATCTCTGGTCAGCGACAGTCTGGCTGTGGTTTACTCCAGGTATATGCCTGTGGTTTTCAGGCGGCTGCTTTTAGACAGGGGAGTCCGGCTGATCGAAGTTGGTGATACGGAATACCAAAACCTGGGTTCCAACGTTCTGGCCTTAGCTCCCAATATATGTGTGATCATGGAGGGTAATCCACTGATCAAGCAGGCCCTTGAAGACGCAGGTTGCCAGGTGCATACCTATCCGGGTAGAAATGTATCTTTTTACGGCACCGGAGGCCCCACATGTCTGACATGTCCTGTTTGCCGGGATTAGCTGGGCTCGATAAAAAAATCTTTGAAATATTAAAAGAGTATTGTCGAATCCCCAGCATAACCGGCACCTCTGGAGAAACTCTTATCCCAGAGTTTTTTAAGAGGTGTCTGGGCCAACTTCCGTACTATGTGGAGAACCCCGATCATCTTGGCACATGGGCCATTGAGAAGGATTCCCTCAACCGGCAGGTCTGCTGGGCGATGATCCGGGGTGGCTCAGAGAAAACCTGTGTTCTCATTCACCATAGTGATGTTGTGGTAACGGAAAACTATGGAAGATTTCAGGATCTGGCTCTTGACCCGGACCGTCTTGAAGCAGCGCTGAAAGCCGACCCTCGAATACTTGATCAAGAGGCGAAAAAAGATCTTTTGTCCGGGCTGTGGCTTTTTGGTAGAGGAACTGCCGATATGAAAGGTGGTGGGGCGATTCAACTGGCCCTGTTTGATACCTATGGCCGGATGAGCCAAGAGGAGCGAAAAGATCTGCCAACCCTGATCGTTCTGGCTGTGCCGGATGAGGAAAATTTAAGTTCCGGCATGCGTGCAGGTGTTGGGCTGCTTTGCCACCTCCAGGAACAGTTTGGCCTTGATTACAGGCTGATGATTAACTGTGAACCCCACCAGAGGCTGAGCCCGGAAAGGGGCCTTATCAGTCAGGGGTCCATTGGCAAACTGAACCTCTTTGTCTATGTCAGGGGAGTTATGGCCCACGCCGGGAAGGTGCTTGAGGGTATCAATCCTACAGGGTTGATGGCCGCAATTGCCACGGAAACCGATCTTTCCGAGGATTTTGTAGATCATTTTGAAAATGAGACCAGTATCCCACCCACCTGGATTTTTCTCAGGGATTTAAAAAGTCAGTATGACATTTCCTTTCCTGAGGCCAGCTACGGAATGTTCAATGTGCTGAACTTTCATACAGGACCGGGAGAGGTTTTGGCCAAAATGATGGAGATTTGTGAGAGGTCTCTTATTCAGTATATTGCAAAGGTCAGCGGCAAGCGGGGGGAAGTTTCCCGTAGAACCGGGCAGGACTGGCCGTCACCAAGCTGGCAGCCAAGGGTTGTGCTCTTTGGGGAACTCCGTGCGGCAAGCCCTGCTCCTCCTGCGCCCATGTCTCTTGAAGAGGAACTCGGTTTTCGCACCCGTGAATTTTTCCCTGAAGACCCGCTTATTGTTATCGGACTGTGTCCACCGTATTACCCGGGCGTGAGTAACTCCGTACCTGAAGTACTCCGGGAAAAGGTCTGCACCTTTGCAAAGGAGAAGTTTGGCCAGGAATATGACAATCAGGCTTATTATACTGGCATTTCTGACTTAAGCTATGCCATGTCAGCAGGGGAGACACAGCAGCTTTCTTCCGCCATGGCACATATGGCAGCAGAGGATTACCAAATTCCATTTGAGCAGATTGAACAGGTATCAATGAACTGTATCAACCTCGGCCCCTGGGGAAAGGATTTCCATAAACCCTCGGAAAGGGTCTTAAAAGAAGACTTGTTCCACAGAACGCCGATGCTTGTGGACCATATAATACGAACCTATAACAGTTAAGGATTTACTACATGTTTAACAACGCAATTGTCAGAACGCCTGCCCCAACCCTTGTTCAGGGTATTACCTCGGCCCCGGAACTTGGGGTTCCCGATTATGAAAAGGCTCTCTCACAGCATCAGCAGTATATTAAAGCCCTGGAGGCCTGCGGAGTTCAGGTGAGGGTGCTTGAAAAAGATGACCAGTATCCGGATTCCTGCTTCGTAGAAGACGTCGCTGTGTGCACCAGGGCCTTTGCCATGGTTACAAATCCAGGGGCGGCTACCCGCAAAGGGGAGGAAAGAGACCTCCCCCAGATTTTGGGGGATTACTATGAAAACATCGAGAAAATTCAGGCTCCGGGTACTTTAGAAGGGGGCGATGTGATGATGGTAAAAGATCATTATTACATCGGTCTTTCAGACCGAACCAACCGTGAAGGTGCAGAACAGTTTATTACTGCACTTGAAAAGTATGGAATGACCGGGTCGGTCATAGAGATGGAGGAGATGCTTCATTTGAAAACGGGTCTCGCCTACCTGGAAGATAACATTCTTCTGGTGGCAGGAGAGTTCCGGCAAAGGGAGGAGTTCCGCTCCTTTATCCGCGTTGAAATCCCTGAAGATGAGGGATATGCGGCCAACTGCATCAGAGTTAACGATTATGTCATTGTCCCTGAGGGTTTTGATAAAACGAGGAAGTTGATTGAGGCGGCAGGGTTGAAAGTGAAGACCGTGGACACCTCTGAATACCGAAAACTGGATGGTGGTTTGAGCTGCCTGTCCCTTCGCTTTTGATGAAAAACATACTGAGAAAAATTTAAGGAGAAGATGATGAAAAAAATTACGAAGAACCCCATTATAAAAGTTTTGGTCGGTTTTGCTGTTCTGGCTGCCCTCATGGTGCCTGTGGCCCAGGCTGGAGAGATCCGCCTAGGAATAAGCCCTGAGCCGTATATGCCTTTTACCCAGATTAATTCAGCGGGAGAATGGGAAGGTTTTGAGGCGGATCTTACCAATGCCCTTTGCGAAAAAATTGGACTGGAATGCAAGATCAGTCAGTCTTCCTGGGAAGGGCTGATTCCTTCTCTGACCGCAGGTAAAATTGATTTTATCGTAGGTGCCTTTTCCATTACCGACAAACGCAAAGAGGTGGTCGATTTTAGCCTGTCGTACTACGACGCTATTACGGTGCTTGTGGGCATGAAAGCCGACAGCACCAAGATCAGCGATCGTAAAGATGGTGAGGGTATGGTTGTGGATGCGGCCAGCCTCAAAGGCAAGATCATCGGCTACCAGAGTGGGACCATCCAGGCTGCCTATGCGGAAAAATATCTTCCAAAGATTGACGCAAAGGCCTATCCCGGTGCCGATACTGCCCTGGCAGACCTGACCGCCGGTCGTCTTGACTATGTGCTCATGGACCTTCAGCCTGTAGAGACCTTTCTCGCTTCCAAGGAGGGTGGTGACTACGCGGTGAAACATGAGGTTCCAGCCAATGTCGTTCTTGGTGAGGGCATCGGCTATGCGGTTCGCAAGGGTGACAAGGATTCCTTGGATAAAATCGATGGAGCCCTAACGGCCTTAAAAGAAGATGGCAGCCTTGATGCCATGGTAGATAAATGGTTTTTTACCGTAAAATAGATCGATAAGGAAACCGCCCTCCTGGTGTTTGATGCCGGGAGGGCAAATGAACAATGGCAGAATTCCTGAATTACATGGCCTGGGGGCCCAAGGGTTGGGGCGATGAGTTTTTCTTTGCCTTTTTTATGACCTTGAAAATCTCACTGATAGCCTATGGGGCTTCCTTTGCAATGGGGCTGCTGTTTGCCATGTTCAAGCTGTCGAACTCCCGTTTTCTTAGAGGAATAGCCGGCACCTATACAACGGTGGTCAGGGCCTTGCCCGAGATGTTGATGATCCTCCTTGTCTATTTTGCCGTTGCCGGGATGGCCGAGAAAATGTTGGTATCGGCAGGACTGGTGGGCAGTGAGTTTCAGTTCAGTCCCTTCTGGACCGCAGTGTTCGCTCTGGCTTTTGTGTCCGGTGCCTTTATGACCGAAGTGATCAGAGCAGGTCTTCTCGCGGTGCCAAAAGGTGGGATTGAAGCAGCCTGGGCCATCGGTATGTCCGGCCCCCAGATTTTCAGGCGTGTGGTTATGCCCCAGATGATGCGTCATTCTCTTTCTGGGCTTGGAAATCTCTGGTTGGGTATTACGAAGGACAGTGCCATTGTCTCGATACTTGGTGCCTTTGGAGAACTGCTTCAAACCGGTTATAGGGCGGCTGCGGCAACAAAGGAATATGGCTATTTCTATGGTTTGACGGCCCTGCTTTTTCTGCTGATTACCATTCTCTCTCTGGCTGTACTGCACTGGATGGAAAAACGGCTGAACAGGGGACTGCTATGAATGATTTTGTCACAAATATTGTGAACTGCCTGCCTGATCTTCTTGCGGCGGCACCTCTGACCCTGCTGTTGACTCTGGTGGCCGGGGTGATAGGCCTTGTAGTGGGCACATTTCTCGCTTTAGCACGTTTGTCCGGACAGCCGTTACTTTCCCTTCCTGCGGCGGCCTTCATGTTTGTCGTCCGCGGCACACCACTTCTGGTGCAACTCTACCTGATTTATTATGGCTTGGGTCAGTATCTGGGTCATTCATGGGTCAGACAGAGTTTTCTCTGGCCCTATATGCGTGAGGGGCTCACTTTTGCACTCTTTGCCTACAGCATGAATCAGGCTGCATACAATGCCGAAGTGCTTCGAGGGGCTCTCCAGTCGATATCCAAAGGCCAGATTGAGGCGGCTCAGGCAATCGGCATGTCCGGATTCCAGACTCTTTGGCGGGTTCGTCTGCCCCTTGCCTTTGGTAATTGCCTGCCGGTTCTGACCAGCGACATTATCATATTGCTCAAATCAACGGCACTGGCCTCCACCGTGACCATACTTGAACTTATGGGAACGGCCAGGGTGATCCAGCGCCAGAGTCTCCAGGTCTACGAGCCGTTGATAGCCTGTGGCCTGGTGTATTTTGTCGTGGTTGTTCTGCTGACCGCTCTTATGCGGCCTTTGGAAAATCGGCTCACCCGTTATAGAAAAGGATAAGGTTTAATGGATACCAACCAACCTGCACTCTCCGTCAGGGATATACATAAGCAATTTGGAAATACAGAGGTGCTGAGAGGGGTTTCTTTTGAAGCCCATTCAGGGGATGTGGTCTCAATCATCGGCAGTAGTGGCTCGGGGAAAAGTACCCTGCTTCGGTGTATTAATTTCCTGGAAAGTCCAAACTCAGGTGAGATTGTAGTGGGCGGCGAAGCTATCCGCACCCGTAAAGACAAAACCGGTTCCCTTGTGCCGGTGGACAAAGCGCAGCTGCGCCAGATGCGTGCGCGTCTTGGTATGGTGTTCCAGAACTTCAACCTTTGGGACCACCGTACCGTGATGGATAACATCATTGAAGGGCCGGTGCATATCCTCAAACAGTCAAAAAAGCAAGCGAAGGAACAGGCTCGGGCATTACTGGACAAGGTTGGGCTTTTCGACAAGGAGGATCACTATCCCTCCCAGCTGTCAGGGGGACAGCAGCAGCGGGTTGCGATTGCCCGGGCTCTGGCCATGAATCCAACAGTTATGCTTTTTGACGAACCCACCTCAGCCCTTGATCCTGAGCTGGTCAGTGAGGTTATAACCGTTATCCGCCAGTTGGCTGAAGAAAAGAGAACCATGATCATGGTGACCCATGAAATGGCTCTTGCCCGCGAAATATCCAGCAAGCTCATCTTCCTGGATCAGGGTCTCATCCATACCCAGGGCTCTCCTGCAGAGGTGATGGATAACCCGGACTCAGACCGGTTACGCCAGTTCCTGGGGATGTTGAATGCAGCGTAGATTCTGTCTCTGCCCACTCGCAGTCAGGTTATAATTAAAATGAATCTTGTTGATATCAGAAGAACACTCCACGCCATGCCGGAAATAGGGCTTAGAGAGGAAAAAACTGCCAAGTTTCTTACCAGGCTGCTGACGAATCTGGGACTTGAGGTGACAACCGGAATCGCAGGGACCGGGATTGTTGCGACTCTACAGCGGGGAAGCCATCCTTTCCGATTAGGACTGAGGGCGGAGATGGATGGTCTGCCCATGAAAGAACCGGAGGGGCGGAGCTATAAAAGCTGCCACGACGGCTGTATGCATGGTTGTGGCCATGATGGCCATATGGCTATGCTCATCGGGGCGGCCCAGGAGATGGTTAAAGATCCTGACTTTCAGGGAACAGTTCATTTTATCTTCCAGCCCGCCGAGGAAAATATAGGGGGAGCCCAGCTGATGATAAAAGAAGGGCTGTTTGAACGCTTTCCCTGTGATATGGTGTTTGGACTGCACAATGTGCCTGGTCTTTCCTTGGGAACATTTGCCGGAAAAGCAGGTCCACTCATGGCCTCCATTGATGCCGCCGAGATCACCATCAAAGGAAAGGGTGGCCATGGTGCCCTGCCAGAGCAGACGATTGATCCCATTCTTATCGGAGCGAGTCTGGTTAATGCTCTACAGTCGGTTATCTCACGGAACATTAATCCAGTAAGACCCGGGGTTGTGACAGTGGGTTCTTTTCATAGCGGCTCTTCCAGCACTATCATTCCTGACCTGGCTGTTTTGCAGGTAAGCCTGAGAGCCGCAGACCCGGAAAGCCGGGCGCATATTATTAAGCGGGTAGAAGCGCTTTGTGGTTCCATTGCAGAAGGATTCGGCGGCAGTTCTGAAATTGAATGGCAGCCGGGTTATCCTGTTCTTGTAAACCATCAAACGGCGTTTGATGTCGCCCGTCAGGTGGTTGAAAAGACCTTTGGGACATCATCGATGGAGTTACTGCAAGACCCTGTTATGGCCAGCGAGGATTTTGCCTTTATGGTTGAGCAGGTTCCCGGAGCCTTTCTGTTTATCGGAAACGGTGATAGTGCATCCCTGCACAATACATCTTACGATTTTAACGATCTGGTAATTCCCTATGGGGTCAAGTTCTATGTAGCTTTGGCCGCCAGCGTTTTTACACGACCTGCTTAAACCATCAATCTGTTGTTTGGGAACTGGTTATGCCGATGACGTGAAGATTGAAATAGTGTTGTAACTGCCTGCAAAACCAACAAATATAATTGTTTTTTTATCATGTTTTGAATCAAGGCTGCAGACATCTTAACGGTCTTTACAAACAGTTTTTCTTGCAACCTGATGTTGTTGTCATTATAATTAACATTACAATGATATGTTCAACAAAGGAGGTCATAGAATGAGTGTTCAATCTGAGCGAATCACAATACTTGGTACACCGGATTTTAAAGCGTTTCTTGTCAAAGAATCAAAAAAAGAAGGCATCAGTATGTCGGAATTGGTACGGCAACGCTGTACGCAAAAACCTGCAAACAATGATGAAACCTTGTTATCTGCATTAATTGGCGAGGTCAATAAGGCCACTCAAAAGGCAAAGAAGTCCTTGGAGAAAGGTTTAGACGATGCTGAAAAGGTATTGGCAGAAATCAGGAGGGAGGTTTGAGTACATTAAAAGATGTGATTTCAGCAATGAAAGAAGTGCTGCTCTTAACAGAGAAGGTAGAGCGAACAGGTGGGGTGTTGACCGAAATATCAAAAGAATTGCGTGAGCATGATCGACGTTTAGTCCGAATAGAAACTTTGGTCGAAGTGGCTAAGGTGCAAAGGTCGATTAAATCTGAGTAATTACAATTTCTCAGAGAAAACTGTTATTCTTGTTTGTCAGCCGCTACACCTTAAAAGTGTTTTTGCTCGAGAAGTGAGTTGCTGGGTGAACTTTTCCAGGAGCCTTGATTTTAAACGCCAACAATGCCAATACAGTTTCACCGATATATGAGAGTCTGGTGATAAATCAACGATCTGATTGGTGTGCAGCAGAGGTGTGCTTTGCTGATCTGGCAGCATCCCGTACGCATGGCCTAAGGTTATGAAATCACAATATTTCTCTACAGATGGTAGATAGTGTGCGGGGAGGGTGGTAGGTACTTCGCCGAGCACTTGGTGGAGATATTTATGGTGCAAATCGTCCTTCCGGTCAAAAATTAAAGCCGGTGCTTTACAAACATTTTCGACAGTAAAACCGTCTGGAAACCATTGAGCCACAAATCCCGGCGCAGCAAACATACGGTAAGTCATGTGGCCGAGATATTCGATTTGGCATCCCTGCATAGGGTGTTCTTGGGAACTGATACAGCCTATGACCTCACCATCTTTGAGTAACCGATGGGTTTGTTCCTGATCTTCTACCCTGATTTCCATCAACACTTGTTCTTCCAGTAAGAACGGATGGATTGCCTCCAGAACCCAGATAGCCAGACTGTCTGCATTGATACCCACTGCCAGAGATGCAAACCCTCCCGTTGCTGGATTGCCTATTTCTTCCGTCAGATCGTCCTCAAGCCTCTTGACTTGAAGGTAGTGCTTGAGAAGTTTTCGACCGGCTACCGTCATCCTGGGTGGTGTGGTACGTGCTATCAGTACCTGTCCCATACTTTCTTCCAGTAATTTGACACGCTGTGAAACCGCAGATTGGGTGATGTACAAGGCTTTAGCAGCTTTGTCGAAACTCCCCTCCCGACTCACCATGGCCAGCGCTTCAACGAGTTTGTAGTCGAACATATCAACACCCATTAGATAATTTAATAATATATTAAAAACATTAATTTTACTTCATACATCTTCTCGGGTATTTTCTCAACGAAACCATAAAGAAGGATGTGAAAATAATGTTTGTTACGCCATTTATGCAGGGATTCGGGACGAGCGCTGGCTTGATTGTTGCCATCGGAGCTCAAAATGCTTTTGTATTATCTCAGAGTGTCCGAGGTAATCATCACCTGGTTATTGCGCTGATCTGTATTTTCTGTGACGCGGTCTTTATAACGGTCGGAGTTGCAGGTGTCGGGGCAACGGTCTCAGCTAATCCTGAGCTTTCCCGGTGGGTTACCTGGGGAGGTGCCGGGTTTTTAATAATTTATGGTTACAGATCATTGTGTTCGGCCATTCGTGGAGGATCTCTCCAGGAAAGTGATCAGGCTGTTCAGTCTCTAAGTAGTATCATATTGACGACATTAGCCGTTACCTTGTTGAATCCACATTTTTATTTAGACACTGTATTTTTACTTGGTGGGATAAGTAGTCAATTTCAAGGTCAGATGCAGCTGATATTTTGGTTCGGGGCTGTCTCAGCTTCTACGTTATGGTTTCTCTGCCTGAGTCTGGGTGGGGAAATGCTTGCACCGGTGTTTAGAACACAACTGGCCTGGCGCATTCTCGACATGTTGATCTGTGTGACTATGTGGATGATTGCGGCATCTTTAGTTATTTTTGAGACTTCAAAATAGATTGGGAGCATTCGCTTATGTGTCTAGAATTCCCATCATTTATCTTGCTCACTCAGATTAACGGGGAGAAAGGGCTTTCTGCATAACGAACTGATCAGGGTCTCAAAAACCTTGGAGAGTTGTTGTGTGGTGGTTCAGCGGAAATCGGATTCACCTTTTAGGTATCACCTGACCATTGCCACCACACTGAAGCTATCACTTACGTTTGCCCCGCTATTCACCCTAGCAACAGACAGTTCTGTTGCTGGCAGTTCAAACCCTGGTAACTTGTATTCCTAACTTTTTTTGACTCTATCCCGTCCCCAGAACAATTTCAGAATGTCTGTATCCGGCCGTTGTGTTACCAGGCTTACTACCACAAATATAACCAGCGAAATTGCCAAAGTGGGGACGATTACGTGCATACCGTAAAACCGTTTTACGTAGGAGACCATATAAAAATATGTAAAAAGCCCAGAGACCATGGACGTGAGAGCCCCAGTCGCGTTAGCTCTTTTCCAGTATAGCCCAAGTACCATAGGCCATAAAAATGCAGCTTGCATTCCACCGAATGCGAACAGGTTCAACCATACAATGAGATCCGGGGGGCGAAAGGCCGCTAAAAAGACAATGAGCCCTATTAATAATGTGGTCCAGGAGCCGAGCTGTTTCACCACCTTTTCTGCTTTTTCACTTTCTGAGGGGCGGATGTAATTGAGGTACAAATCCTTTACGATCGCCGCAGAGGCCAAAATCAACTGAGAGTCAATGGTGGACATTATTGCAGCCAGAGGGCCGGCAATAAAAATTCCGGCAAACACCGGATGAAGCACCGTCAGGGTGATTGCTGGAATGATCTTGTCACCTACTGTGATCTCAGGCAAAATCGCCCTTCCCAAAGCTCCAGATAGATGCATGCCCAGCATGATTACGCCTACTATCACTGTACTCAAAACAATTGCTGTGTGCATTGAACGGCTGTCTCGATAGCCGAAACAGCGAACAGCAGAATGAGGAAGGCCAATCACCCCGAAACAGACAAGAATCCAAAAGGACATGATAAAAGGTTTCGCGAGAAATCCGTCGGGAGCAAATGGAGTCACTAAGGCGGGATCGATCTCTCTAAGGGTTGTGACCGTAGCCTCCATGCCTCCTCCGGCGTGCAAAATGCCAACAAGCAATGCCACGGTACCGATCATCATAACTATGCCTTGTACCGTATCTGTAAGGACCACGGCACGGAAACCGCCGATACAGGTATAGAGAATGACGGTGGAGGCGAAGATTATAAGCCCGGTATTGTAGGAAATTCCTGTCATTCCCTCAAGAAGCCTGGCTCCGCCGATGAACTGTGCTACCATGGCGGCGATAAAGAATAGGACCAGACTCAATGAGCCTAAAATGACGACCCAGCGGTTTTGGTAACGCTCTCGAAGAATATCGTTTACAGTCACCGCATTTACCCTGCGCGCAATTATTGCAAATTTTTTCCCGAGAACCCCCAGGGTCAGCCATGCCGTGGGCAGCTGAATCATTGCTAACAGGACCCAGCCCAGCCCCATTTTATAGGCCACACCAGGGCCTCCAACAAAACTGCTGGCACTGGTGTAGGTCGCGACCAGAGTCATTGCCAGGACAAATCCACCCATACCTCGGCTTCCGATAAAATACTCTTCCAGAAAATTCCCGGAAGTGGAAAGTCGCTTTCGGCTGTAGAACGCAAGAGAAAACATCACCGCCAGATAGATGATCAGAGGTAAAAGAACCTGAATATTCATCCCTTTCCCTCCACGTCATTCTCTGGCAGGTAATCATCCAGAGACATTTCCCGGAAGAAAAGCCGAACCATTAACCAGGAAAAAAGTGAAAAAAGAACCAGTCCTCCAACGCAACTCAACATGAACCACAGAGGTAGACCCAATACATAAGTATAATTCTCGGCAGGCTTTGAACCGAATCCATAGGCGGTGGTGTACCACCAGAGAAAGTTTAAAACTGCAAGTCCCACCGCCCAAAATGCTTCCCGGTTTGCCTGTGTAAAGCGCAAATCACTCACAAAGGAGTCAGAATCTTTCATAAATATCAACCTTAGGAATTTCGGTTTCAGTTAGAGTTTCATCATTATAAACGACATCCTTATAACATAGAAAAGCACTCCAAACATCTGCATTCTCATGAGTCATTTTTAAAGCTGCGGGCCGGATTCGTCGCTAAATACATACTGCACATCAATAACGGATGCTTTGCGACACTCTATAATTTCACAAAATTATCTTTAACCTTGAAAGTTTCAGCAGCAATAGTCTGAACCTGACCGACCGTGTAATTGATTTCCAAACAGCAGTGCCCTTTTACCTCTCTGTTCCTCCTCCACTGCGTAAAAAACACCTGATCTGGTATCTTGACAAAGTAAAAAATGTCTGGAAGTATAGCGATGAATAAAAGAACTAACTTTTAAAGAACTAACTTTTGACAGTGGAGTATGCGTGTCATCTTCAACAGCACCCAGGAAGAGAATTTCAGACACAATTAAGAGCGACTTGAAGCAGGCTGTCCTGGATGGTGTGTACAAGCCGGGAGATAAACTTGCGCCCGAGGTTGAAATAGCCAAACAGTACGGGGTGAGCAAGGTCTCGGCCCGGGAGGCGTTGCGAGAGCTGGAGAGTGAAGGCCTGATTGTAAAGAAAAGAGGCATATTTGGGGGGAGTTTTATTGCTGAGCCTGGAGCTGATCAAATGGTCGATGTAGTCTCCAACGCATTTTTGTTTGGTGGAGTGACCGTAACTGATCTTGCCGAGTTCAGACAGCTTCTTGAGCCGGGACTTGCCCGCCTTGCAGCACGGCGAAGAACTGAAAACGATCTTGCCATTATGGAAGAATATATAAAGGCTATCCATCTTTCTATTGAAAAAGGAGACCCTGACCAGACCAGGGCCATAGGCTTTCATAAGTTAATTGCTGATGCCTGCCACAACAGTTTTATCAGTGGGCTGATGGGTGCACTTGTTCATGTCTTTCAGAAGGTTCTCGATAAAGAACCAGATCTGGAAACAGCCAGAAAAGATGTTCGATTCAATGAACTCTTTTACCAACATATCAAGAGCCGTGATGGTGAAAAAGCTGAAGCGGTAATGAAAGAACATTTTAACGCTCTAGAAGAAATAATCAGGCAGAGAAGAGCAAATGGTGAGACTATCACCTGAGATCTGTGCCTGGCGGAGGAAACAGAGAGAAATGACATATCCAAGTGTATACCCAACAGGAGCAACCGTATACGACTCTTCAAGGTGTTTTAACGGTTACACGGTGTTCCAGGCAAAAGAGCATGGCGCGCTGATTATTGATATGAATGGGGGGGAGGTCAAATTATGGCGTGGCCTCCATGGATTTCCGAATAAACTCCTGCCCGGTGGACAGATTCTCGGACATACGGGAGAACGTTCGACCCTGTACGGCATGCAGGATTATCGTGATCTTATACAGGTGGACTGGGATGGCAAGGTCGTCTGGAAATTCAACAAGTATGAGTTTATTGATGATCCCGGGGAGGAGCCGCAGTGGATGGCACGGGTTCATCATGATTTTCAGCGTGAGGGGAATCCGGTCGGATACTATGTGCCTGGAATGGCACCGCAGATCGATTCGGGAAAGACCATGCTCCTTGGCCACAAAAACACCAGATGCAAGGCCATCAGCGACAAAAATCTCCTCGATGATACAGTATATGAGGTTTCTTGGGATGGAGATGTTCTCTGGGAATGGAAATGCAGCGATCATTTCGAGGAGTTTGGTTTTAGAGAAGATGCACGAAATGCTCTGTCACGCGACCCGAATATGAGGCCGTGCGGCGGAGGTATGGGAGACTGGATGCATCTCAACTCCATGTCACTCTTGGGACCCAATAAATGGTTTGACGCCGGAGACGCACGTTTTCATCCTGACAATATTATAGTGGATGGCCGGGAAACCAATATCATTTTCATAATCAGCAAAGCGACCGGGGAGATTGTCTGGAAGGTAGGGCCTTACTATGATCATACCCCGGAAAAAGATCTTGGGTGGATCATTGGCCAGCATCACGCCCATATGATCCCGAGAGGTCTTCCGGGTGAAGGTAATATTCTCGTGTATGACAACGGAGGCTGGGCCGGATACGGTGGCTGCCATCCAGCAAGCCCTGCGGGAACCAAGAATGTACTGCGGGATTATTCAAGAGTGCTTGAGTTTGATCCGGTATCGCTGAAAATCGTCTGGCAATATACGCCCCAAGAGGCGGGTCTTGTGCACCCGACTGATTCCAACCGTCTGTATAGCCCGTTCATCAGTTCTGCACAAAGATTACCGAACGGCAACACCCTTATTACGGAGGGAAGCGGTGGACGGCTTATAGAGGTGACAGCGGGGTATGAGCTGGTCTGGGAGTACATCTCACCCTACTGGGGGAAACATTTTAATATGAACATGGTGTATCGGGCCTACAGATACCCCTATGAGTATATTCCCCAGGTTGATGTACCGCAGGAAGTTGATATTAAACCAATTAATGTTGTTGATTTCAGGGTTGAAGGCGCTTCTCCAAGAGGTGCAAGATCTGAGAGTCTTGTGGAAGGAGTTGTTCCCTATCAGACCTCTTCGGCCCTTTGCGTGCTCTCTGATACCGATGATGGTGAACAGTAGCTACTCTCTGGTGCGGTTTTGCCGCAGCTGAAACGAAACAGTAAATTCAGGAGGAAGTTGATGAAACAGTTACTCTCTATTGTAGTGCTTGCGTGCATGATGATTGTACCATCTCTTGGTCACGGGCAGGATTGGTCTCCAAAGGATTCTATTACCCTTCAAATCGGCTTTGGTGCTGGGGGTTCGACGGATATTATGGGACGATTGGTTGCAGCCAAGATTGAAGAGAATACCGGTTGGAATATCGTGGTTGAAAATAAACCCGGAGGTGGTGGCATTGCCATGTTCTCTTCGCTTATGAGGCAAAAACCGGATGGCCTGACCCTGGGTCTTGGTGTGAGTATGCCTATTTTTCTCAATCTTGCTTCGAGAGGGGATCAGATTCCTTTCAATATCGATACGTTTGATTACCTCGCTACAATCATGCGAGGTGAAATTGCAATGGTTGCAAAAGCCGATGCACCGTACAATACCCTTGAAGAGCTTATAGCCTACGCCAAAAACCAGAAAGGTGGAATCGCAGTTGCGTTTGATGCCAAGCCACAGCAGATGGTGTTGGAGCCTGTTGCCAGGGATGCAGAGGTGAAGTTCAAGTTTGTGAAACACAAAAGTGGGGCAGAGCAGGTTCAGAGCATTCTGGGTGGCCACGTGGATGTTGGTTGTACCGCAGGGGAACATGTAAAATATATTGAAAGCGGTGATTTAAAAATGATCGCTTCAATGAGTAAGGACAGACAAGCCTGTGCACCGGATGCGAAAACACTCATAGAAAACGGTTTTGAGTTGTATCTGGAGCCTTACTTCTACATTGCAGCTCCAAAGGGGTTACCTGAAAATGTAAAAGCCGCTCTGGCTAAAGCATTTGATGAAGCCATTAATTCAGATAGTGTCAAACAGGGTCTTTTGAATTCTATGCAGGCCACTGCTCATAATCTGGGGCCCCAAGGCACACATACAATGATGAGCCAGGGAGCTGTTGATATCAAAGCGCTTGTCGAAGCGGCAACAACTCAGCAGCAATAATGCAATAGGTGTTGGACTCATGCAAAATCGCATTTCAGGCATATTGGTGTCACTTTTTGGAATTGCTGTACTGTTATTTGTTATTCCAGGTCAGATAGAAGTTATTGATTACGGGTGGCTGAAACCGGCAACGCTCCCATCTCTTGCGGCTGTTATCATAATACTCTCTGGGGCGCTGCATTCGATCTTTCCAAAGGGTGGGGTGGACTTTGATCCCGCTTTGGCTTTAAGAGCTCTGCTGATTTTTTGCATTGGGGCTCTTGGAGTATGGCTGATGACCTTTAGTTATTTGATCGCCGCCCCTTTACTGATGCTTGTGCTCATGTGGATGGTTGGTGAGAGACGATGGGGGTGGCTCTGTATTGGTGTTATTCTGCTACCGGGGTTTATCTGGTTTTGTGTAGATTATCTCCTGCAAAGACCTCTGCCTGGATTTTTGTCATGAATCGAAATGTAAGTACCCAAGGGCATCTCAGATGATTGATATACATACTATTCTGGCAGGTTTGGCCGACGCACTCAGCCTGTATAACCTGTTTTTTGTCTGGCTGGGTATCATTGTTGGCCAGTTGGTTGGAGCCATTCCAGGTATCGGGCCTGTTATGGCAATGGCCATTGCTATTCCATTTACATTTACCCTCAATCCATTACCCGCCATTGGCTTTCTCATGGGGGTAAGCAAAGGTGGGCTTGTGGGTGGGGCTATTCCCGCAATCCTCATTAATACGCCAGGTACTCCGGATGCCGCAGCCACGACTTTAGACGGGTATCCAATGACGAAAAATGGAAAACCTGAAAAAGCAACCAAGATGGCTCTCTACTCCTCGGTAACAGGTGACGCTTTTAGTGATATTATTCTGATAACCGTGGCTCCTTTCATCGCTGTGGTTGCTCTGAAAATGGGACCCATTGAAATTTTTGCCCTCATGGTCTTTGCCTTTTCCATTATCGCAGGACTGGTGGGGGATTCCGTGGCAAAAGGAATAGCATCTGCCGGACTTGGACTGCTCTGCGCGACTGTTGGCCTTGATCCTGAAAATAGTAGCCCGAGATTTATCTTTGGTTATTTTGAGTTATATGATGGTGTCCCTCTGGTTTCAATGGCTCTGGGTATGCTGGCCGTGGCTGAGGTGTTACGCAGAATGGCAGGTATTCGAGGGAAAATCGAATCAGCCATTGTTATTTCCAAAGCTCAAAACAAGGCAGATCGGCGGGTCAGTTTTGTTGAGTTTTGGAAGTGTAGATATACGATCTTACGAGGCTCGGTTATAGGAACAATACTTGGTGCTATTCCTGGCCTTGATTCCTCGGCCGCCTCTTTTCTCAGTTATGCAACGGCCAAACAGGCGTCAAGTGACCCGGAGAGTTTTGGTAAAGGGAACATCCATGGTGTCGCTGCCACGGAGTCTGCGAACTCCGCTGTTGCCGGAGCGAACCTTATCCCTCTGCTTACTCTGGGGATTCCGGGAAATCTCGCTGCAGCACTTATTATCAGCGCATTGATGATCCACGGTATTCAACCGGGTCCTCTTCTTTTTCAGGAACAGGGACAACTCATTTATGGGTTGTTCGGCACTCTGCTTATGGCAAATATTCTCAATCTTTTTTCGGGTTTACTGGGACTTCGGCTTTGGACAAAGGTTATACAGGCCCCCGAGTCTATAATTTTCCCAGCGGCCCTGTTACTCTGTATGACAGGGGTATATCTTGCAACCGGCGGGATGTTCGGGGTTGCTGTGATGTTTGTCTTTGCTTTTTTAGGGTACTTGATGAGTTCTTACGGGTATTCTGTGATAGTCTTTGTAATCGCTTTTTTTCTCGGTGAAAGGTTTGAACTCTCCCTTTCTCAATCCCTCAATATCATTGACGGAGACCTTTCGATTCTTTTTTCTCATCCGGTTGCATTAACGCTATTTGCCATGGCTATAATATCAATTTTCTGGTTCGGTTTAGGCGTTAAATGTAAAGGTACCTCTGAAGATTCGCAATCATCTTGATACGCCGGGCAGATAGTTGGCCTTGATGGCGGAGGGGAGTCTTCACGTCTGTTCATCTGGTACAGGCTCCCCGGTTTAGATCTGTTGGAGATCATCTTGTCTACATATTGAATCGGCCACTCGGCGTAGAGTGTTTCGGGCCAGCCGCCTTTCTCGACAACCGCTGCTGCCAGGGTAGCAACAACGTGATTTGGACCTTTTTCCTTACCACGATAGAGCCTCTTCCTGTGGTCTAACCGTCATTCCCAATGGCCTGTATGAAAATCATCAGGAATATTTTGCTGACATACCTATTGTATATCAAAACCCCGATGGGTGAAGAGAGCGAACATGGCGAGCCAACAGGATAACCGTGAGGAGAGGGGACTGGTCCAAGGTGAATACCAAGCTACCTGTTGATATTTCAGGAAAAAGGTATATGTAATACACACTGCTCTCTGTTCAGGTTGAGATCTGGGTACAATCAATGGATGTTGAGTGTTATCACTGATCGTTGGTACTATGCGGGGAGGTATCGACGGCTTGGATACTCTGCCCTCACATATGTTGTGAAGCTTAAAAAGGGTGATGTCTGAAATTATAACCGAAGCTGTGTTTTCTCTGCAGAGAAGTATTTATAGCGTGCAGAAACACTTCATAAGGGTGGATAAGAGAAACTTTTCGTTTGATAGACGGCCAGCCCCTTGTATAGTTTTTTTAATCGCAGCCACTCAAAAGGGAAAAAAATTCCTATGCTGATCAGCCTGGACAAATCCAAGATTTTTGAAGGTTTATCGAGTGTACAGCTCGCTGACCTTCTTGAGAAAGGTCAACAAACGATCTTTGAATCTAAAAGCATACTGTTTCATCAAGGTGACCTGGCAAAAAGATGTTACTTGGTACATCGGGGCCGCTTGAAATTGACGCTGTTCAGTGAACAAGGAAAAGAAGTAATTCTCAGGTATATAGGTTGTGGGGAACTGGCAGCAGCTATAGCTGTTCTTAGAAATCAACCATATCCTGCAACCGCTGAATGCATTGACGAAACTGAAGTTACTGCCTGGGATAAAACGACCATACTGGCATTGATCCAGCAATATCCGGCTATTGCAATTAACCTGCTCGGCGTTGTCTTTGATCGTATTGATGACGTCCAACACCGTTACCTTGAGGTTTGCAGTGAACAGGTAGATCAGCGTATAGCCCGAACTCTGCTTCGACTTATGCGACGGGCCGGGATACGGACTGCTGAAGGGATTCACATTGATATCCCTCTTAGCCGGCAGAATATTGCGGACTATTCCGGAACCACCCTTCATACCGTAAGCCGGATTCTCAGTAGCTGGGAAAAAAAAGGATGGATTAAATCCGGTCGTGAAAAAATTATTATAAAAGATCCCCACGCATTGGTTGTTTTCAGTGAGGGCGATGAGTTGCGGTCAGGTTGAAAAATTGCCAATCTGCCCCTCTTCACCCCTTTCTTTGATAACTATTGTATTAAAATACGACCCTGTTTGTTCCAGCACAAAGAAAGACACAACGATTCAGGCTATCTTACTCCTTAACATTGTGGAACCTGGCTTGATTTTCTGATGAACTTTTTGATTTGAAACTCAGATATTTATTTTACAGTTTTTCGCTTCTCATCAAAACGTTCACCCTGCAGGCCACATGATTTTTATAGATTTCGTTGGGATGTTGACGCTGTTTTTAACAAGTCACCAGCAAAACAAACAGGAGAAGAGGATGACGCAGGAATTTATGATCGTTGGATTATCTGCCATAGGACCGGTCATAGGGTCAGGTATCGGCGTCTTGAAAAAGCCATCCACGGTTTATATTCAAAATATGCTCTATTTTGCTGCTGGGATAATGTTGGCTGTCTCTTTTCTCGATTTGATTCCTGAAAGTCGTCGCCTGGGTTCTACCATGACGTGCGTGTCCGGCTTGGTTCTCGGAGCTGCCGCCATATGGCTGCTTGACCGCATTTTCCCTCACGTACATGAATGTTCGGCATGTGGGGAAAATGAGTGCCAGATGGGTCATACCGCGAATTTTCTGATTTTGGCGATATTTCTGCACAATTTTCCGGAAGGCATGGCCATTGGTATAGGTGGCTCAACAAATGTGGGGGATTCCCTTGTGGTGGCATTAGCAATAGCGATTCACAATATTCCCGAAGGTATATGCACATCAGCCCCTCACTATTATGCGTACGGGAACCGTCTGAAATCGTTTGTCATGTCTTCAATGAGCGCATTGCCTATCGTGGCAGGCTTTTTTGTTGCTCGCTATATATTCGGTCAAATTTCAGCCCAAACCATGTCTTTATTGATTGGTGCCACGGCAGGGTTAATGATTTATATTTCCGCAAGTGAGCTGATGCCTGCAGTGACCAACAACAGTGGTCAGAAAACAACATTGTTTTTTATGTTTGGCATTGTCAGTGTGATGCTCCTTGAATGTATCGGGTAAATATTTGTAAGATCCAAATGGTAACAATGGAATGATCGATGGTAGCAAAAACAGATATATCAAGCCTTATGACGGTTAAGGAACTTCTGGAAACACACCCCAGCCTACTACAGATATTTTTGGATATGGGGCTGCTGTGTGTGGGGTGTCCTGCTGAGGCATTTCATACCCTGGCAGAAGTTGCCGAGGAGTATAAACTTGACCTTCATCAGCTGCTCAATCGCTTTCATAAAAGTGTCAGCGATGATGCTTCGTCACAATAATTGCTGTAATTGATCGATGTGCTACACACAAAACAACGCTATTTCATTTCAATACATCTTGGGAGGTGTAAAATGCTTCGACGAAAAATAAAAGACAATATTTACTGGATGGGATCTGTTGATTGGGACAGTCGTCTCTTTGATTCTCTGGTGCCTCTTCCTGACGGGACCAGTTACAACGCATATCTCATTGAAGGAAGTGAAAAAACTGCCTTGCTGGATTCTGATGAACCTCATATGGTCAAGGAGTTCATGGAACAGCTTGAGAGTGTTAGTAAGATTGACTATATTATCTCGCAGCACGCCGAACAGGACCATTCCGGTATTATTCTGCAGGTCCTTGAAAAGTTCCCGGAGGCTAAACTCGTCTGTACCCCTAAAGCCAAGGGGATGCTCACCGATCTGTTAATGATCCCGGAGGATTACTTCGTTACTGTTGCAGATGGAGAAAAACTTTCTCTGGGCGATAAAACCTTAACGTTTATCCACACTCCCTGGGTACATTGGCCAGAGACCATGGTGAGCTATCTGGAGGAAGACAAGATCCTTTTTAGTTGTGATTTTTTCGGTTCACATATTGCTTCAAGCGACCTTTTCGTCACAGACGAAGGACGAGTTTACGAGGCAGCCAAACGCTATTTCGCCGAAATCATGATGCCGTTTAGAAAAGTGATTCAAAAGAATCTGGAAAAACTTGCAGCCTACGAGATTGAAATGATTGCACCCGGGCACGGACAGATATTTCAGCGGCCAAAATTTATTATCGATGCATATCAGGAATGGGCACTGGGAGCACCCAAAAACACGGTGGTCTTACCCCACGTAACCATGCATCACAGTACACAGTTGATGGTTGATCATCTGGTTACTGCACTTGTAGAGAGAGGTGTGCGGGTTGAACCCTTTAATCTGGCCGTCACCGACATCGGTAAGTTAGCCATGTCTCTTGTTGATGCGGCAACTATTGTTGTGGCGACACCGACGGTTTTAGCAGGGCCACATCCATATGCAGCCTATGCCACTTTTTTAGCCAACGCCCTGCGTCCTAATGCCAAATTTCTCTCCATTATCGGGTCCTATGGCTGGGGGGGTAAAACTGTTGAGACCCTTGCCGGGATGATCCCCAACCTCAAGGTTGAAGTTATTGATCCTGTTCTCTGCAAAGGTGTCCCTCGTCAAGACACCTATCTTGCCCTTACGAACATGGCTGAGGTAATTGCTGAAAAGCACAAAGAAAACGGGTATGTATGATATCCACTGAGGCGTAGATGAAAAGTATTTGAGGTTGTACAATAGTGAGGACTTTGTCGGAAACAAGGTCCTTAAAATGAAGAAACATATATAGCAAGAGGGAGGAAACCATGTTTTGTTTTCAATGTCAGGAAACTGCCAAAAACACCGGTTGTACAATAAAGGGAGTTTGTGGTAAGCCCGAGGAGACAGCGAACCTTCAGGACTTATTAATTTTTGTGCTCAGAGGAATATCCGTTTACGGTGAAAAGCTGAAAGAGTTGGGCAGTCCTGACCGGGTTAATGATGAATTTATCGCCCAGAGTCTGTTTGCCACTATAACCAATGCAAATTGGGATGATGCCCGGTTCACCGCAATGATTACAGATGGCCTTAAGCGTCGGGATCAGATAAGGGATCGTTTTCTGGCGGCATACAAGGCAAAGAACGGTAAGGATTTTGATGGCGCTCTTCCTGAGGCGGCCACCTGGACTGCAACCTCTGAGGCCGAGTACGGAGAAAAATCAAAAGAAGTTGGTGTGTTATCTACTGAAAATGAAGATGTTCGTTCCCTGCGTGAGTTATTGATTATTGGCCTGAAAGGCATCGCTGCCTATGCCGATCATGCTGCTATCCTGGGCTTTCATAAAGATCAGATCAATGATTTTTTCATGGAAGCACTGGCTTCAACGACCAAGGATTTACCTGTTGAGGAAATGATTGCCCTCGTCATGAAAGCTGGCGAAACATCAGTCAACACTATGGCTTTACTCGATGAGGCCAACACAACGTCCTATGGAAACCCGGAGATAACCGAAGTAAACCTCGGGGTCGGCACAAAACCCGGAATCCTTATTTCCGGTCACGACCTCAAGGACATGGAGGAACTGCTTAAACAAACAGAAGGCACAGGTGTGGACGTGTATACCCATGGTGAGATGCTGCCCGCTAACTACTATCCCGCCTTTAAAAAATATGATCATTTTGTTGGCAACTATGGTGGTTCCTGGTGGCATCAGAATACCGAATTTGAATCTTTTAACGGTCCTATTCTGTTGACAACCAACTGTCTGGTGCCTTTACGTAAAAATAACACCTACCTCGATCGACTATATACCACAGGTGTTGTAGGGTATGAAAAAGCTGTACACGTTGCCGACCGTCCGGAGGGGGGTACCAAGGATTTTTCAGCTATCATTGAAAAAGCGAAAACCTGTCAGCCTCCGACCGAAATTGAAACCGGAACCCTTGTCGGTGGTTTTGGCCATAATCAGGTCATTGCCTTGGCCGACAAGGTTGTGGATGCTGTAAAATCCGGTGCTATAAAGCGTTTTGTCGTTATGGCAGGGTGTGATGGACGTCAGAAAGATCGGAATTATTATACGGAAGTTGCTGAAAATCTGCCAAAAGATACGGTGATTCTTACCGCTGGTTGCGCGAAATATCGTTACAACAAGCTTAACCTGGGAGATATTGGCGGTATTCCCCGGGTACTTGATGCGGGTCAATGCAACGATTCCTACTCGCTGGCTGTCATTGCCCTTAAGCTCAAAGAAGTTTTTGGCCTGGAGGATATCAATGAACTGCCAATATCCTATGATATTGCCTGGTATGAACAAAAGGCGGTAGCCGTACTTCTGGCCCTTCTGTTTCTTGGGGTAAAGGGAATTCGTCTTGGGCCAACGCTGCCTGCGTTTCTTTCACCCAATGTAGCTAAGGTACTGGTGGAGAAATTTAATATTAAGCCGATTGGCACAGTCGAGGAAGACATTAAGGCGATGATGGCCGGCAATTAATTCCCCGAATATGTTGCGTGAAGTGATGCGGGTTTATCATCTGATTTATGTAAAAAGGTGAGAAACGTCGCATTATTAATAAGGTACCCGGAAAAGTATCCGGTGTACTATTGAAAGCTTTTTTAATAAAAAAAGGAGAACAACATGGCCGCAACTGTAATTATTGATGAAGAAGAATGTTTGGGATGTGAATCATGCGTAGAAATGTGTCCCTCTGTTTTTGCGATGAACGATGATGGTGATAAAGCCATTGTTATCGATGGTGCCGACGGTGATGAAGATTGTGTTGATGAGGCCATCGCTTCATGTCCAGCCGAGTGCATCTCTAAAGAGTAAATAACGGAACAATTCACTATCAAAGGCCATGCTCTCTGCACAAAAAATAGTTCTTTTTTGTACAGAGAGTATGGCTCCTTTCTCTGGGCTGCTAGCACAGGTATCGTAGGACCTTAACTCCAAAAATATTCCGGAAAAGCGTTATCTTCCTTGCTCAATGGATGTACTGAATATGAAAAACCGTATTGAATCCATATTCGAGGCGTGGACCCGTCCTCTTATCCAGTTTCGGTTTCCGGTGCTTGCTGTGGTGATGATTGTGATCGTTATGTCAGGCTCACAGCAGGTCGCCTTACTATAGACAGATCCAACAAAAACCTTTTGCAGCCATACGACAAAATCAGACAACAGACTACAGTTTTCGCGATCGGTTCGGCTGCGACGATTTACTTGTGATTGCTATCAAAAGTGACGATATTTTCACAATGATCTACCCGAACAAACTCAAAGAACTGCACGAACAATTGGAGGCTCGCGTTACCCCAGCCCAACGACCTCAGCATCGTGGTCAATGCCCGTGACACCCGTGGTCGTTGAGATTCCCTGCTCGTCGATGATCTGCGGCTTCACTTCTATGGATATGATCAGGATCTGACCATCTTAGAAAAAAACGGCTCATGGAAAATCCTGTTTATTTCAATTAACTTGTCTCAGCTGATGGTACGTTCAGGACCATCCTTGTTGCAAAACAGGAAGCCCCGGTACATTTGGACATTCACGGTGAGGTATTGTATAATATCTAATATGTTTCTTCTCGGAGAATGAGGGCGCAGATTCCCTGAAATGCCCAGCTTTACATTGCGGGTCTGTCGTTGCTGTCTTGTACTCCCTGTACCTGTAACCTGTCCAATTTCTCGAGGAACAAGCACTGTGCCCGCCAACAAAAAAAACACCCAAAAAACAAGCAAGAAATCTCCCTTAAAACAGATTGAAGGTAAAACATGTGATGGGGATGAAGCAGCTGGAAAAAGCACTGCCAACTTTCCGATCGTCGGAATAGGTGCTTCTGCAGGAGGGCTTGCCGCCTTCGAAGATTTCTTTTCAGGAATGCCGACTGATCGTGATCCCGAGATGGCCTTTATTCTGGTCCAGCATCTGGCCCCGGATCATAAGTCCATTTTATCTGATCTCATCAGGCGCTACACCCGTATGAAGGTCTTCGAAGTGGAGGATGGAGTGGTCGTAAAGCCAAACTGTGCCTACATCATCCCACCTGGTTATGATATGGCTTTTATGGATGGAACCCTGCAATTACTGGAACCTTCAATGCCGCGAGGCCAGCGATTACCCATTGACTTCTTCTTTCGCTCACTTGCCCTGGATCAGCGTGAACGAGCTATCTGCATAATACTTTCCGGCACCGGCAGCGATGGCACCTTGGGGGTTCGGGCAATCAAGGGTGAAGGTGGAATGGTCATGGTCCAGTCCCCGACTTCCACCGAGTTTGATGGCATGCCGCGTAGTGCGATTGCCACTGGTCTGGTGGATTATGAACTGCAACCTAAAGAGATGGCCAACCAGCTCATTGGGTATGTCGAACAAACCTTTGGCATGAATGCCCCCTTCAGCAAGGTACCGGCGGCAAAGGCTGACAATGCTCTTAAAAAAATCTTTATCCTTCTGCGGGCGGGAACCGGACACGACTTTTCCCAATACAAAACAAATACGGTGAATCGTCGCATCGAACGCCGGATGGCAGTCCAGCAGATTGAGGCAATTGAAAATTACATTACCTTCCTGCGACAGACACCGGAAGAGGTAGAGGCTCTTTTTCGTGATTTATTGATAGGTGTAACAAACTTTTTCCGAGACCCAGAAGCATTTCACTCACTCGAACAGCACGTCATTCCAGATCTTTTTGCAGGCAAGCCGCCAGGGTCAACGATTCGAGTATGGGCCCCGGGTTGTTCCACCGGTGAAGAGGCCTATTCCCTGGCTATCCTTGTCCAGGAGCATATGGAATCGTTGAAACAGAGTTTCCAGGTGCAGGTATTTGCAACCGACATAGACAGCCATGCTATCAATACGGCCCGTGCAGGTATCTATCCAGCCAGTATCGCCACAGATATCTCACCAGAACGTCTCAAACGTTTTTTTACCTTCGAACCCGACGGTAGTGCATACCGGATCAACAAAGTTATCCGGGACATGCTGGTCTTCTCAGAACAGAATTTGATCAAAGATCCGCCGTTTTCAAAACTTGATCTGCTCAGTTGCAGAAATCTCCTGATCTATATTAATGCTGATCTACAGAAGAAACTCATTCCTTTGTTCCACTATGCATTGAAGCCAGGTGGAGTGCTTTTTCTCGGCAGCTCCGAGACTATTGGAGACTTTGACAGTTTATTTTCCACCATCGACCGAAAAGCAAAACTCTACAAGCGTAAAGACGACCTTGAGAGATATCCCGGCACTTCGATTGGACCTTTTTATTTTCCAACGACAGAAGTGAAAACAACGCTGCCTCAAAGTGTATTAAAAACAACCCATCCAGAAAGATTGCCCCTGCGTGATCTTACCGAGCAAACAATCCTGCAACAGGTTGTACCGGTGGCTGTACTCGTCAACAAAAAAGGTGACATTATCTATCTACATGGGCGTACCGGCATGTATCTTGAGTTGTCACCCGGGGAGATTGGCACAAACGTCCTCAGAATGGCTCGCGAAGGACTCGGCCCTTCATTGAATTCGGCCCTGCAGAAAGCCGCAGTAAAAAATAGCATCGTGCACCATTCTGGGCTTCAGGTAAAGACCAACGGTGATTTTACCAGCGTCAATATGAGTGTCCATCCGGTATATCAGCAATCTAAAGCAACAAACGAACAAGCACTCTTTCTTATCATATTTGAAGAAGCTTCTCACTTTGATCAGAATCACATTCACCCTGTCCCCGCATCTACTCCTAATGAAAAGTCCGACACACCTCACCTCGCAGCAGGGCAACCCATAGAACTTGACAACCAGAGACTCAGGCAGGAGCTTCGCATCAAAGAAGAATACCTGCAGAGTGCTATTGAGGATCTGGATGCTTCTAACGAAGAACTCAAATCCTCAAACGAGGAGATGCAGTCGGTTAACGAAGAGCTGCAATCAACAAATGAGGAACTAGAAACCTCAAAAGAAGAATTGCAGTCGGTCAATGAGGAGTTGGCAACAGTCAATGCAGAATTGCAGACGAAAGTTGCAGACCTGTCCCAGGCAAACAACGACATGAACAATCTGCTGGCAGGTACCGGTATTGCTACCGTCTTTGTTGATCTTCGACAACGCGTCCTTCGCTTCACACCTTTTACAAAGCGAATCATTAATTTGATACATAGTGATGTGGGTCGGCCCGTGGGTCATATTGTGTCTAATCTTGCGGACTACAATAGCCTCGTAGAAGATGTTCAAGCCGTGCTGGATACTCTTATCCCCAAGGAACTTGATGTCCAGACAACTACAGGTAAGTGGTACAGGATGCGTATCCAGCCATACCGTACCCTCAATAATGTCATAGAAGGTGCGGTTATAACCTTTGTTGATATCACTGAAAGCAGGAAGAATCAGGAGACAATTGCCCAAGTGAATATGCTGAGTCACCTGGCAGCAGTCTTCAAAGATATCAACGACGCTATGATCGTTCAGGATCTCAATGGAGCCATTCTTGCCTGGAATCCTTCAGCGCAAAGGATGTACGGCTGGGATCAAGGTGAAGTCTTGACTATGCATGCTCAAGACTTTATCCCGGAACAACTTCGAGAAGAAGCGCTGGCCAGAGTACGACAGTTGAGCCAAGCAGCTATTCTGGAGCCTTACCGGACACAACGCATCTGTAAAAACGGTAAAATCGTCACAGCCACGATAATTTCAACAAGTTTAGTCAATGAGTCCGGGCAGATATATGCGATTGCAACGACAGAGAGGCTCGCTGAAAACACCTGAAATATAGCGAAAAGGTTAGACCATGATGGATCATAACAAAAAGCTCCAACCGGATGCAGCGCAGGCCAGGGCTCTTTTGCGTAAAAAAGCTGAAGCTACTCTTCGCGACCAAAAAGCCGTATTACCCGAACAGCAAGATAAAATATCAGCTGAAGAGATACAACGAAAGCTTCACGAATTGCAGGTGCATCAGATAGAGCTTGAAATGCAAAACGATGAGCTGAGGCGAGCTCAGGCGGAGCTTGCTGCAGCACGGATTCGCTATTTTGAGCTTTATGATCTGGCTCCTGTTGGCTATTGCACTCTCAACGAGGACAGCGTGATTCTGGAAGCGAATCTTTCGGTTGCTACTCTCTTGGGGGTTACCAAAAAAGCATTACTCAGGCAGCCAATCACTCGCTATATCCTGGGCGATGATCAGGATATTTACTATCTGCATCAAAAACGACTCTTTGAAACCGAAGCCCCACAAGTCTGTGAACTGAGGATGGTCAAACATCCCGGAATTCCCTGCTGGGTTCGATTAAATGCCAACCTGGCCTCGGATGAAGCTGGTGCTCCGGGATGCCGAATTGTATTGAGCGATATCACCGAACGTAAAAAAATAGAAGAGGAAAAGGCCAAGATCGAGGCTCAGTTCCAGCAGGCCCAGAAGATGGAATCGGTTGGCAGGCTGGCAGGTGGTGTGGCACACGACTTCAACAACAAGTTGGCGATTATTCTAGGTTTTGTGGACATCATCATGGAGCAAATCGATCGGTTTGATCCTATGTACGCCGACTTGGAGGAAATCCGACATGCTGCTAAACACTCCGCCGTTCTGACCCGGCAGCTTCTTGCCTTTGCCCTTAAACAGCCGATAGTACCGATAATACTTGATGTAAATGAAACCGTGACGGGACTGATTCACATGCTTGTTCGCTTGATCGGTGAAGACATCAATTTTACCTGGCTGCCTCAAACTGATCTGTGGCCGGTGAAAATGGACCCATCACAACTTGATCAGATTTTAACCAACCTCTGTGTGAATGCGCGTGACGCCATTGCAGGAAATGGATCGATTACCATTAAATCAAGAAATACCATCGTAGACGAGGTGTATTGTACCACCCATCCCGGGAGCAACCCCGGAGAATATGTTGAACTCTCTATAACTGATGACGGTTGTGGTATGAGCACCGGTATTCTCGGAAAAATTTTTGAACCATTTTTTACGACAAAAAGTGTTCACGAAGGTACAGGCCTTGGTCTGGCCACCGTGTATGGGGCGATTCTGCAGAACAACGGCAATATTTATGTCGAGAGTGACCCTGGTGTCGGAACCACTTTTACCATCCATCTTCCGCGTTACAAAGAAAAAAGCATTGAGCCAGAGAAGGAAAAGCTGATTGAGCCGGCACAGCATGGCACTGAAACTATTTTAGTGGTGGAAGACGAGCAGAATATACTCGAAATGATGAAGAGGATGCTGCAACAATTTGGCTACCAAATTCTCGCTGCGGACAGGCCGAGCGAGGCTGTTCGTTTAGCAAATAAATATCGTGGAACAATTGACCTGCTCATAACCGATTTGATCATGCCAGAAATGAATGGAAAGGATCTGGCAGCAAACATTTTGTCTTTTTCTCCACAACTGAAAACCCTATATATGTCCGGATACTCGTCGAACATTATCTCTCAACAAGGAAAAATTGATTCAAGCATCCACTTTTTACAGAAACCCTTCTCGAAAAATGAATTGGGAGATAAGGTCCGTAAGGTTCTCCATAGTTAAAAGAGCAGGAGATTAGGATGATAAATTTTTCCGAGCCCGGCTTTCTTCCATGAGAAGGCTTGTAAGGCTGCACCTGCGGAAAAATCTATTGACCCAAAGGGTATTGCTTTTGAAACGAAAAACGCACTGTTTTCTGGTAAGCAGCCAAGTGCCCATCTTGATGAGCTCGGAGAGGGTGGGAAAAAATAAAAAGGTGGCTGTATAGAAACTGTGTATCCCGGAGGTCTGATATAAAGAATGTCCGGATCTGTAGGATTTGGAGCTGATTGAATGCCAGAGTCAACCCGGAGTATTAGAAAACTCCGCTGATGTTTATGAAAAAATCAGATTATACTTCAGGTATTGGGATCATACACGTTGTCACATTGTCAAAATCAAGGGCCTCGATAAATACCTGCAGGCTCGATTCGAGGTTGGTCAGTTGCTCATCTGTAAGTTTTTTCAGTGTGCTGCTTAACTGCCCCTGATGAGGAGAAGGGGCATGGGCGAGCAACTCTTTGCCCTGTTCCGCAATATAAATGTGCACAGATCGTTGATCCGACTTGCTTCTATCACGGTATATTAACTGTTTCTTTTCAAGCTTATCGAGCATATTAGAACAGGTTGACCGATGAATGGAGAGTGTTGTTGCCAGTTCCGAGACCTTAATACCGTAAGACATGGAGACTTCATGCAGCATCCATAGTTGCGCACTGCTCAACCCACACGCTCTCTCGACACTCCTGGAGTGAGCTTGTACAGCTTTGAAAACTATGCGCCATTGCTTTGTAATGGTCTTTTCCTGGATGCTTCGTGCTCTCATTATATCCTCTATTCTAATCAAAAAATATCAAACAGAGCTTATTTACTTGGCTTTTCTACGATAAACACTCTTTTTTTTTTAAAAAAAGGGCAACCGGGGGCGGCTTGCCACAACGATTGCCCTATAATACCGCCCTATTATTGAGCCGCGTTTCTGGCTTCGGTCAGCCAGCCATCAAAAGTACTTTGGTGCGCTTTTATCCAGCTGTCAACATGCCTCTCAATATCTTTTTCAGATTTTTCTCCATCCCTCATGCGAAGATTTTGAGACGAAATATCATTGTTGGATAGTTTCATGATACTGAAGAGCTTTGCTGCCCCTGGGTTTGCATCAGTGAACTCTTTGTTGGCAATGATACGCTGGGTATTGGCCTGAAATCCGTAATTGCTGCCGTCGGGAAGGCTCGTGTCGACATCCTTTCGATCACCAGGAAGAGACGAAAATGGAACCTGAAGCCAGACAGTGTCCTTGCCTGGCACCATAACACCGCTGATCCAATATGGTGTCCAGGTGTAATAAAGGACTGATTTCCCTTGCTTGTAGCGTGCAATAGTGTCAGCCATAATTGCAGAATAGGTCCCCTGATTATGGGTAACGGTATCGCGCAATTTAAATGCGTCAAGTTGATGTTCGATGACTTTTTCACAGCCCCATCCTGGATTACAACCGGCAAGATCTGCTTTTCCATCGCCATCGGCATCAAATAATTTAGCAATTTCAGGATCGGCAAGCTGGTTAATATGGGTGATTTTGTACGTATCTGACGTCGCCTTATCTATCAGGTAGCCTTGTAATGCCCCTCCGGAATACTCGCCTTCTCGATAAATTTTATCGGCTCCTCCGGCGTTTTTGTAAAAGTCAACATGGAGGGGGTCCCAATGATCTGCCAGAAAAGTAGCGTCGCCGTTTGCTATGGCCACATGTCCGGCCGCGTATTCGATTTCTTTTATGGGCTCAACTTCATAACCGAGTTTTTCCAATGCCTTCATGACCAGCATGGTCTGAAACGTTTCTTCAGCAATTGAGCTTTTTAATGGTTGAACCTTGATGCCTTTGCCTGGGGTATCTGCTGCATATGCCGCAGAGGTCAGGAAAAAACACGATACAAATAAGAAAATCAGTGGTTTGTGCTTAAATCTCATAATAATCTCCTACATTTTTTGAGTTAATGTAATGAGCCGTTAGGGCCTTTTGCATTACAACATGAATTATAACTGGATAGCCTTTACCCTTTTTTATCGGTTCCGACTGTTTGGGTCAATCTGTCAAGGACAATGGCGAGGAGGACGATTCCCAATCCTCCGATAGCCGCAAGTCCCATATCCAAACGACCTATTCCACGAAGAACCATCTGCCCAAGGCCTCCTACTGCAATCATTGAGGCAATGACAACCATTGATAATGCCAGCATGAGTGTCTGATTAATGCCAGCCATAATTGTCGGCATAGCCAAAGGAAGTTTGATTTTAAATAATAATTGGCTTGGACTGGCTCCAAAAGCCTGACCGGCTTCGATAAGATCTTCAGGTACCTGTCGTATTCCCAGATTGGTAAGACGAATAAGAGGAGGTAATGCAAAAATAATCGTTACGACTACTCCCGGCACATTGCCGATTCCTAGTAACATAACGATAGGAACAAGATAGACAAATGCTGGGGTCGTTTGCATTGCATCCAGTACTGGACGTGTGATCTTTAATGCACTTTCATTCTGTGAAATCCATATTCCAAGCGGAAGTCCAATGATTATACAAAACAGTACAGAGGTAAGGACAAGTGCGAGCGTGACCATGGCTTGGTACCAGGCGCCGATTAAGCCAATGACAATCAGCGACAGACATGTACCTATTGCCAGTGAACGACCTGATAAACGATAGGCAAGCCCGACCATTATCAAGATAATCAGTACGTCAGGTGCCGAGGTTAACAGAGAATCGACTGCAGTCAGGCAGGTGTCGACAGGTACCCTGATCATCTGAAACACTGGTCTAAAATTGTCGACAACCCAGCTCAAACCATTATTAACCCAGGAATCAAGAGGTAAGACCGCATCGCTAAAAGGGTGAATCCAACTAAATGCATCATCTGGTGTAATCGCCCCCGCCTGATCTAGCCAGTCTGTGTTTGATTCCACAGCCTCTGTCCCCTGGTTCCAGGCATTTGTTGTAGTTTGTGCTGTTTCTTCTGACGGTGTCGTACCGTTGGACCATGGATTATCTGCCATTGTATTTCCTTACTCCTATACTAAAATATGTAATAAAAATCATAAGATGTTCGATGAATACCTAATTTCTATGAGAAACGCCTGATTTGAAATTATAGTGGACTGCTTTCTGTCTCGGCCCGATAGAGTGTTTTCAAGAAACGATTTTTCGAAACAACACCCTTGAATATGCCCTCTTCGTTAATCACAGGAATTGGCCATTTATGAGATGCCACCTGGGGCAGGATGTCCTGGAGGCATTCTGTCTCTGTTACCGCCAGAGCATCTCGTATAAAGGCCTCTTCAATTTTTCTTTTTGTACCATTCTCCTGATCAAGCAGGTCTCGAAGCGAATCTATTGAAACCATTCCACAGAAGCGATGGCTCGAGTCAAGAACATAGGCATATTCCCGATCCCTGTTGTTGAGCATCTCCAGAGTACCCCTGGGGCTACCCTGAGCTGTATGCCAGATGACTGTAGGCTGGTTGTCTCGAACAATATCACCGGCAGATATAACACCGGTGGGATCGACGCCGCGGAAGAAAGCCCGAACATAATCGTCAGCAGGATTTTGAAGAATGTCTTCGGGGGTGCCTACCTGAACAACGCGGCCTCCTTCCATTATTGCGATTCGGTCTCCAATACGCAGTGCTTCATCCAGATCATGGGAGATAAAAACAATGGTGCGTTCGTGTTGGTCCTGCAGTTTCAGCAGTTCGTCCTGCATCTCTGTTCTGATAAGGGGATCAAGAGCGGAAAATGCCTCGTCCATGAGTAAGATGTCCGGGTCTACCGCCAGCCCGCGGGCAAGACCGACACGCTGTTGCATGCCGCCGCTCAGCGCGTCCGGCTTTGCCTCTTCCCAACCTTCAAGACCTACCTGTTTGAGTGCATCCAGAGCACGTGACCGCCTAGTCTCCTCGTCAATGCCGTCCAGTTCGAGGCCAAACGCCACATTGTCGATGACGTTGAGATGCGGCATGAGAGCAAAAGATTGAAAAACCATACTTGTCTTGCTTCTGCGAAACTTCACAAGCTGTTGCTTGTTCATTTTTAGAACATCTTCTCCGTCCACCAGAACTTCACCGCTTGTCGGCTCAATCAATCTGTTAAGCATACGGACAAGTGTTGACTTTCCCGAACCTGAAAGACCCATGACGACAAAAATCTCACCTTTTTCAACTTCAAAGCTGGCGTCTTGCACGCCGACTGTCATGCCGGTTGTCTCATAGATCTCCTCTTTTGATTTTCCTGCTTTAAGAAGAGACATAGCCTTACTTGGTGATTGACCGAATATTTTATACAAATTCTTTATAACAATTTTGGGCATGGTAACGTCCTGGTATTATATTTTTTCAAGAGAGTAGTTCAGGGGAAGTACTTCAGGTGAGTTAATATGGCATTATAAATGCGGGAGTTTATTGTATTGCGCAATACCATATATCACAATAAAGTTTTATGCAATACAATATGCCGAGATATAGTATTTGAAGAAACTATTGTAGTGGTCCGATTCTCGCTTTCTTATTGCAACAGTAGAGAGCCATATCTCAATCTCCTTGAGTTGCAGGCTTTTTACCTCTACGTTTTGGACATCCGCTTTTGCCCCCATTGATACATTGAACCGTTTTAAGAGACGGTTCAACATCAATCAGCAGCTACAGATGATCTGTTGGCCCAGAAAGATATGACAACCACAGTGAACGGTGCCCCCAATACTGCCTCCATTTATTATAGGTAAAGCCATGATACTAGGAAAACTGTAATTGCCAGTGACAGCAACTGGAGGGGAATACCAACTCGGATAAAATCCATAAAACTGTAGCCTCCGGGTTCTTGTACGAGAATATTCACCGGTGATGCAACCGGGGTGGCAAAGGCTGCTGAACAGGCAATTGCCAGAGTCATGGCAAAGGCTTGGGGAGAGACATGGAGCTGCGCCGCTGCCTCCACGACAATAGGGGCGAGCAGTACTGCTGTCGCGGTATTGGAAAGAAAGAGTGATAGTGTTGACGCAACTAAAAATACAACGACAAGCATCAGTACTGGTCCGGCTTCGCTGAGAGCAGTAACCAGGGTATGGGCAATCGTCAGGGATGCTCCGGTTTTATCCAGTGCAGAGGCTATCGGCAGCAACCCAGCAATGAGAAATACTGCCTGCCAATTGATAACTCGGTAGATTGTATCGAGGTTGACACAACGGGAGAGAATCAGAGCCATTGCAGCGAGGGCGGCAGCGGTCACCGGCAGTAGTATGCCTGTGGTCATTGAAGTCACCATTAAAGCAAGAATAACGAGCAGAAGCGGTGCCCGGCGATAATCGTACATGGCCTGTTGATGTTCTTCCGGTAAAGTCAGGACCAGGAATTCATCGACATGTTGACGTAAACGAATAATATCCTGCCAATCAGTGCTGATAAGCAATACATCACCAAAGACGAGAGGCATTTGCTCGATAGCATTGACGAGAGGTTGTCCCTGGCGGCGAATGCCCACGACCAGGCAATTATATCTGGTTTGAAACTGCAGTTCTTTGAGGTTTTTGCCAAGCAGCGGTGAGTCGGGGGTCAGCATGATTTCTGCAAGGCCGATCGTCCGGAGAAACTGCTTCTGCCTCGATTCTCTGACAACAGGCGACAAGGGTGTCAGTCCACTATAATGAGAAAAACGAAGGGCATCCTTCGGTTCGCCAATCAAGACGATGATATCACCGGGATTGAAGACGGTTTCAGGACGCGGCTTTTCTATCACAAAGGCTCCATCCTGAAGTTTTTCAAAGGCGATGAGTTTGAGATTATATTTTGTAGTTAGGGGGATTCTGGCGACAGATCGGTCAATTAATGGAGAATCTTTTGGTATGTGGAATCTGAAAAAACGTTCTTCCATGCCATATCCGCTAATCAGGTCGAGCACAGATCGTTTTTTTATGCCGCTGGGGACAATAGTTTTCTGTGCCAGCATTCTTCTTCCAAATACGGCCATAAACACCATGCCCGCAATCAGTGTGGCGGCACCAAATGGCGTAAAGCTGAAAAAAGAGAGCGGCTCAAGGTTGTGGTTTTTCAGAACATTGTTGATCACCAGGTTAGGCGTGGTTGCGACTAAGGTCATCATTCCACTGATCAGGGCACCGACTGAGAGTGGCATGAGGAGCCTCTTCCGGTTGAGATTTGCCTTAATCGCAACAGCTATGACAACTGGAATAAAAATGGCGGCAGTCGCCGTCGAACTCATAAAGGAACCGGTCAGGCTGACGATCAACATGATGAGGATCATCAGAAACAATTCATTGTTTCCACCTCGACGAATAATAAAATCACCGAGACGCTGGGCAATGCCTGTATGGACAATGGCTTCACTGACTATGAACATGGAGACAATAATAATGACCACTGGATCTGAGAAGCCGGCAAGAGATTGTTCGATGGTAAGCACGCCGGATACCATAAAAATCAGAACCACTATCATGGCGACAAGATCACTCCGCAGCCAGTTGGTAACAAAAAAAATCACCGCTAAAGAAAGTGTTATTGTGACGATAAGCAGTTCAGTGGTCATGGCCTGTAGTTCCGTTTTTTTATAAATTGAGTGAAGAGTACAGTTTTTAGCTCAATTTTTTTATGGTAAAAATTGGTGGATATTTTAGTAGTCGCCTTTTCTGGGGCGATGTTTTTTGGACAGACGAGCGTTTCAGAGGCTATCTGGTTGAATCGATCTAAACGTGGACGCCACGCAAGGAAATATCCTGGAATTGGCGTGAAGTTTGCCCGCTTAACTCTTATTCTTGCATTTTTTCTGTAATGGACCGTTCCCGGTTAACGGCTTGATGCTCGCATAAAAATAATTAAAAGAGTGTTTGTGTATCTCCATAAGATTTTGAAATTTAAATTATTTTTTGTTTCTTGCAAAGAGCAGTGCAGGAAACAATGAGTGTGACAGCAGCACTGGAGATAATTCTAAAGAATTTGTTCAACTCAGTCTGGTATGAATTTTTGATAATCCTGCAGGAATAGCGGACAAGGGGGATGAATGAACCAAATCGGGTAGGATCCATCTTGGTATTACGGTCTTTAGCAGTAAAGTTACAGGCAGTTATGCTCATTTCTATGCAGGTGACAAGATTGGTTTATTTGTCACAAAAATTATGATCTGTTTTTCCTGAGGCGTTACCCCCTACTGGAATTTTTATAATATATTTCTTGCCTGGTGCTGATTCAGAATCGAGTAAAAGAAGGAAGCTGAAGCTGTTAAACACCAATATTTTTTATCCATTGAATAGTTCTATAAAAAAAGTCCCGTCATGCAGATAAACACCAGCAGCATACATGAGGGACTTTTGGAGGAGGATGATATATGTAAAGTTGACAACCGATGGCTATGCTGTCCTGACCATGATCGGCAACAAAAAGGTTAATATAACAGCTAGGATAATTTAGTTATCTTTTCTGCTTTCATCCTGTTTGCAGATAATATATCTGTAATGAAACCAAGGAAAAGGTCAGTTCCTTGCCTCAACTGTGATGATCAAGCTGGTTAAATTCAGACCAGCGAGGTTCGTCTCTGGTCTTTGTTTTTCTTCTGTTCATCCGGATCGGAATATCCCGGCGTCGATCAAGGCTGCGGCTGACCGTTCTTGCTGCACGGGACAGACATTGGTTCAGCACAGGTAGAATCTTTTCTCCTTCACCCTGGACGACAACTTCACCGACTGAGGCAAGTTTCACAGAGACAATACATCGTGTGTCTTCTCCACCTTTTGGGCCATTTGTGTCGGTTATACGGATTGTCACGGTCTGGATGGCTGTTGCAAAGCGGTTCAGCGCCAGCCGCGCCCGTCGGGCCACCTTACGAGAAATTTTGTTGTCGGAACAACTCTGTTGCATTGTGATGTCGATCTTCATGTAAACTCCCAGATGAAATGATGCTGCAATTCAGCGAGTGGGTATCTCGGTAAAGAATCTATCCTTCAATTCGGATTTTGTATCCGTCATGAGGTAAACAATAAGGCCACAGAGAAAATAGGACAAATAGATAAAAAATGTATAATAATTCGATAAATACGAATTATTACACCTTGTGAGCTCAACTTTGCAGATCGCAACCTTTTCTGCTTGCCCGCCACCCATTGGCATTGATTATTGAGGTGACGGGTAGATCGATGACTTCAGTTTGCTCCCTTTGTTCTGCCATAACAACTCAAAAGGTGTCTGGGAATGAACATCCTTGCGGTATGCTGGAGCTGAAGGTCATGAAAAAGATACAGCGCAGTGGTTTAGAGAACCATAACATAAAAAAGGTGTATTGCTGTGGCTCAAAACTGAAATAATCGCTTTACTCGAAGCTTTTATTTTCGCTTGTATATATGTAGATACAGTGTCACAGGGAGATTATTTTTGCGGTTTTTCTTTTTTCAAATATGACAACCACTGATGTTTTCATAGTTCGCTATATCGTAATTCCTCCAGAGTTTATTTTCGCAGGTTATCTCCCATAAAGACAATTCGATTTATCCGATAGGAAACAATCTCTTTATCTGTTTGTCCTAATTTGAAACACATCGTATTGTCAGAGAGATGATGCCTGGATCTTACGTCTTGTGGAGCAGGGATTTCATGCAACGTTCATTTACTAAAAAGGTTGTAAACGGGTTCAGGAGTTCTTTTTGAAAGGTGGCCTGGGAGTAACCTACAAAAACATGGAGATAATAGAAGACTATGGCAACATTATGGAAAGGATTTGCACCGATTTTTTTGATACTCATTGCCTTTAGCTTTATTGAAGGTGGAGTAATGGCAGATTATGCCGATGCCCGCTCCAAGATGGGCGGTAAATCTTTCAAATCATCCCCCAGTAAAACTCCTGCAAGTGCACCTGCCAGCACCTCGGCTACAAAAGGAAGCATGAGTCAGGGGCTCATGGGAGGACTGCTTGGTGGTGCTATTGGAGGGATGTTGCTTGGTTCGATGTTCGGGGCGGCAGGATCGGGTATGGGAATACTTCCAATCTTGATTCTTGGCGGGGTAGCATTTTTTCTTTTTAGAAAATTTGCCAAAGCAAGGCAGGGTGTTGGCGGTATTGCGACTCAGCAATATGCAATGCAGGGAGTTCAAACAGGAAGTAACTTTGGTGGGGGAGCCCATACTACGGGCCCGCCATCTCCTGCACCTATTATAGGCGCGGGCGTCGTGGCTGAGGGTATACAACAGCTTAAAGAATACGACAGGGACTTTGATCAGGTGCATTTTACAGAAGTAGCCTCCGACGTCTTTTTTCAGGTGCAGGCCGGGTGGATGCGCCGAGATCTCAACTCCTATCAACACCTCCTCGGTGAGGAGTTGGCGAAGGAATACGAAAGTCATTTCAATGAAATGCGTAGCAAAGGGCAGATCAATAAGCTGGAATCCATTGCTGTTCGTGGGATGGAGATTGTTGAAGCCGGTAGTGATGGTTTAGAGGATTTTGTCACCGTATTGGTCACCGCCAATCTCCTCGATTACACAGTTGATGACAAAAGTGGTGCGCTGATTTCAGGGAGTATGACAAGTCCTGTCAAATTCGAGGAAAAGTGGACCTGGGCCAGACCCACAGGTACACAGGACTGGAAGCTCGAAGGGATAAAAGAAGGGTGAAAAATTCTCCTGCGCCGCAATACAGTTCTCTGTTGTTATTGCGGCGGTTTATGTTGGAAACCTGCTAACACTCAAAAAAGAGTTTCTGCTGGGCAGCCTCAGAGATGGCTGCTACTGCAGGATGTCTGATTATTCTCTCCACCGAAATAGCATAAAACTTTTCTCTTATCTTATTTGTCCGCCCAATCAATTGGACCTGATATTGTTGTTCCACTTCTCTCTCAATGACTGTTGGTGCCATGAATATACCTTCACCCGCTTGTCCAAATACTTGAACCAGGGCGTTATCATCAAACTCGCCAATTATTGCAGGGTGAACCCCAATTCTTTCAAACCACTGATCAAGCATACCCCGCGATGAACTCATGGGCATGGGAAGCAACATGGGTGCCTGGTCCAGGGAGAGAGGAAAATTGTTTTGAAGTGGTTTGGCAAGTTTTTCGACCCCAAAAAAAGATACACCGCATTCACCTAAAAGATGATTGTACGCCTTGATACTTAAGCTTGATCGAAGCGGAGTATCTGTCAGGACCACGTCGAGATTATGCAGGGCCAATTCGGCTAGCAACTGTTCATCTTTTCCCTCGTGGCAAATCAGACGAACTTTTTCAGGCAATTTTCCGGTCGGTTCCAGAAGCTTTCGGGCGACGAGTTTTGGAATCACGTCGACAATGCCAACCTTCAGAGATAAGGGACCAGCAACCGGCCTGCCACTGACAGAGTCCATCATTTCCCGGCCCAGAGAAAATATTTTGTCCGCATACCGATAGACAAGATGCCCCATGTCTGTAGGCTCAATATTGCGACCAACCCGCCTGAATAGTTTTGCCCCTAAATTTTCTTCGAACCTTGATAATTGAGCACTTACCGTGGACTGGGCTAAGCTGAGCTTGCTACTGGCTGCCGTAATGCTCCCTTCTTGCATAACAGTCCAGAAATAAAACAGATGATGATAGTTGAGCCATTCCATGTTTTTGTAATCTCTTGAGGGTTGATGATTAGAGGCTGAGCTGCATGAGAATATGTTTCACTATATTCGATATAAAGTACCATCTTTATCTATTTGTTCTATTTATATTTTGCTATATCGTTTGCAATTATGGAATCAATGTAGCTGTTGGAGCATAGAATCTCGTGTCTCTTACTCTATATATTAAATTTCATATTTTGCTGTGATGGCCTTTTTAAAACCTTCGCAATTTGATATCTACGAAATGTTCAAAAACGACATTAACTCTTATCTCAAAGGAACCTACTACGATGGTTGATATGAATAAACTGTTAGGGCAACTCCTTGGTAGCGGAGCAGCCAGTGGATTTGCTGGGGGACTGGCAGGCGGGCTTGCCAGTAGTATGCTGAGCGGTAAGAAAGGGCGCAAGCTGGGGAAGAAAGCCCTTAAATTGGGTGGAGTCGCTGCAGTAGGTGCACTGGCATACACTGCATATCAGCGCTATACCAATCAAAACAGTAAGGTGGATTTTCCGGCAACTCCGGCAACTCCGGCAGAACTCGCTGCAGTCCCGCAAGGAACCGCATTTATGCCGGAAGAGAGTGATGTCGCCGCCAATGAAGCATTAGGGCTTACCCTGGTACGAGCAATGATTGCCGTTGCACGTGCGGATGGACGGCTTGATGCGCTAGAAAGTCAGGCTATTTTCGAGAAGATCCAATCATTAGGTCTTGACCATGAAAGTCAGGCTTTGCTGGTAGAAGAAATGAGCCATCCGGTCGATATGGACGCCATCGTCAACAGCGCAACCAGCCCGGAGGTTGCAGCAGAAATCTACGCCGCATCTCTGCTTGCCGTCGAAGTCGACACCCCGGCGGAAAAAGGCTATCTTGCCATGCTGGCTGCACGTCTTCGTTTACCCGCCGGGCTTGTTGTGGAACTTGAGCGACAGATTGAAGGGCAAAGAGTAATTGCTCAATAACAGGTTCATTGAAAATGTGCTGAACCCTGTTCAGTCATATACCAGTGGCAAAGCCGGTGGTGTATGACTGTTCTCAGAATTGATATTCCGAAGATAAAATTCTGAGAACACCGATGACGTTGGGCCAATCGGTAATTATTCAGGGTGGCCTTACAGAACGAACCCTTACTCCTGGTCTTTAAGGGCCCGCAAAAAACGTTCAGCATCAGTTGCCGTCATCGGACGACTAATGTGGAAGCCTTGTGCTTCATCGCATTTTTCTTGCTTTAAAAACTGCATCTGGCCAACGGTTTCGACACCTTCGGCGGTTACCTGCAGTTTCATGCTCTCCGCCAGGGAAATAACAGCACTCGCGATCGCCTGGTCGTCGGTATCCGTTGTTATGGCGTTAATGAACGATCTATCAATTTTTAAACGATCTATAGGAAATTGTTTGAGATAACTGAGGCTTGAGTAGCCGGTACCAAAGTCATCAATGGCAAGGTGCACTCCGATGGCTTTCAACTGCTTCAGTGTTTCAACGGCCTTATCCGCGTTATTCATCAGAATTGATTCGGTGATTTCCAGCTCTAATGCAGATGGTTCTAAGTTTGTCTCGCGAAGTACCTGGGCAATGAGGCTCGGGAATTCTTTTTGAGCAAATTGCCGTACTGATACGTTAACGGCTATGCGTGAGAATTCTACATCGGCATCCTGCCAGGATTTGGCTTGTCGGCAGGCAGTACGTAAAACCCATTCGCCAATCGGAATGATCAGGCCGCTGTCTTCAGCAATAGGGATGAAATCAAGTGGCGGCACATTTCCAAGGGTAAAGTTCTGCCATCTGATCAAAGCCTCAAGGCCGGTTACTTTGCCTGTTGTCAAGTCAATTTGCGGCTGATAATGCAGAGACATCTCATTCCGCTCGATGGCTTGGCGCAGTTCGTTTTCAAGGTTCATTCGCAGAAGGGCGTTTTCGTTCATAGAGCCTTCAAAAAACTGAACGTTGTTGCGGCCTGTACGTTTGGCAAAATACATGGCCATATCTGCACTTTTCAAGAGTGTGACCACATCATTGCCGTCTCGGGGAAACAGGCTTATTCCGATACTGGGAGTGATAATAAGCTTATGATCGTTCAGTTGCATGGGCTTGGCCAATTCTTCCCGAATTCTGTTTGCAACAATCAAGGCATCTTCGGGCTGCTGAAGGTCTGCCAGCAGCACCGTGAATTCATCACCACCAAGCCGGGCGAGATGTCGCTTATTCTGGTCTTCGACCACGGACCTGGAAACCGTATCGCTACTCCGCAAGCTATGGGTGATCCGGCGTGCAGTCGTGCGGAGCAATTCGTCTCCTACGTTATGCCCCAGGGTGTCATTTATGCGTTTAAAATTATCAAGGTCAAGGAAGAGTACAGCCAGCGAACGTTCCTGTTGTTTCGCAAAACTGATGGCCTGTTCTATGCGGGCCATAAAGAAAGCACGGTTTGGTAATTCCGTTAAATTATCGTAATAAGCCAGTCGAAGAATCTTGTTTTCAGCGTGCCACTTCTGTCCCAGGGCGACCGCAAGTTGACGTACCTCGTGAGGATGGAAAGGTTTTTGGACATAAAACATTTTCCCAACCGGTGGCACACTTTGCGAGAGTTCCCTGGGATCTACGTCTGAGTAGGCAGTAGCGATGACGATATCGATTCGGTCATCAAGTTCGCGAATTTTGGAAGCAGCCCAGGCCCCGTCTGGTCCAGGCGGCATACGCATGTCGAGAAAAGCAACCGCGAAATGCTTCTCACTCTCGCGACTCTCCCTCACTGCCTGCACCGCCGCCTCTGCACCTCTGGTGTAAACGATATCAAACCTGGGTTCTTCGGGCTGTGAAGGTTTGGCTGCTCCACGACCGAATAGCTTTGCCTTTAGATCGTTGACTTTAGTGTCGTTGGCAGGTTTATCGGAATCCAGCACTATGCGATAGGATTCAAGAATGGCGGGTTCATCATCAGCCACCAGAATTCGAATTGGTTGGTTCGTTTCGCAATCCATTATGCTACCTCGTCTGAATCTGGTGCAGATGTTCCTTGGTTATCTGCCGAGGGAAGAAGGACATGCATACATGCGCCACTCCCAACTCCAGCGCTTTCAGCAAAGATTTGACCACCAAGAGCCTGCACTGTGTTGGCGCTCCAGTGTAGACCGTAGCCGGAACCTTCCCTGTTTTTGCTCGAATAACCCCGTTCAAAGAGCCGTTCAATAAGCTCCCCATCCATCCCCGCACCATTGTCCGTAAAGAGAAAGTCCACCATCGATTGTTCTTGTATGTCCTTAAGTTCTGCCGTGATAGTAACCCTGCCAGGTCCCTTACCTGTCGACTGAATAGACTCAGCGGCATTGATAAGAAGGTTTGTCACTACCTGCTGCAGGGCCACGCGGGATCCGGTGACAGGCCCTGCCTCAGTAACGCTGGGGGTGACTATTACCTCCAGGACATCTTTTATCTCCGGACTTAATCCGGCGGCCATATCTTCTATAACTGCTGACATCTCGACAGGTTCTATGACTCTTGCTGATCGACTGAACCGTTGCTGATCGGTGAGAATCTCCTGAACCTGATCAACCTGCTGAATGGATAAATTTACCTTTTCCTGAGTGTCTTTGATCAGGCTGGCCATTTCACCTCCTGCCAATTCAACGAACTGAACCAGATCAACACGCCGATCAGGTGGTGTCGATGGATCGGCCAACTCGGCTGTTGCCATTTCCAATTCGGCCAGGGGTGCGTTTTTCAGTTCCTGTTGTAGAGTGGACAACCTTACCGTCAGGGGGGTTATAGCATTTCCTATATTGTGCAGCACACCACTGGCCATTTCGGCTATCCCGGAGCGGTAGGATTGATCTATGAGACGGCGCCTAGTTTCTGCGAGACGATCGACCATTTGATCAAATGTATGAGCGAGAACACCAACCTCATCTGTTCGTTTCAGGTTAAGACGTGCCTGGGTATTATCGTTTTCACCGATAAACAGTGCGTGCTCAGTAAGTTTTGCGAGGGGGGTGAGGATGGTATTGCGTAGTAATTTAAGAAGGATGAGCATTATTAAAATGCCTGTTACAGCCAGTACCCACATCGATTGGTTGACTGCCGCTGCTCCCTGCCTGGAAATATCGCGCGGGCTGTCGACCTGAAGGGTCAGTATTGGATGGCTAAAAACGTCTAACAATGTGGATTGTACCTGTAATCTATCAGGACTCTCGACCATTTCTAAATCCGTGTGTACCAAATTACGACCGGCAATAAGTAGTCCGATGGTCGATGAGGGATATTGGGATTGACTGGCTGTTTGAGCCGTTACAGAAAGTTTAGTGATCTTACCAATTCGTTCAATAGCAGCAGCATTGAGTAGGCGCCCCATCATTAACGTACCGACTATAGGCCCCTTTGCATCACTTGTGAGGATGGGCCCTGCTACGATTAACAGAGGCCCTTGCAGGGTGGGGACGATCCCCTTGATATTGCTCTTTATACTTTTGTGTTGGATGAGAGGGTGGTCGGCTGGGAGAGCTGCTTCCATCAGTTGGCCGAGATCCAGGGGAACTTTAGTTTCCAGCTCTTCAGCCCTGCTCCAGATGGTTTTTCCGGCTGTGTCATAATACCCAAGAAAGTTCATGTTCAATGCATTAAGTGAATTGTCGTAATCAAGGTTGTCGGCCTGGTAGTCCGGATTTTGTCCTTGTACATACGTATAGGAAGCTGTCCAGTGAGACCAGTCTGTGACAAGAGTTGTGATCTGCACGAGTTCACGGTCAATAGCTGCCAGGACGCGCTCTGCATTTTGGGTTGCCGTCTCTTTTTCAAGGGCAATAAAACTTGGCATGATAAACATCTGCTGGATGGCAAGGTTTGCCAGGGCAGACAGCAGAAAAACCAAGATCACGATAATGGACACTTTTCGTGTTATAGGCATGTAGTGGATCCTTAAAAAAATTATAGCGGACAAGAATTTGCTTACAACTTCATTTGTTTGTGATGTTTTGTCGATTCCCGGAGAATCACTTCAACTGATTTCTGGAGCAGGGCAACATTGGAGTGAATAACGATGTCACCTTGGAAAGCTTATGATAGGAAATTTTAAAAGTCAAACCGATTAGACATATTTTAACAGATATTTTTTCAAGGGTTTCCAGGGCTTTAAGATAGTCGTAAAGACATGCGACTTCTCCATTTCACCGCCGATAGGATGGCTCTTTTCCACCTGTTTACCTTTGAAGATGTAATCTTCATCTATGGCTATCTGGGCCTTATCACCCATTTCTTGGAATCAGGAGAATCCCTCGCTGTTCTTCAGGTTGCTCTTACAGGAAAAGATTCAGCACCAAAGAAGGATAGAGGTGAGTCGTTACGATTACTCATAAAAGAATACTTGCCAAAAGATAGACGATTGTCTTAGGCCGGAAAGCCGGTTTCAAAAATATGAAACCATTGTAGAGGATCAATTTTATACCTTATATGCACATGCACAGGGGGATTCTCACAAATGCAAGCTGACGGTCTACCCCTTGTTGAATTTTTCCATCTCTTTTTCAAAACAAACCGGACAATAGGTTGATGTTACCTGAATTTTACTTTTTTCATTAAAAAACTGTTCCACAGAGATCCAGTGACCTTCGCCTCTCTCAGTCCCTGCGTCGTCACGAATTCGTTTACAGGCACAACAGATCGGTAAAATATTTTCATAGATTTTGAGCTTTTTCTTCAACTCGAATTTGTTGATAAGTTCCTTGATGCGAAAGCAACGTTCCTCAGGACTGCCCGGCTTGAGCATATAGTCGTCCGCTCCAAGCCTGATGGCGGCGATTGCCGAACTGAGTTCTCCATAACCGGTCAAAATCATCACCATGCACTCGGGATGCAGCTGTTTTGATGTTTCAAGAACCCCAATACCATCAACATTACCCATAATTAAATCGGTAATAACCAGATCAATCGCCCCGTTGTTCTTCTGTAAAAAGTCTACGGCTGACTCACCGGAGTCGGCTGTAGAAACAGCATATCCCTCTGACTCAAGTTCTTTACGGATTCCGACGAGAATAAAAGGGTCATCGTCCACCAGAAGAATATTGTATGGAGTCTTTCTCATCTTAGTTGCCTCTCATTTCTATGTGTTGTCATAAGGTTATTTCTTCTCTGGGGAAGGATGAGAAAATTCAACAATAAAGTGTGCTCCGGCAGTTGAAGCCACAGCCCGAATTGTGCCATTATTGCGAACAACAATGTCATGACAAATAGACAAACCAACCCCCATACCGATGTTTTTTTTCTTGGTGAAAAACGGATCAAAAATCTTATCTATATCATGTTCCGCAATGCCCGGGCCTGTATCACGATATTCGACGATAATCTTTTCCGCTGATGATTTTGTGCGAATAATGATTTTTTTGTTTGTGGTTTCTAAACAGTTTTCCATCGCTTCCACCGAATTATTTATAAAATTCAGCAAGACCTGGCTGATTTCCTGTGGGAAACACTCAAAAGCGAGAACCTCAGGCGAAAGGTCTATCTGAGTTCCAATACCTTTGTTTTTCAGGTGCGCTCGCGATAGAGCAACTGTATTTTTGATGATGAGGTTTATGTTAATTTTTTGCGAGGTGTCCAAACCTGGTCGGCAGAGATTTAGAAGATTCTGTACCGTCAGGGTGATCGATTGAAAAGCCTTGTGGATCAGTTCCACATTTTCGAGTGTCTCTTTATCTTCATATATTTTTTTCTGAACGAGACCAAGCAGGGCCGATATACCCGCCAGTGGAGAATTTATTTCATGGGCGATGGATGCTGCTAACTGTCCGACTGCAGCGAGCCGTTCCGTACGGATGAGTTGCGCTTCGAGTTCTTTCTGTTCGGTAATATCCCGTAGCACACCATTGATGGTAAGAAAGTTTCCCTCGCTGTCATAGTCGTAATGAATATTCAATTCTACCCAGTGAACACCCCCCCTGTTCGGGAACAATTCGAAACCGTAATCCACGTCTATCGGTTCGCCGACTGTTAATGTCGGATTGCGTCAACTCAAAGAGGTGTTTGTGATCATTTTTATGCACATATTTTTTGAGAGGCTTGCCGATAATATCTTTTGCTTCCAGGCCATAGGACAAATGAGGCGGCATATTGATATCGCGAACGACAAACTGCTGATCAACGGAGAAAACGATGTCAGGTATGTTTTCCAGAAGAGTACGGTAGCGTTCTTCACTTATGCGCAGTTTTTCATCCGCCATATATTTTTGGGTGGTGTCGAGTGCAAAGAAGTTGAAGCCGACAATGTTGGATAAATCATCATACATCGGCATAACAACTGCGTGCATTCTCTGCTCTTCACCATTCGGGTTCTCACGGAGGATATCGTATTCATATTTACCGTCCTTTTGAGCAATATCAAGACCACGCCGAAAGCGATCATGCTCAACATCTTTTAGGGAGTGGATATCGATAACTCTTTTTCCCATCACTTCTTCGGCCTTAACACCTAAGATTCGTTCTGCGGCCGGGTTAAAATGAATAATACGATAGTCTGTGTCAATTGCTGCAATGGCAAACTCCGTTGCCGATTTGAGCATACAATTCAATACGGCACTGGCCTCCGCTATCTCCTTGTTCGCGTTTTCAAGTGCCTTTTCAACCTTGGTTCGCTCAAAAATCTCAGCGGATAATTTCTTATTCCGGTCATTGAGTTCCTCAGCATTCCGCAGGGATTCTTCAACTTGCCGGGCAAGTAATTGCTTTTGAATATTTTTCCTGAACGTAAGGCCAACGCCTACGAAAATGAGAAGAGACAGAAGAAGCATAATTAGTAAAGTATTCCGTGGTTTTACGCCTGCAGACAACTCCTCTTCCGGGAAGACATTGAGTAATTTCAAGTTGGTATCGCCAATGGTCGCATACACTACCGATAAATTCTCACCACCACGTGTCGAATTGGAGAGATGGAGTATACCGCTGTTCTTTTTCTCGGCGTTGACGGCTTTATCGAGCCGTGCATAAGAGACAAGCGTATCCTCAGGGTAGAGCGTTGCACAGTCAGAACAAAAGATATAGGACTGCGATGCCGCTCGGATCGCCTCTGCATCAATCAGGTAGTCCAGTATAGAAGTTAACGGCATGTCGGCCACAATATAGCCCTTCACCTGCTCTTTAAAAAAATAGGGCTTCCAAAAAAGAGCATGTGTTGTTGTACCTTTTTTTACAAAAATAATTCTTTTATGCTCTTCTAAGGAACTGGCAAGAGAATTGAGCAAGCGAACCGACGCCGTTTTATTCTTTTCAGGAGAGGTTATGATGCTTGTTTTACCATCAGGCCCGATTAAGGCAATCCAGTCGTATATCCGCTGAGTATCAAAGTGTCTGGACTGCAATATGGTGTTGAAATGTTTCTGTATATTCAGGAGGCTCGTCGTTAAACCATACTCCAGCGACATGCCGAGGGCCTTGTTCTCAAAATAAGTGGAAAGCTCTCTGCAACTCGAGATTTCGGTCAAATCTTTTTCGCGCTCGTTGAGGAAATATTGGACCGCTAGAGCCTGTTTCTCAACAACATAGATAAACTGTTTCTGGGAGGCGTCCACCAGCCTGACGTGTGAGATGTAGTTGCTTACCAGCAGAAGACTCACATAGCCGATGATGAATATAACAACCAGAGCAATTGCGATATTTGCGCGTCTGCTTGAAACAGATTTCATTGAAGTAACCACCCTTTATTGTTCCATGAGCAGACGTTGTTGTTCCGTGAAAAATGCCGGATAATAGGTAAAAATAGAAGGGTAATATTTTTGCACCAACTTCTGATACTGTCCCGATCTCACACATTTTTTGAAAAATATGTTAAACTCGTCCCGAAGCCTCGTCGACGTTTTAGCAAAGCCAAAACCCATTTGCTGCGGCGGCGTGAGAGGTCCCAGGACCTTGATCTTCCCCGGCCATTTTTGGATACCGACCAGGGCATCGGGGACATCTATCACCGTGCCGTCAGCTTCATTGTTGACAAGGACCGGAATCAACTCATTGAGATTCATTCCACTAGGCATTAATTTCACATGAATGTCGGAACCTTTAAGCCGGCTCAACGCGGGATCAAGGCAACCTCCGGCAATCGCCATGATGTCATGTCCCTGGGCTAAAGCGACAGTTGCTTCAATATCGGTTTGAAGATCACCAGAAGGTACTATAGGGTCAGCGGGATAATCAGCCCGTACCATCAGCCATACGCCGGAAGGAAATGTTGGTATGGAATAATCAATGACTTTCTGCCGCCAGGGCAGGATGGTCAAGCCGTTGGCTAGCAGGTCTCCATGTATTGCTACATTGGTGCCAACAGTTATATCCTGTTCAGATGTGGTGATTTTATTGCCGGTCAGGTCAGAAATGGCATTTTCCCAGCTCGTTTCCACATATTGATAGGCAACCCCCAAATGGGCTGCGAATAATTGTGCGAGCTCAACATCGAGCCCGTCACCACTGCCAGTAACAAATTTGGCATACGGTACCCCGAGATGACGAAGCGTCCCCCGTTGCATTACTTCAGCGTAACCATCTGCCCTGGTCACTTTAACTGTCAGCGTTATGAAGACAAACAGAAGCCAACAGATAAGCTTTCTTATAGCTATGGGGTACGTGTGTCCTGTCATGGTTATATCTCCTGCCGCCTCGTTTTCAAACTGTAAAACGACCAACCATTGCACTCAGCTTTTCTGCCAGCTGACTTAACTCCAGCCGTACCGATCCTATTCCTCCATTTGGCCACACTAGTCGGATGGATGGAGAGTTTATAGCCAAGGTACTTCATGCCACTAAAGTACTGCCCATAGGGATTTTCAAGCCAGCCATGAAGAACATCGTCCTCACTGAGGTCAAATGTGTACTTGAAATAATGGAGTGCAATCATCAGTCGTGTACTGATGGCCGGCCGGCTTTTTTCTGAATTGAATGACTGAGCAAATATTTGGGTGAGTTGGCCCCTGTTCACAACTTCTGATAATTGGACTAGAGAGCGCAAGGGGGTGATCATGTTTTGAAGCTCGTCCCTGAATTGATCTGCTTGGGGATTCTGCTGAGGAGATGACTTCGGTTTCATGGCCTCAAAATCCAAGAAAATGGACGGTTAGTATCAATGAGCTTCTATATATGATAGCATATGTAACCTTTTATCTCTCGCTTATTCAGCAGTATAGCTCATTTTTCAGCACCAGCCACACTTCTATTGCTTCAGGTGCACTTTCAAGAGAGATGACCAATGAATCCTTCCCTTTATCGCTTTGCAAAAGACCACAACGGTAAATTTGACATCGAATAGTTGGGATTTGCCCGTATTGCAGGACTTGTAGTTTGCGAGATTGATCTTCCCCGACTTTAGGCCGGTGGTTGCTGAGTGGCTGAGTGACAGACAGGATAGGTCAGGTTAGAAAAGAGAATGGAGTCGAAGAATTAACCTCCTCCCCGCATGAGAGAGGAGGGGAGAAGGTATAGATCGTTACAATCCTCTGTTATTTGCCTGCAAATGCGGCTAAGCCAGCGTTCATGCATTGCATATCTTCTTCAACCGAGCCACCGCTTACCCCGAGGCCACCTATTATCTTTCCGTCTACCTTAACGGGGACTCCACCACCAAAGATGATCATACGGCTGGCGTTTTGCAGGCCGTAGAGCATTGCTCCCGGCTGGGACAATTCTCCTAATGTGTCCGTTGGTAATTTGACAGCCACGGCGGAATACGCTTTGTTCAGACTGACCTCAACACTGACAAGGAGTGCATCGTCCATTCGGTGTTGGGCAACCATATTGCCGCCGCCGTCCAAAACTGTAACAACCATCGGTACCCCGATCTCTTTGGCTTTTGCTTCTGCTGCTTTGATCATTGGCAGGGCCATATCCAAGGTCATTTTTGCCTCTGTGGCATATGCGTTTTTTCCACCTGCTATCCCAAACAAAAGCACAACAGCCATAATACTGACGAGATTTCTGATATTCATGTGCACACCTCTTATGGATTAGGAATTAGTATTGGATATAGGCAACGTGGGTTTGTAAATACTCATAGAGGCCGTGCTTGCCGTCTGCCCCTCCTATACCCGACTTACGCCAACCAGCGTGAAAACCTTGCATAGCTTCAAAATTTTCCCTGTTCACATATGTTTCACCAAACTTGAGGCGGTTGATGGCCTCAAAAGCCTTGCCGATATTCGCAGTATATATTGATGAGGTCAAGCCATATTCACAATCATTTGCAAGGTCAATAGCCTCATCAAGGTCACTGTAGGTCAGTACAGGGAGAACTGGGCCAAAGACTTCTTTTTTAACCACCTCATAATTCTGGCTGCATTTGCCGAGAACCGTTGGCTCAAAGAAATAACCGCTATCCATGTCGGCTTTTTTGCCTCCACAGAGAACCTCGGCACCTTCCTGTCTGGCTCGCTCAACCATAGCCTCAATCTTGTTCAACTGGTCAAGACTCACCTGAGAGCTCATGTCTGGCACCGGAGTGAAAAATGGATCGTTATACGTTACTGCCTTCATCGCTTTGACTAACTTCGCTGTGAATTCCTCGGCCACCTCCTTCTGTACATAAACACGCTCAGCACAGTTACATACCTGGCCGCTGAAAATAACCCTGGATGCGACCACTGCTTTAACCGCCAGATCAAGGTCTGCGTCCGCACAGACAATTGCCGGAGCCTTCCCGCCAAGTTCCAGCGAGCATTTGGTAATGTTTTCGGCTGTTGCGGCAATGATCCTGCTTCCCGCTTCAACACTTCCGGTGAGGGTAACCATTCCGGTTATAGGGCTGCGGACGAGAGTTTCTCCAAGTGTTGCGCCACGGCCGGAAATGATATTCAGTACACCCGCTGGGAGATCGAGCCCTGCAACGAGTTTTGCAAACTCCATGGTAGTCGCTGGTGTTTCGCTGCTTGGTTTGATGACGACTGTATTACCGGTCAAAAGGGCAGGAGCTACTTTACGGGCCATAACAAACAATGGAAAGTTCCAGGGACAGATACCGACAATTACACCGATTGGTTGCCTGAAAAGCAGGATATTTTCTTTGGGCCGATCACTCTGGATTATTTCACCCTCATAAATTCTGGCCCATCCTGCGTAATAATCGAAATAGTCTGCAGTAAAATCGACCTCAACCTGAGCGAGCGGAAGTACCTTTGCCTGCTCACTGGCCAATATTTCAGCGAGTTCTATCCTGTTTTCCCTGATGGCTTTTGCCATTTTCTGCAAGTAGGTGGCGCGAACCGCAGCCGGTTGAGCAGCCCATGCGCTCTGGGCATTCTGGGCCGCTTCAAGTGCTTTCTGAGCATCGTTCTCATCTCCCTGGGGGGCGAGCGCCATGGTCACTCCGGTGTACGGATTTTCTACTTCAATCATCTCACTGGAATGTGATTTAACCAGTGAGCCATTGATAAATTGTAGATATTCTCTCATGTAAACCTCCTCGTTGAATTAGATAACAAATCCTGTTGCCTCTTTCGCAGAAGATGCACGCGCTGTGCCATGGCGGTAACATGCTGTTATTGTGTGAATATCATTTTGAGAAGAGGTGTGTGAGTAGCTAAGGTGTCTGAATATCGTACAACTGCAGGGAGTTCAGGACAGGTGGTATGCAAGTACATTTAGCGAAATATGAGGTATTTGCATCGTTGCACTGCGAGGTGTAGGAAAATCGGTCAGTTGATTGGACTGTCCGAATTTACGACAGCTGAGAGCTGGGGACTGGCTTCTATTTTTTGATACAATGTTGATCGTGCAATACCCAATTTTCTTGCAGAGCGGGATATATTACCACTTTCTTCTTCAAGAACCATTGTGATAACAGCGTCTTCGGCTATTTTTAACATTGATCTCTCAGGATGGAGATTTTTGGCAGTAGATACTTCAGCCTTTTGTTTGAATTTGTTTGCCATCCATGAGATTTGTACCGGTTCTGGAAGCTGGAGCGGTGTCAGAATATCTTCGTCGAGACCGATAACTACAGCTCGCTCAATAGTGTTACGGAGTTCACGAATATTTCCTCGCCAGGTATACGCACTGAGGGCATTATAAAAGCTTTCATCTGCCGAAATAAGTGGCCTTGCGTACTCGGATGAAAGTTGTTCGAGAAATTGTTTTGCCAAAAGACGAATATCATCACCCCGTTTATTAAGGGGTGGAATTTGGATTGGAAAGGTAGCAATTCTGTAATAGAGGTCTTCTCTGAAGCGTCCCTGGCTTACTTCTTCAAGCAGGTTTGCTTTTGATGCGGAAATTATTCTGAGGTTGAGTGGGATTTCTGCAATGCCACCCACACGAACCATGCTTTTGGAAGAAAATGCCCGCAGGAGCTTTATCTGAAAACTCAGAGGCATAGCCTCAACCTCGTCCAGAAATAGAGTCCCGCCGGAAGCGGTCTCCAGCCTTCCAGGTTTGCCCGCCTCCCGAGCTCCGGTGAATGCTCCGGGCTCATATCCGAAAAGTTCACTTTCAATGATATCCGCAGGAATTGCCCCGCAGTTGATTGCAACAAAGGGCTTTCTGGAGCGACCGCTTGCTGCATGGATAGCCTGTGCAAACAGCTCCTTTCCAGTCCCTGATTCCCCGACCAGGAGGACACTTGAGTCCGTTGCGGCAACCATGGTCGCAAGTTCCCTTGCCTTGATAATTCCCGGACATCTACCATTTATATCGTTGAAGGTGTAGCTTGTTCTGTTTGATTGCGCGGCGGATAAACTTTGAATACGACTGTTATCCTCAACCATGACCAGGGTTCGCTCCCCATTTTCAATCGAGTGGGCATTTATTATATATGATTTTTTTCTGCCACCGATGCTGATTGTATACTCCTTTTCCCGCCCCTTGACGATAGCCGGCGAGAGTTGCAGATCATCTATAATTGTCCTGAGTTGTTTCGTACGTTGTTTGATGTTCGATTTTCCAGTGATTGAGAATATTTCGAGTGTTTTGCGGTTGTAGCTCACGACCTCCCCCAAGTCATTTAATGCTATGACCCCTTGGGGCAGGTATTCCATAATCGTTTTGAGTTCCACATTTGATATCTTGAGCGATGTTATGGTTTTGGTCAAGGCAAGCTGGTTTTCAATAGCCTTTGCAAGTGAGGTGGTCAAACCGAGAGTTTGTCGGTTTTGGGGAGTCGCATAGCTTAATATATTGAGGACACCAACAAGTTCTGATCCGGGTGCAAAGATAGGGGTTGCTGAACAATATAAATTGTGAAGGCTGATATTGTAGTGTTCAGGGCCCAATACCTGAACAGGGTGTTTCAGTGATAAGCTGAGGCCTGCCGCATTGGTTCCCAAGGTGTTGAGGTTAACGTTACATCCTGTTACGAAACCGTTGAATTCCGATTCCTGAAGCAGCGTCGGGTCTCCACAGGAACAAAGAAAATATCCGTCATGATCAATGCAGTCAATGCGCAGACCGCTTCCGGCTATCACTTCATTGATCATGGCCATGAACGGTTCCGCTGCAGTAATAAGTTCCTTTGATCGGTCTAACAAAGCCTCTACATCAGTGCAACGTTGCATATCACCATGAGGATCGATGTTATTCTCCAGACAATGATGCCATGATTTTAATATCTCAGGACGGACAGTGGCTGGATCTACTGGCCGTCTGTTAATTAAATTTTGCCACTGGTGAAGGATCAGGTCTCTGTTGTATTGTTGCATAAAGGATTACCTAACATACTATCCATATTGTCATAATACTGTTGCGTGAATACAGACTATACAACAAAACGATGGATATGACACCGACCTTCCTTTTGTAATCTGGTCTGTTCATCTTGGCCGATATCAGTACCATCTATTGGCCCGTAGGGTGAGTTTTTGATGTGCAACGAAAGACACACTGTTTTCGGTGACTTTTAAAGTGTTTTCCCTATTCAAATAAGGAACTTAGCACCTGCTCAACTTCATCGACGTTATAGGGCTTGGCAATTGCACCACTGAAACCGTATTCCTGATAGTTGGACATAATAGGATCGTTTGAGTAGCCACTTGATACAATCAGGCGAGCGTTAGGAAAAAGAGTGTGAATCTGGCTGGCGGCTTGTTTACCGCCAAGTCCACCAGGGATTGTCAAATCCATAATAACCGTCAAGAAGGGGTGACCCGATTCCATAGACTTTTTGTAGAGCTCAACGGCTTCATCACCGGCGGCGCAGGTCGTAACCTCATAACCAAGATGGGTAAGCATTGATGCGGCGATATCCCTGATCATTTCTTCGTCATCCATAACAAGAATAGAGCCGCCCTTATGTCTGCCTTTTGCCTGAGTGGCAATGTCAGCTTGGAATTTTGCATATCTCTCACCGAGTGATGGCAGGAAAATTGTAAATGTTGTGCCTTTTCCGACCATGGAACTCACTCCAATATGCCCGCCATGGCGTTTTATTATGGAGTGGACCGAAGCAAGTCCGAGGCCGTTCCCTGCAGATTTTGTGGTGAAGTACGGGTCAAAGATCTTTTTCAGATGATCATCTGGAATCCCGCACCCTTGATCAGCAAAGACTACTCGGATATATCTGCCGGGTGGAAGTGACAGGGTATTATTTTCTGCAATCATCTCGTTTCGTGCCGTGACCATGAGCGTCCCACCACCCGGCATCGCCTGGGTGGCGTTGATGATGATATTGTGAAATACCTGACTCATTTGCCCCTCGTCCGCTTCAATGGCGTGTATTGAATTGTGTATATCAACGACAGCCTTAACATTTGAGCCACGTAGCACCAAAGAAATTGCTTCGTTGATGAGGTGCTGAGGCGATACCACCTTTTTTACGGGCTCGCCGCCCCGTGAAAAGGTCAGAAGTTGATGGGCCAGTTCTCCGGCCCGTTGAGATGCTTTTTCGGCTTCAGCTAAAAGCTTATAGGATTTGTGTGTAGTATCGAGGAAAACCTTTGCAAAAGAGATGTTTCCAATAATTCCAGTCAGGATGTTATTGAAATCGTGAGCAATGCCACCGGCAAGGATACCCAGAGAACCCAGTTTTTCATTCTTTAACAGCTCCTTTTCGTTTTCCTTGTGCTCGGTGATATCGCGGCAGCTTGTCACGATGCCGGCTATGATGCCTTGCTCATTATGAACGGCATCCGCCTGGATCAACAAAACCTTCGTCACGCCCATTTCATCGGAAACAGTACGCTCACCTTTCCATGGCCTTCCTGTCAAAACCTTGGCGAGGATATCTTCCAAAAAGTGTGGCATTTTATTCCCGGGGAACGAAAAAGGTCGCATCAATAACCTGTATGCGGCGTTGCGGTAGGTGGCCACCCCTTCGGGATTGAAGATAACCACGGCATCGCTCGTAGAGTCGATGGCTTTTTCTATCTGCAGAAGTTCTGTCCGTTGTTCCCTGACACGGTCTTGCAATTGTTCGTTCTGCCGTTGAATCTCACGTTTTTGCATGAAATTTGCCTGGCCTATCTTGTCCATCTGGTAGTTTCCCAGGGCCCCGATGAGGTTCGCTCCAAGGAAAAAGACAATCGTCATCAGTGTCTCAGGGTTAAGTTGGCCATTATGGTATACATATCCTGCCACATAGAGCAACAGTGAGAGTAAACCTGCAAAAACCGCATGTGGTGTATCCAGCTTTAAAAGAAAGAAGCCTGCCTGGATAACCATAAAAATTCCGCCGTAATAGCTGAAGTTTCCAGGATAAATAATCAGCATGTAGGCAATACCGGTGCTTCCCACGATCCAGCAGAGCACCATGAACGGCTGGGCGAATGTATGAAAAGAGGGGTGAAAGGTCAATGCGACACACACGATCATGAGTGGAATCACAATACCGAACCTGATGAAAAGAAAGGTGGAAAGATATTCCCCCACAAGCAAGAAATCAAATATTGCAAAAAGGCCATATAGAAAAATGAAAACAATGAAAGTCAGCCTGATTTGATGCAGCCCTGAGACTATTCTATCAAAAGTGTAGGCCCGTCTGTCCTCGAAAGAGAGGTGAAGAGCGTTATCTCGGTCTGCCATGAAATACCTCATATGTGTTGTAAGGCTTTAGCCTTTCCAATAGTCATCAGGCAGGTTGCTCTGAGCCCTCGGTGAGGTGATTGGACATTGCTCTCCATACTATGGGGTAGATTTTTATTAGTTTTGCTGACAGTGGTATTGCTTATTTGCATGGTTGTATTTTGGGTAAAGCTGTCAAATGTTCATACGTCAAGGAGTGGTCTCCCGCCTGCGCTTAAAGAATAAGAACCTGAAAGCTGACGAGCCGTTTGTAATACCCAATAATAAAAGAGGTATTAATTATCTTTATTAGATCATAATAGTAGCTCAGGAGTCAATATGGTCACAAAACGGCAATCAAAGAGTTGAATAAAGGTGGGCTACCCGCTAAAAACTCTACACCTGGTATGAGCATGATGCCATCCTGTAGATTGTGCCGGTATCAGCGGACATTGTGTGCATCTGATTTCCCTTGTATTCCATGGGCAACCATGTTCTGACATGAACTAGCCAAAATGAATCGAGCGGTGTACTGTTGATAAATTAAGTGTAATTATAATAATTTGGACGAGAGTAAAGAGTTGTTATGACAACCGAAGTTGAACAATCCTCTCCAGTTGGTGTCTTTGAACGTTTATGGGGCTGGCTTGTCAGGGATTTTTTCGGCATTATCCGTGAAATGCGCTGGAGTTATGTGCCGCCCCTGATGGTCTACTTCGCCGCTGGGATCTCCGGTTTCACTGGCATTATTGAAAGTTTTTACGTCAAAGAAAAGCTCGGACTTTCAGCCACATTTCTGGCAAGCCTTGGTTTCTGGGCCGGAATGCCCTGGGCTCTGAAAATGCCCCTGGGACATCTGGTAGATCTTTTCTGGCGGCAAAAGGCATTGTTTGTCTACTTTGGCGCCCTGCTCATGGCAATCAGTCTGCTGATTATGGTCGGATTAACTGGTTATAAAGAGCAGATGGAACAGTTTTTCACAGCCGAGATCTGGTATATCGTAGCCACCTTGCTCTCCCCTGTGGGGTTTGTCATTCAGGATGTGGTGGCAGATGCGATGACAGTGGAAGCGGTGCCGACACTTGAGGAATCAGGAGACCCGATTGAGGAAAAAAAGCTCAAGAGCATGCATATCACGATGCAGACCCTGGGCAGAATCGCCATCATCGGTGGAAGCGCAACGGTGGCAGGACTTGGAGGTTGGCTGGCCAGAACCCTTTCTTACCAGACAATGTATGAGGTGGCTCTGGTCATTCCGATTATCTCAGTACTTGGGGTAAGTCTGGGACAGTTGAACGTGCGGTCCCGTAAACGTCGTGAGTCGTTGGGTGTTTCCGTAGAAAAAACCAACGTTTCTCCTTCTTTGCCTGTTTCGGAGATGAAGCCGAACTATCAGATCCTTGGAGGCAGTGTCGTCTTCATCTTGTTGAGTATTATCTCGGGCCTGTCCAATTTCTCATTAAACAAGGAAGTGATCTTTCTGGGCTCGCTCAGTGTCATCATATATTTGATGCATTCACTCTTAAAAGAATTAAGTCCTTTGAGAAGAAGAGAGATTGTTGGGATTGCAGTTATAGTTTTTATTTTCCGTGCTATGCCTTCAATTGGCGCCGGTGCAAGCTGGTGGCAGATAGAGGTACTCAAATTCGATGAGGCCTTCTTTGGCACGTTGCGGCAAATCTCCTCAATTCTTGCAATAGTTGGTTTGTTTGCCCTGCGCAGCTGGATGACCAAAAGACCCATTCCCTATCTTGTGATCTTTCTCTCACTGTATAGCACTGTTATGATGCTGCCCTTCATCGGCATGTACTATGGCCTGCATCTGTGGACAGAGGCTCATCTTGGATTTGGAGCCCATGCCATTGCCATCATAGATACCATGGCTGATTCCCCTTTGAATCAGGTGGCCATGGTACCCATGCTGGCCTGGATAGCAAAAGAAGCACCGGCCAGCCAGAAAGCTACCTATTTTGCGGTCATGGCTGCTTTTACCAACCTAGCCCTGTCGGCCTCGAATCTGCTGACGAGCTATTATAACAGAATATTTGTCATCGAAAGGAATGATTTTAGTGAGCTGGGGCTGTTGATGATTGCGGTCACCGTTACCGGGTTAGTCGTTCCACCGTTGACAGTGCTGCTCGTCAATGCCTGGCAGGTACAGGCTTGCAGGAACAGATAGGTTTTTCAGACTCCAGCCGAAAAATGACCAGAACGACAAAGAGCTGATTAAAATCAAAGATTATGCTGTTTTTAAAATATGAGAATCACGCAGGAAAATACAATGTTGGTTATCTTTGATCGTTCCAGCAGAGAGCATCCCGGATAAGCTCTCTATTGCAGGTTTTAACCTGTATCACAATAATAATTCTAAGGTTCTCTTCATTCATAAACTGTGTCATGCCGTATAATGCATGGCACTCTTGGAAAATCTTCTACACCGAGCGAAATAAATTTTTTAGCGACATTTCGTTTGATCTGCTACATATGTGACACATTAAATACTAAGAACCAATCATTCTGCGGAGGTCAAATGTCAAAGACAACTCAAAAAAAACTTTTATATCCATCTGATATTATAAATAAATATCCAGACGTTCTGGAAGCTGGAACACTCGCGGCACTCGAAAAAATTGCAGAGCTCAACGATGAACGTCTTGTTCTCATGGAAAAGCGGGACAGGAAACGACGGCAAAGATTTGAACGTCAGGAACGGATCACCTTTTTAAATAGTGACGAGATCATCGGTGGTAGCAATATAACGGTCGCAGATGCAAGGGCTGGAAAATTCAGTGGCCCCAGCATTCCTGAAGATTTAAAGAGACAATGGATTCAAGGTACCGGACCCGCTGCAAAACCGGGGGCAGCAATTGAAAGCAGCATCAGAAACGTGGCCTACGCACTTCTCTCCGGAGCAGACGGCTGGATGTTCGACGGTGAAGATGCCATGGGGCAGATTAACACCATGTCTTTAGACAATATTCGAAATCTCAAACTCGCCTATCGGCAAGACCCACTATTTCTTGATGTGGCCGAGAAGGTAGCAAAGGATATGAATACCTGGGCCGAATCTTTTCTCGGTAGAAAAATCATTGATAACTGGCGGGATCAGCTCACTTTTACCACAAGAATATTCAGGCCGCGGGGGCTTCATCTTGATGATCGGCATTTCAGGGACAGTAAGGGCAATGGCCTTTCTGCCTCCATAGTCGATACAACGCTGTATCTCTGCAATTGTCATGAGGCACTGCGTAAGGCTGGTTTCTCTTTGGTACTTTACCTGCCTAAAATCCAGACAGCTGAAGAAGCGGCATTTTGGAAAAAAATACTGGATACCATTGAAACCGTCTTAGGCTTGCCCCAAAACACTATCCTTGCCTACGTCCTTCTTGAGCAGGTTGAAGCTACCTTTCAAATAATGGAAATACGTGCAGCTTTGGGCGGTCATTTTCTCGGGTTTAACACCGGCAGATGGGATTATATCAACAGCGTAGCCGACGCCATGGCCTGGGACAAGAATTTCATCAACCCCAACATTGAAGCAATCACCATGACCTACGGCTACATGCGCCACTATGAAGACAGGGTTAGGCGTTGTGTCAACAGTCCCGATGAGAACGGAAGATTTGCGTTATTTCAGGGCGGAATGGAACCCAATATTCCCGTTGGCTCTGCAAAAGGTGTGGAAGCCAGCATGAAAAATGCCCTTGCAGGCGCTGCGCGGGAACAAAAAGCGGGTGCCAGCGGCAAATGGGTCGCCCACTGGAAAATGGTCCATATCATCCGGCCTGTGTGGGAAAAAGCTGGTGAAATCAATCAATTGGGAAGATCCTTTCCACCTCTTTGCTATGAAAAAGAAGATGCAGATAATCTTTTTTTACTCGAAGATGCGCCCCGCACCATTGGCGGAGCAAGAAATCTTCTGAGCGTTGCTCTGCAATATGGGAATGCCTTTTCCCAGGGGTTCCAGGCAGCTGCTTTAAAAGGTGGAGATTCTTTTGGCAACGATGACATTCTTTACCTCATGGAAGATATGGCAACCGGTGAGATCCGCCTCAGTATCCTCTGGGAATGGGTACACAAAGGTGCCTCCCTGACGGAAGATGATCAAAAGACAGGACTGAAAAAAGGGGATGTCTTTTCAAAAGCTATTTTTGCCAGACTTTTAGATGAGGAATATAACAAACTCCTCCAGGCGGACAGCCGGGACGTTCATGAAAATTCAAAAACCACATCACTTCCAATCATCTATGAAATGGTAAAAAAATATATAGACGAAGAAGTAAAAATCCCATGGTATATCGATTTGTTGAATATCAATCTGAACAATATTGATTTAGAAGAAGCTAAACGGCGAATTGAGGCCTACATCAAGAAATTCAGAGAAAACGGTCAGCGAATTACGGGAAATTGGGACTATTTACAATAAAAAAGGAGCAAAAGGGAAGGGAACGGTTGCGTGAATTAGAGGGTTATTGTTCTGGGTCCCGCTTTGCTGGAATTCCTCAATTGTATTGCAGTGCCATGGAGGAAAGCAGTGGAAAACCATTTGCATTGATTCTCCCTTGGCACCAGCTGCTGCAGAAGGTTCCATTTTTTACGGGATAAAATGTGGAATAAAAAACTCAATACCCTTCGGTCCCTTTTTCGTCTGGCTGGGCAGTTACCATAAAAACAGCAGGGATCGGAGGAGCAGTTCTGGGTGGCTGGCAACCTCTGCAAAAGGTCTTGTCAATGTTCCCCTGGGGCAGACCTGGCGTCACATTCTTTACGTCAGGTTGCCGGCCAGGCAGTATCATGGTTGGAGCGTTGGTCTCCTGATCACCTATGGTTTATGCAGGTTTCATAGGTTGAGGTGGGTAAGCTGTAAGGTCTGTAAGGTCTGGCTCAGGAATTTCCAAGTCCTATCCCATCTCGGATGAATGAAAGATTCTTCTGGCTGTTTTTCTTCCACTCATTCACCCAGATCCATAAAAATCATGTGATGAACTGCTTATCTGTATTACCCAAATAGCCCGCGTGATTATCTGTTGCATTAACTTTCTTTTCTTGAAACGACCATTATCCGCTGTGGGTATCGAAAGCTATCAAGAGATCTGCCTCTTTTTTTCTGATTTTTCACAAACGTTAACCCATCGTTAACCAGCACCTCGTTATACTCCCTGTTAAAATAATTGTGTATCCGCTGCCCAGTATATCTTTGAGAGTATTCAGGAGCTGGAGCAACAGGTTTATCGGTACAAAAAAAAACAGCAGGTAAAATGGTGTGAAGATGCATTTTTTGAACAAATCAAAATTTTGGCTGCCCGTGGTATTAATAGCCAATGTACTGTTTATGAGTGCATGTAGTCTCGCCCCTCAGGGCAACTACACTGCACTGGCTGATCAGGAACGGCAGCGTGCGACTCGGTGGGCCGTTCAGGAGGGTGCGGAACAGACAACCAGCCTGAATGAGCTGATAAATTCTCCTGAGCTGAATGACTTGGTTAAGGAAGCGATTTTCGCCAACCCCAGTCTTCAGCAGACCGTACTGACTTTGAAAATTCTTCATGCTCAGCTTCAGCAAACCAAGGCAGAGCGTTTGCCGGAGGTTTCTTTTGATGGTTACGGAGAAAAGAGTGAGGAAGAGGACAACAACTATGGCGGGTCACTCACCATAAGCTGGGAAGTGGATCTCTGGCGTAAACTTGCCGACAATGAAAGTGCTGCTATGATGGATGAGGCTGAGCAGGCAGCGGTTCTGCAGGCTGCCCGTGATGCATTGACTGCAGAGGTCATGCAGGAGTGGCTGGGCCTGACCCGCGATCAACACGCAATAGACATAGAAGGTCTTCGTCTGGAAAATCTGGAAAAAACAGAGCAATACATCCTGCAACGATATCGTAGTGGTATTGGTACTCTGGAAGATCTGGAAAGTGCCCGCACCTCAACGGCTGTTTCCAGAGCGTCCCTGGAAGAGTACAAAGAAAACCTGAAACAAAGACAACGAACCTTAAAGACGATACTCGGCCGTATTGGAGAGGCCGATATAACGGTGGCCAGCGTATATCCGCAGGTGGTAACACCGCTTGCTGACCTGCCGGATCAGACTCTGCAGCGCAGACCTGATTTACAGGCGGCTTATTTTGCCATAGAAGCAGCCGATTTGCGAACCTCTGTTGCCTATAAGGATCTCCTGCCCAGTATTAGTCTGGAAGCTGCCTTCGAAGACCTCAGTGATTCACCGCAATCTCTTTTGCTTACCGATCCTGTATGGGCACTGCTTGGGCAGTTGAGTGCACCGCTTTTCCAGGGGGGCAAATTGAAATCAGCGGCTGAAGTTGCTGAGCTGCAGACAGCACAAAGCTATCAGTCCTACCGGGAAACTTTGTTGGAAGCCATTATGGAAGTGGATAATGCCCTGAGCCTGGAGCAGTCGATTACCCGCCGTGAAAACCATATCACCTCAGCCCTGGTGAGCGCCCGCAACTCACTTGAGAGATATGAAGAGAGTTACAGATCCGGTCTGGTTGATATACTTGATCTGCTCACTGTACAGGAAAAAACATTTGATCTCGCATCAGAACTTGACAACCTTACTTACGAACGCCTGATAAACCGGATCGATCTCGGTCTGGCTCTCGGCCTTGGAGTAGCACAATGAAACGTCGAATTATACAATGGTCCACCCTCGCTGTGGCGATAATCATCCTTATTTCAATAATATCCTATACCCGTCAGCTTATAGCTCAGCAGGTTGGAAATCCTCATCCTCAACGGATCAACAAACCCCAGCTACCTGAGGTTGCGGTGATAACTGTAGAAAGAGCCGGGTATAATGCCAGGATACGGGGTTATGGTGAAACAGAGCCTCATTTCACCCTGACCCTGACGGCTCAAGTTAGCGGACAGGTCGTCGCACAGTCAGAAAAACTTGAGGCGGGATATCAGGTGAAAAAAGGTGAGGTGCTTATTGAACTCGAAGATAGTGCCTATCAATCAGCAGTCGCCGACGCTAAAAGTACCCTGGCAAGTGCAAGACTCGACCTGCTTGAAGAACAGCGTGAAGCAAGTCAGGCAAAGGCAGAATGGCTGGCCTCAGGTATCAGTGGTGAGCCCGATTCTGAACTGGTTCTTCACAAGCCGCAGCTGGAGGCGGCAGATGCTGTAGTTTCAAAAGCTGAAGCGGCTCTTTTGAGCGCTGAGAAAGACCTGAGTCGAACGAAATTGACAGCGCCTTTTGATGCCATTGTGGTCGAAAGAATGACAGCACCTGGCAGCTACCTTCAGGCAGGAACTGAAGTTGCCACCTTATATAGTACAGACATGGTAGAAATTCCTGTTGCTCTGACAACGAGGGACTGGGAGAATCTCCCCGATCCTGCAACGCTCAGTGGTGATCAATGGCCGGTTGTATTGAAAAGTGTTGAAGGTAATCAAACGTGGGCTGGCCACGTACTTCGTGCTGAGCAGCACGTCGACACCACCAGTCGGCAGCGTACTCTTCTTATTGCGGTTGATTCCCCCCTGGCACAGGTTCCACCCCTTTTTCCCGGGACCTTCGTCGAGACCTGGATTAATGGTCAGAGGGTTGATAATACCTGGGAACTGCCAAGTTCTGCCCTGAGTCAGAGTGGAGAAATCTGGTATATTTCTCAAGATGACACCTTAGCCAAATTTTCCAGTGAACCAATTTTTAGCAGTGGAAACTCTATATATATTAAGGTCCCTGAAGAATTGGCCAAAGCGCCGATACAGATAGTGGTGCATCCACTCAGTAGTTACCTCCCCGGAATGCGGGTTCAACCAGTAGTGGAGAATGACAATGCATAGTGAAACACGAGGGATTATTCCCTGGTTTGTGGCAAATCCCGTCGCTGCCAATCTACTGCTGATGCTGGTCATCGCACTTGGTGCCATACAGTTAACGAGCCTGCGCAAAGAGGCCTTCCCCAGCTTGGAACCAAACTCGATCAAGGTATCGGTGACCTACAACAGCGGTTCTGCACAGCAGGCTGAGGAGGGATTGGCAATTAAGATTGAAGACCAGCTGGAAGACGTTACCGGAATCGATTCGATTACAAGTTCATCCACCAGCAGTGGGGCGTCCATTACTATTGAAAAAAAGGATGATTACGACCTCGACCAATTGCTCACTGATGTGACAACCAAGATTGATGCCATTTCCACCTTCCCGGTAGATGCAAAAAATCCCATTATTGAAAAAGCAGAGCGCGAGGAACATTCACTCTGGCTGCAGCTCTATGGTGATGTGGACAGGAACACCCTGCAGCAGCTTGCCGATGACCTGAAATCTGACCTGCTGGCAGATGATGCCATCAGCAGAGTCACCATCTCCGGCCGTAAGGATCCAATGATGGTTGTGGAGATTGAGGAGGCACGCTTGAGAGCCTACGGTCTGTCTCTATCCGATGTGGAAGACGCTATTAACGATGGCTCTTCCAGCACGGCATCAGCCGTCATGCGTAATGACCGGCTCAATCTGCAACTCAAATCTTCCCAGCAGGCTTATCAGAAAGAAGATTTTGCAGCCATACCTCTTCTTACCACCAGTGATGGGCACAGACTGCTGCTCGGCGAGGTGGCAACGATCAGTGATACCTTTGACGATGAAACAGCAGTATTGTCGCGTTATAACGGTCATGACACCATTTCCCTGCAGGTTGTCACCACCGGGATGGATGACATTTCCGAATCTGCAAAAAGTGCCCGAAAGGTTGCAGAGCAGTGGCAAAACGGTTCCAAACTTGTGGAAGGGGTCGAACTCGCCACCTGGTATGACCGATCAACCTCAATCAATGAACGGTTGCAGCTGCTGATTAAAAATGCGATGACCGGTATAGCTCTTGTCTTTGTCCTGCTGGCTGTGTTTTTAAACCTTACGGTTGCCTTCTGGGTGGCAATGGGGCTGCCGTTTATATTTTTTGGGACCCTCTATTTCATGGGTACCAGTTTCATTGGCTTAACACTGAATGAATTCACTACGTTTGGTTTTATCATGGCTCTTGGTATTGTGGTGGACGACGCGGTGGTGGTTGGTGAAAGTGTCTATACTATGCGGGCTGAACGTGGTGATACGCGGGAAAATACCATCAAGGGGACACTCCGAGTAGCTCTGCCCACTATCTTTGGCGTTTTTACAACTGTGGCGGCCTTTTTCGCACTCTCTCAGATCAGTGGCCGTATGGGTGAACTCTATTCTCAGTTTGCAATAGTTGTGGCCATCTGCCTGGTCCTCTCTGTTATCGAGTCAAAGCTTATCCTGCCTGCTCACCTGGCACATCTCAACACCAGGCCCCAAACCTCCACCAACCTGTTGCTGCGTTTTTGGCAGGTCATCCAGAATGGTGCTGATCGGGTACTGAAGATGTTTACTGAACGTTGTTACCGGCCGGTTATAGAATACGCGCTGCATTATCGATATGCGGTGACAATTATGTTTGTCGCTCTCTTTGTCCTCGTTTTGTCCATGCCCTTTACTGGTCAGTTGCGCTTTAGCTTTTTTCCAGATATTCCTGGTGATACCGTTCTGGCTTCCCTGACTATGCAAAATGATAGCAGTTATGGCCAGACCCATGCTGCTCTCAATCTACTGGAGCAGCGCGCATATCAGGCAGATCATGAACTCAGTGGTGAGCAGGAGAAATCTTTCATCACAAGTTTACAGATACTGGCAGAGGCTGATCAGTCAGGTACGATAACACTCAAGCTCAGCAGTGATGCACCCTATGACATCAATACCTTCACCCGCCGCTGGCAACAGCTGGCTGGTTTACCCGAGGGTACAAGGTCCCTGAGTGTTCAGAACACCCGTCGAATGGTAGATGCGCTGCGTATTGAACTTCGGGCCGCAGATGATAGTATCCTGACGGCGGCTGGTAATACGCTCAAAGAGCAATTGCAGGCAATACCTGCAGTCAGTGGTATTGAAGACAACCTCAAACCCGGTCAACCTCAGCTACAGTTGAAGTTGACCGAGCAGGGCAGAGCACTCGGCATGACAACAGAGATGCTTGCTGAACAGACCTACCAGGGTTTTAGCGGCCAGGTGGTGCAGCGCTATCAGCGAAACAGTGATGAAATTGAAGTGAAGGTCCGCTACCCTGAAGACGAGCGTCAGAATGGTTCTGACCTGCTGAACTCATCGGTACGTACCAGTGACGGAACGGTATTGCCACTTGCCAGCGTGGCTACCGTGACCTACGGCTATACACGCGATACAATTACCCGTATTGATGGAAAGCGCGCTGTCTATATTTCTGCGGATGTCGACAAGGATGCCGTGTCTGCAACCGAACTGGTCAGCACGCTGAAAGCAACGCTAACGCCAACTTTGCAGGCAAACTATCCTGGTCTTACCATCCATTTTGCAGGTGAGGCCGAGCAACAGGCGGAAACACAAAGCTCCATGGTCCAGGTGTTTTTTATTGCCATGCTTATGATTTATATGTTGCTGGCTATTCCGCTGAAATCCTATATTCAACCACTGATCATTATGACCGCGATTCCTTTTGGCATAGTAGGGGCTCTTCTCGGTCATTGGCTCAACGACCTTTCCTTGGGAATATTATCACTCAATGGTATTATAGCTCTTAGTGGAGTGGTCGTGAACGACAGTCTTTTACTGGTTTCCCGGTTCAACACCCTGAGAGGCGAAGGCGTGGGACTGCATGATGCAATCAGCGGTGCCTGTCGTGATCGGCTCCGGGCGGTTCTGCTCACTTCGTTCACAACTTTTGCAGGACTCATGCCTTTGCTTGGTGAAACCTCGTCGCAGGCTCAATTCCTCATTCCGGCGGCAGTGTCACTGGCATACGGCATAATGTTTGCGACCTTGATTACCCTGATACTGATCCCGTCCCTGCTGATGATACAGGCGGATGTGGCAAAGGTTCTGGTTGCAGTCAAACATTGGTATTTTCCAGAAAAAGGGCAACGGCAGATATGTTAAACGTACTCCTGGTTGAAGACGATCTTGATCTTGCGGACACAGTGGTCCAGTTTCTTGAGTTGGAAGGAATACGCTGTGATCATGGGGCAAATGGTATGGCCGGCCTCCAGCTGGCAAAAGAGGGTGGCTATCAGGTACTGTTGCTCGATATCAATCTGCCGCGACTTGATGGTCTCAGTCTCTGTGAAAAACTGCGGGATGGTGGGGATGACACCCCTGTTCTGATGTTGACGGCCCGGGACGGGCTGGATGATAAACTGGCGGGCTTTAAGGCCGGAACCGATGATTACCTGGTAAAACCCTTTGCTTTAAAGGAACTGGTGGTGCGACTGGAAGCACTGGCCCGGAGACGCAGTGGTCAGGTCCGGAAATTATCCTGTGCAGATCTTGAGATGAATCTAAGAGATAAAACCGTCAGCAGAGAAGGTAAGATACTAAAATTATCGCCCACGGGCTGGCGGCTTCTGGAGGCATTATTGCGTGCTTCCCCTGAAGTTGTTTCACGGCAGGCGTTGGAGGAAGCCGTCTGGGAAGACGATATTCCTGATAGTAACAGTTTGAAAGTACATATATTTCATCTACGCAAAGCTATTGATTTACCCTTTTCCAGCCCTCTGCTGCAGACGGTAGCCGGGCACGGTTTTGCCATAAGAGAGAACTCTGTAGAATGAAACGCCAGATCAGCCTTAAACTTTTTGTCACCCTGGCTTTTTTATCGCTTGGTGTGGTGCTCGTCACAGGTTATTCAATGCTGAGTGCCCATTATTATCGAATGGGAATGAACAGCGTTACAGCCAGTGATATGGAAGGGGCTGCCCACAGTTATCTTGAATTGGTTCCACCAGCCAGGCGTAACCAACTGGACAATTTTAGAGGCTATCAGATTGCCGCTCACTGGGAACATATCCCCCGGGCTTTCAAAGAGGTTTTTCGCACTCCGCCTGCTGAGCCTGGTTTCACTGTAAAAGTAGGCCGCAGTAAATGGTTTGCGCCTCCTGATGCTATGTATTTTGTATATCGATATCAGAGCAATGATCAGACCCTCTTTGTCACCCGACACGGGTCCAGAGATACGGCTCCCCCTCTCATTGGCCGTAATGCTGCAGAAAGTAGAGAAATGCTGTTTGGTATCAGCGTTTTAATTGCAGGCGTTCTGGGAGGGGTAATACTGCTCTTATTGCGACGTGTTTCGCGGCCTGTAGCTGCACTTGGCCAGTGGGCCCATACATTGAATGCTGAAAATCTGAACAAGCCACTGCCGGATTTCTCTTATCCCGAGCTCAATGACCTTGCCGGTTTGATTCGAACAAGTCTTTCATCGGTGCAGGAGAGTCTGGCCCGGGAACACCGTTTTTTGAGTTACGCCAGTCACGAATTACGCACCCCGATCACCATCATTCGCAACAACATTGAACTGTTACGTAAGATTAAGGAGACTCAGGGATCAGGGTATATCAGCCAGCAGGAAAAAGTGATAAATCGCATTGATAGAGCAAGTCTGAATATGCAGTATCTGACAGAGACCCTGCTGTGGCTGAGCAAAAAAGAAATGGTTTCACTCCCGGTTAAATGTATTCAGCTGGACAAAATGCTGGCGCAATTAGTGGAGGAAATGGAGTATCTGCTCGATAGAAAAGAGGTCGAACTCAAACTTGAAACAAGACCGTGTACGGTTTTTTTACCGGAATTTCCAGTCCAGATTATCCTCGGGAATCTCATTCGTAATGCTTTTCAGTATACCTGGGAGGGTTGCATCAATATTTTTCAGGAAGATAACCGGGTCGTTGTCACCAATCCTCAATCTCCTGCAGATACGGGGCAAAATGATGTGGGTTTTGGTCTTGGTCTGCAACTGACAGCTCAACTTACAAAAAAGCTGGATTGGAGATATGTGGATGAGTCAACAACGGATGTTCACAAGGCATCAATCACATTCGGTAGCGAAGGTGGCAAGCTGACTGAGGGTATTGAAAATAGATAAATGGTATAGGGCATGGCCTAACGCTTATCCGGATTCAGATTGATTTTGATCAGTTTCGCAGTAACCGGCACTGCAGAGATTCTATTTTTTGAGGGTCTCGGGTCCAGCATGGTGCCGGTGGCACCTACAGTTTTTTACAAGAAGTATTCCAGTGGGTTAACGATATCCAAATCAGGCCAATAGTGACCCGACAGAAAAAGGCAACTATTGCAATTGTGGTCACCATGGCATAGGATGGGACTCAGTTTTTATCTCTGTTAAATAAAGGCCTTTAGGCTTTTTACTTTCTTTGTTTCGATAAAATCAGGAAGTTGTTCCTTTACTTCAACTCAGTTGAAGAGAAATCAAAATGTTATCACCAATTAATAAGAAACCGGAAATCTGTAAAATAGTCGCTACCTACTTTCTGTTTGGTTGTGCCTGGATATTTTTTTCTGATTCGATTCTCGGCTTTTTGGTTAAAGATACCAATACCCTGACGACATTGAGCACTTACAAAGGCATTGTTTTTATATTTCTCACTTCGGCCCTACTGTACCTGTTGCTGGCAAGATTCAATCGCAAAATCAATCAAGCTCTTGACGAAAATCGAAGAAGCAATGAAAAATTACAATTTCTGGTCAAAAATTCTTCCGATATTTTGGTGATATTGGACAAAAATGGTAGGCAGCAATATGTGAGCCCTGTAGTCGAAAGAATAACCGGTTTTACAAGAGCTGAGCTCGAAGGAAAAACACTGGATACTATTATTCATCCGAGCGACCAGAACCGCGTCAAAGATGCTTTCCAGAATGCAGTAAAACATCCAGACAACACCTTTACTGTTCAATACCGACATCTCCATAAATCAAAGAAATGGGTCCATTGTGAGGCTGTCGCTCAAAGCTTTCTGCATGAATCTTCAGTCAATGGTGTTATAGCCAATGTTCGCGATAATACAGAGGCCATGAAGGCAATTGAAGCACTTGCCGAGAAAGATGCCCTGCTAGGTGCCATGCTGCGTAATCTACCCTTTGATTTCTGGGCACGGGGCAATGATCTGCGGGTTATCATGCAAAGTGAAGAGTCGATCAAACTTTGGGGGGATCTTATTTCTGATCCAAGTATTGATTGGAAATTTGATCCATCGACCATGGCGGCATGGCAACGGAATAATGAGTTGGCACTAAAAGGTGAAACAGTCTCTGGAGAATGCGAATTAATTAATTGTGCCGGAGAACAACGAGTTTTCCATACCATCGTAGTACCCATTCTGGATGGAAAAGAAAAGTTAGGTATTCTTGGCATAAATATCGATATTACCGACAGGAAGCTTGCAGAACAGGCATTGCGCGAAAGTGAAGAGCGCTTCTATCATGCCTTTCAATATGCTCCCATCGGGATGGCTCTTGCCCTGCCTGAGGGGAAATATGTCAAAGTCAACCGTGCATTGTGCAGCCTTACCGGTTACTCCAGAAAAGAGCTGCTCTCAAAAACATTTCAAGATATTACCCATCCAGAACATTTAACCGATGATCTGGCCAACGTGCAAAAGATGATCAGAGGGGAAATCTCTTTTTACCAGATAGAAAAGTGTTATATCCACAAGGACGGTCATGTCATTTGGGTCCTGCTCAGTGTCTCGTCAATTTTCAATGAGGACAGAACTGTAAAATATTTTGTGTCTCATGTTGTTGACATATCCTCACGTAAGCAAAGAGAAGATGAGCTTCGTAAGGGGGACTATTTAATGAAAAAAATATTTGACATGCTCCCCATTGCCGTATGGTTTCTCGATAAAGATGGAAACGTCCGTCACCAAAACAACATGGGTCTGGAAATATTGGCATCTGAACCAGGCTTACCTTTTCTGGGCCCCCGTAAAATTAAGGTATGGCGACTACCATCCCTTGAACCTATAGAAGACGAGAATCGGGCATCCGTCAAGGCGTTCCGCAAAGGAATAACCACTGTCGATGAACTTCTGGAAATAGAAACAAGAGATGGGAAACGGAAAACCGTTCTAAATTATGCGACTCCTATCTATGATGAAGAAAGAAAAATTGATGGTGCAATTGTCGTTAACTTAGACATAAGCGATAGGAAAAAACTCGAAGAGCAACTTATATTGGCTCAAAAAATGGAATCTGTCGGTCGTTTAGCCGGTGGTGTCGCGCATGATTTCAACAATATGCTCAGTGTCATCCTCGGCAATGTGGAGTTGGCAATGAATCTACTTTCCTCAGATGATCCTGTGCTGAAAAGGCTAAGAGTCGTGAGTGATGCAGCAAAACGTTCGGCAGCTCTTACCCAGCAATTGCTGGCATTTGCTCGAAGACAACCGGTGAGCCCTCAACTGCTTGATCTCAACGGGACTGTGGAAGAAATGCTGAAGATGGTTCGGCATCTGATTGGCGAAGACATCGAATTGATCTGGTCACCTGCTCGTAACCTTCCTTCCATTCATATTGATCCTTCTCAACTTGACCAGTTGTTGGTGAATTTGTGCGTCAATGCCCGTGATGCCATCCGTGGCACGGGTACAATTAGCGTGGATACGCAACACGCTGTTATTACACGAACAACCAGCACAGCATATTCGAAAATACCTCCTGGTAAATACGCGGTTCTGACTGTAAGGGATAATGGCTGTGGAATGAGTAAGGAGATCATGTCACATCTCTTTGAGCCGTTTTATACAACCAAAGGGCAGGGGAGAGGGACGGGACTTGGTCTTGCAATGGTGTATGGGATTGTTACGCAGAACAATGGTTTTATCGACGTCATCAGTGAGCCCGGAAAAGAGACAATTTTTATGATCTATCTTCCATCATTTACCATTCCATCAGACGAGTCTGGTGACCGAGAAGAACAGGTTGATCTCTGTCATGGCAATGAAACGATACTGTTGGTCGAAGATGAACCTATGCTCATAGATTTAACCAAGGACATGCTCGTGGAATTAGGATACACCGTCCTTACCGCCATATCTCCAATAGAGGCAATTCGCCTCAATAAAGAATATCTCGGAAAGATTGATCTGCTCATCACTGATGTCATTATGCCTGAAATGAATGGTCGAGATCTGGCAAGAGCCATAACCTCCTGTTGCCCTGGGGTGAAGGTTCTCTTTATTTCTGGATATACCGCAGATGTTATCGCCCATCACGGAGTTTTGGCCAGGAGCGTACACTTCCTTCAGAAACCAATTACAAGTAAGGCCCTGGCTGCCAAGGTGAGAGAGGTTCTAGAATCTGAAGCAACTTTTAAGCTTTAGATGTGTTGAGGAAAAATCTGGTTCCCATGGCCGACATGGGAACCAGGCACAAACATCAAACAAAGGGTGTTGCTTACTGCGGCGACCTTAAATATGCACCCCAGTAGCCAAGCCCGACAAAAACCGCCCCGCCAAGGGTGTTACCAATGGTCACCGGGATTAAATTATTGATAAAGAAAGCGGTCCAGGTCAGGGTTGAGAGGTCGACGCCTGCAGGAGCCAGACCTGCCCAGTGTGAGAGGAATAACCCGCTTGGGATGAAATACATGTTGGCTACGCAGTGCTCAAAGCCAATAGCAACAAAGCCCATTATCGGGAAAAAAATGGCAAATATTTTTCCAACGACCTGTCGGGAGGCAAGGGCCATCCAGACGGCCAGGCAGACCATCCAGTTACATCCGACAGCACGTACAAAAGCCTCGCCGAGGTCCAGGTTACATTTGGCCGCCGCAATTTTCACACACGCCTCACCCAGGGCGTTGTCTCCGGTCTTCCACAGGCCAGAAAAATAAAATAAGAGGGCAAGAAGAAGGGCACCAATGAAGTTCGCCCCCCATACTAATCCCCATTTTCCCAAAACATTTCTCCAGGTTATTTTACCGGTGACAACACTGGAAACCATAAGATTGTTACCTGTGAAAAGTTCTCCTCCGGCAATCACCACAAACATCAAGCCTATGCTGAAAGCGATACCTGCCACCATTTTTTTCAGACCAATTCCCAGATCCATGTCAAAGGTTACGGTGACCGCAAAAAGTCCCCCAAAGCCGATATATGCACCAGCCATAATGCCAAGGACTACAATGGAAATCCAGGGCGATGTAGCCTTCGACACTCCAATAGTCTGGGCAACGGTTTCAGCGATGTTTTTGGGGCCTTTATCGTCCATACTGGGGACCGGGAACTTGTTGAGTAATTGCTCAAAACGGCCCAGAGTTTTCTTTTCGCTATGTAGTTTATTACGAACAGCCTTTTGCACAGTAGCTGTGATTTCTTCGGGAGTAAATGGCTTTGCCAGATAGTCCATCGCACCCCGTTTCATTGCCTCGGTGGCACGGCCAACAGAGGGGTAGCCGCTGATCATCACAACCGTTGATTCAGGAGCCCGTGTTTCAAGCTCTGCCACAACATCCAGTCCGTCCAGGCCAGGCATCTGCCAATCACAGAGGATTACCGTATATTTTTTTTGTGTTGCCATCTGAAGTCCCTGATGCGGGTCTGAAGCAACCTCAACACTAAAACCTTCCTCCGTAAATATTCGTTCACAGGACATGAGCACCGCGGTGTCATCGTCTATAATCAGCATATTCTGAACCAAAACTTTCTCCTCCATGTGTTATTAGTATTGTTTAATGGTATTTTAAAAACTGTTTAAAATTTGCATGTAATATGATTGTACAGCTGTTCGAGTAATTCATCGGGAGTAAACGGTTTGGCGATAAATGCATCGGCTCCGGAGTTGAGTCCAGTGTTCTGGGTATCCGGCGTCAGGTATCCTGTCATCATCAGTACAGACATTTCCGGCCTGTGTTTTTTAACCCAGGAAATGAGTTTGAATCCATCCTGTTTTGGCATTTTGATATCCGTAATCATGGCGGAAAAAACTTCAGTTTCGAGAACCGCCTTGGCCTCTTCAACAGTCCCGGCGTGCTGTGTTACTATGCCTTCGGCATGCAGTATCCTCCGACAGCTTTCGACAACTATGGTATCATCATCCACAATCAAAACTTTCATGCACCCCTCCTAAGATATTTTGTTGGGTAAGAACAGTGGTCACCGAGCAGTCTGATTGCAGGCAGCCAGATAGTAAAACAGGTTCCTTCTTCTAATGTTGAGGTAACTCGAATGTTTCCTTCGTGCCGTTCTATGATTCCCGCAGAAACAGCAAGACCGAGACCCGTCCCTTTACCAACATCTTTTGTTGTAAAAAAAGGATCAAACAACTTATCCAGAATTTCAGGTTCTATTCCGCTTCCCGTGTCCCGAATGATTATTTCAGCCCCGTTTTTGTCATCAGAAATTACCTGCTGGGTAGACACTTCAATTTTATCACCGGGTTGAGTGGCATCCAGGGCATTCATAATCATATTGATCCAGACGCTCTGACACAGGTTGCGGTCCAGGGAAAACATAGGGAGTCCGGTGGCACCATTAAAGCTCAGTTCGACACCCTTAATAAGTGATTGATTACTGAGTAATTTAACACTTTTCGCGAGTTCGAGATTGAGGTCCATCGGTTGAGGATCGAGACGACTCTGGCGGGAGAAGTCAAGAAGACTCTTGACGATCTTACGAACCCGTTCGGTCTGACTTGCGATTGTTTCAAGATCATCCCGCACTTCTGCGGCTAAGTCCTGGCGACGCAGGATCAGATGGGTGAAGGTCAATACTGCGGTCAACGGATTGTTGATCTCATGGGCGACACCGGCGGCTAATTTACCAACACTTGCATGTTTTTCAGATTGAATCAGGACACTTTCACTTTCTTCTTTCTGGCGTTTTTCACGTTCCTGTAACGCTTCGGTCATTATCTTGAATTGCTCTTGCAATAGCCCCATATCACACTTTGACGGTGGGCCAATATCCGGAGAAAAATTACCATTGGAAATGGCAACACTTGCCTGGAGCAAGCCATTGACCGGTTTCATGATAATTCCAGTTACATACCAGCCAAGTACAAACGAGAAGACAATCCCTGCCAGGGTAATCAAAGCAAACAGAACGATAGCCTGTTTACGAACGTCCAGATATTTATCTTCAAGTGTTCCCACATACAGCATTCCCACACGTGTATCAAAGATATCCATGATCGGTTCATATGCCGAAATATACCAGTCAGACAGCACCTGGGCACGATCAGTCCAAAGTTTTCCCTCATCCAAAACTTGCCTGGTTACCTCAGAAGAAGCATATGTACCAAGAGCACGCTCGCCATTGCGATTCATTACATTTGTTGAGATACGCTGTGCATTAAGAAATATGGTTGATGTGCCAACATTTCGGCCTTTATACACCTCATTTCGAAACACGGTTTCTCCGACTTGATCCACAAACGAAGTATCTCCGTTTAAAAGAACACCGCCGTAAACCGCCCCAATCACTTTTCCGTCAAGTCTCACCGGCACTGCAGCGCCAACTGCCAACCCTTGGGCCACAGCTGATTTCAAGTCTTTTTGGGCGGGAAGATTTTCAGAGGTAGCTATCTGGGCCTTGATGAGCAGCTCAGGATTTTCATAACGCAGACTCTGCTCGTCCATCACAAAGGTACCGGCAATAGATCTCACTTCTGTGAAGGCCCGAACAACAAGTGGATTCATTACTGCTTGGGTTACCTGCCCCACAACCTGTTGGTTGAGGCGGCCGTAGGATTCATTGTTGTCATTTATTATTCCAGCAAAATTTAAACCGACACGGCCCGAGAAATTCTGAATCTGTTTATCAAGATAGAGATAATTTCCGGAGGCCAAGGCCTGCTTAAACTCAGACGTGTCGGCTATTATTTCAAGCACCATGCGAATGGCATCGATTCTTTCGTCATAGAGCAACTTTGCCACGTTCAGATCCTCGCGAACCCGAGTCCGGGTCTCGGTGAGCACTGAGGAGTACAGCATATTACCGCCAACAATGAGCGATAATGTGCCAATTAACAGTGACACGACCAAAAGACTGGCAATGAGCCGAAACCGGGTCGAATATATCAGGTTAAGCAATTTTAGTTTCACAACCATTTCCCTCAAGGTACTATTGTGCCTTAACCATTTTGAAATGCGTTATGGCATCAAGGATTACGAAAAACTACATATCTAATATAGAGCGGAAAAATGGCAATAACGGGGGGATGGTGTTCGTGCAAAATATCTAAAGCTTAGGCCTAAAGGTCAGATATTACGTGTGAAAAAACACAAAAAACAACTGATCTCAGACGCTACGTCTACTCCAGACTGCCCAAAAGAAATGCCTCGAAAATGGAAGGTGATGTTCCTGACCAATTCGACCAAAATTACAATTCCCGATCGCCCAAAACTACGATTTATGAAAGAGTAACGTATTCTGAATGTTTTTCCAATAAATAATCGATTGCACTAATTGCACAATTGGTGGAAACTTGGTGTTTTTCAGAGAGAGCAGGAATGAAACGATGGCAGAGCTATAATCGGTTGAAAAAGTCGGCAACAACGCGATAATTGAGACGAGGACGCAATATTACAAGGTGGCTACTGATTGGGCGGACAACTCCTTGCCGGTGAATGGCACAGTCTGAATCAGAATAAATTCATACATATCAGGATGATATATAGAAATTGCTGGTTTTCAAAATATTTCCATATACATTGTAACAATTGCTACAAGCTCTTTGCCCGGCCTGTGTTAAGATAGATGAATTAACTAACCATATTTTCCCCAAGGAGGAGATCATGAAGCCACAAGTCATTGGAATTTCAGGAAGCCCTATTAAGAATAGCAATACAGACCGAGCTGTTCAAGCAGTCCTGAACCATACCGGCCTTGAAACAGAATTTATCAAATTATCAAAATATAAAGTTCAGCCATGTATCGCATGCCTGGGCTGTACGAAAGATAATATATGCAAGGTAAAGGACGATTTTCAGGAAATAGCCGAAAAGGTGAAACATGCAGGCGCAATAGTGGTCGGTGGATATCCACCCTATGGTACCGTTGATGCTTTTACAAAGGCTTTTCTTGAGCGGCTTTTTTCTCTCAGACATCAAAACGGCCTTAATCGTGGGAAATTAGCTGTGACTGTTGTTACCGCTATCGGACGGGGTGCCCCAGGGCTGGATGAGGCAAGTGCCCAGATCAGTCTGGCACTTACCATGGAAGGAATGGAAGTTCTGGGTCAGCTCAAAGTAGTTGGAAACCCCGAATGTATGGTCTGCGGTTTTGGACAGAGTTGTTCCATGAGCGCCCTTCCCTGGATTTTTAAAGATGACACGACGGTTACCCCTGAGAAATTCTGTCAGGTGGAAGATCAGAAGGAAACATGGCAGCAGGCTGAAAAGCTCGGTAAAGAGATTACCGAAAGATTGAAAAAAGTATATTTGAGATAACCCGACCGGGTTTTTGACATGCACAGCCTCTCTTGGAAGGTCAGGTTTAAAATCCTGAACGGAGGATGAAACAATGCGGACGACTCTTGCTTTTGACGTATATGGGACCTTGATTGATACCGATGGGGTTGTAGAAGCATTGCAAAAGATCATCGGAGATAAGGCGGGAGGTTTTTCCAGAACCTGGCGTGACAAACAGCTGGAATACTCGTTTCGAAGAGGCCTTATGCAAAACTACGAAAATTTTGCTGTCTGTACGAGCCAGGCTTTGGATTATACCTGTTTGATCTATAATGTCCCGCTTACCGATTCCGAGAAGGAGGAGTTACTTGGTATTTATCGGATACTACCAGCATTCAGCGACGTTAAGGCTGGATTGAACCTTTTGCAGACAGCTGGTTTTCGGCTGTATGCATTTTCCAATGGTAAGACGGATGCTTTTGAGATACTGCTGGATAACGCTGATATCAGAGATCTGTTCCAGGGTGTTGTGAGCGTTGACGACATTAAAACATTCAAACCATCTCCGGCCACGTATTGCCACTTTTTACGCCAGGCAAAGGCCACAGGCGATAGGGCATGGATGATTTCGAGCAATCCTTTTGATGTGATCGGCGCTATGTCAGCGGGGATGAAAGCTGCCTGGGTTCAACGTTCACCTGGTGCAGTTTTCGATCCATGGGGAATAGAACCCACCATTACCATAAACAATCTTCTAGAATTAAACGACGGGATACACCAGCACTCCCTGTGCTGATAAATTTTATTATTTAACTGCAATTTCAATAAGATGAGTAAATATGTACAAAAAGAGTCATGGCAAACCTGGGAGGAGGCATTCCATCTTTTCCTTAATGGTGCGACACTGTACTCCTGTATTCCGGTGGCAATAATAGTTGGCTTTATCCTCTCAATCATCAACCAGAGTGATGTAATACTCAGTGGTCTTGCCACTTCAATTACCTGGCTCAAGGTTGGAATGAATTTTGTGGTGCCTTTTTGTGTCTCGAGTTACGGATTTCTAAAAGGCTGTCGGTCAGAAAAACCAATTTACGCAATAAAGAACGAACTGCAATCGTAATTGGTCTAGTCAATGATTGTGGGCTTTTAATTTTTAGAGCTGCATTATCAAGTCGCAGCAATTCTTGGTGAATGGAGGAGTGACCATCAAATAAAATTATGCAACAGTCAGATACGCGGCTTATCCTGATCCGGCATGGGGAAACCGAATGGAATCGTCTTCACCGTTTTCAGGGACGGAGTGATATACCACTTAATCCAAGGGGCCATAAACAGGCTCAAGCCTTAGCTTTGGCCTTGAAAAATGAGAGCATCACGGCCATGTATTCAAGCCCACTCAGGCGGGCTGCAGAAACGGCATTCCATATTGGCAGGTTTCATCCAACAATTCCTTTGATCAAAGAATCCGGGTTGATGGAAATGGATTTGGGACAGTTCGAAGGAATGAAAGCTCAATACTGGAAAGACCAGTATCAGGAGTTTCGAGGAGCCTGGGAAAAAAATCCGGCAACGCTGCCCATGCCGGGAGGAGAATCTTTGGAGGAAGTACAGCGTAGGGCTGTAGATACGCTGCGGAAGATCTCCCAATCAAACCCCTCTAACAGTACTCTGCTGATATGTTCGCACAATTTCGTAATTGTTTCCCTGTTATGCTTTGCGGCCAAAATCTCGTTAGATCAATTTCGGGAAATGCGGCAGGAGACAGCGGCCCTTAATATCATGCATACAAACGGGACAGACTTCCAGATTGAAAAAATCAACGATAGAAGTCATCTCAATTATGGTATTCCAGATCCGGCCTGAGAGTCTTGATCAGGTAAAGCACAATTCCATCCAATACGTAACAGAGCCACTTTTCCTCAGCATGTTCCAGCCTCGTTTACTCGATGATGCCTCTCTTAATGGTCACGGTTTTGCTCTTTGCCTGTAATGAAACGGAAACAGGTGCTATGGCAATCCCCATCAACTCCTCGTAGCTCTTTTCTCACTTTGATTCTAAAGGTTGTTCCGCCACTTGGACCATCTAGAATATGTAATGACCAGTCATGACCCTCGACAATTTTCTTTACGATAGGAAGACCGAGACCTGTTCCTTCCTTTTTAGTAGTAAAAAAAGGATGAAAAACCTTTCGCCTATTTGTAGGCAGTATGCCACTGCCATTGTCGGAAACATCAAGAGTAAGATCTCCAGAAGACGTAAGTGAAAGTGTTATTGTGACAGTACCTCCTTCAGGAGAAGCTTCAATAGCATTAAGCACCAAGTTGACTATCACCTGTTCAAACCGTATACAATCGAACGGGATGTCAAGCACTTCGGCTGCAATATCGGACTTGTATTTAATAGACACATTATTCCTTCGGGCTGCTTCCTCTATTTTTATAAGAGCGTTCTGGATAGTTCCGCTAAAATTACTGCGTAGCAGATTGAGAGTCAAAGGCTTGGAGAAGTTGAGCATATCTCTCGTCATTTCCTCCATCTTCTCTGTCTCTTTTATGATAAGTTCCAGCTTCAGGTGAGCCGGATCTTCATGATTTGTTTTCTTCAAAAGCCGTCTCGCGAGACCGCCAATCACCACAAGGGGGGTTCTCATGTCATGAGCAGCTGCGGCAAGAGACCTGCCCATTACGGCCAAATTTTCTGTTTGCAGCAACGCCTTCTGGGCTTTTGTCTCACTGTTTTTTAGTGCACCTACGACTATAGCCAGGCCGTTGTAGAGCAGAAGGGATAAAATGCTATCCAGGTCATTTGCGGAAAAACCCTGCCAGTTCAAGAAAATAAAGGGTAGGTAACATACAGTAATAGCCGTTGAGACAAAGAGTGCCCCCCGCAAACCGATCCAGAAAGCAGCCAATACAATCGGCAGAAAATAGAGTTCACCATAGAATACATGAAAATAATAGCGGCTCTGATCCGTGCTGTAATGCAGGTAGGTTATACCTGCTATAAGCAGAACCAGAAATACACCTCTCTGTATTGGTTGAAGAATACTTGTCATTATTTTGTTTAACAGTATGTAGAATATCTCTACTCTTTTCGTTTTTCGTTGAGCAAATCAGTTCTTCTTGAAAGTGCTATACAGGTTATCCCAACTTGTTATTACGGGCTTGGAGACGCTCTCAAGTTCTTCGAAATTACGGCAGATACCTTTAAGTCCGAAATACTTATTGATCTTGATTGAGCGCATTCTCAGGTAACATTTATTGCTTTCCAATACTTTCCTGAAAAATACCCACAAAAACAGAGGTAACAAGTACTACCTCATACTCTGACGAATATTGTGCCAATTTGATTATGTAAATATTAATACAGTCTTTTAGCCGTAACCATATGCCAATTTTCAATGAACAGGGGGCTACTTTACCCTGTCGACTTACGATGCCTTGGTTTTGGTGGGCATATTTTTGTCGGAGGCTGTATTGATTATGGCTTGTAAAGTGGAAGGAAATGCCTGCAGCAAAGCAGAACGAATAGCCTCTTCCTCCCGAGCGTGGGCGAGCACGGTCACCTGGTCCCATCCATGCAGTTGGGTGGAGCCTTTGGGGACTACCAGCTCTTTTCCCCGTGTTATCAAGGCGATGACCGCTCCGGTAGGAAGGTGCAACTCGGCGATTGTCGGTCCAAGGGCGCCTTGCGGGCCGGGAAGATCGATCACGAACATATCCAGATCGCTTGCGGCCATGGTCACCAGTTCCAGGTTGAACAGTGGCCGTGGACGCGCTGGCACGGTTAGTTTCAGCCAACGGGCCAAGATCCCCAGCGTGGACCCTTGCACCGCAACCGACAGGAGAACGGCAAAAAAGACAAGGTTGAACACTTCGTCACCACCTACAATGCCAGCTGCGGCCGGGTAGGTGGCCAACACGATGGGTACTGCGCCGCGGAGTCCGGCCCAGGAAATAAAGATCTTTTCTTTCAACTCAAGCCCCATTCCGACCGTACCAAGCAAAACGGCAAGTGGTCGAGCGACAAAGGTCAATACCAAAAAGAGTAGCAGTCCTTCAAACCAGATGTCTCCCCACTGGCGGGGAAAAACCTGGAGACCCAAGAGAACGAACATACCGATATTGGCCACTGTGGACAGGGCAGCTGAAAAATTCGCCACTCCCTGCTTGTGCACGAACGAACGATTGCCCATTACATAGCCTGCAATGAACACCGCAAGCATGCCACTGGAACCAATCAGTTGAGCAAGTCCGTATACTAAGAGGGCAATCCCTAAAGTGAGCACATAATAATGGCCCCGGTCCTGCGGGCTGAGACGGTTGAACATCCACAGAGCTCCACGGGCAAGGAACCAGGCCAGCAGCGGTGCAGCGGTGAACTGCCAGACAAAGTGCACGGCCGTGAGGGGCAAAGCTGAGGTGCCGAAAGTGAGCGTCTCGATTACGGCCATGGTGAGAAGAATCGCCATCGGATCGTTTGCGGCGCTTTCAATTTCGACTGTAGAGGACAGCTTCTCAGGTAGAGGCTGTCGGCGAAGGATGGAGAAGATTGCAGCTGCGTCTGTCGATGAGATGATGGCCGCAAGCAGAATAGCTTTCTCAAGCTGCCAGCCAAAGAGGATATAAAGCACAGAGAACGATGCCACTGCAGTTAGGACAACACCCCAGGTGGCCATTCCACCCGCAGGCAGGGCAACAGCTTTGAAGTCGGATTGTTTGGTGGAAAACCCCCCATGGAACAGAATGAGGACCAAGGCAAAGTTGGCGACCTGATTGGTTAATTCGATATTATCGAAATGCCAGACATTCAGGACGTCACTGCCAAAAAATATTCCGGCACCAAGAGCTATCAAGATAACCGGAACACTCCAGCGATCGAGCCACACTGCGGCCAAGACAACGGCAATCAGGATGGTAGGACCAATAATATAGATTGCACTCATGAATCTGCTCCATATAAACAGTCCCGCAGGGACAAGAGTAATGCAATCACCTCTGAACTTCCGTCGTAAACCCCGGGGGTTTTATGGCCAGAACGGAACAGGACAGTTCATCGAGGAGAACTTCGGCGGTGTTACCGAAGATCAGGCCGATGAAACCTTTTCGGGCGACGGTTCCCAAGATTACAAGGTCGGCATCAACGTCCGTTGCAAACGATGTGATTTTTTTCTTGGCTTCCCCCTGGAGAAGGTGAAGGCGGGGGGAGAGCGCAGTATAAGCATTTTCGCCGATCTCCTGTCGTAATTCCTCCGTCAGCATGGAAAGACCTCGTTTGTGCTGTGTATAGGCCAAATCAGCATAACCGACCAGGTTTTCAGATGTTGCACCACTTCGTGAGCGCATGGTTGCCTCGGCAAAGGCCTCCCATACATGCACGAGATGTAAATTAGCCTTGTTGGAGAGGGCCAGGGACCCAGCCAGGGTAAGAATTTTACGGTTTAAGGCTTGCTCGGTATTAGAAGGGTGCAGTGGATCGAAATCGACTGCGGCCACGATATTGTGGTAATTCGATTTTTCAGATGACTTCATCAACCATGTTGGACAGGGGCATTCCCGCAGCAGATCCAAATCCTCATTGCCGAACAGCATGTGCGTCCATGATGGATTTTCAGCGGGCTTGATAACCAGATCGTGTCCATTTTTTATCACTGCGCGAACCACTTCAATATGGGTTCTGCCAATCAATACATCAACCCGGATGTCAAGACGTTGGGTGTAAGGCCGAAGCATGGTTTCCAGCGTGTTGCGGTGGTCAGCCACGACAAAAGCCTGCAGTTCGGTGGAAACCGGTCCTCCTGGTGGTAAAGCCATATCCGCCTGTACGACTTCGATCGGAATCACGTCTACGACCGTTAAGGTCGCCTGATTCTTTTCCGCCACAGAGACTGCACGCGCAAGAGTTGCGACTTGCTCTACATTTGATTCATTGACGTAGAGTATATTCTTGAAAGGTTGCATGATCACTTCACCTCCTCGTTAATCAATTCACTGTTCATGTTGTTTCTGCTTGGACGACTATTTATTTTTTTGCCGGGATCGCCAACCGCCACGTGGTGAAAAAGTAGGCCTGAGTATTCTGCTCATGTCCCTGGCCGGTTCGATGACGTAGAAGATCTTTTCGTCAAACTCGGTAATCATAGGTAGCAACCATTTGAGGTGTCGCCGCCCACAGGCAATATACAGTTCCAGAACCGGGCCGTTCATGCCTTCTCCCTGAAATATAGTCACCGGCTGTCCCATTTTGCGAATTTTATCAGCGATTACCTGTCCATTGTTGGCAACAAAGACTTTGAGGATGATCTTGCCGAAGGCAAGTTTGTTTTCAACCAGAATTCCTGTAACATTCCCACAGGCATATCCCAGGGAATAGAACATAACCAGAATAGGTGACTGATCGATCTGTTTAATTATAGTGCTGATGGCTGTTATCCAGATAGTTACTTCGATTACGGCCAACAAAAATGCTACGCCAGCTCGTCCTTGAACTGTAACAATTGTTCGAACAGTGCCTAGAGAGACATCGACAACACGGGCCGAGAAAATAAAGAGCCCGGTCAGCAGAATTTGTGAATCAAAGAAAGAGAGCATAATGTGGACCTCAGACAGTCGATAGAAGAAGAATTAAAGTTAGTTTTTTTCAAGAACGATACTGCCTATTTCTAACGAAAAGCAGTCAACTTCGGCCAGGTAAAATTTTCCCAACCATCTTCCTTACCAATCCAATAGTTCAATGATAGTCGTGCACCATTTATGACTGCATGCAACGGATCAAGTGCAACTCTAACTTTGATGTTGGTTCTCCTTGCTATCAGGCTATCCATTCCTGCGATACAAGCTCCACCGCCTGTCAAAGTAATTCCTGATTCCAAGATTTCAGAATAGATTTTATCCGGTAGTTTTTTTAAAAAATTAACAATAATAACAGTAATTTTCATCAGTACCGGTTCTAGTGCATTGATAACATCTTTCCTGTTGAGGCAACAATGAACTCTCTTTCCCTGGACTGCATCAATACCGCTAACATCAAATATTCCGACATTGGATTCCTGTTCATTTTGCATGGATGAGATTACATGGGTCAATTTTTCAATAGAAGCATTCTCCAGTTGCACCCTGTGTCTTGCAAGGATTGTGGAGCGCACCGATCTGTGAAGATCACTGCACGCTAAATGAACTGTTGCATGATATAGGATGCGTCCTCCCCGAAACACCGCCATTTCAGTTACTCCATCACCAATATCTAAAAGCATTTGCGCCTGGGGAAGAGCAAGGTCGAGTCCGGCTCCTATAGCAGCAGCCCGGCTTTCTGGAATTATTGCCACATGCGATGTCCCGGCATTCATAAGTGCTTTGCGAAGGAGGTCCCGCTCCTTCTCTGTAGTGCCTATGGGAGCGGTGGCCAGGGCCATTGGTGAAAGAAGAGATTTTCTATTCTTATTCACTAATTTTTTCAGCAATATCGTAGCATTTTTCAAATCAACAATTACACCACGACGAAGTGGCTTGGTTGAAATTTTATTATTGATATACTGAAAATACTCATTTGAAACAGGTGTTGTTTTTCTTACAACGAGGTTTATTGAAGAGGGATTGTCTGTCGTCTCCCCGTTAAGTGAACTATAAATACGAGTATTAGCGGTACCAAGGTCCACAGCAATATTGGGGCGCGACATAAAATGTAATAATTCTGTCAACATAACATTCATCGCTGCTCCGTTGTTGATGTGATGACCCATTTTCGTTCCCAAAACTCAAACATCGACATTTTGTAATGCTGCGTGCAGGTTGTTTATGGTTTCTCTGGCATCACCAGTAAGTAGTATCGTTTTACTGTTGCTATACAGTGGATTAGGGACACCAGAGTAACCGGGATTTGTATCAAAGTTGCAGACAATAATATGTTTGGCGTCCTGGGCCAGCAGGATCGGCATACCGGAAATGGGGGTTCCTTCACTTTCAATGGCTGCGGGGTTGACGACATCACAGGCCCCGACAACCATTGCAACATCAGTTTCTGCAAAGAGCGGATTAACATCTTCCATCTCAAGCAGGTTTTCATATTCAACATCCGCCTCGGCCAGCAGAACGTTCATGTGGCCTGGCATCCGTCCAGCCACAGGGTGGATGGCGTATTTGACACTCACGCCGCGCTGTTCGAGTAGGGAAACCATCTCAACCAGTTTCAACTGGGCTTTGGCCAGTGCCATGCCATAGCCGGGAATGATTACCACACTTTTTGCGGTAGCTAAAACCCGAACTGCTTCAGAAATAGTATCGACTACTACTGGATTGGCAGGGATGGCAGATACTTCAGAGGCTGTCTCGGTGATAAGCGCCTTGCGAAGTTCCTGGACTGTTTTTTTTGCATCCCCCTCGAGCAGTACAGTGTTGTCCTGATCATAGAGTGAGTTCTCCACGCCAGAGTATCCGGGTTTGCGGTCAAAGTTACAGCAGATAACATTTTTAGCCTTATGCACCATGAGAATGGGCATTCCAGAGATCGGTGTCCCTTCAACCTCTATTGCTGAAGGGTTGACAACATCACAGGCACCGACGACCAGCACCAGGTCAGTGGCCTCAAACTCTTGGTTGATGGCGTCCATCTCCACGAGCATATCATAATCAACACCGGCTTCTGCAAGCAGTACGTTCATATGCCCTGGCATCCGACCTGCTACCGGATGGATAGCGTATTTTACGTCTGCGCCCATATTAGTGAGATCTTCTGCCAGATTAGCTACGTCTTCCTGTGCCTTGGCCAGAGCCATACCGTAGCCGGGCACGATGATCACCCGTTTGGAGGCTTTCAGCATGTTGCCAGCCTTTGTATAACCCGATTCAGAAGCAGGTTTACCGATATCAGACGCACCTGCTGGTTCACCGGTCAGAGAATTCAGAAGAATCTGCACCGTCTTTTTGGCATCACCCTCGAGCAAGATGCAGTTGTCCTGGTCATAGAGCGAGTTTTCCACTCCGGAGTATCCAGGTTTACGATCAAAGTTGCAGCAGATCACTTTTTTTGCTTCATGGGCCTTGAGAATCGGCATGCCCGAAATGGGAGTTCCCTCGACTTTGATGGCAGCCGGATTCACCACGTCACAGGAACCGACGACCAATACCAGATCAGTGGCATGAAATTCTGGATTGATGGCCTCCATTTCAACCAGCATGTCATAATCAACCCCAGCTTCAGCCAGTAACACGTTCATGTGGCCTGGCATCCGGCCGGCTACGGGATGGATGGCGTATTTTACATCTTTGCCCAGGGCTATGAGTTCATTTGCCAGGGTTGCAACCTCAGTCCCAGCTTTGGCAAGCGCCATGCCGTAACCCGGAACAATGATGATTCTTTGAGCTTCTTTTATGGCGCGGCTTGCAGCGGCCTGGTCGTTTTCCACTGCAGGTGCACCAGCTGGCGCAGGTTGTACAGGGACAGCACTGTCTCTTACTGAAGTTTGTAACCCGGCTTTTTTCGGTTTATAATCAGGGAAAATTACCTTGCCAAGCTTGCGGTTCATCGCTTTACACATGACATAGGTGAGTATCGAACCGGATGCAGCAACGGTTGCGCCAAAGGCGATCAACAGTTGGTTTTCAATGATCATACCGCAGAGGGACGCTGCCACACCAGCTGTAGCATTGAGTGATGAAATAAGCACAGGCATATCGGCACCGCCGATACGCATCGCCACAAGTATACCAAAGCAGGCGCCGAGAAGTATCTCGAATACAAATAGAACGAGAGCAAAACCATGTGGTACCATTAGCGAGAGAGCCCCAACCACAACGATGGCAACAAGATTGATGATCACGTAAAGATTATGCTTGTCCAGAACCTGGGGGGCCTGTCGCATTTTACCAGCAAGCTTAGCGCTGGCGATCATACTGCCGCTAAACGTCAGTGAGCCAATAGCAAGGCCAAGAACTCCAGAGATTTCACTAATCAGGCTTAAGTCAATGGTTGTACGGCTTAACTCTACTAAGGCAACGAGAAAGGCGGCGACACCACCACACCCATGTTGAAAAGCCACCATGGCTGGAACCTGGATCATAGTGACCACCCTGGCGAGAGCATAGCCTGCCAGTGAACCCACTATGAGCGATATGACAACAGTGCCGAGATCCATAATGCCATTACGGTAGAGGATGAGGACGAAGGCCAGGAAAAAGGCAAAAGCAGCTGTCAGATTTCCAACTTTCGCAGTGTGGGGTAAGCGAAACTGCCAGATGCCAGCAATGAGAATTGCGATTACGGTGAAGTCAATGAACATATTCATGTCAGTGGGTTCCTCAGTTATTTCTTCAGGCTTGTTTCTTTTTGCCTTTGAACATCTTCAGCATCTTATGAGTGATTGCAAAACCGCCGACCACATTAAAGGTTGCGGTAATGATAGCGATAGAGCCGAAAATTTTTTCAACAGGTGTTGTCGGCACAGCGAACAGGATGAGCGCCGCCAGAATCGTAATGGCAGAGATCGCATTGGTCATAGACATCAAGGGGGTGTGCAGTAAGGGTGGCACCCTTGAAATCAGCAGGTAGCCGATTGCAAAAGAACAAAAAAACACAACGATCATCAGGATCAGATTCAACATGGTACTCGCTCCGGATTGGAATACAGTGGGTGAGGGCCGCAGTAAATAGAGCCAGCCGACCGATAATTACCCGACCGGCTGTTTTTTACTACCCATCTTCTGGGATTCGGGAGGCGAAGATCTACTCTTTCATCGCCTTCAACATACCTTCATGAAGGATTTTTCTATTATGAGTAACCAGTGAGCCTTTAACGATCTCATCGTTAAGATCAATTTCTTTTTTACCTTTGAACAGGTTCTCGAGATAGTGCACAATATTGTTGGCATATAACCAGCTCGCATGAACTGCCATGCGGCCTGGGATATTATTGATACCGCAAATCTGTACGCCGTGTTTTTCAATCCAGACACCGGCCTCAGTCACTTCACAGTTACCACCCTGGTCGATGGACACGTCGATTATGATGGAACCGGGCTTCATTTCAGCCAGCATCTCATCGGTAATAAGCACCGGTGCTATTTCGCCTGGTACCAGCGCACTAAGGATAATTACGTCGGTATCTTTCACGTACTCCCGAATAAGAGCACGCTCTTTGCTCAACCATTGTTCATCGAGTGACTTGGCATAGCCGCCAGCTGCAACGGCCAATTCCTGAGGAATATCAAATTCAATAACCTTGCCGCCAAGGCTGTCTCCCTCAACAGAGGCGTTTTTGCGGATATCCAGAGCCTTAACAACACCACCAAGGCGTTTGGCAGTGGCGATTGCCTGAAGACCAACCACGCCGATACCGATGACCAGAAAGTTTGCAGGCTTGATTGTACCGATGGCAGTGCCGACCATAGGAATAAACTTGGGCATCTGGTTGGCAGCCATGATTACTGATTTATACCCGGTGAGAGCACTCATTGATGACAGTGCGTCCATTCTCTGGGCACGGGATATTCGTGGAATACCATCCATGGTCAGTGAAGTGATGTTTTTGCGTTGCAGATCTTTTACCATCTGATGGTTACCCGGAGCGGCGGGATGGAGGAAGGTGATCAGAATACTGTCGTTGCGCAGCATTTCCACTTCGTGCTTGTTCGTTTTTTTGTTGAACTTGGGCTCCTTAACCTTCAGAACGATATCCGCTTCACCCAGCATTTTTTCAACATCGGTGCTCATGGTAGCCCCAGCATCTTTATACTCTTGATCAGAGATGAAGATACCTTCACCGGCACCGGCTTCGACAGCAACGGTATAACCCAGAGCAATATATTTTTTGACGGTGTCCGGTGTCGCTGCTACTCTTTTTTCTTCAGCCATGATTTCTCTGGGGATTACAATCAACATTATTTACCTCACACAAGAGTAATTTAGAGATTTGGTTTGTTAGCGATTCTTTGCGCTTTGCATAAACATGGTCAGTCAAAAACAGTATTAAACAACACAGAATTTTTCGCGTCCTACGGAGTATAGTTTTTTCAGTGCCTGCTCGAAAATAGGGGGCTGCGGGGTAGAAGACAATACTTTTACTACGTTCAATATATCTGTCTCTGTTGCAGCATAAAATCTTCCGGAGCTGTTCTTCATTAATTCCGCCATGGTTTGACAGGCAAGAATTCTTACGTCATAGTAGAGTCTTTCATCTTCGATAATATTGAGGATCTGGCGAACCATCGGATCTTCAGGTGTATTGATCTTTCCGATCCTGAGCAGTGCTTCTTCACGAAGTCTCCAGTTGTCACGGTAACGAAGTATCCGTGTCAAACCAGATTGACAATCACTCAAGTTACCTTCGTCCGCTAATTGACATATTTTTTCGAGTGCTGGGCCCCAGTCTCTTAGGTTTCCAAAAGGGTCAGGTTGCATTTTTTTTCTCCTTGTTATGGACGTATTGATCGCCGCTCTATTTGTATCAATGAAGTGAACCATACGAGAATTCACATCCTTCTGGTCACTGATATCGCAAGGATGATGCCAAAATCTACAAAACACATATAGTGTTGATATTATTATGTAAATCTTTAAATAGAAAAACAACCAAGGAAGAAAAAAGGGCGAATCCGCCCGGCGCCACACAAGAGAACACATCTAAATATTTGGAATCTTGTGGTATAATGTAATTGGGCAATATCGCCCAAAGTGGGCGATATTGGTATTTAAGGCAGAATGTTTTTTCGGGAGAGAGCTCTTCGGGAAATACCAAGGAGGTTGGCAGCCTTGGTTCGGTTGCCATTTGTAAGTTGCAACGCTTGACCGATAAGGGATTCTTCAAGTTGTCGCACAGCCTGGGGAAGGTTCAACTGTGCTTCCATCGAGATTGTGTTTACTGTCCTGTCCGGTGAAATAAACTCGAGTCGTCCAAGAGCCAGGTAACGCTGCAGGACATTCCGCAATTCACGTACATTACCAGGCCAATCGTACTCCATGAAGACATCCATAACATGTCCCGGAATTGTAGTTAAACTCGATGATGGAGACATCTTTTGGACAAAATGGTCAACCAACAGAGAGATATCTTGTTTTCGCTGGCGCAGAGGCGGCAATCGTATTTGTATAATCTGCAGCCGATAGAAAAAGTCGTTGCGCATCTGTCCATTGGTTACTTTTTCACTTAAAGAAACATTGGAGGCTGATATAATTCGGAAATCTGAATCGATTGTTTCAGTACCACCTACAGGTCGATATCCTCCGCCTTCAATGGCTCTGAGTAGTTTAGCCTGCATATTGACGGTAAGTTCGCTCACTTCATCAAGGAAAAGAGTGCCTTTATTGGCCATATCTAAATAGCCAGCAGAGTCTGCATGGGCACTTGAAAAAGAGCCTTTGCGATGGCCAAAAAACTCTCGCTCAAAGATGGATTCTTGAATTGCACCACAGTTAACTGCGACAAAGCGGTTGTTTTTTCTTGGGCTGTATTCGTGAATGGCTTGAGCAACTAACTCTTTACCAGAGCCAGATTCACCGAAAATTGCAACGCTGGCATCAGTTACAGCTGCCTTCATTATCAGTTCGTAGACTTCTTGCATAACCGGAGATCGACCGAGAATGTTGCCAAACCGATAACGTTCATTCAAGGAAGCACGCAATACCTGGTTTTCGTCGTGGAGTTGGTCAGCCATACTCTGCGCCGCAACCTGCTGCTCTTTGATTTCCGTGACATCTTTAAAAGTAGACAGAAGTGCCGGTTGTCCTCTGAAGGTGATCGGAGTGTGGCAGACTTGTATCCAAATAGATTTTCCAGGACGGGAAAAACAATGTACATTGTCGGCCTTATTTTTGCTGTAGTTGTCGGTATATCCCTGGTACATTTGCTTGATTTCTTCGACCTCACCCGCACCGGGACGAAGGAGCTTGTTGTCGATAACAGCCTTTGGTGACGATATATTGAACATTTCACAAAATGCAGGGTTCACATAGCAAAATCGTGCATTTTGAGCCAACACTACGCCGTCGGTAACCTGTTCCGTCAGGACCCGATATCGCTCTTCACTCTCCTTCAACGCTTCTTCGGAAAGTTTCCGCCACAAAACTTTGCTTAAACGTTCGCTGATAGCTTGCAATAGGTGGGATTCTTCCTCAAGAAACAAGCCACTGTTTCCGGTTGAGGTTGACTGGGTATAAAAAACATCCAGGTCCCCTACATGGCGATCATTGAGCATGATCTTGGTATTTCGGCACCATTGGGTCCGTTTAAATTTAGCAGAGACATACTCATGACCATCCAGCTTGATACAGGAGCAGGCCAGTTCTGGATACTGCAAAGCGGCAGGGATAAGTTCTACTGCGCGAGAAAGAATCCAGTCCAGAGTTCCGTCCTGATTCTCAAGAAGGCTTGAGATACTGTAGAGACAATTCAGTTCTTTAATTCTTTCAGTGAGAGCATTAGGAGCAGCATAGATGGGTGGAAGTTTGCAGAATTCACCGCAGATTATTTTATTGTCACTCGTATTAGCGGGTTTTGTGGCATCTGTAGGCTTCATGTATTTTCCCCACCCAGAAATAAAATCTTTACTACAAAAACAAGTATATTAAGTCGTTACTGTCTTACCCTTAATGGGATAAACAATTTATGATTCTACAGGGTTTGATAATAAATTACAGCTCATAAGCTGATGAATGTCGGGTTGCTTGATCCACTGATCTGGCAGTTGTGGGTATTCCGTTGATGATAGTGCTACCTTTATCACTTCTTACCTTCCAGCACGTTCCTGATAAGAACAGCAAGATCTTTTTTAGCCAGAGGCTTCATTGCAAAACCCATTATCCCGGAAGTTCTGGCCTTTTCTTCTGAAATCAAATTACTGAAACCTGTACAGAGAATAATCGGCAGTCCCGGTCGTATTTGCAGCACACGTCGTGCCAGTTCAATTCCAGTCATACCAGGCATTGTCTGATCGGTGATGACCAGATCGAATTCGTCCGGCTGCTTTTGTAAGATTGTGAGTGCATCGACACTGCGTGTAGTACTGGTTACCCTATAGCCGAGTCGCTCCAGCATGGTCTTGCCCATTTCAGCGAGCATCTCTTCATCGTCAACAAAGAGAATACGTTCATTTTTTCCTGGCGGGGTGGAGATCAAAGGTTTTTTTTCGGTTTCCAATGTTCCCTCCTGATCATGGAGAGGAAGATATACATGAAAAATTGTTCCTTCACCCAGTGTACTTTGACAAGAAACAAACCCGCCAGATTTCTTGGCTATGCCATGGATAATTGCAAGGCCCATCCCTGTCCCTTTACCCACCTCTTTTGTGGTGAAGAAAGGATCGAAAATTTTATTCATAATTGTCGGAGAGATTCCAGGGCCAGTGTCACCAACAGAGAGCTCTACAAAAAGACCAGGCTGCACATCCTGTTCATGGACTACGTCAGCAGATGTAAGCTTTTTGTTTTTCAGGGATATGCTCAGGGTGCCACCGGTCTCTTCCATGGCGTGAAAGGCATTCGTGCAGAGATTGGTCAGTATCTGATGGATTTGGCTGGGATCGGCCAGAACCTGTCCCAGGTCCGGATCAATGTTTTGCTGGATGTCAATGGTCGCAGGGAACGAGGCACGAAGCATTTTTATTGCTTCTTTTATAATTAAAGCTGGTTGCAGAATCCTCTCTTCGGTCTCTGCTTGGCGGCTAAAGGAAAGTATTTGCTTAACCAGTTCTTTTGCCCTGTGGCTTGCCTCGACGACCTGATCAATATCGTGCCTCATGGTTGATCCTGGTGGGCAATTTTCCTGGACCATTTCTGAAAAACCAAGGATCGCTCCGAGTATATTGTTGAAGTCATGGGCAATTCCACCGGCAAGAGTTCCTAGTGCTTCCATTTTTTGTGATTGGATCAACTGGAGCTGCAGGTTTTTCCTGTCTTCTTCGACCTGTTTTCTGTCCATAGCTTTCCAGACGGCATCCATCAACAAAGAGACCTGAAGTACATCAGTTTCATCATAGTCGGTTTCTTTATTCGCCAAGCCAACCACGCTGACAATGCGATTACCTTTGAAAATCGGGATTGTTACGAGCTTTGAAAAGTGAACAGATCTTTCATGTGAGCCATTTCCCAAGGGGCAGAGGGCCTGGAAATCGTTAAAGATCAGAGTTCGATGCTGCCGAACAGTTTCTCCCCAGACACCAGTCTTTTCCAGTTCATAACAGGTCTGCGGGTCGGTGGCGGCGATGGCAGGCAAGACTTCATCAGACCATGAATTCAAAATAAGTTTTTTGCTCTTTTCATCGTAGTGATAAATAAAACCGATCTTGCTTCCAGTTAACTCGATGATCCGTTCCAGGGTATAATCGAGGAGATCCTGAATCGTTTCGGATGAATGCTGGAGAATATCAACCAGTTTCGCCAATCGTAATTCACTTTGTTTATTTGCCTCTTCAGCTTGTTTCTTATCGGTGATGTTTTGGTGAGTCCCCATCATTACAAGGGGTTTTTTACCGTCTGTCCAGGAAACTACCTTGCCTCGAGCGAGCACCCATTTCCAACTGTCGTCCTTATGTTTCATCCTCAATTCGAGTTGGTAGTGATCAAGTTGACCTTGAAAATGCGCTTTAAGCATGTCACGGCTTGCTTTTAGATCATCGGGGTGTACAAATTTTGTCCACATGTCAAAACAGAGAGGGTGCAGCTGCTCCTCCTCATGGGTGTACCCAATAATCTCCCACCATAGATCGTTAACTATGATCTCTCCTGTTTGAACATTCCACTCCCAGGTTCCGACATTGGTACCACTGATAATTCCCGCCAGCCGTTGGCGCTCTTTCTCCACTATTTCCTCGGCGTATCGGCGACGTCTATTTTGGGCCAACAGAGAGATAATCAAACCAGCCTGGATTATAAGCACAATGGTGATGCCGATTACGATAGTCTTATACTGCTGCCAAAAGGATATTGGACGATTGTAAAAGACACTGCTTTCAGGTAACTGTGAAATATTAGCTTTCCAACGCTCAACCTGTTGCCAGTTGAACAGTGGAGTATACGGAATATCAGCTTCCGTGTTGGCCTGGATCAAAGTAATGTCGCCGTTCAGGTAATCGAAGGCGAGTTCTCCAACCCGTTTACCAATCGTCGAACTACTGAGGACACTCCCCCCCCATCAATCCATTAAGTACATGAAGTTCATCCAGACAGAAGACCGGAACATTAGACCGCTGCCCAAGCTCACTTGCGACCTCGGAAGGAACAAACGTTCTGCCGGTTGCATCACGAAAAAAAAGACCGTAGAGGATGATGGTGTTTGGGGGCAGAGACCCGACTTGTTGCAATATTGTTTCGTAAGGTAATCCCTCTTTAAACTCCACATTCAGTTGCGGTTTAACCTTGTTAATCGCTGAGGTTATCTCTTCATTTGTGAGTTCTTTCGAGTTTCCTGGAGCGTTAATCACTACCAGCCGCTGGGTTGCCGGAAACAGTGTAAGAGCATATTGCAAAGTCCCGGCCACGTCTTTACTGGTTTGGATTTTATTGAGCGGGCGAACCGCTCCCTCCAAAGAGTTTTCAGTGGCACGTGGCTTGAACGTAATTACCGGTACACCTGGTAAAAAATCTTTGCCGTCATGTGACAGGGAAGATAAAACACCCTGACTGACAGCAATGATCACTCCGATTTGTTTTTGAGCAAGCTTGTGTTGCAATAGGTTGATGGTATTAATTCGGTAGGTGCTGTCGGAGTTCCTATTAAAATCGAGATATTCGACAAAAATATCATTTATGCTCACCTTCTTGCGTTTGAGCTCATCGACAATGGCAGCAATGGTCATATCCGGTACGGGTAAACCGTACGAATCTTTACATAGAATAAGCACCTGTTTGTCTGACATTGGTGTGGCAATTGCTTTTTCTTGCACAGACAGGAGCACCCCTGTCGGGACCATCAATATGATCCAGAAAAATCCAAGGCAAAAAGATCGTACAGCCATCTGATTCACTCCTTGAGCCCTGAGTTTGTCATCGGGCTACCCGTGGTTTTTAAAATTCCTGATGAGTTATATGCGTTCCTGAATTTCGTGAATCAGCAAAAGTGCTGCCTAACCCATATGACATACAAATTGTATCATCTATTGAAAGTAACTGTCCAGACAGACTTTGCCACCACATTGACACGGTTGGTAAGCGGGATAGAGCACTCCAACAACTATCATTTTTTAATAAATGCGCTGAATTAAGATATTATTGTCGATTTTCGTACAATTACAAGACCATAACGGGGGTATCTCATTGCTCAGCACCGTAGCTTTCAGTTGCGGAACGTCTGTATTGGTTAGAATAACGAGAATTGTTGTTACCAAAGAATATTCTGTTAAGTTTTTCTTCGACAAAAAGGCTGCCTTCCTCAGCTCATCTGCTGTGGTGCTCGCGGTCTGGTTGTGAGCTTCTCGGTTTTTTGGGGATCTGAACAATTGAGGCCCAAGATAGCTTTAAAAAACCGAAAAACATTCATTGTACGCTAGTGGATTGAACGTTTATTTAACTGGAGATAACAGTGGTATAGCTGAGGTCGACGGACATTGTCGATCTATACCTTGAACAGAAAATTTGGATTAAAATTAATCTATACATAATGCTTTTAACAAGAAATTTGCACGAACATGTTTTTGATCATTATTTAGGGGAGGAAGTCCTCATAAATCAGATGGAGCAACTGGAATCATCTGAAGACCTTGATGGGTCTATTGAAATTTATTGGCTTTCTATGTCACGAATAATGGAACTTGCTTTACTCTGTGCTGGTAATTATGCTGACTTTGGCCAGATTCGTGAAGCTGGTGATTTAATGGTAAATCCAAGACATACGGAAGTTCACATCAATGGGATCTGGGAACCCGTGAAGGTGAACAGGTATGAAGGGATGACCGACCAGTTTATCGATTATGCTCCTGCAGGAACAAATGTAGCAGAATGGCTCCGTGATAATACTCATCTCGTACATATTAAAGGTCCTTTGATACCAGATTTGTATGAGATGTTGAAGGGTGCTGATACGCTGTCAGAATTATACCTTTCATCTATAGATTTGAGGATGCAAAAGATTGCCCAAACGATGACATTTGTCAGTTATGGCCAAATGATGGATCCAAATTATCCTTTAAGTGGAGTGCCTCCAGAAGAAAATGACTTTGTCGAAGCAAATCTGTGCAGATATGATAGAAAAATATATGACCAGATAGCTCATGATATTAGTAAGTTGTTAGAAAATATGAATTATCGCAGCAGGTTTCTAAAAGGCAAAATGAGTCTATAAGGTATTGCCTTTCAAAGATATTCTACAACCTCGACCTTCCCACTAAACGACTGGTCATGTTCATTCGTTGTGACCCTGAAGAGTTTTACCGTGCTCTTCCTGTTCTGCAATCATTTCCCCGGGTTCTTCTGATTGGCTCTGTCGCTTACCACTTCCGGCACAACACCTCTATTACCAGCAGGAACAATGTTCCCTGTGTTTTCGCTGTTTACAGGAAATGGAGGCAGCTATTTTTTTCACTGGATACTGATATTTCTTCCTTGACAAAAGGTCTTTTACAGGGTGCTCTTAAATTGGAACGGGAAGAACATCACTCTTGCTGGAACCAGGAGCAGGCGACCAGTCAAATTCATTGGGGAATAGACCTGACAATTTACCACACGCTTTGGCATCATTAGGAATGAATAGAGGAACATTGTAAACAATGAAAAAAGATAAATATCGTGATGCTGTCTTTGTAATCATGGAAGAATGTTCATGTCCAATCTACGACTTAGGAGATGAACTGAAAGTGCAAAATTTCAGTTTGGTGACATCAAGCTATAAGGCGAGTTGCCTCCACCTTACGGCAAAAATTGCCGATATTGTCACAGTAGAGAAAAATCTCAGCGGATCTCCACAAAAGACAGGCGGGCAAAAACTCCAGTTTGACTGTGGTGGCTGCGGTGAAAGCAAGATTTTCTTTGAATATAAAAAGGAAAAAGATTTCGCCACATTACAAATGAAAATGCTGAAAGAAGCACAGGAGCAGCGTAATAGTAAACAACTCAAACAACACTTCGAGGCACTTCGTAAACTCGATATTTTCAAACCTTTAAATGATAGTTCGCTTATTGATTTGGCGCTGTTACTTGAGTTTAAAACAATACCACAGAACAAGATAATAGTGAAAAAGGGCTCACCAGGCAATCAGTTATATATCATCCTCAAAGGCAAGGTAGCCGTCACAAACAGTAATAATTCAAAGATAGCTGAGCTGAAAGAGGGTGAGATCTTCGGGGAGATGAGCCTTCTCTCCGGTGAACCGGTATCAAGCTCTATCCACACGATTGAAGAAACCCAGGTGGCGACACTGAGTGTGAAGCATTTTCGGAATATCCTGAAAGGCTACCATATCTTGCAGTTCTTTCTTTTGAAACTGCTCGTCGACAGGTCCCAAACAGCAGCATTAAGAACCGGAAATATCACCTCAGGCATGACTGGCAATTTAGCTGACATTAACACTGCAGATCTTTTTCAAGCCATTAATTTGGCCAGGAAAACTGGCACAGTTCAGCTCTCCCTTCAGGATGGAAAGGCTGTAGTCTTTTTTCGAGAGGGTGATATCGTCTATGCCCGATACGCAAAGTATCGTCAAAAAGAAGCGGTATCTGCACTGCTGAATACAAAAAACGGTCATTTCGGGTACACAAGAGGAATCCCAAAAGAACTGGAGAAGGCTCTGCCAATTGGTTGAAGTGACAACCAGTTCCAAACAAAGAACAGAAATCTATAGAAGAGATGACACAAGAGAAAAGCCACCTCTGCCTCAATTTTTACAACACAGCAATGACTTAAGGCCACCTTAAATAAAATGTTGAGAGTAACAAAAAAATCGATAGGCAAAACCAAAAGCTCATTAGATATTTTTCACAGATATGACCGCTCCAAATAATGCCCCTTCCTCCTCCCTCTTTTTGTAAATGGCCAGCAAAAAAATACAAGTAACTATTCCCCGGCAAAGCTGGGAGCTTTAAAGTATGAACCGCTCAAAGCGTCATTCTAAAAAGATTCACTGACCACCGTTCACGGGTCACCTACTTAAATTTAAAAGTGCACCGCTATAAAAGGTAAACGCAATTTGTCAGAACACCTTTCCCGTACTGCCTTAATAGGTCGAAGTGACAATTAACACATGCTCTTGAGTTGCAAGAACCAGAAATCTGAGGAGCACCTTAAGTTTTCAATTCGGGTTTTAGTAAAGACATTCTGAGTTTCTTTAGTATTTCCTCCAAGATTAGCATTGCAACCATGTGGTGTAACATATTGATATCAAATACGATGTTGACTTGTGTGCTCTGTTGAGAAACGAACCTGCCACGCTGGATATTTCCCATCCTCAACAATCTGAATAAAAGATAAATATAGGCAAAAGTTAGTCTATGCAATTTCCATATGAGATTCTGCGAATATAATCACGGTAGTTTTTATACATATTTAAAATAACTTTAACCGTGGGAGATAGGAATGGTTTTTAAAGACAAAACGATGGCCATCAAGTGGGGTCTCAACTTATGTGTCCCGATCTTGATAAAACTAATGGGCCCAGACATGGGATTACCACCCGTCATTGCAACATATTTAGCGATTACTGTATGGGCAATTTTAGGGTGGATTCTTGAAACCTTACCTGAAAATCTGATCGCCATCTTAATGCCGGCGTTTTATGTGGTTTTCGCCGTTGGTCAAGGCAAACAAATCTTTTCCCCATGGGCCTCTGAGATTCCCTGGCTGGTTGCCGGCGGTATGATGATGGGCATGATCATGATGCAGACCGGATTATCGAAACGAATTGCTCTATGGTCAATTCGTATTTCAGGACTTTCATTCGTTAGGGTTATGATTGGATTGATGCTGGCCGGTCTTATTATATCCCCCTTTGTCCCTTCTGTAATGGGCAAGGCTGCCATTGTCTCTGTAATCTGCCTGGGTATCTGTGATGCACTCAAACTCAAACCCGGTTCAAGAGAAGGAAGTACCGTATTACTTGTCGGTTTTTTATCCGTTGCCTGTCCAAAGCTGGCCTACCTTACCGGTGGAGGGGACATTGTCATTGCAATGAAACTTGCAGGCGAAGTCGCGGGGACACCTATCAGTTGGATGGAATACTTCATCCATAACTTCCCTCTTGCTATTCTCTACGCGGTTATGTCCTTTGTTCTCGTCATTCTCATATTGCGACCAAAACTATCTGATGACCTGACTGACTATGTGAACAACGAGTATAACGCCCTGGGGGCAGTAAGCATAAATGAGAAAAAAAGCATTTGCATTTTGATTACCCTTCTTCTGCTTATGTTTACTGACAAGATGCATGGAGTACCTGCTGGTTACGTCTTGCTCTTTATGGGAGGGGTATGTTTTCTACCGGGTATCGATCTCCTTGATAAAGAAAAATTGAGTAAAATGAACTTCGGTGTCATTTTCTTTGTTGTGGGATCCATGTGTATCGGTTCGGCCGCACAAGCTGCAGGTATTGATGTCTGGTTTGCCGATCTGATAGCTCCACACCTTCAGGGGTCTCAAACAACCAGCTTAATAGGATTCTATGGAGTCGGTGTAATTGCTAACTTTTTCCTTACCCCACTGGCAGCAGTAGCCGCGCTTACAGGACCCTTTGCTCAGATTGCACAGGCAATAGATATTCCCACTAATGTGGCCACATATTGCCTCATCTTTGGTATTGATCAGTACATTTTCCCCTATGAATACGCAGTGCTTCTTTATTTTTACTCCCAAGGGTACATGAAAATTAAGCATATCATCCTCACTCTTGGGGCACGGGCAATTTTAACTGTTCTATTTTTATTCGCCATAGCGATTCCATATTGGAAAGTAATAGGAATTTTATAAATAGCTCCTCTCAGGAAGCAGGAAAAATCATTCTATTTAAGAGGAAGACAATGAGTTTATACGATACGATTATAGTTGGTGCAGGTCCCGCTGGTATGACAGCAGCCATATATGCGATCAGGGCAAATCTTAAAGTACTTATGCTGGACCGGCTCTCTCCTGGTGGTCAGATGCTGAACACCAATGAAATTGAAAATTATACCGGAGTAGGCTCTATCAATGGTGCAGAACTCGCCATCCAGATGTTTACCCACACCCAGGAACTCGGTATCGAGTATGACGAGAGAACAGTCATTGGTCTTGAGACTACCGGAGATCTCATAAAGGTAGTCTGTGAAGAAGACAACGCTGTATATGAAACGAAAACAGTAATTGTTGCTACAGGTTCCCTGCCGAGAACCCTTGGGGTTCCTGGCGAAGAAATGTTTAAGAGCAATGGTATCAGTTGGTGTGCAATCTGCGATGGTCCGCAATACAGGGATAAGGATGTTGTTGTTATTGGTGGAGGAAACTCCGCCGTTGAAGAGTCCATCTACCTCGCTGGCTTTGTTAAGTCTCTAACAATCATCACCCTTTTTGATCTTACCGCAGATCCTGTTGCCTGCGATAGATTACGGGCCTTTGAAAATGTGAAGATACATCCTTACCAGGAAATTCTTGAGTTTAAAGGCAATGGCAAACTGGAAGGAGTGCGTTTCAAGTCGACTAAAACGGATGAAGAACAAAGCGTCAGCTGTGATGGCGTTTTTGAATATATTGGACTGCAACCTATGACCAAAATTGTCGAGTCATTCAACATCTGTAATGAGTTTGGCACTATCCGTGTTGATCAGGACATGCAGACCGCAGTTAAAGGAATCTATGCTGCAGGTGATGTTATTGATAAACATCTGCGACAAATTGTTACAGCCTGCGCTGATGGAGCTATTGCAGCACAGAAAGCCTCAAAATACATCGAAACCCTGTAAGGAATATTACCATGATAACTGAAATCAAAAATTTAGAAGAATTTAAAACATTAACAGAGTCCGGCAAAGTGCTTGTTGAGTTTTATTCTAAAACCTGTGGCCCATGCAAAATGCTGGCTTTTGTTCTTAAAGATGTAGACAAAACCCTGGATAACCCCACAATCGTGGTTGTCGATTTTGATGAATACACCGACTTAAAAGAAAGTTACGATGTGAAAGGCTTTCCTACGATGCTCATGCTCAAAGACGGTAAAGAAATTGAACGGATGCAAGGGCTCAAGCAGAAAAGAGCAATCATTGAGATGATTGAAAAAGCATAAATAATTTTAAATTTACGACTACATTGGAGATATCAATGAATTACAATCTTCCCAAAGTTCAATATTTACGAATAGATCATCTTGTCACTCAGCAAAACAGGAAAGAAAAAGAGTTCCTCAGCCAGTTTGAGCAGGGAGACTACACACTGGAGTCACCCCTCGTTGTTGACAATCCATATCTCATCAATCCACTTGCGGCAATGGTGTTGTTTGAGACCAAGGAAGAGGTCAGTGTAACCGTTACGGTAAAAGGAAAGCTGGATTCAACAGCGGATATCTCCTTTTCTTTTGGCCCCTCGCGAAAACATATCGTACCTGTCCTCGGCCTCTATGCAACATTTGAAAATACTGTTCAGATTGAACTTTCAGATGGCCGTAACACAACTCTCATGATTCAAGGTGGCGACCTGCCCGTCCTCACCCAGCAAGTTGAGAAAATTTTCACATCTCCAGAATATATGGCGGACAATCTCATGTTCGTTTCTGCGGCCGGGAAATCACTCCCCGGTGGCTATGACCATAAAGGCGATTGTCGCTGGACACTTGCCGAAAACTTTGTGTTTGACATGAAGCGGGCAAAAAACGGCAATCTGCTTTGTGGATCCTATCGTTATTCCCGTGTTCCCTATCATGCGGTCGGTATATGCGAGATCACCATGGCAGGTAAAATCGTCAAAGAATACCGCCTGCCAGGGAACTACCACCATGACCAGTGGGAGATGGAAGATGGTAACCTGCTTGTCCTGACCCAGGATTTCCATAGGGATACCGTTGAAGATCAGCTCGCTTTAATTGATAGAGAAACTGGTGACGTTCTTCGCATGTGGGACATACGAGGATTGTTTCCAATGAATGTCGGCAAGTCGGGCAGCTGGAGTGACCATGACTGGTTCCACTGTAATGCGGTATGGTATGACAAAGTGACAAACTCACTCAGTCTTTCAGGACGTCACCAGGATATTATCATCAATATCGATTATGAGACGGGAGCGTTACGCTGGATGCTGGGAGACCCTGAAGGCTGGCCGCAGGAGCTCGTTGATAAATACTTTTTCACCCCTGTCGGAACCGGCGATTTTGATTGGCAATATGAGCAACATGCCTGCCTTATCACCCCTGAGGGTGATGTAATGTGTTTTGATAACGGACACTGGCGTGCGAAGAAAAAAGAGAATTATTGGTTAAATAAGAATAACTTCTCACGTGGTGTCAGATATAAAATTGATACCGAGAAAATGACCATTGAGCAGGTCTGGCAGTTTGGTAAAGAACGTGGTCAGCACTTTTTTTCACCGTATATCAGTAATGTAGAATATTACGAAGATGGTCATTACATGGTGCATTCTGGTGGAATAGGCTACGTTGATGGTAGTGCCTCGGAACTCTTGCTTCCCGCATTTCTTGATCCAAATGACCCATCCCATGTACAAAAAAGTATAACTGTTGAATTAAAAGATGATGTGGTCATGTATGAAATGCATCTACCCACTCAGTTTTACAGAGCAGAAAAGTTGTCTCTATATCACGGAGGAGACAATCTCTTTTTAGGAGATGGTAAAGTATTGGGGACTTTAGATGTAACGCCTGAATTTGATACCGTTCCTGAAGCTGAGGAAGTTTTAGAAGCTCCATCGGAATGGAACCAGATTAAAATTGTAGAAGAAGAGGATCGCTTCACATTTCACGGACGTTTTTCCAAAGGTACCCTGTTAATGCTCTGTCTGGAAAACGAAAAGGAAACACATAATTACTATATATCGACAACGGCACGGCCGGCTCTTGCCATGTGTGTGGGGTCTTTTATGGCCGCGGATGACAGACAGTTGTCTGTGAATATCAGTAAGCTTGGTTTTTCCGGCGTATTCAAAGTAAAATACATCCTCGATGAGAAGAAATTTAACACAGGAATTACAATCACATTCCCTTAATTATCTCATAACAGAGTAGCTATAGAGGGGCTGTAGAAAAGGCCCCTCTATAGCCATTGCCGGCTACGTTTTGCTATCGGACCTCAGTATCGTATACAAAGTTCCCGATTCACTATTTTAATCAAGGCCTCTCTGTCCATTATACGGATAAGCTGTCCATCTTTTCTTATAAAGTTCGCTTCCCGCAGAGATTTTAATATCTTTGCGACGGTAATCTTATGCAGTGATAAAAAGTGTGCCATCTCCGCTTGAGTAAAACAGCGCGGCAACAGATAAATCCCACCAGCCAACTCTGAGAACTCAAGTAACATTGAACAGATGCGAATGGGCCCATTCTCACATGCAAGCCAGGCGGAGTGCTCCATAACGTTTGATAAGTTTTGGGCCAATGCTATGGTCAACACCTGATAATATGCAGGATTCGTTTCTAATATTCCAAAAAAGTCCTCTTTTTTAATTATATAGCAATCGACCTTCGTTTTTGTAACTACCCGATTCCTTGTTTTATGGATATGGCTGGCTGCAAATGTATCAACAGGAAGAATATGGCGTAAAAAGCCCATGAGGTTCCCGGATTTGAAATAGAGGTAAGTGCGGTCGTTGCCTTCTTGGGTTACTGTTGCTACACCGCAGATACCTCTTTCCAGGTAAGCCACATCATTGCCAATTGGTAACTCGCAATTGGCAGGAAAAGAAATTTTTTTGCCTATACCTTTGAATACATCGCTGTACATTATCTTTTCCCAAAACATCAATAGCCACCTTTGACTGATATATAAATAATGGCATGGTCTAACACATGTCGCGAAGCGCCTGCTCATTGTTAAACCGCCCAGACATTACATTGACAAATATTGGCTTATCTCGAGAATTTTGGTAACAAGATTTATTGAGCAATCAATTTTTATCATATCTTTACAGATAATTCTGTTGAGATATTTACGTTATCAAACCTGCGGACATATGTAAAACTTCATTTTAAGGATCTTTCAAACCTATTAAGCCTGTCGTAACAAATCGACTGGAAACACCTTAATCGTCTTTACCATTAACATTTCAGCAATACATGATAAGTCCTTTTCACCCTTTGACAGCGGTTGGACCCTTTAAAACACGAACATCAGCTACCTTGGCCATTTGCTTGAGCATGGAGCCAAACATCAGGGAATGTGATGGTGCAATAATCCACCAGTACAGTCTCCCCCACAACCCTCGGGGTTCAAAGCTTGGAGTCATCCGCAGCTCATTTGTGCCGTCTGGTAACACTTGAATATGAAATTCCAACATAGCCTTACCCGGTGCAAGCATCTCAGCCTTCAGTAGGAGGCGCCGCTCATCCACTGCCACTACACGCCAAAAATCAAGGCAGTCACCAACAGCAATGGAATCCACACGGCGGCGGCCCCTTGATAAACCCGGGCCTCCAAGCAGTTTGTCAACAAAACCGCGTATCCGCCAAAGCACCGTTCCAAAGTACCAACCGGTATTGCCGCCAATACTTTTTACCACGTTCCAGGTATGTTCCGGTGAACCGTCAAGGATGATTGAGAAAGTGTCCCGATAAACTTTTGCTTCTGACGGTCTCATGGTAACGTCCCATTCTGACAGTTGGGTTGAGCCCGCGTCAAAACAGCTGGAAACGACCTCGTTTCGGTATGTTTCGGAAAGAGCGACGGTTATGGCCTCGCGGCAGGTGAGAAGATTTTGGGGAATGATCTCCTGGATGAGCTTTTCCTGGCAGAGAATTTCATCCTGCATACGTTCAACCAGCGGCCGGATAAGAGCTACAGATACCGGTGTTACCACATTCATCCAGCCAATCGAAATTCGATGGATACGCAAAGGGAGTACCACAACGATTCGTTCCGGCAGCTGGGCCTCATCGGCATAAATATGAAAAAGCTTACGCCAGGTAAGAACTTCGGGCCCTCCAACCTGGTAAACCTGTCCAGCCGTTTGGGGATGAGACAGGCACCCAGCCAGATATTCGATCACATTAGAAATGGCGATGGGTTGACATTTGGTATCCATCCAGCGAGGGGCAAACATGATTCGCATGTACCCGCAAAAAGCTCGGATCATTTCAAATGAGGCCCCTCCAGAGCCAAGGACTAACGGGGCTCTCAGTTGGGTAACTTTGGCACCACCAAGGCTCAGGATGTCACCAACTTCATACCTGGATCTTAACTGGGAAGAAAGACGGGATTGATGTCCCAGCCCACTGAAATGAATAAACCAGTTCATTCCAGCTACCCTGGCAGCTTTGACGGCAGAATAGGCAATCTGCCGGTCGAGGGTGGCAAAATCACTTTCACCTGGCCTGATTGATTGGATGAGATAGAAAACCGCAATGCAGTCTTGCATTGCTTCAGCGAGTGTTGCTGTGTCTAGGGCGTCGGCTACAATAATTTGCAGATTGGAGTGATTTCCCCATGACCTTGCTTTAATCTTTTGGTCAGAACGACCAACAGCCCTGACTTTCCACCCCTGTTCGAGAAGAAGTGGCACCAATCTTCCACCTACATAGCCAGTGGCCCCAAGAACCATCACTGGTTTGTTCATCAATTCCATTCTCATCCTTGTTTCATGTCGGGTCAAACCTAATATCCACTTTAGACAATAGAGTTCATTTTCGATTGCCTGGATATCCTGCCGAACCTAATTATTACAGAAATTAAAATGAGAAGTTTTACGCTATTTTTAGGTATTAATACAATACTCTTTTCACGGAATTCCGAATTATCTGAAGTATTCTTATCTCAAAAGATTTCTCCATGGGCTTTAACTACAGGTTAATGTGCCTTGATAGCTCAAGGCTCATTGACAGCAACCACATGACCCGCATGGTCCCGGACTACAGCACTCTTCTCCTAAAGAAAGTGGGTTGACAGAAGTAATTGTGAACCCGGAGAAGCTTCCAGCCTCGTTGAAATCAATTGATATGCCCCCACATTTTTTTAAAAGGCTTTTCTCCATGATAAAGGTTAGTTCATGAATCTGAAATGATTCATCCTGCGGTTTCTCTTGGTCAAAGGAGAGGCCCAAAAACGGACCGAAACATCCGTCCTGCACCAGTGAAACTCTGATGGCTGAGAAGCTATTGTTTTCTTGAGGATAGTTTATCAATTTGTCATTCTCCATGCTGGTTATCTTAAGCTTGATATTGTTCCTTTTATTTCGGTTATTGATAAACCAAGCTACTATCGAAATATATAATATGTCAAATAGGAAATAACGATTAAAAAATGTGGTGGCATAGGTCTGCATTTTCTAAGTGTTTTCAATCAGAAATTTGCATGGAGCGTATTGCTATATTTTTACTAAAAAGGAGCAAGAAAAATTTGCTGAACTCCTGACACACAGAAATCTGCAACATGCAGGGCAGACGTAACAGCGTCATCATTTCTTCTAATTCAAAAGGTTACGCCTGAACTGATATTTACAATTATTATCTTTCTTAAGGAGTAGATACCTCAAAAAGCACATGTCCGTGAACGCTCTTACACCACGGCCTATCCCTCTAGTCTATCAATCAGCCCCTAATCGATCGGTATTACCTTTTTTACCAAGTTAAAAATCTGTGCTATAAATTTTCCCTGGCTTCGACGGTAGTGTCGTTATGCTGTTTGTCATGAATGATTCAAATACTAAGGAGAAAAGAAAAATGTTTAAAAAAGGTTTACTCTGTCTTATCGCACTGCTGTTTAGTGTGTCATCCGCTTCTGCCTTTCTATCCAGTGGCTACAACTTCATCTCCCCAGAGGATCTGCAAAAACGCATTGAGGCAAAATCACCAATGATCCTGGTTGATATCTGCTCGGTGGAACAATTCGCTAAAGCACACATCCCAGGCTCGATTGAAACCAATGCCTACCCGGTGGAAACTGACGAAGAACGTGCGGCTATTGGTCAATTGCTGCCACAGATTCTCGAAAGCCAAGACGATGTAATTGTCCTCTGCCCTCGCGGTGGTGGGGGTGCCAAAAGAACCTATGATTTTTACAAAGCCAACGGCGTCGATGAAAGCCGGTTGTTGATTCTTGAGAAAGGCGTGGAAAAATGGCCTTTTGCCACTGAAGCAAAATAAGCCCTTCATGAATTTATCTCAGCTACAACGTGAGAAATCAATTTCCTCAGGCATGGTGCTCAAAAGTGGACTGTTACTGGGGATAATTGGAGTATGTTCAATTTTTTTCACGACTGGCCTGCATCATGAACTGTCACTTACTGCGCTAAAATCCCATCAGGTAGAGCTTCAACAACTCTATGCTGAAAGTCCCTGGCTGGTAGCGGGTGGTTTTCTTGCCTGCTACCTGCCTGTGATAATTCTTAACCTTCCTGGTGGAACGATTCTTGGTCTGGTTGCCGGTGCACTTTTCGGCACCCTGGCAGGGACGGTGCTGGTGTCTTTTGCCAGCACCATCGGAGCGACGATAGCTTGTGCCCTTTCTCGTTATCTGTTTCGGGATCTGGTGCAACGGCGATTTTCCGATAGGCTGAAACGGGTCAATGCCGGTTTACATGATGAGGGGGCCCTGTATCTTTTTTCTCTGAGACTCCTGCCGGTTATTCCCTTTTTTATCATCAACCTGGTCATGGGGCTGACAACATTGCGCCTGACCACTTTTTATTGGGTTTCACAACTCGGCATGCTGCCGGGAACATTTCTTTTCGTCAATGCCGGCAACCAATTGGGACTGATTGATTCTCCTGCTGAAATCATATCTCCAGGTTTACTGACGGCTCTTGCTCTTATCGGTCTCTTTCCTTTAGTAACTAAACGCCTGTTTGTCTGGCAAAGAGCCTCACAACGATCAAGTGAGCAACGGGAAAAAGCAGAAAACAAACCATCGTCGCTTCCGGCAACAGTATCCAACCAGCTGCGTGATATCGAAAATCGATGCAGTGAATGCGGAGCATGCGTCAGGAACTGCACTTTTTTGAGCCATTACGGCACACCTAAAGCAATTGCCGTAAATCAGGATTTTACCTGGAACGGAGCTCTGTCAATGGCTTACGAATGCAGCCTCTGCGGCCTTTGTGCTGCAGTTTGCCCGGAAAAACTCGATCCCGGCAGACTATTTCTTGATCTGCGAAGAACATTTGTGGCAAACGGTCAGTTCAACAAATCGACGTACAGCACAATTCTCAGATATGAGACGCTTGGACGTTCGAAACTTTTCGCATGGCAGGGAATTCCCGATGGTTGTGACACAATTTTCTTCCCCGGCTGTAATTTACCTGGAAGTCGCATGGCAACCACAGTTCAGCTCTTTGAGAGTTTGCGCCGTACTATCCCAAAACTTGGAATGGTGCTCAACTGCTGTAATAAGCCCTCCCACGATCTCGGCCGACAAGAACATTTTGCGGCAGCCTTTGGTGCATTGCGTCAAAGCCTTCGAGAGCAAGGAATTCGGCGTGTATTGGTTGCGTGTCCGAATTGTTATAAGATTTTTCAGCAGTATGGAAAAGGTTTGGCAGTACAGACAGTTTACGAGGTTATTGAGGTGGAACAAGGAACTATGCCATTGGCCAAAACATGGAAGACCGTGTGTGTTCACGATCCCTGCTCTATGCGAGAGGCCGATAACGTGCAGAAGTCCGTACGTCGACTGGTAACGGATCTGGGCCTGGAGCAAGTGGAGATGAAACATCGCGGCCGCCGTACGCTCTGTTGCGGAGAAGGAGGGACTGTGAGTGCTGTTCGTCCTTTATTTGCCAAGGCCTGGGCAAACATGCGAGCGAAAGAAAGCGGAGGTCGTATTTTGGTCACCTACTGCGCTGGTTGTTGCAACTTTCTCGAACGGGTCGTCCCGACGGTCCATATTACTGATCTGCTCTTTTTGCCAGAAACAACAAGGCCCGGTAAAAAATCGGCAACGCGTGCCCCATTTACATATCTGCAACGGCTTCGCTTGAAAAAAAGGTTGCAAAAAGAACCGGCTCTCTCCAGATCTCGCACCCACAATCTCAAAAAACAATAGTAAGCGGCTCAGATAGCGTAATAGGAGTCGTTATGCTGACACAGATGAATATTTTGCTTATTATTTTCAGCAACCGCAAGATTGGCGAATAATAAGTTTTGTTTTCAGAACAACTTCACGGTTAGAACGGGTCGGATCCTGAATCCTTTTAATGAGAAGCTCAGCAGCAGTCCGGCCAATTTCATAGGTTGGCTGATCAATGACTGTCATTGCAGGTTCAAGTAATTGAGCACAGGTAGTATCATCAAAACTGGCTAAAGCAATATCTTTCGGGATCGTCAATTTGCTTTCTCGGATCGCAAGAAGAACGCCTGCTGCCAACAGACTGTTGCTGGTAATAATAGCATCTGGCCGACTCTCCAGATTCAGCAGGTTCATTGTCGTCTTAAAACCATCGTCCTCTCTGGGGTTGGCAAACTTTATCAATTCGGTAGCAGGCTTAATGTTATGATCTTTTAACGCTTGCATAAAACCTTCATGCCGGAGACTTCCAGTGTTACTGCCCACACCGAAAATTCCACCGATTCGTTGATAACCGTGCTCTATTAAATGACTTGTGAGGATATGGGCCGACTGAACATTGTCAATCAGGACATTGTCAACTTCCAGATTGTTCGCATGTCGGTCAACTATAACTACCGGCATATTGAGGGCGGGTATATCTGTAAATCTTTCAATTGTTTGTCGTGTAGGTGACAAAATAACCCCAGCAACATTCTCGTCCCGAAGAAGATTCAGGCATGATTCTTCTTTGACTGGGTTTTCATCTGTATTGCAAAGCATGACAATATAACCATGCTCATAGGCTGCATCATCAACAGCCCGACTGACCCGCTGAAAAAATGGATTCTCTATATCGGAAACAACCAGTGCTATAATCTTTGAACTATTTGATCTCAGATTTTGTGCAACTCGGTTTGGCCGATAATTCAGCTTTTTCACTACTTTCATCACTCGATCATGCACTTCACGTCGCACGTGGGGTTTGTTCGCTAAGACCCGTGATACAGTAGCAGTTGATACGCCCGCAGCATTGGCAACATCTTTAATTTTAACCATGTGACTATTACTTTCCTTGTTTAGCTGGTAGTTATACTCGTAAATACAATGTAAACGATTACACTGTCTTCGTCAATTACATTTTTGCAACTGTGGTTATTTAAAATTGAACCATCCGGGCTCCTCATTACCAAGCAGTAATTTTCAGGTTTATCTCTACGGATAATAGAGAAAGGATATATACAATGATGTCATGAAGATACACAGATTCAGGCGAGGGTATGTGTAGTTGGAATGATCGAAAGAGCGGTTCGTCGGGATAAAATGCATCTAAGGTTTACAAACAAAACGACATTTATGTGTCCTGGCTTTCTGATTGTTACAGGAACCTGTCACATTGTATCATGTAAACGATTGCTCTAGTAAGAAGGAAAAAATGAGAAGATCTGACAAACAAAATGTGATAAATATAAATGTAATTCTAAAAATAAACCATATAAAAACAGTACTATAAGCTCTTTTCTCTGTTAAGCCTTGGCCTTTCACTGAAAAGATGGCAAAAAATGTTTGACATGATTTGTGTAAACGATTACAGTAAATACCCAAGAATGAGATCTGTCTATTATCTGAAAGAGGCCAGTCCGATTTATCTACAGCGAGTAAAGTACTTGGTCAGCCCACACTAACCCACTTAATAAGGAGACCTTGAAATGAAAGAGGCAATTCAAGGAATTGGCGGTTTATGTCCGGGATAATTTCCCCTCTAGCATTGGTGCTTTTATCGCCTGAGGTTTGATTACGGATCATTTAATAACCATGTAACTGGGAGGTAAGTTTATGTCCGGTAGTACTTTGAAAATAGGTGTCCAATCATTTGGAAGGTTCTTGAGTGGTATGGTAATGCCCAACATTGGCGCATTTATCGCTTGGGGTTTGATTACTGCGTTATTTATACCAACCGGTTGGTTGCCTAATGAGAAATTAGCATCAATGGTTGGTCCCATGATTACCTACTTGCTACCGCTATTGATTGGTTATACCGGTGGTAAGATTGTTGGCGGTGAACGTGGTGCGGTAGCCGGGGCTGTTACGACGATGGGGGTCATTGTCGGTGCTGATATTCCGATGTTCATGGGGGCCATGATTGCCGGTCCACTGGGAGGTCTGGCAGTAATCAGATTTGACCAGAAGGTGCACGGTAAGATCAAGCCCGGGTTTGAGATGCTGGTCAACAATTTCTCCCTCGGTATTATCGCCATGTTGGCAGCTTTGATTGCCTACCTCGTTGTTGGTCCGATCGTCTCTGTCATCACCAAGGCTCTTGCAGCTGGCGTGGGTTGGATTGTTAGCATGTCTCTCTTGCCCCTGGTGTCAATCATTGTTGAGCCGGCAAAAATTCTATTCTTAAATAATGCCATAAACCATGGTGTCTTTACCCCTCTGGGTGCAGAACAGGCAGCTAAGGTCGGATCTTCTATATACTATTTAATCGAAACCAATCCCGGTCCCGGTTTAGGTATTCTTCTGGCTTATATGGCGATGGGTAAGGGTACAGCGCAAAAATCTGCCTATGGCGCATCAATCATTCATTTCTTTGGAGGTATTCACGAAATTTATTTCCCTTATATTTTGATGAAGCCAAGATTGATCCTGGCCGTGATTGTTGGCGGTATGGTGGGGGTTGGTTTTAACATGGTCACAGGTAATGCCCTGGTTGGTCCTCCTTCTCCGGGTTCTGTGTTTGCTTTGACCCTGATGTCAACAAAAGGAATGGGGATTGTTCTCACCCTCAGTTCCATTGCGGTGTCTGCTCTCACTTCGTTTATCATTGCAGCAATACTCATCCGTACAGACGCTTCAGAAGCTGACGACCTGGAAGCAGCCACAGCCGCTGTTGCCGAAAGCAAGTCTGCCGCAAAAGGACAGGCGGCCTCTGCGCAGACAACTTCAGTCGCGAAAGGAACTGTTCGTTCAATTGTTGTGGCTTGTGATGCTGGAATGGGATCTTCAGCTATGGGAGCAACGGTGTTACGGGGCAAAGTCAAAGCCGCTGGCTTGGATATTGAGGTTACCAACGCAGCTATCAATGATCTGAAAGATGCGGATATTGTTATCACCCAGAATGAATTGACTGCTCGTGCTCGGGCTAAACTGCCTAACGCACAGCATTTCAGTATCGACAACTTTATGGATGCAAGTTTCTATGATGACCTGGTAGCTAAGCTGGTATAAGGGCTCTGGTTAGACTGGCTGAGGCCATGAAAGATTACTTGATTTTTCATGGCACTCTTCCAGGAGTTGACAATGCTGTACGTTTTGAGGCGCAGGCGGAAGTCCTGTTCGAAGATCGACTCAGTTTTAAAGGAGATTGTTATGTCTTTTTTTAAAAAATTGCTCGGTGGTCAAGATAAACCTGCGACCACAGAGAAGCCCAAAGAGCCAGAAAAAGTTGTCCAGGCAGAAGCAAAACAAGAGAGCGATGCTGCCGCAGAGGATACTCTTACGGTCAGTTCTGACCAGGTTTTATTAAATGCCCAGGTAACGTCCAAGGATGATGTACTCAAATTGATTTCAGAAAACTTGTCTTCATTGGGGCTCGTTGAGGGAGACTATTTGGATGCACTCTCCGGACGTGAAGAAAAAGTCAGCACTTATCTCATTAATGGTGTGGCAATCCCCCATGGTGTCAATGAGGCCAAAGATCAGGTTATCAGGACAGGTGTTTTTATCGTCCAGGCACCTGAGGGTGTCGTCTGGAATGACAAGGGAGACGTGGCACGTTTGATCGTCGGTATTGCAGCCAAAGGCAAGGATCACTTGAAGCTGCTTGAGCGTTTGACCAATGTGGTCATGGATGAGGCCGTTGCCGGCCAACTGGCCACCACAACCAATAAAAACGATATTCTGGATGCGCTAAACGCTGAAAAGCAGAGTGCGCCTGAACAACTCGAAGATTTTGCTGTTACCGCTGAGGCGAAAGTCGTTGATGTCCAGGGGATGCATGCCCGCCCTGCCAGCATGATTTCAGAGAGTGCCGCTAAATTTTCAGGAACGGACATTCGCATTCGCAACGATCAGAAGACGGCCAACGCCAAGTCCATGGCATCACTTTTATCCATGGGCGCATGTCTTGGCGATGCTCTGATCATTTCCGCACAAGGACCTGAAGCAGAACAGGCTGTTCAGTTGCTGGCTGCAATGATTTGTGAAGGCCTCGATGATGATGATGGACCGGATAATGCTTCGTATAATCCTCTGACCGTACTCCCCGCTCTCTCCGATGTCCAGTGTCGTAAGACAATAAGTGGTTCCGCTGCTTCACCAGGTATTACCATGGCACCGGCATTTCGATTACATGCAAGGAAGATGAGGTTTGAAGAGGAAGGAAAAGACCCTAAGGGGGAGGCCAAACTTTTCAGCACCGCCTTGACCGAGGCCGCCCAGCAACTCGATGAGCTGCAGGCCAATCTGCAAAGCAGGGCGCCAAAAGAAGCCGCTATTTTGCATGCCCAGAAACAATTGCTGCAGGATGAACTTGTTCTGACCGACAGTGAAAAGTACATTGTCAATGGTAAAACCGCAGCCTGGTCTTTCCATCAAGCCATTGAAAAGCAGGTGGGTTCCTTGAAAACGGTTGATAATGAGCGTTTGAGGGCGAGGATTGCCGATTTGATCGATGTACGTGACCGGGTACTGGCCCTGATGATGCCGGCTGCTTCATCCGTCGAATATCCGGGGACTGATTTCGTTTTGATGGCAAAGGACCTCACCCCCTCACAAACAGCCGGGTTACATGGGTTGAAGGTTCGGGGCATCTGTACAGAGCTTGGTGGTCCCAACAGTCATATGGCGATTCTTGCCAGAGCCCTGGGGCTACCGGCAATCGTTGGTCTGGGTGACGGAAGCCTTACGGACATTGAGGATGGCGAGTTGATTATTGTCGATCCCCAGGCATCTTCCATTTACGTTGCTCCTGACGAAGCAACACAGAAACGTGCGATTAAGTGGAAAACCCAGTGGGAGCAGATTCGAAAAGAAGAAGATGCACAAAAGCACAAACCAGCAGAAACACTGGATGGCCACCATGTTGAAGTTGTCTGCAATATCGCCAACCCCGAAGACGCGAAGCTCGTCTTGGAAAATGGAGGCGAAGGTGTGGGCTTGTTACGAACAGAGTTTCTTTTTGAATCTTCTGTTTCGGAACCCACACCTGAAGAGCAGGGCGAGAGTCTAAAAGCTATCATCAAGGAGCTTGGCAGTCGCCAGTTGATCGTGCGTACAGCCGATATCGGTGGCGATAAGCCAGTATCCTGGATGCATATCCCCCATGAAGACAATCCTTTCCTGGGTCTTCGAGGCATCCGCCTGTCGTTCAAATATGAAGATATGTTCCGGCGCCAACTGGAAGCCATCTACCAGACAGCAGTCTGGCAGCAAGAGACGACCGGATCAACCGGACTGCACATTATGTTTCCCATGATCGGCAGAGTGTCGGAGTGGAAGAAAGCCCGGGATATGGCCGAGCGCGTACGCGCACAACTGAATGCTCCCAAGTTGCCGCTGGGCATGATGATTGAGGTGCCATCCGCTGTGATGGTGGCCGAACATCTGGCAAAAGAAGTGGATTTCTTTTCCGTCGGATCCAATGACTTGACTCAATACACTTTGGCCATAGATCGCCTGCATCCGGATCTTTGCAGTGAAGCCGACAGTTACCACCCCGCGTTGCTGAAAATGATCGAGATGACAGTAAAAGCCGCACAAGCCCATGGCAAGTGGGTTGGTGTGTGTGGCAATGCAGCAGCGACGCCGAGCCTGGCAACACTGCTGGTGGGCCTGGGGGTGACGGAACTGTCTGTCAGCCCGGCCAATGTGGCGGCGGTGAAAAATATTATCCGCGCAGTAAACTACAGTAAATTACAAGAAAAAGCCAAAAAAGCCTTACAACTGGATAGCTCAGAAGCCGTTATGGCGTTGTATAAAACGAACGAGGATCTGTTGTAAAATCTGCATTTAAATATTCCTGAGAGGTAGCCATGACATCACAATATAAGAAATACCAATCCGAAAAAATCAGTCCACCCGAAAAAACATGGGTGTGGAATATGTACGGTGCCGGTGAAGAAAACATAGGCAAAGACGGCAAGCCTGAACTTCTACCTGTACCGAAACCGGGACCAAACCAGATGCTGGTACGAGTTGACAGCGTAGGTTTATGTTTTTCCGATGTGAAACTGATTCGGATGGGTAAAGATCATCCAAAACTGTACAATCGAGATCTGACCAAAGAGCCAACAAGGCTTGGCCATGAAGCGGCCCTCACCATCATCGAGGTAGGTGAAGAACTGAAAGGAAAATATACTCCCGGCCAGCGCGTTGCGGTACAGCCTGATATCTACCAGAACGGTAAAAGCACAGCGTATGGTTATACCATTCCCGGAGGCCTTATTCAGTATCACCTGATCGGTCCTGAGATGCTGGAAACCGATGAAGGTGCCTGCCTGCTGCCTGTTACCGGTGACATGGGTTATGCCGAAGCCTCACTACTTGAGCCTTGGGGCTGTGTTATCGCATCATATACCCAGAGAAGACGTCTTGAGCCAAAAGATGGTGGCGTTATGTGGATTCTTGGCCAGCAGGGAGACGACCGGGAGTATCAGTTCTCCACAGGCCTTGCCGCTCCAGCAACCATTATTCTTACCGACGTTCCGCAGAGTGTTGCAAAGCTTGCAGAAAAAACCTCGGCAAAAGTAGTGGTGCGCAACAGTATCAATCCCGACCAATACAGTGAACTTGCCAAAGAGTTTACCAATGGAGCAGGTTTTGACGATATCGTCATGCTTGACCCTCGTTCCGCAGCCCTTGTAAGTGATGTTGCAGCCTTTATCGTTCGCAGAGGTACCTTGAATCTGGTGGGCCAGACACCACTGGACGGCCTGGTTAATGCCGATGTCGGCCGTCTTCATTATGATTATATCGCCTTTCTCGGTAACCAGGGCCCTGACATCGGGGCATCTTATGGCGAAAAACGAAACCGCTGTGAACTGAAAGCCGGTGGCACAACCGTTTTTGTCGGTGCCGGTGGACCCATGGGGCAAATGCATGTTCAGCGGGCAATAGAACTTCCAGACGGACCAGGTAAGGTTATCGCGACAGAGGTCAGTGATATGCGGCTTGCTGCCATCCAGGAACGTTTCGGACCATTGGCGAAAAGTAATAACTGTGAACTGTTCACCTACAATCCTCAAACCAGTGATAAATCAATCCATGAATTCGTCATGGATATTACAGATGGCAAGGGGGCAGATGATGTTGTTGTCAGTGTTCCCATTGCTGCAGTCATGGCCGAGGCGGATACCTTGATGCATAAGGATGGCATGCTGGTCTTTTTTGCAGGTGTCCCCAACGGAACCATGGCCCATTTGAATCTCTCCAACGTGTATATGAATAATGCCCAATATACCGGGACCTCCGGTCTCACCCTGAGCGATCAGTCTCAGGTGCTCAGCCAGGCAGCAAAAGGAAGCCTCAACCCAGGCCGTAGTGTCGGGGCCATTGGTGGAATGAATGCTGCCAGAGAGGGAATTCAGGCGATGATTGATGGTCGCTATGCGGGTAAGATTATTATCTTCCCACAATTCCCGGACCTGCCGCTTATAGGACTTGACGATCTGCACAAGGTTCATCCTGATATTGCCGACAAACTTGAACCGGGCAACATGTGGACCATCGAAGCGGAAGAAGCGTTGTTTGAAAAATATTATAAGGGCTAAAAAATGATATTTACTGTGACACTAAACCCTGCAGTTGACCGGGAGTTAACAGTTGATGAGATCGTTTTTGATACTGTGCTGAGAGCCTCGGATTGGCGGGTAGACTGCGGTGGAAAAGGCTTTAATGTGGCCCGTATGCTTAAATCTCTTGGCATTTCAAGTGTAGCACTGGGCTTTGCTGCCGGTAAGAGTGGGGAGATGTTGGACGATAAGCTCAAGACGCTCGGAATAGAGACCGATTTTGTCTGGGTCGAAGGGGAAACCCGCACCAATGTCTCCATTGTAAGTACTGAAAATGGGCAGTATGTGAAGGTTAATGAGCCGGGGCCAACTATTACCAAAGACAATCTTACGCAACTGGCACAAAAGATAGGTGAGAGGGTACAGGCCGGAGACTGGTGGGTGCTTGCTGGCAGCCTCCCTCCCGGGGTACCTCCAGTTTACTATACCGAGCTCATCACCATCATCCAGTCGGCGGGGGCACAGGTATTTTTGGATACCAGCGATGAGGCCCTGCGTCAGAACTGCTCGGCCAAACCCCAGCTGGTCAAGCCAAATGACGAAGAAGCGCATGTGCTTACCGGGTTGCCGGTTAGTACGCCTGCAGAGATAGCTGCAGTTGGTAAGGCAATCTCTGCCATGGGCCCTGGCAGTGTGATCATCTCTCTTGGCAAAGAGGGGGCCATACTAGTCGATAAAGATAAGGCCTGGCTGGCTGCCAGTCCCAAAATAGTTGCAGCTAACCCGATTGGAGCAGGTGATTCTATGGTTGCCGGAGTTGTGTGGGGCCTCAGCCAGGGGGACAGCATGCAGGATGCCCTGTGCAAAGGGATTGCCTGCGGTGCTGCAACTGCCAGTATGAAAGGTACAACGGTTGGAACCCGTGAGCAGGTTAATAAGTTGTTAGCACAGGTTCAAATCAAACCAGTTTAATCATCCTGATTCACAAGGAGAACTATAATGACGAGTCCAACCAGATATGAAGATCTTGGCCTGGTGAACACCAAAGAGATGTTTGCCAAGGCAATGGCGGGCGGCTATGCCATTCCTGCCTATAATTTTAACAATATGGAACAACTTCAGGCAATTGTTATTGGCTGTGCCCAGTCCAGCTCTCCTGTTATCCTGCAGGTGTCCGGAAGTGCCAGAAAATATGCTGAAGCAAAGATGTTGCCCTATATGGTCAAAGGGGCGGTTGAACTTGTGCGCAGTATGGGCAGCAGCATTCCTATTGCCCTGCATCTTGATCACGGAGATAGCTTTGAGCTCGCTAAAGATTGTATCGACAGCGGGTTTTCTTCGGTCATGATTGACGGCTCCCACCTTTCTTTTAAAGAAAATATGCGTCTCACCGCAGAAGTAGTTCAGTATGCTCATTCAAAAAACGTTACTGTTGAAGGAGAGCTGGGTGTTCTTGCCGGTGTGGAAGACGAAGTTTCTTCTGAAAAGAGTCACTATACCAGGCCAGAAGAAGTTGAGGAATTTGTGAAAAAAACCAGTGCGGACAGTCTGGCCATATCCATTGGGACATCCCATGGTGCGCATAAGTTCAAACTTCAACCAGGCGAGGCGGTACCGCCTTTACGTTTTGATATCCTGGAGACAATTGAGCAGAAACTGCCTGGATACCCGATTGTACTCCACGGTGCATCTTCCGTTACACCTGAACATGTGGACATGATTAATCGGTATGGTGGAAAGCTTGAGAGTGCCGTAGGAATTCCTGCTGAACAGTTGCGCAGGGCCGCCAAATCTGCAGTGTGTAAAATCAATATAGACAGCGACGGGCGTCTTGCGATGACCGCTGTGATTCGTAAAATATTTGCCGAGAAGCCATCAGAGTTTGATCCGCGGAAATATCTGGGACCCGCCAGGGATGAGCTGATTCGCCTTATCAAAGAGAAAAACACCAATGTGTTGGGAAGTGCTGGAAAGGGTTGATGCCGTCGTATAAGCATTTCATCTGAAGTCTTGGCGTATCTGCTTGGTTGTGGCAATACTTTTATCCTTACGGTGTACTCTAGTATGCCTAAATAATAGAAGTATCTTTACGCCTCGCACCCCCAAAGGCATTTCTTGCGGTGCGCATATGAATATTTTTGCTTATCTACCGAAAACCTCATCTTTTTTACGGGTTCATCAAACTTATAAGTATTTACAAATTTAATAAAAATAGTTGTCCTAGGAGAAAGAAAATGTCAATCCGTGTAGCTATAAATGGTTTTGGAAGAATAGGAAAACTTTCATTTCGAAAAATCTTTGGAGATGATCGTTTTGAAGTTGTGGGAATCAACGATTTAACAGAGCCAAGGATGCTTGCTCATCTCCTGAAGTATGACAGTGTACAGGGTCATTTTTCAGGCCATACTGTAGAGAGTAATGAGGATTCTCTGATCATTGATGGCAAGAAAATCCGAGTATACAAAGATCCAGATCCGAAGAATCTTCCCTGGAAAAGCCTTGGTGTCGATATTGTTTTAGAATGTACCGGCTTTTTCTGTTCAAAAGCCAAAAGTCAGGCGCATATTGATGCAGGTGCAAAGAGGGTTCTTATTTCAGCCCCTGCAGGCAGTGACCTGCCAACCATTGTTTATGGCGTAAATCACCAGATATTAAAAAATGATGATCTCATTGTTTCCGGTGCATCCTGCACAACCAATTGCCTTGCTCCCATGGCAAAGGTTTTGAATGATTATCGTGAGTTGAGAACAGGCTTCATGACCACGATTCATGCATATACAGGGGACCAGATGATTATTGATGGACCACACCGCAAAGGTGATTTGCGTCGAGCAAGAGCCGGTGCAATCAACATTGTACCCAATTCAACCGGTGCTGCGAAGGCGATCGGTCTTGTCATTCCTGAACTTGACGGAAAACTGATAGGATCGGCACAACGTGTACCAGTTCCTTCTGGTTCCATTACGATTCTTGATGCGACGTTAAAAGATGAGACCGATTCTGTAACTGTTGCGGATATCAACGAAGCGATGAAAAAGGCCGCCGATGAATCCTTTGGATATTCTGACGAGGAGTTGGTGTCAAGCGATACAATTGGTATGAGCTTTGGTTCACTTTTTGATTCCACTCAAACACTTGCGCAACGTTGTGGAACCAATATCTATGAGGTCAGGGTTGTAGCCTGGTACGATAATGAAATGAGCTATGTGAGTCAATTAATCAGAACATTAGACCATATGGGAAGCTTAATGAAATAAGCCCGGACAAGTACTTTTTGCCAGATTAGTTTCTTACTAAAAAGATAAGAAACTAATCTATAAAGTACTAAGCGTAGATTCATCAATGAATTGACTTCAAAATAACAGGAGACGGCAATGGCAAAGATCAGCAGGATTATTGGCCGAGAAGTGATGGACTCCCGGGGCAATCCCACCGTAGAGGCGGATGTATATCTTGAATCAGGTGCATGTGGTAGAGCCTGTGCTCCTTCCGGAGCCTCCACAGGCTCGCGGGAAGCACTTGAACTCCGAGATGGTGACAAGAGTCGATATCTCGGAAAAGGAGTTTTAACGGCAGTTGCAGCTGTGAACGAAACAATAGCACCCGCCCTCCTTGGTAAAGACTCGTATGACCAGAAGAGTATTGACCGAATCATGGTCGAACTGGATGGTACAGAGAATAAGGAAAAGCTCGGTGCCAATGCAATCCTGGCGGTCTCTTTAGCCAATGCAAAAGCTGCGGCCATGGACAAAAAAATCCCACTTTATCAGCATATTTCTGAATTAAACGGAACCCCCGGTCAGTATCTGATGCCGGTACCAATGATGAACATTATCAATGGCGGTGAGCATGCAGATAACAATGTTGATATTCAGGAATTCATGATTCAGCCGGTTGGTGCAAAAAATTTCAGAGAAGCATTACGAATGGGTGCAGAAGTTTTTCATAATTTGAAAAAAGTGCTGAGTGGCAAGGGGCTCAGTACAGCTGTTGGTGACGAAGGTGGTTTTGCCCCAAACCTCTCTTCTAATGAAGAGGCTCTGTCCGTTATTGTTCAAGCGGTGGAGGCGGCCGGTTACAAGATGGATAAAGACATTACCCTGGCTCTGGACTGTGCGGCTTCCGAATTTTACACAGAGGGCAGCTACAATCTCAAAGGTGAAGGTAAGGTTTTTGATTCTGAGGGTTTTGGGGACTACCTTGCTGAACTCAGTAGAAAATATCCGATACTATCCATTGAAGATGGTCTGGACGAAAGTGACTGGGATGGTTGGGCAAGCCTGACGAAGAAGCTTGGTTCCACTGTCCAGCTGGTGGGCGACGACCTTTTTGTGACCAACACCAAAATCCTGAAACGGGGCATAGATACCGGTGTAGCCAACTCCATTTTGATTAAATTCAACCAGATTGGTTCTCTGACCGAGACTCTGGAGGCGATTCAAATGGCTCAAAAAGCGGGTTATACAGCAGTAATTTCCCATAGAAGCGGCGAAACAGAAGATTCGACCATTGCAGATTTGGCTGTTGGCACAGCAGCAGGACAAATAAAAACCGGCTCCCTCTGTCGGTCGGACCGGGTTGCCAAATACAATCAGTTGCTGCGGATTGAGGAAGAATTGGCAGGGAAAGTGGGATATGCCGGGCGTAAAGGCATAAAAGGGCAATATTGATAGCGTCGTAAACAGTCCGGAAAACCATAGATAGGGATAGAGGTGGCGATGATGATGAAAAATGTTTTGGGATTAATTATGGGTGGGGGGCGAGGAACCAGACTGTTTCCTCTAACTCAGAAACGATCGAAGCCGGCTGTTCCTTTTGCAGGCAAATACCGGTTGATCGATGTTCCCATCAGCAACTGTATGCATTCTGGTATCGACAAGATTGCGATTCTGACGCAGTTTAATTCGGTATCACTGCATCGACACATTTTCCGGACCTATCGGCGTGATATGTTCACTGATGGCTGGGTTCAAATATGGGCAGCCGAACAAACACCAAATAGCACCGGTTGGTATCAGGGGACTGCAGATGCGGTTCGCCAGCAGCTGGTTGAAATAAAAAGCTCAGGCACCAAATATGTTCTCATCCTGGCAGGCGACCATTTATACAGGATGGATTATAGTAAATTTGTGCAGTTTCATATTGACACAAAGGCAGATATCACTCTGGCAGTTCAACCGGTAGACAAAAGAGAGGCCCCGTCTCTTGGTATTCTCAAACAAAACCCGGACGGTGAAATTGTAAGTTTTACCGAAAAACCAACTCCTGATCTTCTGGGTAATCTGGAAAGCAGGCCCGGTTCAGATAAACCTTTCATGGCTTCGATGGGGATTTATGTGTTTTCCACCGATCTGCTCTCTGAATTATTAGCGGCGCCGGGTGACGATTTTGGCAATGATATCATTCCCGAAGCCATGCTTAACCATCGGGTTATAGGGTACGTCTTCGATGACTACTGGGCAGATATTGGTACAATTCGTCGCTTCTATGAGGTAAGTCTGGAGCTTGCTTCCACAAGGCCTTTTGAGCTGAATAATCCTTCACAGCCCGTATACACCAATGCTCGCTTCCTGCCTCCCACTGAAATTCAGGGAGGAACACTCACGAAGGTTCTACTGGCAGAAGGATGCAATATCGGCAATGCAGATATCAGCAATTCTGTCGTTGGTATCCGGAGTGTCATTGGTTCGCAAGTGGTTATTCGTGACACTGTCATGATGGGTTCAAATTATTATGAAACTGAAGAGCAACGTTTAGAAAACAGGCAGTTAGGCCGGCCTGATATCGGAATTGGCGACGGCTCAGTCATAGAGAGTGCAATCATTGACTCGAAAGCGCGGATTGGCCGAAATGTTCATATTCGTTCCCTGCCTGAGAGGCCCGACTCCGATAACGAAAACTGGGTAGTCCGGGATGGTTTGGTTGTCGTCCCAAAGAGTGCGGTCATTCCCGACAATACGGTTATCTGATTCATGGCCTTGTAAAGGGGGAGTATCAATGGAATTATTTCCGGATCATTTGCGCTATCTGACCCACCTGGCAAAAGAGTTCCCATCTCAGGAAACGGCAGCCGAGGCGATTATTAACCTGCAGGCCCAGCTCAAGCTGCCCAAGGGTACCGAGCATTTCATCTCTGATATTCATGGTGAGTACGAAGCATTTTGCAAGGTTGTGAACCATGCCTCTGGCGCAATCCAGCGAAAAATTGATGAAATTTTTAAAGATACTCTCTCAGGTGAAGATAAAATCAAGCTTGGTGCCTTGATTTATACACCTGAAACGATGCTGGGCATCATGTTACCTGTTGCAGATGAGCAAAAGCAATGGTACCAGCGAACCTTACTGCGACTGACGTATGTATTACGGGCAGTATCTTCAAAATATCCGCGCACCAAGGTTCGGCAATTGATTGAGGGTCGATTTGAGAGGCTCGTTGAAGAGTTGCTCTATGAGAATGAAAATCTGAACGATAAGAGCGAATACTATCAGGGCTTGATTGAAACAATTGTATCAACCGGCCACGCCAAAGCATTTATTGTAGTGATGGCCAAAGCCATCCAACGCCTGGCCATCGATCACCTCCATGTTGTTGGTGATATATATGATCGTGGTCCTGCCGCACATCTTATTGTGGATCGCTTAATGGATTATCACAGTGTCGATGTTCAGTGGGGTAACCACGACATCCTATGGATGGGGGCAGCAGGTGGCAGTGAGGCCTGTATTGCCAGTGTCATCCGGATCTCGCTGCGACACGCAAATATGGAGACTTTGGAAAACGGCTATGCGGTGAGCCTTTTGCCACTGGCCTCTTTCGCCATCGAAACCTACGGTAATGATCCTTGCGAATTGTTTGTCCAGCAGAGGTTTAACCAGCAGGATGATTCTGAGGGTGAACAGATGTTGATGGCCAGGATGCATAAGGCCATCACGATTATTCAGTTTAAGCTGGAGGCTCAAATCATTCGGCGTTGCCCGGAATACCAGCTTGAGGATCGTCTGCTGCTTGATAAAATAGACTTTGAGAAGGGAACCATAGAGATAGACCGACAGGTCTATCCTCTCCTTGACAGAAAGTTTCAGACTGTCACGCCTGAAGATCCTTATGCGTTAACACCTGCTGAGCAACATGTGGTCGATAGGTTGAAAGTCGCGTTTCTACATAGTGAAAAATTACAGGAACACGCACGCTTTCTCTTTGCAAATGGCAGCATCTATAAAACCTGTAATGGGAATCTGCTCTATCATGGTTGCATTCCCATGAATGATGACGGTTCCTTTAAGTCACTGAGCCTTGGGCATGCTACGTCTTCTGGAGCTGATTTGATGGATACCTTTACTCGCCTGGCCAGACAGGGTTTTTTTGCCAGTGAAGACTCCACGGAAAAACAACAAGGTTTGGACGCCATGTGGTATTTATGGTGCGGCCCCTGTTCGCCACTTTTTGGCAAGGGAAAGATGACAACTTTTGAACAATATTTTATTGAAGATAAAGCCACCCACAAAGAGCCGCGCAATATTTACTATTCCTTGAGGGACGATGAAACAACGGTCCGACGAATTCTAGAAGCATTTGGCTTAGCCTCGGACCAAGGGCATGTGATCAACGGGCATGTGCCGGTAATCGTTAAGAAAAAAGAACGTCCATTGAAGGCGGGCGGGAAATTGATCGTCATTGATGGCGGTTTTTCTCGGGCTTACCAGCAAAAGACAGGGATCGCTGGTTACACTCTGGTGTTTAATTCATGGGGGCTGTTGCTCGCAACTCACCAGCAGGGTGAAGTAAACTCTTCAACCAGATCGGACATCCCGGCCATCGATTGTATGACTGAGATCCTCGAACAACGGAACCACCGGATTCGTATCAAAGATACAGATTTAGGCCAAGAAATTAAGCAACGAATTGATGAACTGATGGCGCTACACGATGCATATCGAACAGGAACATTTTTGTCCAGGCACTAAAAGGAGAATAGCTTGAATACCACAACCATTTTAACTGATTTTGATCAATACCTGATGGGCGAAGGAAGCCACGAGCGAACCTACGAAAAAATGGGGGCACATTTGGTTGAGATTAACGGTGAAAAGGGAGTGCATTTTGCCGTGTGGGCTCCCAATGCTCGCCAGGTCCAGCTCATAGGTGATTTTAATGAGTGGCATGGTGAAAACCATCCGCTCAACTCCAGCGACAGCGGCATCTGGACCTTGTTTGTACCGGCCCTGACCGAAAATTCTGTGTATAAATACCGGGTCGTCAGCAAGTCTGGCGAAAGTTTTGATAAGGCCGACCCCTATGGCTTTGCTATGGAGCAGCGTCCCAGAACCGCATCAGTGGTGGCAGAGCTGGACCGCTATCAATGGACTGACGGGGACTGGGTTAATGGACGGGGTAAGCAACAGGGACTGGACCGGCCGATCTCAATTTATGAAGTGCACTTAAGCTCCTGGCGCAAGGTGCCTGACGAGAAATGGGGCTCGCGCTATTTGACCTACCGTGAATTGGCAGATGAGCTCATCCCTTATGTGGTGGAGATGGGTTACACTCATCTCGAATTGCTGCCCATAGCGGAGTATCCTTTTGATGGTTCCTGGGGTTATCAGGTGATGGGATTTTACGCACCCAGCAGTCGATTTGGCACGCCGGAAGATCTCATGTATTTCATAGATCAGTGTCACCGGAATAAACTGGCTGTCATTCTGGATTGGGTTCCCGCCCACTTCCCAAAAGATGGCGCTGGCCTCAACTTTTTTGATGGCACCCATCTCTATGCTCACACTGATCCAAGGCAGGGAGAACATCAGGACTGGGGGACCATGATCTTCAACTATGGACGTAACGAGGTAAGGGCTTTTCTCATCTCCAATGCCTTGTTCTGGATTGATAAATATCATTTTGACGGCCTGCGCGTCGATGCGGTGGCCTCCATGCTCTACCTCGATTATTCCCGGGAAGAAGGACAGTGGCTCCCTAATCAGTATGGAGGGCGGGAAAATTTGGAGGCCATTAGCTTTTTGCGGAAAATGAACGAGGTGGTCCACGGTGTATTTCCCGGGGTGTTAACCATGGCAGAGGAATCGACCTCCTGGCCAATGGTGTCCAGGCCCACCTATACTGGCGGTCTCGGCTTTAGCCTCAAGTGGAATATGGGATGGATGCACGATACCCTTGGCTATATGGGTAAAGATCCGATCCATCGAAAATATCATCAGAATGATATGACCTTTGGCCTGCTCTATGCTTTTAGTGAAAATTTTATCCTGCCCCTCTCCCATGACGAGGTAGTGCATGGCAAAGGCTCGTTGCTGACCAGAATGCCAGGGGATGAATGGCAGAAATTTGCCAATTTGCGCGCCTACTATGGCTTTATGTGGGCCCATCCGGGGAAAAAGTTATTATTCATGGGCTGTGAGTTTGGCCAATGGCAGGAGTGGAACTTCGATACGAGTTTGGAATGGGCTGCCCTGGAGGCACCTAATCATCAGGGTTTACAAAGAACTGTCCGGGATTTGAATCAACTCTATAAAAAGGAACCGGCTCTCTATGAGAACGACTTCGAATCAAATGGTTTTCAGTGGATTGACGCCAGTGACACAGACAACAACGTACTCTCGTTTATCCGCAAAGCTAAATCCAGCGATGAGTTCCTGGTTATCGTCTCCAACTTTACACCGGTCCCCTGGCATGGTTACCGGATAGGAGTACCTCAACCCGGCAGATATGATGAGATTTTTAATAGCGATTCAGCCGAGTATTGGGGAAGTAACCTGGGCAATGATGAAAGCCAAGCCACTGAATCGGTACCAATGCACGGGCATCCCCAGTCGTTATCGCTGGTATTGCCGCCACTTGCAACCATAATGCTCAAGTTGAGAACATAGATCTAAACAATCATGTAAATTTAAACCCAAAAACTGCATTCTCTGTTTTGAGTTTTTTAAGTTGAGTGTATTTTCAAAATGATACACCAGGCACTTGCAAAATTTAGGTAAAGGTAAATTTGTGGAATATTGTACGTGTCTTTCTTATGATATTACCAGTTTTTTCAGAACTCAGTGGCGATATGATTCTCCCCTGTTTTCTGTGCCCTTTTAAAAATGAATAATTGAGGTTTGCATAATGGTTTACAACAAAAAAACAATTGAAGATATAGCAGTAAAAGGCAGGAACGTTCTTGTACGATGTGACTTCAATGTTCCTATAAAAGATGATGTGATAACAGATGAGACCCGATTGACTGGCGCGATACCCACAATCAATTATCTGATAGAAAATGGAGCACGAGTGATTCTCTGTTCTCACCTGGGTAAACCAAAGGGAGAGCCTAAGCCAGAACTTTCTTTAAAACCTGTCGCCAGACGTCTTGCGGAACTGCTGAACAGAGAGATTGTGTTTGCAGCAGATGATATTGTTGTTGGTGAAAATGCCAGAAAAGCAGTAGCCGAAATGGTTGATGGCGATGTGGTGCTCTTACAAAATGTACGCTATCGCGTGGAAGAAACAGAGAATAAAGAAGCATTTTCCAGGGAGCTGGCTTCTCTTGCTGAGATCTTTGTAAACGATGCATTCGGCACAGCTCATCGCGCTCATTGTTCAACGGTTGGTGTGACACATTTTCTGGATACCTGTGTTTGCGGATATCTTATGCAAAAAGAGCTCAAATATCTTGGAGAGGCTGTCGCTAACCCTCAGAGACCATTTGTAGCTATCCTTGGTGGTGCCAAAATCTCTGATAAAATAAAGGTCATCAATAACTTGCTTGAAAAAGTTGATAGCCTGATCATTGGCGGCGGAATGGCTTACACCTTTCTTAAAGCCCAAGGCTATGAGATTGGGTCATCCTTACTGGAAGAAGAAAAGATGGCTTATGCCCTTGAGATGGTCGCCAAGGCGAAAGAACGGAGCGTGAAGCTTCTTCTCCCAGTAGATAACATTTGCGGTGATTCATTTTCTGCAGATGCCAAGACCGTCGTAACAGATGATGAGAATATCCCTTCCGGATTTATGGGTATGGATATTGGGCCAAGATCCGTTAAAATTTTTAAAGAAGAACTCAATGACGCGAAAACGGTCGTCTGGAACGGACCAATGGGTGTCTTTGAATTTGCAGGCTTTGCTGGAGGAACATTGGCTATTGCTGCAACCTTGGCTGAACTCGAAGCGACGACAATCATTGGTGGCGGTGACAGTGTGGCCGCTGTTAACCAACTTGGATTCGGTAAAAAGATGTCTCATATATCAACCGGCGGTGGAGCTTCCCTTGAATTTCTTGAAGGTAAGGTACTTCCTGGGATTGATGCATGTAACGATAAATGATTAAACAGTAAAACAGTGAGTGGAAAAATGAGAAAGCCAATTATTGCAGGAAACTGGAAGATGACCATGTCCATTGCAGAAGCAAAGAGTTTCGTCGCTGCAATTAAGGACAAAATTGATGGAAAAGATGTTGAGGCAGTTCTTTGTGCCCCATTTACAATGCTCAAAGATCTAAAAGAAGCCACTGCAGGTACCGCTATAAAAGTCGGTGCTCAAAATATGCATTTTGAAGAAAGTGGCGCTTTTACAGGGGAAATATCGGTCTCAATGTTGAAAGAGCTCGCTGTGGATTATGTCATTATCGGGCACTCGGAGAGAAGAGAATACTTCAATGAGACAGATGACACAGTGAACAGGAAAGTTCTTAAAGCGCTGGAGCACAATCTCCTGCCGATCCTTTGTTGTGGAGAGACCTTAGAGCAGAGAGACGCAGGGAAAACGAAAGATGTTGTTAAAAAGCAAGTCCAAAAAGGCCTGAACGGTGTAGATCAAAATGGACTTACGAATGTCGTAATCGCTTATGAACCTATTTGGGCCATCGGTACCGGTAAAACAGCCACGAGTGGCCAGGCAAATGATGTTATCACCTACATTCGTGAAGTTGTTGCAACTATGTTTGGCGAAGATGCGGCTACCAAAATCCGGATTCAATACGGTGGCAGCGTAAAACCTTCAAATGTTGCAGAAATCATGAAAGAGTCTGATATAGATGGTGCACTTGTTGGTGGCGCAAGTCTGCAGCCGGACAGCTTCCTCAGTCTTGTAAACTTCCAGAGTTAATGTTCACTAATACCCCTCGGAGTCTCACGTATCTGGAGGGGTTCGTTTTAACGCAAAAAGGAAGAGAATAATGAAACCCATTACAGTTATAACTAAACCATTTCCGGGTCAAAAACCAGGGACCTCCGGGTTACGCAAAAAGGTTGTAGAGTTTCAACAACCCCATTATCTGGAAAACTTTGTCCAGTCGATTTTTAATTCCATCGGCCCCTGCGACGGTCATACGCTGGTGATCGGTGGTGATGGTCGATTTTATAATCGCGAAACCATCCAGATTATTATTCGTATGGCTGCTGCCAACGGATTTTCTCGTCTGTTGGTGGGGCAGGGTGGCATCCTGTCAACACCTGCCGCAAGTTGTGTCATTCGTAAATACCAGGCCTTTGGCGGCATTGTGTTATCTGCCAGCCATAACCCGGGAGGGCCGAGCGAAGACTTTGGTATCAAATATAATGCCGCCAATGGCGGTCCGGCCCCCGAGAAAATGACCAATGAGATGTATCAACAAAGCCAGAACATTCAGGAATATTTTTCGGTTGAATCAGAAGATATAGACCTGGATTCACTGGGGAAACGGCAAATTGGTGATACAAAAATTGAAATCATAGATCCGGTAATTGACTACGCCGATTTAATGGAATCGAAATTTGATTTTCCAGCGATAGCGGGATTGTTTGCTGGAGGAAAATTCCGTATGTGTTTCGACGCCATGCATGCAGTGACGGGACCGTATGCCAGAGAAATACTGGAAAACCGTTTGGGTGCATCCAAAGGGACTGTCGTCAACGCAATTCCACTGACGGATTTTGGTGGTGGTCATCCGGATCCGAATCAGGTCCATGCCAAGGAGCTTGTGTCACGCTTGAAAGGGCAAAATGCCCTCGATTTTGGCGCGGCTTCTGATGGAGATGGTGACCGAAATATGGTGCTTGGAAAGGATTGCTATATCAATCCCTGTGACAGCCTGGCGATTTTAGCGGCCAATGCAAAACTGATTCCCGGTTATAGTGGCGGTATTGTGGGGATCGCCCGTTCAATGCCGACCAGTAGAGCAGCTGATCGTGTTGCGGCTTCTTTGGGTATTGAATGTTATGAAACACCTACTGGCTGGAAGTTTTTCGGCAACCTGCTCGACGCCGGAAAAATTACCCTGTGCGGTGAAGAAAGCTTTGGCACCGGCTCAGATCACGTACGTGAAAAAGATGGCCTTTGGGCGGTGTTATTCTGGCTTAATCTCATCGCAGTAAAGCAGTTACCTGTTGCTACGATAGTCAGCGATCATTGGGCGCAATATGGTCGGGATTATTTCACAAGGCACGATTACGAAGGTGTGAATAGTGATAGTGCACACCAGATGATCGATCGCCTTCGTCAGTCCCTTGATGAATTACCGGGTCAGGAATTTGCTGGTTTGCGCGTTGATTCCGCCGATGATTTTTCTTATCACGATCCGGTAGATCACAGTGAGGCCACCAAGCAGGGAATACGGGTCTATTTTAACAATGGTGGCAGGGTCGTATTCCGTTTGTCGGGCACTGGTACCGAGGGAGCTACCCTGCGGGTCTATTGTGACTGTTATGAGGACAGCCCAACTCGTTTAGCTCAGGATCCTCAGGAGGCATTGGCTGTCCTGATAAAAGCAGCTGATCAGGTAGCCGGTATTAAGCAATCCACCGGACGCATGGCACCAGATGTCATAACCTAATACGGGATAATAATTAGAGATGAATATCTTAATGGTGGCATCTGAAAATGATGCACTTCCCGGCGGGAAGGTTGGAGGTATTGGTGATGTGGTCAGAGATATCCCTCCTGCTTTGGCTGACAGTGGTCATCAAGTCCATGTGATTATGCCAGGGTATGGCATATTCCCTCAGTTGCCGGGCACTGAATTTCAGGGGGCAGTCCAGATCTCGTTTGCTGGTAAAATAGAAACCATCAATCTTTTTCGGGTGCCTGCAAAAATTCCTCATGAGTGTGTACAGATCTGGGTGCTGGAGCATCCGCTATTCTCAGTGGGAGGTGTTGGCAGAATCTATTGTGACGATCCTTCAACCAGACCCTATGCTACCGATGCCACTAAATTTGCCTTATTTTGTTCGGCTGTCTGCCAAACAATCGCAAATAACCACTTTGGCAAACTGGATGTGCTGCACCTCCATGATTGGCATGCTGCGATCGTTGCTTTATTACTCGCATATGATCCGCAATACCACGAGTTACGGACTATCCATTCGGTTTTCACAATACATAACCTGGCATTACAGGGTGTACGCCCACTGGCAGGGGATGATTCTGCATTGCAGCACTGGTTTCCACAACTCAGATATGACCACCGACCAATTCACGATCCAGATGTAATGCATTGTGTCAATTTAATGCGAATCGGTATCAATCTTTGCAACAAGGTGCATACGGTATCACCCTCCTATGCACAGGAGATTTTGCTGCCCAGCAATGCTGAACATGGGTATTTCGGTGGGGAAGGCCTTGAAAACGATTTAAAACGCGCTGCAAAGGATGGTCGTTTACATGGAATTCTCAATGGTTGCGAATACCCGCGCAAGGAAAATAAAAAGTTGTCATTTTCTGAGCTGCTTTTACACTGCGAAAAAGAAGTGTTGAATTGGGTTGCAGCAAAAACAACTGTAGAAAGTGCACATCTTATTTCATTGCACAACCTGACAAAATGGTTGACATCTCCATCTCACCACCAGCGTTTTGTACTAACGTCGGTCGGCCGAGTTACTGATCAAAAAATACTCATACTCCAGCAAAAAATGGCAGATGGTCAATCTGCTCTGGAACAATTGCTCGATATGCTGGGGGATGGTATTTTCCTGATGCTGGGGAGCGGTGATCGAGATCTGGAAGTGTTTCTGACAAAAGTAGCAGCCCGTAAGCAGAATTTTATTTTTCTCAAGGGTTATTCTGAGTCTCTGGCAGATACAATTTACAGGAGTGGTCATTTGTTTCTGATGCCCAGTTCTTTTGAGCCCTGTGGGATTAGTCAGATGCTGGCAATGAGAGCCGGGCAACCATGCCTTGTCCATGGTGTCGGAGGCCTACGTGATACAGTTAAACACAATGAAAATGGTTTTGTGTTTACCGGGAAGAGTTTGATGATACAAGCCAGGAATATGTTGGAGAGTTGCAAAACCATCCTGGAATTGCATGACACGAATCCTGAACAGTGGCAAAAAATATCAAGGCAGGCAACTGAGGAGCGTTTCTTATGGAGTCGTGTGGCAAAGGAGTATATCGATTCCTTATATCTTGGTTGAATAGTTGTTTCCAGACAGTAAAATTATGGACTCAGATCCGTAAAACACAATGAAGAGAAAAACATGCTTAAAAAAAATTACTCAAAATCCGGTAACATTTGTCGTGTTACCTTCAAATACAATAATCCTGAGGGTTCTAAAAATGCTGTGCTTGTTGGAGAATTCAATAAATGGTCACTGCAGGAAAACCCTATGAAGAAATTGAAAGATGGAAGCTTTTCAATAACCCTTTCTCTGCAGGCCGGTAATTCCTATCAATTCCGCTATGTTCTTGACGGGAATACCTGGGTTAACGACGTTGAGGCTGACAGTTATGTCACCAACCAATATGGGGAAGAAAATTCGGTTGTGACCGTGTGAGCCTCTCCAAAAACGATAAATATTCAGATTCTTGAGACTTTTTTATTCTGGAAGAGATTATCCTGATAAAAGTGTGGTAGCCTTTCCTTATAAGAAGTATTTGATTTACTATCGCCTTGATGCCAGCCGACTGGAAATCATAAAGATGGCATTTTAGGAGAGTACCTTTCTTTTTACCTCATCTCATGGTAGCGAAGAAACATTCCCAGAAATAAGCTCTTGAGATCTTTTTTTGCAAGATCTGCCCAACTCTGGTCAACATTAGACTCGTGGTCATTTTACGTGGCCTTCCATCTAAGCGTCCTCCTGCCCTGGCTGCGGTAAGCCTGTAGCCCAGGGCAGTTATCTTTTCTTCCGGAGGCCTGATCTTTGTAAAATCTTTCAGGATCAACTCAAGCTTCCTCCAAAGCATCAAACTGCTGGTCAAAAACCTGAGAGCCGTCATTCTTTGAGATGCGAATATACAATTAGAAAAACTGCCAAAATCAGTGTTGATCGTGATTTGGTTGAAGAATTGTTCTCCAAGGAAGCGACTTCAACCCACGGTAAGGGTAGATCTCGCGTTTACTTAAAAATGTTGAGCAACACAAATCTGTCGGTTATGAAGATGTACGTGGCAAGTGTCATACTGTAGTGCCCTGTTCCCAAAATATAAACTTCGTAACAACAAGGCGCAGAACTACAAAATCATATGTTAAAGCGATTTTATGATGATCTTCAGGCTAAAAGGAAAGAAAAATGGCAAGCGAAATAAAACCAGTTGTCTCCTATGATGCCTCATTCGCACTGCTCGATATCCGGGTTGGCAGGGTTATTGAGGTTGAAGTGGAGACGAGAACAAATAAGCAGACATACAGGATGGTAGTAGATTTTGGCAAATATGGTAAGCGACTAAGTTACGGCCGTTTTACCTGCCATCCCATAGAAGAAGTAAAAGACAGGCTGGTACTCGGAGTATTAAATTTTGAGCCAAGGCCAATGGGGCCTGTCACTTCAGAGGTGTTGATTCTCGGTGTGCAATACCCAAAGGCGGAAAGTGGTGAGGCTACATTTGTTTCACCTGCAGTTAATGCAAAAGTTGGAAGTAAGTTGTTCTGAAAAATGACTTTCGAGCTTTTATGGTTTAAGCCGATCACTGTGAAAGGGCAAAATGTTTTGTGTAAGGTAACTTCTTAAGAAGAAGTCCTGCCATACCACAATTTGTCCTGTATAAGCTTGCTTTTGCCATTTTTAGTATGGATTCTCTATACTTTGTCTTAATGCAGCACTGATCCCCGGAAAGGAAAGAAATATGCCAGGATGTATATTGGCCAAAGAGAAAGATCCCCTGGGTATAATGTTGAATGATTATTTTTGTGGTGATTCAGAGGCTTTTCTCAATGTATGGTCCTCGACGCTTGAAATGTCTTCCATGCAGGGCAGCACCATGTTTCGAAGTTTCGAGGAAATGAACGAACTCGAAAAATATGCCCTGGAAGGATGCCGGGGACGAGTGCTCGATGTCGGTGCCGGATCAGGCTGTCACAGCCTTGTCTTGCAGTCTAGAGGCCTGGACGTCGAGGCAATTGACATCTCTCCTGGCTGCGTGGAGATAATGCGCAAAAGAAGCGTCAAAAAAACCTTTCTCAGACATATCCTGGATCATGGAGATTGCTGTTATGACACAATCCTCATGCTCATGAATGGGATAGGAATATCTGGTTCACTGGATGGTCTGAATGTATTTATTCAGCATCTGATGTCCCTGCTTGCTCCGAAGGGACAACTGCTGGTGGATTCTACTGATCTCACCGAAAGATTTTTACAAAAAGCCGGGGAAGTCTATAATAAGAACGGAGAGTATTGCGGTGAAACAGATTTTGTCATGATATATAAAGGGTTACGGTCAGACCCTTTCAGTTGGCTTTATGTGGATTTCGAACTTTTACACACCCTATGTAGCTTCCATGGATTAAAGTGTGACAAACTCATTGAAGGGGAAGAAAAACACTATCTGGCAAGGATATATCACCCTGTTGAGTGTGGTTGAGTGTAGTATTTATAATCAGGGAGTTGAATCCGGTGGTAGCTGAAGTGTATCGGATAAAAAATCTTTTGAGAGGAATCTTCTAATGCTTTTTACACAAAAAACGGCCGTTGAAAAACGTCTTGAACTCAAACGGCAGCTGGCTGATGGGGCTCTCCATCAATTCCCTGGAGCTTTTAATCCCCTCTGTGCGCAATTAATTGAGAGAAAAGGATTTAGTGGAATTTACATCTCCGGGGCTGTGATCTCCGCTGATCTGTGTCTACCTGACATTGGCCTTGCCACAATGGGTGAATTTGTAGATAGAGGACGGCAGATTGCTCGGGTGACGGATCTACCTGCCATAATTGACATTGACACTGGCTTTGGTGAACCGGTCAGTGCTGCCCGAACAATACGTCTCATGGAGGAGGCAGGCCTTGCCGGCTGTCATATAGAGGATCAGGTCATGCCAAAACGCTGTGGTCACCTCGACGGTAAAGAGCTTGTGGCGACAACCACCATGGTTCAGCGCGTGCGTGCTGCAGCCGATGCTAAAATGGACAGCAATTTCTGTCTGATCGCCAGGTCAGATGCTCGGGCAATTGAGGGACTCGATAAAGCAATTGAAAGAATGCAGGCATATGTAGATGCAGGCGCAGACGTTATTTTCCCTGAAGCGCTCAAGTCGGAACAGGAATTTGCAACGGTCCGAGAGGCAATCTCGGTCCCTTTGCTTGCCAACATGACAGAATTTGGGAAAAGCAGATTGTTCAACGTGAGGGAATTGGAAGATCTTGGCTATAATATGGTGATATATCCGGTTACCACTCTTCGGCTGGCAATGGGAGAAGTAAGCCGGGGATTGGACGCAATATTACGGGACGGAGATCAAAACGGAATTCTGGATAAAATGCAGCATCGAAAGGATTTGTATGACCTCCTTCGTTATGAGGATTACAACGCCTTCGATCAAAATCTGTTTAACTTCGAAGTTCATGACACCCCGGCAAAATGAGTGTCTTCGGCCACATGCGTAAAATCGAGAACATGGCCTGTGTTGAAACGCACTAGTAAAGAGAGATCCCGTTTTTTGTCAGAGCGGTGGCAGGAACTGGACGATATCTGTTATGGTAATGTGAATATTGTAAGTCAATTCAAAAAACCTAATACCTTGTTAGGAATTACTTGATATTACAGTATAGTTAGCTGTATAATAGTAATGTTCCTGTGATGCATATTTCTTTGGTGCGATCGGCAATTACGTTAACGCCTGATGCTTTAATAGAATTCAGGCAGGCAATTTTTATCTGTTAGCGCTGTCCCCCCTTTCCTGACACATAACTTGACCGATCCGCCCCAGGAATAACAGCTCATAGACTTGCAGCTTTCAAGCACGATGTTTTTGATGGAGTGATAATTAAACTTACAAATGGCTGAAAACAAATATTTTCAAAAACATACGTTTCTGGCGGTGGCATTTTATGTTTTCATAGTTTTTCTCACCGCAATAACCATTTATTACAGGCATAAGGAAAGTATCTATCGGCATTTGGATCAGCATCTTGCGGCGAGTGCAGCCAGTGTGCAATATATACTGGCTGACGACTTTCATGACAGGGCCATAGCCAAAGATTCGGTGTTGCCGGCGGAGGATCAGGAAAATATCAGATTACTGACCCAAATGGCACGACTTTCATCTGTAACGTATTTGTACACGGTCATTATTCAAAACCAACATATTTTCATCACCTCCTCGAGCGCTTCAGAAGAAGAAATGGCCTCTTCGTCTGAGGTCCGTTATTTCACCCGTTATGATGAAGCCGTTCATCTGCTGACAGATAAAATTAAAAAAGATGAACCTATTCAATTAACATACTCAGATCGCTGGGGAACCTTCAGAACAAGCCTTCTGCTGCGCAGTAGCCCCGCAGGAAATTCATATATTTCGGGTGCAGAGATTAATATCAATGATATATCGGCTGGGCTCCGAATGGAAATGCTCTTAGCCTTTGGCTATTCCTTTCTATTACTTGGGGCCACTATTCCACTTCATTTGATCTACTCTGCACGACTGCGGAAACATTCAGCTTCGCTGAAAGTCGCCAACAATAAGCTGATTGAAGAACAAAAGATAAACGCCAGCCTGGGGGCGGAACTCCTCCAAGCGCAGAAGATGGAGGCCATCGGCACTCTGGCAGGAGGTATTGCCCATGATTTTAACAATATCCTCAGTGTAATCATAGGCTATGCCGAAATGGCAGAGCAGGATAGTACCGCAGGATCAATGGCTAAAAATGATATTAAGCAAGTTCTCAAGGCCAGCAACAGGGCCAAGGATCTTGTCAAACGGATCCTTAGTTTTAGCCGCCATACAGACACCGAACCTGTTGTCGTTCAAGTTGCTGCTGTTATCCATGAAACAATTAAGCTGCTGCGTTCCTCCCTACCATCGACCATAGCTATCCGGGAAGACGTTGATCCTGAATCAGGCTATATTCTTGCCGATCCGACCCAGATTCATCAGATCCTCATGAACCTCTGTACGAACGCTTTTCACGCCATGGAAGAGACCGGGGGGATTCTTTCCATTTCCCTGAGGAAGAAATACCTTCAATGTTCGGATTTTCCCTCTGAATCAAATATTCAACCTGGAGATTTTCTCAAGCTGTCTATAACAGACACCGGTTCAGGGATTGCACCTGAAATCCAGAAAAACATATTCGATCCTTATTTTACCACAAAAGAGGTTGGCAAAGGGACCGGCATGGGACTTGCCATTATCCATGGCATTGTGAAAAGTTATGGAGGCTTTGTAACCTTTGAAAGTCAAGCCGGGGAAGGAACTGTTTTCCATGCGTATTTTCCTGCTATGGCGGATGCCGCCCTGCCTGGAACCGACGTCCCGGACATCATTCCGGTTGGCCACGAACATATTCTTTTTATAGATGATGAGGAAATACTGGCCGAAATGGGTAAACAATTGCTAGAGAGACTCGGTTATCGGGTCACGGTCAGGCTAAACAGCATTGATGCCCTCTCCACTTTTCAGAGCCAGCCCGAGAGGTTCGATCTGATTATTACTGATCAGACCATGCCAGACATGACCGGCTTTGATCTCGCTAAAAGGATTCTCCAGCTTCGACCCGGAATGCCAATCATTCTCTGTACCGGGTATAGCTCTCAGGTTTCTAAAGATAAGGCAAAATCATATGGAATCAGGGGCTTTGCGCTCAAACCTCTGACAAAAAAAGATATTGCTGTTTTGATTAGAAAGGTGCTTGATGCATGACAACGTGCTATAGATTCAGACAGAAATTATAATCAGCTTGTCTCACAAGTTTGCCTGTATGTTTGCCTCAACTGGTGGTGAATTGTTTCTCCTGCACTTTCCCAGGTGGTATCCAGCAAAATCTGCTCATAAGTAATCTCCAACGGGTAACCGTTCACTGTGGTCCGTACAACCTGAAAAATAAAAATTTGACGACACGAAACATATAATGGGGTAGTTACCAGTATCGCTTCAATCAACCAATCTATATCATATTCTCAACCCTATAGACATCGCTTGAGCAAATCAACAGCAGCAAGCAGGTAAGAGAATATTATCTTCCAGGGAGCAATCCAACAAGATGGTCTTTTGTCAGTGGCTTTTTGGAAATTTTGGAGAGATTTATTCCGACAGTTTTGAGGAAACCTGCTCTGCAGCTGAATACTAAATAAAGCTATGGATGTTATAATAACCACGCCTGGATTGTACAAAAAATTGTCGTATACTTCAGGCGCCAAAACATGGGTAGCTGATATAATTTGTTATATATGTGATTATCTATGATAGTCTAGACTGTGATGAAGGAGCTCCTATGCGCTTTGGTTTGTGCTGTATTTTTAAAAATGAGAAGATTGCCTTTCGGACAACGACTGCCAAGTTTCTTTCCAGCCTGTCTCGTGCTGAACAGCTGAACAAGTTGTCTGATCTCTGCTACGACAATAGTTGGAACCTCCTGCAGGCCGTAGAAATCGTCCACCGCCTTGGGATCGGTGCATTTCGCATCATGTCGCCGCTGTTTCCTCGGATAACCCATCCAGAGGTTGGTTATCGTCTTGATGATCTTCCCAAGGGAGAGAGAATAGTCGAATTGCTTAGCGCCGTTCGATCTTTTTCCCATTTGCATGACATTCGTCTCAGTTTCCACCCGGATCAGTTTGTTGTGATTTCTTCACCTGACACAAGGGTCGTCGCCAACTCAATCCGAGAATTGGAGTATCAGGGATGGCTGGCGGAAGCAGTCGGGGCAGGCATTATTAATCTACATGCCGGTGGTGTCTACGGCGATAAATTATCTGCACTGCAACGATTTAGCCAGGTTTTTGGAGATCTTCCTGGAAATGTGCGCAGCCGCTTGACTCTGGAAAATGATGATGTCAGTTATACTGTATCCGATCTCTTGCCCCTTTGTGACAAGCTGAGCATTCCACTGGTCTATGATGTTCATCACCATCGCTGCAATCCGGATGAACTGTCTGTCGAAGAGGCCACTGAGCTTGCAGCTGCAACCTGGCATCGGCAGGGGAGGGAGCAATATTGCCATCTGTCATCACCGAAGGCCGGTTGGGGGGATGGTAATCCCAGACCACATGCCGATTATATAAATCCCGATGATCTGCCCGACTGTTGGCGAGGGCGTGTGATGACTGTCGATATTGAAGCGAAAGCCAAAGAGCTGGCAATCATGCGATTGATGGATGACATATGTCATGAAAACTAGGTTAAACTCACATCACCATGGCAGAAAGACCATGCGTGAAAGAATTTCCCCTACAATCGACACTTAAAACCTATGACGTCACTACGTATTGGTTTGTCCGCCAACAGGGCCAGCAGGTGCCAGGATTGCAGATAAAGTGTGGAAGAAGACTACGAAAATATAGGTCTATCAAAGTGCTCTTTAATTACACTTAACACGCTTAAAGGAGATATTTAACGGTCGGGTGGAGAATATCGTTAGAATTATACCAGCATTAGACACCGCTTGAGATCCATATTCTCTTTTCTGTTGATCTCTCAGAATATTTGTCGGATCTCAAACGGTAATGTATTCATGTTTTCCCATGCACTAGAATAATTCAACAATTCTAACATAGAAAAAATTATTTATCTTAACATGGGGAAAATATATCACCAGCTATCACCAAGCATATCACTCACGTTTACACATTTTGCTTTTTCTTCTTCAGTGAGATTATCCTTATCTTTTAAGTCGTCTAAATAGCAGGCATATTCTTTTCCATCATTGTCCTTCACCCATACCATGCTCTGATATTCTTTTGAAATAATTTCGCCTCTCATACTCATAACCCACCTCTCTATTGTATATGAAAAAATCTTATCGTTCCTATGGAATTCAACAAATTGAAATCCTTGCAAGTGTATAGAGTGTGTTAAGATCGATCCTTGAGACTCTTTCTTGCCTGTCTTATACGATAGAGCATGCGAAATGATTTACAATGAAAGCAAAAGAAGTGCATAATACTAATGAATACTATCATTCGTAGTTAGAACGGATGCAGTATTTAGTATGATGTTCTCAATTCTTTCTTGTCAATCACAACATATTTTGTTGCACCTTTATTGATACCCCTTCAATCATGCCCTGTGCATCCTTTCTGAACTCTGCCAGATGTGGCACGGAGAGGTGGGCATGGAAGGCCTCAATATTCTCCCACTTTTCTATGACAGTAATAATATTCTTATTTTTCTCCTGGGTGGGAATGTCCGTCTCAAAGTCAACCGTTGGACAGTACATAATGCATCCCTCCTCGGCTTCAACTTTAGGGACAAATGATTTATAGATCTCTTTCATCTGGGGCATTTTCCCATCTGCAATGGTCAACGAAGCAATAATATGAATCATAGGAATATCCTTTTTCTACAATTTTATAAGAGGATACCTTCTTTTAATGAAGGTTGGGCCATGTGGCTATCTGGAGCAACAATCAAAATAGAACAACTACAACAGCCAGGCTTGTATTAGGCCGACAGGCGAATCAGCTTAGGACGTAGCCGAAAAAGTGCTGGCTGTAGACATCTGAGCTCACTCTGATGGTTTTTGACTGGGCTCGCCTGAAAAGAGGTCCATAACGGTTCCTAAAAAATCAAAAATTGAATAAATCAGCATTATCAGAGCAGATATCGGCATGCAGGAGTAGAGAACCGATTTTTTAATTTGAAAAACGGTGGTCAATTCGGTTGACCGTAGCGTCAGACGCATTGAAAACCAGAACAAAATTCCCATGAACACCATACAAATCAGGTAGATAAACATCTTGTAAAGAATCTTTAAGCGCTGGTTTGGCAGGCGTGGAGTGATCCAGTCTCCAACGCTGAAATGGAGCTTGGCCCCCCATAAAGCAGCTGCACCATAGAAGACCAGAGCGGCAAAGGAGAGTTCAACAATTTCATCAAACCAATGAAAGGATGTGACCGGCAGCAGATTTTTGATGGCTTCTGCAATGTTGACATATCCATTAACGCTGAGGAAGTTGATCAGGTCAGTCGTCAGCCGTAACAGCACGTTGACAACCATCAGCAGTCCCAGTGCCGAGAAAATTGCCATCGAAATCAGGCGCAATATCTTTTGCACCCAGCTATCCAGTTTTTTAAGAGCCTTGATCATCACATCTCTCCCATCAGCAGGTTCGGTAAGAATAGGGCTATACTCGGTACGAATGCAATAATCAGGGTAATAATCAGGATGATAATGAGGTATGGCCAGATTTTCCTAGCCAAAGCCGGAATCCCGACCTTGGCGAAACTGTCGACAGCAAACAGACACATACCTACAGGCGGAGTAAGATTGCCGATCATGATAAGTAGAGTCATGACCACACCAAAATTAACCAGATCGATCTGAAACATCTTGGCAATTGGCATAAAGATAGGCAGGGTGATGAGGAAAATAGCATTTCCCTCAAGAAAACAGCCCATGATCAGGACGATGCCGATGATAATCCATAATACAGCCGATTGCGTTGCCCCAAAATCAATCAAGGTCGCGATGATGCTGTCCGGTATTTTCTGATGGATGATGAGCCAGCCAAAGAAGTTTGCTGCTGCGATGATGAAGAGCAGACTGACCGCCTGAGTAATCGATTTGTACATAATATCCGGCAAATCTTTAAACGTAAGGTCCCCATAATAAAATCCGAGTAACAGGGCATATACACAGACAACTACCGATGCTTCTGTCGGAGTAAAGAAGCCGGTCATGATTCCGCCAATGATAATTACCGGGGCCAGAAGTGGCCAGAATGCTTCTTTGAAGGCGATCCATCGAAGGCTAATCGATGCCCTGTGGGCAGAACAGGGATAATCGTGTCGCTTGGCCAGAACTGCCAAGGCCATCATCATTCCAAGACTCATTATGATGCCAGGGATGAAACCCGCCATAAACAGGCGGGCGACCGAAACACTCGTGATCGCTCCATAAAGCACGAAAGGGATACTGGGGGGGATAACCGGACCGATTACCGAGGAAACTGCAACCAGTGTAGCGGAATCCGCCGGATCGTAACCTGCGTCGACCATCGCCTTGTGTTCGATCTGGCCGAGACCTGCAGCATCGGCGACAGCTGAACCGGACATACCCGAAAAAATGACGCTGGCTACAATATTAACCTGTCCCAGGCCACCGGAAATATGTCCAACCATTGCACTGGCAAAACGGAAAATTCGATCGGTTATCCCACCGACATTCATCAGGTTCCCAGCCAGAATAAAAAATGGTATCGCCAGCAGGGTAAAGCCGGTGGTGCCGTAATACATTCTGTGCGGAAGCATCGCCAGCATGCGAGCATCACCGAGGCCAACGAAAAAGATAACTGAAGTTACACCAATTGCAACAACAACCGGGACATTTATGAGGAGGAGGGCGATCAGGACGGCGAATATAGAAAGGGTCAACAATGTAAGTCACCTCTTAGAACTTAAAATACTGGCTCCACCTCGTAACAAAGGCGGAGCCATTTGTGCTATGAAACTATTCTGTTGTTTATTGCATTGACTCCGTCATCTTCATCCATTTGTCAAAGTTGGCCTCACCGACATTCTTTTTGATCTTTTCGTAGGCAGGACCCATTTTGGCTTTGAAAGGAGCCAGGTCAGGAGTATCGATCTGAATACCTTTGGAACGCATGTCTTCGATCTGTTTTTGCTCGTCAGCACGGGCGAGTTTACGCATGAGCAGTCTGGCAGAATTGGATTCTTCGCGAATAATTGTCTGCTGTTCAGGTGTCAGACTGTCCCAGACACCTTTGGAAACCACGTGACACATTGAACTGTAAAGGTAGTTTATAATGGAGATATATTTTTGAGATTCGTACAGTTTGAGGTTGTAAATAACACCGATTGGGTTTTCCTGCCCGTCGACAACACCCTGACGCATGGCCATAACCAGTTCGCTGAAAGCGATGGTCTGAACGTTGGCGCCAAGAGCTTCCATGGCTGCCTGATAGGTCATGGCGGGAGGTGTTCTTATCTTAAGCCCTTTGAGGTCAGCAGGGGAAATGATGGGCAGTTTTGAATTGGTCAACTGACGGAATCCCCATTCCCAGCTGGATAGATAGACAAGGCCAATTTTTTCAACTTCAGGTGCAGCCCAATCTATAAACGGGCCATCGAGTACTCGATCGGCGTGTTCATAGCTGCTGAGAGAAAAGGGAATACTAACGGTGTCAAACAGGGATACGTGCTTGGCAAGTTGATCCTGACCTGAAAGACTCATATCAACTACACCCATGATAACCTGCTCAAGAACTTCTGGTGGACTACCAAGAGCATTGTTTGGGTAAATTGCGATTTTTACTTCACCATTGGTGCGTTTTTCAACATTGTTTGCGAACTGGGTTGCGGCAATATGGGACGGATGAGTATCAGATCCGAAATGACCTAACTTCAGTTCTATGACTGCGAATGCTGAAGATGCCCAAGTGCAGCACAGCAATGTAATCAGAACCGCTAATAATGTCTTAGACCTATACCTACCGCCAACTCTCTGCTTTTGATACATTGTGAGCTCCTCCATTGTTATAGTTAGTGTGACTGTACATTTGTTGGCGATTGGGACACAATCGACCATCCTTCAATCTTAGCACAATCTATCATCCACAATGGTTGAGGTATTAGGGCATTTTCAATAACCTGTCCTATATTCCAAAACCAAGTGATGGTTATAAACAATCAAATGTTGAGGCTAGCCTAATTATTTTTTACAAATTTTTGTTAAAGCAGAACACCTGTGTAACCTATCGTCTTTTTTTCGTCTTTTCCACTGTTTTCTCAACGGAAAAGAGATCTGTCTGCCAGGTGAGCATTTCTCAGGTATGCACAGCTCTGTCTTTTGCAGAAAAGAACACTTGGTGTTGTGTCATAACATAGGAACTCAGATGTATCGTCACACCTGCTAACTCATTGCTGAGCTGATTTAATTTTAAATGAATACAGCCTTTTTAGGTATACAGACTTTGATAAAATATCTCTTTTGTAAATATTATTTTGTTCGTCCTGGTCAGTGATGTAGAAGTTTTCAGAGCAAAGACAACCTCTTGAAAAAAATTCTGTATTGTCTGGTGCTTCAGAGGAATAGTCTTTTTTCTGCCATAATAAGATGGCTCTTTTTCCGTCCATGTCCTCCATTTCGAAATTTTTTTCTCCGCCTTACCGATAATCCAGGCAGCGATGAGGCTTAGAACGGAGAGACTAAACAGCCATCTGCCTCAAAATCGGTGGGTTTACAATCGCGGGCTCTACCAACACAGGTTTAACCGAGAAAGTACGAAAAAGATAATCGGTTGCCTGTTCTGATCAAATCTCGCATTCCGGAAAGCTTTTTATCAATTACGAGAAGCTCCGAGATAACCCGTCTCTCCTCTGGGCTCGTCGTCAAAATAGCCTGAATACCGCCGTTACCGATCACCAGCCGACGATCTGCAGAGAGTGCAAGCAACGGATCATGGGTGGCCATCAAGACCATTTTTTCTTCCTTGACCAGAAGCTCCAGCGCCCGTCTTCTATCGACACCTGCGTTTTCAATTTCATCAATAAGAACTATGGGTGACGCACTGAGACAGGCGACATCAGCGATCATAAGTGCTCTGGACTGCCCTCCCGATAATGCAGTAACAGGCGTTTCAAGGGTAAAGGGTTCACCTGCCAGTTCCACCGCTGTTGCAAATATCTGATCGATACGAAAATCGATATCGGGGACAAGCCGACTCTCCGCATGCATACGAACAAACGCACCAACAGTGAGATCCATCACAAAGTTCATGTTTTGCGATAATTGTGCAACCAACTGCTGGTCCCCGGAAAGCCGCTTTTTTTCATCGGGTGCTTCTCCATCTATGAGTACCTGCCGGCCGGAAGGCGTATCCTTTTGGGCGAGACACTCTATGTCGGCGAGTAATCTGCTTTTTCCTGACCCTGTTGGGCCAACAAGTGCAACAACCTCTCCGACCTTGAGTACCACATTATTTGGTTCCGGATTGCCATTCTTATCATGACCCGCTTTTAGGGTGATCTCAGTAATTGACTGCTGGGGCTGTAATCTAAATATCTCCATTTGTTTTATAAAATCGAGACATTGGTCTATCAGTGATTGATGATTGAGTGAAAACTCACTGAGCTGGGAGCTTGGGATTGATTGCAGGAATTCTTTCAGAGTTGTCTGGTTACGCGGGACGGTAATGGCCATCGCGGTGAAAAAATCCAGAAGGTAGGGACGTTCTTTGACCAGGAACGAGACTTTTTGATTGAGGATTGTCGTACCTGTCATGAGAAATCCATGGTCTTGACGTTGCCGATCTGGCAGTCTGGTCCGATCCGTGTCTCTCCGAGACAGTAAGAGCACAGTGCCGCCGGCATGGTAAATCGGAGTTTATAGTCCTCAAGACTTGCAACCAATGGTGCATTCTGAAAATGTTTTTGTAACAACAAATTACCTTGTCCGGTGAGACCATTAACAGGCAGTACTGCCGCCCTTGCGTTCACCTGACGAACGCGGAATGAAAAAACCTCACGCTCGGCTTGTGAGACAATATCCCCTTTGGTCAAAACTACCACATCGGCACTTTTTAGCATTGGTCCGATTTTTCTTGGAGTATGCACACCGCTCAACTGATCAATGACACATACGGCAAGAACGCCACGAATATGCGGAGAACAACGGTTACATAAACCGGCACTTTCAATGATCAGCAGGTCAAAACCACTCCTTATCCCCCATTGCAGAGCCTGTTCTATATTTGCTATAAAGAAATGATCGGGGCATAGTCCGCCCGCAAGACCCTTTTTAACCGGAATCCCTGCATGATTATAGCGGTGTTGATCTTCACTGGTGAGACAATCAAACTTTACCACACCAATCTTGAGATTTCTTTCCTGCATCGACTCAACAGTTCGGAGAACGACGGAAGTTTTCCCACAGGAGGGTGGTCCCGCGACGGTAATGAGCCTCAGTGATGTTTTTTCAGGAACCATCATATTCCAGGCTTTACCCGCGGCATAAATATTGTATCTATCACACGGTTTAGTTCCAGTAGGTCATCGCGACGCAGGTAATCCCAACCAAGCCACAGGAGCGGCTTATTTTGAACGTCCCCTACAATATCTCCATGGGGGACAGGAAACCTGGCACCAACCAGCACCTGAGCAAGCTCCTTACCCGTAAGATAATCAAGAATCGGACGCAATTCCTCAAGCTTTGAAGATTTGACCTGCAGGGTTACAGGACTCGCCAAAGCCCCGTCTTCCGGCCAGATTATACGAATCCTGTCCTGCTTTCTGGCCCTGTGGGCAAAAAATTCCGGCATCACATAAATCGCACCCGGCGCACCACCGTCAATGTTTTTGATCATCTGTGACGGATGTAATCCCTGAAGAACGTTATCAGCCAGCCTTTCCAGGCCTTCTTTACCATAGCGTTGATATGTCGGTAACAGCACAGCGTGACAGAAAAATCCATTTCCCCCACGTAGGGTCACACTCTCTTTCCACATGGGATCCAGAAGATCCTTCCAGCAACTGGGCAACGATCGATCGCCTACCTCGTCAAGATTGGCCACCATCACCAGCGGATTGACACCCAGAACAGAATACTCTCCATTTGGCTCAACGATGCCAGCATTGATATAGTTGGAGTTGGGTTCATAGGTGCCATAGCCACAAAACTGACCGCTCGCAACAAACTTTTCATAGAATCTGCGGCCATAAAACGTATTGAAATCAGATGAAATTATAATGTCCGGTAACTCATCTACAGACTCGATCCGCTCAACATAAGAATAGTAAGACAACTCCTGGTTGAGGTTTCCCTCAACGGCAAATTTGACAGCAACACCGAGGTCACGCTTTAAGTTTTCAAGAAAGGAGCTCATTGCTCTGCTAAATGGCATCTTGAGCCCACACGGCATCAGTGCCAAAAGCGTCAAATCTCCCTGTGTCCTGACGTCTTCAAGTCCTGGTGCCTCCAGGATGTTTTCCTGTTCAACAGCCTCTTCGAGTAATCTCATAAAACTGGGCTCGGGGATAAAGCGACTTCTAAGAGCTGTTCCCAGTGTCAAAAAAGGGGATAAAGCCCTCATTGCATTCTCGGTAACAAGTATATCAAGACCATGGGCAATAAAAACAGCCTTTGTTGAAGGGTAATAGGTGATGATATCGGCAACGCTCAGATTGAAAGATAAATCAGGTTTCATGGAGATTGTTCCTTTTAAAAGTGAATCAACAGATGTCCCGCAGATACAATGCGTACCGTTGATAATACAAAGTGTTTTCTAACGTCACCCAAGCGATTCTAAATATGCTTTGGTAATCCAGGAATCCCCCTCTTCTTCCGTCAAGTCGTCAAGTGTCTTGATATCCCGGAGAATATATTCTTTAGAGAACCTGGACAAATAGTCCTCTATTTTCATACCGAGCGCACTGCTGAGTTGTTTAAAAATATGTATTTGTATCCTGTTCAACCCCATTTTTACATTCCTGGTTTTATGATGAGGACAGACTTCGTCGAATGCTCCAGAGAATTTCCCTCCTACATTGGGGAAAATCGTTATATTATTTTATCGTCACAGGATACAGAATGCAGATTAGGACAGGTAACGACATCATCTGCACCATCCCAGGAACCAAGGTATGGAGTAAGACGTTCATCCGTAAAACCTTGAATCGAGATGCCATCAACCCGTATCAATGGACGCTTGATGAGTATTGGATTTTCAATCATGAGACGAACCGCTTCACCATAGGAGAGATCTGCAGGTATTATTTCTCCTTTTTTGATCGCCGGAGCGGTATAATTCATGATCAAAACGGGGTCCTTTACAGCAAAAAACGGGGCAAGTTCTTCAGGGCTCCAGCTATGTTCCAGTATATTTATGCACTCAAGACTATTCCCCGCCTTAAGCAAAATATCTTTCTGCTTTTCGCCGTTAATACAGCCGGGTTTTTCAAAAAATTGGATAAAAGCCATGGTATCACCGTTGTTATTTGATTGGGACGAGTGGATTTCTCGGGCTGTTAATCTCTGTGGGATTCAACAACTTCGTCTAAACTCCCTTGCCAGCTACAAGCACCACAACAGATATTATGTGCATCAATAACAATGTTATTGATCTCCTCAGTGGTCATCTCGACAAACTCGACGCTCCGCCCGTCTGTTACTTGAAAAATAATTTTCTCCCGTGTTTTGGAGGTCATAAAATATTTTGATCCGCAGCTCGGGCAGATATACTGAGTCATTCTTCTATTCCTCAAATTAATGGTACCACCCCCCTGATGGCTTAACGTTGCATTGTCTGTTACAAGTCTTAAGCCATTTGACAATATTTATAGTGATATTGTCTAACCTTTTAAAATCAGGTTATTACTGCCTTTAGCATGAACTGTGATGAACTCTATGTTTCGCATTGCCGTTGTATGATTTCCTACAAAAATGAAATAAAACGCCAAGGTGGTAGATGGAAAAGACAAAACAGGTTCTCTTCGGTACAAAGAGAAAAAGCCGTTCTCAAACCAGTGATATCTGCGATTTGTACAGGCACTGGAAAACGTATCTGCCAGCTATAGTCTTGGTTTGACTCTGACAGCCACATTTCCATCCGCTGTGGAATGTTTAAAAATATCATCTGACATGGTGTTGTCTGCAATCAGCCCCAGCGATCTCAGGTAGTATGTTGGGACAGGAATAAGCCCAATTTAGAGAGGATGTGTCCGGTTTAATCTGCAATTAAAAGTCTTGTACTATTTGACGATCTATTTTTAAATAATTAACATGATTGAACTTATCATTCAAAATATCTTTTGGTATTGTTTTATCTGTAGAGTACTTTGATGCTTAGTTGAACTCATGATAGATCAAGACAGCTCTTCCTCTGATATATTTATCTCTAAGGTTAAAAATGATTGCTAAAAAACCCACATATGAAGATTTGATGCAGGAAGTTCTTGAGCTCAAAAAGACAAAAGCGGCTCTTAAAGAAAGTGAGGAAAAGTTCAGGTTGCTTTTTGAACATTCCGCCGATGGACAAGTTCTATATAAGGGGGATCAGTTTATAGATTGCAACCAGGCTTCACTTGAAATGCTCGGTTTTGAAAATAGGGGGCAATTACTCAAACTTCATCCAGCAGATATTTCACCAGAACAGCAACCAGATGGTCAATCATCGGCAGTAAAAGCCGAATTGATGACCGCCTTGGCGCTTGAAAAAGGTCATCACCGTTTCGAGTGGCTATGCCTGAGGTCGGATGGTTCCAATCTGCTGCTCAACATTCTGTTGAATGTGATCAGAATAGAAAAAGAGACTGTAATCCATGGGGTTTGGCAAGATATTACAAGACTAAAACAGGAAGAAGATGCGTTACGGGAAAATGAGCAGCGTTACAAGAGTGCTCAGCGAATGGGACTCGTAGGAAACTGGGAATATGACCTTGTTACTGGAAAATTTTGGGGTTCTGATGAAGCTAAAAGAATCTATGGATTAGATCCCAAAGAGGAAACGTTCACCGTCGACACAGTCGAAAAATGTATCCTGGATCGTGACAGAGTTCATCAGGCACTGGTAGATCTGATAGAAAAAGAGAAACCATACGATCTTGATTTTGAGATTCAGCCGATCACCAGGCAAGAGCGAAAGGTTATCAGATCAATTGCTGAGCTTGTTAAAAATGATGCTGGTCTACCAATAAAGGTAATTGGTGTAATACAAGACGTTACCCGACGTAAGCAGGCTGAAAGCAAAACGGCAGACACTGAAAAGCGTCTGAGAGAAGCACAGCGTATTGCTCAGGTCGGTGATTGGGACTGGGACCCTGTTACAAACAGTGTTACCTGGTCAGAACAACTCTACAGAATTTTTTCTCTCGACTCCACTAAGCCACCGCCTGATTATCAAGGCCAGCTCCAGCTTTACCATCCAGAAGACGCGACCCAGCTTAACGAGGCTGTCTCAAAAGCCTTAAAAGACAAGACACCTTACGAACTGGAATTGCGTCGAACCAATCCAGACGGACAAGAAATTCATCTTCTGGCACGTGGAGAAACGGAAACGGATCAATTTGGGCGAGTAGTGCGCCTGTTCGGGTCCGTCCAGGACATAACGGCTCGTAAAGTCAACGAAGTACGGTTAGTAAAAAGTGAAGAACGATATAGAACGTTGTTTGAAAATGCTCCATTTCCTTATCAGAGTTTAGATAAAGACGGTTGTTTCCTCGAGGTGAATAAAAGGTGGTTGGATCACTTAGGATACTCTCAAAAAGAGGTTGTAGGCAAGTCGTTTGGGGATTTTTTACATCCTGATTGGCAGGATCATTTTAGAGAAAACTTTCCTCGGTTTAAGTCCATTGGGGAAGTCATGGGCATAGAGTTTCAGCTCAAGAAAAAAGATGGGACCTATGTTTGGGTCGCATTTGATGGCAAAATTACAAGAGACCTGGATGGGCAGTTTATTCAAACACATTGTATTTTTAATGATATCTCAGAACAAAAGAGACTTCAGGATAAAGTCAAAATGCAAAATGAAGCCCTCAATCAGTCTCAGAAGCTTCAAGCAGTGGGGCGACTGGCTGGCGGCATTGCCCACGACTTTAACAATATGCTCAGTATTATTCTTGGTCACGCCGAATTGGCTATGGAAAATTTAGAATCCAGTGATCCCCTTTATGGAGACATGGAAGACATTTATCAGGCTGCTATGCGCTCAGCAGACATAACACGGCAACTTCTGGCCTTTGCTCGAAAACAAACGGTTGCTCCCAAAGTACTTAATCTCAATGACAGCATCGGCAGTATGCTAAAAATGCTCCGTCACTTGATCGGTGAAAATATAAATTTTGCCTGGGTGCCGGCAACAGAACTTTGGACAGTTAAAATAGACCCTTCGCAGGTGGATCAGATCCTGGCAAATCTCTGTGTCAATGCAAGAGATGCAATAACTGACATCGGTAAAGTTACCATCGAAACTAAAAATTTTGCATTTGACGAAGCCTACTGCGCAGACCATCCAGAGACATTTCCGGGTGAATACATCATGCTCGCAGTAAGCGACGACGGTTGCGGAATAGTACCAGAGGTTATCGAGCAGGTTTTCGAACCATTTTTCACGACCAAAGAAATGGGTAAGGGGACGGGACTTGGCTTGGCCACTGTGTATGGCATTGTTAAACAGAACAATGGTTTTATCAGCGTCTACAGCGAACCGATGAAAGGGACAACCATCAGGGTTTATTTGCCACGACATGTCCAAACCGTCAAGGAACAAAAAAAGAGCGTCCCCGAAACCCCGTTGAGCAAAGGAGAAACAATACTCCTGGTTGAAGATGATGCCTCGATCTTGAAGCTTGGGGTCAGAATAATCGAAAGGATGGGATATAAGGTCCTTTCGACCACAAGTCCCAAAAAAGCGAAAAGTATTGCCGAAGGATATGGTGGCCAGATCGATCTATTGATAACAGATGTAGTTATGCCAGAGATGAACGGCCGCGAACTCTCTGAACAGTTGCAACATCTCTACCCCCAGATCAAGATTCTCTTCATGTCCGGTTACACAGCTAATGTCATCGCCCACCAGGGTATATTAGATGAAGGAGTTCATTTTATATCAAAGCCGTTTTTTCAAAAAGAAATAGCTATTAAAATAAGAGAGGTCCTGGATTGAGGATAGTTGAGGAGAAGAAAAAATAAAAAAAAGGTTATCACACTTGATTCATTGGCCAATACTTTGATTCTCTGCCAATCAGCTGGAAAGCCAGGAATATCAAAACAGAAATTCCTGGGGTTGGCTGCAAAGTGTGTAAAATGAACCGGCAAATAGGTGGGGCTTTCTGATCCCCATTGCACCTGCACTAAATCAGTCGATGCTGAAAAATGAGATATATGTCTGAATAAACTAGAGAAAAACGATCAAGTATGCTAATATAAATGCAAGATTATTGATACTAACCGTCCATTTTCTTGCATTTTTTAGCCATGAAACCAAAGAAATCTCCTCAGCAGAATCCCCAAGCAGATCTATTCAGGGCCGAGCTTCAAAACATGATCAACCCCAGCCACTCTCTTGTTAAACTATCAGAAGTGGTGAACTGGGACCAATTTAACCAAACATTTGGTGAGTCATTCAATTCAGAAAAAGGCCGGCCTGCCATCAGTACACGACTGATGATTGCACTTCATTATTTCAAGTACACATTTGACCTCAGTGATGAAGATGTTCTTCATGGCTGGGTTGAAAACCCCTATTGGCAGTACTTTAGTGGTATGAAGTACTTTGAACATAAACTTCCCATTCATCCGACAAGCATGACCAAATGGCGGAATAGGATCGGCGAGGCTGGAGCTGAAGAGCTGTTAAAGCAGACCATTGAAGCCGGATTGAAATTGAAAGCGATTAAGACAACTCAGTTGAAAAGAGTGAATGTCGATACGACGGTGATGGAGAAAGATATTCGCTTCCCAACTGATGCCAGACTGTATGATCGTGCACGAGATAGATTGGTGAAAGAGGCAAAAAAGAGAAAGATTAACTTGAGGCAAAACTACAATCGCCTTGCAAAACGCCTGGTGTTGAAACAAAGCCGGTATGCACATGCCAGGCAAATGAAGAGAGCCAGGAATTGCACCAAAAAGCTGAAAACATACCTCGGTCGTGTAATTCGTGATATTGAAAGAAAATGTTCGGTTATTGACGGGGATCTATCGGCTTTACTCGCAACATCGAAAAAAATCCACAAGCAACAGCGACACGATAAAAACAAGGTGTACAGCGTACACGAACCTGATGTTGATTGTATCAGTAAAGGAAAGGCTCATAAGCGATATGAATTTGGGACCAAAGTCAGTGTAGCAACGACGAGTCGTGGAGGCTGGTTTGTTGGTGCTCTTGCCTTCCACAACAATCCATACGATGGGCACACTCTGGACGAGACTTTAGAACAAGTGACCAAGCTGACAAAAAGCCCAGATCATGTTTTTGTGGATCGCGGGTACCGAGGTCACGATTACACAGGTAAAGCTTCGGTGCATGTTGACAAAGTACGGAGAGGAAAAACCTCAAACAGCCTTTGGCGATGGATGAAGCGTCGCTCGGCAGTTGAACCATCCATAGGTCACTTAAAACAAGAACACCGTATGGATCGAAACCGATTGAAAGGAGTGATCGGGGATCAGATAAATGCTATCCTCAGTGCTGCTGGTATGAACTTCAAAAAGCTAATGAAGTTCATTAGAGGAGTTTTGCTTCTTTTTTGGGCAATGATTGTAATTCAGGCTGGGATGCCAAGTCGGCAACCCGCCTGATTGAAATGCTTTTTTCAGAATCGACTAAATCATTTTTAAGATATTTAATTGCTGTGTTTCCCTCCCTTCCTTTTGGGAAATGGAAGGGAGGAAAAAAGCGGGTTTATGTCGGAAGGACCGATTTTTTGCGGTCCTTTCAGTAAATACAACTATGAAGGTAAAACCTATCTGCATTATTAGTGTGTCATCATCTCAGATCTTGAAACGTGAGACAAGTTGAGTCAATTTCTCTGCGAGTTGTGACAACTCGTCAGCAGAACCACGCACATGTTCGCTGCTATCTTTTACCTCTAAGGATTGATTTTTGACCTGTCGTACGCCTTCACTCATTTTGCTGGTCATTCGATTGCTGTTGGCAACATTCTCATTTATTTCATTTATTCCAAGAGATGCCTGGCTCACGTTATTTACAATCTCGTTTGTAGTAATTGACTGTTCCTCAACCGCTGTAACAATTCCATTCACTATTTCACTTACTTGGGTGATAATGTTTGTTATCTCTTCAATATCCTTAATGGTAGTGGATGTTTTTAATTGAATCCCATCAATAGCATCCCGGATTTTTCCAGTTGCCTCAGATGTGCCCTTCGCCAGGTCTTTGATTTCGTTTGCAACGACCGCAAATCCCTTTCCGGATTCTCCAGCACGGGCAGCTTCTATGGTGGCATTTAAAGCAAGAAGATTTGTTTGTTCTGATATCTCGGTAATAGTTTCCGTAATTGAACCGATTGCTTTGGCTGCCTCTCCTAATTCAATAATTCTAACGTGTGAGCGCTTAGAGTTACTTACAGCTTCTTCGGTAGTATGCCGCGCCCTGGCACTGTTTTCTGCAATTTCCTTGATCGTAGTACCCATTTCTTCGGATGCTGCTGCGATCATATCAAGGTTAACAGTTGATTCTTCCATGGCCGCGGAGACAGAAACCATATTCTCAGAGACATCTTGCGCGTTTGCGGATGCTTCGTCAGCTATAGTTGTTGTTGATTCAGCATTTACCACCATCTGGTCAGAAATAGCTGCAAGCTCTGTAGAGGCCGCAGACAATGACTGTGAGGATTGGATTATATCCTCAAGCATCTCTTTTCCTTTTGCAACCATAATCCCAAGCGAATTAGTGAGTTGCCCAATCGCGTCATCAACCTCTGAAGAAAAATTGATTGTATAGTCACCATCACCGACTTTAACAGCTTTTGCGGCAAGATCTTTGAGCATACGGTTGATTGAACGAACGAGAAAAATACTGATAACAACCGCTGCAATTATCACGAGAATACCAACCAGTATGCTATTGCGCAACATTCGGATATCTAAACCTGCAACCATGTCTGTTCTGTTCAGCCCAACGGCAAGAGATACACCCCACTCGTCAATCCGTTTTTTATATGTAATTTTTTTCTCGCCGTTCCACTCATACTCAATGAAACCATCTGCAGCACTTGTAAAAGCCGGAACAAGTTCCAGAAGGTTATCCGAAGGCTTTAATGTTGGATGGACAAGAACAGAACCATTGTCTGCATAGATAAAGAAATAACCTGGACCGATCGTCGTTTCTGAAACAAGTTTTCTCACCTGATCAGAGATCATCAATTGACCAACATAGATAGCTCCAATTATTTCGTTATTGTCGTTTTTAACCGGTTTATAGGCTGTAAGATACCAGTCATTAACAACATACGCTTTGCCACGAAAAGTTTCTCCGCTCATTATTGCTTTGTAAACGGGACTGTCTGATGGAATATATGTGCCAACAGCTCTCTCCCCGTTCATTTCTTTTACTGTTGTTGCTATCCGCAAGAGCTTGTCATCAACAAGTTGAAAAATCGTTGCTGATGATGATGTGATTTTCTCAATGCTATCAACAATGTCACTGTTATTATTGAGAACAATATTGCCTGCGACAAGCTCTGGTATCTCCTGCATGTTTGATGCTTTTGACACTTGGTTGATCATCTTTTGTTCTATCATGTTGGAAGCACCCAAGGTCAACTTTCCATCAGATTCAAGTTCTTTCTCCAAAAGAGTCAGGTCAGAGTCTAATTTTTTTCGCAAATTCTTATCAATGGCGTCAAAAGAGTTGTAGAGAGCGGCGTGAATATTCTCTATTGCGCCTTCCCCCAAGGTATACAACCCCTTTTTTGACATCCTGACAGCATTTCCTGATGTAATTGCTATGGAAATTACGACGATTGCTAACATCGCTACAAATAATTTTGTAGTGAATTTTACCTTTTTAATTCTACTCAACATTTCGACCCTTTCTCCTAAACACAATTTAACGTACACACTGAAATTACAGGTTGTTTTATCCAGATTATCCTTGTGCGAGAGTGTATGTTGAAATCATTGAGTAAAGCAAGGAATTTTATTACGTTTTTTATTTCTCTTTAAAACGAAAATGGGTAGTGTAATGTTCTTTCTGTAAATTTTATTTAGGGCTTGTTGAAAGCAGGTCATCGATTAACCTTTCGGACCCAAATTATTCACATCAAACCGAAAGGAAGAAACAATGACCTGCAACATAGAGAATACCCAATTTGACTCAGCAATGGAACTATTGATAACGAATGGATTTAATGGAATTGCAGATGCCGTTTCCATACTCATGAATACCGCTATGCAAATAGAACGATCCAGGTACCTAAAAGCAGAGCCTTATGAAAGGACAGAGCAACGGCAAAGTTACGCTAATGGCTATAAAGCCAAATCAGTCAAAACTCGTGTAGGTACTGTATCTCTTGCAGTACCGCAGACGAGAGATTGTGAGTTCTATCCCCAGAGCCTTGAGCGTGGGTTACGTTCTGAGCGAGCGCTTAAAGTGGCCCTGGCAGAAATGTACGTGCAGGGTGTTTCAACACGTAAAGTCGCTAAAATTACGGAGCAGCTTTGCGGTTTTGAGATAAGCTCCTCTGACGTCAGTCGCGCCAGTAAATCTTTAGACGATCAATTGCAAAGCTGGCGGGATCGTCCTTTAGGGCAATATTCCTATGTTTATATGGACGCCAGATATGAAAAAGTTCGCCACAATGGCGTAATCATAGACTGTGCAGTGCTCTTGGCTATAGGTATTAACCCTTCAGGGCACAGAGAAGTTTTAGGTGTGTCAGTTAAACTTTCTGAACAGGAAGTGCACTGGCGTGATTTTGTGAGTAACCTCAAAGATCGTGGTCTTCACGGGGTGAAACTTTTCATCTCAGATGCCCATGGAGGACTAAAGGCAGCCAGGAAAGCAGTCTTCCCGACGGTACCTTGGCAGCGTTGTCAGTTCCATCTCCAACAAAACGCACAAAGTTACGTACCAAAACGTTCAATGAAAAGCGACGTTGCTGGTCGGATCAGGGCTATCTTTACTGCTCCAGACAACGAGGAGGCTTTACGACTACTCGATATTTTCCTTGCTGACTACAAAGATTCTGCGCCTGAGCTTGTGGCATGGGCGGAAGAAGCGTTACCTCAAGGAATGGTTGTCTTTACTATGCCTGAAAAGCATTGGAAACGCCTGCGTACAGACAATATGTTGGAGCGCCTCAACAAAGAGATATTACGACGCACAAGAGTAGCGACCTTGTTCCCCAATACAGCTTCTTGTTTACGTCTTGTCTCAGCAGTCGTAATGGAAATCTCTGAGGATTGGATAACCGGGAAGGCTTACCTCAAGATGACGCAATAGCCTCTATGGTGAAGCCCCGTCGGAGACGCCTCTCCGTCATCGCCACCTTCAGGTTAAGTTCGGTCATTTAAAGTTGTCAAGACTGCGAGGAACGAGCACCCTTGGGCTCGGTCTTTACGACTTTAAAGGACTGGACTACTCGCGCATGATGTTTCATCTTTGCTAACATGTTCGAAAGGAATCAATAATTTACAGAACAAATGTTGCTTTATCCGAAAATGCCTGTTGGTTAGGCGGTCAAGGCTCGCCAAGGGGCATTAAAAGTGGTAGCCATTTAAATTTTTTAAAAGGCTACATGTGTGAAGGAAGAAAAGTTGCGACCTGTGGAAAGGCAATCAATATGCCAACCACAACGAAAAGGGCTAAAAGAAAGGGAAGCACTCCTTTAAATACGGTTTCAACCCTTATGTCCCGGGAGACGCCTGCAATGGTGAATATATTCAAGCCGAGTGGTGGAGTGATAAGACCTGCTTCCATCATTAATACTGCAATAACACCAAACCATACAGGGTCATAATGTAAAGCATTCATAACCGGAAAGACCACCGGCAAAGTCAAGACCATCATGGATATCGAATCAAGGAAACAACCGAGGATAATATAAATAAAAATAATCGACAGAAGAATGACAATGGGTGCAACATCAAGACTTGTTACCCAGGTTGCGGCTTGTATAGGAATAGTTGAAAGGGCGAGAAAATAGGTAAAGATACTCGCACCGGAAACTAAGAATAGCACCATAACAGAGGTGACCAATGCCTCCTTAAGAGCTGCGACGAGTTTTTTCCAGGTTAGTTTTCTTTTTATAACTACGGAAATAAAAAGAAGGGTAGCACCGACTGCTCCCGCCTCTGTTGGGGTAAAAAGACCTCCGTAGATACCAAACATGACAATGAAAAAAAGAACGAGTGGCTCTATAATACCTCGCAGGGCAATAAAACGTTCTTTCCAGGTAATGACCTCATCTGATTGCGGCGCGGCTTCTGGATGTAATGTCGCCCAGATAATCACAACAGTACACAGAGCAGTGGCAAGGAGGATACCTGGTATTATACCTGCAACAAGAAGTTTACCTATGCTTTGTTCCGTCAACATTCCAAAGACGATAAAACCTAGACTCGGAGGGATAAGAAATCCGAGTGTTCCACCTGCAGCCAGGGCTCCAGTGCTCAGATAGTCAGAATAGTTGTAACGTTTCATTTCCGGTAAGGCAATGTTGCCCAGTGTCGCTGCTGTAGCAACGGAAGACCCGGAAACAGCAGCAAAGGCGGCACAGGCGGCGATGGACGCCACAGCAAGTCCACCTGGGAGCAACCGAAGCCATTTGTCGAGACATCGGTAAATAGCCTGGGTCATACCTGAAGCACCGGCAAAAGAACCCATCACAATAAATAAGGGAATAACCATGTATGGGTAGGTTGCAGCTTCGTCGTAAACGGTGCGGGCAGCGACAGGAAATGCGGCATCAAAACCAGAGAGTACACCTATGCCTGTGAAACCTGAAAACATTAAAGCAAAAGCAATGGGCATGCCGAGTGAAAGCAGGATGAACACCAAAATGATACCACCGGAACCAACGAGAATCGGATCCATTATTTTCCCCTCAATTTCTGCAGATTTTCGGCGATATCGACAACTATTTCCAATGCAAAGGTACAACAACCAACAACAAGGGCCATCCTGAAGGGATTTTGGGGGATGCGTAACATATCAGAGACCGTGGTCTCCTCCAGGGCAATGATCCAACCCTCTTTTATAAGGACAACGAGCATTACCAGGCTGAGGATATGTAAAAAGGTTTCAATAGATACCTTCACCTTAGGTGGAAAAAAATCCAGCAGCAGAGTTACCCTGACGTGGGCTCTGCGTTGATGGGTATATGAAAGCCCTAAAAGAATGAAAAGGGCCAGCATATACGAAGAGAGTTCCATGGTTCCTGGGATGGTGACACTAAATGCTTTTCTGAGTGATACATCTATTGTGGACAAGAACATCATAGGAATGAGGAGGAACATCGCGCAGAAGGCGGTCACTCTTGTCATCTTTTGTACAATCCATTTAAATTGAAGCACTTCTTATCTCTTGTTAAGTATAATGGTCTGGTGGGGGAAACGGTGAATGATTGATGATCATCCACCTGTAAAGCCTGAGTACAGCTATTTATCTCCATTCGGGGGGAACTGCAACTGCTTCACTACCATTTTTAGACACTATTTCTGCGAGTTGTTTTACGAGTTTTTCCGCTTCAGCTGGGTCTTTTTGTGCAGCAACCCAATCCCTCGTAACCTGGTAGTAAGTCTTGAACCATTCCTGCTGGGTGGTGTCATCGAGGTTGTGCAGGGTTATTCCTTTATCTTTGAGTTCAGTGATCATCTCTGTATAAGTGCCTTGATCAAGACCATGTGTATGTGCATATGGATTAGATGCGATTTTAGTTATAACAGCTTGTTTTTCAGAATCAAGCTGATTCCATTTTTTCTTATTCATAACCACCCCCTCTGTAACACAACCGAAGGTCGCAACAACACCATGTTTAACGACCTCATAAAGTTTGAATGCGAGGACAAGTGGCGGGCATGTAACAAGACCGTCAATAGCACCGGTATCAAGAGAAGTATATACATCTCCAAGAGGCATGAATACGGGTTCTGCACCAAGGTTTCTGATATACCGGGTTTGCATTCCCCCTGGAGTCCTAATTTTTAATCCTTTAAGGTCAGCAAGAGATGTAACTGGTTTTCGAGTCCACAGGAAAGCTTGAATACAACCGTTGAGTTCAAGGAGATGTACATCCTCAAATTCTTTTTGCAGGGCTGGGGATGCCGCATACAATTCATTACCAATTGCGGTTGCCTTGTCTTTGCCGTCGATCCACATAGCCATGGACAGAGCATCAGCAAGGGGAAATTTTCCTGGTGTCCAGGTCGCAGTAAAATAACCGATATCACTCATGCCGTTTTTGACGATTTCATAATGCGCTGGCCCCTTACCGAGCGCGCCGCCGGCATACATTGTATAGGTGAGTTTTTCGGAACTTTCGTCTTTGATAGCTTCCAGCATTGGGGTCCAAACAGTTTGTACCTCTCGACTCACAGCAGGATGCCAGGTACTGAATTTCAGATTTTCTGCTAAAACATTACTTGTAAAGAGTCCAAGCAGGAAATAAAAGGTGACGAGTAGTGAAAAAGGCTTTTTCATTGTGTTCTCCGCTGTTAATTATACCTATTGAATACATATTCGTGATATGAAATAATCTTTAAATGATAATTTAACGATTTTATTTGAGATTTATACCAGTTTCGTCTCGGTATGAATATTATTTGCTATCGTTATAGTCATTTTCTTCTGAGACAACAGATCACATGCAACGTATCTGCCACATAATTCCATTAAGTTTTGTCCATAGATTGAAGAGATATAGTCGAAAAAATTTCATTTCCATATTACAGAATATGTTTGGTGAAAAACTATACATTCGCTACCGGTGCACCGCTTTTTTAGAGTTTTATGAGTAAGCAACCATATTGCAAGCTCAGCAGAAGTGAATGGTATCGAGGTTATGTTATATATTGCTCAGTGAAAAGGGTTTAATCAGTTTTTTAGAAAGTAAAGAGGACTGTGGATGGGGATGTCCGTTTGTATGTTAGGTGAGATGATTATTGCCATAAAAGGAGCAGGTGATATCGCTTCTGGGGTGGCAGTTCGTCTCCGAAAATCAGGGTTTCGTAAAATATTCATGTTGGAAGTCCCACAACCTGTAGCCGTTCGTAGAAAAGTTACATTCTGTGAAGCTGTTTATGAAGGACAGGCTCTGGTTGAAGATATCAGAGCAATTAGGGTTTCTGAAACCACTGAACTGGAAGCAATCTGGGACGCAGGAAACATTGCAGTTCTAGTGGATCCTCAGTGGAATAGCCTCAAACAGATAAAAGCAGATGTGGTTGTTGATGCAATTCTGGCAAAAACAAATCTCGGTACGAGAAAAGATGAGGCCAGCCTTGTCATTGGCCTTGGTCCAGGTTTTACTGTAGGTAAAGATGTCCACCGCATCGTAGAAACCAAAAGAGGACATGATCTTGGAAGGGTTATTGAAAACGGAAGCGCTATTGCCAATACCGGTATACCGGGTTCAGTGGACGGTTATACCACAGAGCGTGTTGTAAGGTCCCCAGCCGATGGTATTTTTACGGTCTACTCTTCAATCTGTGACATCGTCAAACCAGGAGACATTATTGGCCGTGTTGCGGGTGAAAATGTTAATGCTGAAATCGCCGGGGTTATTCGCGGGTTGATCAGGCCTGATTGTAAGGTGACCCGAGGGATGAAGATCGGTGATATCGACCCCAGGGCAGATGTCCGGAAATGTTTTTCTGTCTCAGATAAGGCCCGATCTGTCGGTGGTGGGGTGCTGGAATCGATTTTGGCAATGTTTTGTGATAATTTATGAGATTGTAATTTTGAAGACCCTTTTTTGTTTCGATGGCACCTTTGACAGGTAAATCAAAGTTGGAGCTTTTTTCCGACCCAGGAAATCCCCACGATACCGCTTATTCTTCAGGATCCTGTGAAGCCAAAACGCTCCTTTTAGCCTGTTGGTCTATTTCATCTTTATGGTGTCTCTCTATTCAACATCCTACCTTCCTATTGTAATTGACCTCAGGTGACAATAGGACGCTCCGCTGTCTTGCGGAGCATCTTTTGTTGAATGACATTCAATATTTTGAGAGTTGTTATCTTTCTCTTAGTTATAGATCCTCGTTAATTGTAATCGAGGTATGTTTTTGATAGCCTTACGAAATGGTTGAGAGCTGTTAAAACGGAATATTTTACCTGAAATTAAAAAACTCACATTTTCACAGGAATATTGCATCGTCTGAAATCTCATCATTCCAAATACGAAATGAACCCCGACCTATTATGCATAGCTCGGGGCCTTTATTTTTCTAACAAATCATGCTGATTCAGCTGCCTATTCGGTTCGGCTGGTGATTTCGATCAGGTGATATCCAAACTGGGTCTTCACTGGGCCGAGCACTTTACCTATATCGCCTGAAAATACAACTTCATCAAACTCTTTAACCATCTGACCAGGGGAGAATTCTCCGAGCTCGCCACCCTGTTTTCCGGATGGACATTTTGAATGAAGACGGGCTATTTCGGCAAAAGTCTCACCGCCTTCAATCATTTTCTTCAGTGCAGTGCAGTCCGCTTCAGTTGGTACAAGAATATGTCGAGCGCGCGCTTTAGCCATTTTATGTCTCCTCTTATGGTTAGTTTAAGCAGTGGAATCTTATAAAAGATTTTGAAACCGTTATTAGTAAACGATCATCAACTGTTTGTCCAACACCATAATCGCTAATGAAGGGTTTGCAAAAATTCAATCAGATAAGGCTATTGTAAGGGAGAGATTTAGGCTGAAGCATTATTTTTTTATATAAATATATATTTTATTATATTATTTTATTCTAAAAATATAAAACAATACTCGAATTTACCAGTTAACATGAAGGACACAAGCATCAGTGAAATTACAGCTAAGGTTGCATTACTCACCTCAAAATCGTTTTGAGCAGTGGGCTTTGCTTGGTCATTATTTTATTCCGGGGGAAAACTCAATTTCCCGTCTAGAATATTGTCGAATATTACAGCAGACACTCTCAATAGGAGTAACGGATCTGGCCCCCTTGGGAACCAGATCATGGATTATCTCAACCGTCAGTCGCTGTAAACGGGTTACTTGGCAGACAAAATTTTCACTTTTTCTGTAATCTAGTATTGTTGTCTTTTGTATCTAGTATCACTACTGTCCGGTTAAATTATTTTATGCGTAGTATAACTTACTGTTAATTAACACAATCAACGACAAAATGGCCATAATCGACTTGAAATCACATCCCTTTCTGAGGATGATCTTCGGTAAAACCCTGTGGGGGTTACCCAGATGTTTACCGGACGACTGATTTTCAAGCAAATAATGGACTTTATGCCGCTACCAACCTTTCGCCGCTGCGTAGCCAAGTACAAGGGCGACTTCAAAGTAAAAAAATTCTCGTGTTTCGATCAGTTCCTGTGCATGGCTTTTGCCCAGATTACTCACCGGGAAAGTCTTCGCGACATCGAAATTTGTCTTCGATCCCAAAACAAGAAACTTTACCACATGGGCATACGGGGAAAAATTTCAAAATCAACTCTCGCCGATGCCAACGAAAGGCGCGATTGGCGCATATACGCCGAATTTGCACAAAGCCTTATCGCCACAGCCAGACATCTATATCGGGAAGATCCGTTTCTCGAAGAACTGGACGAGACAGTATATGCTTTAGATGCCACAACAATCGATCTTTGTTTATCAGTGTTTCCTTGGGCTCAATTTCGCAAGAAAAAAGCTGCCATCAAACTCCATACCTTACTGGATCTAAAAGGAAACATACCCACATTTATCCATATTTCAGATGGCAAGTTGCACGATGTCAACGCACTCGATCTGCTACAGCTAGAAGCCGGAGCATATTACGTAATGAATCGCGGTTATCTGGACTTCGAAAGGCTCTACGCATTCAATCAAATCCCAGCTTTTTTCGTCACCCGGGCCAAAGCGAATATGCAATACAAAAGACGTTGCTCACATCCGGTCGACAAAGAAACAGGGCTTCGATGCGACCAGACGATCTTGCTTACAGGTTTCTATACAAGCAAACATTATCCAGATATTTTGCGTCGAGTGAAATTCCTAGATACAGGTACTGGAAAATCACTCGTGTTTCTTACCAACAATATTACTTTGCCGGCTTTAACAATAGCTCAGCTATATCACAGCCGGTGGCAGGTGGAGCTGTTTTTCAAATGGATCAAGCAACACCTGAGAATAAAACGATTTTACGGCACTTCAGAGAATGCTGTAAAGACTCAGGTCTGGATAGCAGTCTCTGTTTATCTCCTTGTAGCGATAATGAAAAAACGTCTCAATTTGAAAGAAAGTCTTTACACAATTTTACAAATTTTGAGCATATCAGTTTTCGAAAAAACTCCACTTTTTCAATTGGTTACGGAAAGGGATTACAGAACACCAGATGCTCCATCATGTAACCAGTTGAAATTATTTTAAACTTAACCGGACACTAGTGAGATTTGGTATATGATTCGTAAACAGACAGGGCGAAAATGGTTACTCAAATATTTATTTCATTTTCTGCCAGTTCCTCCTGGGACGATGAAATCAATATGAGGATTGAAATCCACAACTGGGGTTTCGTCGTAGAGGTTATTGAGCATGAGAAATTGTTACAGAAGTCATACAATTGCTCGGGAATGTAATTAAGGAAAAACTGGCACATTGTCTCTTTTTATGGTTCATTCGGTTTTCGCCTATTTCGACTCCAGACAGCTGGGCTGTGATTGTTCTACATGCTCCTGATTGCCCTAGAGCATCCTTATTGGTCCGTTTCATCAGTAAAAATGCGCTTTAGCCGAACAAGCCCTCCCTGTCACCTGTCATGGTATATAATAGAGAACAGAATGTATTATGAAGACAGAAGTAGGTTGTCATCCTAACAGTTTCAAACTTAATATAACTTCATATAGGCAGTATCGTGGGAATTAACAAACGAGGTTTTGATTACAAATACAGTCTTGATCAAGATGTTCTCATTTTGAAAACAGAACGTGGTCAGTTTAAATTTAAAGTTGATAATACTGATGTTCTAGAAAATATCCACGATGTTGCATCGTTGATTATCAAGGAATTAAAGTGTGTTGACGCGAAGAGTTGTGCACAACGGGACCACTTGAATCACTATGAAAAGCTTTTGCTGGCAACACTGAACATCAGTGAAAAGCATACCAGATTGGAAAAAAAATATGAAGAGGTCAGGACTGTTCTGAAAGAGCTTCAAGCTCTCAAAGAAAAATTGCAGCATTCTACATCTGACCATGCAACAACAAGACCTTCTGCTGCCAATATGACCAACTCAGAGAGGGTTAAGAAATCCCTCCTGGGGGAAAAAGTTGTTGCACCTCTAGCAGCAAGGACTACACCTTTTCAGGAAAGTGGGCCTCCATTAAGGTCTCCAGCTCAGACTGGTCAGGATCGATCATTGTCTACACAACCTTATGCAGGACCTACTGCAAATCAGAAACTGGACAAGCAGCGAGCAGATTACTTGCAGCGCTCCACACTGTCAGAAGAAAAGATGAGTATCAAAGGGTCAAGTGTTGTTGAATGTGCTGCGAAAGAACAATTTCCGACGGCCGCCAAACAAGCCGTCTCCGACAAGTTTGATCTATCCATTTCTGCAACCGCTGCTGAGACGAACTCTATTCCATCGGCTCTATTGCATTCCGCTGAAGAGACAGAAAATTCAGACACGTCCAAAGCCGACAAGTCAGATTCAGATCGGGTTGTGGCTACTGCTCTTGAAAAACAAGAAAACCACGAAAAATCAGGCATACAGGGTAATCCATGTCAGCCCACTACTGATCAAGAGAAGCTCGAGTCTCATAATTGTGTTGCAGAGGCAAAAACAAGCGTACCAGATACAGTCTGTCACCACTCTGTAATCAGTCAAAGCCCTGCATGTACAGCTTCAACGACATCCGACATACCTGCTGTACCAACGCTTTCTGTACAAGAGAAATCATTGGAGATACCCATTACTGAAGATGTGACCGACAGTAAGGTAGCGGGGGCCCTTTCCTGCGTTGCTGGAGCAGAAGCGAGTATACAGGGTACGGCTACGGCAAACCAATCGCCTGAAAGTGGGGGTGATGACGAATCTGCTGTGCAGCAGGTTTCAGTAAGTAGATCAATGGCTTTGGACACGGTTTCCCAACCAGTATCTCTGACTAAAACCAGCGTCGAAACCATAATGGCACCTGCCAGCTCCATAAGTACTGCTGACGATGATGTGACTGCACAAACAGCAGAACTGGTTGAGTCGGAAAGTGTTGCAAGAGATACAGTAGAGTGGGTTTCTGAATACGATACAGCGGATCTCCCAATAGAAAAAGAGGAATCTTGCTCTGCTGAAGAATGGTATTCTCGGACAGAATGGTCTCCAGATGCAGGAACAAACCGTGAAGATACAACCCTTAATAGAGACGTTTCTATCCTTGAGGCGAACCAGGATACTTTTAGTACGCCTTTGCCGAACGTGGATGACCCCTTTGGACATGCTGGATATTACACCGGACATAGTGCTGATAATGATGCTTACCTTGAACAGCAACAAATAAAAACCGCCCAATTACGGGAATATCAGCTGCCTTTACTTTCGTTTCTGAGAAATATCAGTAATGAAGATCTGGTGGACCAGGAACGTATTCGCACCGATGCAGAGCTTCTTGAGACAAAGCTGGGGCATTTTGGTATAAAGGGTGAGGTTATGGGTATTCATCCCGGACCGGTGATCACCACCTATGAATACAAGCCAGACCCAGGTATCAAGATCAGTAAAATTGTTAACCTTGCAGACGATCTGGCTTTGGCCCTCAGTGCCTATAGCATCCGTATTGTTGCGCCTATTCCTGGCAAGGATGTGATGGGAATCGAGATACCCAACATTAAAAAGCACCTTGTTCCGTTCAAGGATATTGTCACTTCAACAGATTTTCATGAGATTGACTCAAAAATTCCCATTTGCCTTGGTAAGGATATTGTCGGTAACCCTGTTGTTGTAGCGTTGGATACCATGCCCCATCTGCTTATCGCAGGTGCAACCGGAACAGGGAAAAGCGTGGGGCTCAATGCGATGATTACCAGTATTCTCTATAAAGCAACTCCGGATGAGGTGCGCTTTATAATGATAGATCCTAAGCGGATCGAACTTTCCTTCTACAACGATATTCCACATCTGTTGACACCGGTTATTACTGACATGAACAAAGCCAACACTGCACTGCAATGGCTGGTTCGAGAAATGGATAGGCGTTATAATCTGCTTGCAGAGTTCCAGGTCAGGAATATCGAGCAGTTTAATCAGAAGTTAGCAGCTCTAAGAAACGACCAGTTTTGTGAACATGACGAAGACTTGGAAACCATGCCTTACATAGTTGTGATTATAGACGAATTGGCGGATCTGATGATGACAGCGTCCAGGGATATAGAGTTTTCTCTGACCCGTCTGGCCCAAATGGCCCGTGCAGCTGGCATTCACCTTATTCTCGCAACCCAGAGGCCTTCGGTTGATGTGTTGACCGGTATCATAAAAGCGAATTTTCCGACTCGAATTTCTTTTCAGGTCTCCTCTAAAACAGATTCCCGTACTATTATTGATTCCAATGGAGCTGAAACCTTGCTCGGTAACGGTGATATGCTTTTTGTACCTCCTGGAACAGCTCGGCTGACGAGGGTTCATGGAACCTACCTCTCAGAAGATGAACTGGATGCCATCACAAGCTTTATCAAACAACAGCGAAAACCCAATTATATGTTTGATGTCCTGAGCGAACAGGATTCCGATGACTTTAAGGGCAACGATACGCAGGATGAGTATGATGAAAAATATTATGAGGCACTAAATTTTGTGGTGACAAGTCGGCAGGCCTCAATATCAGGAGTCCAGAGAGCGTTACGTGTCGGGTATAATAGGGCAGCCAGGATCATTGACCTAATGGAGAAAAATGGAGTAATTGGTCCGCCTGATGGAGCCAAACCCCGCAAAGTGTTTGGTAATGGTATTGATAGAATGGGTCAGCCATGATTGTTGATTTTCTTTAAAAAGTCCAAATATCTATTTAGATTGAACTCAAAAACACTTAATGCTATGAAATTACAAGATAATAACTGTTTATTTTTTGTATAATATGCAGGCAAATTAAGACAAACTCTTAATAAGGCTTGCAGATGATTCGATATACGAGCAGCAAACAAATGACTCTGGAAGGTTTCACTCTTCCGTTTTATCCCAATACCCTTTACTGCTCTTATGTTAATCTATGTTATTTTTGAAAAACCTGTATGGTTTAGAAAATTAGTTACTGAAATTTATAATTCTTGATATGCACAATCTTTTCTGCCTTATTTCAGCAACTCATTTATCCTGGCAATTGTCCTCGGTGCCGAGCCTTCAAAATGATTATTCACATAATGAAAGGTTTCAATATTTCGAACGCTCAGGTCGGCGAGCATTGTAGCTAAAGATTGTAGCTCTCCATCTTTGGGAGCTACAATATCACTCCAATCATTATCAGTTTTCTCATACATCTTCGAAGCTCGCCACCATAGCTTGCAAATCTTTCTCTGGAATAATCCCCAATCTTGCGAACTGTTCTTTTGCATACAAAACAAACTCTCCTTCTGAAGATGCACAGAGTTTACCCTCATCATCAAAAAGCTCTCCTTTGACGATTGCTTTGCGCTCTCCAGTCTTTTCCTTGATATACCCAATAGCAGAGAGAGTCGATCCAACATATACCGGTCGGCGAAACTGAATGGTCATTTGCTTAGTAAGTACCAATTTTTTTGAAAGAAAGATTACCGCCCAGCTCATTGTCTCATCCAGAATAGTTGAAATAACACCACCATGTACAAGTTTACTCCATCCTCGAAATTGCGGAGGAACAGTTATTTTCGATCGAATTTGCTCTCCATTTGTTTCAAAGGTCATGTGCAGGCCAGAATGGTTTTCTAATCCACAGCCAAAACAATCTTTATCTAAATTGGGAAGTTGCTTCCATATTGCTTCAATATTTTTTGTCATTTTATTTTGTAGTTATGAGAAAGTGATATGTACCTGCAACTCAATTTTGTTTCAATATCAGTAGATACACGACAGTCGGACATAAAAATAATAAAACCATACCTAAACCCAGTAAATTGCCCTTTCTAAGATCGAAGTCCTCTAAGATCTTCATCCATTTGAAACGGAATACGTATCGCCCAAAGTAAATATCCACACACAACATTAATAGCGTCCAAATAAGGCCAATTAAAAAACAGTCTTCTACATTGGAGGGATTGACCCAGGATAGTGAAAACCAGCATATCGTATAGATTATTATGATCGCGGTAAAGAAACTAATTTGTTGAGCACGGTTTTTTCCATATCTGCTTTGCAGGAATCTGACACGGACATTTCCATTCAATATTTCTCCTGCTGCAATTAGTATCCAAATTACTATTGCTTTTACAATCATGGCATTCATATGCTGTAGATTGAATTAATCAATGTCCAGTAGCATCCATTTTCTAACCTGCAAAACAGTGCCAACATTACCGAAAAAAAATCGCTGCCCCAGTTGAGCATGTAGCATTGCAGCCTTTGGTAAACCGGTACAATGGGAAACACCGATACGTTCAATTTGATACCGGTCAGTCACCTTCAGAGTCTCTTCAAACTACTCGTCACTAGACAAACCAAAGTGGGTACCACCAATTTAAAATCTAGCCAAATATTCGACAGCAACAACACTTGATAATAAATATTGAGGAGTCGGTCGTAAGTGTGACAAAAGTGGTTTGACCACTGCTCCAGAAGGAGATACTGCCATAGTGCTTTACTTACGGAAGCTTAAACATCAGTATTCCTGACTGGAGAAGCGCATTTATCCCAATGGCAACACCCAGTATCATGATTATTCCTGCTGTGAAAACAGGGAGTTTCTGTATCCATTTGACACTAGAGCCAAGACGTTCAATGCGCTTAGAAGCCGTTACCGTAAGAATACCTATAGCAATCAGTATGGTGGCCAGACCGAGGCTGAAACTTACAATCAACATCAGGCCGTCCACAATACGACCAACCGCAACAGCAAAAAGTAAAATCACTATAGCACTGGGACAAGGCACCATACCTCCTGCTACTCCAAGAGAAATTACTTCTTTAAGAGAATGTGTCGTCTCATCATGATGGTGGTGATGATGATCATGGTCATGGTGGTGGTGTTCGGCTGCCAATGCCGTCCTGGCGAGAAGAAAATAACCTGTTAAGAAAATAATGGTCCCCGAGGCAACACCGAGCCAGGGATATAAATCTTTTGATAAGGTGTACTGTGAAACTACAAGGGCTACCACTCCCAGGATAAGTACAGAAAAAACATGGGTAATTGTCACCACAATCCCGAGATGAACTGCGTCAATGATTCGGCCTCTGGTTCCCACCAGATATGCAGCCACCATTGCTTTGCCATGGCCTGGACTCAAGGCGTGAAAAGCTCCGAGGATAAAAGCGGTGAAGAAACCAATCAGATAAAGGCCAAGGCTTCTTGAGTCATTTTTTAAAAATTTAAGCAGGGATTCACTTTCACCTTGGGTATTATCCTCCTCTATGGAGGAAGTTGTCTCCTGTCCCGTTGGTGTGGGTTTGGCTAATTCGCTTTTTCTATTTACAAAAGAAAGATCAAAGCGAAGTTCCCGACCTTCATCGGCCAATTCAAGCGGTCCGGTTTTCCCCAATACATTGACCACGTAGCTGAGTTGATTAAGCTCCGATTTCGCAAAGTTGTGGTCAACAATACGTAAGATTTTGGTTCCGTCCAGAGAATCAGTGGGTATGGGAACCTGGTAGGTAAACGAGGTAGTTACTCCCTCTTTAAAATCACCGCTCCGATCAACCTCTAGTTTACGCTCAATTTCTTCCAGAACTACCGGCTCCTCGCCAATAATACATTGGAGTTTGGTAGAAAATTGATAATGGGCATAGGTAAGAAAATCCCGTGTTTCCTCTTCACTCAAACTTCCATCCAAATCTTTATCCGGATGCATGGGCAGCAGAGCTTCTGGACCAAAATGGGTAATATATTCAATGAGCACAGAACTGTGCAAATCTGAAACTACCGTACGCTGCTGCACTCCTCCAAAAGGATGGGCAAGCCCCGATTCGACGGAAAAAAGAAAAACAACTGTGATCACCAACAGATGCGCAAAAAATCTTCGATATCTCATGGGTAACAGGCCAATGGTAGGTGCTGGTTAATTTTTATTACATTCCCATAGCAAAAAACACAAATAAAGATCAGATATAATTGTACAACCAGTTGAACTCGCTCTAAAAGCCTACAGTTTAGAAGAGTGACAATACTTTCATAAAAGAGACTAAATGTTCAGCGTATTTAGATATTATGTTGAGCAGCTGAAGCTAATGGACGCCAACCTTGCAAACCTGGGTTAAGTTGAAGCCAAGAAACAACAACTCAGAACCAAAATCAAGGAGGCACTTCATGCAGAAAAGAATAAAGAATATCGGTTTAGATGTCTACAAAAACTCAAATTCAATTGGAATGGCCGTTGATGCTCGTGATGGAGAAGTCAGATATTACGGTAAAATTGATAACGAGATGAAGCAACTGGATACAGTGATCCGTACTCTTATCTTAAAAGGTACTTAGCTCCGCTTTGTCGAGGAAGCTGATCTCTGTGTGTAGCGGTAATTTCGGCTAAAACTAGTCAATCTTCAACAAATAATTCTCGCATAAATATCATATATGATGCTCATTCTGGACAAACTCCATTGTCCTTCGACAATCACGACAGTTAATCAGAACGATTATACATGACAGCTGTTTTGTACAGTTCGCCTAACAACTAAAGACCATTACGTTTCCCTGGTGAAGAAAAATTTTCTCCCAGTTCAATAGCCTTTCTTCTCTGCTCATCATCTGTGTGCTGGTAGATCATAGTTGTCTGGATGTTCCTGTGACCTAGGATGCTTTGAACTGTTGGTAGATCCGCACCATTACGACACATCATGGTGCCACCGGCATGGCGCAAAAGATGAGGTCCGTAAGACAGCTTATTGAGTTTAAAGTTTTTCAACATATATTTTTCTACAATCTTTTGGGCCCCACGCACTCCAAGGGCCCGGACCATTCCGTTGTAGCGCTTTGCTGTAATGAATAAACTTTCACTGATTTCATATGTGGGTCGGTATTCAAGCATCTCCTTGATATTGTCCAGTGTTTCAGTTTTTACTGGAAGTAACTGCTGATGACCACCCTTTCTCGTTACAAGGATTTGTTTTTCCTCAAAGAATACATCCTGGATACGTAAAGCAACGAGTTCACTGATACGGATTGCTGGGTTAATCAAAAGGTCTATGATGACGAGATCCCTCGTGAGGATGGCAGGGTTTTTTTTCGTGAACACGTCGTTGTAAATATTTTGGATTTCTTCCTTATTGGGAATAATGCGCTCTTTTTTATACACCTTAGGAGTAGGTAACAGGTTGGCATAATTGTCAATTACCACATAATTCTCTTCAAGAAATTCGTAGAAATGGGCAAGAAAGCGTTTTTGAGTCACTTTAGTGCTGCTAGCCAGACTTCTTGATTTAAAATATTCCTGCAAAAGCGTTTTACTGGATTGGCTTGGTCGCTCAACCCCTCTTTTTTTCGCATATTCAACAACTTTGTTCAAAAGATTAAAGCGCATTCGAATGGTGGAATTTGCATGGCGTCCAGACTCCTCTATTTCATCTTTGTAATTGCTAAGAGCTTCCTCCCAAGTCCAATCACTATTTATAAGCTCATTCATGTAACACCTATTAACCCATATAATTTGCGCAATTATCTATCTGACACCTAACGCCTACATTGCCCGCCCTTGTCCTTTTTTCTCACATCTTAAGTAGCGGAGGCGTTCTTAATTTCCAATGTAATGGTACTTATTGAAGAAGTAAGTCCATCTTCTCCTTTGAGATTTAAACTCTCACATATTTCATCAAAAACCGTGACAGTGTTAGAGGCTACATAATCTGCCCTTTTTAGTTCAATAACTGAAGATTTTTGTATAAGCCCCTCTTTTGCCGCAAGACCCGCTATTACCTGCTTAAAACGATCATTTATTGCATCAGATAGTATTTCATCACGCTTCAGCCCTTGTAAATGTTTTAATGATTCCAATTTATCATGAACATCTTCATCACAAGAAAAATGCACTCTTTTTACATTCATCTCGGCTACTCCTTCATAAGATTAATATTAAGGTTTTATTACATAATATATGTAAAAATAACTTTAATAGCCCTTTTATACAAATAAATAATAGTTTTATCCTTATTTTAATATATTTGCGAATATTAACTATAATAGTTCGTAATATCCGGATGGGCAAATTGGAGCAATCAGCGCATAGGCATGGTAAAGATATAGGTGTTTTTTGCCACTATAGTTCGTAATACTATACATATTACGAACTATCACTGAATATTCAGCAAAATATTGGCTGTGATTGGCACAGATACGCTGTCAAAAATTAAATCTTGGAGCAAGCATGACAGGGGATAAAGTGAAAAATGAGCCGGAAATGACGAAAAAACCTATTCTACACCTAATCAAGGTTTTTTATACGATCAACTCAATCAAAAACATAAGGTCAAAGAAAATCTTGATCACCTTTGCTCTCAAGAGCTCATCAGTACCAGTGTCACTTTTTTATCAAACCTGGTATGCCTTGAATCTTCCTCCAGGCACCTCAGTGCAATAGCAGTGTTGATAAACTCCTTTGATACCTACCGACCGAACCTTCAAAGCTGCTGTTGATACTTAAAATGGAGTTACCGTATATATGGTATACAAAACTCTTTCTGCTCAGCCGAAAAAGATAGCAGGAACGAGCGTAAATCTTCTACCGAAGAAGCTGGATTTTTAGTCGACTGCAGGAAAGGTGAGGGCGTCTCCCGTGGCGACACGGGTTGATTCCAACAATTGACTACCTGTTGTGGTTTTAGAATATCCCCATTATGCGACATAGAGATAACCCAGACAGCCTAACCATCTGATTGCAATAACTACAGCGACCACTACCAATAAAGACACAATTGCAAATGGCCCGTGGATATTCGACACAACTCCCAAGCAACCTGTAGATTATTTCGTATAGAACCAGAGACAACAATCTATTGTATAATGCGAGTGGTTAGAGTTACCCAGGTGTGAAATTGTCCGATACAAAATAACTCAAGACAAAAAGAACATAAAAAACAAATAGGCTTATAATGTCTTTTCGGTCTCAAGCAGAAAGTACTCACAATTATCCTTCGAACTCCTGTATGGAATTATGAAACTCTATACACTAGACTACTCGCTCAAGTGACCAAGATCAACCTAACACAAATCTTCTCTATGAGGGTTGGTTAGAACAAATCAAGAATACAAGTCGTCAATTAATCCTGGATGAACAAATGGAAAAAACAAATATTAAAAATGCAGTTGATAGGTACTCGCTTTTACTGAAAAATATTCAGAAGGTGATCAAAGGCAAGGAGCAAATGATCAAAATGCTTCTTGGTGCTTTTTTTTGCGGTGGACATGTACTCCTCGAAGATGTTCCGGGTACCGGCAAAACGACCCTTGCGAAAACACTCGCGAAATCAATTGGAACGAATTTCAAAAGAATTCAGTTTACCCCTGATCTTCTGCCATCTGATATCATTGGTGTCTCCATCTACAATCATCAGGACAACAATTTCGTTTTTCACCCAGGACCTGTTTTCACAAGTATTCTCCTCGCCGATGAAATCAACAGGGCCAGTCCAAGGACACAGTCTGCTCTTTTGGAGGCAATGGGAGAAAAACAGGTGTCAGTGGAAGGAGAGAAAAAAATGCTGAACAACCTTTTTTTTGTCATTGCAACAGAAAATCCCATTGAATCCCATGGCACCTATCCTCTGCCTGAATCACAAATGGACCGCTTTATGATCAAGCTTTCACCGGGATACCTCGAGCGAGACGAGGAAGTTTTAGTTATCTCAGAGCAACTGATTGGGCATCCGCTCAACAGCACCTCTCGAGTTCTGGGTGAAGAAGAGATCTTTCAGGTGATGGATACGATACAGACAGTTCGAATATCGGAGGAATTGCGCTACTACATAGTCGATATAATAAGAACAACCAGGAACAGTGAGCATGTTACTGTCGGTGCCAGCGTCAGGGCATCACTGGCCTTGATGAAAATTTCCCAGGCTCTCGCTCTCTTTGACGGACGTGAATTTGTTATTCCGGAAGATATCCAGGAGGCTGCCGGACCGGTTATCGGCCACCGCCTTCAAATCATACCGCAGGCAAAGTTTTCAGGTATAACTCCACAGATTGTCATGGAAAAAGTGCTAAGTGAAATAAAGATACCTACATGAGCAAGCATCTTTATAAATTGTATAAACATACCCAACGTTGCAAGGAGTGGGTTGCATCCCGGTTTACCAATATGGGCAGACTTTTCCTGTTCATCCTTGGCATTGCATTTCTCTTTGGAATCAACGTCCAGAGAACAATGATTTATCAAATACTCAGTATCGCATCAGTCCTGCTCATAATCTCCTTTGTCTGTTCTTATAGATTCCGGATAAAAGTAAAAATTGAGAGGAATTTACCTAAAACCTGCATTGCCGGAAGAGAACTGCGATACAATGTTCAAATAGAAAATCTGGGAAAAAAAACTCACAGCGCTATCTATTACCGCGAACAGAGCTCCAAAATTCTGCCAAGCTTTCTTGAATACTCTTCATTCACAGAAGATGGAGAGGAACAACGTAATCTTTTTGACAGAAAGATGGGCTACTACAGATGGCTTTCTCTCATTCATATAAACAACACATTTCAGTGCATTGATCAAGAACTGCCAGACCTGGCTGCCGGCAAAAAGATAGAAAGTACAATCTCACTTCTGCCCTTAAAACGTGGGACTATTCACCTGGAAGGCTCAACCCTTAGCCTCGTAGATCCTTTTGGTCTCTGCAAGCGTCAAGTCTTGTGCCAAAGCCCTGCAAATGTCCTTGTTCTTCCAAAACTCTATTCTGTTCCAAAACTTTACTTCCCAGGTTCCAGAAAATATCATCAGGGGGGGATAACTGCAGCCCAAAACCATGGAGATTCAAGTGAGTTCATCTCTTTAAGAGAATATACCCATGGTGATCCAATCAAGTATATTGACTGGAAAGCAACAGCACGGGTTGGAAAGCCCATTGTCAAACAACACAAGGACGAATATTTCTCACGATACGGTCTGATCCTTGACAGCTATGTAGCCAGAAGTTACAGCCAGATTTTTGAGGAGGCTGTTTCTGTTGCAGCCTCCATCATGATGAATCAGGACAACAGTGAAGCTGTCCTGGATCTCTTTTTTGTGGGCAGGAAATGCATAACCTGCAGTGTCGGAAGAGGCTTAACTGACCAACAACGCATGCTCGAAATTCTGGCATCTGTGACCACCAGCCAGAATCGAAAATTTAAAGAGATGACAGCTCTTGTGAAACATCATTCTTCTCTTCTTTCAGGAGTCGTTCTGATCCTGATCGATCTCGATGAGGATCGAAAAGAGCTGGTCGACTATCTTATCGCCCATAAAATACCTTGTAAGCTCATTATTATGGTTGATAGCAATGGGAAATTCACAGGAAAAACAGATACATTAAACGTGGATTTCTCCTTCACAGAGATCAATATTAACCGGATGGAAGAGGACATCACACTCTTATGAAGGTTCCACCACTTATCACAGGTGCAGCTCTTTTGTTCTGGGGTAATGAAACTAATGCTCTTTTTATCGCCACTATTCTTGCGCTGTTTATTGAAGGGTCACATCTCGTTAAAACCCGCTACACACTAAAACGCAGCGATTTTATAAATATTTCTGATCTAACATCTCTGGCGTTTATGGCCTCAGTCGCTCTCATTTTACTGAATTATGAGCCCATTGGTTTTTTACGTATAACGACAAGCTGGCTTCCCCTTACCTTATCTCCCCTGATTATTTGCCAGCTCTACTCCACAAGCGATAAGATTGTTATCGGTACAAGGTTAGGCAAACAGCAGAACAACGAGTCACTTAAACCTCTGGATTTTAGACCCTATTACCTTACGGTGTGTCTCTTTGCCGCAGCAACCGGAAATAGTCGCTCTCTTTGGTTTTATCCGGTACTGAGCGTACTTCTCATCTGGCTGCTTTTCCAAAATAGAGGTCGCTCCTACTCTCTACTATCATTTTTTCTTCTTATAGGAATTTCCCTGGGACTCGGATACGGCTCAATATTAGGTATTGAAGAAACACAACGTATAATAATAAAAAAAACGCATGGTTTTTGGCGCAACTATTATCGAACAAAAAATAGTGACCCCTTTAAAAGTCATATACATTTTGGAGAAACCGGCCGACTTAAAACCTCTGATGAAATTATCATGCGTGTTGAAGCACCCTCCACTCCACCGCATCTTTTTAAGGAGGCGAGTTATTCTCTTTTTACGAACAAAAGTTGGATTGGGCAAAATAATGATTTTACCTTACTGCCAGCCGTCACTGAGACCACTTGGGATCTCATAGTCCCACCCCACAAACCAGGTACAGCTATCAGCGTGGAGTATGATCTCCCCAAGGAAAAGGGTCTCTTACCCTATCCAAAAGGCGGGTATCGCCTCAAAAGCAATACTATATTTAATATTGAAAAGAATAGTGACGGTATTGTGAAGGTAATAGATGGAACACCGGTTATTTCCTACGATCTTTTTTATCATCCCGAAATGCAACTCACCACGGATTTACCTGGCCCAAGGAATCTTGAAATACCTGAAAGTGAAAAATATGCCCTGCAAGAAGTCATCAATCAGCTTGGAGTATCAACACTTGCAGATCATCAAAAAATAGATGCCATTACTCACTTTTTCCAAAAAAATTTCAGTTACTCTCTCCATCTTGTGGGCAAAGAATCATATGCCACTCCTTTAGGCAATTTCCTTCTGCACAAAAAAAGTGGATTTTGTGAATATTATGCCACCGCAACCACCCTCCTCTTACGTTTATATGGCATTCCAAGTCGGTATGCTGTTGGCTATGCAGTTACCGAAAAGAGTTGGCTCGAAAAAAAATATGTAGTCCGAAAAAGGCATGCACACGCCTGGTCTGAAGCATTTATTGCTGGCCATTGGCAGGTCGTTGACACCACTCCATCCAACTGGGTGGAAGAAGACCAGGAACTCTCTTCTTTTTTCACAAAGCCAATGGATATCTTTTATTTTATTCGCCATCAATACAGACTCTATCAAGTCGGCAGTGGTGTAGACAATACTTTGATTTACTCGATCGTTATCATCGTACTGACATTTATTTTGTTTTTTCGCATTTATCGTCGGATGAAAATTGAACAGGCCTCCTCAGCTAAAGAGAGGATTAACTTTCGTTCGTTTGACAAAATTGTCTCTCCATTTACACCAATCATGGATGCGATCATGCAGTCAAAAGAACATCAACGGGATAACGAAAGCTTTGTGGAATGGATTCTCCGTTTAGATATCTTTCCCAATCTGAATTCTTGTGAATTTGAGGAGCTGTATCGATTGCATCTGCAGATGCGATATGATCCACGAGGCCTTGATGACCATCAACTCACACAATTGCGTCAAGGCTCTGAAAAATATTTAACCATAATTGAACATGCCCCTTCCATTCATTCATCTCAAGCGTCAAAGCGTTGATGTGGAGTCCTGGCATATGGCGAGACTATTTATTATATGGGGCCTTCCAAACTCAAATAATTCAAAAACGAATCACCGTTTGCTTATCTGTAAAAATACTGTATGCCTGTTGATGCAACCCAAAAGCCCATAATGGTATCAGACTCTGTTGCAAAGTATATCAGGTAAACTATCTGATAAAAAGATGTTCCTTTGCAACCGTAGCTCAAAGCTTCGCTACTCTTGTGAATTATAGAGAAATCAACGTAAACAGACCAAAAATCCGGTTAGAATGGCGAGTGAGTTTACAAAAATACAAATATAGCTAAAAAACAGATAAAAAAATATTATATAATATTATTAAATATAGTAAACTGAATACAACTTCAATGGGAGGAGAAACAGTGATTGTAACGGTTGGTAATACCAAGGGTGGGGTTGGCAAGTCGACTATTTCTGTCAATCTTGCCGTTGAATGTGCCCGAAACGGTCAAAAGGTTTTGCTCATCGACACTGATCCCCAGGGATCCGCTGTAGCATTTCGAGCGGAGCGAGAAGCTGACGATATCCATGCCATAGCCCTCATCACAGATAAGCTCCACAAGGATGTCCTGGGATTCAAAGATGCATTTAGCACTATCATCATTGACGCCGGAGGAAGAGATAATAAGGTTTTTCGATCAGCAGTCGCTGCTTCTGATCTTTTTCTGCTGCCTGTTTTACCGAGTCAATTTGATGTTTGGGCGGCAGAGGACAGCGTGAACGTCTTTAAAGAAATCAAACCCTTTAATGGCATGAAAGGCCAGATGATCTTGAATATGGTGAGGTCTAACACAAAAATATCTGTTGAAGCCCAAGCGGCTCTATCCGAGTATACGGATGAACTGCCTCTATTACCACTGAGATTGCATAATAGAGTCGCCTACAAGTCATCGATTAGCCTTGGCCTTGGAGTGAGTGAGTACGAACCAAAAGGCAAGGCTGCTCAGGAAATGAAAAAGCTACATAATATTATATTTAATAATATATAATAATAAACAATGAAAACTAAAAAAAAATTGGTCCCGGGAGCACCTACGAATATTGATGATATTATTGCTGGAGGAACATCGACCCAGTTAGAAGAAAAGGTGTCTTCTGGAAAAAAAGATGGCAGAGGGCGCCCCAAAGGTAAAATTACTAAAAAGGCCTGTATGTTCCGTCTGCCGCTGGATGTAATTGAAGCTATAGATGCCAACTGTGGTGGCAACAAATCAGTGTTTGCAGAGGAGATATTTCGAGATTATTTCAAGCGAAACAGCATAAATATTAAATGATATATTTAATATAAAAAAATATTTATTAATATTATTCAGTGATCTCCGCTTAAGATTTTGCAGAGGATTTTTTGAATCGTTTTCGGCGTTTTGTATTCTGTTTCTGATGCTGTGGGACTGATTCCTCTGCAGCAGATTGCTGATTCGCTCTTATACTGCTGTTGCTACATACAGGCATGCGTATAGGAAAAATACTTAGGGTAAGTCAGTGAAGGCGAAACTGTGAATTTCTGTAAATGCCCCCCAATGCTCCACACCTCATCTACTCATCATCAATCAATTACCAAATGAGGCCGTACATTGTACGGAAGACAAGTTCTGAATGAAATTTCCACTAACCGTTTATAAATACGAATAATGTTCGTAACATTAGTACAACATATTAGTAATTATTCCTTGCGTCTATACAAGAAGAATGTAAAATTTGGAGTCATGCTACATGTCTAAAAGATTCAACAAATATGTAGGGCAGCATTACTGGTACCCAGTGTTTGGGGGAAATGGTTTTTTCCGATCACTGTTAAGCTTGGTGACCAAAACTAAATTCACTTCCCCGCCCCCTTACGTGATGCTTTAATCAAAATTTCGGTTACAAATTTCGATTTATTATTTGTTGTCCAATAGTCAGTGACATATCTTTCAAATGACTCACCATCAAGGACATATCCATTTTCACAGGCCCATTCTTCAATCCTTAAATACGATTCACGAATATTTTCATGCGCTCCTATATGGTAGCAAGACACCATCAGGTGTCCTCCAAACTGATACAGATTCTCATCCCGACATGACATAATTGTTTTCTGCAATAATTTGATATTTTGATCTTCGCCATCAATCCTGTCTTTATAGGAAGAATAGTTGATTATGACCGGACCGGTTATTGCGTTCTCTAACTCTTCAACATGTTTAGTAAATTTAAGATTTATGATTGATGATTTATTATTATTTTCAAATAATTGATCCTGAAAGAGAATACGAGATGGCTCAACAAACTTTATAGACACTTCATGAATATCGTTTTCAATCACTGTTTCTGCTTCTTTAATAAGCTCGTACCAATCTTTTACAGAAATCTGTTTTCTCTGTAAGCTAATTTGCTCTTGTTCGAGTTCGCGAAGTTTTTCCTTAAAACACCGTTGGATTGATTTGAAAACATTTGAGTTGTGCCCCTCAATGAATTCCTTCATTTGTTCAAGAGTAAAACCCATCTGTTTATAATATTTAATTACGGGTACCGCCAGCAGCGATTCGTCTGTATAAAATCTGTAATTATTACAGTCATCTCTTTGGGAGGAAATAAGGTTGATTTCGTCATAATACCGCAATGCTTTTTTAGAAATATTGCACAGACGGCTCATGTCTCCGATGAAGTACTGATCTTTTTTATTCATCGTCAAATCCTTTTTCTATGAGGTTCCAGTTATTATCTACGACAAAAAAAGGGCCAGTCTCATAATGAGACGGCCCTTTTATATCGTTGACACTACATACCGTCAACCCTTTATGTACTTATTAATAGTTGCAGCACCTTCTTCATGTGCGCGGTAGTACACCTTCAATTCATTACTAGCATCCAGCTCAAATCTTGACTCTTCAAGAAGCCCGTTTGCTTCAGCTGTCATCAATGCGTTTATTATCTCTTTCTTATTAAATGCCTTGAACGTTCCATAATGATCTTTCAAAGATTCTATAACTGTGTCTACAGAGCCTTCTTCAATCTTGGTAAACATCTTCAAAATTGCATAGTTTAGAGCCATCATATTACGCTACCTCCTCATTACTTTTTCTGAACAGATCCATTGGATTCATAGCTATGATGAAGATACCAATAACCATGACAACTGCCGCAACCCAAGCAATTGGTGGGATAACCCAGCCATCTATCCCAAAGACAACACCAAGAACGATCCAACAACAGAACGGACCCCAAAATGAGAAGGTACCGTTACAAGACATTCCAAGTGGTGCTCCACACATTGCGTTACCTTTATACCAGTACATAAAAGCTCCGTATGCACTCAGACCTGCAAGAGCGAACCATATAATTGCTTCAGGATCGGTAAATGATTGAACAACCATGCCAAAAGCATTTACATGGGCAATCATACCAAATACAGGAACAAGGATGAAAAGGTTTGAGATACCTGCAGTCACCTGCCGAATGGTAATTCCAATCTCAGGATCAATCATCGAAGTACCATATCCGCAGACACATCCTTCAATTCCCCAACATACAGCGGCAACAAAACCAAAAAACAGTCCAAGCATCAGGTTGTCTGGCACGTTGTCTCCAAGTCCTGTGCTACCGATCATAAAACTTGCAATAAAGCAGATAACAATACCCATCATCATTCGGGAATTCAGCTCTTGCTTGAACCAGACTCGACCTAAGATTGCACCAACGGCCGGACATAGTGCCGCGATAGGAACAACGAGAGAACCTGCCATTTGCAACCCAACAACATAGGCCGTACTCGCCATTGGCCCACCAATAATAGCAGCGGTGACCATAACCATGCCTGGCTTAGTTTTGATGCAGCGGGTAAAGTCACCAAAGCGACCACGCACATTAGCGATACCAATTGCCCATAGAGCACTGCAGGTATCAGTGGTAGCAGCACCAAGTGCCCCAAGTAAATACAACACAGCAAAAGATGATAGTCCTGAATTTTCACCGTACCATTGAAGCCAAACCCCTTTTGACATACCAAGGGTCATAAATGCTGTATAAAACCCATAGCACAGCCCTGAAAACAGAGCGACCATGATTCCTCGACGACGGAAGCTGGAAGCTAATGCTTTTTTAGCAACAATGGCTGCGGGTGTCACCGTACTGGTAGTACCGCCACTCATCGCACCCTCACTCGTTCTTCTTCCAGCAATGATTGCATTATCTGCAACAGATGCTTGCCCCATGGTTTTCTCCTCTTACGATTAAGATTCTATTTCCCAGATTAAAACGGCGTTTTACCAATATAAAATCAACACTAAACCTCACTTTCCCCTCAACAGGAAGGTCACCTTTTATACCCCCTTCCCTTAGGGGGAAGGTCAACGACATTTTTGTCATTTTTGAAGATTGAATCACAATATCGTAAGGAATAAAAACAGTAGATCAGCTCACTAAACACGTATTATCAAATAGTTATGTCATACCTCGTATTATAAATGTTTTTTTTTATCAATTCAAAATAAATTCAATGACGATGGTTCATAGATTGGTCATACCACACGTTTGCCCAACTATAATATGAATCGTTGTATTGCTGGTACGACCAGATCAATACGTACATATATAACTATTTCCATGTGGTTTATTTTTTTCATTTTGTTTTGAAGTCCAAATTTACCCATCAATGTATATGGCTATGAAAAGAGACGGGCTGGAACTTTTTTGAATGTTTAAAAAGCAAACGATAACAATAATCAGTACCATATGACCGTTTTTATGTACTTTTTCCACTTTTCAGTTGTTTTTGCATTTCATTTCAACAAGTTAATACCACCAATAACTTTTTAAAAAATAATTGTTGACTCTCCAGTATGGGCAACGTTGTACATTAGCCCGGTTACTGAAATTTGTTGTGCATACCAATTTTTACAATGCGAACTAATAAAACATTACTGAAATACAGTGGGAGATCATATGAGGTATTATGGCGAAGAGGCACTTGGCCTTATCGAAACTCTTGGAATGGTTCCGGCCATTGGCGGTGCTGATGTTATGTTGAAAACAGCGAATGTAGAGCTGATTTCATACGAAAATATTGGCTCCACTCTCGTCGCAGTAATGGTGAAAGGTGATGTCGCTGCTGTCCAAGCTGCTGTAGAAGCTGGTGCAGCTGCCGCCGCTAAAATTGGGACAGTAACCGCTCAAAATGTGATGCCTCGGCCAATCAGAGCAGTTGCTGATGTTGTTTCAGTCCACGCAATTCCAGATGCCCCTGAAGGAAGTAGCTCTGAAAGACCCAAAGCAATGGGCCTGATAGAAATCTTTGGTCTTGTCTTCGTCCTTGAAGCAGCTGACGCTATGTCTAAAGCAGCTGACGTTACCCTGATAGGATATGAGAACGTTGCTTCAGGTTATATCTCTGTACTCGTTGAAGGTGACGTTGGTGCCTGCCAGGCAGCTGTTGAGGCTGGTGTCAAAGCCGTTGAACAAATGGGCGCCAAAGTACACAGTTCACTTGTCATCCCCACTCCACATCCAGACCTGAAGAAGATTACAAACATCTACGACATCGAAACACTGTTGGCATAAGTTCAGGTCTCCACCAAAGGGGTTGGACATGGTTGCAAGATTGCAAAGGATAAACAGGCAGGAGGAGGTACATCATGATTATCGATAACGACCTTCTTTCCATCCAGTACGCCAGAATTATGGCCGAAAATGCCATGGAAGCGCAGAAGAAACTTGCGACATTTAGCCAGGAAGAACTCGATATAATTGTTGAAGCTACTGTTACTGCTGCAGAACAATATATACACTGCCTTGCAGTCATGTCCCATGAAGAAACCTATGCGGGCAACTGCCAGGATAAATTAACAAAAAACCAATTTGTCTGCAGTCAGGTTAGGAGCCAACTCCGCTCTATGCGTTGCGTTGGAATTATCGACGAAAATCCAACTGAGCGAATTACAGACATTGGGGTTCCTGTGGGGGTTATTGTTGCACTCTGTCCAATGACAAGCCCGGTTTCTACCACCATCTACAAGACCCTTATTGCTCTTAAGTCAGGAAATGCAATCCTGTTCTCGCCTCATCCCAGTGCCACAAAATCGATCATTAGGGTCTTAGATATAATGATCGAGGCTGCTCAGGCAAGTGGTCTGCCAGAAGGTTGTCTTGGTTATCTGAGTCCTGTGAGTAAAAGTGGGACCAGAGAGCTAATGAATCACCCGGCAACCTCACTCGTCATGGTTACAGGTGTACCAGGTATGCTAGATGTTGCACGGGCGAGTGGCAAGCCCGTAATTTATGGTGGAACTGGTAACGGTCCCGCCTTCATAGAACGAACGGCCAACATTGAGCAGGCGATAAAAGACATCATTGCCAGTAAGACTTTTGATAATGGCAACGCTCCATCTGCAGAACAGTCTATAGTCGCTGACGCTTGCATTGCTGATAAAGTGCGTGAGACTCTACACGCCCATAACGCCTACTTCATGACCGAAGAAGAGTCAAACCGCCTCGCCGCACTGTTCTTCTCACCAGACGGACAGCGTAAAAAAGGTATGGTCGGACTTTCTATTGAAGAACTTGCCAGAAGAGCCAGGTTACCACTTCCTAAAAATACAAGCGTTCTGATAGCTGAACGTAAATACGTGTCCGAAAACGATCCATACTGCAAAGAGATTCTGGCTCCAGTTCTCGCCTTATATGTCGAAGCTGATTGGCTGCACGCCTGCGAAAAATGTATTGAGCTCTTATTACACGAACGCAATTCACACACTCTGGTTATTCACTCAGAAGATAAAGAAGTCATCCAACAATTCGCCTTAAAAAAACCTGTAGGCAGATTGCTTGTAAACACTCCTGCTTCGTTTGGCGGAATGGGAGCAACAACAAACCTGTTTCCCTCTATGACACTAGGTAGTGGTTCTACAGGCCGTGGAATCACCTCAGATAATGTATCACCCATGAACCTGATCTATATACGTAAGGTTGGGTATGGGGTTAGACAGCTTGAGTCTCTTGCTGTTCGCCGTATTAACAAAACAACATCCCCTATCGGGAGCATGGATCTCAGTGAAACCTTTGATTCAAAAAAAGTGCAGGCACTACAAAACATCTTGGCAAAAGCAATCAATGCCTTGAACGACCCTGCTGATAAATAGATGAAATGTAACTCTTAATTGGAGGAAGCAAAGTGGATCTCAACGATTTTTCAAATAAGCTTGCAGAGGCAACAAAAAACCTGACTCCTGACGAGCGGGCTTCTTTAAAAAAGATATTTGAAGGCATCTCTTTAGAGGTAGCCAAAAAAACAGTTCAACCACAGAGTACGATTGGTCCGGTGCCCACAGGAATTCCTAATGGCCCCACTGAACGTCAGGTGAAACTCAAAGAAAACTTTCTAAAGCAAGTTCCGACCATTACCACCCACAGGGCACGCGCAATGACCAGGATTGCAAAAGAGAATCCAGGTCTTCCTAAGGCAATTCTCCGCGGTAAATCGTTTAAACATTGCTGCGAAACTGCGCCTCTGGTTATTCAAGACAATGAACTTATTGTTGGATCCCCCTGTGGTGCACCTAGAGCTGGTGCTTTTTCCCCCGATATCGCCTGGCGTTGGGTCAGAGATGAAATCGACACCATCGGAACTCGTGCTCAAGATCCATTTTGTATCTCTGAAGAAGATAAAAAGATCATGAAAGAAGAGCTTTTTCCATTCTGGGAAGGGTTGTCTGTAGACGAGTATTGCGAACAGCAGTACCGAGAAGCGGGTATGTGGGAGCTCTCTGGCGAATCATACGTCACCGATTGTTCCTACCATGCAACAAACGGTGGCGGTGATTCAAATCCTGGATACGACGTTATCCTGATGAAAAAAGGTATGCTTGACATTGTCAAAGAAGCCAACGAAAAATTGGCTGGACTGGATTACGAAAATCCAGATGACATGGACAAGATATACTTCTACAAGTCTCTCATAGATACAGCTGAAGGTGTAATGATTTACGCCAAGAGACTTTCTGATTACGCCTGTGAACTGGCCGCTAAAGAAACCGATCCAAAACGCAAAGCAGAGCTTGAAAAGATTTCAGCTATCAACGCCCGTGTTCCTGCAAACAAGCCAGAAACCTATTGGGAAGCTATCCAAGCAGTCTGGACTATTGAGTCCCTTCTCGTTGTAGAAGAGAACCAGACCGGTATGTCCATTGGCCGTGTGGATCAGTACATGTACCCACTGTTTAAAGCTGATCTCGAAGCTGGTCGCATGACCGAGTACGAGGCCTTTGACCTTTCCGGATGTATGTTGATCAAGATGTCTGAGATGATGTGGGTCACCAGTGAAGGCGCTTCTAAATTCTTTGCTGGCTACCAGCCATTCGTCAACATGTGTTTAGGTGGTGTAACCCGTGAAGGTGTTGATGCAACCAATGATCTCACCTACCTGCTCATGGATGCAGTTCGTCACGTAAAAGTGTACCAACCATCTGTAGCGACACGTGTTCACAATAAATCACCAGAGAAATACCTCAAAAAAATAGTTGATGTTATCCGTGCTGGTATGGGATTTCCTGCCATCCACTTTGATGATGCTCACATTAAGATCATGCTTGCAAAAGGATGTTCTGTTGAAGACTCAAGAGATTATTGTCTCATGGGTTGTGTTGAACCGCAGAAATCAGGTCGTCTCTATCAGTGGACCTCTACAGCTTATACCCAATGGCCTATCTGTATTGAGATGGCACTCAATCACGGAGTACCTCTTTGGTATAAAAAGCAGGTTTGTCCTGACATGGGGCCAATTGAAGCCTTTGACACCTATGAGAAATTTGATGCTGCTGTAAAAGAGTATATCAAGCACATCACAAAGTGGTCCAGCGTTGGAACAGTAATCTCTCAGCGTATCCACAGAGATCTCGCACCGAAGCCTCTTATGTCAATGATGTACGAAGGTTGTATGGAGTCTGGACTTGACGTTTCAGCAGGTGGCGCAATGTACAACTTTGGTCCTGGTGTCGTATGGAGTGGTCTTGCTACCCATGCTGATTCCATGGCTGCTATAAAAAAACTCGTATACGACGAGAAGAAGTACACCCTGGCTGAACTGAACGAGGCCCTCAAGGCCGATTTTAAAGGTTATGAGCAAATAAAAGCTGATTGTCTTGCCGCTCCAAAATACGGCAACGATGATGATTACGCTGATTACATCGTCACTGACCTTATAAACTTCACAGAGCGAGAGCATCGCAAGTTTAAAACACTCTACTCTGTCCTCAGCCATGGTACTCTTTCCATTTCGAACAATACTCCTTTTGGTCAACTCCTTGGAGCCTCTGCAAATGGTCGTGATGCTTGGAGCCCTCTTTCTGATGGCATCAGTCCAACCCAGGGTGCAGACTTTAAAGGTCCTACTTCAATCATCAAATCTGTCTCTAAGATGCCTGCCGATAGTATGAACATCGGTATGGTCCACAACTTTAAGTTGATGGCGGGTCTGTTGGATACTCCTCAGGGTGAAAGTGGAATTATTTCACTGATTCGTACTGCAAGTGTAATGGGTAATGGTGAAATGCAGTTCAATTACCTTAACAATGACACCCTTATTGACGCTCAGAAAAATCCTGAAAAATATCGTGATCTGGTTGTTCGTGTTGCTGGCTATAGTGCTTTCTTTGTTGAGCTTTGCAAAGACGTACAGGACGAGATCATTAGTCGTACCATGTTGGAAGAAATCTAATTTTTGAAGATTCGACAGACGAGAGTAGAGACTGTTAAGGATTTGAAACTATGAACAACACAACGACAGTAGTTGAACGTAAGGCACGGATTTTCAACATACAGAAATATAACATGTATGATGGTCCTGGCTTACGAACAATAGTGTTTTTTAAAGGATGTCCTTTACGTTGCCAATGGTGCTCAAATCCTGAAAGTCAACTTGTCGGGCCTCAGGTGATGTTTAAAGAGAAACAGTGCGTCAACTGTGGAGGTTGTATCCCGGTATGTCCGGTAAACATTCATAGAATGTCTGCAGAGGGGGTCCATATTGTCGATCGTGATAAAGATTGTCTTGGTTGCAAGGCTTGCGAAGAAGCCTGCCCTCAAAATGCTCTTGCCATCATAGGCGAAATGAAAAGCATCGCGGAGCTGATCGAGATCGTAGAAGAGGACAAGATGTTCTACGACACCTCTGGCGGCGGTCTTACTATCGGTGGCGGAGAGGTGCTCATGCAGCCCGATGCTGCTGTCAGCTTACTTACAGCCTGTAAGCAGAGAGGCATCAACACAGCAATTGAAACCTGCGGGTATGCCCGGCCTAAAGTCATTGAAAAGATTGCCAAATGTACAGACCTTTTTCTCTTTGATGTTAAGCACATGAACTCTGAGCGACACTTTGAACTCACCGGTGTTCGTAATGAGATGATCCTTGAAAACCTTCAATGGCTCCTGGAAAACAGATACAACGTACGGATCAGGATGCCGCTGTTAAAAGGCGTCAATGATGGGGAAAAAGAAATCAGCGAGCTTGTTGAATTTTTGAAAGAGTATCAATTCCTCAAAAATTTCAAAGGGGTCGACCTCCTTCCTTACCATAAAATGGGCGTCAATAAGTACAACCAGCTGGAAGTAGAGTATCCGATTCAAGGTGATCCCAAATTGAGTGACACAGACTTGGAAAATATAGAAAACTATATCAAGAAATTTGATTTTCCTGTGGCGGTCATTCGTCACTAGAACTGTAACGCAGGCAATGAGTAAAGGAGCGTCGAATTAACTATGTCAGCACTTGGATTAATCGAAACAAAAGGACTGGTAGCGGCCATCGAAGCCGCAGATACCATGGTAAAGTCCGCTGATGTTCGCATTCTTGAAAAACATCAAGTGGGTGGTGGACTCGTTACCATCACAGTTGCAGGAGAAGTATCTGCAGTAATCGCTGCCGTTGACGCCGCAATTGCAGCTCTTGGACGTCTTGATGGTGCGATGCTTATCTCAAGCCACGTTATCCCAAGGCCCTATCATGATGTTTTAGCTATCTTTTTGGCGGACAATGAAGAGCCACAGTCTACTCAAGAAGATACTCCCAAAATCTCTCAGGCGGATGAGGTTTCCGCGGTTGAAGTTGAGCAGGCGAGTCCACCAGCTACAGGAGAGGTTGTGACTGAGGAAAAGGAGCCAGAACAAGGACAACAACGCTACACACTTTCTGAATTACAAATATTATCGGTCAGCAAGTTACGTATGTTAGCAGAGGGGGTTGAAGGTGTCTCCCTGAGCAAGCAGACAATTAAGACTGCGACCAAGAAAAAACTGATAGAAGCCATCTTAAACGTTTCAAAGTAGGTAGAGGAGTAATACATGGTAGACAAGGATCTATTATCAATGCAGGAAGCCCGTTCCTTGGTTCGTGCAGCAAAAAAAGCACAGGCAGACTTTTGTGAATATGACCAACAGCGCGTTGATAACATTATTAAAGCTATTGTTGAAGCTGCGGCAGCGAGTGCAGAGTCTCTTGCTCAGCTCGCAGTTGAAGAAACCGGGTTTGGAGTAGTACGAGACAAAAAAGCAAAGAATATTCTTGCAAGTGAAACGCTGTATGAAGCCATCAAGGATATGAAGACCATCGGTGTCCTAAACGATGATAAAGTACGAAAAGTCATAGAGATTGCCGCTCCTATGGGTGTTGTTGCAGGAATTATCCCTTCAACGAACCCGACTTCTACTGCCATCTACAAATCCATCATCGCCTTAAAAGCTGGTAATGCAATTGTTTTCACGCCACATCCCAGTGCCAAAAAATGTATCGGTGAAACTGTAAATATGATTCGCAAAGTTCTTTTGAACTGTGGTGTCAGTGAAGATATGGTCAGTGTTATGAGCGTTCCCACCGTTCAGGGAAGTGAGGAACTGATGAAAGTTGCTGATCTTATTTTAGCCACCGGTGGCCCTGGTATGGTTAAAGCGGCGTACAGTTCCGGAACACCTGCTCTTGGAGTTGGTGCCGGTAACGTACCTGCATACATTGAACGTAGTGCAAATATTGACGATGCCATTGCAAAGATCTTTATGAGCAAAACCTTTGATAACGGAACTGTATGTGCCTCTGAACAGTCCATTATCACAGATGCATGTATTGCTGACAAAGTAAAAGCAGCCGTCATAAGCAACGGTGGATACTTCCTTCAGGGAGAAGACCTTACTAAAGTAAAAAGAATTATGGAGCGTGGCAACGGCTCTATGAATCCAGCTATTGTCGGTAAAGACGCCGCCTACATTGCACAACTTGCTGGAATTACAATTCCAGTAGGAACTCGTTTACTTGTCTCTGATGAAAAAGGTGTCGGACCTAAATTTCCTTTTTCCAAAGAAAAGCTCACCGCACTCATCGCTTTTTACGTGGTTGAAGACTGGAGAGAATCCTGCGAAATTTGCCATGCCCTTCTTGAAAACGGCGGTGTTGGACACTCGCTGGCTATCCATTCCACCAATGAAGACGTCATTCGTGAGTTCGGTATGAAAAAACCAGTTTCCAGAATGCTGGTGAACACACCTTCTACCCATGGGGCTGTCGGTATTTCAACCGGTCTCTTCCCCGCATTGACGCTCGGCTGCGGTACTCTTGGAGGAAGTTCTACTTCTGATAATGTAACTCCACTCAACCTCTTGAATATCAGGCGAATTGCATACGACTCAGGCAATGTCTGTGCGCAACCTGCAGCAGTACAGACAAAAAAACAAGAGATAGATGTTGATGCGATCACAAAAATGATCGTCCAACAACTCAAGAACATGGTTTAAAAAATTACAGACTATTTTTGTTTAGAAAAACCGTTAATGAATAAAAGTTAACACCAAATTTTAAGGAGAAAACAATGTCCTCTTCTAACGCACTCGGAATGATCGAAACCAAAGGCCTCGTTGGCGCAATTGAAGCTGCTGATGCAATGGTTAAAGCTGCAAACGTTACTCTCGTTGGTAAATCTCTCGCAGGTGGCGGTCTTGTAACCGTTATGGTTCGCGGTGATGTTGGTGCTGTAAAAGCTGCAACTGATGCGGGCGCTGCTGCGGCATCTATTGTTGGTGAGCTTGTAAGTGTTCACGTTATTCCACGACCACATGGTGAAGTTGAAATTATCCTTCCAAAAACCGAAGGCTAATTACCACCCCGGGATATTTATACAGCTAAGCTGAGAACCCTGCCTTTACATTGAATTCTACTGTGAAGGCAGGCAACGTAAGACAAAGAAAGTGCACATGAACGATAAAGCCATAAGCGAGGTCCTAGAATTAGTTCTGAAAAATGTAATCGCAGAACTAGGCAATGACCGACAAGAAGCACCACGTGTTAAAAACAGTTGTGAGCCTATTCCAATAGAGCTTTCTGCGCGCCACGTACACCTCAGCCAAAAAGATGCTTATGCACTCTTTGGAGGTCCCCTGACGCCTGTTCGCGAACTTTCTCAACCTGCACAGTTTTTATGCAAAGAAAGGGTTAGGCTTATCGGTCCTAAAGGAGTCATGGATAACGTTGCAGTGCTTGGGCCTGTAAGGCCAAACTCACAAATTGAAATTTCCCAGACCGACGCAAGAACCCTCGGAATTGACGCCCCTGTCCGCCAGTCAGGAGACACCCAGGGCACTCCTGGAATTGTTTTGGCTTCAACCACCGGAATTGTTGGCGTTGAAGAAGGCGTGATCATAGCTGCTCGTCACATTCACATGTCACCGGATGAAGCCACAAGATTAGGTGTGACTGATATGGATAAAGTAAGTGTTCACCTCGATACAGAGCGCCCTATCAGCCTCAACAACGTGCTTATTCGTGTAAACAAGGATTTCAGACTTGCCATGCACATAGATCCGGATGAAGGAAATAGTGCTGGTTGGAACAAGACTGTTTCCGGTCGTATTCAGGGTTGTTAGTTGGTTTAAAAACAATGGTTTGTAGTGGAGTAAGCAGTGGACTTTAGCACAATTGATAAAAATATACAGACCCTAGAAAACTGCCTTGAGCAGACTCTTGCTGTTGATCCTAACGAGAAGCTACACGTAGGGATCGACCTTGGTACTGCATATATTGTTGTGGTCGTACTCAACGAGCAAAAACAACCGGTGGGATGCGCAATGGAGTTTGCCCAAGTGATTAAAGACGGGTTGGTCGTTGACTTCATGGGCGCCATGAAGATTGTACGAAAACTCGTTAAACAGTTGGAAGAGCGTCTCGGTCGAAAGTTAACCCACGCTGCCATCGCTGTTCCGCCAGGAACTGGCGAAAAAGACTGTTCTACACACAGTTATGTTGCTGAAGGAGCTGGACTTGAGGTTACATCAATCCTTGACGAGCCTACAGCTGCAAATGCCGTTCTATGCATTGAAAACGGCGTCATTGTCGATATTGGCGGTGGCACTACCGGTCTCTCTATCTTCAAAAACGGCAAGGTGACACACGTAGCCGATGAAGCAACGGGTGGAACCCATGTATCGCTTGTTCTTGCTGGCAACTATCGTATCTCATTTACCGAGGCAGAAGACCTCAAGATGAAGGTCGACCGGCATCATGAAATACTTACCATTGTACGACCGGTTATCCAAAAAATGGCCTCCATTATCAAAACACACATTGCCGGACATGATATTTCAGAAATCTATCTGGTCGGAGGCACTTGCTGTTTAACAAACATGGAAGAAATCATTGAAAAGGAACTCGGCCTGCCCGTTTTCAAGCCAGCGAATCCTTTTTTAGTTACGCCACTCGGCATTGCGCTTAACTGTGCGGTATAGGATAGACAACATGGAAATCGACGATCTTGTCCGAACCATTACAGCAAACGTAATACAACAGATACAAGCCAAACCAACGAAAGAATGTTGCATGGTTCTCAGTCAAAGAGACTCAGATGTAACTGAAAGAATTCAAGCGTTAGTGGGTAATAAGGTTGCGATTCTGTATTTCGGAGAAGAATTCCAGCCCCAAACAGTGAGTCGATATATCCTCCCCTCTCTCTCCTGCAATAACATGGCTAACCTGGCTGCAGGACGAGCGGAAGGCTTATATGTGAAAGAGGTAATGTCTCTTCTGCTGCAGGGTACTCAGGTAGAGGTTTTAGACTTTGAATATAAGAACTTTAGTGAGACCGCACCTGGACCGCTTTATAGATTATATGAGTCGTACCAAGACACTCTGAAATCTTTTGGCCTTGTCTCTTTTCACGAAATAAAACCTGAGTCCATCAGATTTTGGAAAGAACTTATAACAGAGAAGACCATCAACGAGACAGCGCAAAGAGGAGCATCAACACTGGTAGTATCACGCACCAGCAAGGTTACCCCTCTCGCAAAAGAGACAGCTAACAAGCTCAACATCACAATTCAAAAGTCTTTATAAGGAATCGCAATTCATGATTACCTGCAAAGTTATCGGTAACGTCTGGGCAACACGGAAGGAAAAAAGTCTCAACGGACTGAAATTCATGATTGTCCGTCGTACAGACCTGACCACGGACAAAGAATTTGATAGTTTTGTCGCAGTTGACTGTGTTGGAGCTGGAATTGGTGAAGAGGTACTTGTCACCCTTGGTAGCTCTGCACGTGAAGCATTCTCTAATCCAAACACTCCAGTTGATGCTGTCATAGTTGGCATCATTGATGGCAGCGAAAGCTGATTAAGGAATCTTATCGTATGGATACTCTTGGTGTTGTCGAAACAAGAACTATCGCCTCAGGAGTCCTGCTTTCTGATGCAATGATGAAAGAGGCGGATGTAGAACTTGTCAGAGCCTCTACGATTTGCTCTGGCAGGTATATAATTTTCATTGCAGGCGGCCGTGATGCAGTAGCTACTTCGGTGAAACTAGCAGAGGACTCGGATCATTCACTTGTTGGAAATTTTGTTATTTCAAATGTCTCACCCCAACTTTTACACGTTCTGCAAAAGGGTAGCGTAACCCATACTGGTGGAGCGCTGGGGCTTGTTGAGTGTCGCAATGTTTCATCGGGAGTAGTTGCAGCAGACAGTGCAATAAAACACTCAGATGTCCTGCTTTTACGGCTTGTCACAGGACAGGGTATTAATGGAAAATCATACTTCGTACTCAGTGGAGATGTTGCCTCTGTAAAAGATGCAACTCAAAGAGCTGAATCAATTCTTGGCAAAAACCTTATTGAATCAATTGTCATTCCACGCCCCAACGATTCAGTGGTCAGATCTCTCATAAAGGGAATACAATAAATCATGAAAAAACAACTCGTAGCAGTCAACAACCTAGACTCTTATATCTACCAGGCCTGTGCAACAATCTATGTTACTAAAAACATGATTTTGACTTCGGGGGCAAAAGATGAATTGAAGAAACGAAAAATCTGTATCGTCTATGGTGAAGCGCCCAGCGATGTGGACTGCACCACAGTCCCAGAACAAACTGAGACCGCCTCAAAAATGACAGATGAAGAAGATAGGGAACGACTCTTCTACGGTATTGCGGCAATGGCTAAAGAAGAATTAGGAATTGACGACCCAGAGATCTTAAAAAACATAAGTATCAAAATAGTAGACACTCTCAGAAAAAATATCTAAGCCAAGAAGAACATAATTAACGAGTAATAAAGTAACCCCGGTTAACGGGACTTAAGCGGGATTCTTTTTTAGTACTCGCTCGGAGTCTATCGCTTACCTGACGGGTAAGTACCTCGAAGGTTTCTCTTCGTGCACCATCTGGTACTAACCTAAAACTATTGATGTTAAAAGCCTTCCAGTTTTCTTGTTCTATATGACAGGTTCTCTGGAATAAAACACTAAGGAGAATGTAATGATGAATGCACTAGGAATGGTTGAAACCCGTGGCCTCGTTGGAGCGATTGAAGCAGCAGACGCAATGGTAAAAGCTGCAAACGTAGAGATTGTTGGTCGTGAGCAAGTTGGAGGTGGTCTTGTTACTGTTATGGTTCGTGGCGATGTTGGGGCTGTAAAAGCTGCAACCGACGCGGGTGCTGCTGCAGCTGAGCGTGTTGGAGACCTTAAAAGTGTTCACGTGATCCCACGCCCTCACCGTGACGTAGAACTTATTCTTCCTAAATCACTAGGCAAATAAGAACCATAGGCATAGATCATCCTCCCCTCTGATCTATGCCTATTTTCTGTAGTTTACCCAACAGAATATATATTGGAGATTTTGGTGACACAGTTTTGCGGCAAAACAAAAATTTGTTATGGCGAAGATGCCATGGATGCCCTTGAGAATCTTAATGCCACAAAGGCCTTTATCGTTACCGACGAGTTTATGGTAAAAGTTGGCTTTGTAGACCGTGTTAAAAGCCATCTCGATCGAAACGGAATTCCTCACGTTGTTTTTGCAGACGTTGAGTCTGACCCATCTCTTGACACTGTTATTAAAGGAACCAGACTTTTTTTAGAGAACAAGGCGGACCTTATTATTGCACTTGGCGGTGGATCTCCTATTGATGCGGCAAAAACTATTACCTATTTTGCCCATAAAGCTTCAGAAAACCCCATAAAGCTAACACTTGTAGCTATTCCTACAACAAGTGGTACTGGCTCTGAGGTAACGAGTATTGCGGTAGTTACCGATAAACAAAACGAAATAAAAATCCCCATAAGTGATGAACTGCTGCTTCCAGATGTTGCCATACTAGACGCACGTTTTACCAGAACGCTTCCTGCTTCGGTGACTGCAGCAACCGGCATGGACGTACTGACTCACGCAATTGAGGCGTACACCTCAAGAGAGGCGAATGTATTCACCTCTATCTATGCAAAATACGCCATTCGCTACGTGTTTAAATATCTCTTCCGCGCTTATAACTGTGGCGACGATATGGAAGCAAGAGAGAACATGCTGCTTGGATCCTGTATGGCTGGTATGGCATTTAATAACAGCGGTCTTGGAATCACCCACAGTATTGCCCATAGTATTGGTGGAATTTTCCATGTGCCACATGGTCTCGCCAATGCCGTTATTCTTCCGCATGTTATTCGCTTTAACAGCTTTGACGTTGGTATCCGCTACCAGAAAATTGCACAAATACTCTCCCTCCCTGCTGCAACAGTTGAAGAGGGTACAGCAAGTCTCATTGATGCGGTTTGTAAAATGAACAGTAGCATGAATATTCCTAACAACATTGGAGCTCTCAAAATCCAAGAGAGTGAATTTAAAGCACATCTCGATACTATTGCCGGAAACGTACTCAACGATATCTGCACAGAGGGTAATCCACGAAGACCATCTCACAGTGATATCGTAGACCTGTTACAGCAGGCTTGGTGAAGCCATGAGTAACATTCAAGTTGTCCAGGCTAACCAGGGAAAAATAAGGTTTTTTGAATAGAGGATTTGATGAATAATCAAATAATAGAGAAAATAAAACAAGCAGGTGTTGTAGGTGCAGGTGGCGCAGGTCTGCCAACCCACGTCAAGGCCGCTGCAACTGTAGAGACTGTACTTGTAAACGGTGCATCTTGCGAACCTCTTCTCATGAGTGACCCTTACCTCATGGAAGCTGAAATTGATATCGTTATTCTGGGTCTGCACACACTCATGGAGTGTACAGGGGCGAAAAAAGGTATAATCTGCTTAAAAGGCAAACACCACAAGGCTCTTGCTTCAGTACAAAAGGCGGTTGCACATGACACAACAGGGCGTCTAGACGTTTTCGTGCTGGAAGATTTTTATCCCGCAGGCGATGAGCAGGTTCTTGTGTATGAGGTTCTTGGCAAGATTGTACCTGAGCGTGGTATCCCACTCCAGGTTGGGGTCGTTGTCAGTAACGTAGAGTCTCTTTTTAATATTACCAATGCCATGCAGGGTAAACCACTCACCCACCGTTATTTAACTGTGAGCGGAGATATTAAAAATCCTATGGTGATAAAGGTTCCGGTTGGCATGGAGGTCTCTGAAGTGTTGGAGTATGCTGGCGGCCCTACTCTCTCTGACTACCGCGTCGTTGATGGTGGTCCAATGATGGGTCGTGTTTTGCAAGACATCCATCAACCAATCACCAAGACAACCAGTGGACTCCTTGTACTGCCACCAGATCACACAGTTGTTGCTGGCAAGGTGAAGGATCCCGATAAAATCCGAAGAATCACCAATACTGTCTGTTGCCAATGTACACGCTGCACTGACTTATGTCCGCGAAATCTACTTGGCCACTCATTGCACCCGCACAAGTTAATGCGTGTGATGCAGTCCCAAGAACTCGACACAGAAATAGCCAAAGAAGCGCTACTCTGCTCGGAATGCGGGATTTGTGAAAAATTTGCATGTCCCATGATGATCTCGCCAAGAGAAATTAACGCGCAGATTAAGAAAGTATTGATGGCAGCTGGAGTCACCTGGCAAGCTGGAGACAATCCTCCCAAAATCAATAATTTTAGAAAAAATCGCGCAGTCCCAACCAGTCGCCTTATCCAGCGACTTAATCTTGGAAAATATGAAGCTCATGCGGAATATGGCGGTGAAGCAACAAGTTCAAAGGTCACAATTCCCCTTTCTCAACATATTGGAACTCCAGCTATCTGTATCGTAAAGGCAGGTGACAAAGTAACTCTAGGTGATCTGATTGGAGAGATAAAAGAAGGTGCCATGGGTGCACGAATTCACGCAAGTATTACCGGTGTGGTTGAATCAATTACTGATGGCAAAGTAACCATCAGAGCCTGACAAAGGAGATTAAAATGGATTTTCGCACTATAGGTTGCGTAGAATTAAATAGCGTTGCATGGGGTATGCATATCGCAGATGAAATGGTGAAAAGTGCAAGTGTTAAGATTGTGTTAGCGCGTCCAACATGTCCGGGACGTTATATTGTCATAATCTCGGGCGACACCAGTGCAGTTCAAAGCGCAGTGGAAGTTGGCCGTGAACTTGGCGCAGATATGACTGTAGACTCGTTTACTATTCCAAGCGTCCATCCCGATGTTCTGCCAGCAATGAGTGGTACTACAGTGGCTCCTAAGATCGATGCCCTCGGTGTTATTGAGACCTACACCACGGCCGCATGTATTTTGGCAGCCGATGCTGCTGCAAAATCCGCCGAAGTTCAACTCATTGAAGTTCGTATGGCAGCAGGTCTTGCTGGTAAATCCTACGTGACCATGACCGGAGATGTTGGCTCAGTTAGGGCCGCTGTTGAATCCGGTGTCGCAGGCGTTGGTGAGGCTGGACCTGTTCATAGCCATGTGGTCATTCCTTCGCCAAGTGAAGAACTCAAGCCACACTTAATGTAAGCTAATTTTTACTGCCAACTCACCATGATTGATTTGAATAGTCAGCCACAGCAAAGAATTATACAGGAATATGTTCCAGGAAAACAGATAACACTGGCCCACGTTATTGCAAGCCCTGAGCGCTCAATCTACCTCAAGCTTGGTCTAGACAATGAATCAGCTGGTGCCATCGGTATTCTCACCATCACCCCTTATGAGGGGGTCATAATCGCAGCAGACGTTGCAACTAAGGCTGCGGATGTTGAGATTGGTTTTCTCGACAGGTTTGGAGGTTCTCTTTTGCTGCTTGGTGATGTTTCAAGCATTGAGACGGCGGTTGAGGAAGTTCTAAGGTATTTTAGCAGTGTACTTAAGTACACTACGTCAGACTTGACCAGATCTTAAGGCCGAGGTATACGGTGCGACAGGTACGTCAAAACAAAATAATGCTTATCGGAGAGACTTTTTCTGGTAAGAGCTCATTGATCCGAGCGCTTTCAGAAGATGTCTACACTCCCCGTCGGGCCATGGCCGTGGAATACTTCGGCAGGTTTGTCAACACTCCCGGTGAGTTTCTGGAAAACAGGCGATTTTATCATGCCCTGATCACATCAGCAGCAGATTGCGACACTCTTTTTTTTGTACAGGATACAACCAGAATTAGCTGTCTTTTTCCCCCACTATTTGCATCCATGTTTAACCGTAAGATTATCGGGATACTTTCTAAAATCGATAAAGAAAAGTCTAATAGTACTCTTGCCACACGTTTTCTTGAAAATGCTGGGGTGAAAGAGATTATTGCAACGAGTGCCATAACCGGAGACGGCCTTGACCGTCTCCAGCTATTAATATCGAATACTGCTGTTATATCTCAACAGTAGTATTGTAATGCCATTATTCCAACACAGTTCGACTGATTATTTCGTCTTGAACTTCTTTACATAATTCTACAAAGAAAGCACTGTACCCTGCCACCCTCACCATAAGATCTCGGTAGTCTTTCGGATTTTCCTGTGCAAGTTGGAGTACTTTATTATCGGTATAATTAAACTGCATTTGCGCATTTCCACAGATTGACGAAGTACGTAACAAGGTTATCAAAGCCGCCTTTCCTTCACTGGTATCCAGGGAGCCTCGCATAAGTTTAAAATTATGTGACATGCCAAGACTCATCGACTCCACGTTCAGTTTAGAAACCGACTTTATAACAGAAGTAGGACCCTTCTTATCTGCACCCTGAGAAGGACTCATACCATCTGACAGGGGCGCACCAGCTACACGGCCGTTTGGGGTTGCGCCCACCATCTCTCCTAATGGAGTGTTAAATGACTGAGATAAAGTGCCATGAATCATCCGTGCATAGAGCGACTTATATCCATTCATTGCTTTTTCGGTGTAATCGATAATTTCTGCTGTAATACTATCTACGTAGTCGTCGTCGTTACCAAACTTAGGAGCATTGTTGCAATCACGACGTATCTCCTCATACCCCTCCCAGTTGGCATCGAGAGCTTTTTTGATCTCAACAAGTGTGTATTTTTTGTCGTCAAAAACCAGCTTCCTGATAGCCGCCATACTATCTGCATAGGTTCCAAGTCCCGCAAAAATGGTACCTGGACCTTCATACAGAACAGCTCCACCAGCGGTTACATCTTTTCCACTTTCCATGCAGCCATCAACAAAGAGTGACATATAAGGCGTTGGTGACATGTCACGTACTATTTTCTGATTAATAACTGTTCCTTTTGCCGTCAGCTCCATGATATGATCAAGCTGTTTTTTTACAGCGGCATCAAAGTCTTCATAGGTGCTAAACTGGTCGAGATCACCCGTATCAACACCTAGTTTGTTGCCGTATGAGGTCATAATACCGCGATTAAAAACAAACTCGATGGCAATAGGCCATTGAGTAAAACCTCCTGCTGTCCATTGATGAATCCGCCCTGATTTTTGTGGTTCCACGCATCCCATAAGGCAATAATCTCGAGAATCTTCAAAATCAAAACCCTTTCTCAACATCATTTTTATATGTGCATCATCAAAATGACAGGCGGGCATTCCCCCACCGCACTCAACAACCTCAACAATTTTTTCCAGGTATTTTTGCGGAGACTGGTTGTGAATGCGGCATGCAAGTGACGGTTGATAGACTCCCACCCGTGCTACAGCGTCCATAACCAAATATGTGAGTGCATTTGTTCCATCCCCCCCTTCACGCTTCTGCCCTCCCACGCAAATGTTCACAAACGGCATATAACCCGCAAAATATTTGGCCGTTCCCCCTGGGGTGTACCAGATCATTTCAGAACATTTTAAAATGAAACAACCCATAAGCTCAAAAGCCATGTTGTCATCGAGATTACCATCCGCTTTATCCGCTTCATAGCACGGGTAAACATACTGATCAAAACGGCCAAGTGAAGTACTGCACTGGTTTTCTTCCAACATGAACAATGATTGTATCGTCCATATCGATTGTAATGCTTCATGAAAACTCTCAGGTGGGTTTGCTGGTACACGAGCATTGACTTTTGCAATCTTTTTAAGCTCTAATTTTCGCTTTGGATCTTCTTCCTTTTCTGCAAGTTGCATGGCAAACTTAGAGAGACGGCTCGCGTAAATCAAGATACCTTCACAGGTTTCAATAGCCGCTTGATAAAAATTTACTTTCTCCTGGTCTTTATTTTTCGCCTTAGCCAGATTCTGTAAATGAGTTTCAGCGTCCGCTTTTATACCGTTTACACCCTTGGTGAAGAGGATAATATCATACCCCGGGCTGGTATCCCCACCACCACTTGTATGGTGATATGTCAGATCACTCACACATGCTTCTGCAGAAAATTCCCAAAGACCTTCCTTACGAAATGCATCCTCACAGGCCTCATCAAGAGATTTGCCTTCCCAGAAAGGAAAAATCTCATCACGGAGTATCTTTTTATCTTCATCACTGATGACATATGGGTCCTGAGGTCGAGTACCAATGGTATCAATTTCATCACGAACCCATTTCCATGCAGTATCCGGAGAAAAAGCACCAGACCGTGCCTTACCACAAGGATGCCCCACAATAAGTTCGTCATTCTGGATAAACATTGGCGCAGTTTCACAGGATTTTTTGAATCCTAGAGCCCTACGGAGGTTGTTTGGTAAATCAGGATACTGTCGCGCCACAGCGGTGAATGCCAAAGCTCTATGAACAGTTATACTAGGTTTTACTTGCAGATATTTTTCTTTTAACCGCTGAATACGTCCTGGAAGTTTCGCTTTTTTGATATTTGAGAGTTGGGCTGCAGAACCATCTTTATACTTTTCCACTACTATCATGATTTACCCCATAAATATTGTACTTAAACAAAACATCGTAAGTAAAGTTTTAGTTTTTATCCGGATCATTCTACAGCGTTCCCGGTAGGGCAATGTCAACTACATTTTTTCAGCTTTGGGTATAATTAAACATTTGGGTAAATTCCTTGATAGGAATTCGCCAAACGCCAGATACCACAAGACCTACAGTAAATATTTCACTTTCAATTTTGATGTCTGGTTAAGATTTTGCGGAGGATATCTTTAATCGTTTTCGGCGTTTTGTATTCTGTTTCTGATGCTGTGGGACTGATTTTTCTGCAGCAGATTGCTGATTCAATTCGCCCTCGGAAATATTAGTTTTTTTGAGGCGTAAACTACTCTGACACGGCGGGTTAGCTTCATTGCGTATGTTATTACGAAGTTGTTGTACGCGGCGAATACGAACCGGTTCCCTGTACTGTTCGTGGTCGTAGATGCTAAAAAGAAAGAGGTGATGAGTCCTGATAGAATTTGAACCATCAAACTATTCGTGCTCTTTGCAAAAAAGTAATAAGCAGTAATATACCGTTTTCACACGGGAATTAAATTCAATGTCCCAGTGTAGCTTGTATATCAAAGCTACCTGTTCAATCGATATGTCAAAGCGATCAGTGACTATCTAAGACGATTTGTTTTTAATAACTCAACTTTCGGGATTGAATAAATAGGTGAAAATTATCAGTAAATGCATGATATTATGATATAAAACATTGAAGAGCCCTAACCTTTGAATTATAATGGAATCACCACAATTCATAATAAAATCAAA
>NZ_SWCN01000062.1 GCF_005116575.1 Desulforhopalus sp. IMCC35007 | reverse complement strand
CACGGGTTATTAGTATCGGTAAGCTCCATGTATTACTACACTTCCACACCCGACCTATCAACGTGGTGGTCTACCACGACCCTTCAGATGGCTAATGCCATGGGATATCTCATCTTGAAGTGGGCTTCCCGCTTAGATGCTTTCAGCGGTTATCCCTGCCGAACTTAGCTACCCAGCAATGCCCCTGGCGGAACAACTGGTGCACCATAGGTTCGTCCATCCCGGTCCTCTCGTACTAGGGAAAGATCTCCTCAAATATCCTGCGCCCGCAACAGATAAGGACCAAACTGTCTCACGACGTTTTAAACCCAGCTCACGTACCACTTTAATTGGCGAACAGCCAAACCCTTGGGACCTGCTTCAGCCCCAGGATGTGATGAGCCGACATCGAGGTGCCAAACCTCCCCGTCGATATGGACTCTTGGGGGAGATAAGCCTGTTATCCCCGGAGTACCTTTTATCCGTTGAGCGACGACCCTTCCATGCGGAATCGCCGGATCACTAAGACCTACTTTCGTACCTGCTCGAGATGTCTCTCTCGCAGTCAAGCTCCCTTATGCCTTTACACTCTACGGCTGGTTTCCAATCAGCCTGAGGGAACCATCGCGCGCCTCCGTTACTCTTTGGGAGGCGACCGCCCCAGTCAAACTACCCACCAGACAATGTCCTGGATCCGGATCACGGACCGCAGTTAGATTCCTAAGATAACAAGGGTGGTATTTCAAGGTTGACTCCACGACCACTGGCGTGGCCGTTTCAAAGTCTCCCACCTATCCTACACATGTTACCTCAAAAACCAATGCCAAGCTGTAGTAAAGGTTCACGGGGTCTTTCTGTCTTGTTGCGGGTAACCGGCATCTTCACCGGTACTACAGTTTCGCTGAGTCCCTGGTTGAGACAGTGGGGAAATCGTTACGCCATTCGTGCAGGTCGGAACTTACCCGACAAGGAATTTCGCTACCTTAGGACCGTTATAGTTACGGCCGCCGTTTACCGGGGCTTCGGTTCATTGCTTCGCTTGCGCTGACAAGTCCCCTTAACCTTCCGGCACCGGGCAGGCGTCAGACCCTATACTTCGTCTTTCGACTTCGCAGAGTCCTATGTTTTTAGTAAACAGTCGCTCCCCCCATTTCACTGCAACCAGACTAGGCTCCATAAGTAAATTATTTCACCTTGCTGGCACACCTTCTCCCGAAGTTACGGTGCTATTTTGCCGAGTTCCTTAACCAGAGTTCTCTCAAGCGCCTTGGTATCTTCTACCTGCCTACCTGTGTCGGTTTACGGTACGGTCACAATCATAACTAGATACGAGGATTTTCCTGGAAGCATGGAACCAACCACTTTATTGTCTAAAAGACATCGTCATCACACCTCAGTGTTAAAGAGACCCGGATTTGCCAAAGTCTCACACCTACATGCTTAAACCGGGACAACCAACGCCCGGATGGTCTTACCTTCTCCGTCCCCCCTTACCATCAAACATTATGATAGTGGTACAGGAATATTAACCTGTTTCCCATCGACTACGCCTCTCGGCCTCGCCTTAGGAGCCGACTAACCCTGAGCAGATTAACTTGACTACAGGAAACCTTAGGCTTTCGGCGTGAGGGTTTCTCACCCTCATTTTCGCTACTCGTGTCAACATAAGCTCTTGTGGAACCTCCAGCACTCCTTTCGGTGTACCTTCTCAGGCGGCCACAATGTTCTCCTACCA
>NZ_SWCN01000052.1 GCF_005116575.1 Desulforhopalus sp. IMCC35007 | reverse complement strand
TTGTTATCGCTTTAACCGTAGATTTAAGTTGGCAGATATGGTTGCTTCCCTCCTCAAATACTGTTTAAAAACTCCACCGATGCCATACCGACTGTTGAAAATGGCTGAAGTTCGGTGGTAATCAGATAACTAAATGATTTTAAATAACGACAACTCAGAACAAAAAGAATAATCTCACACACTGCACCGTTGTATTCAAAATATCGCTCTAAACAATCTTTATCAAATTTTAGTTCAATCCCTGACCCAGCCCATGTGTCATTGTTGCCGTGAACGAATTCTGACAAAGCTCGGTATATGCATTTCGATTTTTCAAGATAGTGGTTGGAGTCTTGAGAAAATTCCTCAAAAAATGCGCTAGTAAATCTAGATGACAAAACGCCATTATCTGGATCAATCAAAGTTGTCCATTTTATATCTGCGTCACCATTTAACCACTCATGCAAATCCATTTTATGGGCTGAAAAGTATGCCGCTGCTAAACCCATTTCAAGTGCCAGTCTCAGAGAAGCGGAAGCTTGTCGATACATACCTAGACATGCAGTAAAAGTAGCAGATTCTAACTGTGAACTAACTGTTTTCAGTATTTCTTTTTCAGACTCATCATAAATATTTTGTGCAAATTCGTACACACATGAAGAAAAGTGGTGTGTTTTTCCTAATTTTTCACGAAAAGCCAACGATTGATTAAAGATGAACTGAGATTCAGAGTTTAGCTTTGAAAAATATTCTTCGATTCTCATTTTATAAGACCAAACAACTTTGTTTGTGGAATGTAATCGCGGTGCTGACCAGCGCCGTGTGCGACGCGAGCAAGCGCAGCTTGATTGTGTTGTGCACGGTGTCTGGACAAGTTCCTTGTTCTGTCGCGTAGCGGCGGCACAAGGGGCTTGACGTAGTCAGCACCGCGATTCTCGGCGACGCAGTCGGCGAGAACAAGTTATTCTCTGGTTTCCTTATATATTCAGAGAAGGACAAAAAGTCGACAAGGTGAAATCAACAGTATAGGGAATATTCTGCTATATATCACGCATATCTGGCTGAATATCAAGTTAACAGGATATCACACTTATAACGTATATTTATACAGAATAAGTGTTTGATAATCAAGGTGCGAGCTACCACACCATTATCCGTTCCTCAGAAAATGAAAGATTTGCCCTACCAGTCATAACAAGTTCACAGTGATGCATTGATGAGGTGTTTCCTGTCACCGGGATCATGTTAAAATAATTATCCCAAATGGAGCATTTTGAAATCTGAAATAATCCAGAAAATATTCGCAGGTCACTTCAGCAAAAACATCAGGCAGCGTGGAAGATAGTAACTGACTACACGTAACAAACAAGCTTGACCTACAGTCCACATATTTCCACTAGAGTTTTACCAAAGCTTCAATTGCCGCTCATTTATTTTTGCTTGTTCTTCTTCCTTTTTCTTACTCTTCTTCTCTGCAATTTCGCGATTTATTTCGGCCCGACGTTCTCTCCTTCTCTGTCCAGCCTCTTCCTCTTGTCGCTTTTTCTCTGCCATGAACTCATCAATTTCTCGAGACTCTTCTGCATTCGCAGTTCTTATGACGATTTCCTTGATCATCTCATTGGCCATTTTTTGCGGCAAAATAAAACCATCAGGCGTTTCCACAAATGAAAATGATTCTATGATCTCAGTAGTACAATAATTCGTATCGCCAATGCCGATATTTAAAGTCTTTTCAATGGTAGTTGCTTTGTTGCCCGTTGTTGTCTTTTTTGTATTGAAAAAGTCACATATTATGTCAGAGGTAAGAAAGTTATTATTCGCTTTATCAAATAAGAAATTCACCCTGGCGATCACATACACAATTGAAGCAGCCCAAATTTCTTTTTTACCTCTTGTGATATCAAGTTTACGAATACGGCCTAATTTATCGCATAATCTTAAAGCACAAGCCGTCAATTCTTCAGTGAAGTACCGTTTACAGAAAGACTCAACAAGTTCAGCAACTTCTTTGGTTTTTTCATTTTTCATAACATATACATTGTAGTGTCATTTTAATATTGAGAACCACAAGCCACATCTGTCCTGCAGCATACCTCTTACTTCTTACCAGTGTGTGGTTCATCTACTCTCAATCCTCGTCAACAGGATACTGTTTAGGATTATTGCCAATACTCTCAATTACACTCGAGTTCTCCTTATTCCCAGATAGCCTCCTGTAACCACTTTACGGCCAACATATTTCCACTCGACAAGCCAGCAATTATCGCAACGACTCTATACCTAAGCCCCTATGATTCCTCGCCATGAGCGTTTCACTCCCATCTTGTGAGATACATTGCACATTTTATCATAAAGATGCAGCCATAATACTACTGCCGTTGTATGTTGAAAAGTTCAAAATACAATTTCAAGATTTCACACATATAATGGAGACCTGATGCCTCAAGATACCAAAATTGCTTTACTCATCGACTGTGACAACGTGAGCCACAAATCCATAGAAGGTGTTATTGACGAGTTGTCGAAATACGGCAAGGTCAACATCAGGCATGCATACGGCAACTGGAAGAGTGACAGCCTGAAGGGATGGGAAGAAAAGCTTCATCCACATGCGATAAAACCGATCCAGCAATTTGCCTACACCAGCGGCAAGAATGCCACTGACGCCGCCATGATTATTGATGCAATGGATTTGCTCTATACGCAGAATCTGGATGCGTTCGCCCTAATGACCAGTGACAGCGACTTTACCCCTTTGGCTATGCGGATTTTATCCAACGGCATCACGGTGTATGGCTTTGGTGAAAAGAAAACCCCTATGCCTTTTGTCAAAGCCTGTTCTCAGTTCATCTACACCGAAAATCTTGAGCAAGTGGAAGAACAGGAGGAAAAAACAGAGAATAACAGCAACAAAAAAAAATCAAGGCACGAACTCAGGCAAGACGCTGCATTGGTTAAACTGCTCAGAACAGCCGTTGAACAAAACGCCGATGAAGACGGCTGGAGCCACCTTGGTCGTGTCGGCCAGTATATTTCTAACAAAACCTCATTTTCACCAGTCAACTATGGCTACAAAAAGCTCAGCGAGCTGATCCGGGTCAGTGATCTCTTTGAGATACAGATGAAAAACGATAACAGCGGCATGTATATCAAGGACTCGCGAAAGTAGTTACCCCCACTTCAGGCAAACCCGATGAACGAGAGTACTTTTCTCCACCCTGAGCCCTGCGCCTCGATCTCAATTAATGTGTGTATGGCCTCATCATTGCAAGCCTTTACGGGTAGGCATCACACGTTTAACGAAGGGTGGTATTTCTAGAGATTTGATGCAATAATGTTAATTCACCAATTTTAACAAACTCTTATCCAATTTTTTTGCATATTTATGGCAACTTTTTCATAACAGCAAAACCCCTTCAAGTACTTCTGAGACAAGCACAGTTTACAAATCACATATTTTGCATAAATATACTATGACTTATAACGATTTGACAAACTACTCTTGCAAGTTTATAAATATAAAAAATATCATAAATATAGTATGCAAATTCATCGATGACTAAACCAACTCAAACATTATTGGAACAGATACCCGATGGCCTCGTTGTCACTCGAAAAAAGCTGATGTTCCTCGGTATTGATAGACCTTCAATAGATTACTTCCTCCGCTCCGGTAAACTAACCGTGGTACACCGTGGAGTATATCGCCGTCCAGGACCCCCTTTAAAATGGGAACATCTCGTATACTCAGTCAGGCAACTTGGCTATGTCGTTCATGTTGGCTCTCGCTCAGCACTCGATTTGTCAGGGTTTGCTCATTACCTTCCTTATGGAGGCACGCAACAAATACATCTTTATTGCAAGACAAAACTCCCAAACTGGTTGAGCACCCTCAATGAAAAAGTCCAAATAGTACCTCACAAATTCAAATTGGTGCCTGATCTTCCCGTCACTGCAATCACTGATCGGCCATTTGGCCACTGGGATTGGCCTATACCATATGCTTCAGCAGAATTGGCTCTTTTAGAGCTCATTAATGAAATCACCGATGAAGCCAGTTTCACCATGGCCGACAAATATTTTGAGTCAGCAACAACTCTACGCCCAAAGCTGCTCAATGAACTTTTATCCAGCTCCATAAAAATACAAGCGAACAGGCTTTTCCTTTGGTTTGCCAAAAGACATAACCTTCCTTGCTTTGAATCTCTGAATTTGTCAGACATTAATCTCGGCAAAGGTAAACGAATGATTGTTCGAGGAGGAGCACTGGATAAAGAATTTCACATCACAGTACCCAAAGGAATGGCAAATGGTACTCAGCCCGACTTTTTCTAATCAAGTACGATTGCTGGTGGCAACATTACCGCAGATATACAAAGAAGATTGTTTTGCTCTTAAAGGTGGCACAGCTATCAACCTGTTTATTCGGGATATGCCCCGTTTGTCTGTCGATATTGATTTAACGTACCTGCCAATTGAAAGCCGAGAGGTCTCTCTGAAAAGAATAGATATCGCACTTAAAAGAATCGGCAATAACATAGAAAAATACATTCCTGGAACGCAAGTGACAGCGAATCAAATGCACAAGTCACCATTCTGCAATCGAATACAGATTGCTGGAGACAGCGCACTAATCAAGATTGAGGTCACTCCGGTACTCCGAGGCTGTGTCCATTCCCCTGTGATAATGTCTCTTGCTGCCTCTGTTGAAGATCTGTTTGGCGCTGCTACAATGCGTGTTTTGGATTTTGCAGACCTTTATGGTGGAAAGATATGTGCAGCTCTTGACAGACAGCACCCAAGAGATTTGTTTGACATTAAATATTTGTAACTGCTTCCCCCCCTTTAAAAATAATTTATGGGGATGAAGAAAATGCTTGACAGGTTTTTGGCAATATTTTTTGTAACAGCTTGATTCAATTATACAATCACCTGAGATGCATTGTAATAGGGC
>NZ_SWCN01000061.1 GCF_005116575.1 Desulforhopalus sp. IMCC35007 | reverse complement strand
AAAAACCGTGCTATTTTCTTGCTTTTTTACGTGTACGTATTATGATTATACGCACATTTTAAAGGGGAGTTTATTCATGGCTAAACCAATAACAGGAAAAACTCACGTCGGCGAACGGCGTGAGAAACGTCCGAATGGCGATATTTACATCTATGAACGGATTACGGCCTACGACGAAAAGACCAGAAAGACTTATACGGTCAGTCAGAAGCTCAAGGGAAAAATCAAGTCGGGAACTCAAGAAATTGTGCCGACTCGTCCGAAAAAACACAAAAGCGAAGGAGACATTGCCGATGCAACACGTCAGCATACCGGCCTCACGGACATCCTGGAATGGGTGGGCGAGGTTTCCGGCATTGATGATGATGTACGTACTTCATTCAGCGAGGGTGATGCGGCAAAGATGCTTTCTATCGCACGCTACTGGATCGGTTCCGGTGGCAACACGTTGCCGCGCCTTGAGAGTTGGCAGGAGATGCACCCTCTTCCATATCGTGAAGGGATCACTGAACACGTGTATGACAACCTGTTTAAGGATGTTGGTCGCAATGAAGAAGGCGTTCAGTGCTATTTTTCAGCTCGGGCGGCACGCCTGGGAGAGTCTCCCGTGCTGGCGTTTGACTCTACAACTATCTCTACCTACTCTGAAAATCAATCTGAGGCACGGCGGGGGTTCAACAAGGATGGCGACGGACTCAACACGATCAAGCTTTTGACCTTATATTCCGTGAAGGCTCGTGAACCGATAGCCTTCGCTAAACAACCCGGTAATATTCCGGATGTCATATCCATTGAAAACACTCTGACACAACTCAAGTGTCTCAATCTGGAGAAGCCGCTAATCGTCACTGATAACGGCTACTACAGCCAGAAGAACATGATGGAATTCGCCTTGCACAATGTGAAATTTCTGACCTTGGTTGATCCGAATATTGTCTGGGTCCGCGAGACAGTTGATGCGCTCCGTACAACACTGGCGGGTATGCCCAGCACTTGTCCGTTCGACCCGTCCATCTGCGGAGCAACTTCGCCTAGAATGCATCAGTTCAGTCGGGTACGCCAGCGATCACGTAACGACAAGGTCGCCGGTGAAAAAGAAGCGATCTTGCGCCGTCTGTATGTACATGTTTACTATTCACCCGACAATGAAGCCAAGAAAGAACTCGCCTTCCGTAAGGACCTGCTTGAACTGAAAGCGCAAGTAGAAGGAGGACAAACCGATTTCACGGAAACAGCGCAAAAGAAAATAGACAAGTACCTGGCTTGTTCCAGGAAGGGGCGTGGGGGGCAGCTGAAGGTGGGATTCAACGACAAAGCCATTACCGAAGCAAAGAAGTACTTTGGCTATTTCGCCCTTGTCAGCAATCAGGCTATGGACACATTTACAGCACTTGAAAATTATCGACTGCGTGAAAAAATCGAAGAACTCTTTGCCGTGCAAAAAGGGAGGCTCGACGGTGCTCGACCGCGCACATGGTACCCGGACAATCTGCGTGGAAGACAGTTCACACAATTTGTCTCGCTGGGCTATCATTGTTTCCTGACGAAAAAAATAAAGGAAGTACAGGCCAAGCTCAGAAAAAAAGAACCCGGAAAAACCAAATCACTTATCAAGCTTGAAAAGAAACTGGAAATCTGGCTTGCGCAACGCTCTCTCGCTCAGATCCTGGATTGGTTCGACTGCATTGAAACCACAAAAGTCCAGACTGTCATGGGCAGCTATCGATGGTCCACCGAATCGGTGGCCAGAGACAGGCTGCTCTTGAAGTACTTGGGAGTGGATACTAAATAGTGTACGCTTT
>NZ_SWCN01000060.1 GCF_005116575.1 Desulforhopalus sp. IMCC35007 | reverse complement strand
ACAATCCTGTTGGCAGGTCATTGTTTTCTCCTTTCGGTTTGTTGTTGATAATTGGCCCCGAAAGGATAAGCTTGGCCTGCCTTTTGCCAAGCTTTATATGAATTTACAGAAGGAATGGTACACTAACAGAATTTTTCATGGTAGTTCTACATAATATCGCTGCTACTCAGGATCAATTATCAATCATAAATGAATTTTTCAAACTCGATTCCAAACAGTTTGTCGATTCAGTTATACGTGCACGAGGTAGATTCACTGGAGCTATGATCCTTCTGCAAGACATCAATATTCACAGTTTCGCCGCCATTACCAATGCTTTTGCGAAAGCACTTCCATCCGGTATTTTTTTACAGAAATTTTACGAAGATCCTTACCTTCTGGCATCGGTCATTTGTATTATTTCAAAACGAGATGCTGATGGCGTTTTTTTCAATGAATTCCTGGAATTATTTCCCGACAGTAACATACGTGCTGAGCTATTCTCTAAAGATTTACCAGGATTAGTCGTTGCCTTTTCCACCATCCGAGAGGCCACGTCTGGTAAAAACATCCTCTGGGTAAATGAACTCTTAGATGTTTCTGATACTGAACTTGCTCAATTGATCAGCAATAAACCTGTTGATATCGCATACATTATTCATGGTGGACACAACATTGGTAGTGAAAATTTAAAAAAACTTATAGATTCGATCGGCAAAGATCATTTTAAATTATTACTGGTAGAACAGACCATCTGGTTAGCAGATTTTCTTACAGGGTTAAATAAAATATCTTATTTTTCTTCAACTTTTGACTTCAGCGAAAGTATTAAAGCTAAAACTTACATCGAAAAAAATCATTCCTACCTACTTAATTACAATAGCCATTTGCCATTTAATCATGATCAAGTAACAGATTTATTCGAGAACCTTCCTAATGCCGCTGACTTCTTAAAAAGTGATGACAAAGCAACGCAAACGAGAGTCTACTTATTGGGATTGTTATCTGTCTACCAGCACATTCTCTACAGTCACATACCACAATCCATGCTAAATCCATCACAATTTGAACTGTTAAAAACTCAGATTTTATACAGTACAAGATTTTCAAAAGACTTGAATAATATGATATCAAATTTTGAAGTAGGTAGCCTCATGATGAAAAATAGAAGTATGGAGAGCATAATTCTTTTATTGGCACATGAACTATCCCACCAAATTTATTCTGTAATTGGTTTCACTAGCCCATTGCTCTCAACGGCAAGCATCCATGAATGTAACTCAGACATAGGTGCCAGATGTATTGCACAACACGTAGGATATAGTGCTGGAATAACGGAATATGAGTATTTTGTTTTCAATCAAGACGATTATTCTAAGAATGTAAGCATAATGGAAACTGACCTAATAAATTTGAGAGTCCCCCATAAAATAGGTCGTACTCAATTGGGATATATTATGAGAGGCTTCAAAAACAGCAATATAACCATCGATTGGGAAATTTTTTATGCTGTAAGCCTGTCGGTACTACGAAACAAGAGTAAGATGAAAAATTTCCATTATATAAAAAAAATTCTGATTACCACTAATCTTCAGCTAATTTTTGGGTAGGACGCTATTTGTCCTACCAGTTATGGGATAATACCTCTAAATTCAAAAGGAGGTCACCCATGGCTAAAAATAAAGGTAACTGCTTCCCCCCCCCTTTAAAAATAATTTATGGGGATGAAGAAAATGCTTGACAGGTTTTTGGCAATATTTTTTGTAACAGCTTGATTCAATTATACAATCACCTGAGATGCATTGTAATAGGGCTAGTATAGCA
>NZ_SWCN01000006.1 GCF_005116575.1 Desulforhopalus sp. IMCC35007 | reverse complement strand
AATCCTCCTTTTTCTCGTTACAATAATATATATTGTAACGATGTTTTATGCAAGGAAAATCGTATTATTTAACACATTATTATAGGGTTACTGTATTTTCATCGTTACACAATTCCGGGAACTCAGGTGAAAACTGGCGGCCACTATAGACAGCGATGATATGGAACATATTTACGTCTACATTTTAATTTGCATGTAGCTGATATAAAGCCTAAACTTGACTGAGACCACACATTAAAGTACTGTGCGGATTCGTTAGAATCCATGAGGTGATTGTAGTTGTGTGCTTTTGAATTGTTTAGAGCCAGTCAAAGACTGTATTACTCATTAGAGCCATACCTGCAAAGAGACAGTAAAGGTTTAAAAACTTTATAAAGGGGAAAAACTCTGCCATGAGTATTAGAATCAGATTCATTTTGGTTATTGGGATCATGAGTTTGGCTGCGATAGGGGCATTCGCATACCTAAGTTACAGTTTCACCTATAATACTGCACTGGCAGAAGCAAAACAGAAAGGGGATATTGTATCTTCATTCCTTGCTGCAACGAGGTCATTTTATAGAAACGAACAGCGTCCTTTAATAATGGATATTGTGCATGAGGATAGGTTTTATCCGACAATCATGTCGGGGTTTGCCGTTACCAGAGGCGTGTGGGATCAGTTCAACCAGAAACTCCCCAATTACAAATTCAAACAGGCGACTCTTGATCCGCTGTATCCGCCAAACAAAGCCGATGCTGATGAAATAAGGCTCATTGCCGAGTTTGAAAACAATAAAGGGATGGTACAAAAAGAAGGTGTAATGGAAAAAAACGGAGAGAAATTTTTCTACTATGCCGAACCCATTGAAATAGATAAACAGTGTCTTCGCTGTCACGGCGATCCCAAAAATGCACCAAAGGATCAACAAGATTTATATGGGACTGCAAATGGGTACGGCTGGAAGGCTGGCTCAATTGTTTCAGCATATATTACTTATGTGCCAATTCAGAATGCAGTCGATGCAGCGAAAAAGTCGGCCATAATGTTGTTTGCATATGGATTTGCTGGAATTGTAGTTCTTTCTCTGGTTATATGGTTTTTCTTTGAAAAGAAGGTCGTATCCCCAATCACTGAGCTTGAGAAACGAGCATCTGAAATTAGTATTGGAAAAAATCTCCACCAAAAGATAGAGCTGATATCAAATGATGAAATCGGTTCGCTGGGTACAGCTATTGAGCGATTGAGAATAAGTGTAATAAAACTGATAGATAGATATACTAAATAGTGGAAAAAAAAGGGGGCATTTCTATGTGCTCCCTTGCTTAAAAGACAGTTGCTTAAATCTTCATTGATCACATAGGTCATTACAGTTGAGCATCTTTTATAAATTTCAGGAATTTTTTTTTGTCCTCATCGCCCTCGATTTCATCGACAGCGGAACTGATTACCGCCTGCTTTTCAGATAAAGTAATAGTGTTGTCGGGAAATTCAAAACCAGACAAGGCAACAGTTGCAAACGGACCAATGTATTTAGCGAGTTCATCAGTTATTTTTTCAATAAAGAAAGATACATCTCTTCCACTGTCGTTGATCGGCCCGGTAAATTGTTGGCCAGCACTGTTAAAGCTTATTTTCTCTTTCTGCTCTTTTATGCATAAATAATCTTTTTCAAGTAGCGTTTGCATCAGATCCATACATTCTTTTTCAGAAATGGCTGAAAGCCTGATAATTTCTTCAATAGATCTCTTACCGTCTGCAAGAATAAATAACCTTCTTGATTTAATGTCTTTTGCCGGAAGGTTTGATAATTCAATACATTTTCTCGGTATGGCAGAAGTATTCATTTCAAATCCTTATGGGTCACTAAAAAAGGTAGCTATGCACTATGGTGTCAACAGTATTTCCAGGTAAAATAACGGGTTGCAGGAATAAGAGTAATACCGACATCACTTCAAATGATATTCCAGGCAACCATCAAAGAAAGAATCTTTTTCGTTCAATGCCCTCAAAATCTAAGCAATAATATTGTGATTTCTACCTTATAAAAATGGTGAAGTCAACCGTACAGCCGGACGATAAGGAACGTCATTTTTGATATTTCAAGAATTCAGCCAAAAGAAACCTGATCTATTTGATATATCCATTCCAGTGCACATTCGCTCCAACCGGATTCTGCTGGTTCCCCTACAGCCTCAATGTTCGATGAGCCTAAATAACCGGAACCTATATGGCCACCACCAAGGTCACTTTATTGATGAACAATTGGCCTTCCAGAAAGGAGTCGGGAATGCCCAGTAGAAAAAATATTCTGTCATCTTTATATCGCTACATTCTGCTTAAGGTGTGGCGATTTGATTAGCTTGAATGGTGGGAATGGGTAATCCTATTCTTTTCGGTATAATCCTAGAACAACACATTTTGCATTTCACATGAACTTTTTACGGCTAGAACAAAAAAAGGCTTATCAACTAATGTTGATAAGCCTTTGTTATTTTTTGGTACACCAGGCAGGATTCGAACCTGCGACCCCCTGATTCGTAGTCAGGTACTCTATCCAGCTGAGCTACTGGTGCATCGGAGGTAGCTATATAACCTAGATTCTAAATGAACTCAAGCCTGTTTTTTATTATTTGTGTCTTTTTCTGCTTTATGAAAAACAATCTCATTATCACTCGGCTTCATATGAGGATCAGCATGTATCGTAATTTCAACATGATAACGTTTTTCCATTTCACTGACTTCCGTACGTTTTTTATTTAAAAGATAGGCTGCGACGTCAAGTGGGAAATGACATTCAATGCGCTCAACCGGCTTACGACTGGCCCCGGTCTGTATTCTTCTTAAATAAAATAAAGATAAGGTCTCCACAGAACGAACAGTTCCCCGCCCTTTGCAATGCTCGCACCTGCGGTAATTTCCAGCCTCAATGGGTGCGCCTAGTTTCTGTCGTGAAATCTCCATCAGGCCAAATTTTGAGATCCTGCTGAAGTCAACCTTGGCCTTATCCTTTTTCATGGCGGCCCGGACCTGTTTTTCAACGGCAATTATATTTTTTCGGCTACGCATATCAATAAAGTCAACGACGATCAGGCCACCTAAATCCCTGAGGCGGAGTTGTCTGGCAAGCTCGACCGCAGCCTCCATATTTGCCTGAAAAATTGAGGCCTCAAAATTCTTTCCTTTTGACGTGGATCCTGAATTTACGTCTATGGCAACAAGGGCCTCGGTTGGGTCAATGACAATCGAGCCACCGGACGGCAAACTTACCTGAGGCTGATAAATAGACTCGATCTGGTCTTCAACACTGTACTGATTAAAAATGGGACGGGCACCCTGGTGTAAACGAACAGTCACACCCTGATGATCTTTCGGCAACATCTGGACAAAGTCCTTCACCTGCTCAAGTGCTGCACGATCATCAACCAGGATCTCCTGAATGGACGGATCAAAATGTTCCCGTAGAAAACGAAGAATACTGTGCTGCTCCTCATAAACCAGACCTACACCTTCAAGGTTCTGACCCCGGCCTTTAATCTCTTCCCAGAGTTTAACCAGATAACCAACATCCCGGCTTAAATCCTCCGGAGTAATATCGACACTTGAGGTCCGAACTATCCAGCCGATACCTTCAGGAAGATCCATAGACTTCATTATTTCCCGCAGCTGTGATCGCCGCTGTTCCCCAGATATCTTTCTGGAAATACCAGAAGAATCAGATCCCGGCATCAGAACCACACACCTGCCTGGAATGGAGAGAAAGGTCGTCATATTGGCCCCCTTCTTTCCAACTTCTTCTTTTACAACCTGGGCAAGAATATCCTGCCCTTTTTCGACGACATCAGTGATACTGAGTTTTTTCCACTGCTGGGTATCGACGAGATGTTGAACATCTGCGCTTAAATCCTGCTTGAAATATTCAGGGTGAATTTCACTAAAAGGCAGAAAACCGTTTTTTTCAGTTCCATATTCGACAAAAGCTGCCTGCAGACTTGGCTCGATTGCGACAATACGGGCCTTGTAGATATTGTTTTTCCTCTGGGCGCGGGATATCGTTGAAACATTGAGAGAGATAAGCCGTCCATCTTCCAAAAGTGCAAGACGACACTCTTCCGGCTCTTCGGCGTTAATCAGCAACTTGCAATTCTTTTTAACCTCTTCTTTCTGCTCTTCCTCGTCCTCTTCTTCATCATCTCTGTGCCTTGGATGACGTCTTTCCTCCTCTACGGTTGCCTCATCCAGGTCGTCTGTTGTTTCAACAAAATCGATATCTGTAAGCTCGTCCTCATCCTGGGAATCGACAGGGGTCTTTTCAAGCGCGGAGCGTTCTTCATTGTCTGCGACAGGTGTCGTTTTTTTCGCAGAGGTTCTAGGGCGCCGGCCACGACGGGGTTTTGTCGACCGAGGTTTTACTGGCTCCTCTCCTGCCTTTACGGGAGAACTTTCAGCAACAGCTTCGCTCTTTACGGCCTGGACACTGTCTGCGACAGCAGCATTATTGCTTTCTATCTCTGCCTGAGCGACTTTCTCCGCAGGTTTTCTCTTTCCCCGTGGAGCCCGGGGTTTTGTTTTTCTTTTCTGCGGGGTGGGCGTTACTGGAGGCTCTTCCGTTGCAGTTTCAACGTTTGCCTGTGCTGAACTTTCAGTTACTTCGACAGTTTCAACAGCTACCTTTTTTTTCCTGGCTCTACTTCGGGGGGCTTTTGCGGGGGGCGTTTTGCTGACAGTTTCTTCGGCAACAACTTCTTTTTTTTCTGTCATTACCTCATTTGTTTCGGTAACGACCTCTTTTTTAGGCCTTCTTCTTCGTTTTGGTTTTACCTCTTTACTCGTTTCTTCAAGGGGTGCGGATGCATCAACTTTCTCTTCAGCTGATTTACTTTTCCACCATGCTCCAGTTGTTGCCTTAATCTGTACGGTTTTCGTTTCTTTCTCAGTCTTCTTCCTTTCGGCCATCTTTTTTCCTTCTCGCCCGCTCTCTTGCCCTAAAAGCAATACAGCCAGCTGTGCTTTTGGTTTATGCGTTATTACAGCAAAGGTCTCTTAGATCCTGTACCGCCAACGCGAACCATCTTTTTATACCAGCAAAAGAACAATACAACTTTTTGCGACAATGACAGGGTCTACAGATATTTCCAACGACACCAGCTGCCAGTTATAAGATTAATGTATGTCGAAAAAATGAAACTATTGAACTTCCACCTCAATTTCCTCAGTCTCTTTTTTAAAAACAAATCAAGACTGCTATTCCACCCCATATAATCAGGTAAGAATAATTGCTTACTGGGAAACACTAGTACTGTCAATTTACATGAAATACAAATGTTATTTAATGTACCTTTTAAAAATCGTTGACAAAAAAAAGGATAAAGCAACATTCTTTCTGTAAATTCGGCTAACCTTTCGTGTTTATTTAAAGGCCCGAGTAGTGCAGCTATCTCAAAGTGTCAAGACCAAGGCGAGTGCTCGTTCCTCGCAGCCTTGACACTTTGAGATAGCTGCACTGAACCTGAAGGTGGCGATGGCGGAAGAGCGCTCCGCCGGGGCTCCTGCAAAAGAGCCGAACTCACTCCATTTTCAGATAGACCTTGCTGGCTTGCCATTCTTCAGAGGTCTCCATGGCGACCGCCGTTACCAGCCGCAAGCAGGATTCGGTGTTGGGGAAAAGGGTGGCAACTCTGGTGCGCCGTAAAATCTCCTTGTTCAGTCGCTCCAACATATTGACCGTTCGTAGCCGCTTGCGGTGGGCCTTCGGCATAGACATAACCACCAATCCTTCCTGCAAAGCTGTTTCCGCCCAGGTTGCCAATTCAGGAGCATCCTGCCGATAGTCATCAAGGAAGATTGCAAGCAACCGCTGGGCCTCCTCGTCATTCGGCGCTGTAAAGATCGACCTGATGCGTTCCGCCACTTCTTGTTTCATCCGTCGTCGGGGCACGTAATTCTGGGCATTTTGTTGTAGATGGAACTGGCAGCGCTGCCAGGGAACGGTTGGGAAAATGGCCCTGCGAGCCGCCTTCAATCCTTCGTGGGCATCAGAGATAAAAAGCTTGACGCCATGCAGTCCTCTGTCCTTCAGACTGCTGAGAAAATCCCGCCAATGCACCTCATTTTCAGAGAGTTTCACCGAAACACCCAGCACTTCCCGGTGCCCTGTGCTGCTGACGCCGATGGCGACCAGAACCGCGCTGGAAACCACAACTCCACCATGACGAACCTTCTCATATCGAGCATCCAGATAGACATAGGGAAAGGCCTCTAAAGGACGTTCTCGCCATTGTTTGAGCTGCTCATCCAAGGTCGCACTCGCCCTGCTGACTTCACTTGAACTGATCTCGAATCCGCACAACTCCTCTGTTATTTTGGCAACCTTCCTGGTTGAAACTCCTTGAATATACATCTCAGCCAGAGCAAGCTTCAAAGCCCGCTCTGATCGCTGGCCACGCTCCAGGCTTTGAGGGTAAAATTCGCAATCCCGGGTTTGAGGCACTGCCAACTTGACTTCACCAAATCGGGTTTTCATAGTTTTTGATTTATACCCGTTGGCATAGCCCCGTCGGTCATCTGTCCTTTCGTAAGGAATCGCCTGTAAATGACGTGAACGTTCAATCTGCATGGCTGTATTCATCAAAACTCCAACCACATCGGCAATATTGTCGAAACCATTTTCGATTAATAGTTCCATTGCCAGGTCAAACTGGCTACAATCCTGTTGGCAGGTCATTGTTTTCTCCTTTCGGTTTGTTGTTGATAATTGGCCCCGAAAGGATAAGCTTGGCCTGCCTTTTGCCAAGCTTTATATGAATTTACAGAAGGAATGGTACACTAACGGCCAGCGTGCATACGAACTTTCTGGTTCACTCAGGTGTGGGAATACTAACAGGACAACTTGTATGAACTGTATTGGGAACCAATGGATATTATGCCACTCAATTTTCAAGTAATGTACCCGGATTTGGTCTTATCGCTACTCATGCCGTAACTCTGGAATCAGTTCCGGTACAGGCAAAAACGAGCAATAGTGGAACCTAAAAAGTCCATTCTCTGTTTTTGAGTTTTTACATTTGAATGTATTTTCAAAACGATACACAGGCACTAACAATATTGAGGTGGTACTCTTGCGCACAGCATCATGATGAAGCCGCATAACTTCCCAGTAACGCTCTTGCCTTCGGTTCGTATTTATGTTCTGTAGTGAAACAGGCACAGGACTCACACACAGGGACGTTTACACCTTCTTTCAATATGCCATTGAGAGCGGGCACTGGCTGCCCAACATTATGGCACCCTTATATGAATAGCTTCATTATAGGAAAACAATGAAATTACCAAAACAGTTAGAGACAGAAAACCTCGAAGCAGGCATCAGAGCGGCACTGGAAAAAGAGAGCATTGAGCTATGTGCTGATTCGAGCATCTCTATTCCTGTTTTACATCTCAATCCGGAGTTGCAAAGACAAATTTTCTCTGCGAAATCTCTTGGCGAACTGGTTGTTGGTTCCCGAGCGGTTGAAAAAACTTTAGAAAATGAACTGCGTGGCCTGCAAAATGTCAATAACCAGAGTGACCGCGTATCAAGGTTGTTGATTGTAACAAATGACGGATCTCCCCGCTTTTACCGCCAATTAGAATTTCTTCATAAGAATCAGGGCGAGAGGGTTTTGATTTGCAGGCTTGATATTGATTCCACCTTGATGGGAGATATCCTCGGCCTTAAAGACAAACAGGTGAAAGCAATTCTACTAAATAGAAAGGACTCCGTGGTAAATGTGCTGAAAAGTCTGCTTTAAGCCGGGATACCATTGCTGGCAGGTGGGCTGAACTTTTTTGAGGTGTCCATCTGAGTAAATCTAATAAAGACGATAAGGGAATTTCAGCTGAAATATATCAGATAAAATTCCCTTATCAAATATTGAAACAATTACGAGACAGCCTCGACCTCGGCTTCTACCTGGGCTTCTGCGGGAGCTTCCACCTTGTATTTCTTAACACTTACAGCAGACACCTTGAACTCCGGAATCTTGGCCAGAGGATCGAAGGCCTCGGAGCTCGTCAGGATATTGGCAGCGTTTTCCCCAAAATGAATGGGCAGAAACAGGGTCCCCGGCTCAACACTTGTCGTCAGACGTGCTGGGACATCCAACTCACCCCGCCGTGAGCAGATGGTGAGCAGTTCCCCTTCTTTCACATCCATCTTTCTGGCATCTCTTGGATTGATTTCCACGTAACCATCTTCCTGTTCGATATCGAGATGTGGGGATACCCGGGTCATCGTTCCAGTATGAAAATGGGCAAACATCCGACCGGTTGTAAGAGAAAACGGATATTCTGTATCCGGCTGTTCAGCAGGAAGCTGATAGGCTACGGCATGAAATTTGCCCAGGCCCCGGGAAAACGTATCCTTGTGCATATAAACCGTACCAGGGTGGTCCTCGCTGGGGCAAGGCCACTGCAGCCCATCATAGCCCAGACGTTTATAAGTCATTCCCGCATAGCTCGGCGTGAGAGCGGTGAGCTCGTCAAAGATCTCCTCAGTATTTTTATAATGCATTGGATAGCCCATGGCGGTCCCCAGCCGGGCAATAATATCCCAGTCCGGCAGGGTATCCCCAAGGGGTGGAATGGCCTGATCGTATTTCATGCAGCGGCGTTCTGTATTGGTGACTGTTCCCTCTTTTTCTGCAAGAGCTGCGGCCGAAAAAACCACATCTGCCACCTGCGCTGTTTCTGAGAGAAACAGATCCTGGACGACCAGGAACTCAAGCTCCTGGAGGGCGTGATTGAGGTGATTCCAGTCCGGATCGCTCAGTTTCGGATTTTCTCCGATAACATACAGGCCTTTGATTTTTCCTTCGAGAATCCCTGGAATCATATCGGTAATGGTCATCCCAGGCTTTTCGTTTAAGGTACATCCCCAGGCCTCTGAGAACTTTGCCCGGGCCTTTTCATCGGTCACCGGCTGATACCCGGTAAATACATTGGGCAACCCTCCCATGTCGCAGGCACCCTGCACATTATTCTGGCCCCGCAGCGGGTTAACACCACCACCCGGAATACCGACATTGCCACAGAGCATGGCAAGATTACAGCACGACTTAACGTTATCAACGCCTGTAACATGCTGGGTTATCCCCATGGCATACAGTAAGGATGCGGCCCCCGCAGTTCCATAGGCCTCGGCCATACGATAAAGATCTTCCTCACTCACCCCCGTTGCCAGGGCAGTTATCTCAGGTGTCGCTTTTTCTATTTCAGCAGCAAACTCCTCGTATCCCTCCGTCCGCTTACTGATATAGTCCTTGTCATGCCAGCCATTTTTAATGATGATATGCATCATCCCATTTAAGAGCGCAACATCGGAGCCCAGCTTGTGGCGGATGGCCACATCGGCAAACCGACTCAACTGTATTCCCCTTGGGTCGGCTACAATGAGCTTGGCTCCCTTTTCCTTGGCCCGCATCACCCTTCTTGAGACCAGTGGGTGATTGGCCGTCGTGTTTGAACCGATAATAAAGATGCAATTTGACTTCTCAATACCATCGATGGAGTTGGTCATGGCTCCGGATCCGAATGCGGCGGCAAGACCTGCCACCGTAGAGGAGTGTCAGAGCCGGGCGCAATGGTCGACGTTGTTGGTCCCAAAAACCGCCCGGGCCAGTTTCTGGGCCAGGTAATTTTCCTCATTGGACATCTTGGCGGAAACCAGAACACCAATGCTGTCAGGACCATATTTTTCGATAATATCTTTAAACCTGTCAGCTGTGATCTGGATGGCCTCGTCCCAACTGGTATTGATGAAACGGCCGAAGGTTTTCACCAGCGGCTTTTTCAGCCGCATCGGGCTATTGATATGCTCATGAAGATTCCAGCCCTTGATACAAAGCTTTCCCCCACTGACAGGGTGAGATTTCATTGGGATGGTACTGATGAGTTTGCCATCTATTGTTTCAAACAGCACTCCGCAACCTGTACCACAGTAGGAGCAGATTGAGGGAACGAACGTGCATTTCATGAGATATTCTCCTTACCGGTTATCCTTACTGGTAACCTGTCAACTGATCTGGTCTCACATTTTTTACGAAGGTTTATCACATCGGCTTCAGAGACAATGACACCTTCTCCCCGAGAAGAGACAGGGGCGACTGCTCGCTACTCTCACCGGTGTTATAATCAAAAACATTTTTTACGATTTCGCCTACCTTGCGATAGAGCAGCCGTAGAGGAATATCCATAGGACAGGCATCCTCACACAGCCCACAGTCGATACACCGTCCTGCCATGTGAGCGGCTCGCACCAGATGAAAGATTGGAATCTGCGGCGGCAGCCTTCCAGGGCCAATCAAGTCCTTGTGCTCCAGGGTGCATTCGGCGCAAAAGCAGACCGGACAGATGTTCCGGCAACCGTAGCACTTGAGGCATTTCTGAAATTCATACATCCAGCGGACATTTTTCTCCTGATCAGAAAAATCGTCTGCCTTCTCTATGTCCATAAGGTTATCGATACCTACCTGCACTTTATAAGACGATGTCTGCTCGCCGCTCATATAGCTGCAGTCCGCCTGGGGTTTTATCGGCGAAGGGCAACAGTTAACATTTAAGGCAAAGATCTTGTCCTTATCAAGCTGGTGCCAGATCGTCAGGACATTTATCGCCCTCTGATTGCAGTCCCGTGCCAATAGGCCAATTTTGAGTTCAGGATCTCTTTTGGCCAGATGGGTGGCAATCTTTTCAAGACTATACCGCGTTCTGCTGACAAGCAGATGCTCCACGTCATCAATCTCTTCCTTAGTAAAGCAATGGGGCAACGGATGACCGCAATTCATCCTGTAACCAAGAAACAGATCAACCGTCCCGTCTTCCAACCACTCTTTGACTTTTCTCTTCATTGTTTCTTCCTTATAAAACAGCAGCTTCCGGCTCCAGATTCATCAAAAGAGCCTCTGTTTCCGGTGCAGTCAGTGTATTGGTAAACTGGCTGGGCCCCATATCCTTGATCTTTTCTGTAAAATTTGTGATGGTGTCCGCAAATTTCTGGGCCTCTGCTGAAGAGATCCACTCCAGGTGCAACCGTCCTTCGATTCCAACAAAGTTCAGTAATTCCTGGAGAAATCGCATCCGTTTAATGGTCATGTAATTACCATACAGGTAATGGCAGTCGCCGACGTGTCAGCCACCGACCAGTATCCCGTCAGCCCCTTCCTGGAAGGCTTTTAGTATATGATGTGCTGATATAGTTGCTGAACACATCACCCGGATAAGACGTACATTTGCCGGGTACTGCATGCGGCTGACGCCTGCAAGGTCGGCGGCACCATAGGCGCACCAGTTGCAGACAAAGGCGATTATTTTGGGTTGAAATTCCTGACTTGTCACAATTTTCTCCTTTGACTGTTTTCTCATGAGCACAAGGCCATCTTTATCTCGGCATACAGCTGTTCATTATTGAACCCCATCAACATCGGGGCCTCCGACGGACAGGCAGCCGCGCAGGCGCCACATCCTTTACAGAGGGCAGCATTGACTTCAGCAACCCGTAATCCGACGTTGTAACTTATCGCACCGTATGGACAGACATTGATACAACCATGACAGCCACAGCAGAGTTCAGGGTTAATACGGCTCACCACTCCGCCAACCATGATCTGATCCCGCGTCAGCACCGTCAAGGCCCGTGAGGTAGCCGCAAGTGCCTGGGAAACACTTTCCTCTATTGGCTTAGGGTAATGGGCCATACCACAGAGGAAAACACCTTCTGTTGCAAACTCCACTGGTCGCAGTTTCTGGTGGGCTTCCAGAAGCCAGCCGTCTTTATCCATGGGCACCTTGAAAAACTGAGCCAGGGATTCGTCATGGTATGACTCAATAGCTGCGGCCAGGCAGACCAGATCGGCACGCACAGAGATATTTCCGTCCAGAACCGGATCATGAAAAAGCACCTCAAGATGCTGGCCATCACGGATGACCACAGGCTTTTTCTCTGGCTCGTATTTACTGAAAATGATTCCTTTTTTTCTCGCCTCAAGATAGAGGCTCTCACGCTGACCGTAGGTTCTGATGTCCCGGTACAATACAAAAATACGAGCATCTGGATTCATTTCCTGCAGGGCAAGCGCATTCTTTATCGTATGGGTACAGCAGACCTTGGAACAGTACGGTCTGTTTGCGTCACGGGAACCGACACATTGAATAAAGAGGATGTTGTCTGCATTGCGCAGTTTGTGGTCATTGGTGCGAATCATGGCATCCAGTTCAAGATTGGTCACCACACCGCTATGCTCCCCGTAAAGGTATTCGGCAGGTCTTGATTCCTTTGCCCCTGTGGCAACTATTGCAACCCCATGTTCGATAGTGAAAGGTGTGTCGTCTTCCACTATCTCTGTTTTGAAATTACCCACAAAACCTTCTACGTGCTTGATGGAAGTCGAGAGGTGGACGTTAATTCGCTCGTCTGCTCTGATATCACTGAGAAGTTTTTCCAGCTTATCGCCGACGGGCTCACCCTGCCAGGTGTTATTGAGGAGTCTGGCATTGCCCCCCAGGACATCCTTTTTTTCTACCAGATGTACGGGAAAACCCTGGCGCGCCAGAGTAAGGGCTGAGATCATACCGGTCAATCCACCACCTATGACAAGGGCTGAACGATTCACTCCCAAAGGCTGTTGGGCAAGGGGTGACGACAAGCGAACTTTGGCAACCGCCATTCGTACCAGATCTTTCGCTTTTGCTGTCGCCAGATCCGGCTCGCCCGAATGAACCCAGGAATCCTGATTACGGATGTTTGCCATCTCTACCAGGTATTTATTGAGTCCCGCATTAATAAGTGTCTGCTGAAACAGGCCTTCATGGGTTCTGGGAGTACAGGCCGCAATGACCACCCTGTTGAGCCCCTGATCGATAATAACCTGGGTCATCTTATCCTGAATATCCTGAGAGCAGCTGAACAGATTTTCTTCCACATACACAACGTCCGGCAGGGTCGCTGCATATTGTGCCACCTCAGGAACCCGAACTATACCGCCGATATTTATCCCACAGTTACAGACAAACACCCCGATCCTGGCCTTCTGTCGTTCAATGTTCCGTTCCTGGGGCGCTTCCTCATGGCGAATGAGACTGCCTCTTGAAGATGCCAGGTCAACCGTTGCAGCACAGGCTGCAGCGCTTGCCTCCATCACGGACTGGGGAATATCTTTTGGTCCTGTAAGTACCCCGCAGGCATATATTCCATCTACGCTGGTTGAAACGGGAGAAAAACTACTTGCTTTGACAAAGTTGTCGTCGCCAAGGGTTATACCGAGCCTCTTTGCAAGATCCACCGTAGATGCGTTAATCACAAGACCGGTAGAGAGTACGACCATATCATAGATCTCTTCGCGGATTGAGCCGTTTTCCTCAACATAGCGCAGGATCAGATTATCACTGTCATTGTCCCGTTGTATAGTGTGCACCCTCGTATTGACAAAGCGAACGCCATTTTTTTTGCCATTTTCATAATAGCGGTCAAAATCTTTTCCCTGGGTACGCATATCCATGTAAAAAATGGCGCAATCAAGCGGAACACTGCTATGGTCCTTGGCCATGAAGGCCTGTTTGACCGCGTACATACAACAAACGGAGGAACAATAGTTATGACCGGAACGGTTGATATCACGGGACCCGACACACTGCAGCCAGGCAATTTTAACCGGTGGACGCCCTTCGTCTTTGGGCTTTTTCTTTGATGACGGACGGAGTAAATGTCCCTGATAGGGACCTGTAGCCGACAGAATACGCTCGAACTCAAGAGAAGTAACGACATCATCGCAGGTGGTATAGTTGTAGTAATCAAGCGAGGACGGGTCGTAGGAGTCAAAACCTGTGGCCAGTATCACACTCCCGACCTTGATTTCGACAAGTTTTTCCGTGTCTTTGAAATTGATCGCCCCTGCAGGACAGTTTTTCTCACAGGCGCCGCATTTTCCCTTGGTAAGAAAGATGCACTGGCTGGCATCAATGGCGTATTTCAGCGGCACCGCCTGGGAATACGGGACGTATATCGCTTTTCGTTTTTCAAGGCCCTCGTTATACAAGTCATCGACTTTTTTAGGACATTTTTCTGCGCACAGTCCGCAGGCTATACACTTGTCCACATCCACATAGCGGGGATGCTGCAGAAGTTCAACGGTAAAATCACCCTGCTTTCCGGAGACGGAATGTACTTCTGACAAGGTAAGAAGTTCGATATTAATATGCCGGCCGACCTCGACCAGTTTCGGTGAAATAATTCACATCGAACAGTCGTTAGTGGGGAAGGTCTTATCCAACTGAGCCATCACCCCACCGATTGCCGGTGATCTCTCCACGAGATAGACGTAAAAACCTGAATCGGCCATATCCAGGGCAGCCTGCATCCCGGCAATACCGCCTCCGACGACCATGACAGAACCCTGTTGTTGTGTTTTTTTCATTATTTTATTCATAAAAACATTCCTTCGTTCGGTTCTCTATTGTTTCGGCGGTTGAGGAAAACGAAATATTAATTGTAGGGGAGCGTAACCACAAAGGTGGTCCCTTTCCCTATTTTACTGGTTACCTGGATATCGCCGCCGTGGTTGTGCACAATATTGTGACAAATGGCAAGACCAAGGCCAGTACCATCCTGTTTCGTCGTAAAAAATGGATCAAAGATAGTTTCCATAAGATCCTTGCTGATACCATTACCGGTGTCGGAGACAGCAACAAAGGCCTGATGGAGCGGTGTCTCACCTGTTTTAACCGTAATCTCTCCCTTCTCACCAATGGCCTGGATGGCATTATACAAAAGGTTGACAAAGACCTGTTCAAGCTGGTTACTATCCAGAAGAAGAGGATTCAGATCTTCTGACATGGCATGGTTGATTTTGATATAACGAAGCTGGGTTTCATTCTCCACAAGCTTAATGGCCTTTGTGACGATGTCATTTAAATCATGTATCTTTTTCTCAGGAGACGGATTTCTTGAAAATTCCAACAACCCTTCGACAATGTTCTTGCACCGGGTTGTCTCATCTATGATGATCTGCAAGCCTTCTTCAAATGGATCACCCTTTGTGGTTTTTTTGATCATGCTGGTGCTAAAGAGCATAATACCGGTGAGTGGATTGTTGATTTCATGGGCTATGCCCGCTGCCATACGGCCAAGTGAAGACATCTTCTCAAGCTGTGCTGCCATATGAAAGTAGTGGGTTCGCTGGTTCTCATAAAGCCGAACCCGCTCAATGATGCAGGCACACTGCTCAGCGACGGTGAGAAGAAAATCGAGTTGATCGTCTGAATGCTCCCTTTTTTCCGGGAGATATATTCGGATCAGCCCGATCATTTTTGCACGAATAGAGAGCGGTACATCAAGCATCATCCGAACACCTTCGTCCCATGCCTGCTGCGGATATTCAACCCGGGGCGCACTCCAGATATCTGTTATCTCATGTACCCTTGACTGACACCCCGGCTCGAACAGGATCTTCTTCTTACTGACCGGTCCTTTTTTGAGGTAATTTTCACCAATTCCATGGGCTGCGGCTACCTCAAACTGATCCGTTTCCGGGTTCAACAGTCGAAGCAGCGCCCCCTTGGCATGTAATACTTCCGAAGCTTTTTGGACGACCAGATCAAGCACTTCATCCAGATGATCGTGAGAATGCATCGTACGTATAATGTCCCGGAAAATCTGGAAAAACGCTCTATAATCAGTCGCAACATTCATTTACAACTCCCTTTATCACACGATATTTAGGACACAACCAACACCGTCCAATAAACAATGAAATGACTTTTACTGGAACCCGGCCCGCCAAAAACCGTTGGAAAGCCCCCTGTCACCACCTCAATATAATGGGATAGCAGCTACAAAAGTCCTCTCAAACATTAAAGCTGCCAATCTTTTTTCTGGGTACGTTCAAAGACATACTTCAGCTGTTTTTGGGTGAGCTCTCCCACGTTTTTATTAATCCAGTCCAGATCCCCGTTTACAATGGCTTCTTTGGCTTCATCGGAAAGAGCATATTCCGAGAGTGCCTCAGCTCCTTTCTTCGTGAGGTCGTAACAGAAAAGTTGGTCTTCATTGGTCCGATCGAGAACCTGCAGAACCTCCTTTTTCTGGATAAGCCGGTCTGTTTCAGAAATAGAATGGACATATGCATCTCGGTGGCCTTCTCTCTGTTGCAGAGTCGATTTAACGGACTTGAGGATCTGCTGCTCACTAAAAGGTTTGGGAAGGAAATCGGCGACACCGTTATGCATTGCATCAACGGCAACCGAGGTACTGACAAAGCCGGTAATCACAATAATTTTGGTGTCAGGAGAGTGGTGACGCACCTGCTTAATGACGTCAAGGCCGTTCATGTCAGGGAGTCTGATATCAGCAATCAACAGATCGAAGTCCTCTTCCTTAAAGGCATCGATTGCTGACTGGCCATCACCCGCCACCCGGACGCTATACTCCTCATCCCCGAGGACAGTTGCTAAGCCTCTTGCAATGTTAAGATCATCTTCCATGACCAGAATACGTGTTACATTTACTACCTGTGCCTGTGTCTGTGGCATGCCTCATCCTCCTGAATTTGATTTTATACAAACTGAAAAATCGAAGAATTACAGGCTTGATAACGCAAAGAACATGCCACTAACAGAACGAGATACAGCAGTAAAAAAATACTCCATAAAGTCGGAATGTTACAAGATAGGCAAAAGATATTTGAAGAGACCAGACCTATGAAACAGGAAGGGACAAGAAATGACAGAAATCAACAATAAATATGATTTCAATACGTTACAGGCGTATATTTAAATATACATATGTATGAGTAATTATACGCTCATCAGCTATGGGAGATATTGTGCTTTTTCACGAGAGTCGAGAAATTCGAGCGCTGCATGCCCACTCGTTTCGCCGCCTTGCTGATATTACCGCTTGAAGCGATCAGGGCTTTTTGCAGCAAGCTCTTTTCCACCGGGTTGTATTGGGTATCCAGCAGATGTTGCTTGTATGCCTTAAGTTCGGCCAAGGTTGCTGGCATGGTATCTTCAGCCTCATGATGGCGGGCATCGAGATGGCCGTGCAGACTGGAGCTGTCCACCAATTGCTCGTCGACCATAATAACCAGCCGCTCCACCACATTCTTTAATTGCCTTACATTGCCGGGCCACGGATAGTTAATAAGTGTCTCGAGTGCACCGTCGGAAAAGCCATCCAGAGGCTTGTTGTTTTTTTTGCAAAACTGCTTGAGAAAATGGTAGGCGAGCTTGGGTATATCCTCCTTTCGTTGCCGTAAAGGAGGAAGATCAATAGGGAAAACATTAAGGCGGTAGTAAAGATCTGGCCTGAAAGAACCATCGAGCATCTTGTTTTCAAGATCCTGATTTGAGGCGGCGATTATACGGATATCGGTTTTCTTGATACTACGGCCACCCACCGGCTTGTATTGGCCATACTCGAGGACACGAAGCAGTTTTGCCTGAATATTGAGATCAAGATTTGCCACTTCGTCGAGAAACAGGGTACTACCGTTTGCAGCCTCAAAAATGCCCTGTTTATCCCTATCAGCACCTGTAAATGCCCCCTTGACATGTCCAAAAAGCTCACTTTCCAGCAGCGATGTTGAAAAAGCACTGCAGTCAATAGCTATAAACGGTTTTTCGGCTCGCCCGCTTCTGGCATGAAGGGCTCCGGCAAAGAGTTCTTTACCGGTACCACTTTCCCCGTTGATCAGAACCGTGGTATCCGTAGGGGCCACTTTTTTGATCGCTTCAAATACCGGGAGAATGGCGGGACTGTCACCGACGATATTATTAAACTCAAAACGCTGAAACAGCTGTTGACGTAAGTGCAGGTTATCATGTCGAAGCTGGACGTTTTTGAGTGCCTTGGTAACGGCCTGGCTCAGTTCTTCGGTGCTGAACGGCTTTTCAAGATAATCAAAAGCCCCTTTTTTCATCGCCTTGACGGTCTGCTGGACAGTGGAAAAACCTGTCATCATGATGACATGGAGCTCCGGGAAATCCTGATGGATTTCATTGAGCAGTTCCATCCCGTCATAATCAGGCAGCCTTATATCCAGGAGAACAAGGTCATATTCACCCTCCTGCAGACGCTTTCTCCCATCGGTGGCCGTTCCGCACCAGCTGGGATTATGACCAAGATCCTTGCAGATCATTGCACACCCCTGGCCAATGGCTGGTTCGTCGTCAATGATCAAAAGATTTGCTTTGCGCATTCCCTTCTCTGCCAATTATATCATTGGTGATTTGCATAATGAAAAACGATTTATGCTCTCAATCGACCCTGTACAGTACTGCTTCAAGGAAAAGATGTCAAAAGCTCATGCCGGTTATGCTGTTAACAATAACAGGTGTATCAAGACATGGTCCATCATCTTGCAATATTGCAGATCAAGCTGCTGTAAAACTTTACATACTATGCTGCGGAACTGTTCTGGATTGCCTGGTACAGATGCTCAACGAGGACCTGATTGTAACCGTGGGAAGTCATGTTGGCGGTGATCCTTCCTCTGATGGGATAGCCCAACAAATAGAGATCACCAATGAGATCCAGGATCTTGTGGCGCACGAATTCATCAGAGTAGCGGAGCTCCGTATTAATGACCTTGCCTTCATGCATTATGATATGGGAATTGAGATATCCACTCCCCACCTTCCCAAGTCTCTGGGCCATCTCAATGTTTTCAAAGGTGTTAAACGACCTTGCTGGTGCAATTTCTTCTGCAAAGGACCCTTTTTCAGGATTAAAAGTAAAGATCTGTTCGCCTATGGGCTGGGGATAATCAACTCTCATCTCTATTTCAAAGCCGTCAAAAGGCTCCGCATAAAGATACTTTTCCTGGCTTTCTTCTTTTCCTATTCCTATTTTTTTGCGAATAACCGCTACCTTGGCTGGCGCATGCTGATCCACGATGCCTGCCTGAGCAATGAGGTCATTGAAGTCTTTGGCGGAGCCGTCAATGTTTGGTATCTCCTTATCCACCTTGATAAGCACATTGGTTATGCCATATATCGAAAACGTCGCCATAAGGTGTTCAACAGTACGAACCTGCTGTCTGCCGTTTTCCAGGGTGGTTGAGTTGGCCGAGAATATTTTCGTTGGATCGGTTTTGGAAAAGTTTTCCAGAGATGTTATATGTCCTGGAATAATCTGTCCATCCAGGGTCTGGAAGACGATGCCTTCATTTACCCCAAGAGGGCTGAGGATAATCCCGGTGTTTCGGCCACTCAAAAGTCCGAAACCGTTTAAGACGATATTTTCGCCAATGGTACGCTGGGGCTCCGCAGAAACGACGACATCCACGGTACCTGTGGGGATGGAGCATTCAGGATTGATCGCATCAATTCCAAGATCTGCGGCTATACCGGAACCGTTTTTCACGGGTCGATATTTGACAGCGGAATCCACTTTATCAAGCAAAACTTCAAGATGGAGCGGTTTTTCCATAAAGTCATAGGCACCGGCTTTAATGGCTGTCACGGCTGTTTCGATTCCGGCATGTCCGCTCATCATAATAACAGGTAGTGTCGGGAACCGGCTCTGCAGGCGTTTGAGAAGTTCCAGACCATCTACACCAGGGAGCCAGATATCCAGCAAAACGAGGGAGGGTTCCTGGGTATCGAGGCTCTGCCAGAAACTTTCTGCATCCTGAAAAACGACAGCCTTGTATCCTTCGTCTGACAGGATACCCGAAATTGTGGAACAGATGTTGGGTTGATCGTCTACTATACAAATTGGATTCATATCTTTTGGGTCCGGAATATGTGTTAAAATCACTGTTCAGCGGTCTATGATACGCGATTTTACAAGACTCTGCTGTGAAGATTTTTATCATAGTCGTATTTGGTGATCATTTTCTTATTGCTCCGCAACAACTCTCGAAGAAGGGAGTGAAGAAAAACCGTGAAAAATGCAATTCTTAAGGCTCTACAAAGCGTCTCTTCGTCTACTGTTTGACTGCGGACTGTTTTTTACGAATATAAATGGTTTTGTGCACACGGGCGACGGGATGATTTGTCGTATCAACAATATCAACACGAAATTTCTCCATCACTTTTTCTCCCGACTCAGCAGCTGTGCGAATACGTTGCAGCCTCTCTTCATCAAGAAGAAAATTTGCTGTCACCTTTGTCCTGCCCGGTTGAAAATAATTGATTTTCGATGAGCTGTCCCAGACAACGTAGTCTTTTCCGAGATTAGCCATAAGCATCAGCATGAAGAAAGGGTCCGTCATCGAGTATAAACTGCCACCGAAATGGCTATGTACATAGTTCTTGTTATACCAGCGCAATTTCATCCCAACCTGGATATTGCGCCAGTCATGAGCAATATCCTCAACCCAAACAGAAGCTCCAAGGTAAGGAGGCCAACTGTTCATTATCAGACGAAAAAGCCATGGATGAGCCATGGGATTGAACTTTTTAAACATACGTTGTAACTCTCCTGGTATCAGTTCACATCGCCGAAACGATTATTCATGGGCCTTCAGCCAGAGGCGTTTCTTTCTCATCGAAACCATTTTATCAACAAAAAGGGAAAGAAAAAATCCGGCACCCGCAACAAAGATAATTGCAGCCCCGGAAGTAAGATCATACCTGTAAGCACCCCATAGACCTGCAGCAATAAATCCCATACCCAAAAGACAGGAGAGCATCATCATCTGTAGCAGGGACTTTGTGTATTTTTCAGCAATATAGGGAGGTATGGTCAGCAAGGCAATAACCAGAATCAGCCCTACCACCTGGACGACGATAACCACCGTCACGGCAACCGTACCAATGAGCATAAAGTAGAGCCTGCGAACAGCAACGCCCCGAACCTGCGCGAATTCCTCATCATAGGACATCGCGAGCAGGTCATCGTAGAAGAAAAAAATCAGAAGCAATATTGCAGCTGTGAGACCTCCCATGGAGATCAGCTCAGAGCCGGGTACGCTAAGAATGGAGCCAAAAAGATAACTCATAAGATCGACGTTATAGCCAGGCGTCATGTCAAGAAGCAGTATACCCGTAGCCATGCCCACCGACCACATAACACCAATGATTGTATCCGCGCGCTGTTTTGACTTCAGGGAAACGGCGGCCATCACCATGGAAGAGGCAAAGGCAAAACTGGTCGCCCCGAGCATATACGGCCAACCCATAAAAAAGGCGAGGCCGATTCCACCATAGGCGCTGTGAGCAATACCACCAGATAAAAAAACCAGCCGATTGACCACAATCAGGGTACCAACCACACCACAGATGATGCTTGCCAGCAGGCCGGCCAACAGGGCATTGCGGATAAACTCGAACTGTAATGCATCAATCATGCTCTTCCTCCTGAACTATCTGGTATCCCTTTGGAGATGACACCAACGGGACATATTTCTTCAACAGAACAGGAATAAAATGCATCGAGAACTTCTCCGGAGGAGCCAAAGGATTGATGGTAGTGCATACGCCTGTTAAGACAGGCTATAGATTTTACATATTTTGAAACAACCAGAAGGTCGTGGCTTACCATCAAAATCGTCTGTTCCTTATTCAGTTCAACGAGCAGTTCATAAAACTCTGTCTGCCCCTTGGTATCTATGGATGCCGTGGGCTCGTCAAGCACCAGAAGTTTTGGATGGGAGACCAATGCCCTCGCAATCAGTACCCTCTGCCGCTGTCCGCCCGACAGAGCAATTATCTTTCGATCAGCGCAATCCGCGATCCCCAGTTTTGCAAGAGTTTCACGGGCATCTTCTTTTTCTGCTGCCGTATTGCCAAAACGAAACCTTCGCCCTGGTTTATGGGTACCCATGAGTACAACATCAAGGGCTGTCGCCGGAAAACTCAAATTATGGTTAACATGCTGGGGAACATAGCCAATCGCCGAAGCGCCAGAACGCGTCCTGGTGTTTTCTTTGATGGTTATCGTCCCCCTGGTTGGTTTTAACAAACCAAGAATCAGCTTCAGCAGTGTTGTTTTCCCGCCACCATTTGGTCCGATAATAGCAATAAAGTCGCCCTTATTCACCGTCAGGTTAATGTCATGCAGAATATCAATTCCATCATTGGAATAACAAAGATTGGAGATCTCCACGATGGGCTCGGCAATACTTACAATATTCATTGTATAGCATCCCTGAATTTTTCGGCCACGCTCTTCATATTATCCAGCCAGTTTTCCGCAAGGGGATCTACGGTTATAACCTCCCCGTCTATTTCACGAGCCACCAGTGCGGCACTCTTGGTTGAGAATTGCGGTTGGGCGAAAATCACCTGTATCCCCTCTTTTCTTGCAAAAAGAATCAACTCTTTTAACTGGGAGGATTTAGGCCCTTTTCCCTCAATCTCAATGGGAACCTGCACAAGCTGATAATTGTGGGCAAAATAGCCCCACGAGGGATGAAAAACCATAAAACGATAGCCCTTTTTCCCAGCGAGAATCTGACGGAGCTCTTTATCCAGTTTCACAAGACGTGCCTGGAAAGCTTTGTGATTTGCATCAAAAAAAGTGGCCTGATCAGGGAGCAGTTCTGTAAGAGATGCTGCAATAATTGCTGCCTGCCGTTGAACCAGTAGCGGAGAAAGCCAGATATGTGGATCAAGCCCTTCTTCATGGAGGTAGGCCTCTTCTTTGTCCCCTTTGTCCACCTGATCCTTATGCCCATCGTGGTCTTCATGTCCCTCGTGGACACCATGATCTTCATCCCCGTGGAGGTGTTTTTCCATGCTCAGTTTTTCAATTCCCTGATCTGTTCTGACAATCTGCATTTGAGGATTGACACCCGCAATCCGGTCCAGCCAGGCCCTCTCAAAGGGAACTCCAATGGCAAAATAGATTGCACAGGAAGCGAGCTGTTTCATCTGGGATACTTTCGGCTCATAGGTCGCAGGACTGGCACCCGGCTTCACCATCACCTCAACCTTCACAAGATCCCCCGCTATCTGTTCAACAAAATATTTCTGGGGCAGGATACTGACAAAGACTGTTGGCTTATCTTCTGCAACGGAGGTTGCAACAGAACCTGCAAGAAAGAAACAGACAAAAAGCACCGTAAAACTGGCTCTTATTTTTTCTCCAAAAAATCTATGTAACGGGTGTTGTGTTATATGGAACAAAATCCTTCCTCCAAAATTCATGAAATATCTCAACGAATACGATGTTTATAAAGTGCAGTCCAATTATATTGCACCATCGTGCTTTTGCAATAGCTGATGGCCCTGTAAAATACTCCATCTCCTCCAATGCAGATCTGAATTGAACTTTTGCCTGAGTCCATCTCAATGCTCATGGTAACTTTTTCGGGTGTTATCACCGTTAAAAACTCTTATATGGCCAGGCTTTATTCAAGAAAACGGTTTTTTTTGCCTCTTCCCTGGGTAACACCTTCTGTCAGGCGAAGAGATCGTCCAGCCTGCATTCCCTCCTGATAGACCCTCCGATCTACGGTCGAGCGTCTCGAAGATGTTTTCCTCAGCCTTGGAAAATGGGACCGAACGAAGGTATCCAGTCGCCTGTCTTCAACGACCAAAAGCTCCCTGTGCTCAGCACTGGCTCCAGGAGCTCTCGCTCCCCCGCGGTTTTGTTCCTGTAATTTTTCCCAAAACCCGAGGACCACCCCAAGGTAAAAGCTGTTCTTCTGGGTGCGGCCGGAGCTTGTATTTTGCAACCGATACTCCTGCCATAACAGAGCCAGCCGGTTTTCCAGAAAATGGCAGCAGTACTCTGCTATGGCAACATTCTCGCTGGTTCCCAAAAGTTCGATGGCCTTTTGCACCTCATTTGTCGCAGGCTTATAGGTCTCAGACAAAACCACCCGAACAAAAAAGAAATCCTGCAGTATTCTGCAGATATGCCTTTGATAGGTGGCAACCTGCTTTTTTCCGATTTCTATCAGGCATACCACGTAGGCGGAATGTTCCGAGGAGACCAACTGCTGCAGGTGGTATTTTTCAATGAGCAGGCTGGCTTTTTTCAATGCTGCTTCGGCCTCATGTACGTTGGAAGATTCTCCCAGGGCCAGCAATTTTTCAATCCTGACGAGAACCTTTTGCCCTTCACTCATTTTGTTCTCAGTCCCCGTCAGCTTGGCCAGAACTTCGGCAGTTAGGATCCTGCAGCCCCTGTATTGAGGTAAAACACCTAAAAGTGCGCAGGCCGCCTGAAAACCATCTCCATGAGCGTCAGTTTGCCCCAGGACCTCAGAAGAATATTGATGTGCCATTTCATGTTTCAACACCTGAAGGGTCACAGACCAGGGATAGGACATGATCAGATATTCGCTCATGCGAAGACTTCTCGTCGCAGCACACCAGCTCCCCAACTGCTTTTTTCCCTCGGAAATTTCAAAGATTGGAGGGTCTAACGGCAATCTATAATCCAGACAGATCTGATCGTATTCCTCCCGGAGTCGGGTCAGCCAGAATTTTTTAAGAACAGCAGGGTTACATGTTGTCTTCATTGTTAATACTCGCGAATAATATGATACGATGAGGGTAAAAACCTGTTCCTTTACTTCTGTCACATCAACTTCTAAGGCTGCCTTCAGATTTTCCTGTTTGGGATAAAAATCTCAAGCCTGAAACATCGACTCTTTTTACTCCATACTGACTTGATATTCCCCAAACCACCGGTATACTAAGTATGAGTGACGAAATAGCATAAAAAAGAATGGGTCAAAATGGCCAGTTCAGCCGTTATCGCCACTACCTTGACCCTACCATACAAGAAAAACAAGTTAACGGAAAAGTCTATAATGAAAAAGATACTGCTACTCATTTTGCTCTTAGCCCTTTCAGCCTGTGCAACGAGTCCGACAGGACGGTCACAACTCATGCTTGTTTCCCCTGAACAGGCAATTTCATCGTCCAAAGAAGCCTATGTCCAGACCCTCCAGCCACTGCAGGATGATGGAAAAATTGATAGTGATATCAAAGTCTCCAACAGAATACGCCTTATAACGGGAAGACTCATAGCCCAGGCGATCCTGCTCTATCCCGACACCAATGACTGGGAGTGGAGCGTTAAGGTGATCGACGACCCTGAAACCGTCAACGCCTGGTGCATGGCCGGGGGAAAGATGGCTATCTACACCGGTCTCATCGATAAAACCAAGGCCAGCGATGACGAACTCGCTCAGGTCATGGGACATGAAATCTCCCACGCTCTTGCCAACCATACCGCTGAGCGGATGTCCGTTGCCATGGCATCACAGGTCGGCCTCATGGGGCTCGCCCTCGCGGTAGGAGGCAACGAATATGGAAGCACCATACTGGCTGGCAGCACCGCTGCAGCGGCAGTGGCAATTACCCTCCCCAACAGCCGGACCTCAGAGGTTGAGGCGGACGAAATTGGTATAGAGCTTGCCGCGAGAGCCGGATACGACCCCAGGGCCGCCGCCAGTCTCTGGCAAAAAATGGGCGAAGTAGGAGGGGAGACTCCTCCACAATTTCTCTCTACTCACCCATCACCGGATAACCGTAGAGAAACCCTGACTGCGCTTGCAGATAAAGTCATGCCGTACTTCCTCGATAAATCTGAACGTCCCGTATACCAGCTCCAATAACCCCCTCACGACCCCAAAGACAATGCTCATTGCAACCACCCACAAAAATACAGATTTTGACGCTCTGGCCTCCGTTATTGGAGCAACACTGCTCTATCCTGGTTGCATTGGGGTTGTCCCGAAAATGACGAATAAAAATGTGGAGAGATTTCTTTCCACCCACAAAACAGCTTTTAATCTGGTCCTGCCCAACGAAATCGACCACAGTAAGGTAAAAAAACTTGTTGTGCTCGATACAGATCAGTGGCACAGGCTTGATCGTATGTCTCAGTTGCGACACAAGGAAGGTCTTGAAATTGACCTTTGGGACCACCATATGACCGGCAAAGGAGATATAGAGCCAACCTGGTCAACCAAAGAGCATATCGGCTCCACCGTCACCCTCCTGGTCAGGGAAATGAGAAGAAGAAACCTCAAACTTACCCCCCTTGACTCCACGGTAATGCTCATTGGCCTCTATGAAGATACAGGGCATCTTTCTTTTCCCTCAACTACCGCTGAAGATGCAATGGCGGCCGCCTTTCTTCTGGAAAACAAAGCAGATCTCAATGTCGCCAACTTCTTTCTCAACCCTCCCTACGAGGAAACCCATAAAGAAATTCTTTTTGAGATGATGAAGGCAACCGAAAAAAGAACAATAAACGGACATCCGGTGGGTTTTAATTGTGTGCAGCTTGATAAAAAGGTCCCCAATCTTGCTGCAGTTGTCGCCATGTACAGAAAAATCGTCAACGTCGACGCCCTGTTTGTAATTTTCATATCCGAAGACACCAACACGGTTATAGGTAGAAGCGGCGTTGAAAACATTCACGTAGGCGAGATAATGTTAAGCCTTGGCGGAGGAGGCCATGCCGGAGCCGGTTCTGCCACGATAAAAGCAGCAGAATGCACTGCAGATCTACTCAAGGAAAAAATAGTTTCTTTGCTGTCAGCAAACAAAGGTGAGACTGCTTCTATCTCGGATATCATGTCCTTTCCGGTCGTGACTGTTCCACCAGAGACAACCATGAGAGAAATTCAATCGATCATGGTCAGGGAAAAGATTCGCGGCATTCTGGTTATGGAAGACGATGAAATTCTCGGTATAACGGTTCTCTGGGATTTAAAGCGAATCAAAAAAGAGAGGCAGTGGGAGAGCCCGGTGAAGGCCTTCATGGCCCGTGATGTTATTACAATTACTCCGCTGACAAGCCCCACCATGGCCGCACGCATCATGATTGAAAACGATGTAGGATATCTTCCTGTGATAGAGGATAAAAAACCAATTGGCATTGTGACAAGAACAGATATTCTCACCTATTACTACGATCTGCTACCTGAGTAATACTCGAAGGCTAAAACAGGTCAAAAAAAATATTGACTTCCTTTTCTCTGTCTGCTAAAAAGCACATCCTCAGCTGCACAAAAATGAGCGGGAATAACTCAGTGGTAGAGTGCAACCTTGCCAAGGTTGACGTCGCGAGTTCGAATCTCGTTTCCCGCTCCATTTTTCCTTCCCAGTACTATCCTGTTTTGCTTTCCCTGTTCGAATTACACATCAGCTAAATGCAAGGTTTTTTCAGCCTTGATGATATTCTGCGTCCTGCGAAAAAAAAACATCCCCGCATGCATTTAAAGAAACAGATACACGAGGGGATGATTTCTGCAACTATATGTAGCGCTACTACTTATGAAAGCAGAGTTTTCGCACGTCCTCAAATGTTGAGACAAAATGCGCCGTGATTCCAGCTTTTATGTGGTCCGGCAAAAGTTCAAAATCCTCCTCATTATCCTTTGGCAATAGCACTTCTTTCACCTTCGCCCGTTTTGAGGCTATCATCTTTTCCTTTACTCCGCCAATGGGCATCACCATCCCGGTAAGGGTCAGTTCCCCTGTCATGGCCAGATTCGCTCTTACGGGCTTTCCAGTTACAGTTGAATAGAGTGAGCAGGCCATGGTAATACCCGCCGATGGGCCGTCTTTTGGGGTGGCACCCGCAGGGACATGGAGATGAATCATATTTTTATTAAAAAACTCAACGCCTTTTTTATCTCCCTGCATGATCGACCTGATATAACTATATGCAATTTCAGAGGATTCTACCATTACATTACCAAGCTGCCCGGTCTGCTTAAATCCAGCCTGTCCTGTTGGAATTGCGACCGATTCGATGTGCAGGGTCGCCCCGCCCATACTTGTGTAGGCAAGGCCGGTTATTACACCCACCCGTGGCTTTTTATAGGCCTGTTCCTCTGAAAAATAGCGTTTTCCAAGAAAATCCTTTAGCTCGGTCTTCTTGATCTGAATCTTCTCGTCAGGATTTTCAATAATTTTCTGCACGCTTTTTCTCAGGATCTTTTTCACACAGTTCTCAAGACCGCGTACCCCAGCCTCCCTGGCATAACCATCGACAATACTTGAGATAACCGTCTTAGGCAGGCTAATCTGTTTTGCCGTGAGACCATGGGCTTCCAACTGTTTGGGGATAAGATGGCGCCGTGCAATTTCCACCTTTTCTTCCAGAATGTAACCCGGCAGCTGAATAATTTCCATTCGGTCCATCAATGGCCCTGGAATAGTGTCGAGTTGGTTTGCCGTACAGATAAAAAAGATCTTTGACAGATCAAAGCGAACATCAAGATAATGATCAAGAAAATCCTTGTTCTGCTCAGGATCCAGCACTTCGAGGAGAGCAGAGGCGGGATCGCCATGAAAGCTTGCTCCGATTTTATCAATCTCGTCCAGCATAATGACGGGGTTGGCGGTTTTACAGGTTTTGATAGCCTGGACAAACTTCCCTGGCATTGCACCTATATAAGTTCTTCTATGCCCCTTGATCTCAGCCTCATCACGCATCCCACCCAGTGAAAACCGATAGAACTCACGACCAAGACTTGTTGCTACAGATCTACCGATGGATGTTTTCCCAACACCCGGTGGACCCTGGAGCAATAAAATGGTTCCAGAAAGATCCCCTTTAATGACACCCACGGAAATCAGCTCAAGAATCCTGTCTTTTACATCGGTGAGACCATAGTGGTCCCGATCAAGAATTTTCTTTGCTTTATCCCTGCTGTAACTGTCTTTGGAGTAGACACCCCAGGGGAGTATTGTCAGCCAGTCAAGGTAGGTCCGGGTGATATTAAATTCTGGAGACGATGAACCAAGAAGCCTCAGTTTTTCTATTTCCTCCTTTACCTTTCCCCTCGCTTCATCGGATAGGACCAGCTTTTTGAGACGGTTCTGATATTTTTCAATTTCCGCCTGGGTGTCATCTTTTGCCAGTCCCAGCTCTTTTTTTATCTCCTGAAGCTGCTGCTTGAGAAAAAACTCTCTCTGTTGCTTTGAAAGCTGTTCCTCAATTCTTTTGGATATCTTTGCCTTCAGCTTAGATATCTCCACTTCATTTTTAAGAAGAATCAGAACCTTTTCTAGACGTTTCTGAACTTCAATGGTTTCCAGAACTTTCTGAATGTCCGTTCCAGACGAGGTTGTCATGGACGCTGCAAAATCGGCAAGCGATCCCGGATCACTGAGATTAATTCTTTCGATGAGCAGGCTCAAACCTTCTTTAAAAAGAGGGTTGAGATTAACAAGTTCTTTAATGCAGTCTATAATAGCTACAGAATATGCCTTAAATTCGTCGCTATTTTTTTGAATTGTCTCATACCAGTAGCGCACCTTGGCTATAAAGACCGCCTTGTCTTTTTGCATGGCAATGACATCAAACCGCTCAAGCGCCTGCACGAGAATCTGTAAGGGCTCCCCCTGCTTAAACGGAGATACCTGGATCACCCGGACCACAACACCGACCTTAAAAAAATCTTCTGGCCTCGTTGCAGCATGGGCCATCCCATCATCTGCTGGTTTTTGGAGGATAAGACCAAAATACAGCGGGGTGTTCTGGTTCACATGCTTCATTACCGCCTGCTGCAGAACAACATCATCAACAATGATCGGCCCCATCATTTTGGGGAACATCGGCCTGTCATGAAGTGGTATGACCATCAACTTTTCAGGAAGAAGATCTTTTGCAATCATGAGCGATTTTTCAGAGCTCTGCTTCTCTTCGTCTCCTGGAGATTCAATTCCATCAGGGGTTAAAACCGTGGTTTCTTCAGCCATCCATACTCTCCTTATCGTTAAAAAATCTGGCAGCTTTAAAAGCTCGCCATATAGCTTTCATATATCCATCATCCCTTTCGGGGGTTATTCATTGCAGAGAAATGTTGAACTTCACCAAGCCTTCGAACCTTGGGTATGATTGATAGAGATAATCATTTGCATAAATGATAACACATCTTTTTTCAGACCAAACATATCTTTTTTCCTCACAGGCTACTGTATCACATCATTGCTCATAATGGTGCTTGATCTCTCTGCTTTGATAGTTATTTTCTTGTGCTAGTTGTTTCGGTCCACCTTTTTTGTACAAAACTAAACATTGTTCTGAGATGAAGCCATGAACATTACCATCCATACTGTGACACTGGAAGATGAGTTCCGAAGCTGTCCCCTGTGCGGCTATAACGATGGTTTTCACACCATGCTAAAACGTGACCAGGAACACAATGTTGTCCACTGGCTTTTTATATGTCCCGCCTGTCATGAAATTTTCGACATTCATCAAAAAAGTATAAGCCCATGAAAATTTATCTTGTTTGTACAGCTCAGAGGCATCATTTATGAATATTATTCGTGCCCTCGAAAATCGAAAATCTACCCGGGCCTTTCTTGACAAAGAAGTAAGTTCCGAGCAGATCCGACGCATACTCAACGCAGCCCGTCATGCTCCTTCTGGAACAAACGCCCAGCCATGGGAGGTCGCCGTTGTTAAAGGCAAGATGCGAAAACAACTCACCGAAGCCCTCGTCCATGCCTTTGAGGAAGGCGGCCTTGGAGAAATGGACTATCAATATTACCCGGTAACCTGGAAAGAACCTTTTAAAAAAAGGAGAGTTATCTGTGGGGCCCAGCTTTATTCTTCATTAAAGATCGAGCGTAGAGACAAGGTAAAACGGCTTGAGCAGTGGGTTGCCAATTATCGCGGCTTCGACGCTCCTGTGCTTTTCTTCTTTTTCCTCGACAGCGATATGGAAAAAGGCTCTTTTTTAGACTACGGGATGTTTCTCCAATCGATAATGCTTGCCGCTCTGGAAGAAGGTCTGGCCACCTGTGCCCAGGCTGCCCTGGGCCAATATCCTGAAATTATCAAAAAAAAACTAGGGTATGGGCCTGAATACACTCTTATCTGTGGGATGGCCCTTGGTTATGAAGACCAGAGCGCTCCTCAAAACAACTACCGCACTGAACGGGAGGAAATTGACGTTTTCACCAGATTCTTTGAATAAAAGACTGTCCTGTTTTTTCAAACACAGTACAATAAATCAAAGGCTTGCCGAAATAATGTAAATGAGTTGCGTTATCTCAGGCAGATAGAGCCATGAAAAGACGGAGGACTTTATGTTTACCTTTGGTGACATCAAAAATATAGCGATACAGATCGAACGAAATGGAGAAGACAGCTACCTGAGAGCAAGTAAAGTCTCCACAGATCCGAAAATAACGGAAATGCTGCTCTGGATGGCCGAGCAGGAGCGCAAACATGCATGTTGGTTCTCCAGCCTGCAGGGGACAAAAGAGCTCAACCCAGAACAGCAAGAGATGGAAAATGTAGGCCGCACCCTGCTCCAGGACATGGTGAAAGGAAACAGCTTTTTATTGGAAGAGGAGTCACTTGAAAAAAGTAAATCCGTAAAAGATGTCCTCAATATATCCATTTCCTTTGAAGAGGATACGGTTCTTTTTTACCAGTTTCTCCTGGACTTTCTCGACGACGATCAAGACCGGGAACAACTCGAGCGAATCATCAAAGAGGAACAGAGCCATATCGTCCAGCTGGAAAAAATGCTGGATCAGATCGATGAACCCTGCGATAAACTCTCCTGTTGAGCGTAAAACAAACGATTTTGTCAGAAACGATACAACAATTCTTTCCTAAATACGACTATGCGAAAAACATCCAGATTACTTTCACTGAGTGCACTGTTGTTCTGCTTTTATCTCTGTTTTTCTTCCCTCTGTCTGGCTGAACAGCCAAGTCGACTCTCACGGGGACAGGATATCTATATTCCTGCCTACTCACATATATACCACGGCAACAAGGAGTCCCCACTGCTCCTTTCCGTCACTCTCAGTATCCGTAACATCGATCCGAAAAACTCCATAGAGATTACCACAGTTGACTACTATGAGACCGAAGGTGCACTCGTTAAAAAGTATATTTCTAAGCCCCTCGCCCTCGGTCCCCTCGGCTCTGAACGTTTTGTCGTTCCCCAAAAAGATAATACCGGCGGCTCAGGGGCAAATTTCATCGTTACCTGGAAAGCTCTGGAACCAACCAACCCCCCCATAGTTGAAACGGTCATGATCGGTACTCAGTCACAACTGGGGATATCCTTTACTTCAAGGGGACAACCATTAGAATAGAAACAACAGCGGCATAAAACGTTATCACCCCGGAATACTGCTGGAACAGACCTCCCATACACGACAGCTTTCAGGGCCGAAACCTGCTTTTCAACCTGTACTTAAAAACGCAACATCACCATTTGTGAGGAGAATATGATCAAGAAAGACTTCATGCAGCAAATACAGGTCAATGATGCAAGCTACAACTTTTTTGACCTGCGTGAACTCGCAAAAAAAGGCGTTGGTAATATAGACAGACTCCCCTACACCATTCGTATTCTCGTTGAAAACCTGCTGCGAAAACTGGATGGTAAAATAGTAACCGAAAAGGATTTAACCACTATTACCAATTGGCAAAAGAACTATGATCAACCTGTCGAAATCCCCTACCACCCGGCCCGCGTTCTTATGCAGGATTTCACAGGAGTCCCTGCCGTCGTCGACATAGCAGCCCTTCGCGATGCGGTAAAAGATCTCGGCCATGATCCTGCCATTGTCAATCCAAAGGTGCCCGTCGAGCTGGTCGCAGACCATTCCGTTCAGGTCGACTTTTCCGGGACCCACAACAGTCTCACCAGTAATGTTTCCAAGGAATATGAACGTAATGGTGAGCGCTATGCCGTCTTTAAATGGGCACAATCAAGTTTTGACAATTTCAAGGTTGTCCCTCCAAATTCGGGCATCTGTCACCAGGTCAACCTAGAGCACCTTGGCAGGGTCACCATAACTGAAGAGGATGGAGAGACGAAAATCGCCTATCCTGACACAGTTGTAGGACTTGATTCCCACACCACCATGATCAACGGAATCGGAGTTATGGGTTGGGGAGTAGGTGGCATTGAGGCAGAAGCAGTCATGCTCGGGCAACCCTACTATATGTCCATTCCCGAGGTCGTTGGTGTCCGGATGGTTGGAAAACTCAAAGCCGGAATCACGGCAACAGATCTGGTGCTGACCCTCACCGAACTGTTACGTAAAGCAAAGGTGGTCGAGAAATTCGTCGAGTATTTTGGCCCTGGAATGCAAAACCTATCCATACCTGACAGAGCCACCATTTCCAATATGACCCCTGAGTACGGCGCCACACTGGGTTTTTTCCCCATTGATGACAAAACCATAGAATACCTCAAGCTCACCGGCAGAAACCACCATGCGGCGGTTACTGAGGCGGTAGCCAAGGGCAGTGGCCTTTTTTACGAAGAGAGTGATAAAAGAGAGTACACTCAAGTCATCGAGTTTGACCTCAACAGTGTCGAACCTTCTCTTGCAGGCCCCGCAAGACCCCAGGACCGTGTTCCCCTGTCACAAATGGCAACAGCATTCAAAGCCCTCTCTGACAGGAAGCTGCAAAAGCCCATCGAATTTATGATGAACAACAAGGCAGAAAAAATTGGAGATGGCAGCGTTGTTATCGCTGCGATTACTTCCTGCACGAACACCTCAAATCCACACGTTCTCCTTGGTGCAGGTCTTATCGCCAAGGAAGCAGTAAAACGCGGGCTCAAGGTACCCGGTTACGTCAAGACTTCCTTTGCCCCAGGCTCCAAAGTCGTCAGCAACTACCTCAATCAGAGTGGTCTTATGCCCTATTATGAAGCCCTTGGTTTTCACATAACCGCCTTTGGCTGCACAACCTGTATTGGTAACAGCGGGCCACTCAACCCTGAGCTTGAACAGGTCATTACCAACAACCACCTCAACGTTGCGGCGGTTCTCTCGGGCAATAGAAATTTCGAGGCGAGGATTCATCAGAAGATTCAATCCAACTACCTCGCTTCTCCAATGCTGGTACTGGCCTTTGCCATAGCTGGAAGAGTGGATATCGATCTTACCTCAGAGCCTCTGTCGTATGACCCTAACGGTGAACCTGTATATCTCGCTGATCTCTGGCCAAAAGCGGAAGAGATTCAGGAACTCGTCGACAAATATGTAACACAGCAGGCTTTTTTAACCGAATACAAAGCTATCTTCGATGGAGATGAATTCTGGAAAAAGCTTCCCGTAAAAGAAGGCACGACCTATAACTGGGACCCTCAATCCACCTATATCAAAAAGCCCCCCTACTTTGACAGTTTCAGCCTGACGCCTGCTGCAGCAAAAGATATCGTGGATGCACGCACGTTTTTACTGCTTGGTGACACCGTCACAACCGACCATATTTCTCCTGCTGGCGCGATCCCTGAAGAGTATCCTGCCGGTCAGTATCTCATGGAACAAGGTGTTAACCCTGTAGACTTTAACTCCTATGGTTCAAGGCGGGGCAATCACGAAGTGATGATGCGGGGCACTTTTGGTAATATTCGTATAAAAAACAAGATGATTGCTCCAAAAGAAGGTGCGTTCACCCTCAAACAACCTGAAATGAGGGAGATGTTTAATTACGATGCATCCGTTGCCTACCGAAATGAGTCGATACCACTTATCGTCCTTGCAGGCAAGGAGTACGGAACCGGTTCCTCCAGGGATTGGGCGGCAAAAGGAGCAAATCTATTAGGAATACGAGCTGTTATAGCCGAGTCTTTTGAGCGGATTCACCGTAATAATCTTGTGGGTATGGGGCTGTTACCGCTTGTTTTCAAAGAAGGAGAATCTATTCAATCCCTTGGCCTCACCGGAACCGAGCTGTTCAGTATAGAGGGGCTCGCTGATATCAGTCCTCGAAAGAGCCTCAAGGTCACCGCCAAAAGGGAAGATGGCTCGACCCTCGATTTTGAGGTCACTGCGCGCCTTGACACTGAGGTTGACGTCACCTACTTCCTCCATGGTGGCATCCTGCCCTACGTCCTGAGAGAGATGATTAAGGCGGACTAACCCCGGTAAACGGGAAAGTAAGCCGGGATAAGTGCCTTGGTGATATATTCAAGTCCTTAATGTTAAAAGTGCTTGTTCGTTTCTTGTTTTTTATGACAAGCTTTCAACAGTAAGGCACTAAAAATACTCCTTGCTCGAATAAGCCCGGCAACAGAGACAAAGAAAACAAACGGCCCCGAATCTTTTATAAGATTCGGGGCCGTTTGTTTTTTACCGATTATTCGATTTGCCCAAGAGAAAAACGGAAACCGACTCACTGACGGTTGTCGAAGAGTGTCTTTAATTCCGGTTTACGGGTAATGATATATTTTTTCAAATCCTCAACCAGTGAATGATCCGGATGCGTCATTGCAAAATCATAGGCTTTAACGTAGTTGCTCTCCACCATTATTTCCAGCATCTCTTTAACTTTGGGATGATCAGGTGCGACCTCGAGGATAAAGATGATAGCATTGGGGGTCAGCTTTTTAAGCGATTTCTCATCGGTAATATTGTAGATTCCATCAAAAATACTGGTTACTTGTGGATGATCCAACTTCTCTTGTAACAGAAGAATAGCAATATTTGGATCTCGATCAAACATCGCCTTGATCAAGGTTCTGGTGTAGACATTATCAGGGTTTGCAGTGATGAAATCATAGGCATTGGTCAGATTTTTACGCGCCAGCGCCGTGGTCAACTGCTCTGCCAGGGGATGATCAGGGATAATCGTCAGCATTTGGGCAATAACATCCGAACGAAGCTCTTCGATGTAATCTTCCTCAATTTTATACATTCCCTTGATGATAGAGTCCGTTCCTGCATGACCGGGCATCCGCTCAATAACCTTGACAGCACTGGCATAACTCAGGCCTTTGAGTTGCGTTCCAGTCGTCGCATACATTTGGCCGATCAGGATCTCCGCCTGACCGGTATCAGGATATCTTTCAATAAAATCAAACGCTCTATCAAAATCCCATCCCGTCAAATGTCCGGGATTTCTTTTGACCGCCTCAAAGAGCTCAAGCATGTGCTGCATTTCTTCCCCGGCCAATTGTTGCGTAGCAACTGACTTATCCTCCTGAGCACCGGATATTTTTTTTTGTAACTTTTTGAAAAACCTTCTTTTAGATTTATCTGTTTTCATATAATCAATCCAATACTGTATAGTTGCCAAACCTAAATGTTTCTCCACGCTGTCTGAAAAAACACCAACCGACAATGGGGTTCTTTGTATCCGCTTTTATACTATAATCTATGATGAGTTGCAAATCCCTGTATCATCTAGACTGAAACGACCTGCTTTTTTCGTTGCAACCGATAACCTTTACCAACTGATGAAGTTGGTATCAACTATACCACAAAGGCAAATACAAAAACATGCAATCTATGAGAGAAAAGATACGTACTCTTCTCAAGGACTGTTCTGAAGAGAAACAGAGACCGGACGGTAGCGTATATCATGGAATCAGCCTGATAAAAGAATTGGAAATTGCACAAAGAACAGGTGCTGAACTCTATGACATTGAGGGTCTTGCCCTTGCCTGTGGCATAACTCCAATACGATTTTCACGCAACCAGCGTTTTCTCTCCCTCAGGGACCAGCAAAAGCTCCACAGGGCAAGTGTTGCAGTTATTGGTCTCGGTGGACTTGGAGGCGCTGTGACCGAACTCCTGGCCCGACTTGGAGTCGGCAACCTCACCTTGATTGATGGTGATGTTTTTGATGAAACGAACCTCAATCGCCAGCAGCTTTGCACGACTTCTAATCTCGGCACCTCAAAAGCTGAGGTGGCAACAACCAGAGTTGGCCAGCTGAATCCAGCCACCCGCATCACCGGCCATGCATTTTTTTTAAATCAGGAAAATGGCCCTGAACTCCTGGCAACAGTAGACTGTGTCATCGACTGCCTGGACACAATAACAGACCGATTCGTTCTCGAAAAAATATGTAAGGGACTCAATATCCCCATGGTCTCTGCAGCCATTGCCGGTTGCAGCGGTCAGGCAACATTAATCGAGCCAGGTAAAAATAGTCTGAAAACTGTCTATGGCGACCCGGAAAAAGCCCCTCAGAGGGGCGTAGAGGCCTCCCTTGGAACTCTTGCCTATACCGCCGCATTCATGGCTTCCATTGAATGCGCTGAAGTAGTCAATATCATTCTTGGCAAAAAGTCCTGTTTACGCGGCAATCTGCTCTTCGCAGACCTGAGCGATTATAGTGTCCAGCATATAAGGGGTGTGTAGAAGGCATAAAAGGCATGTCATTGCCCTGTAACAGACAGACCAAGGTACATCTGTTGACCCAATCGTTTTACATTCACCTAAAATAAAGCTTGATAAATATTTTTGAATACTCAAGCTTCACAGTGTACATTGTTCCCGCATATCTTTTTATAGAGAGTCCTGATTAATATTCAATATTATCCTACTACCGGGACTTTCCCGCAAGACAATTACACAAGAAAATTTACACGGAGTAACACATTGATAGTACAGACTTTTATTAATTTTTACCTGAAAATATTTTTCATTCTCACACCATTCTTTGTACTTTCGGCTTTCATATCTTTGACCAAAGATTTTGATGACATCGAAAAGAAAAGGACAGCTGTTCGGGTGACTGTTGGTGTCATGATCAGCTCTTTCGTTTTTTATCTTTTTGGAAAATATATTTTTGAGCTCTTCGGAATCACACTTGATGCCTTTAGAATTGGAGCAGGAACTATCCTTTTTCTTTCAGCGATAACGATGATTGCTGAAAAAGATGACACTAAAAAACATGCCAACAGCAGTGATATAGCAATTGTTCCCCTTGCTATGCCCATGACCGTCGGCCCTGGCGTTATCGGGATGCTGCTGGTCACCGGTGCGGAGGCGGAGAGCCTGACAGAAAAACTTATAATTGGAATTGCCGTTTTTCTCGCGGTCATAAGTGTGGGCATCATCCTCTATCTCTCATCCAGTGTAAAGCGCCTCATCGGAGAACAGGGGCTGGTCATCCTGCCCAAAATAACAGGCCTTTTTGTCTCCGCCATTGCAGCGCAGATTATCTTCACCGGTGTACAGAATTTTCTCCATCTCAACTGAGGGTATGCCTCAAATATGACAAAATTCGATGATGAGCGCTAATGAGCAGGCGCTCATCTATTATCTCTATCGCAAGCCAATAAGGTATTGCTGAGGATAGACCTCCACGACAATCAGCCTGCCAATCTATGGCAGATCCCTACTGCCAGGGCATAAACTATATCCAGGGCAAGGTGTTCAACAATGGTGCTGTCATAGAGGATTTTCGACTCCGCAGGGAAATCCTCATCGCCAGCCCAGTATAATACCGCCACCGGGATGCCAGAAGTGATCTTGAAACAATAGGCAGCATCGGCCATATCCAGAGGGCCCCCCCGCAATAGCTCACACCTCTTTACAAATCCACTGACCGTATTGAGGTACTTCTGTGATATTAAATGCGTTGGAATTTCATGGGGGCCGCGAAAAAATGTTGTGCCCCCTGCAAAATCTTTTTCTGAAACCCACTTACCTGATATCTCGATATTTTTTGCCCCGAGAAGATAGTGCATTGCAAAAAGAGAAAAATACTCATGGAACAGCTGATCCTTTTGTTCTCGATAGTGAATAACAGAGGAATGGGGATATATGGTACATGTGCTCCCCCATACAGGCAAGCTATAGCAGGCGTCTGCTACATTATAATGACAGCCTGTACGACGGCAGACATCCTGCGGATCTTTTTCAGCGAGCGCCTGAAAATGAATATTTGCAATAAATTCTGTCATATTTTATCACCAATACAACCCATAGCATTCGACACTCCAACCCAATCGTCAAAACTCCCATAAAAAGACATTGTCGCTACAGCTCGTGATACCAGCTTAAGAAGCTTTTTGCACTTCCCGCAAAAATCACACTTACCTGAAGACAGGAAGCCGCTTTACCCGATGGACCTCTAAAGGCATCCACTTGAGATGGGTTTAAATGACAGCCACCCTTGTTCTCGGGGTACCAACTGAGTTACTGAAAAACGGTCTGTGGTAGATTACAGACCGTTTTGGGACGGTAACGTGGACACATCATCCGTATAGAGAACGCATAAAGACGTACCCTGCACGATCACAGCTTATTTTTCGGTAAATTCAATCAAGGCATCACAATACCCTTCCACTGCGGTTTTGATGGCCTGCTGGTCCTCCTCAGTTGGTGCCCCCTGCCATTCATAGTGGCCCAAAATATCCCATCCAGATTTTTCGGTCTTTGTTTCAAAATCTTTTTGTGCACCACCGACCCAACCGTATGAACCAAAACGGAACACTTTCTTTTTTGAAACTTTTTTAACCATCAGTTCTTCAATGGTGTGTGCCATGGGAGGAAACATTTTATATTCATAGGTAGGCATACCAAATATCAGACCCGCGGACTTCCAGGCGCTGGCAAGAATATAGCCTATTTCATCGCCAGGCACCTGAAAGATATGCACAGGGATCTTTCTCTTTCGCAGTACCTCAACCACCATGTTCAACACCTGTTTAGTGTTACCGTACATACTGCTCCAGACAATGGTAACTTCTCTTTCCGCAGGCCCTTTGCTGTAGGAGGCATAACGCTTGTAATGCTCAATAATGACACTGGGATTATTGCGCCAGATAATGCCGTGGGAAGGGCAGATCACCTTGATATCCAGGCCTTGCAGCTTCTCAAGACCTTTGAGCACGAAGGGGGAAAAGGTGGAAACGATGTTGGCATAGTAGCGCAGCGCTTCATTTTCGAAAAACTGATGTTTTTCCTCAGAAATCTGATCGTCAAAAATTGCATGTTCATCAATACTGCCGTATGAGCCAAAGGCATCACAGGAAAAGAGAATCCCCCGTTTTCTTTCGTAGGTCATCATGGTTTCTGGCCAGTGAATATTAGGCGTATCAAAAAACTGCAGCTCATAATCGCCAATCTCCAGAACCATCCCGTCGGTTATCGCTATGGCACGTTCCGCTGGTACTGAGGCAAAAGCCTGCAAAAGGGGAATTGCTTTTTTGGTGCAATAAATCATGGCCTTGCTGTTCTGTGCGCAAAAAGCCTTCAGCCAGCCGGAATGATCAGGCTCCATGTGATTCATGACAATGATATCAATATCCTCAATGCCCAGTTCAACCCCCTCCATCTGCTGAGTAATTTCCTTTGGAAAATCAAAGATATCCTGAGTCAAGTCGATGATGACATTTTTTTCCCCTTTGATCAGATAGCCGTTAATAGATATGCCATGGGGAATCGGCCAAATACCTTCAAACAGATATTTGTTATCTTCAATATTTGTGGAAAGACGATAAATATCATCAACAACTTTATGAATTTTCATTACTTTACTACTCCACTTTCAAACGTTAATAATTGAATGATCCTGAGACTGACTATCCTTCAATAGAAGGATGATTACACAAGATAAATATAGAAAAAAAGGGTCTTATATCTACCTGGGTTGAGATAAAACTCTTTATACAACAACTTGTATTCCTGTTATGATATGTTCAATTCAGCGATAGAATTGTAATGCTTTTCTCAGATGTGTCATCGAGAAATTCGTACAAACCTTTTCTCAACAAATAACCATCCTTGCAGATAACCGGGCATTAACGACAAAAACATCGAAGGCTGCAGAGCCTTTGGTCGTATTTAAAATGTGCAACAGTTCAAGGCACCGGAAGGCCTTCTTCATTTTCAGTTTTATCAAACAGATGACGTTAGTTTAAGTCCGATGATTCCTGCAATAATAAAGGCGATGCTGATCAGCCGCCCAAAGTTTACGGGCTCACCAAGCAACAGAATACCGAGAACGACAGTACCAACGGCCCCGACACCAACCCATACGCTGTAGGCAGTACCAACCGGAAGTGATTTCAACGCAATACCAAGCAACCACAGGCTGACAACCATCGCCAGAACAGTCCAAATGGTCGGCCACAACTTCGTAAAACCGTCTGAATACTTTAAGCCAATTGCCCAACCTGTTTCAAACAACCCCGCAAAAACGAGAATTACCCAAGCCATAGATCCTATCCTCTGGGAGTGGAGGGGGCTTCCCCAATCATTTTAGAGCGGTGAGGTCGTCCTCACTTCGAATCAACAACATGATAGATGAGCAACAAATAGAGCTCAAATACGCTACATACAATACTATCCATAACCATCGAAACATCACTATGAACTTAAGTGGCGGCAAGATGAAGAATCAATCTCTTAACGATTTTTATCATCAATTTATTAACAAATCCATACACCTGATTCGGCTGTTTCACCTGCTATACAAATTTACTGCGAAACATGAAGAATACGGCCCCGACCAAGCAAAATCCTGCCCATAAATAATCAAGTTTTAAAGGTTCTTTCAAATAGAATAATGAAAAGGGGACAAAGACACTGAGGGTAATCACCTCCTGAATTATCTTTAGTTGACCGACTGAAAGAACAGTATAGCCAATGCGGTTCGCCGGGACCTGCAAGAGATATTCAAACAGGGCTATTCCCCAACTGACAAGCGCTGCGATAATCCACAACCTGCCATTTAGCTCCTTGAGATGCGCGTACCAGGCAAAGGTCATAAAAACATTACTCAAAATGAGAAGACAGATTGTTGATAGTACCGGATTCATAGAGTTTTTAATTTTTTTGGAAAATGCCCAGGAGTCCGGGCAATTGTTTATAAATAATGAGATTGTTGTGGAGTAAGGAGTTTTTCCGTATCAAAGAGTGGTGGAGGGGCAGTCGGCCTCCTCCTGGCCCAGGCCTTGTCGGGAAGTGTGGGCGTCTTCAAAGCCACATGGGCTCGCCCAATTTGGAAAATGATACACATAGTCACTCGTGAATCTGCTGGGAGGTGTTCAGATTTTTTACTCATCCCCTACTTCTTATTTTTTGCAATTATCCATACAGCATGAACCATCCCTGGAATGATTCCCAATATCGTCAGCACAATGTTTATCCAGAAATGCTTACCAAACCCTACCTGAAGAAAAGCCGCAACGGGTGGAAAAATAATTGCACAAATAATTTTTAAAACTCCCATTTAACTTGCACTCCCAGCTCGGGTAAATGGCCCTATTTTTTTTTAAAGCTTCAAGATTATTCAAAATCTGGTTGCTCTCTCAGATCTCAACCTGCAGGGATGTAGGTATCGCCGTTGCCAATTCAGCGCTCAGAGATATATTCAAACCGTGGCACTTGCCTTCCCTCGACCTCTACCAGCTCAAGAAACATCTCTTTGGGCCGTACCCACATGCTGTAATCACCATACAGACATTGGTAAACGACAAGCTGTTCTTTGCTCTCTGAGTGCGTCGCCTCACAGATTACTTTGTACTGCTTATTTTTGTAGTGTTTGTAAATTCCAGGTTGTATAGCGACCATTGTTTCACTTTGATTGAGTAATAGGTTTCTTCTTGTTACTGACGGCTATTGTTATAATTGGTTTCAAACAGAAATAACAGAAAACATCGTACCTCTCAGCTTTCTATTGCTCGCTGTGTTTTTACAAACAGATTGTCCAATAATCTGCACCCCTCAACAAGGTCTTTTTCAGATGAAAATTCCGAATCCAGTTCCCGGAAAATTTCTTTGTAAGAGGTTGGCCACCCCCCTGGGGGTGTATGGAAGAAATCAGGTCTTGAATACAAACCGTTTTCAAAAAAGAAATTACAGGGACCGGGACAATCATCACGTCTATATGGCCAGTTGGCTTTGAGTTTCGCAAACTCGTTCAAAGCATTTGCAGCTTTGATATTGTTTACATAATCACTCACCACGACTTGCCGTCCAAGGCGGGACTCTATTTCTTTGAAGTAGGCGGTCAGGAGTGCATACTCGGTTACGATCAGTCCGAAAGTGTACCAATTGTCTATGGACTGAATGAGAATTAACTTGAAAACGCTCGAAATTTTATGGGTGGAGGGGCAAAAATAGTTACGACATGCCTGCTCGCCATACCAGCTCAGGGAGCGATAATCTACACCATTGTTCCCAGGTACGGACGGGTGGAGAAGGCAACCGACCCGTTTTTTGAGACCACCGATGAGTCCCAGAAAAGGACAGTGATGAAATCCGGGAAACGGCCGGGACAGCCTGTGCGGCCCATTATTTTTTCTTTTGAATGCAAAAATCTCATCTTCGGTTCTGGGAACTGACGCAAAGCTCACCGTCCGCTGTGTCAACAGCATCTCAAGTTTTTCCATTGAGATATCCGGTAAATTATACAAGCCACAACAGGCCCCGCAAGAGACTGTCTCACTCACCTGACACAAGTAAATATCCTGATTCTTTTCCACCCTGACACCCTAAGCTCACAAGACAATCAAGATACATGATGCACAAAACACTCGTTCAATCGCTGCATCTTTTGGGCAATCCATACTAATAGATCATCAAACCAATCCAGATAGCGCGTCCCAGCCTCCTACAGCCCCCTGCAGCTGAACAATGTCCGCCACCTATTACTATTCAAACGAAACGGGTCTTCCTGTAAAGCAGAGTTAAACAACAGTGGAGTTCAAAGCGTTTTTGTAATCGACAACAAACTGCTGCACGGCCTCATTCGTGGTAGCCCATGAGGTCACCAGACGGACGGCCGAGTGTGTTGCGTTAATTTTTGCCCATATATAAAATCCATAGTTGTCAGCTAAGACAGTAATAACCCTGTTGTCCATTATGGGAAAGATCTGATTTGTAGGCGAATCAAGCCAGAAACTGCAGCCAGCCTCTTGAAGTGCGCCAACCATGTTTTGTGCCATGGCATTGGCATGGCGGGCCAGAGCGAAATAGAGATTATCCTTAAACAATGCTTCAAACTGAATCCCAAGCAGCCGACCTTTTGCCAACAGGCCGCCACGTTGTTTGATGAGATAGCGGAGATCTGCTTGAAGGTCAGTGTTTCGTACTATCAAGGCCTCTCCCAGCAGGGCACCGTTCTTTGTACCTCCCACAAAAAACGCATCGGTTCGTTGATAAATATCTCTCATGGTAAGATCGGTACCTTCTGAGGTCAGGGCATTGCCTAAACGGGCACCATCCATGTAAATGAGAAGGTTTTTCTCCTGACAATAATCGTGTAGTTTTACCAGTTCGTTTTTTCTATAAACCGTTCCAAGCTCCGTGGAGTTAGAGATATAAACGAGTCGTGGTTTGACCATGTGCTCAAAATGATGCTCCAGTAGAAGCGGTTCCATGAGATCAGGGGTAAGTTTGCCCTCCGGTGCACTGACTGTCAGGAGCTTATGGCCGGTTGCCTCAATGGCACCGGTTTCATGGGTTGCAATGTGACCTGTAGTGGCGGTGATACACGCCTCGTGGGGGCGAAGGAAAGAACTGATGGCAATAAGATTGGTCTGGGTGCCACCCGAGAGCAGATGTACATCGGCGTTCTGGTCCTCGACCAGCGTACGTAACAAGGCGATTGCCTTCAGGCTGTGGGAGTCCAATCCATAGCCTTCTTCCTGGGCACTGTTATGCAAAACAAGGGCATTTAAAATGTCAGGGTGGGCCCCCTCACTGTAATCGTTTCTAAAACTGTACATATTCTGATCCTTTCTATCACTTTTCGGGAAAATATTGGCTCACTGTTCACCTCTATTGAATCGTAAATTATCAGTCAACGGCAAAGTGGCATGAGTCTAAATCTACTGGAAAATTGAGAAGAAAAAAGAGGCAACGGCAGTGGCGTTTACAGTAAATAGCTCGCCTCAACCTTTGGAGAAATGACTGCAAGCAGGTCCTCTCGGAAGAGATAGGGGCAGGGATGGTCATAGGGAAAGTCCTTACACTGCTGAGGACTTGCCATATGAATACTGCAACGCTTACTCAACTTGCCGTCGACCAGAAAAACACATGAACCGTCGGCTTTTACTTTAAAGGTATTTCTTCCCTCGATATACTTCTTTCGCACCTCACCATCAGTGATGTTAAAATGACGTGCGATACGGTTGATATCGATGGCAGTGACAAAAAGTATAGACCCAGGCAACCGGTAACAGCAGAACCCGGGACAATAGTTACAAAACACCCTGTGTCTGGAGCCCTGATTATTTTCCTGCATCAACAGTCCTCCATAAATTTAAACTCTTTTTACTCAGGACGTGAGCAGCTTGGTACCTTTACCAGCAAGTGGTTTATTGCCTGCAACCTTTGCAACGATCTTACCGGGCCTTGCAAAGCGATCAACACTACGGGCAAAAAAGATTCCACTTGTACTGCTCGTCACGTAGGAACGGAGCTGCTCATCCACAGTAGAAGTTGCACTCGCAATGGGATCGATAATCTCGGCAATAACATCACCTTTTTCCACCAGGTCGCCCAGAACCTTAACATAGGTCAGAATTCCAGCATCCCTGGCTTTGATATAATCGACACCTTCCAGAGGAGTAGCCTCTCCCGGCAGCTCGGGAACCGGACCGGCATCCCCTGCGATATAGCCCCTTCTTTGCAAAAACCGAAAAAGATTGAGTGCATCAGTTTCAGTCTGATGAATATCTGTATCCAGTAACCCACGGAGCTCAACTGTGGCAGCCAGGCAGGCGAGAGGAATCGGATAGTCGGGAAATTTCTGAGCCAGCTCCCACCATATCTTGCTGTTTGCCTCATCAAATGGCACATCCCCTGAATCTTCGGCCAGCAAGGTCACGCCAACTCCAAGTTGCGCTGACAGATCGGCGCATTCCGGCCAGAGTGGAGTGCCGACATAGACATGCAACAGGGCCTGGTGATCACAGTGCAGGTCAAGAACGATGTCCGCATCATGGGCAAGAGTCAACAACAGATGCTTGAGATGCTCTGCCTGGGTCAAAGGAGTCCGTAAGGCAAGTATCTCTTTGCTGCAGTTTCGTATCAGTTTAACATTTTCAGCTGCATCCTGGCCCAGCTTCCCTGTTATTTTTTCTGCAATTTCCGCCGTAAGATCATCATAATGGCGGTTGAAATTCAACTGATCGGTTCGATCAAAGCGCCCTCTTACACTGTCTGTATCCCACTGGCTGAGACCAATGGGGTTTGCAGCTGGAACAACGATGATCTGCTCCTGAATCTGTCCCTTTTCATCGGCCTCACGCAGCATCTCAATCAGCCGTACTGCAACCAAATAGCCGGGCGCTTCATCTGCATGTAGTCCTGCCTGTATGTAGGTTTTTCGGTGACTTGCCTCGGGGCCGAAATGCAGACTGACAAGACTTCTGGTATTACCTATTACAGCCTTTGGTAACGTGTGCTCCTCAACCCGTAATGTTCTCATGGGGTGCCTCGATTGTAATAACACTTTGATCAGCGGGCTGGAGATGGGCATGCCATTTTTTCTCGAGCAGCCTGATAAAAAATACAATAGTAAAGGTTATGGCCATATAAAAAAGTGCAGCGGTTATAAAGGCCTCATAAGGGCTGTAAAACCGTGAATTTATGATTCTAGCAGCACCGGTAATATCAACAATTGTAATCACACTCGCGAGGGCACTTCCGTGGAGCATGAAAATGATCTCATTGGAGTAGGCTGGCAAGGCTCTTCTAAACGCACTGGGGAGTATTATTCTTCTGAGCATCAACAACCTTGACATGCCAGCCGCTGTTGCGGCTTCTACCTCGCCGTGGGGTGTTGCCACTATAGAACCCCGCAAGATCTCAACGGTATAGGCACAGGTATTCAGCGAAAACGTGAGCAAGGCACAAAAATATGCTTCTTTAAATAAGGGCCAGAGAAAACTATCTTTCATAGCATCAAACTGGCCGAAGCCGTAATAAACAAGGAACATCTGGACCAGAAGCGGAGTACCCCGGAAGAAATAAACAAAGGCACGGATCGGCCACTGGATAAAAGGATTACCAATAACCCTGAGCACCGCAAGGGGGATTGCCATTGCAAGGCCTGCAATGAGAGACAGAGAAACAAGGATCAACGTGTTTTTCAACCCTTCCAGATACACATCGATATTGCCGGTGATAATCGAAAAATCCATAATCTAACTCCTCCTCACCCCAAGTGAATATCTGTTCTCCAGATATTGAAGCAGGTAGATTGAAACCGTTGTGATAAGCAGGAAGTTAATTGCAACAACCACATAAAAGGTGAAGGGCATCCTGGTGGCACCCGCTGCCATGGACGCTTTACGGACCATATCGTCGAGCCCGATTATGGAGACCAGAGCGGTCGTTTTCACAAGTACCAGCCAGTTATTACCAAAACCGGGCAGGGCGTGCCGCACCATTTGGGGGAAAAGGATGCGTCTAAAAACCTTGAAGCTGCTCATACCATAGGCATAGCCAGCCTCCAGTTGACCTTTGTTTACCGCAAGAATGGCCCCGCGAAAGGTTTCGGTCATATACGCACCGAATATAAAACCGATGGTTATGACACCTGCAATAAAGGGGTTAATATCGATGTACTCATCGTATCCGACGAGGGGGCCCACCTGGTTGACAAAGACCTGGCCACCAAAAAAGACCAGCAGCATCAACACAAGATCGGGAATACCACGTATAACGGTGGTGTAGGCCGTAGCGAGTCCTTTTAAGACAGGCGAACGGGAAAGCTTGGACAAGGCCCCTGCCATTCCAAGTACCAGAGCAATCAGTAGAGAAACAAGAGATACTTCAAGGGTAAGGATTGTGCCCTCAAAGATACTTGGTCCGTAACCGTGTAGTGAAAACATAGGATAAGGGCTACGATAAAAATACAGAAAATCCCTGTCGATTCAACGACAGGGAAGGGAAACTAGGATACAGCCGGCAAATTAGTCACCGTATACATCAAAGTCGAAATATTTATCCTGAATGGTTTTGTATACACCGTTGGCACGGATGGTCTCGATGGCTTTATTAAAGAGTTCTTCAAGATCTTTGTCCTGCTTACGAATGGCTATACCGGCCCCGTCTCCAAACCATTTGCGATCGTTGAGATCCGGACCAACAAACTCATAGTCTTTGCCTTCTTCTTTTTTCAAAAAGCCATCGGAGAGAGCAACACTGTCTGCAAGCAACATATCAACACGTCCTGCAACCAGATCAAGGTAGGCTTCATCCTGGCTTCCGTAACGCTTTATTTCAACATCTTTACCATAAACATCAGTAAGATACTGGTCATGAATGGTTGCACGTTGTACACCAACAGTTTTGCCTTTCAATGCCTCTTTGGAAAAGGTAGGAACAGAGCCCTTCTTGGCAATAAATTTTGCAGGAGTTCTGTAGTATTTTTTACTGAAATTCACTTTCTTCAGGCGTTCTTCAGTAATCGACATGGATGCAATGATTGCATCGTACTTTTTGGCCATGAGCGCAGGAATCATACCATCCCAATCCTGGGCCACGAGTACAACCTCGGCACCCATTGCCTCTACAAGGGCTTTGGCTATATCGATATCAAAACCGGCCAGTTCACCGTCAGGCTGAACATAGCTAAATGGAGGATAGGCTCCTTCAACCCCGATTCGAACTGTCGTCCACTCTTTTGCCATAGCAGGCACATTTGCGGCAAGAAACATACACAGCGCCAAAACAACCATGAACTTCTTCATTTCCATTCTCCTTTTATAGTTTATCTTTTTGAATCCGCTTATTAACATTCATCACATCATAGCGGCGATAAATGTTTTAAAGCGCTCTGTCTTCGGTGCGTCAAAGACCTGCTGAGAAGTACCGTCTTCTATTATCAACCCCTGCTCCAAAAAGATAGTCCTGGAACTGACTTCCCGGGCAAACCCCATTTCATGGGTAACCACAATCATAGTCCGGCCCTCATCTGCAAGATCCCGCATAACCTGCAGCACTTCTCCTACAAGCTCGGGATCAAGGGCCGAGGTGGGTTCATCAAAGAGGATAACCTCCGGCTCTATACAGAGGGCTCTTGCAATTGCAGCTCGCTGCTGCTGACCGCCGGAGAGGTGAATAGGATAGGCATTGAGTTTATCCCCTATACCAACCTTGTTCAGATAATGGATCGCTCTTTCCCGCACTTCGGCACGGCGCTGTCTCAGTACATGAACCGGCGCCTCCATGACATTATCCAAAATCGTCATGTGGGCCCAGAGATTAAACTGTTGAAAGACCATTGCCAGTTTTGAGCGGATACGTTCTACCTGCTTCATATCTGCGGGTTGATTCTCGCCTTTGCGGTTCTTTTTGATCAACACCTCTTCTCCAGCCACGCGAACAATACCTGAGTTTGGTATTTCGAGCAGGTTCATACAGCGCAGCAAGGTACTTTTACCAGAACCGGAGGATCCGAGAACGGAGATGACCTCACCTCTGTCTGCCGTAAGATTAATTCCTTTGAGTACTTGGTTGTCACCAAAGCTTTTATGGAGTTGCTCGACTGAGATCGCGTGCTGGCTGGTATTCATAAAGCCCTTTACATCTATGCTGAAGGGGAGAAAATAGTATTGTTTTACCCATGGATCGCGCCTCTGATATAATAAACAATTACGGTTAAAGTCAAACCCAAAGAGTCGGAATGTATTATTATATCTGGAGTAATTGTACATGAAAAGAGTGAATCCACACAATTATCCGGGTATACTAGCATAAAAGTGATATCCACAGACCAGCAGACTGGTTTAACTTATTGAAAAAAACCAATCCCTTGTACCAATGGACATGAAAGAAGAGCTCGCTTCACTCGATATAGGAACCAAGATCCGAAATCTGCGTAACAAAAGAGAGATGACTCTTCAGGACCTCGCCACACTCACAGGACTGTCAAAACCAAACCTCTCCCAAATCGAAAACAATCTTGTAAGCCCTCCCATTGCCACCCTGCTGAAAATCTCCACAGCTCTCGGCGTTGCAATAGGCCATTTTTTCCAGGACTCTCCCCAGGAAACGGATATTGTCGTCGTCAGAAAAGATGACAGATACGGATTGGCAAAAGGAAAACATATCTCCCACATCGGCTACCAGTACCACCCCCTAGCCTACCCCAAGGTAACAAAGGCCATGGAACCATTTATCGTGTACATGGAGGAGCGGGAAGCCGGTGATATCGTCTTTAACAATCACAGAGGCGAAGAGTTTCTCTATGTTCTCGAAGGTATCCTTGAGTTCCACAGCGGTGACAAAGTGGTTACCCTTGAGGCCGGCGACAGCCTCTACTTCGACTCTGTCGTGCCGCACGGCTACCGGGGGGTAGGCGGAGTGGCGAAGGCCTTGGCCATCATCCACAGACCGAACTGATCTGAGCTGTATCTTCTTTTCCAACATTTTATGCATAAGGCGACCAAGGCATTTGTTGTGTTCGCTTTCTATCGCTTATATTTCCACTGCAAGGGAATAGTTTCACCATTGTCAAAAAAATGTTTACTGTTTTACAGGAAGAAGAATAGATTATATCAACAATTTTATTACGTTAAACCAACACACGTGAGTCGAGCATGAAGCTTATCCAGGCAAAACTGCGAGGAAGCGGGCCCGTTATCAGAAGTAGCTGGTTTCAACTGAGTGCTCATATCAACCAGTTTTATTTTTCTGAGAGCAGGACAGGTACAGCTTTTCTGCGAGCCATACAAACTCTCCATCCCCCGTTTTCCTGTAAGAAGAAGGTTCCTTTTGCTCTCCTTCCCCACTTTGAACAGATTGGGTCACACACAAGACATATTCAACCGGAAAAACGGACCGTCGTCTTTGGTGTTTTTGCTGCAACACCTGATGTCGTCACCGAACTGGGCAAACTCGACCACAACCTCTATGAAACCGACAGGATTGAGATCGGCAGGCGCATGGACAACAGCCGCTGGCTCAACTTTGTAGAGTTGTCATCGTCAACGCGGTGGAAAGAAATTGATGAGAATATGCGAGTTCTCATGAGACCTCTGAAAACAGCTTTTCCCGAAAAGTACCAGAAAAGCTTAGCTTTCATGGACAGTCTCAAAGAATCTGACAGAGTCAGGGGTGAGCTGGCCGACAGGTTGCTGCTTCTCCTTCAGTCTCTAGGACCAGAGCACCAAAATAATATAGAATTTCAGGAAACAACGGCGCTTATTGAACGGGCGGCACATTTCCAGGCGGCACGGGAGATTGTCTACCAGAAACTCCCGCTCATGATCTATTTCAATGAATATGGTGAGATAGCTCCACCATTGACAACAAAAGTAGATACGACAATTGTACCCTCTAAAACAGACCATAATGAGTTTTGGGACTATATTAAACAATACAGGCCAGAAAGCTCTTTGCTACAACAAACAGTCTCCACTGGAAACCAATCATCCCTGGACAGGTTGAGAAATGGAATTCACCTCGCGACCACAGTTTCAAAGGAATTTGCAATGCCAACACCCATTTTCCTTTTCGATGCCCCTGAGCGCCATCTCAATTCCGATGAGCAAAGTGCTCTGAAAACACTCATCATCCAAACAGCGAAATCCCACCAGTGCATCTATCGTGCAGATTCTAAATCTTTTTTCAATAGCGATGCGTATGACCGATCATACAGCGACTCTGAGCTTGAACAGAGTAATATCAGGGACAACGATGGCGATAGACGAAACCAAGCGGAAGAGGTATAGTGGCGACATCGTCGTTTTTTATCAACTCCACCGAGGCTGTCCACCCGCATGTCATCATTTGCCCTGTCCCAGATTCTTGTAGGGCTTGCTCTTTGTACTGATATATTATCCTTCCAGCTTAAAGAGAGAAAACATATCGTTTTCTGCCTGATGATATCCTGTGTTCTGATCTCAAGCCACTACATGATACTTGGCCACTGGACAGCTGCTGGCCTCGGTCTGGTAGCTACTGTCCGCTTTGCCACTTCTCTTTTTTCGACCTCCAGGGTTCTAATGTATTTCTTTGTTGCGACAACCTGGATACTGGCGACCATTACCTACGAAGGGTTGTTGTCCATTCTTGGCTGCGTGGGAGGCACATTTGGTACCGTGGCTTCTTTCTGTAAAGAGGACAGGATATTACGAAAGCTGATGTTTGTTGGCACATGTTTCTGGCTGGTCCATAACATTCTTGCAGGCTCGCCCGGTGCAGTCATCCTTGAGCTGTTTTTCCTCAGTTCCAATGTCGTCGGATACTATAGGTTTTACCTACGCCCAAAAAAACAGATCCTCGCTCCGTAGAGATAGGGCATAAAAAATGACAAAAAAAAATCAGAGCCATCTCTGGCCCTGATCCATTGTATTCACTGAGTTGAACTAGAATTTTACTTCTTGCGACGGTATCTCGCTCCTACCAGACCAAGCAACCCTGCGCCAAACAGCAGCATAGTGGCAGGCTCTGGAACAGGGGCAACACCAACTAACTGGCTCTGCCTGTCTGCGCCACCCCAAGTCGAACCCTCTGTTATATTTACTGCGAAAACGTTCCATCCGGAAGCATCAAAATCAAAGTCTTTCAACTCATTCCAAGCCGACTGTTGACCGCCAATCTCATCTTCCAGATACCAGATAGCTTTTTGCACTTTTTGACCAGCGTTAGTCACACCACCAAACACATCTGAGGCGAAGGCCGCATACAGCCATTTTGTGTCGATTGACAGTTCATCCCTACCATCAACAGCACCACCTCCACCACCATCTGCATAATTACCTACAGAGTCTACGTAATATTCGTGACCAGGGGTAAAATATACCTGACTTTCCAGACAGAACGAAATGTAGTCTTTACCATCATGTGTCATGGTATAGGGGGATGTCCAATCATTTTGCATTTTTATGGTGTCACCAGCCATTGGTAATGCGAAAACAGGACTTGCTATAAACAATACTGCGATACTGATTAGTGCTATTACTAAACGATATGATCTCATACTCTCTCCTTTTATTTCAACAAACACTGCTTGACTGACTACAGAATAGCAAGAAAAATGCCAGATCACACGAAAATCATGATATCTCGTAACAGCCAGTAATAAAAGCATATTTATCTGTAGAGAAAGTTAAAGCGCCACATTGTGGTATGAAAAACCGGAAAAGATATCTAAGAGCTTGATTTGTTCATCAATAATTATTTTGCCAGGCTGCGACTCCATAGAAATCCGACAAATAACACCTTCTTTTATGTGTGTATTTTATTAATAATTACATATTGTTATACTTGTAAATATAGTTCATCATTAATTAATGCTTTCTCTTTTTCAGACATAATGGGTTCGTTATTTCGGAATAAAGGCACAGTAACCTGGCCGCGGCCCTACCTGAGGATGGTTGCGACAGGTATCAGGCCTCTTTTCATAGACGGTGCAGCGCCGACTTACAGGATCAAGATAGAGACAGTCCCCGTTTGCCATGCGAGTCAGGGTAAAAAGCCCGGTTTTTTCATGGTAGTGTTCTACCTGCCCATCTTTGCTGAGCCGTTTGAAAATGCGCTTCATATTGTCATCAAGTTCAAATGCATCGATGAGGTCAAGTCGTACAAGATCTACAGCCTTTACCTCAACCGGCAGGCTGCAACAGGTACCTGTGCAGCGGTCACACATTTTTTTCTTATATTTTGCCCAGGTGGCAAGATCATCAACACGGGTTGCAACAGCGGGAATTTTTAACATACGAATTCTCTGGGTAAATACGCTATACTGTTCTGTCTGCATCAAGCAGGCGAATCAAGTGTGGTTTTTAAATAAAAACTGGCGTATCTAGCATATTTGAGAGAAAAAAAACAGGAATCTAACGAGATATTGATATGAATCGATTCAGAAGAACAGAGCAACTCCTTGGTAAAAAGCGATTTCAAAGCCTCCAGTTAAAAAGAGTTGCGGTGGTAGGCCTGGGCGCAGTAGGCGGATATGTCCTGGAGGGCCTTGCCCGGGCCGGGGTTGAAGCTCTGCGTATTGTGGATTTTGACACCGTCCAGACCAGTAATATCAACAGGCAGATCATTGCTTTGGAATCAACCCTTGGCCGCCCTAAGGTAGATGTCCTTAAAGAACGGCTCATGGATATCAACCCAGGCTGCATTGTCCAGGCACTCCCCATTTTTGCATGTGAGGAAACCCTGGAGGAGATTTTTAGTCCGAGACCAGACCTGCTTATCGATGCGATTGATTCCCTGAATCCAAAAACCCAGCTGCTCCACGGAGCATATGTACGCGGTATTCCCACAATAAGCTCCATGGGAGCGGCACTGCGTACGGATCCCACGCTCATACGAACAGGTGACATTTTTGATACTTCAAACTGCCCGCTGGCAAAACATCTGCGTAAAAGGTTGCGAAGACGAGAGGTTGGCCGTGGGATACAATGCGTCTACTCTACAGAAAAAGTGGCTTTCGATTATACCCCGCCAGAAGAAGATGCAACTATAGGAGAGACTCCTTATAGTGAGCGTGGCAGGTCAAGAAACATCCTCGGCAGTCTTCCCACAATCACGGGAATATTTGGACTCACCATTGCCAATCTCGCCATCTTCGAACTCACCAGGACTCCAGATGACGATAATTGAGTCCTACTGCAGGGTCTGTCTGGCTATAAGGGCAGCGCCGTAGGCACCGATCGACTGAGGATCATCCGGGACAAGGACCGTGCGGCCAAGTTTTTCTGACAAAAGAGCGACCATGCAGCTATTCCTGGCAACGCCACCGGTAAAGACAATATCTCCATCTCCATCGGCTGAGACTCTGCGGATCATCCCCACGGCGCGCCGGACGACACTGTCATGCAGGCCCCGAGCGATTTCCCTTCTGCTCTCTCCTTTTGCTATCAGCGATGTCACCTCTGATTCGGCAAAAACCGTACACATGCTTGAAATATTAATCTCTTTTTCGGCAAGAAGAGCTTCAGCTCCAAAGTTATCGATGTCAAAGCCCAGACTCCGGGCCATGATTTCCAAAAATTTTCCAGTTCCCGCAGCACAACGATCATTCATTTCAAACTTTTTTACCTTACCCGTATCAAAAAGAACTATCGCTTTGCTGTCCTGTCCTCCGATATCAAGAATTGCTCGGGCATCTGGAAAAAGTCTGGCAACTCCGGTGGCATGAGCTTTTATTTCTGTTACCGTGGGCGCATCAAAGGAGAGCTCAAAGAGGTTTCGTCCATAGCCTGTGGCAAGTATCTGGTCATACTCGACCTGTTCAAGCATCTTTTTGGCCTCAGAAATAGGATCAAAACCCGTATCAGCCTGCAAACTAGCCACCATGTCACCGGCCTCATCAACCACGACCAGTTCAATGGTCCGAGAGCCTATATCAATTCCGGCATAACGCATAATACCTCACCTTCTCTTTTTCCTGACCGGAGGCAATCTTTGTGTCAATTGACAACAAAGATTGCCCGTGGACTAATTCAGCTAGCCCCTGTCTTGTCCTCCTGCAAGAATCAGGAGAGTTGTTCAATAAATGCCTCAACCCGGGTTTTCAGCTGCCCCATATCCTCCATGGAGTAGTCTGTTTCAATCCGCAGACAGGGGATACCGTTTTCCTCCATCGATTTTTCAACAGGAATCGCTTCCATCAGGTAGGGCTGACAGAACTGAAGACCGTAGTGGATAACGCCATCGGCTTTATACATTTGGGCCATCTCCTTGACGTGATCCAGGCGCTCTGTATTTGGGGTAAAAATAGCGCAATCCACCTGGAAGTATCTATCCACAAGAGCCTCGATCATCTCGTCTACGGTTTCACCGCTATCATCTGTCAGATTTCTGGTACCACGCTCTCCGACACAGGACTCTTCACCGACAATCACGCCTCCTGATGCCTCTACAATCATTGGGAGTTTCCAGTTTGGTACCGCCTGAGGACAACCAGAAATGAGGATCCTTGGAGTTTTCACCTTAAAACCCCCCTCTCCTTTTGCAATACGCTGCTCCAGTTCGTCACAGATTTTATTCACCGACTCGGTAAAACGTGCAGGATTGTCATAGAAAAAGACCTGATTGGCCAAAAGTGCATCGAGACCTGAGATTGGCGCGGGGTCTGCTTTGCGAAGAGCAAGCAGACGATGCATGGCTTTTCGTTTTGCATTTACCACCCGGATCCCCTCTCTTAAGGATTCTTTGGTAATGGAGACTCCCGTAAGCTCTTCCACTGCCTCCTTAAAACGAAGATATTCAGCTTTCAGCAGTGCTCTGCCATTGGCGGACTTAACCTGGGGCAGATCCATCACATAAAGGTTATCAATCATATGTCCCAGGGTTTCATAGGCTTTTTTCTTGCCGTCGCAGGTATTCTCACCTACAACCATATCTGCACTTTCCAGATAAGGACAGACCTTACCTATTTTGAAACCAAAGGCGGATTTTATAAGGGCACAGGTATTGCGCGGTAGCAGTTTTTCTACCTCTTCCATGGCGAAATCAGCACCGGAACAGAGCCCCACCAAGGTAGCGCCAGCAGCAAGGGCGATCTCTTCAGGAACAAAAACACAATAGGAACCAATAATTTTTCTTCCGGCGGCCTTTTCATCAAGCAATTCCTTGATCCGAAGGCCATGGACCTCACTCATGACAAAGTCGAAATAGGCCATTGTATCAGGGCGATTCTTCTGTGCCAGAAAGACATCGGTATACGCCTGTCCTAATACTCCCAGAAGCTGATCGTGCGCCTCAAGGTTGAGGCCCATTTCTTTCCACATTGGTCTGTAATCTTCTGCCATTTGTCCACTCCTCTCATATCTATCTTTGATTTTTAACACATGAAGACAGCTCAGGATTTCCGTCTTTTACACACACTCGTCAGAAAAAATATCATGAAAAACAGGTTGTTTTCCTTCAGATATTCAGCGATAAATGAAGCATATAGCCCATACTGCACCAATCTGTCCAACAGGTAATACCTATGTCAAATTCACCCTAAATAGGAATTACCAATAAAAAAGGGGAGACAATCTTTTGATTACCTCCCCATGCCCTCCAAGCAGCTTAATACATAATACAGACAGTTTACTGGATGAAATAGTTACTTTACCTCCACATCAAAGCTTGTCAGCTATTTCCACCCCCTGGGATATAGCCCGCTTGGCATCAAGTTCTCCTGCCTCCAAGGCTCCACCGATGAGATGGTATGCGACACCTGCACTGTCGAGTTCATGAACCAGATCCAGGGCTGATTCCTGACCTGCACAGACGACGACGTCATCCACTTCAAGAAGAAGGTTTTCACCACCCTGCCGAATTGCCAGCCCTCCAGGATCGACAGAGAGATATTCGACACCGGTCAGCATCTTCACCCCATTTTTTTTAAGGCTGGCCCGATGTATCCAGCCTGTGGTTTTACCAAGACCTGCACCAGGCTTTGTTGTTTTTCGCTGGAGTAGATACACCGTCCGTTTGGGGATGCTCTTCTCCACATTCATAAGACCACCAGGGGTAGCGTAATCCATGTCAACCCCCCATTCCGCCATAAAAGATGGAATACTTTCTTCTCCCTGGTCATGAAGGAGATAAGTTGCCACGTCAAAGCCAATGCCTCCTGCCCCTATTATGGCAACTTTCTGACCTGGAACCTTGTCTCCAGCAAGGACTTCGTTATACAAGGACACATTTGGGCTATCAATCCCTGGGATAGAGATTTTCCTTGGCACCACCCCCGTACTCATAACAATTTCATCAAACTCCTTGAGTTCTACAACAGCAGGTGAAGATTCCAACCGCACATCTACCTCAAAGAGTTCCAGCTGTCTTCTATAGTAGCGCAGTGTCTCAGCAAACTCCGATTTTCCGGGAATCTGTCTCGCCAGACGGAACTGGCCACCGAGATGTGCCGTTCTCTCATAGAGGGTCACCTTATGACCTCGGGCCGCAGCAGTTGTTGCGCAGGCAAGGCCTGCGGGTCCTGCTCCAATGACCGCAATTTTTTTACTTTGTGTGGCCGGAATAAAGGGGCGTTCCGTTTCATGGCAGGCCCTGGGGTTAACCAGGCAGCTTGAGGTTTTTCTTGCAAAGATATGATCAAGACAGGCCTGATTACAGCCTATGCAACTGTTGATTTCATCACTACGCCCAGATACCGTTTTCCTCACCCATTCGGGATCAGCCAGAAAAGGCCGCGCCATACTGACCATATCGGCACATCCACCTGCCAGCACTGATTCGGCCACATCAGGCATATTTATCCGGTTCGTGGCAACCAGAGGGACATTCACCTCTCCCATCAGCCTCTTGGTAACCCAGGCATAACAGGCTCTTGGAACCACTGTGGCGATGGTCGGAACCCTCGCCTCATGCCAGCCAATACCTGTGTTAATGATAGAAACCCCCGCCTTTTCCATTAATTGAGCAAGAGCGACAACCTCTTCCCAGCTGGAACCATCTTTGACCAGATCAAGCATGGAGAGACGATAGATGATGATAAAATCATCACCAACAGCTTTGCGTACTCCGCGGACCACTTCAAGAGGAAAACGTACCCTGTTTTCAAAAGGCCCACCCCAGTCATCTTCTCTTTTATTGGTTTTTCGGGCAATGAACTGGTTCAGAAGATAACCTTCTGAACCCATGATTTCTACCCCGTTATAACCCGACTCTCTTGCAAGACTTGCACATCTGACAAAGTCTGCAATAGTACTTTTTATGCCTTTTTCACTGAGTGCCCGTGGTCGGAACCGGTTAATGGGAGCCCGTATTGCACTGGGGGCAACACAGAGAGGGTGATAACCATATCTTCCGGTATGCAGGATCTGCATGCAGATCTTGCCCCCTGCATCATGAACCGCTTTTGTGATACATTGATGATCCGCCACCTGGGATGCTTTTGCCAGGCGAATCGAAAAAGGAGAAACCCAACCGGCACGATTAGGGGCAACACCCCCTGTTACTATAAGACCCACACCACCGGCTGCCCGGGCTGCAAAATAAGCAGCCATCTTTTTAAAGCCGCCCTTTTCCTCTTCAAGACCTGTGTGCATTGAGCCCATCAGCACCCGGTTTCTGAGAGTCGTAAATCCCAGATCAAGAGGTTGTAGCAGGTTTGGGTAGGCAATTTTTCCCGTTTTCATATTCGACTGAATCCTCCATAACGTAATTGTATTACCTGGTTTTTCCTTGCACCTCTAAATAGTTATACTATAACTATTGTTGTGTTCACCTCTTTTCAACGACTTCAACAAATAATTTATCTCAAGGTATCGGTTATGCATTATCAGGGAAACATTTTCAGACCCCCCAGTGAAGCAAACTCTATCCTGCTACAGGTTACCACCGGCTGTTCCCATAACAAATGCACTTTTTGCGGGATGTACAAGGGAAGCCGCTTCTCCATAAAAGATGAGGCAACGATCATGGCCGACATCGACTTTGCAGCTAAGCATTGCCGCAGACAGGAGCGCCTCTTTCTCTGCGACGGAGATGCCCTGATCATCCCCCAGAAACGATTGCTTGCCATCCTTGAACAGATTCATAAAAAACTCCCATGGGTGACCAGGGTCGGTACCTACGCCAACACCAAATCCATAAAGATGAAAAATGAAGCCCAGCTCCAGGAACTCTACAACCTTGGTCTCACTATTGCCTATATGGGCCTTGAGTCGGGCGATGATGTCACCTTGACTGGTATCCACAAAGGCGCTACAAGCCAGCAGATGATTGACATGGGTAAAAAGCTTCGCGCAGCTGGTATGAAGCTCTCAATCACCGTTCTTTTAGGCGTTGCAGGCCTTGAACGTTCCCATATTCATGCAAAAGAAACAGGGCGAGTTCTCACAGCAATTGACCCTGAATTTGTCGGTGCACTCAGCCTCATGCTCACCCCAAACACGCCACTCTATCAGGAAGCAGAAAAAGGCACCTTCGTCCTGCCTGGAGCAGAGCAGATGTTGGAAGAACTCTTTATCATGTTTTCAGAAACCACGCTCTCAAACGGTTACTTCCACGCAAACCATGCCTCAAACTACCTCCCCATACGGGCAAAGCTTCCAGGCGACAAAGAAGCCACCCTGCAACTCATACAAAAAGCACTGGCTGGAAAGATAAACTTAAAGCCTGAATATATGCGTGGCCTATAGTACAAACAACACGACCCCCTGCTGCTCATGGCAACAGAGGGTCGTTTGTACAAAACGATCGACGTCGCCGCTTAGAACCTGTAGTTAACGCCTACAGTTACAAGAAAAGCAGAGGCATCTGTGAACTCGCCATAGATTCTACCCGCAGGATCGACTGTAACCTCACGGGTTTCTTTGTAATCGTACAACATAGCGATACCAAGATCGAGATTATCGTTGAGCTTATACTGCAGACCGGCAGAATAGAGCCATGCATCGGAATCAGGAATAGAAAAATCAACATGCTCCGTTGGGATAGGATTCTTATCATAGCCAAATCCAGCCATCAGATCGATTTTTTCGTTTAAACCGTAAGTTAAGCCTATACGAAATGCATCCGTATCATCCCAGTCTCTTGCAACAGCGGCCTCAAATGGATTTCCTGGAATTTGTGGAGAATAATTAAAATCAAGCTCTTCATATTCAGACCAGAACGTTCTGTCATAAGTGAATTCAACATTTAAATTGTCGAGAATATCATAAGCTACTGAAAAAGCCAGTACTGCGGGGGCTGGAACAGATACAGATGCAGGAGTCCTCAGCACAGTTCCCATCAAGTTCAGGTCAGTAGTTTCATCAAAATCCAGATCAACATTCGACCTGTATGTAGCTGATATATTTAAATTGTCATAGGGCTTAACAGCGAGAGCAACGTTCCAGCCCCATTCCACAGTATCCCCTTCCATACTTCTTGATAACGGTACACCAATGCCTGAAGCATCACTTGAGACAGTTGCGTCAGCATAGAGCATACGTGGACCAGCAGCGATGGAGACCATATCACCTAGAGCATAGGAAACAGTAGGATTTACTTCAATCACCTCCAGGGAAAATTCTTCAGCACTCGCTTTTGCATATGGGTCTTCCCATTGTTTAGCCAATCCATATGGTGCGACAATAGCAAGACCAAAACGAGCCCCACCATAGTTTGGTGACACCATAAAACCGGTGGGAACAAAAAAGTGCTCACTTTCCGATTCACTGTCATAGAAAGAAGTTCTATAATCTTCGTATTGAATCGGTGAGAGATAAATGTAGGTCATGTCTGCTTGAATCTGCCAGGTATCTTCCATCCATGACATGTTAGCCGGATTGTAATATGCGGCATCGGCTCTTACCGCAGATGCAATATTTGCCCCGGCCTTTGCAGTTGAATCAACGGACTGCTCCGGAATACGCCAGCCAGAAGCCATTGCAGAACCAGCAACAAAAAGAGATGCTAACGCCAGTACAGAAAATTTTTTCTTCATACTCTTTTCCCCTCAGTATTAAGAAGTTCAACGAACCTGCCCGACCAAGCAGCAGATACCTAAGCTCCGATTTGACCACAAATAGCCAAACTCAGAAGCATCCAATCTATATATGACCTTTACGTACAGGTGAACCTCATTGATAACCTTACCCTCCCTCTAGGGCGTGTCTCATTTCTAATACATAAACCTAATATATGTCAACTATAAAGATAACTTAAACCTTTTATTGCTGATCGGTTGAGGGTTTTTTGCCCATTACTCTGGAACCTGCTCTTTTTGAATACAGAACATAGCGAATACATCAGATCAACAGGTTTCTGTTTCAGGGATTTTTATTTTTTCAATTTCCTTTAAAATCTCTCCCTCCATGACAACCGCTTTACCGCTTTTATCGGCCACAACAAAGGTGATAAGGGCATCTGCTGCCACTTTATCACTGCCTTTAAAAAGAATTTTCTGTTGCAAGACCACACTTCTCCTCCCGATCTCGGCAACATCGGTGGAAACCACAAGGATTGCCCCGACAGGTACAGCACTTCTGTAATTGACATTTATATTTACCACGAGAAAGATAAGCCCTCGTTCTGCCCATTTTCTCAGGTCAATTTTTGATTCCAATACCGCCCATCGATCTTCTTCAAAAAATTCTAGATATCTGGCATTATTGACATGCCCATAGAAATCGGCATGATATCCCCTCACCTTTATCTCTGTTAAGTATTTCATTTTTCTCCCTTTGCAATTGCACCAATATACCGACAGGCTAAAAACATACCTCTAAAAGATGCCCCGCCCCGGTGTCCTCGGTCAAAGATACCGGGGCGTTACGGTGAGAAAGGCATCAGGAAGGCTTGCCGAACCCTCTCAAGAAATCCTGTAATGCATTTGGGTTATTTGACTTGATTGTCCCCGAGAGAAAATCCTTCATTCCTGGCCGATAATCTTCATCCCAGATCTTAACGAAAAATTCAGGACTGGTCTTGCAGACACAGTCCGCACTATCAACCACCTTGCCTTCACAGACCTCGCATGATTCCGAGCTGAGTTTTACGGTCTTTTTGATGTCGCCCAGAGAAAAGTAGAAGGTCATGGGCTTTCCAACAGAACCCGGAACAAAAGCGTTTGTCAGGCCTGCAAATATTTCCTCAACCATAATGAAGCTCCACCTACAGTGATTTGATTTTTTCCGTTAGAATCGGCACAAACTGTTTGAGATCAGAAACCACCAGGACATCGGCAACTTCTCCAATAGGTGCATCCTTGTCCGTATTAATGGCCACGATAAATTCTGATTTCTTCATCCCCGCCAGATGCTGAATGGCTCCTGAAATACCACAGGCCACATACAGTTTTGGCGCCACTGTCTGGCCGGTTGTACCGACCTGACGGTTATGTTCTACCCATTCTGAATCCACCACAGGCCTGCTGGCGCCATATTCACCGCCCAGGGCCTTGGCCAGATCAGCCACCATCGCAACGTTTTCCGGCTTTCCGATTCCACGTCCCGCACTGACAATAACCTGGGCCTTACCGAGATCAACTCCACCGGCTGCCGCCTGCTCATAGCCGGTAAATTCAATCTTTGCGTCAGTTGCTCCTGTTATTTTTTCAACCGCAGGGCTACCTGTTGGCTCCTCAGTCAGGGCGAACGCGCCGCTCTGCAAGGTGATTACAGTTTTTTCCGTACCCACTTTCACATCACGACGCAGCTTGGCATTACATACAGGTACCACCATTGTTCCATTGTCCACCCCAACAACCTCTGAGATCTGAGCCGCCTTTAACGCAAAGGCAAGGCGTGGAGCCAGATCCCAGCCGTAGGAGGAGTGACAGAAAACCACACAGTCGGGATTTTCCTTGGCCACAACATCGAGAATCAGCGCCTTATGGGCATCCGGGTTATATTCTTTTGCCTCAGCCACGTCGGCCAGGTAGAGTTTTCCATCGTACTTGGGTAAAGCAGCTTCACTGCCCACCAGAAACATTGCGGTTTCCGCTCCGAGAACCTTGGCAAACGCCATGAGTTCGTAACTGCCGCCCAGGAGTTTTCCTTCTCTGCTTTCTGCAATAAGTAATAATTTCATCAAGTCGCCTCCTAAGCAAGAACGCCGGTTTTATCTTTAAGTATTTTGATGAGTTGGTCAGCAAGATCAGCTGCATCGCCTTCGAGTACCTGTCCCCCGCCTTTTTTCTCTGGGAAATACATTTTCAGTGTTTCCTGACGGGCATCAACCTTGAGCAGCTCTGCAATATTTGTGGTCAGCAACTCCTTTTTCTTGGCCTTCATGATATTTGGCAAAGTGGGATAGCGTGGAGTATTCAAACCGAGCTGACAGGTGATCACCACAGGGGTTGCCACTTTAAGACAGGCCTTCACCCCCCCTTCAAGCTCTCGTTTTGCCTCAACCATTCCATCCGCATAGGAGAATTCAACCACCGTAGAGACGCCTGAAATTCCCAGCATCTCACCCACGAGCAGGCCAACCTGACCGCTGCCACGGTCCTGGGACTGCATTCCTGTAAAAATCAGATCAAAGCCCTTGTCTCTTGCATATTCTGCAATAACGCCTGCTATCATATAGGGCTCTTTGGTGGACACGTCTTCATCAAGGATATGGGCACCACGATCACAACCCATTGCCAAGGCCTTTTTCATGGTTTCCTTGACCTGATCCGAACCGATACAAAGTACCGTGATGTCTCCTTCCTTCACCTGTTCTTTTAGCTGAACCGCCTGCTCGACTGCATATTCATCGTACTCATTCATTCGCCAGGCAAGATCAGTCTTTGCATACCAGGTTCCACGCTCATCTATCTTGAATTTAGATTCCATATCAGGAACCTGCTTGATGCATACGAGTATTTTCATTATTTCCTCCAGTTTTCAGAGCTGAGTAATTTGAAATTGGTTCGTCTTTTTACTGAATTCGTTCAGCCAATATTTCCGCAATATCTTTCGGCTTCAAGGTCCCTTCGAGCTCGGCACCTTTCACACCATCCTCAAACATTGTCAAACAGAACGGGCAGTTTGAAACCAGAACATCGGCTCCAGTCTCAGCAGCCATCTGCACCCGCCTGATGTTGATCCTCTCACCGATATTTTCTTCTGCCAAAATGCGCCCGCCACCCGCGCTGCAGCAAAAGGCCTCTGCTCGGTTTTTCTCCATCTCCACCAGTTTTCCTCCAGCGGCCTCGATTAATTTTCTCGGCGCCTCATAGATGTCATTATGACGGCCGAGATAGCAGGAGTCATGATAAGTGCAACTGAGGTCCTGAGCGTTTATGCGCAGCCGGCCACTTTTGAGCAGTTCTTCAAGGAAAACGGTATAGGTCATAACCTCGGCCTCAAAACCGAGATCCTGATAATCTTTTTTCAAGGTATTAAAGCAGTGAGGGCAAGCAGTTACAATCTTTTGCACCCCATAACTCTTAAACGTCTCAATATTTTCGTTTGCCAGGGTCTGATAGAGGTACTCATTTCCCATTTTGCGCATGGGCTCACCGCAGCACTTCTCCTCTTTACCGAGTATACCAATCTTAACGTCAGCCGCCTGACAAAGTTTTACAAAACTTTTTGCAACCGCAATATTGCGTTTATCAAAGGAGCCATAACAACCGACGAAAAAGAGTATTTCGACCTCTGTATCCTCTGCCAGGGTCTTAATACCGAGATCGGTGATCCAGTCCCCACGTTCAGCATAACCGACCCCTAAAGGATTCCCGTTCACTTCCGTGGCCTCCATGGCCGCCATCACCTCTTCCCCAGGAAACTCGCCTTCCATCAACACCATGGAGCGCCTGAGATCTATGATCTTATTAACATGTTCGATTGCCGCAGGACATATCTCCTGGCAGGCACGACAAGTTGTGCAGGCCCAGAGAACATCTTTTCCAATGGTATCGACAAGGACACTGTCAGGCGCATCGAAGGCAACCTCGCCCAGCTGATTGATAACCTTCATCGGGGACAGGGGTTTACCAGTTGCAAATGCGGGACAACGATCCTGGCAACGCATACAGAGGGTGCAGGCGTCTGTGTCAAAGATGTCTTTCCAGGTCATTTCTCCGATTTTCGAGACCCCAAAACTTTCCGCATCTTCGTCCTCAAGGTTTAAGGTGACCAGTTTGCCTTTGGGCCCGAGATCAGTAAAGAAGTAGTTGGCGCTCGTAGTGAGAATGTGTCTGAATTTAGTCAGTGGGATGAGAATAAAAAAAGCCATCACCAGAAGAAGATGAAACCACCATGTGACCTTGTGCAGGGCAAGAAGACCGCCTTCACCCATGCCGACAATAGCGTTTGCAACCAGAAGACCAACGGGAGACCACGGAGCAAGAGGGGTTCCAAGCTCGGTCACCGCCATTCGTGCCCCTTCTATGAGAAAACCCGTAATCAAAATACCAAACAGCAGACTATGCATGATGGCATCGTCATTTTTGGTCTCCAGCCCTTCGGGGGCATAAAAATAGCGGCGCACCAGAAGCCCGCCCAGCATAATCATGCAGACAAGGCCTGCAATATCCAGCACGATGGAAAAAAGTTTATAAAAGGTTCCCGTTAAAAATTTTACATCAAAGAGCAGGTCGGTGAAATCCGCCTGGATAACGATCAGGGTCGTACCGATGAAAAGCAGGCCAAAGCCCCAGAAAAAAAGACCATGGAGCAGGCCGGGCCAGATCACCCGGCTGACTTTTTTCTGTAACAGGACATTTTGCAGCATCATAACAAGCCGTCTCAGGCGCTGATCATCACGGACAAGAGGTTGCCCCTGTTGATAGATTTTAACGCGGCCATAAAAGCCCTTTACCAGTAAACCAATGGCAAAAATAGCCAACAGGTACATAGGAACAAGAGTCCAGGCCCCGTGACCGACATTCCAATATATTTCCCTGGTGTATTCCATTATTTTCTCCAGTTACAGTGGGTCATAGATCAATATTGTTGCGTTTGCGACTACCTCGTCAAACTACTACCGATAACCAGGCGCTGCACTTCACTCGTGCCCTCATAGATTTCTGTGATTTTTGCATCCCGCATCATGCGTTCCACAGGGAAGTCACGGGTATAACCATAGCCACCAAGGATCTGAACCGCCTGGGTCGTCACTTTCATCGCCGTTTCACTGGCCATGAGCTTTGCCATGGCAGATTGCTGGGAATAACCAAGGCCCCTACTTGCCCTGTATCCAGCATTGTAAATGAGAAGCCGTGCGGCCTCAATTTGCGTTGCCATATCGGCCAGCTGAAACTGTACGCCCTGAAAACTACAGATAGGCTTATCAAACTGCTTCCTCTCTTTGGCATAACTTACCGCCGCATCAAGAGCGCCCTGGGCTATACCCAAGGCCTGTGCCGCGATGCCAATTCGTCCCCCATCCAAAGTTTTCATGGCCACCTTAAAACCCTGGCCTTCTTCTCCTAAAAGGTTTTCAGCGGGAATAATGCAGTTTTCAAAGACGATCTCCATTGTTGGAGAAGATCGGATACCCATTTTTTGCTCTTTTTTGCCAAAAGAGAAGCCTGGGCTACCTTTTTCAATGATAAAGGCAGAAATACCATGGTGTTTTTCCGCCTGTTTGTCTGTTCTGGCAAAGACGATATAGGTGTCGGCTTCACCCGCGTTGGTGATAAAGATTTTTGATCCGTTTACTCTCCAGCCGTCTCCATCTCTTACAGCGGTGGTTTTCGTGCCACCCGCATCTGAGCCAGCAGAGGTTTCCGTAAGACCAAAAGCTCCCATCTTTTCTCCAAGGGCAAGAGGTATTAAAAACTTTTCTTTCTGCTGCTCATTACCAAAAAGATAGACAGGATTGGAACCGAGGGAAAGATGGGCTGACAAGGTCACTCCCGTGGAGGCACAGACCCGCGACAGCTCTTCGACTGCGATGGCATAACTGATATAATCAGCACCTGCACCACCGTATTTTTCTGGAAAAACTATTCCGGTAAGGCCAAGCTCGGCCAGGCGATCAAACATCAGAGCCCGGTCAAAGTATTCATTTTCATCACGCTCCCTGGCCGATGGCAGAACCTCTTTTTCTGCAAATTCACGAACCATCTCACGCAACAAACTCTGTTCTTCAGTGTGTTCAAAAATCATAACTCATTCTCCCTAAGAGAAATTACAACTTAACATCACACATCTTCATAATCTTTTTCCTTTATAAAAAATGTTTACGTAAAGGTCAAGACAATTAATCAAACTTTCACACTTGCTCCTACAATCCTCAACAGGTGATAGAATGCATCTTTTTTCAATTGACACATAAACATTGACCATGCTACCTTTACGTTAACATATTACGTAAAGGTGATACCACCTCCACAAAGGAAGCGACAATGAGTACAGCAAACTTAAAATCCGTTCAGATTGGTGAATTAGCCAAAAACCTTAAGATCACTACCCGAACAATTCGATACTATGAAGAAATAGGCCTGATGGGAAGAAATGAGAGGCTTGATGGTGCGACCCGGTCTTACAATCGTGAGGATATCCTGCGCCTCAAATTTATCCTCAAACTCAAGACCATGGGCATCTCACTCAAAGAGATACAGGAGCTCTCAGATATTTTCGATATCAACGAAAAAAATTTCGACACCATCACTCCAAAACTGATTGAGATACTCGACAGCCACATCGCAAGGGTTGATGAAAAGATGGCAAACCTGTCGTCTCTTCGCAATGATATTGTTGACTACAGGGTTCGCATAACCGAACTGCTTAACGACAAGGCCAAGAAAAAATAGCCCCATAGAAAATATTGATTTCTGCAAAAAAAAGAGAGCCCCTATCGTACGATAGGGGCTCTCTTTTTTTATGATCAGCCTGCCAGCAGATGACACAGCTAATAATTTTAATAATGGTTTACTGCTTATAGATAAACGTCCCCACATGTTCACCATTGAGTGCTCTGGTAATATTCCCAGGAACCAGGCCATTAACAATCTGTACCTTATCCAGTACTTCACTGTTTTGAATGATCTCCAGACAGGGACGCTCAATGACCAGATCATCCTGGCCGTTATCAAGCAGATCCTGTGCCCCGATTTCGGCTATAAAAGCTGCATCCGGGTTTTTCTTTGGATCTTCGGTGTACAGACCGTTCTCATCTTTTATAAAAAGCACGGTCTTTGAACCGACAAGATCAGCGAGGATCACAAGTCCAACATCAGTTCGATGAATCGGAATGCGCCCCACCTTTGGCTTAATGGCAAAATAGTCATAAGGTGGCATACCATGCATGACCGGGATAATATTTTCGGCAAAATAGGTGGGTAACTTGACTATATCGGAATGGCTGATCTGCACCCCGCCCCAGGGAGAAAGCAAGGTTGCAATCATCAAGGCATTCTGCTCAGAAACCATACTGCCGAATTTTGCGATAACCCCTGTTGGCATACCCATTTCAAGCCCGATGGTGTAGATATGTCTACTCCGGGTACCGCCACCTGTGGTGAGTACCATCTTGTGATCTGCACGGTTACGAACGATCTCTTTTAATACCTGAGGAAGAGCTTTTGCGCCTCGGTCACAGATAGACTGCCCACCAATCTTCATCAGTTTTACATCGGGGTAGAGTCTCTCCTGAGGGGCAATGTCGAGCTGGTCGATAAATTCTTTACTCACCAGGCTCTCACCCATCAGGTTACTTTTGACGTGAAGTCTTTTACCATCTTTTTCTCGCACCAATGCCATATTATATTTCTCCCACTATGCAAAGTTCCAATTATGGCTATTTTTTTTCTGATTCTGATTTTGGATCACGCTTTAAAAGAATCAGGTCCGACTTGGTCTCTTTAGCAATTTGCTCGATTTCTTTTTTCCTTAAGTGATCGGCGTATACTTTAAGATCTATACCGCTTACTGCAATGATACGGTAACGGGGACTACGTGAGCCTTCTTTAGCCTTTGATCGTTCACGGTAAAATATTTTTCCTGCCATTATATTTTCTCCAAATTTAAAATAGTGCATAAGGGCAATGCCTTGTGTCGTTTCGTTTCGTCGGCTTCCCGACTGTATATATCGTATGTGCTGTGAAACCAGTTGGCAAGTGCAGGATGAAAGTTATTTTAAGTTATTTAAGGTTATTTAAGGTGCAAAAGACAAACTTTCAACATGGAATTATTGACAGCTTACAAAACGAAAGGTTTAGTGTTTTTTCACTTTTTAAAAGGCCTGCAGGGCGAGGCACCATGACTTTGGAGACAATATGCAGATTTACCTCAGTATTGATGATACAGACAACCTTGAGAGTATCGGGTCGGGGCAGCTTGCGGAAAACCTCACCGAATCACTCATTGTAGAAGGCCTTGCTTTGAGTTGTTCCAATATTACCCGGCACCAGCTCTTTTACCATGATGACATCCCCTACACCTCCCACAACAGCTCAATGTGTTTTACGGCTTTTATAAACGACTCTGCCTACAATAATATTATCGATTTTACCTCAACCTACCTCAAGCAGCACTCAGCTCCCGGTTCAGATCCGGGTCTCTGCGTTGCAAGGGAAAGTGAGCAACTCAACAGAGAGGCACTCATATATTTTGGTGAACAGGCAAAAACTACTATTTTAAACAAAGATAAGGCCTATCAATTGGCCAACAAAACCAATGTTCATCTGTCTGAACATGGCGGTACCGGAGATGGGGTAGTGGGTGCTCTGGCAGGGATTGGTCTGCGTCTGCAGGGCAGCGACGGCAGATTCCGGGGATGGTTCAACATGGGAGAAGTAGGTCAGATCACAACTCCGGAAAAACTGTGTACCCATCCTTGTGTAACCGCTGTTGTCGATGAACTCTTCCAACCGCTCGATGCAAATAGCCCCATTCGAATTACAGATGACAAGATCAAAACCATCCTGCACAATCATATGCAGGTGGTTCCCGTCTGCCGGGATTTGACAGCAAACAACGGCAGTCCTCTCTGGGCAACCCTCGGCCGCAAGCAAGTGAAGATTTTCTAACCTGCCCCCTATCCTTACTGTTACAGCTTCAGTCAAAGAGCAGCAGCCCGGACCGTCGCGTAGTCCGGACTGCTACACAGGCAGGTAACCCCAGTTTCACCTACCCCAAGCCGAATTTCCGCGTGATTTTCGTTTTAATTGTCTGAACAATAAAAGGCGTCAGCCGTTTCTTTTCTTTGAGGATCTGTTTCATAAGATCCTTTTTCTTTTCAGGGACCTCAGGACGAACGGCGGGCACCAGTGACAGGGAATGGGTAGGACAGGCACTGATACAGGCACCACAGCCCAGACAATTATCCGCCATCACCCGCATCTGTTTTTTCACCTTCTTCCCCAGAACAGGGGTAAGTTCGAGCGCTGTAACGTTACAGGCTTTTTTACAGAGCCCGCAGCCGACACAGGTTTCTTCATCGATTGCCAGGGTGTAGTTGGTTTTTGCCACCCCCATGGGAAAACCCTGCTGCACGCCACCAAGCAACTCACAGCAACAGGAGCAGCAGTTACAGATAAAAGAAGGTTTGTAGCGGATATTGTCCGTTATGTGGGTGAGATTGAGATCCCGCGCACCTTCGAGTATCTTCAACAGCTCATCTGTGCTCCGTTTTTCGGCAAAGCCGCGGCGAACCATAAATTTTGCAGCAGTACCCAGAGAGATACAGATTTCTTTGGTGGGGGCATTTTTGTCACAACTTTTGCCTAAGTGCTCTTTTTTATGCCGACAGTAGCACATGCCAATGGCGCCATAGCCAGCATTTTTAATAATCTCCCGGGCACTTTCATAGGTTGCAACCTGTGAGGAAACCGGAATGTGCTCCTCATAGGCAAGAGTTCTCGTCAGAGGTGTTTTTGAGGCAAAGAATTCCCTGCCCATTTTCTGCTCAGGGTCGCCAAAAAGATATTCCTCCATGAGCTGGGCAAGCTCCGCCACAGGCAGATCCTGACGCTGCTTCATAAAGGTAAACTCAAAAAATCCGATCAGACCCGGCATCAGAAGATAGTAAGTTTTACCTCCATATTTTGACTCAAAGACAAGACCTTTTTCTGCCATTTTATCAAGGGCTGGCTCAAGCTTGCCACTCTCCCAGCCTGTCGAGCGCACAAGTTCCTTCAGAGTCGCCTCTGTGAGTGGAAAGCGCGAAGCAATAAAGGCCTCATCTTCACTAAAAATAATTGCCAGGATCCTCCGCAACTTGTCACTATCCGGCAAGCCGATGGGATATTTATTCAGACGATCAATAAGCGGTACAATGCTGCTTTTTCCATCAAGATGGTGACCCATCACAACTCCTTTTCTCTACATATTCATGATGTATTGATCTCTATGAGCGTACACACGCTCCCAGACACGTTCAAAACCTTCAATATCATTAACAGGTTTTTTAATCATCCGGTTGAAAGTTTTTTCCTGCTCCGGAGAATTTTCATAGCTCAAAATCATCTGTAGGGCGAAACGACTATAGTCTTTGATAAGAAAGCTGAAAACCTGTTCGATCACATCGCTATCCGTGTTATAGATCCTTGCATTTTCAAGGATGAGCTGGGCATAGACCACAAGGGTGAACAACTCTCCTGCCCCAAGCATATAGTCGATATTTTTCGCCTGCTCAACGGTCGGTGGGGCCGCAACCAGTAACTCTCTGAACAGTTTAACCTGTTCAAAGAACAGAAGTACATTGGGGCCCGTTAACCCTTCATAGGCTATTGCGTAGTCAGGAAAAGAAACTGTCGCCAGTTTTCCTGTTTTCTGTCTGAAAAGATACTCGTCATCTCCAGCCTCTTTCATTTGGGGCACGGCTGGATAGGAAAGAGGAGCAAAAAAATAGTTTTTTACGAACTTAATGATAAGGGCCATGTTCACATGCTCTGTGCCCTCAAGCTTTGGCAGCATCCCCACATCGCGCAGGGCCATTTCAAAATAAGTATCCTGTTCATATCCTTTGGCGGCGATAATTTCATGGAGCAGATGCACCACCCGCTCTCCCTGGCCGGTCACTTTCATTTTTACCACAGGATTAAAAAGCAGATAGCGCCTGTCATCGTCTGAGGCAGCCCGCATATAATCTGCCGCTCTGAAGGCCACCAGCTTTGCTGCAATCAGCCTTGCATAGCTTTCACAAAACAGTTTTTTCACATGGGGAAAGTCGGTCACCCAGCGTCCATAGAGATTTCGACCTGCTGCATGATTGAGCGCCTCGTAAAAACAGTGGGTGGCAATCCCCACAGAAGCGCAGCCCAGCTCAAACTTACCTATATTTATGGTGTTGAGAGATGAATTCCAGGCAAGCTCGCCCAGCGAAAGAATATCTTTTTCTGTGATGGGATAGTCGTCAAGTCTGTATTCGGCAACATACGCCTGCCGGACACCTGAGGTCGCTATTTTTTTCACGCATTCATAGCAATCGTGCTTGGGATCCACTACAAAAAACACATAATCACCGGTGGGCTCCAGTTTGCCAAAGGTGGAGACCAGGCCTGCACAGTTACCATTACCAATATAATATTTGGATCCTTTGGCCAGATAGGTGCCCTTACCATCTGGAACAAGCTTCATTTCCGAAGAATAGAGATCAGCCCCATGGGTCTGCTCTGAGAGGCCAAAAGCAAACACGCCGCCTTCTTCAAGCAATCTTGCGGTCTTCTGTTTGACCTCTTCATTTTCCCCCATCCAGATGGGGCCAAGGCCTAGAATAGTCACCTGCCAGGCGTACCAGTAACAGAGACCATAAAAGGCGAGAATCTCGTTGAATTCACTGATCCGATACATATCCCAGCGCCCCCCGAGCTTACTGTAGCTGGCAGGAGTCAGAAAATGGGCAAAGATCTGTTCTTTCTCTATAAATTCCAGAAAATCTTCATACCAGACGGCGGCCTGATCGTCTTCTTTGATTTTTTTAAGGCCTTTTGTCTCAAAAAACGCAATGGTTTTTAAGGCCAGCTCTTCTGACTTGGGATCGGCATGAAAACGCTTATATTTCTGAGGATTGAATAGTTCCACATTTTCTCCTGTTTTCTCGGTGAAGTGTCACCTCTGGGCTGTCTGCACCACGGATACTCTCATTCCAACACGGCGGCCTTGTACAAGGCCTGAACCTCAGGCCATAAGCCAGAAATTTCAAGGGCTGCCCGCAATCGTTCCGGGTCTTTGAGAAAATCCATCATAAAAACAATTTCCGACGCTTTGAGGTAGATATGAAAGACATCCTGCATCCTGCCGCCCAGCAGTTTATCAATAAGGTGCATCAGATTATCTTCCCCAAGATACTGATGGAGCTGTTGCACCCTTACAAGTAGTTTTGAGAGATAAAACTCCAGAGTGTTCTGAATGCTGATAATGTTATGACGGTGTCCCGGCAGTACCTTTTTTCCCTCCAGAGCAGATAGCTTAACAATTGTGTCACAGTAAGCGGAATAGTTATGAAAACGCTCTCCCGTTTCCAGATCCACATCGAGAAGAGGCGACTGAAAGATGCCTTTTAAGAGGGTGTCACCACTTATAACGTAATCATCCACGGTATAGACCAGGTCACTTTGAGAATGTCCTGGACAGGCAAGAACACCAATCCCTAAATGATCCGGGATATCGGTCTCAGCTATGCTGTAGTTGTCAGGAAAAGGCGGCAGAATCGCCCCACTGGCAAATACTTTTCCGAGCTCCTCAAGATAGGCTGCATCAAAGCCCATCTCTGACAAGATCAGCGACATTTCCCCCATTCGCCTCGTGTGCTGGTGAGCCTTACAGGCATCTCTATACGGGAGATAGATTGTGGCATCACACCGTTTTTCCAGCCACAGCGCCTGACCATAGTGGTCTATGTGGCAGTGGGTAACGATAATATGCCGCAATCTATCCAGATCAATATGTTCTTGAAGATAAGAAGAACCTTCCTTCGTGGGAGGCCCGGTATCAAAGAGTACAAGTTCTCCATTGATTGTTGCCGTATAGCAGTGAACCGGGCCAACCACATAGGGGGTGTTAATAGTGTGTTGCGTAAAATCAACCATACTGATCCGTTGTAGAGAAAATCACCGCGCCCCAGAATCAGAAAAGATAATTTTCCTCTTCAAATGCCGCAACAGCCAGAGTGCGCTTGGCGGCCAGAAGCCCTGAGGCATCGTATTTTGTGAAACGTCTCACCCCTGACAGAATCATGGTAAGCGTATCACCTTCCTCGATATAGAAAGCACCTTTTCGAGACGCTTTGGCAGCAGTCTCAGCGGCCTCAAAGGCAAAGATTTTAACGACAGCGCCAAGGAGTTCCTGTTTGCGCTCACTTGCCTTACCAAAGTTCTTCTCTGCGCGGAGAACCGCACTTTCCAGAGCAAATATCTGAATAGCGAGATCTGCTGCCGCCATCAGGATCTCCTGCTCATTTGCAATCTTATCCATAAACTTCTGGACACCTGCACCCGCCAGAATCAGGAAGAGGGTCTTGAGATTTTTAATAAGATCTTTTTCTTTAACAAACAGGATGGATTCGTCAAGTTCTTCAAAACTTGGCGTCATTAACGCCTCAAACGCCTTCATGGCTTCCGCCTGCAGCGGCATCTCACCTTTCATCGCTTTTCTGAGAATCATCCCTGGAATAAGCAGTCTGTTAATCTCATTTGTTCCTTCCCAGATACGGTTTATCCTTTCATTGCGGTAATAGCCTTCAACAGGATATTCGCTGAGGAAACCATATCCACCGTGGATCTGCACAACTTCATCCACCGTTTTGGCAAGCACTTCACTGCAGAAAACTTTGGCAATACCGCACTCGGGAGCAAACTCTTCGATACCTTTCAAATACTCTTCATAGTAGTTGTCGATACCTTTATCAATCGTCGCAAGCTTGTCATCAAGCATTCCGGCAAATCTGTACACCAGTGATTCAGAGGCATAAATCTGGGCCATAAGATCGGCAATCTTTTCTGAAATTGCACCAAATTTGGCAATTGGTGTATTAAACTGTTTTCGCTCATTGGCGTATTTAATACCATCGACCATCGCCATCTTTGCAGCACCTGTGACACCGGCACCCAGCTTAAAGCGACCAATGTTAAGAACGTTGAAGGCAATTTTATGGCCTTTTCCCTTTTCACCAAGAAGATTTTCGACCGGTACCTTACAGTTGTCCAAAATAATCTGGGTGGTAGACGACCCTTTGATACCCATCTTTTTCTCTTCAGGGCCGACCACGAGACCCTCAAAGGTTCTCTCTACCAGAAAGGCGGTGAAATGCTGTTTGTCGATCTTTGCAAAAATAGTGTAGAGCTGGGCAAAACCACCGTTGGTGATAAACTGCTTGGTGCCGTTGAGAATATAGTGACTGCCATCTTCAGAAAGCACGGCAGTTGCCTGGGCTCCAAGGGCGTCACTGCCCGAGCCTGGCTCGGTCAGACAATAGGCTGCTATCCACTCACCTGAGGTGACTTTTTCCAGATACTGTTCTTTCTGGGCATCGGTACCAAAGTAGATAAGCGGCAGGATACCAATACCGGTGTGAGCCGTGTAGGTGACCGACCATGGTCCTGCATAGGAGATCTTCTCCGCCACCAGCATGGAAGAGACCTTGTCCAGCTCCAGACCACCAAATTTCTCCGGTGCATCCATCATCAAAAGCCCTAATTCACCACACTTCTGCATGCCTTCAATAACAAGATCGAAGTTCTTGTTTTCAATCTCTTCAAGATGAGGAATAATTTCATTTTCAACAAATTGTGAGGTTGTCTCTCCAATCTGTCGTTGTTCATCGGTAAAATCTTCCGGAGTAAAGACCTCTTCACATGGAGTCTCAGCAATCAGATATTCGCCGCCTTTTAGTAACTTTCCAGCCATTATTATCACCTCAGGGAATTTAGAATTTTTCAAAAACGCCAGCAGCACCCATACCGCCACCAATACACATGGAAACCAGACCGTATTTGGCCTTCCTGCGTCCCATCTCATGGAGAAGCGTTGTGGTCAGTTTTGCACCGGTGCATCCCAGGGGATGACCAAGTGCGATGGCTCCACCGTTGACGTTGATAATATCAGGGTTTAGACCAAGAGTCTTGATGACAGCGAGAGCCTGGGCGGCAAAAGCTTCATTGAGTTCTATCAGATCGATCTGATCAAGGGTCAGGCCTGCAAGCCGAAGCGCCTCTGGGATGGCCGCAATAGGCCCGATTCCCATGACCTCAGGTGGCACACCCTTGGCGGTAAACGCGATAAACCTTGCAAAAGGATCTTTTTTTATCTTCTTTAAATACTCTTCAGAGACAACCATGGCGACAGCCGCCCCATCGGTGAGCTGTGACGAGTTACCGGCTGTTACCGGTCCTCCGATTTTAAAGGCTGAGCGAACCTTGGCAAGACTTTCGACGGTGGAACCTTCCCGAACACCATCGTCTACCATGACCATCTCTTTGGTCTTTTGAATCTTACCATTTACCAGCAGATCCTTTTCAATCTCCACGGGAATGATTTCGTCTGAAAAAGTACCATTTTTAATTGCAGCGGACGCCTTTGCATTACTTGCCGCGGCAAAGGTGTCCATCGCCAGACGGTCAATACCGTACTGTTCTGCCACCAGTTCTGCGGTGACGCCCATGGAGGCAAAGGCCTCAGGCCAGTCCACCATCATTCCGGGATTAGCACTGTACTTCAGCCCGCCAAGGGGTACACAGGTCATGGACTCCACGCCACCTGCAATAATACAGTCAGCAAAACCGCACATGATCCGTTCTGCAGCATTGGATATGGTCTGCAGCCCGGAAGAACAGAAACGGTTGATCGTCTGCCCCGGAACCTCGATGGGCAGCCCCGCTTTCATGGCAGCCACCCGACCGACATTCATCCCCTGCTCCGCCTCGGGAAAGGCGCAGCCCAGATAGACATCGTCAACCGTCTTAGGATCTATTCCCGTGCGTTCTATCAAACCTTTTATGGCAACAGCAGCCAGATCATCGGGACGCATATCTTTGAGTTTACCTTTATTCGCCCGGCAGCCTGGGGTTCTGTAGCTCGCCAGTATGTATGCTTTTTTCATATCAAATCTCCCTTATGGGTACGTATTTCTTTCAATACCGATGAGTACCCCGATTTTGCATTGCATATGTTTGGTATGCAGCTCTTCCGAGGCACTTATCCCGGTTTTTCCCTATATCCGGGGTTAGTTACGAAGAGGCTTGCCGGTTTTCAACATGTGTTGAATTCGCTCTACTGTTTTCTTATTGCTGATCAGCTTAAGGAAATTTTCCCGCTCAAGCTGCAACAGATATTCTTCTGTGATCAGGGTTCCGGGATTTACATCCCCACCACACATAACCTGGGCGATGATTGTTCCCATCTCTGCTTCGTATTTACTGATAAAGTTACCCATCTGCATATTCCACAGCTGGCTCTTAATGGCTGCCGCAATCCCCCGTCCAGGTGCGGGAAGATTCTCAACAGGGCGCTTTGGCCGATAGTTCACCGCAAGACCTAAAACCTTCTGCTTGGCATCACCGATAAGATTATCGAGATCCATACTGACAGAATCACCATTTCTCATGTAGCCCATGTCAAACAGCTCAGCTGCTCCCATGGAGACCTTGGCCATGGCAATCTGCTCAAAGTTTTTAATGATGAATGGTTGGACGTCGCATTTATACTGCTGGGCGAGCTGGATGGCACGCATGGACATTTCTTTGGTACCACCGCCTCCGGGCAACAGACCAACACCGATCTCTACAAGACCCATATAGGTCTCCGAATAGGCATTGATCGCGTCGGAATGCAGACAATATTCGGCACCACCGCCCAGGGCCATGTTAAAAGGTGCCGCTACCACGGGAATTTTAGAGTATTTCACCGCCATGGTGGCTTTCTGGAAGGCTCTGAGTACCATATTGATATCATCATAGGCACCTTCAGCCAGGGCCACTGCCATCATCATCAGGTTGGCACCCACTGAAAAATTTTTCCCCTGATTGGCAATAACAAGCCCGACGCCCTCTGATTCCGCTCTGGCAATAGCCTTATGGGTCCAGGACAGGATGTCGCCACTTATGGCATTCATCTTCGAATGGAATTCAAAGCCGAAAACGCCATCGCCAAGATCAAGGATGGAGCAATTGGCATTTTTCTCGACAACCTTTCCAGCCTTTTTCAGGATCTCCAGCTTGATCTGACCTGCCTTAACCGGTACCGGCAGATACGCTTTTGTAGCCAGATCAAAGTACTCTTTTTCTCCACTTTCATTGTAACGATAAAAAGAGTTGAGACCTTTCAGCACCTCAGGCAATGCCACACCATCTTTTTCAGCGCGTTTAACAAAGGCTGGAACACCTATGGCGTCAAACATCTCAAAGGGACCAATCTCCCAGTTAAAACCCCAGCGCATGGCGTTGTCTACATTCACCACATCGTCGGCGATCTCCGGTATTCTATTGATGGTATAGATCAGGGTGTCACGGATAGACTTCCAGGCAAATTCCGCCCCTTTGTCATTACCCGCCACGACCATTTTTAGTTTCTGCCCGGGATCGTCTACCTGCTTGACGCTCAGTACGGAAGGGAATTTCGGCTTTGCAAGAGGTTGATACTCCCCGCTGTTGTAGTCATAGAAAAATATCTGTTTTTTCCCATCGACCATTTCTTTTTTGTAAAAGCCCTGTTTGGTCTTATTTCCAAGCTGCCCTGCGTCAATCATCTTCTTCATGAAGTCCGGCAGTTTAAACACTTTCCGCTCCTCATCGTCTGGAAGCAGGTCATGGGAGTTGGTGCCCACGTGGGCCAGGGTATCCAGACCGACCAGATCTGCCGTTCTAAATGCAGCGCTCTTTGGCCTTGCAGTTGCTGGACCCGCCACCGCGTCCACCTCTTCTACCGTCATTCCCATCGCGACCATATGCTCAATCCCTTTATAGATTGCATAGGTTCCGATTCGGTTGGCGATAAAGTTGGTGGTATCTTTGGCAAAGACAATTCCTTTACCAAGCCGTCTGGCTATAAAATCACTGAGGCCGCAAACGATTTCAGGGTCTGTTGCACTGCAGGGAACAATTTCCATCAAACGCATGTAGCGAGGCGGGTTAAAAAAGTGCGTTGCCAGAAAATTCTTCTGTATTTCTACAGGCAATACCGCAGCCATCTCGTTGACAGAAAGACCGCTGGTGTTCGTTGTCAAAATAGTATCTTTTCCAAGATGCGGCACTAGTTTCTGCAGCAGATCGAGCTTGATTGGCATATACTCAACCACGACCTCTATGACCCAGTCACAGGTTCCCAACCGGGCTAAATCATCTTCAAGATTGCCCACCTCTATCTGGGAGGCATACTCACTCAGATAAAAGGGCGCAGGTTTCATTTTTAACAACCCTTCAAGCCCCATTCTGGCAATGCGATTGCGGACAGCTGGATCGGTAAGTGCCAGGCCCTTGGCCTCCTCGAATTTGTTCAGCTCTTTTGGAACGATATCCAGCAAAAGTACTTCCAGGCCGGCGTTGGCCAGATGAGCTGCAATTGTCGCTCCCATGACTCCAGCACCAAGCACGGCTACTCGATTAATCTGCCTCATATTATTTCTCCAATATTATTTTTTTAGGCTGGGCAATAATGCCGCTCCCATTTGCCTCATACAACTCTTCTATGATCTCCTTATACTGCTCATAAATCACCTTTCTCTTCAGTTTCAGAGTCGGCGTGAGCTCGCCCCCTTCTATCGAGAAATCTCTTGGAACCACTGCGAAATATTTAATTGTTTTATAGGGTGGATAATGTGAATTGATTTCATCAATTCTTCCGGCAAAAAGATCCTTGACCTTTCTATTATTGACAAGCTCTTCGATATCAATGTAGCTAATGTTCTCCTGCCTTGCCCAGTCAATTAGACGCTCAAGGTTGGGGGTGAGTATCGCAACGATATACGGTTTTCTGTCTCCATAAACCATGGCCTGGGAGATATACTTATCGAGCTTCAACTCATTTTCGATGGGCTGGGGCGCTATGTTTTTACCACCTGCGGTAACGATGAGTTCTTTTTTTCTGTCGACGATGTAGACAAACCCTTCCTCATCAATGCGGGCGATATCACCTGTTTTAAACCAGCCATCCTCCATCACTTCACGGGTGGCCTCTTCATTATCATAATAGCCACGCATCAACTGTGGGCCTTTCACCAGAAGTTCACCATCGTCTGCGAGTCTGGCTTCGGAGTCTCTGAGCAGTTTGCCAACAGAATCAAAACGAACATTTCCAGCACTGCACATGGTAACCGCAGGACTTGTTTCAGTAAGACCATATCCGCAGAAGACCGGTATGCCGATAATCCACATAAACTCGCAGATGGATTTATCGAGAGGAGCGCCACCGCAGAGAAAAAACTGCAGTTTACCGCCAAAGCGTGAGCGTATTTTTTTGAAAATCAATCGATCGTAGAATTTATATCTCAGACGCAGGAGACCGAGCGGTTGTTTTTTTACATACTTTTTGTTCACATACTCACGACCAACTTCAATGGCCTTATGGAAAAGGTTCCTTCGCAGTTGTGGCATCTGGTGGACGCTTTCATACACCCTGGAATAAATCTTTTCAAAGAGTCTTGGAACACTTACCATTGAAGTCGGCCGTATCTCCATCATATTTTCCATGACCGCGGAAACATTCTCGGCAAAGGCAATGTGATTACCACTGAGCAGAGTCGCATAGTAGCCGCCTGTACGTTCAAGCACATGGCTTAAGGGCAGAAAACTGAGAGTGGTCATATTTTCCTGGGGTACACCCAGCTGGTTCGAGCCAACATCTGCATTGACCATTACATTTCCCTGAGTGAGGAGCACTCCCTTGGGCACTCCTGTTGTGCCTGATGTATAAATTATTGTCAGGATATCATCCTGGGTTATCTTGTCTATCTGCTCCTCAATACACTTCTTCTCCTCCTCCTCAAGAGGTGTGCCTGCCTCTGACAACTGATACTGGGTATACACAGGAAAAGAACGGGCACCCATAAATCTCTCATAGGCAATCACCAGTTCTACCCCTGGAATATCTTCTTTGACTGAAAGCAGTTTTTCGTACTGCCCCTTGGTGGAGCAAAAGACAATTTTCGCCCCGCAATGGTTGAGAATATAAGCAGCCTGTTTACCAGTATTTGTGGCATAAATAGGGACTGTAATCCCGCCTGCACACTGAATTCCAAAATCAGAAATCGCCCACCCCAGACGATTTTCAGAAAAAATAGCAACCTTGTCTCCCGGTTGCATCCCCGCTTTTTGTAAGCCTCTCGCGAGCATCAAAACCCGTTCATAAAACTCCTCGTAGTTCAGAGAGAGAAATCCCCCTTTTTTCTTGTAACTAATCGCGGTTTTTTTGCTGTACTTCCGTGCGTTTTCTCTCAGTACTGCCGGGATTGACTGATACGACATAATGTTCATACGAACGCTCTCCCCAGATGCTGTTCACACTTCCACTCAAACCGTAACGTTTACGTTAAATAATATTTCATGTTTTTCTGTATACCTCACCTTAACGTTTAAGTCAACCAATAATCCTGCATTTTTCCACCTTCGATTAATCGGACCATCACCCATCAGACTCCGGTGAAAAAACAACAAGAATTTTCTTATTCTATATTTATTACAGACAGTTGTGAAGATAAAAAAAACATTACTGACCCAGCCCTGCGCTCTGTCAGGCAGTACCCTCAGGGCTGCAGACATACTGTTCTTACGTAAACTTCAGGCAAGAGCGGGTACTTTCTCAGGTTTTCACCTGAATTCCCTGACCGCAATGAATTGATGAAATGATCAACAGCGATAATTTCGTATTGTATTTACGTCATTTATTTTCAGTTTACAGGCGATTGTTTTTCACACTTTGATGAAATGATCAACCCGCAGTTTTTCGGACAAACAGTCTTCACATGCATCCGCTTGTAACAACAACAACGACAGATTCAGTTATATTTATTATATTCAAGGGCTTACATGAATTATCACCCCTACACTTTATATGAGCGAGAAATGGGTACAATTTTTGCTATATCCATGTCATGGGGTATACGCTTCAGGTTCGCGCCTTAACAATACGAATTCACTTGGTTTTCTTTGGGATATCATGACAAAGATAAAATTAAAAGAACTCACTGTTAACCTGGAATGGCCCAAAGATTTGGCCTCTGCTTAGGCTTCTTCCCCAAATGGGTCCCCCTGTTGGACCCAGATGACAGGGCCAGGGTTACCCGCCCGGAGGAGTGTATCTGTTGCAGTTTGTGTCAAATCCGCTGCCCGGATCTTGCCATTGAGCTGTTCACGGTCGCAGATGATGCTGTCAAAGATGCTGTTTAGCTTGTATTATAATGTATTCCAACTCTATTAGCCGGCTGCAATACGGCTGAGTTTTCAGTTACCGGAAAAATATTTGAGTGTCATTACAAATACGTACTAGCTTGAGTTACATAATTTGCTCTACATAAAACTTTTCTACAGGCACCAGTTATAAAGCCCCTGAAAAGGCAAAATACGAGGATATAAACGATGAACCCAGCGCCTCAACATGACCTTGTCTCTCACCCCGCTGATGGAGCGGATATTATCGGCAAAGCAAGCGCCGTTGGCCTTGATGTCAGTCTTCTCTATGAAGCCGTTATCGATCTTTCCGCAGACGGGCTGCTCACAGCAAACTGCATTAACCTTGCAGCGGGAATTCTTCTTCAGGATCTGGGATTACCCCCATATTTTTTTGTACATATTCAAAAGCAGTCCCTCTCCCAACTCCTCCAGTCGATTGCCTCCAACATCCGGATAGTAGACGGAAGGGCAACTCTCTTTAGCCGGGTGGCCCATATCGACTTTGACCTCATCAGCTACGGCTCTGAAGGACAACGCGTTCGTATTGCAACCGAAGAGACACGCGACAATATGGAGGCGGTTCTTGAGGAACTGCTCGCAGGACACAGAAGAGAATATTACTACAGCCCTGAAAATGGCTATTACACATACATCATACGGCCTGAGACAGTCGCAGATTTTAATCAGGAAGATTTTGCCCAATCTCCCTTTCTGTTCGCCCTGGCAGGAGACTACAGCGTCACGCCCGAACCAACGAGAAGACGATACGAAAAGTTTTTACAGCAGACCGAAGCGGCCCGGACCCCTCTGGTTCAGGTGTACAATCTCCCCCAAAGTGGTGAGACCAGACTGATGTTTAAATCAGATTTTGAGTCACCACAGCTACCTGTTCTGCGGAAAATTCTTCTGGACCGTGGTTACACCCTTGTCCGTGCCTATTGGGAACCCTATGCCGGACAAACAGGAAATCCGACCTCCCTCTGCTCCCTCTATCTTCGTGGAGAGTTGACCAGACGCGATGAAAGCGCCCTTGTAACCGATCTCAAGGATTTTCTCTCCTGCCCAGTCGGCCCTGTGATGGACATGTACCTCGCCGGAGTCCTGAGCTTTAAAGAAATGCTCTTTGCCGTAAATGCCATCGACTTCACCCACCTTTTTATTTTCAAGGAGAGTGAAAATGCAACCGACCGCGATATCCTGACCCATCTTGTGGAAAAAGACCATCAGGACGCCTTTGCCAAGCGTATCCAGGACTCAAATAAATCGACATACGAAGCCGGTAAAATAGAGCAGGCCGTCCTCAGAAATCCTGACTGTATCAAGGAACTCTACTCTTTATTTGAAAAGCGCTTTAACCCAGCAAGAAAAGACCATCTCACCGACCAGCAGATAGACCAGGGATGGCAGGATTTTGACAAAATCATTCGTAGCAGATTCATCGATTACCAGATCGGCTACGATATTTTTCGCTTTATGTTCAAACTGGTTTCCTGTACCTGGAAGACGAACTTTTACTGTGAAGAAAAACGCTCTTTTTCCTTCAGGTTTGACAACCGTATTCTGGATCCACTGGTTTTCAGTCAATTTGTGTATGCCATCTTCTTCGTCAATGGACATTATGGTTGCGGCACCCACATGCGGGCAGCTGATATTGCCCGTGGAGGTTTGCGGCTGCTCAGAATATCGAGATCCAACTACGACAGTGAAGTTGACGGCGCCGTCCTGTTAAACTACGCCCTCGGTCCCAAAGCACAGCGCATCAAACACAAAGATATCTGTGAAAGCGGCTCGAAAGGTGTGGTCATTCCCCACCCATATTTCGCAAAATCCGCAAATGAAGCTCTTTACGATTACACAGAAGGGATTATGGATCTCATGCTTCTGCCGGAAAATTGCATTGTAGACTATTACGGAAAACCAGAAATGGTGTTCTTTGGTCCCGATGAAGGTACAGCCCAGCTGATGGATAGTGTCTCTCTGCGGGCAAAAGAACGGGGCTACTCACACTGGCGGACCCTGACCACAGGGAAAAGCTTTGGCATCCCCCACGACACCTATGGTCTGCTCGACTCTGGCCAGGCCTTTGGCCTTTATGATCTTGGCAATAAAGGGGTTGAGCTGCTCAATGAAACCGGTCCTTCCTTGATCACCCGGGACATGGAAGAAATTTACAGAAACATCGGCGAAAAAATAGAAATCAGCGGCATGACGACCACCTCTATCATGTCATCTTTCAGAGCTCTTATAGAGTATTATCAAAGAGATGAAACATCTCTTAACCTGATGATAACAGGTGGCCCGGATGGAGATCTTGGTGCAAATGAAATCCAGTGTTATAAAGGGAAAATCTGCCTGATCATAGACGGGGGATCCATTCTTTTTGATCCCGATGGTCTGGACAAGAAAGAGCTGCGCAAAATCAGTTTTATGCGCAATGCCAAGCCTCGTCAGAACAGCCTGGGCTATCCTGCGGCTCAACTTGGAGAGAATGGTTTCCAGGTTCCCCTTTCCGGAAAAAATGTACTCCTTCCCGATGGTCGAATCGTGGAAGACTGTGCTCTGTTCCACAGGACCTTTCTCACCGACCCGGAAAACAGGAAATACCTGCAACAGGCAAATATTGAAGCTTTCATTCCCTGCGGCGGGTTCAAAGACACCATCAACAGAGGCAATGTCAAAGGCTTTGTCGCCAACTTCAGCGAACTGAAATTCATCGTTGAGGGAGCCAATGTCTTCTTTGATGACAGTGCAAGGAGATACATCGCCAGCCACAGCAGCATCAAACAGATCAAAGACAGCAGCGCCAATAAAGGCGGGGTTTTCAGCAGTTCAATTGCAGAAGTCCTCACCGGTTTTCTTTTTGGTGACAGCTATGAAACCGAACTCCTTGAGGACCACGATACCCAGTGGGGCCTCATTAAAGATATCATGATGCTGGTTGGCCGCTACGCAAAACAGGAAACCCGTTTACTCCTCCATCTCCATGAGGCCAACCCGGAAACCCCGCTCTTTGTTCTCTCCGAGAGCACAAGTGAGCTGATCTTTGACCTTCAGGCCAGGTTGGAAGAGAAGATAGAGGTGCTGACGGACAATACAGACCTCCAGAGACGGATCTTAGAAGATTACATACCACCCGTCCTCACCAACAAACTTGGCATTCAATACATCGCCGACCATCTTGGTACCCCGGAACTCATTCCCTATCGCAATGCCATTCTCAGCAAAAAAATGGCCTCCATGGCATATTATAAATTTGGCACGACTTGGGAAGATTTTCTAAAGCGATTTGATGCAGACATGGAAAAGACGCTCCTGACAGTACTTCCAAACCAATAATGCATATAGCGACCAACAGAGATTCTTTATACAGACGAGGTGTACAATGAAGATGATGAAAGAATACAAACTGAAAATACTCAGTATCCTTAGTGCCAACCTGACAAATCCACAGCCACAGGTTGTGGACATCAAGACCATTGCAGACAGTGCGGAGCTCGGGCTCAAAGAGACCAGATTACTCCTGCTGCGAATGGACCAGGACGGTCACATCCAGAGTGACATGGACGGAAACTACTCACTCATTACCCCCGCCGGACTTTCCTCACTCAACGCAGCACAGATGAGTGCACCCTTCTGAAAGGTCTGACTGATGGGCAGGCCAGCCTGCCCATCCGTCAGATACGATCTTTACTGTACCGTTTTGCTGTTATACAGATAGCTTAAGAATTTAATTTCACTGCGGCTGTTACTGACACCCAATGTGTTTTTACCAATTTTAACAAATTAACAACAAAAGGTAATTCCATGGTTCGTCTTCTTATCACCTCAGGAGGTGTTTTTGCCCTGATTGGTATCGTTACAAGATCTCTCAGTTCTCACGCAATCAAAGCATTTCTTTTTGAACGGGGCAAACTCGATAACTTTAACCTCGCCGCAGATTATCTCGTGCTTCACGGACTGGCACTCATCGCCGTTGCCATACTCTACCAGCTCTTTCCTGATGCAAAATTTCAAAGAGCAGGCTGGGCATTCATCACAGGTACCCTTCTTTTCCAGGGCTCGGTATTGATCAAAAGCTGTATCTCCATTGCGCCTTTTGGTTTTATCACCCCGCTGGGAGGATTTTTCCTTATGCTCGGCTGGACCCTAGTGATTGTCTCTGGCTTTTTCGCATGTTCTCCTGCCAGTTAACATCCTACAGCTTGGTTGCTTTTTCTTAAAACAAGAACCCAATTCACCTCAAGGTGCTCATTCCCCAGCGCTGCAGAAACAGATAACAAGCCTTGGCTTACCTGCGTCAATCCGCTTTTGAGTGGGAAGAACTCAAGCCTCTCTCCCTCTTTTCTGAAATTCCGGGAAACCAGAATTCGAGGAAATCTTTGACAAACCGTCAACAATACAATAACAATTACAGATTAAATGTAATAATACTGCAGTTCTGCCAGTTTAAAATTTTGAATGACAGGAGGCAATATGCACCAACATCTTGCGAAAGATCTCATGGTTCCCATCTCTGAATACGCCACAGTAGAGATAGGAACACCTCTTATTGAGGCGATACAGGCCCTGGAAGTAGCCCAGGGAATGTACACAGAAAGCAAGTACCAGCATCGCGCAGTCCTCGTTTTAGACAAAAGCGGTAATGTGGTTGGGAAAATCACCCAGATCAGAGCTTTAAAAGCTATTGAGCCTGATTTTGATTTTCTTCATGATATTGAAGATATAAAAAAGTTTAAATTCAGCGAGGATTACCTCGTTCAACTCAGAACAGTCTACAGAGAAAAAAGTAAAATCATTAACACAGAAACGCTTACAGCTGCTGCGAATAAAAAAGTTGAAGAGTTTATGCAAGACCATTCACCGGGAGAATATATCGACGAAAATGGTAGTATCGATCAGGCCATTCATAAAATTGTCTCAGGCAAACATCTGTCACTGCTTGTGACAAACGGAGATAGGATCACGGGTATTCTAAGGGTCGCCGACGTTTTCACTGCAGTTTTTGGTGAACTGACAGCACTGAAACTTTAGTCTGCTATGGGATTTTTCAAGTCAAAAACGAAAACTGTACAGATACGACACCATTGTACTTCCATCCATTACCGTAAGGGTTTCCCATGAATGAACTTATAAAACTCTATCAAAGAATAGTTCAAAGAGTGAACATCAATCTCCGTGAGTTAAAATTCGATATCAGTCCCTATGCCCAGCATCTGATTGCCATTGATCAGATGAAAAATTTTTATGCCTTCTATGGCATCACAATGGACCATCCTCTCGACCTTCATTTCGAACATTCCGCTCTGGCCGGCAGCTATTTTCTCGGTAAATGTAAAGTCAGCAATTCAATTTTGTACAAAAGTGACATCAGGGGGGACGAGCTAAAACGTAAAGGACATGTTTTCCAATCCAACGGCTTTTCCATTACCCTTGGAAAAGATGAGCTCATCGACATACATGACAGCGCCCTGATCAAAACCTTGGTACACAACTACTCCCATGACCTGGAAACACCGGATCGTTTTTTCATTAAAGACACACTCTCCATGGATTATGCCAATATCCACGGCGCACCATCCGATGGCTGTTTCCTTGGTCCTTTCGCAACCGTTGACCTCACGACCATGCGCGATTGTGCCATCGGCTCATATTCCTATATCCAGGCCGTTGAAATATCCCATCTCAACATCGACCCCGGCACCATCTGGTTGCACAGCCCAGGCAAATTCAACTTCCTCTACAAATATCCAAAAGACCAGCTGGAAGAGTACATCACTCTTTCTTCAGACAAAGTTCCTCTCGGTAAATTGATCGACTTTATCGACGATCGGGAAGAAAAATTCCAACGGGTTTTCGATTTTGTTAATCTCGAAGAGATGGACATCGTTCCAAAAACCTCTTCACTTGATCGTTATGCTGTCATTCTGCCAAATTTTAAGATTGCCGAGAATGTCCTTATTTCCCAACGGGCTTACATCGAGAATTCAAGCCTTGGCAAGGGTGCGAATGCTCAGGAAAACTGTTTCATCGTCAATTCCACTTTACATGGATACAACGTTTCTGCCCACGGCTCAAAGATTTTGGAAACAGACCTTCAAAAAGGTGTTTTCACCGGCTTTAACAGTTTTGTTCTCGGCAAGCCCCAGGCCAGAATTAATGTGGGAGAAGAGAGCATTATCATGCCGCATACCATTATCGACTGCGATAAACCTCTCAACATCCCGGCCAATCATATTGTCTGGGGCCTCATCAAAAACAGTAAAGACCTTGAAAGTAACAGCCTTTCTCTTGAGCAACTGGCCGCCCATAGAGGTCCTCTGACAAAAGGACGAATGCATTTTGAAGGTAGCGGGGCAGCACTGGTTAAAGCAATGAAAGACAGAATCCACCACATTCTCGAAGTCAACGGCGCCTTCTACGACAACGGGGAAAACAACGGCCATGCCCAGAGAAACCAGAAACTTTCTCTTAACACTATCCAACCCTTTCAGTTCGGAGAATCGATGGGAATGTACCCCAATATAAGAATCCTTCCATAGAATAATCTCTTTCCTCAGCCCATGTTCAACCTCATCTGAAGTCTTCAACAGATACGATTGGACATGGGCTCCATCCCACTTCGGACAGTCGTCCTCTTTTTCTGCACAATTAATTTTCCCAATAAAAAAAACCACCATCAAAAATTGGTACTACCAATTACCTCAAAATTCAAAAAGAATCGCAGGAACTTAGATGGTCAGCAAGCCAGAGCTCCTGCTAAACCTTGATTTTATGTATTTTTGCATACCAAAAAACCGCTTGACAAGGCATAGCCGCATATAATACCCTCCAGACCAATGTCAATTTATTGTTATTTACAATTTAATTGGTCCGCAGGTAGCACCTTTATTTCAATCATGGGTGAGTACAGTTCTGGCTGAGATGTACAGGGAAAATCAGAGGAACGACGATTCACCACAACACATTTAAAGAGGAAAATATGCCAACGTCCATTCAAGCTCTTCTGGCGGCAACACCGATACTTGTTGCTGCAATCTTACTCGTCGGTCTTAACTGGCCAGCGAGACGTGCAATGCCGGTTGTCTATCTCACGGCAGCAGGAATCGCTCTTACCTTCTGGGATATGACTGTCACCCGCGTGCTCGCCTCTTCCCTGCAGGGACTGATCGTGACCGTTGCAGTTCTCTGGATTATCTTTGGAGCCATCTTGCTCCTCAACACCCTGCAGAATTCAGGTGCCATTTCTACCATTCGTGCCGGCTTCACAGACATCAGCCCCGACAGAAGGGTACAGGCGCTCATCATTGCCTGGTTGTTCGGTTGTTTTATCGAGGGTGCTTCAGGCTTTGGAACCCCGGCAGCTATTGCCGCTCCTCTCCTCGTTGCCATCGGCTTTCCCGCCCTTGGAGCCGTCATGATTGGCATGATGATTCAATCTACCCCGGTATCTTTTGGTGCGGTTGGAACTCCAATTCTGATCGGAGTTACAAACGGCCTTGACCACACTGCAATTGGTGCACAGCTCACGGCGGTCGGATCAAGCTGGCCAGCCTTTCTTCAGTTGATCACCTCTGAAGTTGCCATCGGACACGCCATTGTCGGAACCCTGATGCCATTTTTAATGGTTGTCATGCTCACCAGATTCTTCGGCAAAAACAAGAGTTGGTCCGAAGGCTTTGCCATGTTTCCTTTTGCGCTCTTTACAGGCCTTGCGTTTACCGTTCCCTACGCTCTGACCGGAGTATTTCTCGGCCCCGAATTTCCTTCAATTGTAGGTGCTCTCGTCGGACTTGCCATCGTGGTTCCCGCTGCAAAAGCTGGTTTTCTTGTCCCTAAAAACTCCTGGGATTTCGAACCCCGTGAAGAGTGGCCTAAGGGATGGCTTGGCATGATTGAGATTAAAAAACCAAGTGCAGACGAAAGAAAAATTTCCCTGGTCATGGCCTGGATCCCATACATCCTGGTTGCTGGAATTCTTGTTGCAAGCCGTGTTTCTCCACAATTCAAAGGCCTTCTGACAAGCGTTTCTTTTGGTGTGAAAGACATCCTCGGAGAAGCTGGCGTCAGCGGCTCCGTACAACCTCTGTATCTGCCAGGTGGTATCCTGCTGTTTGTTTGTATCCTGACTCTTTTCCTTCACAAAATGAAGCCAGCTCAGCTTGTCTCTGCTGCAGCAGACGCCGGAAAGACTCTTGTTGGTGCAGGCTTTGTTCTGATGTTTACCATTCCAATGGTACGTATTTTGATCAACTCCGGAGTCAATGGTGCAGACCTCGCCTCAATGCCTGTTGCCATGGCCAGCTTTGTTGCTGAAACCTTTGGTTCAATTTACCCGATATTTGCACCAACAGTCGGAGCTCTCGGTGCCTTTATTGCCGGATCCAACACTGTCAGTAACATGATGCTCAGTCAATTCCAGTTTGAAGTGGCTGGTGCTCTTTCAATATCCGGCGCTATCCTTGTTGCCCTTCAGGCAATTGGTGCTGCCGCAGGAAACATGATTGCCATCCACAATGTGGTTGCAGCCTCGGCCACGGTAGGACTCCTCGGTCAGGAAGGCAAGACCCTTCGTATGACCATCCTGCCAACAATCTACTATGTGCTCCTTACAGGAACTCTTGGTATGCTGGCAATTTACTCGTTTGGAGTTGTTGATCCACTGGTAAAATAATTCCCAGCTGACATGAGATACGACCTGAGACTGCTCCATCATCTGCTGTCTCAGGTCGTATTTTTTTTAACATTCATCGCAACTGCGCCACTGGGACTACAACATAGTGTGCTCCCTGCTTCTTTTTCTTGTTTCCATCGTCACAGACCAGCAGTACCATCTCCTTTTCTTCATAAGTGAAAAAGGACAAGCCTTCAATATTGCGAAGATGTTTTAATCCATACAGATCTCTTTGCATTGGATAATCTTTTCTTTCACCACTCCAGGACCACAATCTGGATCTCATCTTTCCTTTTTCATTCTCTATTTCACTGACAAAAAAGTAGAGCCCCTGCTGTGCAGCAAAACCCATTGCCCTCACTCCTCCGCCTCCAAGATCCAACAGTAGCTGCCCTCCTGAAAAATCAGGGACAAAACCTTTCTTCCCCACATCATAGGGGTTTTTAAGCAGGAGGATAACCGCCTTATTCTCCACAAGTGGTGCCCGCAAACCAATCATCAAGGTCTTCTTATCGGCTGTAAAAGACAGGCCCTCAATATTTAGTCCCTCTTCTTTATCTGCAGGTGATGGGTCCAACTTCAACAGTTCCTTGATCAGTGGCGCCCGTAAATTGGCTTGCCCATGTATTTCGACAGAGTTGTTCACCCCCAGGCTCAACCTCAGCAGGTTCTCCCTTTCACCTGTTCTTTCACCATCTTTTCTGGCCGAATGTGAGGTCACAGCAAAAAACTGCTCGCCACCCCCCATTGTGGCACCTTCTATATCTGAGACCCTGAGTTCAGCTCCGCCTGAGAAGATTTTCTGCAATAACAATCCTGAATCATCCATCTGGAGAGAAAATGAAGCCATTTTCTTCCCGCCTTCATCTTCAAATATCAGAAAATGTCCCCCAGGCAAAGAGACGACGGCGGATGGCTCATACAAATTATCAAAGGTACGAATCACCAGCCCATCCTTATTTTCTTTGGCTATAGTTTCTTTTGCCAGATGAGCCCCCATAAGAGCCACCACTGTGCAAGATATAAGTACCTTGCAGATTGTTACCATTATTTCCATAGAAGCCTCCCCGTTCAAAATCAGACATTTTTTCCCTGTTATTTTAGTTCAAGGGCAATTAACTTGTCAGGCTTATTTTTTGTTGAAAGGGTGAACAAAAATCCCTCTCACCTTTATAATTCCAAGAGAAGAGACTTCTACTATTACCTTTTCCAGGCATTTTTACAAAAGAGAACTGAGAGACCGGCCACGCGGATGAGAAGTCGACGTTATCTATCGGTGAGTGGAAATGAAAGTGAAATGCCAGGACAACAATATTTTTTACAATAAACAAAAATGGGCCCCAGGCTTTCGCCTGGGGCCCGATTATACTCATGAAAAAAGAAGAGGACTTACATCAGGCCAGCTTCTTTGTAATACTTGATAGCACCGTTATGCAGAGGAGCAGAGAGACCATCTTTGATCATCTCTTCTTTTTTCAGGTCTGCGAATGCTGGGTGAAGTTTTTTGAAATCTTCAAAATTCTCAAACACACCTTTAACAACCTGATAAATAACATCATCAGAAACCTTGGTAGAGCTAACAAAGGTCGCTGCCACACCAAAGGAATGCGCATCCTCATCGGTTCCACGGTAGATACCACCAGGAATCACTGCTTTACGAAAATAAGGGAACTCTGCAACCAGCTTATCAATGATCGGTCCATCAACATTGGCTATAATCGCATCACAGGTGGTCGTTGCTTCTTTGATTGAACCGTTGGGAACACCTACCATATAAACGTAGGCATCAATTTTGTTATCACAAAGAGCCGCAGACATCTCAGCCGCCTTCAGTTCAGAAGCGAGAGTGAAGTCGTCTTTGGTCCAGCCATATTTCTCCATGACAACTTCCATGGTGTTGCGTTGACCTGAACCTGGATCGCCGATATTTACTCGCTTGCCTTTCAGGTCTTCGAAGTTTTTGATACCAGAATCTGTTCTGGCCACAATCGTGAATGGTTCAGAATGGATTGCGAAAATAGACCGGAGTTGGGTCTGAGGACCGTCTTTTTCAAATTTTCCAGTACCGTTATAGGCTTGAAATTGTACATCAGATTGAGCAACCCCCATATCAAGCTCACCACTGGAGATGGCATTAATGTTGTACACAGAACCACCGGTACTTTCCACAGAACAGCGGATACCATGTTCTTTCTTTCCTTTATTCACCAGACGGCAAATGGCTCCACCAGTCGGATAGTACACGCCGGTCACGCCACCAGTTCCGATGGTAACGAAGGTTTGATCAGCGGCCTGTGAAGATATTGGCAATGCAGTGATTGCCAGGGCAAAACAGGACACAGTGGTTACAGCGAGTTTGTTCATAAGCTTCATACAATTTCTCCTCTTGATACTGATTAGCAGTGAACGTCCCCAATGGACATGGTTCTTCACCGTATAATTCCCCGCCCTAAAAAAAGAGCCAGCCTCACGAAGGGGTCATATATTCGATCTGCTGATTTTATTGCAATTTGTCCGCCATTACAAAGCAAAAATATAGTTTTTCTAATCTTTCTCTCATCTTCTCACAGAGTAGAACGAATTAATGACCAAATGGCCAACAGTTGTATGCCAAAAAAGAAGAGCCACTTGGCCACCTGCAAAAACCTTTTGTGAGCATATGGTCAAATCATAACCACAGGAACCTGCCACGTCGCCGTATTTCATTATATTTTCAAGAATCTATCTATATTTTGATGATATCAGCAATGTCGGTCTGAATTGCGGACCCATATTTTTTTAAATCTTCACTCAAGAGATAACAATTGAATGATTGCAGGAGTATTCATGATAAGCTATACGATTAGAGAAATCGTTTCTCACCGAAACTTCGTTAATTACCGAACAAGATGGTTACCGTAACCCATAATAAAATCGTCGCTCTCTCTCAATCGCGGGCACTGCTGCGCCTTTTTCATGGATTCCTGCTCATCGTCATTTCCTGTTCCTGTCAGCAAGCCCCTCAGAACGAATCACAGCAAAGAGATGCCATCTTCTATGAACAAATTGATAATTTCAACATCCCAAAACTTAAAACAGCCAACGAGCAACTGGCCTTTGCAAGGGCATCAATTGAAGAGGGGCCTCAGAAACTTGCCGCATTTAAAGCAGTAGCACTCTTTTATCCACAGGCAAGAGAGCAAAAAGGCTTCGCTGCTCTTGAAATCGCTTACCTGCACCTTGGAGATGACTACCGGTTAGCCCGAAAAGAAGAATGTATTCAGGCGCTGCAGCAATACCGGGAGATTGCCTCTCTATACCAGGACATACCTGCCATCTCAGCAAAAGCCCTCTGGTACCATGGATGGATTTTAACTGACCTCCTTCACCACATTTCAGAAGGAAGACAAAGCTATATCGAACTCATTCAACGATATACAGATGAGAAAATATCCATCCTTGCCCCGGCCCCCTGGACAAGCCTGAACCTTGACGAAAAAACCCGCAGCCACCAGCCGTATCTGAGGGAAACTGGCTTTACCTGGGGAGAACTAGCCCTTCTTGAGCTTATTCGTAATTCGCCTTCAGCAGAGCCGGCACTCCATTATTATAACAATTTACAGGCACGCTCCCCCAAGAGTAACGTTCTCTCCCTTGCAAAAACACTACTCCTCACAAAAGGTGATCTCACCGAGACCCAGAAAGGTACCCTGGAAAGGCAAGTGCTTGCTGCAAAAACAACTCAGGAATCAGAAGAACAGTCCAGTTCTTTGTCTCAAACAACCGAGTCTGCAGGGCCGGAGGCAAATGAATAAATGAAAAAGATGAAGAAATATCTGAGGAAATTTCGTCAGTCTTTTCAGCTTCGAATTTTTCTTGCCCTGGTGATGATCAGTGTAATTTTTATTCCTATCACAGGATATGTCGGCTATCTCCAGGCCCTTCATGTGGCCGAAGACCAGATGGAGCAATATACGGTCGGCACCGGGCTGCAGATTGCCAAACACGTTACCTCTTTTCTGGCCCAGCACACCACAAGCGTCACCCTACTGGCCTCATTATTTGAAAGCAAGCTCATCAACACAGATAACACCACGGAAATATTACAATATCTAACCCTGTTCAAAAAAGATCACCAGGAATTTGTCAACATCTACTACGGAGACAGTAACGGCTCTTTCACCATGGTCCCTCCCCAGACGCCGGAGGTGCACAAAATCTTCGATCCACGAACCCGCCCCTGGTACAAGGGAGCTGCGAAGAGCCAGAGCACCCATTGGACCGATGTATACCTGTTTGCCTCCAACCAGAAACCCGGTATTACCGTTTCTATTCCTGTCCTCGACCACCGCCAGAGACTTCGGGGCGTCTGTGGTATTGACGTGGACCTTATCGCCTTTTCCCGGTTTCTTCAGGAATTGGATATAGGCAGGGAAAGTATGGCCTATATTTTTGAAAATAAAACCGGCCACATCATCGCCCATCCATGGATTACCGCTTTGCCCCATAGCAATGAAAAACTTGACCTGCTGAGAACTATTCGACAACAGCTCGACAGTGAAAAGAAAATCTTTGGGGAAACAGACTTTGACGATGGTCAGTATTTTACCTCTTACACAAAATATCCTGAAAATGACTGGACTATCGGAGTGACGGTCTCTACTTCAAGTTATCTCAAGAAAATCAGGGTAATACAACTGACGACCTTAAGCCTTGTCATAGCAGCTATATTTTTCTCGAGTATTTTCAGCTACCTCCTCAGTAAAAACATTATAAGCCCCCTGCTCAAGCTGAAACAGGGCATTGAACGTATCACCAGTGGAGATCTTGAGTACCGGGTCCAGGTCAGTGACCCGGATGTGGCAAAAGATCTGGCAAGGGCCTTTAATAAAATGGCTCTTTCTTTACGCAAAAGCCTGGTTGAGGTTAAAAACACCTATATGGAACTGCAGGAGAAACAAAAACTTGCTGCTGTTGGAAAGATGACTGCAGGCATCGCCCATGAGATAAAAAATCCACTGGGAATCATCCTCGGTTCCACCCAGGTTGTCCTTGATCGAAAGCGCCCCTGGGAGATGCGGGAAAAAGCGGCAAGCTTTATCATGGATGAAGTTGTCCGTCTGGACACCACCCTCCAGGCATTTCTGGCCTTTGCCAGACCAGCGACCCCACTTTTCAGTGAAGTTGATATAGGCAGGGTACTTGAAGAGACCCTATCGGCAACAGAGGAGAGGTATCTGGAAGAAGGGTATCAGATTATCCGTGAGTATCCAGACGATTTACCGCTTATCGAAGCCGATCCAGCCCAGCTGAGACAGATTTTTATCAATATTTTCCTCAACGCCTTCAAGGCTATGCCAGATGGTGGAAAGGTCACCATAACAATCCGGGCGGAAAGGGAACCGGAAATAGGCGGGGCCAGGAAGCGTTTTATCTCCATCAGAAATCCATTTACCGTTGCAAGGGACTGGCTGATAATTTCCATCACAGATGAAGGCCATGGCATGAGTTGTGAACAACTTGAAAAAATTATGGATCCTTTTGTTTCCTTCCGCGACGACGGTATCGGTCTTGGTCTCTCCATTGTTTCACAACTGACGAAACTCCACCGGGGCCATCTCCAGGTGGAAAGTACCCTCGATGAAGGAACAACTTTTTATCTCTATTTTCCATGCATAATCAAGGAGCCTTTTGGTAATGTCCAATCTACTGATCGTTGAAGATGAAACTAGAATGAGGGAAGTGATCAAAATGCTGCTCTCCGACATGGAACTCAATATTTTTGAGGCCAGTGATGGGGATGAAGCGATCAATGTCTTCAGTACTGAAAGCATTAACATGGTGATTTCAGACCTCAAACTCCCAAAAATAAGTGGTATGGAGGTGCTCAAGCACATCAAAAATGCCAAGCCTGAGATACCCGTCATTGTCATCACCGCCTTTGGTTCCATTGACAGCGCAGTCGAAGCAATCCATGAAGGCGCCTTTGACTATGTGACCAAACCTTTTACGGAAGACAAACTGCGTTCCAGTGTCAAAAGAGCTCAACAGATCAGTAAGTTAACATCTGAGGTGAAATATCTGAGAAGGGAAATTGAAGGAAAATACACCTTTAATAATATTGTCGGAGATTCCAGTGAAATTTGTGAGATTCTTCGCCTTGCAGGTGATGTCTCCCACCAGGACACAACGGTACTTATCACAGGTGAAAGTGGAACCGGCAAAGAACTGCTCTCAAGGGCCACCCACCTCAACAGTCCAAGGTCCAAAAACCCTTTTCTACCGGTCAACTGTGCAGCTATTCCTTCGGCCCTTCTCGAAGCCGAACTTTTTGGCCATGAGAAAGGTGCCTTTACCGGAGCACACCAGCTCAAAAAAGGAAAATTTGAAATAGCCTCGGGAGGAACTCTTTTCCTTGATGAAATCGGGGATATGGAGCTCGATGTACAGGCAAAGTTTCTCCGCGTTCTCGAATCCAAAAGTTTTGAACGTCTCGGAGGCAATAAAACCATCCAGGCGGATGTCCGGATTATTGCTGCCACCAACCAAGACCTTGAAAAAATGGTCCAGGAAAAAAGTTTCAGAGAGGATCTATACTACCGTATCAGCGTCTTCCCTATTCGAATCCCGCCCCTGCGAGAAAGACGGGGTGACATTCCCCTTCTGTCACAATATTTCATTGGTGAGTTCAGCAACAACTTCGGCAGACGTCCCCCTACCCTCACAGAAAAAGCGATGGAGATGCTCTACAACCATCCATGGAAGGGTAACATCAGAGAATTGCGCAACGTACTGGAAAGGGCCATGATTCTCTCCAAAGGCGATAAAATTACCGCCCAGCATGTCATACTCCATGAATCTCAGGGTAAACCACTGGGAGAACTGAATCTTAACCAGGTCGTTGAACTCCTCATGCGCGACCACAGAGTCGGTCTTGAAGAACTGGAAAGATCGTATATCCAATATGCCATGGAGGCGGCTAACAACAATGTTTCCCAGGCGGCGCGCCTCCTCGGTCTCTCAAGGGCTACTTTACGCTACAGACTCGACAAGATGTGACACAACAGCTCATTACCATAAAAAATCTTATGTGAGTGCTACCGTGCTTACTATGATTGCCCCACCTGCAGAAAAAAAGAGAAAGGCCAAAAGAGATGTTTCATAATATTTCCGCCGTGGTATAACATCACCTTCGGTGAAGGTCAGAATCAACAGGCGTGGATCGACCACCCCTATCCTAAAGGTTTTTCCACTGGAACGAATATGCTCGGAACAATTGTCAATGCTCTTGCGATAGTTGCAGGCAGTCTGCTGGGGCTGTTTTTCAGTAAAGGTATCGCGAAAAATTATGAAGAAATTATTCTCAGTGCAGTAGGGTTATCCGTCCTTCTCATTGGCATTAAGAGCGCCCTTACATCGGATAGCCTGATGATCGTCATTTTTTCTGTGATTATCGGGGCAATTATAGGTGAGGCGCTAAGAATTGAGAAAAAGCTGGAAGCATTAGGTGCCTTTCTCGAGAGTAAGGTCACATCAAAATCAAAGGACAACAGATCCTTTGCCCGCGGTTTTGTAACCGCCAGCCTCGTTTTCTGTGTCGGTTCCATGGCAATTATCGGCTCACTTGAAAGCGGCCTGACCGGAAACCATCAGACCCTTTTTGCAAAATCAGTTCTGGATGGTGTGACTTCCATCATTTTCGCCTCTGCCATGGGGCTGGGTGTTATGTTTTCGGGACTTGCTGTCTTTCTGTACCAGGGCCTGATCACCCTGACAGCCACTTCCATGAAGGATCTTCTTGTTCCTGAGACAATAGAGCAGATGACATCCGTTGGTGGCTTACTCATCATGGCCATCGGCTTTAACATGCTCAAGATAACATCGATTCGGGTGGGAAACCTGATTCCAGGGATTTTCCTGCCGCTGCTCTACTTTGCCCTGTCTCGTTATTACAGCGCTCTATTCGGATAAAATACTCCTAAAAGTAAGGATGTTAATTCTCAGATTCACAAGTCCCAAAATGGCCGCTGAGATCAGATGAGGCTGTATCGTAATCATTTACAGGCCATCCCCTGCCCTATCGAGAAGTCCTTTATATGTTGCTGGATGCCCATACAAAAACCTCGGTCTAAAAACAGTTGCAATAAGCACGGTCACGGATTGCAGCAAAGAACTCAACTCAGTACTCTTCTCACTTCACTGTGATGTCGTTGAGCCTCCAGTCATACTCAAGATAGCGTATCTTAACTGGTCTTCCTGAATTTTTTTCATAATAGTCAGTGTAGCCAGAAAACATCAATGCCTTTGAAAGGAAATATTCTTCCAAGGATTGAGCACTCCCAGCCCATTCACGAAAGTCATCTCCATACCAACTAAAAATTGAAGATACTTCAAAGACTCCTCCTTCTACTATTCTGTTTCTTGTTTGATCACTTAAAAACAACTTTTCCGCACTTATAAGCTGTTGCTCTAAAATTTCGCCACGATAGGCCTCCCAGCGAAGTGCCGGACAGCCGATACTCGCACAGTTGACGGCGAAGTGTATCCTTGGCTCGTTATACCTTCCGGGCTCCCGGATAAGATTATGTTCGATGTCATCGAGACTGCGCTTTTCACCGAGGAGGAAGATAAACTTTTTCTTCCAGGGGGACTGAAAAAAAGAGCCCAGTTCTTTTATGGATGTAAGGTCAGGATAGCGGGTCAAAATAAGCTCTACAGTCCAGCTATTATAGGCATTGATTAAAAACGCAAGTTGCTCGGCTTTAGACCACTGCAGAAAGTCAGTCGTCTCTACTGTCGAGAGCTGTGCAAGATATGACTGAAGGTTGGCTCTATCCTGCAGCATTGCCCGGTAATCAACCTCTGTTACCTTACCATCGTTAATGGCAACAACATGTTTATTCAAGAGGTTATTCCAGAGAGTGTGATCAAACCCCGCAGCCGAAACCGGTGCACAAGAAAGAAGAAAAAAACACAAGGTAAAAAGAAATTGCAGCATCATTGTCCCCTTTTCCAGGTATGGTACTTTTCAACCCAGGCCAGCAACTTGTGAGGCGCATGGGCTCTTTTCCATTCTCCTGCAACGTATTTATTTGCTTCGGCAAGGGTGGGGTAGGTATGAATTGTCCCAAGGATCTTGTTCAGGCCAAGTCCGTGCTTCATGGCAAGCACGAACTCACTTAACAGATCTCCACCATGGGCTCCCACGATGGTTACCCCGAGGATACGATCCTTGCCGGGAACGGTGAGTACTTTAACAAAACCCTCTGCCGAACCATCAGCGATGGCACGATCAAGGTCATCGATTCCAAAGCGGGTCACTTCGTACTTGATACCTCTTCCCCTGGCTTCCTGCTCGTTGAGACCAACTCTTGCCACCTCAGGATCAATAAAAGTTGTCCAGGGGATTACGGAATAATCGACCTTAAACTTCTTCCACTCCCCAAAGAGGGCATTAACTGCAGCGTACCAGGCCTGATGCCCTGCTGTATGGGTGAACTGGTAGGGACCGGCCACATCACCTGCGGCCAGGATATTAGGATAGATTGTTTCGAGATACTCATTTGTTACAACAGTTCGCTCTGTCTTTATCCCTAGATTTTCAAGACCATAGCCATCCAGTCGAGCACTTCTGCCCACTGCACAGATAAATACGTCGTAGTCAACTCTCTTTTTTTGCCCGCCATTTTCTACAATAACCGCCTTGCCCTGATCGTCTTGAATACACCTCTGCGCACTGTGCTCTGTCAGGACTGTCACCCCGTCCTTTTCAAGAGACGCCCTGGCAAAGGCAGAAACCTCCAGATCTTCTCGGCCCATGATGACCGCCCCACGCTCGATCTGTACCACATTTGCCCCCAGGCGGGCAAAGCTCTGGGCCAGCTCACATCCTATGGGGCCGCCACCCAGAATAACAAGACGCTCCGGTACGGTGTCACGTTCAGCGAGTTTGTCCCAAAGGGTATCACTGGTGAGATACTCTGAATCTTCAATCCCAGGCAAGGGAGGGACAAAAGGACGCGCCCCGGCGGCAATAATTATTGCTCGGGTTGTCAGCCGTTTTTTTTCACCATTTTCAAAGGCTATTTCAACGGTCCATGGATCAACCACCGTTGCATAGCCTTTCAACACTTCGACCCCGAGCTTGGTGTAACGTTCAACACTGTCGTGGGGTTCGACCGTTGCTATAATAGCATGAACCCGCTGCATTACTTTTTTAAAACTGAAAGAAGGACTGTTATCCTCGAGGCCATAATGTCCAGCGTTTTTTAGGTAATGGACAATTTTGGCACTCTTTATCAGCGCCTTACTCGGCACACAGCCGTAGTTGAGACAATCACCACCCATTTTTTCGGCTTCTACCAGGGTTACCTTCGCCTTTACAGCGGCCCCGATATAGGCACTGACAAGCCCCGCAGCCCCTGCACCGATAACCACAAGGTTTCTGTCAAAACGAGAGGGTTTTGTCCATTTTGTATACACTTTCTTTTTTTTCAGGGTTTCTGTGAGCTTTTTGGCGATAAGAGGAAAGAGCCCAAGAAGGGCAAAAGAAAAGAGTAACCCAGGTGACAGAATACCGGACAGACTGTCAATTTTAGCAAGCTGGGTACCTGCATTTGTAAAGACCAGAGTACCTGCCAGCATGCCAACCTGGCTTACCCAGTAAAAGCTCCACGTCTTGATCGGGGTAAGCCCCATAAGAATATTTATGAGAAAAAACGGAAAAATCGGCACAAGTCTCAGGGTAAAGAGATAAAACGCCCCTTCCCGCTCCACACCTTTATTTATCGCAGCCAGTTTATCACCAAAGCGCTTCTGCACACTGTCTCTTAAAAGATAACGTGATACCAGAAAGGCAAGCGTTGCACCAAGACTTGAGGCAAACGATATAAGGACAAAACCCCAGACCAGACCGAACAGACCGCCACCAAGAAGGGTCATTATTGCAGCGCCCGGAAGAGAAAGGGCTGTCACCAGCACATACAGTGAAAAAAACACAAGACTTGTTACGAACGGTGCGTTGTCTCGAATCTCAAGGAGTTGAGCCTGATTGGCCTTGATGTTTTCAAGGGTCAGTACCGTATCGAGATCAAAAGCAAAAAAGGCGACAACTGCCACAAGCAGCAAAAAGACAATTACAAGTTTTTTCATAGTATGAACCTTCAATACATTGGACAAAAGGCCAGCATTTAAAACATCCAGCCTTGGGTTTCAGGTCTTATCCACAGCCTGGGTGGAAAAGTTATTCCTATCCATCTCACTTTAATAGTATTTTTACTTTTTGTGCGTTACACAAGACAGTTTTGGGGTTTTACAAACAACAGAACAGTCCAGCCCACTGCCATAAATACCAATTCAGCAATCGGCCAGGAACCTGTTCATTGTGTTCCTGAGTTTCAAGCAACTCCACGCCTTACAGTACATACAAGACGACTGACCAACAGCAGAACAGTGAGAGATCCGCTCTTTAGTGTTATAACACGATTAATATGGATTTATTTGTTATTTCATGACAATAGATTTATTATTGTAACCACTGGGAAAGGACTGCAATCGTAAACAACCTATCCATCGCCCGATAGAACAGCTATCATAGGACAAGATTGACTGTAAACTGGTCTTTAAACCGCATATACATGAAAGATTATTATTTGATACTGGAACTCTCACCCAAATGTACAGACGACGAAATTCGAAAGAATTATCGAAAGCTGGCCATGCGCTACCACCCAGACCGCAATCCCAACGATCCTGGTGCAGAAGAAAAATTCAAGGAGGTGGCAGAGGCGTACGGCGTTCTAACCGACCCTGTCAAGCGACGTGAATACAACCGCTGCAGAACCAATGGTACAACCTACACAAACGACGGTTTTACCTACAGCCAGGAAGACATCCTTAAAGATCTGTTTAAAGATCCCAGATTTCAAAAGATGTTTACCGGCCTTCTCCGGGAATTTCAAAGATCAGGCTTTCGACACAGTTCCCAGTTTATTAAAAAGAGTTTTTTTGGCGGGAAAGCAGGCCTTATTGCAGGTGGTGTCTTTCTCATTGGCTCGATGGCAAAACCCCTTATCACCGGTGCTGCCAAAAAGACTCTTTCTGGGCGAGCCTCTGTAATCAAATCAATTTCCGGTGCAGTTGGCAACCTTATTGGCGGCAGAAAAAGAACAGAAACCAGGGCTCCACACCCTCATCCCCATCAGGATCACCTAGACATTACCTACCATACCCCTCTCCTGAAGCAAGAATTGGAACACGGCAAGGTTGTTCAGGTAGTCGTCTACGGAGGACAGGGCGAACAGACCCTGAAAATTTCCATCCCCCCCGGCAGTCAGCAGGGACAAAGACTAAGAATCAAAGGAAAAGGCCGCCCAGGACCTCTGGGACGAGGCGATCTTTACCTCCATCTTGTGGAAAAAGAAATATAATACAAAAACGGGGAAATACTCTGTACGTCTCCACTTGTCTAGTTGCTTTCCCTGGCCCTCATCAGCACAAACATGGCCACCAACACCACCAGAACTCCCGGAATAATCTTAGCGTGGGGCAAGCCGTTGCCAATAAGGAAATTGAGTACCAAGACAAGGCCGGGATACAGATACGAATAGGCTGTCACTTTGGTGGGCCCGAGAAACAGTACGGAATACTGCGTCAGAAAAAAGGTGACAATGGTAGTGAAAACAGCAAGATAACAGATCCCAACCCAGACAAGGGGTGGAACCTCGGCCCATGAAACTGTCGCCAGGTCTTTTCCTGTATAGGCAAACAACCAGATCGCTCCGGTAACCAGCACCCAGAACGTAATCACCGCCATTGACTCCCCCCGGTGCAGAATCTTCACCAGTGGAGCATAAAGCCCCATAAAGCAACATCCCCCAAGAAAAATCATATCTCCATGATTCCATTGCATGGTGAGAAGACGTACAATATCGCCGTCAAAAATCACCCAGAGCACCCCGATCAGCCCGCAAAACAGGGCAATAAACTGTTCTTTACGTAATCGCTCCCTCAGTAGAAAAAAGGAGTAGAAGCAGGAGATGGAAGGCACCAGTGCAAAAATAACACTTATATTCAAAGCACTTGTGTAACGCAGAGACAAGAACATTGCGCAAAAGAAAAAGACCATGCAGCCACTGATTAAGCTACAGCGCCACAGGAGAGAAAAGGAGAAGTGTAAGCCATACCTCTGATGAACAATCGGCCCGAAGATTGTTGCCGCAACACTAAAGCGGATCAGGGTGAGCAGGGCAGGATCAAGGGCTGAGGTGATTGCCGCTCCCACAATAAAGGAGGTGGAAACCAGGATCGCCGAAAGCAGCATAAAAAGATGAATCTTTATAAGAGGCCGGCGTATCATTACACCGGCCACCGCATGTGAATCTAACTTTTTTCGGTCGGACCTGTTGTGAAAATCCGAGTCCTGCTTCAACTTTTATAATGGATTTCAGGTCCACCGACCTTGGGACCATCATTTTTTGCTTTAACCTGTTCTATGGTTGCCATGGCGGCCGCGACCATGCCACTGACATCGGTCAGATTACTCGGGATAATCATGGTGTTGTTTGCTTTGGCCAGTTTGCCGAACTGTTCAATATAGCTTTTTGCCACTTCAAGGTTTGCCGCTTCATGCCCGCTTGGCGAAGACATCGCCTCTGCGACCTTGGCAATACCTTGAGCAGTCGCTTCAGCCACCCTCAATATTTCCTGAGCACGACCCTCAGCCTCATTTATGCGTTTGATTTTTTCGCCTTCTGATAGAAATATGGCCTCTCCCCTGTCTCCTTCCGCTTTATTGAGAATGGCCTGCTTCTGACCTTCCGATCGGGCAATCTCCGCCCTTTTTTCCCGCTCGGCCTTCATCTGCTTTTCCATGGCTTCAAGTACCGTTCTGGGCGGCTGAATATCTTTGATTTCATAACGAAGAACCTTGATACCCCAATTGTTGGCCGCTTCATCAAGGGCCATCACCACCTGACCATTGAGCGTCTCCCTTGCCTCAAAGGTATTATCAAGAGATATTTTTCCTATGGCAGAACGAAGGCTCGTCTGGGCTAACTGCGATGCTGCAAAATGATAATTATCAATACCATAGGCGGATTGTTTTGAGTTCAGGACCTGAAGGTAAAGAATACCGTCGACTTCAAGGGTCACGTTATCAGCCGTAATACAGGTCTGAGCAGGAATGTCGATAGGTTCCTCCTTCAATGATCTCTTGTAGGCCACTTTATCAAGAAACGGAATCAGAATATGAAACCCCGCTTCAAGAGTCGTTCTGTACTTTCCCAGCCTCTCAACGACAAACTCAGAGCGCTGCGGCACAACAACAGCAGTCTTGAGCACAACGACAACAACAAAAAGTAAGATAAATCCAAGCGCTATTAGATTCTGTTCCATGACTTCCCCCGGCTATATTTTGTCCATCTGTCAGTTTTTTGCAGATTTATATTTTTTCTACGTGGATGACGAGGTTCTTCTGACGAACAACGGCTACAATTTCACCTTCTTCTATCACCTCGTCTGCGCTGGCACGCCAAGAGGTGCCAGAGTAATTAATCCGGCCTTCAGCAGGTGGAACAATAGTAACACCGACTACGGCACGTTCGCCCGGCACCGCATATATTACATCCTCATCAGGCTCTTCATCGATTTGCGTATGTTTTGGCTTAAAGAAATTCTTTTGGATAAGGTCGCGGAGCGTCAGTAGAGACACCACAGAAGTTACAATAAAAAGGCCCAGTTGCCAGGCCAGAGCAATGGGTGTCAGCCAGGCCACAAGGGCTGTAATAATAGCCGCAAGACCAAAGAAAAAGAGGACAAAACCGGGTAAGGCCAGTTCAAGAAAAAAAAGCATCACCCCGATAATCAACCAATACAGTGCAGGATCAATAAAAGACATAATTTCCCCATGGAAAAAGACAAAAAGGAGGACGGAAAAACCCCGCCCCCCTTCTTACGCACAAATTGTTTTGTAACACCAACTGTTTTCTACTTCCCAAACAGCCGGTGATAGACAACACCTGCCGCGACCATAACCATCGGCCAGACCCAGATCAGACCAATTCCAAGGGGAATTGATGCCACCAAAAACAGAAGAGACATGATGAGATACAAGGCCGCAACCTTCCACCAAACCTTGTGAACTGCTTTTCTGGAAGTTTCCAGGGCCTGCCATGGTGAGAGGTTTTTATCAACAATTAGAGGGATTGCCATGGCATAGCCAACCGCAAGATAAATACCCGGCAAAATCAATAACAGAAAACCAATACTGACCAGGATAAACTGCAGGATAGTTACGACAATGATCTTTCCTGTAAAAGAAAAACCGTGAAAAATCATCTTCCAGGACACCCTATCTCCTGCAACCTTACGGATTCCCATAAAGAGCAGACCCGCAATAAAAAGCATGGAGACAACCTGTGTCACAACCTGGAAAAGAGACGGAAGGATATACCCTCCAAGCCCTATATCTTCTGTAGTGGTTGCCGGCATCAGGAATGCACCTCCCGCGATGATGACGATCAACACCAGATACATGATCGCAGAACCTGCCCAGACCGCACCTTTAATTCCTTTGACACCGTCCCAGGCATCTTTGATAACCCCGCCTACCGTGAACCGTTTCTGCCCCTCATCTCCCGTTGACTGGCTGGCATCATCCTTCTGTGAAGCAAGTGCCGCAGCCCCAAGTGCAGCAGTGGCAGAGTGCTCAAACGCAGCGGTTTCTTCAGCTTCTTCCGCAGGCAGGCAGTCGGTGCAATACAAACGTCCGTCGATTGCGATAAAAGGCTCTCCAACACTGTCTTTCTTACCACATTGCCAGCATTGCTCTTTATCCATGCCGTACGGCTCGTCTTCTACTTCAACCATCTCATCGACTTCATCGGGCTCATCTCCAATGATAACGTCAACATCGGAGTCATCTTGTTCCTGGCCGTCTGCAGGAAGATCAGCCTCGGCAAAGGCCATGGCAGCAGACGCTTCTTCAGTGTCAATTACCGCCTCCGTCTCGGTCTCAAGTTCTTCTATAATTTCTTCAAGGTCATCGGTTCTGCCACCCAGGACATTACCTAAATCTGCAGCAAGATCATCTTCATCAATGCTCTCTTCTCTTTCACCACTGATGTCAGTCTCAATATCTGCATCTATCTGGGCGTTTAAAGCGGCAACAGGGCCTTCATCATCATCGACGGAGCCGGGTGCTGTCAGCTCATCTCTTTTGGCCTGCATTTCATTTTCGGCAATTTCCTTATCCAGCTCAGCCCCAAAGTCATCCCAGTCGATACTCTCGTCACTTTCTTCGACAAGGGCCTCAGCGTCTTCAGGGGCCTCTGCATCTTCACTCTCCGCTGCGACAATCTCAGGAGCACTGTCATCTGGCAGATCAAGCAACCCTTCGGTCACTTCTTCAGGTGCCTTTTTCTCATCAAAAGAAGATACTTCATCAGAAAGATCAAGAGTCGGGTCGCTTGCCTCCTGTAGACTTTTCTCGGCCTTTGATTCCTCAAGGTTGAGGGCATCTTCTACAGAGGGGGGAGAGAATTCGCTTTGGTCAATAGCCATATCAGATGTGAGATCAAACATCCCCTGACATTTTGGACACTTTATCTTTCGTCCGCTATATGAATCATCCGCAGAGCCTTTCACTCCGCAATGGGGACAATAAATTTTCATCGAACTCCTCCAGCTCCTCTGTTTAATTCATCTAACATGAATATGTCTTCCCAAATAGTAGATGCCCGGAACGGTCCGGGGTGCTGCGCATGATACGGATACCTGTGAAAATTGAATCTCTTTCAAAAAATAGTATCGCACCTCTGCCTCTTTTCCAACCCAAAGGTGGCACTAATAGAATTGCATGATTAGCATAATCATCGTATTATTAAATAGAAGCTTACGCAAATACAATATATTTTTCAGTTTTTTCTAACTAAAGATCGCAATGGAAATCATCATAATAGCCGCTATGGCTCAAAACCGCGTCATCGGTGTTAACAACAAAATGCCCTGGCACATCCCTGAAGAACTTAAACTGTTTAAAAAAACGACCATAGGTTACCCCATGATCATGGGCCGGAAAACCTTTGAATCATTTCCGACGCCCTTACCGGGGCGCCGACACATCGTGCTCAGCCGTAACAAGGAATACCAGCCCAAAGGAGCGGAGTACGCATCATCACTTACAGAAGCGCTGGACTTGTGTGGTGACGTCGAAAAAGTCTTTATCATCGGCGGTGCTGAGATTTTTCTGCACGGTTTTGACGTTGCCACTCACATAATCCTGACGGTTATCAACAAAGAAGTAGAAGGGGACGTCAGTTTCCCTCACTTTACCAGTGATGAATTTATTGAAGAAAGACGCGAACATTTTCCCGAGGCATCGGAATCATTTACTGTCTTTCACTACCGCCGGAAATAGTCCCACGCCGTGCGGACCCTACCGTCAGCACGGCCAATATTGTCGACAACTCCGATACCTTCACCACCCTGAGGCCAGAAGACCAGTTTTAAATACGCTCCAGACCAATCAAAGCAGCTTGTAAAATTCAATCACAAAACCGTCCATCATTACAAGGAAAAGACACTTTTTTCTATCTCCTTAGTGAAAAATGCAATTGAGCGCCAATCTTGATATCGTCGTAAAGATTCATCCTGGCCGTAACGGCGAACTCTAAAAAAGTTCGAACTTTTTGAAAAACCATCAATCTTTACTTTGTCAAACTAGTGATGATCTTTAAAAAAGCTTCGCACCGACACCACAAATACAGGGAGTTTTGAGGCTGCAAGAAACTCAAGGAGGACACATGCAAGAAGATATAACAATCACCCGCTATGAACCGAAGAAAAAGCAAGGCCTCATCGTCATCATCACAGGCAATGGTAAGGGAAAAACAACCTCCGCCATGGGCATGGCATTGCGGGGCTGTGGACATGGACTGAGAACCACAATTGTCCAGTTCATGAAAGGTGATCTCTATTCTGGTGAATGGGATGGCGTAAAATACCTTGAACCACTGGTAACTCTTTACCACACAGGCAAAGGGTTCTGCGGCATCGAAGGCAACCCCTTCCCCCATTCTGAACACAGGAAAAATGCCCAGGACGCCCTGCAGTTGATCAAACAGATCATTCAAAACGATCCACCGGATACTCTCATCCTCGACGAAATCAACAATGCTCTGCAGCTTAAGCTTATTGACCTCGACCAGGTCATGGAGATTATCAAATTACGCCCTGAACAGATGCATCTTGTACTCACTGGCAGGGATGCGCATCCAGATCTCATCGCCCTAGCAGACACCGTCAGCGAGGTGCGCGAGATAAAACACGCCTACAGAAAAGACATCGAACCACAGCCGGGCATCGATTTTTAAAGCGAGGTCAGTCGCGTCGGTCTGGTACATCTAAAATATGGTGGACAAGGTCATGCCTGAAACCAAACGATATTTCCGTTCCCTCCTGGATTGTGCCGTTGAGTGCAAGATGGTGCTCAAGTCGAGCACTGAAAACCGCATCGCAGCAGGAAAACGTTACAATCCAGGTAAAACCATCTCGAATAAGCCCTGTGACGCTCCCTGAAAGCCTTTTTTCCCCGGAAGAGAATTCCCCTTTTGAACCGATATGGATATCTTCTGGTCGAAGAGCAATATGCCCCTTCTGCATATTGCCAACTGAGGTGGGAGCTGGAATGGTGATACCCTTAAAGGTACACAGACCCTTTTCATAGCTTGCTTCAAATATGTTTTTCATCCCGACAAAATCGGCAATAAAGGTGGTCGAGGGCCGGTGAAAGATATCCAGGGTTCGACCGCTCTGTTCGATATGTCCTTTGTGGATAACCGCAGCATTGTCGGCGAGAGTCAGAGCATCGACAAAATCATGGGTAACCATGAAGAAGGTGGCACCCGAGCTTTTATGCAACTGTTTGAGATTTTTCCTCAACCCTTCCCGAAACTGTGGATCAAGCGAAGACAGTGGTTCGTCGAGCAGCAGGACCTTTGGCCGGCAGGCCAGAGCCCTGGCAAGTGCCACCCGCTGTTTCTCTCCTCCGCTCAGCCTGGAAGGTTTTCTCACTTGAAGGTGGTCAATGGAAAGCATTTCCATGAGTTCAAGTGCATATCGTTTCCCTTCAGTTTCCTCAATATTATTGTAACGCTGCCCATAAATGATATTTTCATAGCAAGTAAGGTGGGGAAAGAGGCTGTTGTCCTGGTAAACCAGGCCTACGTTGCGCTGCTCAGGAGGTGCCTTTGTGATATCCTGACCATCAATAGAAATACTGCCTCCATCGGATCTCAGCAGACCGGCAATGGACTCCAGCAGCAGGGTTTTTCCCGACCCGGTCGGCCCCATAAGGGCAAAAAAAGAGTGGCTATCCACCTCAAGCGAGACCGGCCCCAGAGAAAACGAGGGGAACTTAATCTGCAATTTATCAATAGAAATCATTCAGATATACGTTTGGGTTGGGAGATAATCCGCAGGAACAGAAAAAACAGCAATGAGACAAGTATGAGTAGAACCGCAACCGGCTGTGAATATTTCAAACCATATGCGGTAAACCGCTCGTACATAAGGACAGGGGCTACCATTGGATGGTAGGCGATGATGATGATCGCACCAAATTCACTCAAGGCTCTTGCCATACACATGATCATTCCCACCAGCAGGTAACGCCAGCTCAGGGGCAGCAGCACCCGAAAAAAAGTGGCCCCCCTTCCCGCCCCAAGAGAGCGCGAAACTTTTTCCAGCCGCTCCGGGATACCCTCAATCCCTGCTTTTACGGTATTGACGAAAAACGGCAAGCCCACAAAAACCATAACAGCGATGATTCCTATGCTGGTGCCCATCAGACTGATATTTAACGAGAGCAGAAACTTTCCGAAAGGATGGTTATGACCCGAAATAGTCAAAAGGGCAATACCCACCACTGGATGCGGGATCATAATGGGCAGATCAATGATGGATTCGACCAGCTTTTTCCCGTGGAATCTGTGGCGTGCCAGAATATAGGCCAGAGGTGTCCCGAAAATAAGTGTAATAATGGCCGCCGTGCCAGAGGCAAAAAGAGAGAGGCCAATAGAACGTAAAACATCTTTATCTTTTAAGGTCTCAAGGAAAATCTCTTTTTCAGGTGCAAAAACCGTCTGGGCCAGAGGGCCAAAGATAAACAGCAGGACGAGGACCGCAGAGACCAGCATCCAGCTGTTAAAGAGAAATCCCGGAAAACGCTGAAGCCCCGTCAGCGTTTTCCGAAAAGGTGTGATATCTGTTTCTTCCATGAACTACTCTTTTACTGCAACCTTCGACTGCAGGGAGGCTGGTAACTTCTGCAACATCTCCTGACTTGGCACCTGAACGGGTATAAAAGGGGGTTGTCCCTGGGATTCCAGAACTTTCAGACCTCCCTCGGCATCAAAAAGATAGCTGAGAAAAGCCTCGGCGGCCTCTTTATTGGCCGCCTGATCGAGCATGGTGATACCGTAGGTAATCGATTTGCCTATTCGGTCAATTGTTGTTCCAGGTTTGTTGCCGGCAACGGTCACCTTAGCCTTACTGTATGCCGGAGACATGTCGAAATTTCCAAGGTTGATCTGATCGTCCAAGCTGATGTACTTCAAATTATGCTGAACGGCAACCGAGAGATATTCCCAGGCGTAATCCATGTGGCCTGACTGGAGCATAGATATCAGTTCCACAGATTTAGGCCGAACATTTTTCTCCGGACGATTTGCAAGAAGCTTATCATTTAAGCCGGGGACACCATAAAAATTTTCAGCCAATTGCAAGACCATAAGAGAGCGGTAGCCACAGGGGTCAAGATTGGGGTCAGAATGGCCCCAGACTACATCCTTACGCTGGAGAATATCAAACCAGTTGCTGGCATTAATTTCATCTGCATATTTTGATTGATCGGTGTAACAAAGCACCAGCTGATTGGAGGCAAAACGCACATTCCAGGAAGCAAATTTAGGGATCAAGTTCTTATCAATGACGACAAAGTCAGCTGAGGCCATTATATCTGCAGGCTTGCCAACTTCAGAAATAAGACGTGCCATCTTGGTGGAGCCACCAGCTTCCCGCTGAACATCAACTTCTGGATATTGAGCCTCAAAGGCCTTCTCCATGGCAGCAAATGGCACGGAGAGCGAGCCTGCATGGAAAATCACCAGTTTACCAGACGGTTGCGCCTGTGCCGAGAACGCCGAAAGAAAAAGGAACAACAGCGCAAAAATCTGCAATTTGACAACGGATCGATTCATGTCAAGATCTCCTCAATGAACATTGAAATTTGGGTTAAAACATCAGCTATTTGTACCATGATAGAACGGTTGCCATTCTACCACTTTCATCTACAGCGGCAATTGCTTCATTGTAGTACAAAAAAAAGGCCAACATCCCTCGCGGGATATTGGCCTCATCCTTGCCTGTTTTTCTTTTAACTATAAGATATCAGGATATTTCTGTTGGTTTACAGAGGTCGCCGCTACTCGCAGCCATTCTGCCACAAGATGAACAGGAATATTTTATCGCTGCCAGTTTTGCTTTACATACGTGGGTTATGCCCACATTTTTTTCACCACAAAAACTACAGGATATCTCTTCATCAATGGGATCACAAAGATGACCCGGATCATCAGCCACAGCGCCACAACTTTTACAGGTATGAGCCATAATAAGCCCCCTTTATATGTTGATTTTTACTAAAGAAAGAACAGAAAACACTCTGGATGCCCGGATATGACGAGAAATGATTGCAGAGAAAACTGACTGCAAAAACATATCCAGGCCACTGGTAATTAAACTAACCAAACTCCATTGCTTGTCAATGGCACACCAAGGCCCACAGCAGTGACCTGGTACTTTTGGATATCGGAATTTCACACTGCCGATAACAGTCAGCGCGGCGAGCCACAAGCAGAGGGGAAATTTTCTCATCGAAACTGTCCAGTTGAGTCCCTGTATGGATTCCCTGCAGCGCCTCTTGGAGACTTCAAACTAAAAAAGGCGTCCCGACCACTGCCTGGACACCTTTTCTTATTTTTGCAATTTTAGACAGAGTTTGTGACCTGCCCTATTTGTTTCTTGTTACCTCCAGGCTGACAAACACCTCGACGTCTTTACCTACAAGCCCCATTTCATAGAATTTTCCTGTTCCAACCCCATAGGCAAGGCGATCAAGCACTATCTTGCCATTAAAGCCAGCTACCTCCTTTCCCGCAGCGGCTGGATGATCTTTCATACCTGCCAGAACCAGAGGCAAAACAAGATCATAGCTTTTACCTTTGATGGTAAGTTTACCGGTAATATTATACAACCCGTCATCACCCGGCGTTACAGCCGTTGAAACAAAGGTTATGGTGGAATACTTGCCAGAATCAAAGAAATCGGCTGACTGCAGATGTTTGTCCCGCTTGCTGATATTAGTGTCAATGGAATCAACTGTGATGGTAAAGGCAAAACTGCTGTTGCCTGCATCGGCCGGATCAAAGACAATTTCACTGGTAAAGTCATTGAAATGTCCATGCACTTTAGAAAAAATATGATCTACGCTAAAATAAATATTTGAATGTCCCGTATCGACCTCCCAGGTATTGGCCGCTGTGGAAGCAAAGGGGAAAAACAAAAGAGACAGAAAGAGAACGCAGAGTGATTTATAAATTTGCATAGGTATCCTCCAGGGGATGAATTCATACTTTCATATATTCTGCATACCGGTAACTCTCCTCCAAACAGGGACCGGGGAAGAGCCGGGGTATTACAGGGTTGCGCTTCAGACACTTTTGTCTTTTCTATTTTGCAGAAAAGCAGTTCCTTTAACCCAGAAAACACGTAAACAGAGCAAGGCAAAAGCAAGAAGCAGAATAGTTTTAGGAACGTTATGTGAAAAAGAATCACTGACATACAAAACATGCACAACAATGATAACCGGGGTGAGATAGCCCAGCGGTTTATGGATGGCCCGCCAGCGCCGGTAATCCAGATGCAATGCCTGTCTGTAGCGTGAAGAAATCACCATTGCGAGAATGATCCAGAAAAGAAGTGCCCCCACCATCTCCGGCCAGAATTTAAAACCAATGGGTAAGTTTTCTAAACCTTCCGGGACAAGAATCAACAACACATGTAAAACTGCAAAAAACAAAATCAGCAGACCATTGGCACGGTGCCAGGCCATGATATTTTTCAGGCCAAAAGATTTTTCCAGAAACCGCCCAGCCACCGCCAGAACAATCTGACTAAAGAGCAGGACGAGGGCTATCATTCCCGATATTTGGCCCAGACGTAACAGTGTTTTATCCAGACCAATTTTGTACCAGAGGGTCTGTGATTCATAGAGATACGGAAGGCTTAGTGCACAGGCAAGAGCCAGCAGAAAAATTAATGCTGATGTGTACTTCCTGAAATACTCCATACATTCTCCAATATGCATTCTTATGCCACTTGGTGTCAGTAGAACATTGGGAGTTATTGGAAAAATGTCAATTATTAATTGTTTCTGTAATAGCCCGAAAGGCCTTGTAAATGGCCAAAAAGAAATGGGAGAATGTATCTGTCTGTGGGGGGGGAAATTCAGGCAGCTATTACTGCAGGCCGATGCGGGTGCTGAGCTCTTTGTCTATCAAATCCGGATCTGGGGCGTTGTAACGGATTATATTTTGAAGATGTCTCAGGTTTTCAGGAGTAACAGAAGTGAACTGAATACTTACTTCTCCGTCAACTACCCTGACAATTCGACCGAAAACCATAACCCCAGGTTCCATTCTGGGGAGAAGGATTGTGACACTGCACTCCTGATCTATAGAAAAGCCGTCGTTTACACCCAGCAAACAGCCACCCACACTGAGATTAGTTATGCGCTCAAGAGCGTACTCCACACCATCCACATTCAATTTTGCAGCAACATCGAACACTATCCGGCTAAATCTACGTTTTTCAACATTCATATGTTCTCTCGCTGAACCTGCGGTTCGCCTTGCGATGCGGACCATAAGGGAAAAATTTAAACCACCCTTTAACTATATCGATCTGAAGATAAAATTCAAGTAACCATTACAGAATGGTGGGAGTCCTTTCCGGTTTTGCCAGCCTGATGTTATTTTCAATTGAAATTACGGGACGCGGCCCTTATAAGTCTATAGCAAATTGCCTCAACCCATTAACACGAAGCCCCGCTTAAAAAGGATAACCCATGGAAGGAAGTAAAAGCCCACAAGGCGACCTGATCTTACGGACCCTGGCAATGCCTGCAGATACCAACCCTGCAGGTGACATCTTTGGTGGCTGGATCATGTCTCAAATGGATATTGCCGGAGGAATCCGGGCTCGGGAAGTAACAGGTGCGCGAATTGTAACGGTTGCTGTGGAATCCATCACTTTTATAAAACCCGTGCGAGTAGGGGATGTCGTCTGCTGTTATGGTGATGTGGTCCGGATCGGGACCACATCTGTTACCATAAACCTGGAAGTCTGGGTGAAACCATCCATGAACTCGGCAAGTGCCGCTGGAAATAAATTTCAGGTCACCCGTGCGGCATTTACCTACGTAGCCGTCGATGATGACGGAAAAAAAAAGGTTATTCAGCGTTAAAATAGTCGTTACAGCAGCACATCTGCTTCACCTCCACCGCCATTTAAAAACTCCAGAACCGACGGCCAGTATTCCGGGAACATGGAGATGGTTCCATGCTCACCCCGTTCAATGAATACAACTTTCTTCTCTCCTGGAATATGGTCAAGAAGTTTTCGTGTCCTTTCCGGTCGTACAACCGTATCTCTGCCCCCATAAAAAATGAGAAAAGGTGCCTCGACTTTTGCTACATAGGCAACAGAATCGAACCTATGCCGCAAGAGCCTGCCCACGGGTAACCAAGGGTAAGCAGACTGGGCCACAGACACTAAACTGTCGTAGGGTGTAATCAGGATAACCCCCGCTATCTGCCGCTTTGATCCTACGTAGCAGGCAACACCTGAGCCAAGACTCCGGCCCATAAGAAAAATACGGGATGCAGGGTACTGGCTTCTGATATCATCAAAAATACCGAGGGCATCAGCAAAAATATCGCCTTCTCCCGGCACCCCCCCACTGGGTCCGTAGCCTCTATAGGCGACAAAAAGGGTTGCCACCTGGAGGGCTTCAAACTCATCAATGTTAAAAAAAACATCCTCACCGTTACCACCATAATAAATCACGATCTTTTCCCTTGCATACAATGGGTTAACCAGCCAGCCTTTGACGGTCACCCCATCGCGGCTAAAAGAATAGTCTTTGACATCGGTGGCTTTATACTCTGCATGACTTGCTACGGTAGGGTAAAACAGAAAAGATTCCTGCTTCCAGTACATAACACCGACAATGATAAGATATCCACCAGCCAGAAAGCCTACAACTTGTGCTAAAAGACTCATTTTCTCTTCTCTCTTTTTTTGTAATGTCTGGATAAAACCTGTAAAAGAACCATGCCAGGACCGGATATGCTCCTGTTTTTTATCAGCTATACCGCCCAAAAAATGCGCAACAACAATCCGAATCTTTCATGCCGGCGAGAAGACACACCTTATACAATCACAGTCAAGAACCGCCTCTTCTGTACCGGGCTCCATAACGAGCAGAGTCATCCTGTAAACATATTATCTTTATACCTAAAAATTGCATTCTCTGTTTTTCGTTTTTAAATATTATCGTATTTTCAGGATGATATGTCAGACAACAACAATGTAGAGGTTTACAACAGTGTGAAAAAAGAAAATTTCAAAACAAGCGAACCCTACGGGAGCACCTTGAGGTCAACTCTGCAGTATCACAAGACATTTGTAGGAGAAAACTCCGGTGGCATGTCTTGTGCCTCGCATATCTAACCACAAGGCTCGGCCAATATTTAGGTTACATATTTTTCGTTTGAATATTTCTACTAATATGGTTTACATTTTTTCACCTCTGCTGACAACGGCCCTGTAAAATCTGTTACGGAACCCTCTTGATTTTGTAAAGCAAAACCTTAGAACCAACAAGTGACACAAGTGATCGAGCCAAATCGACAAACTGAGCTCCTTAAACTCACCAAGGAGCTCATTGCTATTCCCTCCACCCACTCCCGCCCGGGGAAAATTCATGAATGTAACCAATGGATTAGTTCCTGGCTTTCAGCGCGAAACATTCATTTTACAACAACGACCTATCAGAATGTTCCTTCCATCCTCGTCCTGCCCACGAAAAGCTACTCGCCGATGTTACTCATGAGCCATTTTGACGTAGTGGAGGCCGAAGACAGCTCACTCTTCACCCCACGGGTTGAAGATGGAAAACTGTTTGGCCGGGGGGCAATAGACGATAAATATGGAGTTGCACTCTCATTAACTCTTTTTGATCAACATCTCCATCGACTCACAAAGATGGGCCGAGGCCAGGAAGCCATGCCTTTCGGCCTTCTTCTCACCGGCGATGAAGAAATTGGCGGGGCAAACGGTACCGGAAAAGCCATTGACCATTTTTCCACTGATTTTTTCATTACCCTTGACGGTGGCAATCCGGACATCATCGTTACCAAAGAAAAAGGTATTCTCCGTCTGGAATTAATTGCCCGTGGCAAAGCTGCCCATGCGGCAAGGCCCTGGCTCGGCTGTAACGCCTTTGACATCCTTACAAGTGATTATGCACGTATCAAAGAACTGTTCAGAGATGAGGCAGAAAATCACTGGAACAAAACGGTGTCCCTGACCCAATGTTCAGTAGGTAACGGTTCGCCCAATATGGTACCGGGCTCTGCTTATGCGATGCTTGACATACGATATACTGAAAATGACGACCCCGACGAACTTATTCGGCAAATCAGAGCGGTTAGCGTATCGGAAGTACAAATAAAAACTCAGGAACCTGTATTTTCATCCGGTCAATCCGACTATCTCAATACACTGATAGCACAATCAAGCACCACCCGGACAGGCTGTGAAGATGGCGCCTCCGATGCCAGATACCTCTCGGCAAGAGGGGTCCCCGGTATTGTCTGGGGAGCTGATGGTGAGATGAGTCAACATACAGAGAGTGAACACCTTGTCATTTCATCTCTTTTTGATATATATGACCGTTTGGACTCGTTTATCACTACCCTTCCTGTTCTGGAGCTCAGTGACGTCGCGTAGGCAGATTTTCTCTCTCCTGCTTCGTTAGGAAACAGAAAAAAAACCAGTGAAAGTGCGTTACACAGTTCCAGATTATACAAAAACATTGGATAAGCGCAGGGCATATAGTACATCTCTGATGACATAGAGTCTCTGATCAGCTTAACTGGCTAATATATAATATTTTACCCCGATCCTGTCATGTATATCAAGAATTTGATCCATCCGGGCCTGACCATCGGCCAGCTGCAAGCGAAAAGCAACCAATCATGGTGTTTCTGGGGTAACAACAGTAGCGGCATAGACACCTTCCTGCTGCTTCTTCAAGGCCGGCTGAAAGGGTTTTCAGCCACCAGGTTAGAACTCGTTGAAAAGCCCGGTGTACTTTCATTCCAGGGCCAACAAGAGCTCTTTGAAGAAGAACTCCGCAACGACGACAGTGATTTCATGGATCGACCTGATCCGGGCACCTCTGCAGGGGAGTTTCTGGGAACTTCCGTCAAGACCAAGGGCGTCCAAGCCCTTCTCAAGGCCTTCAATATCGAGCAATGCCTTTCCACAGGCATACGTTATCTCAGCTCAGGGCAATCCAGAAAACTTATTATGCTCCGGGAGGTCATCCGCGGCAGTCAAACAATTATTCTGCAAAATCCCTATGATGGTCTCGACCTAGAAAGCTGTGCCGAACTTAACCGCGCACTGCAGCATCTGAAGAAAAACGGCATCTGTCTTATCATACTGGTCAACAGCATAAAAGACATACCAGGTTGGTGCTCTCATCTGGGAATTTTTAGTCAACGCCAACTGACCCATGCCGGTCAAAGAGAAGAGATGCTCACGTACCTTCAGAGTACATCTTCCTGCAAGGCAACAGAACCGGCCCCTTTTGCCGTTCAGCGAAAAAGGTCTGACCCTGCACAGTCTCCAAGAGATGAACTCATCAGGCTCAAAAACGGTTTTGCGGGCTATGGGGAGAGTTTACTTTTCACAGGACTCAATCTTGAAATCTTCACCGGCGACCACACCCTCATCTACGGCGCTAACGGTTGTGGTAAGTCGACCCTGCTTGATATTTTCACCGGTGACAATTCCAAATGCTACGCCAACGACCTGCGCCTGTTTGGCCAGAAACGCGGTGGAGGAGAGTCCATTTGGCAGATCAAGCAGCAGATGGGTATTGTTTCCCCTTCCCTGCACCGGGACCACCGTGTTCCCTGCAGTGCCCTTCATGTTGTACTCTCTGGCTTATTCGACTCCATCGGTCTTTACTCAAAGGTGAACAGTACTCAGATCAGAGAGGCACAGCTCTGGCTCGATTGGATTGAACTGAGCCCCCTTGCGGACAAACCCTTTCGTCGTCTGCCTTTTGCCCAGCAGCGTCTTATCCTCATTGCAAGGGCGCTCATCAAGAAACCGAGACTGCTCGTGTTTGATGAGGCAACCCAGGGGCTTGACGATGACAACAGAAATAAGCTTTTAGATCTTTTGGAAAAGATTGCAGAAAATAATCTTTCAACAATTCTCTTTGTCAGCCATAGAACCGACGAATTCAGGATGTTTTTCAAACAGAAGATCAAGCTTGATGATTACACTGTCAATACCAAGACACCACGTCAAAAGGCCTGCACTACGGCCGGTAGGATACAACAACAATTACCAGGAGGATCCCGCTAACATGAACGAAGAGGAAATGATCGCAGTCACCTATCTCCAGGAACTCTACAATACAACCCAGGGCAACACCGAAACCCAGGTCTCCATGTATGATCTGGGTTCTGCTCTTGGACTGGAAAAAACAGAGGCCGGAAGAATTGCCGAAGAACTGATGGTTCTTGGCTTCATCGAACTCAAAACCCTTGCCGGAGGAATTAGTATCACCGATGAAGGCCTTAACAAGCTAGGCATATCACCTGCGCCAAAAGACGACCTCTCGGACAGACCGCGGCTCAGCTGCGAACAGGTGGTCACTGAAAAAGACCGTCAAGTGATAGAGTGTGTCTGCAACAGTATCAAAGATGAGCTGAGTAAACAGGCCCATGCCTATAATCTGTTAGATCAAGCGGTAATGGATCTCAGAACCATTGAGATCCATCTGCACTCACCGGCACCTAAAACCGCCGTTGTTCTGGAGCTGTTTCGCTCCATTGCCGCAACCTTTAACGCTAACGAATCTTTTCTGCATCTATCTGGTATTACATCGATTATAGAGCTGACTGACAAACAATAATCACCCCTGTACCTGTACAGGCAAGCCTTAAGGAGCTACAATGAAGACCATTGGCCTACTTGGGGGGATGAGCTGGGAATCCACCCTGGATTATTACAAACTTATCAACCAACAGGTGAGCAAAACCCTGGGAGGGTTTCACTCCGCAAAGATTGTCATGATAAGTGTCGATTTTGCCCTCCTTGAGGAAAACATGAGCAAGGGAAATTGGTCGACCTGCGCCCAGATACTTGCAGCCGCTGGACAAAAAATTGAAAAAGCAGGGGCCGACTGTCTGCTTATCTGCACCAACACCCTGCACAAGGTAGCCCCCGAGGTTGAGAAAGCCATCACGATTCCCCTGCTCCACATTGCCGATGCCGCGGGAAAAACTCTCGTAGAACAAGACATCTCCGTCATTGGCCTCCTGGGGACCCGATTCACCATGGAAGAAGATTTCTATCGGCAAAGACTTGCCGAAAAATTTGGTCTGGAGGTATTTGTACCGCCCGCAGAGGAGAGAAAAATCATAGATGATATTATTTTCAAGGAACTGTGCATGGGCAAAATAGACGCCAATTCCAGGCAAGAGTACCTGCGCATTATGGAAGCTCTGAAGTATCGGGGGGCCGAGGCTATACTTTTGGGATGTACGGAGATTGCGATGCTGGTGGACAAACAACACACGGATATACCACTTTTTGACACCACGGCAATCCATGCGGCCACGGCGGTAAAATTTGGCATAGGTGTTTAAAAAAAGACGACCAGCCTATTGCTGCAAGGGCTCCAACAGACCAGACGCCGCTATTATTTCAACTTCTACGATTTATCAGCAACCTGTAAGGCGAGAAGAGACTCTCCTCTGATCACCCCTCTCACCCGGATTCTTTTACCGACCAGAGGCTCTATCCCTTCACCTTTTAGCAGAAATGTTCCACGATTGGTGGTTATAGCTATTCCATTTTGTCCCTGAAAAACAAATCCAGAAAAAATACTCTCCTGTTGCAATAACAACTGACTTAAAGGCTCTCCATAATTCTGTGTTGAACCACCTTCTATCTTTGCAGCAACTGCAACCATCCCCATGGCGCCAAAACTGGCGAGTAACAGACAGGTGACTATATGTTTCATTGATCCTCCAAATTATGTTTAAATACAAACCTTTAAGGTAATTATAGCCCAAGGAATTCCGTCGACGTACAAGCAAGGTATATGCCAGCACTCTTTTCCCCGTGGAATCGATTCGTTAGCAAAAACTGATCTTTTCGGCAACGAATCAAACTGCAAAAAATACCCTTTACAACGCTCTTTTGTGTGCAAATTCTGCACACCTTGAAATAATTCCTTTATGGCCGACACAACTATACTATTTTACAGATATTTTCAATGGGAGAAAAAAACTTACTTTCATTCTCTTGTTTCCTTATATTTGTTTCAGACAATTGATGACAGCTGGTATGAGCTTTGCTAATATCCTGTTCATTACAGGTCAATTCTATGGAGCAGGTAAACTATCAATGGCATTTAAAGCAGGCATTAAACAGAAACTTTCTCTTATCTTTTTTCTTTTTTTTCTGATTTTTACAGGTACCGTTGGCGTACTTCTTTTTAATGTTCAAAGTATGGTTCAGACGACAGAACGAATCGTTACCACGAACAATAAAATAGATAAACTCGCTGTCGTGTTACTCAACAGCCTCTTTGATATGGAGGCTCATCACAAAAAGCTGATTGTTCTTAAAAAAGATAGATATTCTGAATATTTTGTTCAGGCAAAAAACAAATTCGAAAAGGCCCTTACCGAGGTGTTACACCTTGCCGGCACCGAAGGCAGCGGTAAAATCTGGCATGAACTCGAATTCAGTTATTACAGACATCGCAAAGGCTTGTGGAGTGAAGGGGAGCCTCCTGAAATTGGTCAACTCTGGGTCACAGATAAGGTCGTCTCTCTCTGGCAAAGTAACATTACTCTTGCCAAAACCACCAATCAGGATGAAATCGAAGCAGCCCTGCACGAGCTCAACACCAAAAGCCTTATCAGCGTCAGAAACGGCCTTTATGGTTTCTGTCTCTCGGTACTCGTTGGGCTTTTTGGTATCTGGTACCTGTCGCGCTCAATATTTTCTCCTCTCAAAACTCTGGCCACAGGCCTTAGACGAATCTCCCAGACCAAAGTACACAAACCCATCACTCTCAGAGGTGGACACGAATTTAATGAACTCGCTGCAGCCTACAACGAAATGAGCCACCAGCTCACAGAAGAGGAAAACATCCGAAACGAATTTGTAGCCACTCTCAGCCATGAAATACGCACCCCGCTCTCCTCAATCCGTGAATCTGTAAACATGATTGTTGAGGAAGTCTTCGGGCCTGTCAACAGCAACCAGACAAAATTTTTGAAAATTGCCAGTGTCGAAATCCAGAGAATTAATAAACTCCTCAACTATCTGCTCAATGTTTCGGTTCTGGAGTCTGGAATTCGTAAAAAGGCCGCGTCCAAGGTAAACCCTGATAAACTGGTAAAACATTCAACAGAGATGTTTGCTTCTCTGGCTAAAAAGAAAACAGTGAGTCTCATAATTAACGGCCCTGAGGAAAAAGCTCCTCCGCTTTACGGTGTAAAGGAAGAACTCCAGCAGGTCTTTATCAATATCCTTGGTAATGCTATTAAATTCTCCCCTGAAGGTCAGGCTGTCTTCATTTCCTGGGAAATCAAAACCGAAGGCTTTATTTTATTCCATATCGCAGACCGTGGTCCCGGTATCGACGAAAAGGAAATTTCTCTGGTTTTTACAAGGTATTACCGTGCTAAAGGCGTCAGGGACCACCTCGATGGGGTCGGACTCGGTCTTGCAATCTCGAAAAAAATTGTGACGAGTTACGGCGGAGAGATTAAAGTAGAAAATAATGAGGTCGGAGGTTGTACTTTTTCCTTTACCCTTCCATCTTGCAATTAATTTTTTGCAGAACGTACTAAAGGGATTTCAGTTCACATGACAATTTCATCAATCCAATATCGTTTGTTCCATCTTCTTTGTATTCCATTACTGGTCATTCTCACCTCTTCCTGTACAGAGATTGTAGGCTCTTTACAGCAGATCCAGGAAGAGCCCATGATAGAGGAACCTCAGACAACGCAGGCTGCAGCAGATACCCTTTTTATTAATGGGGACTTTGAAAACGCCCTGCTGGAATACGAGCACATTTATGAGACGGCTCTGTCTCATGAAGACAGAAACTCTGCTCTGTATGGTCTGGCCTGCACCCAGATGATGCTGGCCAACAGCGACCTGCAACTCATCGAGGCCATAGACAATCTGCTGAGATGGGATGCCAACAAAGGTCGGGAGCCTTTTACCGAAAACCGCCACCTTCTCACTCTTGCGCTGAGGCAGCAAAGCTACCTTATTCAACAGAAACACGTCGCACTTGCCGCCCGGGAACAGCGTAAAAATAACGTAATTTCATACCAGAAGAAAAAAATATCCCAGATGTCAACAACTCTCCAGAATCTCAAAAACCAGCTGGAAGAGCTTGAAGAAATAGACGAAACATATCAGGAAAAAAGAAAACCTTTATGACCAAGCCAAAACACATTCTTATAGTTGACGACGATCTCACACTTCTTGAGGTCCTGCACGCCCGACTCACCACTGCAGGCTTTAAAGTAGCTAAAGCGTCTAATGGTAAAGCAGCACTTTCACTCATCCAGAAAAACCCTGTAGACCTTTTAATCTCTGATATCAAGATGCCCGAAATGAGTGGCATGGAGTTACTCGAGAAAGTCAGGTCCCTGTACCCATACCTGCCCGTCATTTTCCTCACCGCCCACGGTACTATTTCCGGCGCGGTGGACGCCGTCAAAGCCGGCGCCCTCGATTACCTGACCAAACCTTTTGAAGGAAAAGACCTCATAACAATGGTCCATAACATCCTCGGCAAGGCCGATCTGGTTACCCAGGATCAACTTGATTCCACCGGTTTTATCTGGGGAGTCAGCCAGGAAATGGAAAATGTCAAAGGACTGCTGAAAAAAGTTGCAGGAAGTAACGCAAACGTTCTGGTTCTTGGTGAAAGCGGTGTCGGCAAAGAATGTATCGCCAGGCTTCTGCACAACTTCAGCACCAGAATTAACGGCCCATACATGGTTGTTGACTGCGGTTCCACCCCTCCAGGTATTCTTGAGAGCGAACTTTTTGGCCACCTGAAGGGCTCCTTTACCCATGCCATCAGTGACAAGAAAGGTCTTATTGAATCTGCAGATGGTGGCACTCTCTTTCTCGACGAAGTGGGGAATATCTCGCCTGAGATGCAGAGCAGACTCCTGCGTTTTCTTGAAGAAAGGACGATCAGACAGGTTGGCGCAGTCAAGGAGAAGACCGTGGACTGTCGCGTCATAGCAGCCACAAATTCGGACTTACTCCAAGATGTTGAAGCCGGCAGCTTCAGACAGGATCTTTATTATCGCCTCAAGGTGGTCACTATAGTCATCCCTCCCCTACGCGAGAGAGCCGAGGATATTCCGCTTCTTGCCAGATATTTTGTGGACAACTACACCACATCAAATCACCTGGCTCCAATTGAGATTCCCAGCCAAACGATGAAATGGCTGCAGTCTCTTGAATGGCCAGGCAACGTTAGAGAGTTAAAGAACAGCCTGGAAACAGGAGCAATATTATGTAAAAATAATAAGATTCTCCCAGAAGACCTGCAACTTGAACCCCACAGCCAGGCAAACAACAAGCGTCTCAAAGACAACTTTTCCATAGAAGAAAGTGAAAAAGAAGCGATCATCAGGGCACTCAAACAGACTAAGGGAGTTAAAAAGGATGCCGCTGAGCTTCTTGGTATCAGTCGCAGAGCCATACAATACAAATCAAAGAAGTATGAGCTGGACTCCTCGGAGTTCAAAAAGTAACAACCACCTTTCCAGACTACCAGACAAAGACAGAGGGCCCGTCAGAATTCTTCTGACGGGCCCTTTTAGCACTGAAATACTCCTGTAAACTGCAAAAGGAGAATTACACCTGCCAGCCTGCTGATTTGATGTTCTTACCATCCTTGTCGATGATAAAACACTCGGTGTCAGGCTGCCCGTTGATAAATGCGACACCTGCTGCTGGACCCATAACAAACACGCTGGTTGCCAGGGCGTCGGCATCCATTACTGTAGGTGCCACAACACTCACACTGCTGGACAAATGTGGAGAATGTCCGGTCTGACCGTTAACGATATGGTGAAAGAGCTTTTCCTTATCGTAATATATCTCATAGTTACCTGAAGTAGCTATGGCGCCATCCTGCATTGTGATAATATCAGGATATTCATTCTTCTTGGAAGGGTCCTGAACAGCTACTGTCCACGCTTTCCCCTGGGCGGCCTTACCACTGGTTCTAATGTCACCACCGGCATTGATCAGGTGATTGCTCACGCCATTGGCTTTTAAGACTTCAGATGCCTTGTCTACAATAAATCCTTTGGCGATACCATCCAGAGTAATTCCCATATCACTCTTAGTGAAAACGATAGAACCCGCATCATAACGCATGTTCTCCGTTCCTACCCGTTTGAGGACAAGGTCGATCTCGCTATCGCTTGGCTTGTGGTCTACCGCAAAACTGTTTTTATACAGATCAATCAGAGGTTTGACAGTAATATCAAAAGCACCCTGGGTTTCTCTATTGTAGTACAGGGACCTGCCAATCAGTTCTACCACTTCAACAGGTGCATGCTCAAGTTTACCGGAGGCATTAAAAGAACCGACTGCAGAAGTTTTCTCGTAATGGGTCAACATGGCATTAAGGCGGTCAATTTCCTCAAAAGCAAGACCTATGGCCTGCTCTGCCTCATCCTGTGAAGAATGTATTGCTGTCATTGCAACAAAGGTCCCCATGGCAAGACGAGTCTTGGTTACCTTGTACTCTTTTTTATTAAAAAGAAACGCTTCTGCACTTTCTGCCGGTAACAATGCCGCAGATGCGGCACCAAGTCCTAACAGGCCGGAAAGTTTCAAAAATGATCTTCTTTTCTGATCAAAGGGGGTCTTTTGGTTTTTCATATCAGTTTCCAATCTTGAAGTTATTAACCAGCCATTTTCAGGCCGTCAGCACTATTTCTCTTAATAGCCTGCCGTCCCTCATAAGGTCTGAATATATCACGGGGGCATTTAGTGACACAAGCAGTTTCACAGCTTGGTCCAAAATCAATACATGCCTTATGGTCAATTTTAACAATACCATTTTCGTAGGTAACCGCATCTGCAGGGCATGCTTTCACACACATTTTACACCCTATACAGCCCACTTCACATACGGCTTTTACGTTCTTGCCAAGTGCCTTGGTCATACAGGGAACATACACCCTAGCCTTTAATGTCTGTAACTCAATTATGCCTTTAGGACAAGCTTTTACACACTGGCCACAACTCACACACTTGTCTGGATTGACAATAGGAAAGTTTTCGACCATGTCGATTGCACCAAATGGACAGACTGCTGCACACTCCCCAAGGCCTATGCAGGCATACTCACAGGCTGATGGACCACCAAAGCTGAGATTCGCGGCGGTACAGGAAGCGAAACCATAATATTCATGTTTATGACTTACCTTACCTTCCACCCTGGAACAGCGAACAAGGGCAATCTGGTCCTCAACTGCCGCCATCTTCTTGCCCGTGAGCTCTGCTACTCTGGCAGCTACCGCCTCTTTACCGGGAAAGCAGAGATTGGGAGGGACATCAGGGTCGGTGACCACCGCTATTGCGTATCCTTCACAACCAGGATAGCCACAGCCACCACACTGGGCAAGAGGCAGTGACTCGACGACCTCCTCAATGAGCGGATTAACCTCTACCGCAAATTTATGGGCAGCAAGGGCAAGTCCTATGCCAAAGAAAAGGCCGATACAACCGAGGAGCACCAGACCACCTAAAGCTAATTTAATTAATGCCGGATCCATATCTTATTACTCTCTAATGAAATCTAATGGAATGTTTCTCACAACCGACCCTAAAATATCTGCAGGCCGGAAAAACCGAGAAATGCCATGGCAAACTGCCCCGCGACGATAAAGGCAATGGGAAGGCCTTTAAAGGTAGGGGGAATATTTGCAAGCTGCATACGCTCACTCACAGAACTCATGAGATACAACGCCAGCAGGAAGCCACCACCCGCTCCGAGTGCGAGCATAAATGTTTCAAAAATATTGTAGTTATTATTGGCAACAATAAGCGGCACTGCGATAATTACACAGTTGGCGATAACCAGAACCAGAAAGACCCCGAAGGAATTAAACAACACCGGATTAACTTTTCTGAGCACCGTATCCACCGCCTGCACGGTAAGTGACACCAGGCCAATGAAAATAACAATCTGTAGAAAATTAAGGTTATAGGGAATGAGAATAAAATTATAAAAGAACCAACTCATGATGGCTGAAACAACCATAACGATGGTAAAAACAACCCCCATACCTTTTGCTGTCGATTTTTTCTTTGAGGTTCCAAAGAAAACACACAGTCCGAGATATTTTGTAAAGACAAAGTTATTGATCAATAGAGCAGAGATCATGATTCCAAACAGATAGCCCAGATATGATTTGCTCACCTTAAAAGTAGTGCTTTCAATACCGGCCAGTCCCTTCACATTGACCACATGGGTCATTGCAGTATTCAAGGCATCTTTAAAGAAAAGCGAGGCAACCTTGCCATCTTCAGACAGGGTAGCTGTCTCAAGAACCAGACGAATATCCGGGTCCGGCTCTTCGTAGATCGTATAGTTTGCAACATTCTCGACCACTGCCTTGTCAACAGGATCTGCAAAAGTTACAACTATTTCTTTATCGCCTTTGAATTTCTGCCCTGCAATCAGCCCTTCAGCCTGAGCCAGAAGAGGTGTCAGAAAGAGAGCAAGCAGCGCCAATACGACTAATTTTGAATTTTTAAGAGTCATCATTTTAACCCTTTTGTACGCTTGTAGAAGATTTCAATCCAGTTAAAAAACGCCATCATCAGACCTACGACAAAGAACCCTGCACTGGGAAGGATGAAAAACAGAAGTGGTTTGAATCCCAGTACATCATAGCCAAAGATCATCCCAGAACCAAGAAGTTCACGGACAAAACCTATGACCATCATACCGATCATGAAGCCAAGTCCCATCCCAAGCCCATCCCAGAAGGAGTCATTGACAGACTCCTTGCAGGCAAACATCTCAAGGCGCATGGTAATGATGGCAAAGGCCACAATAAGTTTTACGAAAATACCCATCTTCGCATACGCTTCTGGCATATAGGCAGCCAATACCAGATCGATAACCGTCACCCACGTTGCAATGGTCAACGTATAAGTAGGGATACGGATCCTTGGATGGATCAAGTTTTTAAAAATTGAAATCGTCACACTGGAGAATACCTGTACAAAAAGCACAGCGATACCCAGCATAAGACCATTCATTACCGTGGTAGAAATACCAACGGCAGGACACATGGAAAGCGCCAGCTTGAAAATCGGATTCTCACTGAGAATTCCCCGGCTGATCAACTGCATGCTTGATTTGTCATTTGCCACGTCGACTTCCTCTCACAAGAATTAAAACGAAACAGCCAGTTGCTGTTCTTGTAGAACCTTATCCAATACATTTATCCGGTATGCAAACTTGGTCACAATACCTTTCACTCCATTGCAAACTGCCCTGGTGGAGATAGTAGCACCGGTCAAAGCGTATATGTCCTTGCTCTTATACTGCTCTCTGAAGGCAAGAACATCCTCCTCACTAACCTTACCGTTTAAGGCATTGAGGTAATCAGCAGGAATTGGAGCTTTGACGACATCGATCGCCTTCATCGCCTCAAATGGTTTACCTTTGAACTGATTCTTGAAGTAATCCTGCTCGATTTCAGCACCAAGACCCGGATCTTCTTCATGCTCTAATATCTCAAGGCCGACCATGGCAAAAGAAGGATCAACGGCCAGCATCACGCTGACAAAGGTCTTGAACCCCTGGAACTTGCCATCAAGCAGATAGGCGATCCTGGCCCCATTGTCCGTTACGACAATGGTCTGATCCGCAAAGGCCACACTGTAACCAGAGCCGACAGTCGCCTGAACGGCTTTATCACGGGATTCGGCCTCAAGTGCCTCCGCCTCAGTAATATCGACCTTTTTATTTTCAATCATAGAACCGTTGAGATCGATATTGACAAAGAGATATCCCCCATGCTCACCCTCTCCCTGAGGCAGGAGGTAGCCGATAGATTGCCTGTCATTACCGCTGATTACATAACGATACAGTTCATGCATCTTTACCGACTCCGGAGCCTTTACGTCACCTTTATAGCCGAGCAGTTCAAACATCACCTTCTGCTCTTTGACATGCTCGTTATGCTTTTTCGCGTTGCTTGTGAAAACAAAGCACAGGCCCATAACAGTGGCGGCCAAAAGACAGGACACCGTCAGCCGCACGATAATTGTAATGATATCTTTCATTTTGCACCTCCAGCGGGGGGAGCAAAACGTTTTGGCTTAAACCAGCCGTCGAGTACCGTACTGATAGGATTCATAAGCAAAATAGCGTAACAGATTCCTTCCGGATATCCACCTTTTAGGCGTATGAGAACGGTTATGGCACCTATGGATATACCAAAAATGATCTTTGATGTTTTATTGGCAGGGCTCGTGACATAGTCCGTGGCCATATAAAAAGCCCCAAGAATAGCGCCGCCTGACAGGATAGCGAGAAGGGGATCCCCTGAGAAATAATTTTCCCCGGCAAAGATCCAGCTCAGCACGGCGATAGAACCGAGGACGGAGACAGGAATGTGCCAGGTAATATAGCCGCGGTAGATCAGATATATTCCGCCCAGTACCAGAAGAAAGGAAGAGGTCTCTCCGATACATCCTGGTCGAAAGCCCATAAAAAAACTGCCGTACAGACTGGCGCCCGAGCCGAACATCTGGGTAAATGCAGCCATTCCCTGCTCTTTCATCACCGCAAGGGGTGTGGCCGTTGAAACGGCATCTATGGAGGTCCCCAGGTAGGAAAAAATTGCCATACCATCCACTGGTGGAAGCCAGGCAGAGGTCATGGCAACGGGAAAGGATGCCAGCAGAAAAGCACGGCCTAAAAGAGCCGGATTAAAAAAGTTATAACCAATACCACCGAGCAGATGCTTGCCGATATAAATGGCAAAAACTGCTGCCAGGATTGGCAACAGAGGAGACACTCCAGGGGGAATGACAAAGGCCATCAACATACCGGTGAGCACTGCACTGCCATCCTTAATTGTGACAGGCCGCTTCAGAGCTTTCTGGCTCAGCGCCTCGACCACAACACAGCTTATCACAGACACCGCTGTGATAAATAAGGTCTGGATACCAAAGACAAACACCGATAAAATGAGTGGCGGTAACAAACACGCCACAACGGTCCACATAATTTTTTCCACAGACTCGCTGCTTTTTAAATGCGGAGAGATAGATACCTTCCACATGTTACCGGCAACTGCAGTCTGATCTTCTGACGCTTGCTGTTTGATCACGACTTTCCTCAAACCTCCAAGTTAACTTACTTACCCCCCATCGTAGAGGAGCGAAACATGAGATGAACAAGTCCAACAACCCTTTAGCCTATTATGGCCGTTTGGCTTTCATCTTTGCCATTCGTATAAACTGAACCAGTGGTCGCTTAGCCGGACAGACGTAGGCACAGGAGCCACATTCAAAGCAGTCGAAAACTCCAAAAGGAGCCGTATCTTCTGCCTTACCTGCTTCAACAAAAATACCAATTTCTTTGGGCTCCAGTCCCATCGGGCAGGCATCCAGACACCAGCCGCAACGAATGCACTGGGAGTGGGGCCTGGTATCAACTTCATCCTCTGTTAGAAACAACAGGGCGGAAGTCGTTTTAGTCACAGGCACCTCAAGGCTTGAGATGGCAAAGCCCATCATTGGTCCACCCATTATCACCTTCGTAAGACCTGGCTGCAGGCCTCCAAGATAATCGACGATATCACCAATTCTTGTACCAACCTTTACCAGCAGATTGGCTGGCCGTTTGATGCCTTTTCCGGCAATGGTTACCACCTTTTCATACAGTGGCTTGCCAAAGACCGCGGCATCATAGACCGCCTTGGCAGTGGCAACGTTCTGCACAACCACACCAACAGCCGATGGCAGTGCCATTGCAGGGACCTTTCGCCCCGTGATAGCCTCAATGAGCTGCTTTTCTGAGCCCTGGGGATATTTTACCTGAAGGGGCTGAACCTCAATGGTGTAACCATTTCCTGAACCTGCCTGCGCGGCAGCACTCATCTTTTCTATGGCGTCAGGCTTATTGCTTTCAATACCGATATAACATTTGCTAATGCCAAGTATCTTCAGGATAATTTTGGCACCTTCAATTATATCTTCGGTATTTTCCAGCATCTGCCGATGATCTGCGGTGATATAGGGTTCACACTCGGCACCGTTGAGCAGCAGGGTATCAACGGGAGAGGAGGATGGCGGATTCAGCTTGACATGGGTTGGAAAACCCGCACCACCAACACCAATGACACCGGCAGCATGAACTTTTTTCAACAACTCCGCCTTATCGATGTTATGCCAGTCCTGCTTTTCATAGACAGGGGCACTGGCATCCTCAGCAACGCTGATAGTAATGGAGGGGACACTCATGCGCAAAGGATGGGTCGAGGTACCAATGTCCTTGATTTTCCCATCCACGGGAGAATGGAGAGGAACGCCAAGTCCCTTCGTCACTTCTCCAATGATCCCTCCTTCCTTTACCTCATCCCTCTTGCCTACAGTTGGAGTACAGGGTGCGCCAATGTGCTGGCCTAGAATGAGTTGCAGCTCCTGGGGTACGGGCATTACTTCAATCCCGAGCCCTGCTGTCTGCGCCTTGAATTCAGGCGGATGTACTCCGCCTTTTGTAAAAGTAAGCAACGGTTTCATAAACAATTAATGGTTGTGTTAATTGGATACAGCCTGAAAAGAGGGGAGGCTGTATCGTTATTCAGTTCCCGTATGGAATGCCCCTTCGAACCTGGGAGAATCATACTAATGCAGCAGATGATTTCCCCAGATATAGTGTCCCGTCAAACGGTTTAGGACAATCCGCCATAGTACTTCATAAACTGTGTTCGCTCAAAAACTGCAGGATCAGCCACCTTGTCATAGGCAAGGCTTCCCCTGAAATCATCAATTTTAGCAAATGATTTCTGCTCCATCCAGCTCTCAAGCCCTTGCAGGATGGTGCCAATCTGGCCCATTCCGTTTTTGTAAATGGTAGAGACAATCTGTACAGCAGTCGCACCCGCCAGTAACTGTTTTATCATTCCATCGCTGTCGTGAACTCCAGTGGAGGCAACCAGATCCTTTTCTACAATGCCAGACAACAGGGCAATCCAGCGAAGAGGAAGTGTTCCTTCTGCCGGGTTGCTTAAAAGCTCAGAGGACTTGACTACCATTTTCTCCACATCTATATCGGGGGAGTAATAACGGTTAAACAGGACAAAACCTGCAATTTTATCCGTCCAGCTCAGTTTTTGAATCAAATTTGCAAGCGATGCGGAATAGTGACTCATCTTCAACACCACAGGGATGGACACTTTCTCACTGATCGAGCCGACAACATCCAGGTACATCCGCTCGTTCTGCTCACTGGTCATCCGAGGATTAGAAGGCAGAAGCGACACATTCAGTTCAAGGGCATCGGCACCTTCATTTTCAACTGATTTGGCAAAGGAGGTCCACTCTTTATCGGAAACACAGTTGATACTGGCGATAACGGGTATATCGACCTTCTTTTTGGCGCCCGCAATGAGCCCCAGGTAGGCTTCGACCTCATTGCCCCTTGTATACTCGCGGACATAGTCGGTTGCCCCAGGGTAATCAGTAGTGTAACTTTCAAGGTTTGCAGATAAGTCGGCAAGTATCTGTTCTTCAAACAAAGATTTTAAAACAACAGCTCCGGCACCGTTCCGAGCCAGCTCTGCTATTTTATCGACTGAATTGGTAAAACCGCAACTTCCTACAATCAAGGGATTTTTCAAATTCAGCCCAAGGTACGTCGTTGAAAGATCTTTCATATCGTCCGGTTTGTTCTCCATTGAATAAGTTGCCCCTGTCTGTCGTCCAAAATGAGCAAGACTCAGACAAACGCTTTTGTCAGTTTTGTCAGGTATGCACGTTTTCTGATTCTTTTCGGGAGAGGAGCACCCTCACCAAAGATATTCAGAATCACCACAATGAATCTCCAAGGTACTCAAGCACAAGGTGCACATCGATTTTAATTTATTACAACAAGTCGTTTCTAATAGGTTTTCACAGAAAATCAACAATATTTTAGAATTACAGAGGGCAAAAAGGTGTAATTAGCCAAAAACAATATTTTTATTTTTTCAAACTACAATAAAAGGTTTATAATGGGACCTTTTTTGTGCTGTTCCGCTGTGCGTGTTAGGCGTAAGAATACAAGGTCGCCATTTCACCCGACCTTTGAGCTGTCCCAGTTCTCAAAAATGCACATTGGCCTGACCATTAGCCCTTGTCGCCCAACTCAGAACGTGGCTCTCAAGGCAAGAAATTACGCCTGCCGGCTCAGATACGAGCTTACATAGCCATTATTTATCCATAGATATTGCTATTTATTCAAAAATTGGCGAAAGTCAGAAAAAAGGTCCGACCAAAACCCAGGCCAATGGGCCACTCAGGGCAATTAACAGATAGGCATATTTAAAAACAACCCTCTCCCCCATTGGTTTACAATAATCATGACGCGTCTCTCCAGACTATACTCTCCAATTTTTTGCGTTCTTTGCGGGGCCTTTCTTATCAGTTTTTCTGGAATATTTGTTAAATTTGCCCACGTATCTCCCACCGCTTCCGGTTTTTATCGCACCTTCTTTGGAGCTGTTTTCCTGCTGGCCGCCACACTGTTACAAAGGGAATACCACAGACCCGCTTTGGGCCAGCTTGGTCTTGTTATTTTTTGTGGTCTGACCTTTGCCCTTGATCTCTTTTTCTGGCATGAGTCTATCATGTACATTGGCCCCGGCCTCGCGACACTTATAGGCAACTTTCAGGTGTTTCTTCTTGCAGGAGTGGGGATCATTTTTCTTGGCGAAAAATCCAAACTTCGATTCATCATCTCTATCCCTCTCGCCGTAGCCGGTCTTTATCTCATCATCGGAACAAACTGGAGTACGCTTGATACAAACTACCAAACCGGCATTCTCTTTGCCCTCTTCACCGCCTGCTTCTACACTGTCTTTCTTCTCAGCCTCCGCAAAGTACAAGCCGCACGGGGCACGTCATTTTTTTTCCTTCTACTGCTTGTATCGATTTTCACCGCAATTTTCCTCGGTGCTAAAATGCTCTATTCCGGTGATTCCTTTACCATCCCCGACTCCCAGAGCCTTCTGGCACTCCTTGGTCTTGGACTCTTCAGCCAAACCATCGGCTGGGCGCTCATCGCAACTGCTATGCCCAAAATCCCAGCCTCGCTCACAGGTCTCACCCTGCTGCTTCAACCAACGCTTGCTTTCATCTGGGATGTTCTTATTTTCGACCGGCCCACCGGTCCCATAAACTGGCTTGGAGTAACGATAACCCTGCTGGCAATCTACATGGGAATAACAGGGAAGATTACCCGCCGCCAAGAGTCAGAGGCGTTGCATTCCTCCGATACCGAACTATAATTTACGATGTATAAAATTGTTTTTCCTTTTTTATTATAGACTATACTTGGCCCAGTCAGACCATGTACTGACGTACTGTAACCCGACTCCACAAAACAACACGCACGCAAGAGGCTCAGGAAAAATTATGAAAATAGCAGATTACAAAGAAGCACCCGCCCACATGTTCAACAGTGATGCCGTCAAAGGTGTAACAGGCAGGGTGGTCATAGGAAAAGCGGATGATGCAGATAATTTCTGCATGCGTGTCTTTACTGTCGAACCAGGAGGCTTCACTCCGCGACACTCCCACCAGTGGGAGCATGAAATCTTTGTCCACTCCGGTATCGGCAAAATCTATCAGGATGGCGAATGGCGCGAGGTAAGAAGCGGCACCGTGGTCTTCATCCCAGGCAACGAGGAACATCAAATCATGAATGGTGGCGGTGAAGATTTCGTTTTCATATGTATGATCCCATCCGGAGTTGACGAAATCTAACCCCGAAAAACAATACAACCCAAAATGGTTTGCCAGGCTTCACCTACCGCTTGCAAAAGCAGGATTCATCGTGAATCCGGGATATAATCAAGACCACCGCAACCACCATTTTTCTCCGTATTGGTTCATCATAGCCGCACTGCATCTCAGCGCTAATGCGGCTATGCCCTCACCCTCGGTTAGTCCCCTCCTTGTTTTATAGACTCTGGAGAAAACCCCTAAAAAAACAAATAATGCAATTTTCTTCGACCGGAGATGTTTTGGCACTATAATGGCACTAGAGAAGCCACAATCAATCCTGCGACCCTCTAATTCTAATGAACATAACCGCATTCCCCAGAATACGACCAAACCAAAGATGGTGCCTGAAACTGCTGGTTATCCTCGCCATAATTTTTATATGGACAGGCATGTCATCTGGTTACACAGAAAAAAAACATGTCCTCTTTCTCAATTCCTACCACAACGGCTATCACTGGTCAGACGGGTTGCTCAATGGGGTACGGTCTGTTCTCACCAATAGTGAACCACGGGTTGACCTGCAGATTGAATACATGGATACAAAGAAGTTCCTTTACCACGATGTTTCCCAGAACCTGCTCTCTTTATATAAAAAAAAATTCAAGGACCAAACCTTTGATCTCATCGTCCTCTCAGACAACGACGCCCTTAATTTTATTACGGATTACAGGGATGAACTGTTCCCAGAAGTACCTGTCGTTTTCTGCGGCATAAACGACCTCAAGGATTCGGATATTGCTTCTGGCAACATCACCGGCGTTGTAGAGGTATTCGACTTCATTGCAACTCTTGAGGTGGCAAAAAAGCTTCATCCACAACGGAAAAGGCTCATTGTTCTCATCGATGATTCGACTGCAGGCACCGCAATCCGAAAGCAGGCTGAAAAGATCTCAAGCGAGCATGACATGGGGATTCAGATCGAATACTGGATCCAGCTGAGCCTCGATGAAGCCAAGAAAAGAGTAAGCAATCTCAGCGACGACAGCATGCTTTTCATTGCCCCCTATTACCAGACAACTCCATCGGGTGATTTTTACACCTCCGAAGAGGTGAGTGAGGCCATCTACCAGCACAGTAATGTTCCAATCTACACAGCCTGGGAATTTATGGTGGGCTACGGTGCCGTCGGCGGTCGCGTTCTCTCAAGCTTTGAACAGGGTAAAACCGCAGGCAATATGGCCATGGAGATCCTTAAGGGAAAACGCGCTGAAGATCTTCCAATCCTCAATGAACCCGGGGGAATTTATCTGTTTGATTATGCTGTAATGAAAAAACTGGACATAGACCAGAAGCTTCTGCCGCCATACAGTAAAATCATTAATCAGCCAGCAGCCATTTACTCCATTTCAAAAGAGCTTTTCTGGACAATCATCGTCAGTTTCTTTCTCCTCATCCTGGCGTTCATTTCCGTGGTTGTGGCAATGGTTGAAAGACGGAAGGTTGAAGCAAAAATCAAAGACCAGCTCAGTTTCCAGGAAACGCTCATGGATACGATCCCCCAACTCGTTTCCTGGAAAAACAGAGCGGGAGAATACCTTGGGGTTAACCGCGCCTTCACCGACTTTTTTGGAATTAAAGACACCCAGCAGGTCATCAACCTCAAAACGCAGGATATCATTAGCGATAGTGACTATGCCCAGTGGTCCAAAACGGTTGACAGTGCCGTCCTTGACAGTCAAAAGCCATTTCGCAAGCTAAAACGTCAGGTTGCAGGAAAAGACAACAGTGTATCATGGCTGGAGGTCAATAAGGTTCCACTGATGGGCCAGGGGGGAAGACTGCTGGGTGTCCTCTCGACGGCTGAAAATATTACCAAGGAGCAAAACCTGGAACGTCAACTCCTCCAATCACAAAAACTTGAGGCCATCGGTACCCTCGCCGGGGGTATATCCCACGACTTTAATAACATTCTCACTTCAATTATCAATTCAACGGAACTGGCTATCGGAGACATAACTCCGGGAACCCAGACTGAAGCGGACCTCAAACGTGTTCTCAAAGCTGCTCACCGAGGAGGGCAGGTTGTACAACAGATCCTTTCCTTCAGCAGACCATCAACAGAAGGGTTTCAGGCGACCAACCTTGCTGAAATTATCCAGGAAGTTGTCCACCTCATGGAGGCATCCACACCGGCAAACATCAAAGTGCTGTCCCACATAGAGAAAGATCAACGCTTTTTTGTCAACGCCAACCCCACCCAGATGCACCAGGCCATCCTCAACCTGGCCACCAATGCATATCATGCCCTGAGAGGCAAGGGAGGATACCTGCACCTTGAACTCAGCAAGTTACAGAAAAATGATACAGACCCACTGAAAGGAACGGGAATAGCAAAGGATTTCATCAAGCTCAGTGTCAAGGACAACGGCCCCGGGATCCCCAAGGACATCATCAATAAAATCTTCGACCCATTCTTCTCTACAAAATCGAAAACAGAGGGAACCGGCCTCGGCCTCGCCGTTGTCCATGGTATCATCCAGAGCCACCAGGGAAGCATTGAGGTGAAATCCGAGGAAGACAAAGGCACAACTTTTGAGATACTGCTTCCCGCAGTGGCGGCAGGAAGAACCGACTCAGCACTGGATTACTCCAATAACATAAAACACGGAGGCAATATCCTTTTTGTAGAGGATGACCCCGATCAGCTCCAGACCACACCCCGCATCCTTGAGGAAATGGGTTTTACGGTAACAGCCCTCCAGGACCCCTTAACCGCGCTGAAACTTGTCACCTCAGGTAAGCAAAGTTTTGATATACTCATCAGTGATTATGACATGCCAGCCATAAGCGGCACCGAACTTGCCAGGAGATTACCGGACCTGCCGGTGATACTGGTCTCAGGACGAGAAGACGCGCGCCTGGCAGCCCAGGACTGCTCCAATATTTATAAGGTGATTATAAAACCCTATCATAAAAAGGATCTTCTCCAGAGCTTGGCCGAGATCCGGGAAAACATGTGACCTATGCCGAATATATTAGTAATTGATGACGATTTTGAAGCTTGCGAAACCATGATCAGCCTTATCAGCCGGCTGTCCTATCACGCAGACAAGGCCCACACCCTGAGTGCGGGACTTCTGCTTGCCCAGAACACCGAATACGATCTGGTTTTTCTCGATGTATTTCTTCCCGACGGCAATGGCCTTGACATCCTCCCGGAGCTGATGGCCATCCCCAATCCTCCTGAGGTTATTATTCTCACAGGAAAAGGAAACCCAGATGGTGCTGAACTCGCAATAAAAGGTGGCGTCTGGGACTATTTACTCAAACCCACTTCGGTAAAAGACATCACACTCAGCCTTAACAGAGCCCTTAAATACCGTCAGGAAAAAGTTGGTCACAACCACCAACCCGACATCCCACTTGAAGGTGTCATGGGCGTGAGTCGTGAAATCCAGGCAAGCCTCAAGCTTGCAAACAAAGCAGCCAGCGCCGATTGCAACGTCCTCATCACCGGGGAAACAGGAACAGGCAAAGAACTTTTTGCCTCAGTTATTCATAAAAACAGCAGACGTGCCCAGGAAAACTTCACTGTCATCGACTGCACAGCACTCACCGAATCCCTGGTGGAATCAACTCTTTTTGGCCATGTGAAAGGATCATTTACCGGGGCACAACTGGATAAAAAAGGTCTGGTTAAAACCGCAGACGGCGGCACCCTGTTTCTCGATGAAGTGGGCGAAATGCCGCTCTCCATCCAAAAGGTTTTCCTCCGCGTCCTTCAGGAAAGACAGTTCCGACCTATCGGCTCCACAACAGAACAAACAAGTAATTTCAGATTGATAGCAGCGACAAACAGGGACCTCGATCAGATGGCAGAGGAGGGATTATTTCGACGTGATCTGCTTTTTCGGATTAAAACCATGCGAATTCACCTCCCGCCACTGCACCAGAGAGCAGAGGACATCACAGAACTGTGCATCTTCAAGACCAAACAACTCTGCCAGGAGTTTGGCCTTGAACCCAAAAACATAGGCGATGATTTCATTGATACCTTAAAGCTTTACAGCTGGCCGGGAAACGTCCGGGAGCTTTTTAATATTCTTGAGAGATCAGTCATTGACGCGGGCAATGAGAATACCCTCTACGCTGTACATCTACCACGGAGTCTGCGTATTGAGGTTGCCAAAAAGCAAATCGCACGCTACGACGGTTCCCAGGAAACCGCTGATAAACTGGAAGAACCAACCCATCTGGCCCTGAATATCGGACAGCAGATCTTTGAAGATATTTTTGACAGACCACTGCCTCAACTCAAAGAATTCAAGAACGCGGCAGAAAAAACCTACCTCAGCGAACTCCTCAGACAATGCGATGGTAACATGCAAAAGATAATGGAAATATCCGGTCTTTCACGCTCCCACTTCTATTCTCTGCTTAAAAAATATAATATATCTCAGCAAGATACCCACAAAAAAGTATGATAGAGCAACAGCCTGCACCCTTCGTAAAATAATCGCAGGATCCAGTGGTCTTTTTTTTAGGACTAGAGATAAACTCATTTATTTCAAACTGTTAAAATGGTAATGAGCTTTTACACAGCAAGCCGGTCTGTAACCAGACCACTGCTGTCTTTTTTTCCGGACTGAATTTTCTTGTATTTTTTAATGTTTTTCTAGATACCTATACTAGAGGCTTCCAACAAATCACTCATCCTGGATACCACTACACCCCATGGTTCCCTTCAAAACCGTCCTTTTTTTAAGACAAAACTCTCCCAAGCGAATCCCCTCTTTCAAAGACCCTTCTCCATCGCACTGATATTACGTTATTTTTCCTAGACAAGGAAAACAGGAATACTTTTTGCTTATACGTACAGACAGGTGATCCTCTCCGGTCCTGTAGTTTCTCTATTCTGCTCATTTAGGATCCGGTCGTCCCCACTGCCGCGCCTGGCTTGGCGAGGCAGACTTTTTTTCACCTGAAACACTCATCAGGAACAGCTCTATAGCAAGGAGCCGCTTCTGTTTAAATATTTGTCGTAGAAATCGTTCGTTAATTCGTCTCAAAAAAGGATAGACAGTATGGCCAATCAGCATCTTGAACAATTCATCGAAGTTGCAAAACGTGTCGGTGCAGAGGTACTGCAGCTTGAAGACCTTGAAGCCGCAGCAAAATACATTAGCTCCGTTGCCAGTGGTACAACCCTGGTTCCAGAGACTCCGCTTGCCGTAAAGCATAACCTTCGCTCCCTGCTTGCAGCTGAAGATGTTGAGGTGTTTAGTGGCAATTTCCGAGAGGCAGGACATGTACCTGCAGGAGGCGTGACCTTCTGTAATTTCTGCATGGCCGACAGCGGCACTGTCGTTCTGGAATCAACCGACGAATCCATCCGCCTTGCGACCACCCTGCCCGAAACCCATTTTGTTATCGTTGATCCTGAAAAGATACTTGAAGACAACCTTGCCGCAGTGACTCCCATGACCCAGATGCATACAGGGTCTGACCCTAAATTTGTCGCATATATCACCGGCCCCAGCCGTACTGCTGATATTGAGAGAGTTCTCACTATAGGTTGCCATGGTCCCAGAGAGTTACACATTCTCCTGGTCAATAATGTTTCCAGTGATTTGATGGAAAATTAATAAGGAGAATATGATGAAAACAAATACAAACTATAAAGAAAGTGTTGAACAGGCCATTGCCAATCCGAAACTGAGCAAGGCCCTGCATCTTTTTGGAGATGCCTACCTCATCGCCCGGGAAAATGCCTATAGGGGTCTTGATTTTGAACAGATGCGGACTGAACTCTCGGATATCAAAGAGGAAGTTCGCCTCAATCGAAAAGAGCTGCTTGCTGAATTTATTAAAAATGCGGAAGCCGCCGGTTCAAAGGTATTTCTGGCCAAGAACACCAAAGAGGCAAACGACTATGTCATAAAACTCGCCAAGAGCAAGGATGCCAAACTCATTGCCAAATCCAAATCCATGGTTTCCGAAGAGGCTCATTTCAACAAAGCTGTACAGGCCCACGGCATACGAGCCGCGGAAACCGATCTTGGCGAGTGGATTATTCAGCTTGCCGGCCAACGCCCAAGCCACATGGTAATGCCCGCAATCCACATGTTTAAGGAGGAAGTTGCAGAGCTCTTTAGCAAAGAAGCCGGAAAAACCTTGACTCCTGAGATAAAAACCCTGGTTGACCATGCAAGGACCCGCCTCAGACAGGAATATTTTGATGCAGACATCGGCCTGACCGGTGCCAACTTTCTTGTTGCAAACACCGGAGGTATCGGTCTTGTAACCAACGAAGGTAACGCGAGACTTTGTGCTACACTTCCCAAGGTACACGTTGTTTTCGCCAGCATTCACAAACTTGTCCGCAACATTGAAGACGCCATTAAGATTACCCGTCTGCTTCCAAGAAATGCCACAGGACAGCTCCTCACCTCCTATGTTACCTGGATTAAAGGATGTGTACCCTGTGACGGAGAACAGAAAGAACAGCATATCGTACTCATCGATGGAGGCAGGGAAGCCCTTTACGAGTCCAAGGCCTGCCGGGACGCACTCAAATGTATCCAATGCGGTGCCTGCGCCAATGTCTGCCCGGTCTACCAGACCGTTGGCGGGCACGTCTTTGGTTCCATCTACATCTCTGCGATCGGTGTCATCCTTACCGCTTTCTATGAAGGCCTCGACAAAGCAAAAGATATTACCCGAGCCTGTATCGGGTGCCGGTCCTGCGTTGCCGTCTGCCCTTCTAAAATTGATCTTGAAGAGATCATACTCCACCTCAGAAATGAGGTGACAAAAGAATATGGAATGGGCGTGATCAAAAATGTCGCCTTTAAAGCGGTTATGAAAAACCGTGGCCTGTTTCACTCCATGGTGCGAGCCGCCTCAAAACTCCAACGACCGGTCACCCATAAGAACCGCAAGGAAGGCGAACCGCGCATCATCCGGCATCTGCCTCTCCACTTTTTAGATCGTGATTTCACTGAGTGGCGTGATCTACCGTCCATTGCGCCAAAATCCTTCAGGGATCAGTTTGACACTATCCCCCAGACCCTTTTCAACCCTGACTACAAGGTTGGCTTCTTTGTCGGCTGTGGTGCAGACTTTGTCTATCCTGAGGTCGGGGTCAGTCTCATCAAGGTTCTGAACTCCCTGAACGTGGAGGTGGTTTTTCCAAAGGGTCAGAACTGCTGCGGGATCCCAGCACTCTACTCAGGAGATACCGAGACAGGACTTGATCTTGCTAAACAAAGTGTGGAGGCCTTTACTGAAGCTGAAGTTGACTATGTTCTCTCTATCTGCCCCACCTGCACCATGGCCGTTAAGAGGGATTTCGTCGACCGCCTCGCTGATCACCCACAATGGGCTGCAAAAGCGCGGGAGCTTTCGGCGAAAACCATGGACGCTTCCGCATTTTTAGAAAACGTCCTGGGTGCCTCGCAAAAACTGGCCAGCACAACTACCGATCAATCCGTCACCTATCACGATTCCTGTCATCTCAAACGTGGATCAAACGTTTACAAAGAGCCTCGGGCACTGCTGAAAAGTACAGGAATTACGGTGAAAGAAATGAAGAACTCTGATCGCTGTTGCGGCTTTGGAGGTACATATTCTTTTCTCAGTCATCCACAAATTTCCAAACAGATCACTGCAGATAAGGTCAGTGCAATTGAGGCCACCGGAGTAAAAACTGTAGCAATGGACTGCCCAGGCTGCATGATAATGCTCAAAGGTGCTGTAGGAAAAGCCAACGAAAGTATTCGCTGCGTCCATACCATTGAACTTCTTGCCGAAGCGATTGATAACAATAAAAAATGAGGTCTAAGGATTACACTATGAATACGAATACCACAGAGATTTCAGCCATGAAAATTCGGCCAATCAAACCAAGACGTATCTCAAGCCAGGTCTTCGAACAGATCAGAGAGCTCATCTACAAAGGTGATTTTAAGCCGGGACAGCAGATACCACCCGAACGTGAACTTGCGTCATCCATGCAGGTCAGCAGGACTTCTGTCAGAAATGCCATCGAAAAACTTGTCAATCTTGGGCTACTGAAACAGGTCCAGGGCCAGGGAACTTTTGTCAGCTCCCCTGAGCACCGCGAAGGAAACCCGCTTTCCGCCGCCATGAGTACGGACGAAGCCACTTTTTTCGATCTTGTAGAGGTGCGGATGGGACTTGAATGTAACGCGGCCCAACTCGCGGCGCTCAGAGCGACAGATGCTGACATTCGCTCCATTCAGAAAAGTCTCAAGGAGATGGAAGACGATCTGGCAGACAATGGTTCAATCTCCACGGCAGCAGATACAGCCTTTCATATGGCTATCACCTTTTCCACCAAAAACCCTGTTCTCATTCATCTGACCAGGAGTTTTTATGACTTCTTATTTGTCGGAATAAAAAAGAATCTCGTCCACCTGGGAGATGTTGAGCTTGCCTACGAAGAGGTTCTTGATCACCACCGAGCGGTATTTAACCATATAAAAGCCCGCGAGCCTCAGAAAGCCCACGACGCGATGCGTGTACATCTCCTCTACGTCCAGGATTTCTTTGAAAAGCGGAATAACTATCAAGACAGCATTCCACTCAAACATCTCGCTGCTTAACCCGCTGCGTACGTTATGAGGTAAAAAAGGCCGCCACTCTTCAGTGACGGCCTTTTTAACTGATGTAATTTGCCTGCGCTTTGCTCGCCCGTGAGCTATTCTGAGTAGCTCAGCAATTCCGCCTTCAACTTTTTACTGATCGGTTTATCCCCAAGCCAGATAAGCAGAAGTGCATCGTTAAAATCCTTTCCTTCGACAACCCCCCTGACCTCTCCTGCAATGGTCACAACGGTACCCTTGTCAGGGTCATAGGCCAGGATAATACGATCCCCTTTTTTTACGTCCACAAACATGGCATTAAAACGATCGATCCGTTCCTGCAGGGCTACAAGGTCCTCTGGCTTCGTATTACCGGCAAAGCCCTCCACCCACCCATCAACTAATTTATCTTTTGAAACCTCTTCATAGAGAAAATGCATAACGATCCACCGCTCTCCGGTTGAGGCCAGAATCTGTTCAACTGTCGAGCCAGGCCGCTGCATATACAGTTCCGCGATATAGATATCCATAAAAAACTTCGATCGTATTCCGGCTCCATTGAGGCTCAACTCTTTGCCAGAATCCGTTTTTACAATCTCCTGAACCATCACCCCGGCAATTTCTTTTGCCTGCAGCGGACCTGCGATAAGCAACAACGCAACCAATAATACTCGCATAACATCCTCCCCTTACTGTTTTATAGTCAATGATAAAGAGTACATATTCCCCCATCCCACAGGGAGCTAACCAATACGTAAACGTAAAGTTTCAGGTCAACAATTTGATCGTTGCTCCAGTTCACTTTACGACTATAATATGCTAACAGCAGATTTGACACGAAATACTTTCACCGCCACCTCTATAAAAGAATAAATATGACTGACATAATAGAACGAGTCATCTCCGAACAGGGAGATTTTTTTGGTGTTGCATGCAACACAACCAAACTGGTCACCGAGGCCTGCAGGCGTCATGATGTGGGTCCCCTTGCCGCTGCAGCCCTTGGCAGGGCGCTGACAGGAAATGCCCTGTTGGCCGCATTGCTCAAAGACGACCAGAGCATTCTCCTTAAATTTGAAGGCAATGGCCCTTTGGAGAAAATTATCACCGAAGCGGGTTACAACGGCTGGACCCGTGGTTATGTCAAAAAGCCCCATGCGGAGCTCCCACTTAAAAATGGGAAAATCGATGTTGCTGGAGGAATCGGCACAGTCGGGCTGCTCACCGTCGTAAAACAGATCAGCATCGAACAAAAATACCCTGGCACAATCCCTCTTTATTCCGGCGAAATAGGCGATGATATCGCTTTTTATCTCTCCCAATCCGAGCAGACCCCTTCAACTCTGGGGCTTACTGTTTACCTCAATCCAGATGGCTCGATAGCTGCTGCAGGTGGTTTTCTCATACAGTCTCTGCCACCAGCCGACGAGACTGCCCTCTGCCATATTGAAAAAGAGATTAGTAGTCTTCCTCCCCTCTCAGAACTTTTTCTGGCTGGCAACTCCCCCTCGGACATCCTCTCAACGCTGTTTAAAAACGTTCCCCATAAAAAAATTCATTCAAAACCTCTTCAGTACTCCTGCAGCTGCTCCCATGAAAAAATGGAAAATGCCCTCATATCTCTTGGGAAGTCTGGTCTTCAGCAGCTGATGGAGACAGAAGGAAAAGCTGAAGTCCATTGTGAATTCTGTCGTCATCAGTACCTGTTCTCCAAAGCAGACCTGGCCCGACTCCTGGTGCGCATGGCTGAAAGCCCCAGGTCCACCTGACAAAAAATCTTTGGCAGGGCCAAAGTTCCACTCTACAAGATTTCAAGGTAAAATTAAAACACGGTCTGGCAGCATATATGAGCAAAAAATAAATTGGTTTCCTTCAGGAGAGGGGAAGGCGGAAAAGTACTTGCCGGAGTACCGATTTTATTTTACATCTTTCAATCTGTAAAAAAATCAACATGTCGAACCTGAATAGCAGTATCATTTTAACTGCCAAATTATACAAGGGAGAAAGAGATGCAAGAAATTCGTAATAACGCAAGAAAACTGATGGAACCATACTGCAGGGTATGTCCAATCTGTAACGGGAAAGTTTGCTCTGGACAGGTTCCTGGAATGGGTGGCCTTGGCAGTGGTTCATCCTTTGGCAACAATCTTAAGGCCCTTGAAAAGTTTAAATTCAACATGCGGTTGATTCACCAAGTGACCGACCCAGACACCAGCGTCAATATCCTCGGAAAACAGCTGGCACTTCCCGTTTTTGCCGCTCCCATTGGTGGTGTTTCCTTTAATATGGGCGGCAAGATCTCAGAAGAAGAATATGCAGCTTCCATTATCAACGGTTGCAAGGCAAAATCAATAATAGGCTGCACGGGTGACGGCGTTCCTGAATTCATTCACCTGGCCGGTTTCGAGGCTATTAAAAATGCCGGAGGCTGGGGTATTCCTTTTATCAAGCCATGGGAGGACGATGAACTTTATGCCAAGATAGAAAAAGCCCAGGCCCTCGGAACAGATATTATGGGCATGGACATTGATGCTGCAGGCCTCATCACTTTAAAAAAGATGGGCCGCCCCGTATCACCTAAACCCCTTGATAAGCTGACTGAAATTGTCAAAAAGAGCGGGATGAAGTTTGTCATCAAGGGCATCATGACCCCAGAAGATGCTCAACTGGCTGTAAACAGTGGCGCTGATGCCATCGTCGTTTCAAATCATGGGGGCCGGGTGCTTGATCACGCTCCAGGCAGTGCCGATGTACTGGAAGATATCGCCGATACCGTCAAAGGAAAAATCACCATCCTCGCTGACGGTGGAGTTCGCAGTGGTGGCGATGTTCTAAAACTACTGGCTCTTGGCGCTGACGCCGTCATGATCGGCAGACCATTTTCCGTGGCGGCGATCGGCGGACTTCAGGCAGGTGTTGAAACCTATATCGATTCCATTAAGACGGAATTGGAACAAACCATGGTTCTTACAGGAACATCTTCTGCAAGCGCTGTGGATAAAAATATTCTCTTTGCGGTATAATAGCCGATGCCTGGCTGAGAACTTTATCGTCCTTGGCCGGGCACTGATTTTAAAGGATACTACCTGCTGACCTCAGCCTGGCGGATTCTCATGACCGTTGCAATAACCTAAAAGGTTACTATTATTAACTTGTTAAAGCAAATGAAGTGAAAGCCATCTTGAGCTAATGTTTTGGAAAATTTCCATGTTACAGCTTACTAACTCTGCAAGGAGCCCTCATGAGCGAAAAAGCAACACTGAACATACACGGAAAAAGTTATGAGTTTGATGTCATAACAGGAACCGAGAACGAGACATGCATAGATATACAACAATTACGTGCTGAAAGTGGAATCATCACCATGGATCCGGGTTTTGGTAATACCGGTTCCTGCTACTCTTCTATCACCTATGTGGATGGAGCCAAAGGTATTTTAAAGTATAGAGGATACCCCATTGAAGAGATTGCAGAGAAAGCCTCTTTTACAGAGACCGCATATCTTGTTTTGTACGGAGAACTTCCAACGCCTCAACAGCTAAGAGAGTTCTCTTCGCGACTCAGAGAACACGCCCCACTCCATACCAATCTAGAACATCATTTCTCTGGCTTTCCAAAGGAAGCACCTCCCATGGCGATCCTTTCCGCCATGCTCAATCTGGTATCCTGCTTTCATCCTGAGGTTCTTGAAGTTCCAACCACCGGAGAACAGTTTGACAGAACGGCTTCCCTTTTGCTGTCCAAGGTAAGAACCATTGCTGCCTTTGCCTACAGAATGGCATCAGGCAAGCCAATCAACCACCCCAACCCTAACCTCTCCTACTGTGGTAACTTTCTCCACATGATGTTTTCAGATCCATACCAGGAATATGAGGTTTCTCCAGTAGTGGACAAGGCACTGAACCTCTTTTTAGTTCTCCATGCCGATCATGAACAGAATTGTTCCACTTCCACCGTACGTGTCGTTGGCAGTTCCCGGGCAAACCTGTTCAGCTCTGTAGCTGCTGGGGTATGTGCATTGTGGGGGCCTCTGCATGGCGGAGCTAACGCTGCGGTCATTGCGATGCTGGAAGACATCAAGGACTCTGGACGTCCATTAAACCACTATCTGGACCGGGCAAAAGACAAGGATGATCAATTTAAACTGATGGGCTTTGGTCACAGGGTCTACAAAAACTTCGATCCCCGTTCTCTTATCCTGAAAAATCAGGTTCATGAGGTGTTAAAGGCTCTCAACATCCAAGACGGCCTCCTCGACGTTGCTCTGGAACTGGAAGAAGCGACTCTCAAGGATGATTATTTCGTTTCGAGAAATCTCTATCCCAATGTTGATTTCTATTCCGGTATCCTCCTGCGTGCCATCGGTATTCCGCTCAACATGTATACTGTGATGTTTGCCATCGGCAGAATGCCTGGCTGGATTGCCAACTGGAAAGAACTCCATGATCATAAACAGAGGATTTCCAGACCCCGCCAGATCTACACCGGAGAGACAACCAGGCCGTTTATCCCGCTCATGGAGCGATAACTATAGACTCACCCTCCTCTTGCAAAAGAGGAGGGTTGTAGAAAACAATGCAAGAACATTCAGACAATTTTCAGGCAATGGTCAGTCGCACAGAACGCTATGGCGAACTGGAACACCCCGATGGTTTTGGTTCTCGAACAGGTGAATGCGGGGACACCATTAATATGTATATCTCAATTCGTGCCAACCAGATTCAGATGGTCACCTTTACCGTGAACGGTTGTCTTAACACCGTTGCCTGCGGGAATGCCGTCTCCTATCTCATGGAAGGCAGATCGGTCCAGACCGGCTGGGACCTGTCCCCAGACAACGTCGCCGATTTTCTCCAGACCCTGCCCCCTGACCACTTCCACTGTGCTGAGCTTGCCGTTGGCGCCTTTTACAAGGCCCTTGCCAACTACAACAAAGGACAAACAGAAAAATGGAAGCAGGTCTACTCCCCACGATAATTAGACTTTCAGGCTGTTTACAGATATACAAAAAGGCCGCTGACCTATGCAGTCATCCGGCCTCTGGTTCTTTGCCATCGTGCAAAAAAAATGCACGATCTTTATCACAAATCCTTTATATTGCCCTTAAAAACGGTTACTTAGGGATACGGATTTTCTGGCCGACATAAATCTTGTCGGCATCCTTGATGACTTCCCTGTTCGCAAGGAAGATTCGTGGATACTCGGAGGACTTACCATAGAACTTCTTGGCAATTGCCGACAGGGTGTCCCCGGAGACAATTTCGTAATACTCAACTTCTTCAACCGGGGCCGGGGCGGCCACGTTATCAAACTTTACCTCTCCGACCCCTTTAATATTCCCTGCAAGAAGGACCGATTTTTCCAGGGCCTCTGCGCTCTCCGCCTCGCCGCTGAGCGATACCACTCCGTCTTTGATTGTTACTTCAAGATTTTTAATTCCCGGGTTATCCTCTTCCACATGGGCCTTTATTGCGGACGAAGCTTCCGCCTCCGTTGAGAAGATTTTTTTACCTATATTCTTTGCAAAACTTAATAATCCCATAGCGATCTCCCTGCAGAATAGTTTTTTTATCGACACGGTCGAAACATACCTGTTGCATCCACCCGTATTTTAACTATTTAGCTAACGTTGTTTCAATGTAGCTCACTGTTGCGGGCGCAAGTTGCAGTCCCGAGGCCAGCTTTTGCATATATTGTTCTTCGGCCGCGGTATCAACCTCGATGGCCAGCAGTGACGCCGCATAAATCTGGGCGGCCAGCTCCGGACGACCTGCAGCAGCGGCAATAAGTCCACTTATATCAAGGGGGCGCGCTGATTCAACCATAAAAAAGTCTTTATCCTCCTGACTAAGACCGTCTTCCTCAAATTTTCCGATAATTTTCTGCAACTCCGCCTGGTCTATCGCACCATCGGCCTTTGCTGCATTTATCATTGCCTTAACAAGAAGATTGGCCTCTTCATCCAGTTCTTTTTCCTGCTCCGGGGTCTGCGCCTCCAAAAGCGCCTTTGGAGGCTGAGCTGGTGCCTGTCCGGCCGACTTTAATGCGGAAAAAGCAAGGGAGGCCAGCATAGCCAGGGCACCCCCACCAATGGCACCTTTCGCTGAGGATCTTCCTCCTCCAAGCAGTGCACCACCAAGGGCTCCCAGACCCCCGAGGGCCGCTTTATTGTTACTGAGGTTTCCCAGAACGTCTCCCAACATACCACCGAGGCCACCGGCCTGTGACTGGCCTCCAGCACCACCCACCATCCTGGCCAGTCCGCCGACTATATCGCTGAGTGAGCCTCCACCTCCTGCTCCAAAGGCATTAGTAAGACGTTTTGTACTTGATTTGGACATACCACTTTGAACGAGTGCACCAAGAATATCTGCAAATCCTGCCATATTTCCCCCCTGTGTATGATGGCTTTTCTTCAATCTGGCGAAAATGGATAATCTCAGGGTTTTTCTTTCACCCAACCTGTTCGTCCCAGTTTTTCCAGTGTGTTTTTCGCCTACCCAGTTTTCAACTATAGGGCAGGATCAACGGTTAACAAGCCCTTGAAACAGTGATTATTTTACCAGGACGTATGAAGTGCCACTCTCAAAAACAAAAATTACGGTTTATCAATGACTTAAATTGAAAAAAGTGCGACACTATACAAAGTAAAGATACGGTAAGAAATAGATAGATGTCTGATTGCCTCAGTGATGCAGAAAAAAAACTATTGGCTGGCGTTTTCTCTTTTTTCAACAGAAAAAGCCAAACCCGGTTAACCTGGGTTTGGCTTTTTTAGAGAACAAAGATGGTATGATATAACAAATGAGGCCAACATAACCTCAATATTTTCTTCCAGACTATCTCCAGGAAATCGCAGTCCTATTCATGGATGACGTCGACTGAGTCAATGATACTTTTATCGACAACAAGTCCCATACGTTCTGCAGCCTTTGGGTTAACATGAAAGGATAGATCTTTTTGAAATTCAACAGGCAGCTCAGACGGTTTTGCTCCTGCAAGTATCTTTCTAGCCATGACACCAGTCTGTTTTCCATGCAGGTAGTAATCAAACCCAAGAGCGGCAATTGCACCACGTTTAACAGAATCGGTATCCGCACTAAAAAGTGGTAGTTGCGTTCGTTCACAGATCTTAACTACCGCCTCTAAGGCTGAAACCACCGTATTATCGGTCGGCACATAAATAGCTTCCACCTTACCGACAAGGCTCTGGGCCGCCTGGAATACATCAGCTGAATTTGTCACAGGCCCATCCACAATTGTTATTCCACGCTCAACCGCCGCTTCATTTAAACGCTTCACGTTGGAAACCGAATTCACCTCTCCAGCATTATACATCACACCAAGACGCTTGAGTTCCGGAAGAAAACGTTTAATCATGTCAAGGTGTTTATCCATGGGCATCTGATTGGAAACACCTGTGATGTTTTTAGGCGGCTTTGCGTAATCCTCAACCAGCCCTGCCGCCATAGGATCGGTAATTGCGGTAAAAAGCATTGGTGTATCGGCAAGTTGTGGTGCCTTTTCATACAGCTTGGCACAGGCCTGTGCATTTGGCGTTGCAATGGCCACGATCAGGGAAGGAGAATCCGAGGCGATCTGCGTTGCAATTTGCCCTACGGTTCCCATGTTACCATGGGCATTATATTCCTTGTACTGAACCTCCACACCATTTTCCTTTAAATCATCTTTAAAGCCCTGCAGTACCGCATTCAAGGCGGGGTGGTCCACAAACTGACTCACAGAGATTCGTGGCGTATCTGCAAGCCCAGCAGTCGCCGCTCCTAGAATTAGTCCTATAAGTATCGATAGCGCAGCCTTTTTCATCTCTTCTCCTTTTGTATTTTGATTTGACCTTTTATGTCTTTACAGTACATTCTTATTGACCTTTCTAGAAGATTATGCAAATTGATTCAAGGATATAAAATGAAATGCTGTCCTGTTTGCCGCAGCAAAAGAAAAAATTCTTTTCAATTGCAGATATGGTCTACAAAAATCCCCGCAGCTCCCATAAATGGTGTACACTTCACAGTCGCACACAACAAAACAAGAGCCATCTGAATTAAATCGTTTCAATATAGACCGAGAGAACAAGGAGCCCCAATGGCAGGAAAGAAAGTTTCCCTTTTTGTGCAATGTTTAGTCGACTCAATGTTTCCGCAGGCAGCAGAAGCTATGGTCTCGATTTTTCAAAGATTACAGATCGACTTTGATTATCCCACCCAGCAGACTTGCTGTGGACAGCCCGCCTTTAACAGTGGCTATCGTAAAGATGCAACTGTTGCGGCCAGACGCTTCATAGAAATATTTGAAAACGAGGCCGTCATTGTCTGCCCGTCCGGCTCCTGCGTTCACATGGTCCGCCATCATTATCCGGAACTTTTTGCAGATGATCCTGAGATGCTGGCACGAGCAAAGACTGTTGGCTCTAAAACTTTCGAATTCACACAGTATCTGGTTGATGAGCTGAACCTCTCAAATATTGGTGCCGAATTTCCAGGCAAGGTCACCTACCACGACTCGTGTCATCTCAGCCGTGGTTTGCAGATCAATTCTCAACCTCGCACCCTGCTTCGTCATATTAAAGGCCTGGAGTTTATAGAGATGAAAGACAGCGATACCTGCTGCGGCTTTGGCGGTACTTTTGCAATCAACTACCCAGACATTTCTACAGCCATGGTTGATGAAAAAATTGAAAACATCCTCGCGTCCGGTGCCGAAGTTGTGACGGGTTGCGACATCAGCTGTCTGATGAATATCCAGGGGCGCCTCTCCCGCAGAGAAGAAAATGTAAAAGTGATGCATATCGCAGAACTCCTCGCCAGTACAGCCGGAGGCCAGTCATGAGTAAAAAAATAGAATCCGCCTATATTGAAGGTGCGAAAAAAGCCATAGCCTCTCCCACCCTGCAAAAAAGCCTGGACAATATTCAAGATCGTTTTGGCAAAGGGGCCATGCAACTCTGGAAAGAACTGGAAGACCAGGGGATGAGAGACAGGGTTAAGGAGTCACGGATGCGAACTCTGGCCCACCTTGATATTATTCTGATGGAACTTGCACAAAAGGTACGCAAACGCGGAGGAAAGGTGTTTTTTGCCCGGACCGCCGAAGAAGCGGTCGCATACACCCTCGAAGTCGCCCAAAAGAACCAGGTCAAAAGCGTGGTCAAAGGAAAGTCAATGACCTCCATGGAGATCGACATTGACCCGGCCCTTGAAAAAGCGGGCATTGAAGTTGTTGAAACCGATCTTGGAGAATATATCATCCAGCTTGCAGGAGACACACCTTCCCATATCATTGCGCCCTGTATCCACATGGACCGTCATGATATTGGCAAGCTCTTTACGGATAAACTTGGGATCGAGCCCACAACGGATCCACCGGAACTCACCATGGCTGCCCGCAAGGCCCTTCGGGAAAAACTACTCTCAGCTGACATGGGCATTACGGGATGCAACCTTGCCTGTGCCGAAACAGGGCAGATCGCTCTGGTTTCCAATGAGGGCAATATCCGCATGTCAACCACAATGCCACGCATTCATCTGGCATTGATGGGTATGGAAAGAGTCACAGCAACCACAGATGAACAGCGGGAAACCCTGCAGCTCCTCACCCGTGGCGCTGCACTGCAAAAGCTCTCCACCTATGTAAGTTTTAACGGAGGCCCAAAAAAAGAAGGTGACCCCGATGGCCCCGAAGAGTTTCACCTGGTTATTATAGACAATGGCCGCTCTAAGATTCTGGCTGACCTGGAGTTTCGTGAATCCCTTGCCTGCATTCGTTGCGGCGCCTGTCTTAACATCTGCCCGGTCTACGGTAAAATCGGCGGTCATGCCTATAACTCAACCTATCCCGGACCGATCGGAGCGGTCATCACCCCTCTGCTTGATGGTGTTAACAAACATGCCGATCTATGCAAGGGCGAAACACTCTGCGGCGCCTGCCTGGACGTCTGTCCGGTAAAAAATGACCTGCCACGAATGCTCAGCGCCCTCAGATACAAACTCGCTTATGGTGATAACCGGTGGAACGTACGCCAGCATAACGTCAAAGAGGCCTATGTGTATGCCGCCTGGCAGAAAGCTATTTCCCACAGCTCTGCTTATCGACGCATGATTAAGACCGCACGCCTTTTACAGAAACCGTTCATTGGTAAAAATAATATGATAAAAAAGATGGCCGGTCTTGCCTCCGGCTGGACGGATGACCGCGATCTGCCGCCCATCGCTCAACGAACCTTTTCTGAAATATGGGATGAAAAATATGCCAAGCGCCAGCAACAGACTCCTGCAATAAAGGAGGAGACAAACAATGAGAAATGATCTCCCTTTTTTAGATAATATTCGAAAGGCCCTTAACCTCCCCCAAGGTCAGGAGCGGACTAAACTCACAGTGCCCACACTGTTTGAAAAACCGGATAAAAGTGCAACCCGTCGGCGTATCGAACGGCGAACATATCAGGAAAAACAGGATCTTATCAATATTTTCAGCGAGAACTGCACGAATCTCGGGACCAAACTGCATATTGCCGGCTCGCTGAAAGAAGCTGAAGATATTACCGTTGAAATAGTGCGATCCAGACAGCCTGAATTTTCCTACAACAGACATATTGTCCTGCATGATCATCCCGATATTGCAGCGATGCAGCTCTGGAAAAGATTTAACCGAGAATCTGTGACAGTACATACAACGTTTTCTGGTGACCATGAAACAACGGAGAAAACTATCGCCTCCTACATCGGGATCACAGTACCGTCTATCAGTATCGCCGAATCCGGCACCCTCGTGCAGATCACATCAGCAGGCTGCCCCAGATCAACTTCACTGGTTCCGTCGATTCATATTGCTCTCATCAGAAGTGAAACTCTGGTTGCCGATTTGAAGGAAGCCTGTTGCCTTTTAGAAGATCTTAAGCCAGAGGACAGCTACGTCTTCATCTCCGGGCCATCCAAGACGGCAGACATTGAAGCCCATTTAGTCCATGGTGCCCACGGCCCCAAAGAGGTCCATATCATCTTACTCAAAGAAGAGCCTCAACAGCTTGAACCGCAAGCAATTCAAGTAGAATCCGAATCCCCGAGCGAGGAAAAGACAGAGAGTGAAACTCCACCAGAGCAAGCGTGCACTCTAGACGATCAAGCAGAAGAAACTGCTGAAAAATCATAATCGAACGGGTTTGAGAAAACACCTTCAGGCAAAACCAGTCCCATGAAAAACGAAAACCTCAGCAGAATAACATTGATCACCCTGGTTGTTCTCATTTCCGGTGTGTTTTTATCCATGATCCATCAATTTTTGATGGCAATTTTTATGGCTGGACTGTTTTCAGCAATCGTCACACCACTGCATACAAGGCTGAGCAACGCACTGGGAGGCAAAGAAACCATTGCCTCAATTCTGACAGTGTTTGCCATCATTATTCTGGTTCTCACACCACTGTCCGTTCTTTTGACGGTTGTTATCAGCCAGGCAATTTCCATTGGTCAGTCTGTTACCCCCTGGGTTCAGACCTTTATCAACGAACCTACAATTATCAGTACCTATCTTGAAAAAGTGCCCTACTATCAGGAAATCCTGCCCTATCGTGACATCATCATCCAGAAAGCCGGAGAATTGGTAGGCACCTTATCTTCATTTTTAATAAACTCGCTTTCCGGATTTACAAAGCTGACTATTGATGCAATTTTCTCATCAATAATAATGCTTTACGTAATGTTCTATTTCCTGACCATGGGGGACGTTCTTCTTGAAAAAATCCTCTACTTTCTTCCTCTCGACGACCACAACGAGATACGACTGCTCAACAGGTTCACCTCCGTCACCAGGGCAACCCTGAAAGGAACATTGATCATAGGAGTCTTACAGGGATCAATCTGCGGAGCGGCCTTTGCCATAGCGGGTATTAAGGGCCCGGTTTTCTGGGGGTCAGTCATGGCGGTTATGTCCATCGTCCCTGCCTTTGGAACTGCAATAATCTGGTTCCCGGCACTCTGTATCCTCGCTCTCATGGGTAATTTTTCAGGGGTTATCATTCTGGCCATATTCTGCGGTGTAGTGGCAGGAAACCTGGACAATCTTGTTCGTCCTCGACTGGTTGGCAAAGATACAGAGATGCACGACCTCTTCGTACTGTTTGGAACCTTGGGTGGCCTGTCCATGTTCGGTCTGCTTGGTATCGTCATAGGCCCGATTGTGGCTGCTCTTTTCATCACCATCTGGGAGATCTACGGCGATACCTTTAAGGACTATCTGCCAAAGGTCCGTTCTATCCGTCCAAAAAACGAGCCCAATGAATCTGACCAGTCTCCCCCTTCCCTCCTTTAATTTATCAACAACGAAGAACGACACATGCCCTATATCCTTCTGATACTGACAACCCTCTTCTGGTCAGGAAATTTTGTCCTCAGCCGGGGCATGCACGCGGCTATCCCGCCCATGTCCCTGTCTTTCTGGCGTTGGGCCATTGCTCTGGTTATTCTCTGCTCCTTTGGCCTCCGCCATCTCTACTGCCAACGTCAGCTGGTCCTGGAGCATAAGAAGTTTATCATCATGCAGGGTATAGTTGGAGTGGCCGGCTTCAACAGTCTTATCTACATCGCTATCCAGACCACCACAGCCATCAATGCCGTTCTTGTAAACTCCTGTATCCCTGTTATCATTGTCGTTATTTCATGGATAATGTACAAGGACGGACTCAGTCTCAGACAATCCCTTGGGGTCTGTATGTCCCTTAGCGGCGTGCTCCTCATCATCTCCCAGGGAAAGCTGGCAACGCTTCTTCACCTGCAGTTTAACAAGGGAGATATTCTCGTTTTTATCGCCGCAGTTCTCTGGGCCCTCTACTCTGCCAACCTGAAAAAATACCCAAAAGGCCTCCACCCTTTTGCCTATCAGACAGCTATTGTCATTGTGGGTCTATCACTCATCACGCCTTTTTACCTGCTGGAGATGTCCATGGGCAGAACGATGATACTCTCTACCAACACCTTGATCACCATCGGCTACGTCGCCCTTTTTGCCTCCGTTCTTGCTTTTATTTTCTGGAACCGGGCCGTTACTATGCTTGGAGCCAATATTGCTGGACCGTTTATCCATCTCATGCCGGTATTCAGCACCATACTCGCTGTGCTTTTCCTTGGTGAAACCCTTACCACAAATCACATCCAGGCCATTGTCCTTATTTTTAGCGGGATTGTAATGACGACTTTTATGGTCAAAAAAGAAAAACCTTAAGGGTGGGCTTGGATTTCTTCGTGCGAGGGGTGTCTGCATCTACTTTGCCCGTTGTTCTTGTATGTTTATAGATTCATAAGACATTTGCAAATGATTCAAGAATCGACGAGACAGACTCGCCTCTTCCCGACTGCTTACATGTTAGTGTCAGTCCGATGATCTGCTCAACTCATCTTTCATCTCTTTGACAATCAGGCCGAGGGTATGCGATAATCTTACCCACACTCAAAATGCATCGAGCAAAGATGAAAGACAGCTCCTTAGTTTTACAGAATAACCTCCAGCAAACCAATGACACCAAGAAATCTTATTGCAGTTACCGTTACAATTGTCGCACTCGTCTCCATTCTAGTAATTCGCTCAAAAAGTCTTGAGAACGATGAGCAGACGACTGCCCCCTCAGCTTCCAGCTCTCAGCTACCAGGCACTCTAGCCCAAACGACTCCTCAGCGGGTTCGACCGATTGCAGTTCCTCCTTTGCCAAAAACCACATCCCCCGTAGCCGTCTCCCAAAAACCACTCCCTGCCCCGGCAGAGCCATGGCTCGGCTTAAAAAACAATGCAATACGCAGCACCCCCTTCATATTGCCATCTGCTCTTTTATCTCAAAATACCTTAGTAGAAGGTCAAGAGATCTCATTTCAACTTTTTGATGATGTGCAGGTTGCAGCAACAGTCAGCGCATCAATACAAAACGTGAACGGGACAGTCACAACAACAGCCCGGATTAATGGCTCAGAATATGGCCGCGTTTTTGTTGCTCAATCAAACAATGAGGTCCGAGCCAAAATAATCATCCCTGAACAGAACAGGATGTATGCCATCAACTTTAATCCCCAGGATTATCAGTACTATGCTCTTGAACTTGACCCTGCAACAGAAGAGCCTGATGATATCGGGCCACATCGCTACGCCCCACGCCAGGCAACACCTCAGAGCAATGGTACGAAGATGCAATCCGAAGAAACCTCTGAGACAGAAGTCGGATCAGTACAGGCGCTTGCTGTAGACGAATCCATTGCGGGCGTTGTGGTCGACATACTTGTCGTATATACAGCCCAGGCTTTCAGTGAGGTTGGCAGTCTTGCAAACATGCAGAATGTGATTGCCTTGGGAATAGCAATGGCAAATGATACACATGGCAATACCACTACTGGCATTACCCTCAACTTGGTCCATTCTGAAATTTTAGACTACACACAAAGCGCAAGCCACGACAAGGGAGATTTTCTTGATTTCATAACTCGAACCAATGATTCCATCATGGATGAGGTTCATACTATCAGGGATAACTATGGCGCTGATTTCGTTTCACTGATCGTCGGAAATGGCTCGTCCAGCAGTGGCGGCGGGATTGCCTGGATACTGACAAGCCTCTCTGGATCCCCTGCCTATGCCTTTAGTGTCGTAGATGAAAACGTCTTTGATGGCTACACGCCCTGCCACGAAATCGGCCACAATATGGGCTTGGCACATGCCGCTGACCAGATTTCTTCACCCGGCCCGACCGGCCCTCCAATCGGAACAGATGCCGCAGGCTACCACTGGCACCCCCAAGCCGGCGAAACAGGATACTCTTCAATCATGGCTTATAACGATGGAGTTTACTACGCAGACGGCCTGGATCATGTCAAGGTCGGCCTCTTCTCTGATCCCGACATAACCCATAGCGGGCTCAAAGCCGGCGATACTGTCCTTGCCAATAATGCGAGAGTTCTCCGCCTGCTGAAAAATGTCTATGCTGACTACAGAGCCAGAGATCTGGATGGAAACAAAATTTTAGTTGAATACCCCAACCAGTCACTCGTCTTTACAGCGGGTAACTCCTACGACATCACCTGGAACTCAAACAGTATCACAGGCAATGTAAAAATTGATCTCTATCAACAGGGTGTGTTTCACTCATCAATTGCCAGCGACACCCTCAATGATCGGCAGTATTCATGGGATATACCAACAGATTTCTCAGGTGAATATTTCACTATCCGGGTCACAAGTATGGCCGACCCAAGCCAGTTTGATGAAAGCGATCAGCCGTTTGAAGTACATACAGCGTTCTTCACTGATTCTCTTGACACAGAGCCTGGTAATGTGGTGAAAACCGGAGTTTGGGAATTTGGACCGTGGACAGATAAAACAGAGCTCTATGGAGGCCCAAGCGCTCCCAATACTGGCGCAAACCTTTATGACACTGATTTAGATTATGTGGCTTTTACGACCTCTACCTTGACCATGGGTCCAATTGACTGTAGCGCTTATACAAAAGTCCATCTCAACTTCAGCAGCTGGTATGCCATCTACTCGAATTATACAGCAAGAGTCGAATACAAAAATGGGGCAGACGGCGCCTGGCAGGAGATGTATTCAAAAAACGGTCCCTTCTATTTTAACAGCTGGACGCCATTTTCTTTCGACCTATCAGAACATGCAGACAACGCTGAAGCGGTATATTTACGCTGGACATACTTCAATGATGGTGGCAATTATGCTTACGCTGGCATGTCACTAGACGACATCAGTCTCACCGGTCTTGTAGCATCAGTGGTTGGAGACATTGATGGAGACAGTGAGGTTACGCTTAAAGACACCGTTCTCACCCTGCAACTGCTGACAGGAAACGACGCTGATGCAAGTAAAAGTGGCGATGTGAATGGTGATGGTCTCATCGGGTTACCCGAGGCGATTTATAGTTTAAAAAAACTTGCAAATCCCTGACGGGCAGGGACTGGAGCATTGCTGCATGGGGCTTTTCTCTATAACCATGCTGAGGCATCTCACCTTTTCCAGCCTCGGGGGATGAGCACATCAAAGCTGATATGGAGCTGTAAACTTCATTATCGACCTGCCATGCCCCTCGTCCCGTTACCCAGCTCATTCATAAAAGCCATACACCGCTACAAAGACATTGTTCTTCACTCCTGTTCAACTGATGTACTATCCTGCCATCAATTCCGCCCTTACCAATACCCTACCTTACTTTTTTGTATGATCCTTCATCAGCCAATCCAGCCTATGGTCAAAGCGTATTTACCAAGCATCGCAAGACACATCGTAACAACCAGAATTCGTAGATAATTTGGATGAATGCTGAGTAAACATTTCGACCCACCCCAGGCCCCTGCAAACTGACCGACCATCATGATGAGACCGGCAAGCCAGACCACCTTTCCTGCAATGAGAAAAATCAGAAGAGAGGCAAAATTTGTGGCAAAATTGAGGGTTTTCGCGTTAGCGGTTGCATCGATAAGATTCATCCCTCGCAGTGAAACACCGGCAACCGCAAAAAAAGATCCGGTTCCGGGCCCGAACATGCCATCATACCAACCTATAACAGGCACGATAAAGCGTCTGTAGTTCTGAGAAGAGATGCGAGCCCCACTCTGCTGGCTCTGTATAAGGGGAGAGAGGATAAAATAGGCGGCGATACATACCAATACCAGGGGAATGACAAAAACCAGCAGTTCAGTATTTATAAACTGCACGGCGATAGTTCCCGCCGCCGATCCTAAAAAAGCAAGAAACATCGGATAGCGGATCTCATCCCACCTGACTTTTCTGCTTCTGAGCATCATAACAGAGGCGGTAGCCGTACCCATTGTACCCTGTAGTTTGTTGGTACCAAGGGCCAAAAGTGGAGGAATGCCGCTGATAATAAGGGCAGGAAGAACAATCAAGCCTCCGCCGCCGGCCAGTGTGTCCAGAAAGCCTGCCAAAAAAGCTGCCATGAACAAAAATACGAGGATCTCGGGTGATACGTTCACTAAATCCATAGTCGTGCCTCGGTGTTTGCCACCTGTAAACGAAAAACTCCCCGCACACCATAAGGATATGCGGGGAGTCTGTACAAAAACTTACGGTTACATCAAAGCTTTATTCTTTCCAGTCCGGACGAATATGCAGCTCTGTCAGCTGCTTGCGGGCAACAGATGCCGGAGCATCGGTCAATGGACAGGTTGCCTTCTGGGTTTTTGGAAAGGCGATAACGTTACGGATAGAATCACTGCCGGTGATAATCATCAGGAGACGATCAAGACCAAAGGCCAGGCCTCCATGGGGAGGTGCCCCCAGTTCCAGAGCGCGCAGGAGAAAGCCAAACTTTTCATTGGCCTCTTCTTCGCCGATTCCAAGAACGCTCAGAACCTTTGCCTGAAGACTCTTCTGGTGAATACGAATGGAACCGCCACCTATTTCAGTACCGTTGAGGACCAGATCATAGGCACGGGAATAGACCTTTGCGGGATCAGTATCGAGTTTTTCGATGTCTTCTTCTTTTGGCGCAGTAAAGGGATGATGCAGGGCCTGATAGCGCTTTTCCTTCTCATCGTATTCCATAAGAGGGAAGTCGGTGACCCAGGTAAAACGGAAATCATCTTTTTTCAACAGGTCAAGACGTTTGGCCAGCTCAACCCGCAGCTCGGAGAGAACCTGAAAAACGACCTTGTTACTATCAGCACCAAAAAAGAGCAGATCACCCTCAACAGCATCCACTTCTTTGGCAATTGCAGCTCGCTCTTCGTCGGTAAAGAATTTTGCGATGGGTGACTGCCACTCACCATCAGCCTTCATCTTGACCCAGGCAAGACCTTTTGCACCAAACTGGGTGACCCAGTCAGTCAGGCCATCGAGTTCTTTACGGGTAAAGGTCGCACACCCTTTGGCGTTAATGGCGCGAACAGATCCTCCCTGATCGGCGATGGAGCGAAAGACCTTGAAGCCACAGTTAGCTGCAATTGCGGTAAGATCGACAAGCTCCATGCCAAAACGGATATCAGGGCGGTCGGTACCAAAGCGACTCATCGATTCATCAAAGGTGATACGGGGAAAGGGTGGTGCAAGATCAACCCCCAGAGTCTCTTTAAAAAGGGTTGTAATCATGCCTTCGTTCAAGGCCATGATCTGCTCCTCACCAACAAAACTGAGCTCCATATCGATCTGAGTAAACTCAGGCTGACGGTCGGCCCGCAGATCCTCATCACGAAAACATTTAACGATCTGATAGTACTTATCCATTCCCGCAATCATGAGCAGCTGCTTGAACAACTGGGGAGATTGGGGAAGGGCGTAAAATTTACCACTGTTCACCCGGCTAGGAACCAGATAATCTCGGGCACCTTCAGGAGTTGATCGTGTCAGCATCGGAGTCTCAATATCGAGGAATCCCGCATCGTTGAGATAGTTACGCACAGTCATCACTGCCTTGTGACGCATGACCAGATTTGCCGCCATCTCCGGCCGGCGTAGATCCAGATAACGGTATTGCAACCTCAGGTTGTCGGAGACTTCCGTATCCTCATCAAGGGGGAAAGGCGGGGTTTCGCTGGAGTTGAGGATCCGCAGATCATCAATCAACACCTCAATGGCACCCGTTGCCAGTTTGGGGTTTGCCATATCACCGGGCCTGGCCTCTACTTTGCCACTCACGGCAAGAACCCATTCACTGCGAATCTGATGTGCCTTCTGATGAACCTCCGGGTTGATTTCAGGGTTGAACACCACCTGGGTGATACCATCACGATCACGAAGATCGATAAAAATGACACCACCATGATCACGCCTGCGAAGGACCCAGCCCATCAGCGTTACCTGTTCACCTATATTTTCTACTCCGAGATCATTACAAAAATGAGTCCGGACCAAATTTCCCATTGATTCCATGATGTTTGCGTATGTTGAATTTTGCTTTCTAGCTTAAGAGACGGATTTGACGCCACCCGGTAAGATTAGAAAAAAAGTAAATAACTAAATCTATGTAAATAAAACGCGTAATAATCGCTTGTATCGCACTTATTACCCCATCGCTGAAAGAATAGCTTCCGCAGATAAGTCAACATCCTGCTGCTCTGCCTCGCGGTCATGCATATCTCTCAGCACCCCTTTACCCGACGCTATCTCAGAATCACCGATAATCAGGGTATAACGGGCAGCAGCCTTATTGGCCTGTTTCATGAGTGCTTTCAGGCTTCGTCCTTCGTGGTCCATGGCAACAGAGAGCCCTTTTTTCCGCAGGCCATGGGCCAGTCCGTAACCAACCCGGACACCTTCATCACCAAGCCCGGCAATAAAAAGATCGGTTTGAGCAATCGTGACCTCCCTGTTCTGGAGTTGCAGCAAGAGCACCAGCCTTTCCATACCCATGGCAAAGCCGATGCCAGGGCTGTCTTTTGGCCCCCCAAGGGTCTCGATCAGTCCATCATATCTGCCGCCTGCAGCCACCGCAGCCTGGGAACCAAGATCTGCAGTAATAAACTCAAATGTGGTTTTGCAGTAATAATCGAGACCACGAACCATGAATTTATTGAGTTTATAGTCAACACCAAGCTGTATCAATCCATCCTGCACTTTGCCAAAGTGGTCACTGCAATCCCCGCAGAGATGCTCGAGAATTGAAGGGGCATCCTTAATCTGCTCTCTGCAGGTAGGGACCTTGCAGTCGAGCACTCTCAGTGGATTGGTTTTGCTCCGGCGCTTGCAGTCACTGCAGAGCGCGTCAAAACGCTCAGCTATATAGGCAACAAGTATTTCTCGATAACCGGGGCGACAGGCAGGGCAGCCAAGTGAATTAATTTCCAGGCTGACCTTTATCCCCAGCTCATCAAAGAGCATGGCCCCCATGGAGATGAGTTCTGAATCAACCCTGGGACTTTCAGAACCGAGTACTTCCACATCCAGTTGATGGAATTGCCGCAGACGCCCTTTTTGTGGGCGCTCATGGCGAAACATCGGACCGATAGTGAAAAGGCGCTGCACAGGTTTTTGCACATACAGACCATGCTCGATATACGCCCGCAAAAGTGATGCCGTCGCTTCAGGTCGCATGGTGACCTGTTTGTCGACAAAGGTGTACATCTCTTTTTCAACGATATCTGTGGCTTCGCCAATAGACCTTGCAAAAAGCTGAGTTTCTTCAAGAATCGGCAAACGAATCTCGTTGAAATCAAATCGTTCAAAAACTCCTCGCGCAGTGGACTCAAGATACTGCCACAGCTCGACCTCTCCGGGTATAATGTCTTTAAAGCCTTTCAGGGCCTTGATCTTCAAAACCATTCTCCAATGTAATGATAATAGGATAGAGACTATATTTAATCAAAAACTGCGAATTTAACCGTAATTTTATACTTTTGTCAAGCAACAGGCCAGACCCAACACCTGTAATCGTAAAATTATCACGCCACATCAGCAGGTTCCGTCCTGGAATGCCTTGTTTTACGCGATCTTGAACGATTTATACTTTTCTTGACAAAAGCGAGCAAGAGATGCATTATCTCAACTCTAATATTATTTTTAAAAAGGAGCAGCACCTCTATGAAGTTACCTTCACTAAACATTGCGAATCTCAAAGCAACCTTTCCACTTCTTCAGGGTGGAATGTCTATACGTGTTTCGACTTCTGCTTTGGCGATTCCAGTGGCCAATTGTGGTGGAATAGGAATAATTGGCGGCTCCGGACTCCCCCCTGAGGAGCTTCACGAAGACATAAAAAAAGCAAAAGCTGGAACCGATGGAATTATTGCCGTAAACATTATGTATGCCATGAAGGATTTCTACAATCTGGTAATGACATCCATTGATGCAGGTGTTGACATGATAGTTACCGGCGCGGGCTTTTCCCGGGACATTTTCAAGATCGGTAAAGAACACAACACCCCCATCGTCATGATAGTAAGCTCTCCAGCCCTTGCCAAAATGGCAGAAAAGCTTGGAGCAGCAGCAGTTATAGTTGAAGCTAAAGAGGCCGGCGGCCACCTTGGAACGGACAAGCCTCTTCGGGAAATTTTTCCGGCTATCCGGGACGCCATCAAAAAAATCCCCCTGATCGCAGCCGGTGGTATCACCAACGGCTTTGAGATGGCCGAAATGATGGACAAGTATGGTGCAGACGGGGTTCAGATAGCTTCAAGATTTGTGCTGAGCAAGGAGTGTGACGTATCTGACGAGTACAAACAGGCCTTTCTCGATGCCAAACAAGAAGATATCGTCCTCACCTCCTCCCCCGTAGGAATGCCTGGACGGGCCATCAACAACCCCTTTGTAAAAGGCATGAATGCCGGCGAAGATGTCAGTACCAAAAAATGCCCGCATCTCTGTCTCAAAAAATGCGACCACCATTACTGCATAAATGAACGGCTGATGATGGCTAAAAACGGCAACACCAAAGACGGCTTAATTTTTTCCGGCGAAAACACCTTCAAAATGGACAAGATCCTGTCGGTAGCAGAAATCTTTCGACGTTTCAAAGAGCAGGCGGAATCCGTATATCGCGAAGGCAAAGGCTTCAATCCGATCGCCTGATCACTCCCCACATGAATCAAGCCAAAGAAATTGACACAGCGCCGGACACGACCGACAACTCCTGCGCTGTTATTGTTATCCCTCCCCATAAGCATCCAATCTGCAACAGCATGATTGATAAAGATGCCCTCTATGTTTTGAGAAAACTTCAAGATGCTGGCTTTGCCGGCTACCTCGTTGGCGGGGGGGTACGCGACCTGTACCTTGGCAAAGAGCCCAAGGATTTTGACATCAGCACCGATGCCCACCCTGGCCAGCTGCGAAAACTTTTTCCAAACAGCAACACCATCGGCAGAAGGTTTCGCCTTGTTCAGGTTTTTTTCAAGGGCGGAAAAACGATTGAGGTCAGCACTCTCAGGTCTCTGTCTGAGTATGACCTGGATGGGCCTGAGGCAGTACTTGCTCCCAACAACACCTTCGGTACGCTCCACGAAGATGCGAGAAGACGTGATTTAACCATAAATTCGCTCTTTTACGAAATTAAAAATTGTACCATCATTGACTACGTCAATGGCAGTCAGGACCTCGCCAATTCTATCATCCGGATCGTTGGCGACCCCGACAAACGACTCACCCGAGACCCTGTTCGGATGATGCGTGCAATCCGCCACGCCGCCCGTAATGGATTTTCCATTGAAGAACAGAGCTGGAAGGCAATCTGCACCAACGCCGACAAACTCAGGCTCTGTCCTCCATCGCGGTTGCGGGATGAACTCCTCAAAGATCTCTACAGTGAGGCATCAGGTGCCTGGTTCCCGCTCGCCTTTGATTCCGGTCTTTTTCTCACCCTCTTTCCCTTCTACGGAAAAATATTAACTGCTCGCTCCGAGAATGCACGGCAACAAAGAGAACTTTTAGGCAAACTCTTTTCCGCCATTGACAATCTTAACTCTCTGAGCAAAACCAATAACATTCACAGACAAAAGGACTTCTTCCTTATAGCCCTGTTGCTCACGCCTTTCGTCGAATCGAGATATCAACTCTACACGACTCCTCGAAAAGGGGGGGCCTTGTTCCAGTACGCGAAACAGATCCGCCAGGACATCGATCAGGGAATCGGTATTCACCTTAACCTCCGTAAATCGCTAAGACAGGAAGTTGTCAATTACCTGATCAACCTGGCTCTCCTTATCCACAACAACCAGCACGGCAACTGGCCGAACTGGCTTAAAAAAAAGAGTTACTTTAAGCGTGCCAGGCTTTTTTACCACTGCTACCAGGCCGCTCTGACCAACACAGAACTTGACCTTGAAAACCTGTCACAAGGTGCTCCAAAAGACTCCATAGAACACGTCGCCACCAGGACCACGAGCCCAGGTGAGACTACTGAAGAACCTCGCCACAAACCAGCTCTGGTGAAAAATAAGAAAGGCGGTATTTTCGGCCTCAAACGTTAAACTCGCCTGCTTCCACTTCAATCACTGCTTTTTCCCGGGCGCACGTTAATTCGCCACATCGTTGTGCGGTTTTTCGCACAACCACCTTTTCCTCCCAGATTTCTGTTAAATATGCCGATTGTGCAAATTCTCGCAACACCCTACCTGGGGCTACTGTAGATTCGTTAAATGATTAAAATAATCTTGCTATAGAGCCTGCATAGTGGTACTTTTCTTGTAACTTTACATATGTGATACTGAAATTTCGCACAAGCAACACTGCACTTTGCTAATATGTGCTAACGCACCCTTTGCACAATGGTTGAAATGATCCACTCATGGCTATTCGCTCAATCTAAGGGTTGTTTTTCTTGCCCTGTTTCATTTGTCAAAGGTAAATTCCCCCAGCGCTTCAAGGTAGAGCCATCATACCAATCCACTTTTTCTCGAACATCAGCTCCCCATTACATCGTTGGGTTTTTTATTTTTTTTACTTGCGTAAGCAGGCAAGTAACAAATCCTTGGAAAGTGCGGTCCTGTGTCTCCAAAGACTCTCCGAATGGTATCTTATCAAAACCATTGAATCTACTTTCAAAGCCAACCGGCTTTATTGTTTTATGGGTATTTTTATTTTCCTTATTCGACGAGAAGCATGTCGAAAGAAATCGCGCATTGGCGCACAATTGTTGTCACACAGCAATAGGAGGTTGATATGGCAGACACAGTAAAAACTAATCTGGACCCGCAGCTTGATCGGCGCGGATTCCTCAAGGGATGCACAATTGCTGCAGCCGCTTTGGGACTGTCCGATGCAATGATCCCCAAACTGGTTGAAGCAGCTGCGACCGCAGAACGGCCACGGGTTATCTGGCTTCATTTTCAGGAATGCACTGGATGCACGGAAAGCCTATTGCGCTCATCCCATCCGGATATCGGTCGTCTCATTCTGGATATAATCTCACTTGATTACCATGAAACAGTTATGGCTGCAGCCGGCCACCAGGCAGAACAAAACCTGCATGACACAGTGGACAATCATCCATTCATCCTCGTTGTAGAAGGCGCAATACCGACAAAAGACAATGGTATTTACTGTAAAATTGCAGGTAAAACCGCAATGGACATCCTGGCCGAGGTCGCCCCTAAGGCATCTGCCATCATAGCAATCGGTACCTGTGCAACTTTTGGTGGCGTCCAGGCCGCAGCTCCAAACCCAACCGGTGCTGTCGGTGTCATGGATCTCGTCAGCGACAAGCCGATCATTAACATCCCGGGCTGTCCACCTAACCCCATTTCTTTTCTTGGAACCATCCTTCACTACCTGACCTTCAAAAGACTCCCTGCTCTTGATAGTCTCAACCGCCCCCTCTTTGCTTATGGCCGCCGCATCCATGACCATTGCGAAAGACGCGCTCACTTTGACGAAGGTCGATTTGTCGAGCAATACGGTGACGAATTCCATAAACTCGGCTACTGCCTCTATAAGGTTGGCTGCAAGGGTCCAGAAACTTTCTCAAACTGTCCGGTCGTTCGCTTCAACGATGTTGACGTCTGGCCCGTAAGCGTCGGCCATGGATGTATCGGCTGTACAGAACCTAATTTCTGGGACACCATGACTCCATTTTATGAAAGACTGCCAATGGTGAAAATCCCTGCCACAGGAATCGTCAAAAAAGCTGACAAGGTAGGCAAGACCATCCTGGCTGCAACCGCTGCAGGAATTGGTATCCATGCCGCAGTTGGCATTGGCAAAAGTCTGATCAAGGGTAAGAAAAAGGACGAAGAAGCTTAATCTCCTATATTTTTTGAGGGGTTACTTTATCATTTGCAATGTTTTACTGAGCGCAGAAACACGCATTTTCCCTGCGATCAGTAGTCTAAATTTATATGGAGGTTTCACAAATGGCTCAAAGAATTACCATTGATCCAATTACCAGGATCGAGGGTCACTTAAGAGTAGATGTTGAAGTAGATGGTGGTCTCATCACCAAGGCATGGTCTTCAGGACAGATGTATCGAGGCCTTGAGAATATACTCAAAGGACGGGACCCTCGTGATGCGTGGCTTTTTGTCCAGCGTATCTGCGGTGTTTGCACCACAGTCCACGCTCTTGCGTCTGTCCGTGCGGTTGAAAATGCCCTTGGCCTGCAGATTCCCTTGAACGCGCAGCTTGTACGTAACATGGTACAAGCAATTCATTGTCTTCAGGATCACATTGTTCATTTCTACACCCTGTCCGCTCTTGACTGGGTAGACGTTGTTTCAGCACTCGATGCCGACCCCGTGGCTACAGCTAAACTTGCAGACAGTCTTTCGGACTGGCCCGGTAACAGCCCAAAACGTTTTGCAGCGGTAAAAGACAAGGTAAAGACCCTGGTTGCAAGCGGTCAGCTCGGTCCATTTACCAATGCATACTGGGGACACTCAGCCATGAAACTACCACCTGAGGCAAATCTCATGGCGGTTTCTCATTACCTTGAAGCACTTGATTACCAGCGTAAGGCCACCCAGGCTCTTGGAATCATCGGCGGCAAAAATCCTCATGTCCAGAATCTCTCCGTCGGTGGTGTGACCACCAACCTGAATCCTGAAAATGAGACCGCAGTGACCATGGAACGTCTCTACTGGGTCAAGCAGCTCATTGAAGAGGTTCGGGATTTCGTCAAGATGGTTTACATGACAGATGTTGTGGCCGTTGGTGCACTCTATGCAGAGTGGATTCCTTACGGTGCAGGCGTTACCAACTATCTTGCCGCTCCCGACATGTTCCTCGATGCAGCTGCAACCAAGGCAGACCTCCCAGGTGGAACGGTCATGAACGGTGATCTCAGTACCATTAAGAACATCAATGTTCATGCTGATCCATACTTTAAAGAAAATGTTGAAGAGTCCATCGCCAGGGCCTGGTACGACGGTGACTGGTCCAAGCACCCTTGGGAGTCTACAACTGATCCAAAATACACCGACTTTGAAGATGAGGGACGCTACACCTGGTTGAAGGCGCCTCGCTTCCAGGGCAAGCCAATGCAGGTTGGTCCTCTGGCTCAGATGGTCGTTGGTTATGCCCAGGGCCATGCATTGACCGTTAAAAGCGTTGATGATTTCCTTGGTCGCATAAGCGCTGTTGCGGGTGTCAAGGTCGGTCCTGAAATCCTCCACGGTACCATTGGTCGCCATGCGGCCCGTGCAGTTCGTGCAGGTATGATGGCGGATCTCGCTCTCAAGCATTGGGATCTTCTGGTCAACAACATTGCCACCGGTGACTACGAGATCTTTAACCCACCTGTATTTCCCAAGGGAGAACAGCGCGGTGTTGGTGTTCACGAGGCACCTCGTGGTCTCCTGTCTCACTGGATTGTTATTCAGGACGGCAAGATCAAAAATTACCAGTGTGTTGTTCCGTCAACCTGGAATGCCGGCCCACGAGATGCAGAAGGACAACTCGGACCGTACGAAGCGTCCCTTATGGGCAATCCCGTCGCTGACGTGGAAAGACCTCTTGAGGTGTTGCGTACTGTTCACTCTTTTGACCCATGTATTGCCTGTGCCGTCCATATGCTCGACCCTGAAGGTAAGGAAGTCGTTAAAGTAAAGGCGATGTAATAACCTGTTTACAATAACAACAACTTTTCTTTCCGGTTCATACCGTAGGAGGTAACTAGAATGGCAACATTTGAAAAACAACAGTGCTGGAGCGTATTGCTCCGCTTGTTCCACTGGATGTTTGCTCTGTCTATCGTTTTTCTGGTAACGACGGGTTTTTACATCAACAATCCGTGGACAAACACCATGATCGAGGGAAGTGCAAGCTTCCCCATGGCAACCATGCGCTTCATACATTTTATTGCAGCGTACACTTTTTCCGGAGCGGTTCTGATCAGACTTTTCCTCTACTTTTTTGGCAATGCCCAGGAAAGAGTTTGGGATATCCTCCCCATCACGGGCAGAAATCTCAACAATCTGAAAATGACCCTGCTCCAGTACAGTTACATCAGCGATAAACACGATGAGCGACTCGGCCATAACATCCTGGCCGGTCTGACCTACCTGTTTACATTTTTTGTAGCTGTCACCATGATCATCAGCGGCTTTTTCATGCTCTTCCCGGAAGTACCTTTTTGGGAAGGCTGGGGGCTGGCGATCTTTGGCAGCCAGCAGTCCGCTCGCTTTTTGCATCACTTACTTATGTGGTGGTTCATGATATTTGCTGTCATCCATGTGTATCTATGCATATGGAATGATGCCAAAGCACCAGAGGGAATCATCTCCTCTATATTTACCGGTGTCAAATTTACCCATAAATCATAAGCAGGTCAGTGTCGAAATCCTCGTCCAGGGCACCGTTCAGGGCGTAGGATTTCGACCTTTTATCTACAACTTAGCCACTCGTCTCAGTATCGCCGGCAGTGTCAGCAACACAGGTGCAGGCGTTTTCATTGCAGCCCAGGGTGAGTCAAGCAGCATTGACGCCTTTGTCCAGGCTATAACGCAAGATGCGCCGCCACTTGCGACAATCGATTCGATTACAACCAGTCCCTGTCAGCTGCATGGTAAATCACCTGCAGGATCAGAATTTACTATTCTCAGCAGCAAGAACCAAAACATCGCAAATACTGCTATTCCACCAGATATAAACCTTTGCAGCGATTGTCTTTCTGAACTTTTAGATCCTACAAATCGAAGATTTCATTATCCTTTTATCAACTGCACAAATTGCGGTCCACGATATACGATAATTGAAAGCATCCCCTATGACAGACCCAAGACCTCCATGAAGGTCTTTCCCATGTGTCCTGTCTGTGAAAAAGAGTACAACGATCCGACAGACAGAAGATTCCACGCTCAGCCCAATGCCTGTCCTGTCTGCGGCCCCCAGATCAGCCTCCACGACAGCAATGGTAATCTGATCAGCGATACCAGGCCAATCACCACCGCAATTCAGGCCCTGGCTGACAATCAGGTTGTCGCCATACGCGGCCTCGGCGGTTTTTATCTCAGTGTTAATGGGTGCTCACCAACAGCAGTTGCAAAATTAAGGGAACGTAAAAGCAGACCGGATAAGCCTCTTGCCATCATGGTAAAAGACCTCAATGCCGCCAAAAAGCTCTGCCATGTCAACAATAGTGAAGCTGCACTTCTCTGCTCCTTTGAACATCCCATCGTTCTTTTACGGCGTAAACTTGAGGGCGGCCTCGCTGTTAACATTGCTCCAGGCATTGAGGAGCTGGGGGTCATGCTTCCCTATACTCCGCTCCATCATCTGTTATTTGCCGAGAGTAATTGTCCAGCAGCGCTGGTCATGACCTCGGGCAATATGAGCGGCAGCCCAATCTGCATCAGTAATGATGACGCCATACACCGTCTGGCCCCCCTTGCAGACCTCTTTCTCCTGCACAACAGGGAGATCCTAACCAGAGTTGATGATTCCGTGGTCAAAACAGTTAGTGAAAGCCAGGTCATTTTAAGGCGGGCAAGGGGCTATGCCCCGGCAAAGCTGATTGTAGAAATGGAACTCCCGCAAATTCTTGGCTGCGGCGCAGGACTCAAAAACACCTTTAGCCTGACCCGGAAAAATACCATCTTCCCCAGTCAGCACATTGGCGATCTCGATAATCTGGAAACTGCCGAATTCTATCAGGAGTCCATACATCATCTTCAAAGTCTCTATCAGATTAAACCCGAGGCGGTTGCCTGCGACCTTCATCCCGACTACCTGTCAAGCCAATACGCCAAGAGTCTAGATCTTCCTCTGTATACGGTTCAGCACCACCACGCCCACGCGGTCGCTGTCATGGCTGAACACAGACTGACAGAACCCGTACTTGCCATAGTGCTTGACGGGGTTGGCCTTGGTACAGATGGAACACTCTGGGGGGGGGAGATACTCAAAACCAGCCTCACGGACTTTGAACGGCTGGGCCACCTCAGCCATCTCCCCCTGCCCGGCGGCGATGCTGCTTCCACAGAGCCATGGAGAATGGGTCTTTCCGCCCTCTACAGCAGCTACGGAATAGATGGCATCCTTGCTCGAAATCTCCCTGCAAACCTGCAACATCTGGAACAAGAAAAGCTCAGTATCATCTCATCCATGCTGGAGAACTCTTTTAATTGCCCTCTCAGCTCAAGCTGTGGACGATTATTTGATGCTATTGCAAATCTTCTTGGTCTCCGAGACACGATGAGCTATGAAGGCCAGGCAGCTATGGAGCTGGAAGCACTCGCTAAAATTGCCAAAACCAACAACTGGCTTGACACAGCCTGGCATAACTTGCACAGGGCGAGCGACAACTCTCTTTGCTATCGCGGCGGAAAATGGGAGATAAGTTCGACAAAATTTGTTAAAATGATTGTTGATGAAATGCAGAAAAATCGTGACGTTTCTTCGATAGCACTACATTTTCATCTCATGCTCATAGAAAGCATGAGCCAACTTGCCTTGCGTCTTGCAAAAGAGACAGGAATTCGACAAGTTGTGCTTTCAGGTGGCTGTATGCAAAACAGTCTGCTGCTTGAAGGCTTTTTTTCATTACTCAAACAAAACGACCTAGAAGTGTATACGGGAAATGCCCTGCCCATCAATGATGGCTCCATCTCCATAGGTCAGGCAATAATAGGAGGTCTGCGCCATGTGTCTTGCAATTCCAATGAGAGTAACCGCCATTCATGGTGATCCCGATGACTTTACCAGCAACCAGGTCGCCACAGTTGATGCAGATGGTATCAGCCGTGACGTTCGACTTGATATCGTTGATTACTGGCCGGCTGTAGGAGATTATGTCATTATTCATGCAGGCTTTGCAATCCACTCTCTTGTTGAGGAAGAGGCTCTGAAAAACATTTCTCTTCTTCGGGAACTTGCCGAAAACATGCCAGAAGAGCTGCTCTCTTAATCGCGGGAAAAAGGCTGGAATCAAATGTTACGTATTGCGCCATTTAAACAACTCAGATGAAATGTCAAATATTCTCCCCAATCCCCTTTGTTGTACTAAGGTTCATTATTTTACAATAAGGTATTAACAGTTAAGGCAACCAATGAAACATCTGGACGAATACCGGGACAGCAGTCTGGCTCTGCCACTGGTGGAAGAGCTCAAAAAAGCTGTGACGAAACCGCTCACCGTCATGGAAGTTTGCGGCTCTCACACCATGGCGATATTTCGAAACGGCCTGCGATCCATTCTCCCTGATGGGATGAAACTCGTTTCGGGTCCAGGTTGTCCTGTCTGTGTCACTTCCGCATCACACATGGACGCCTTTATTGCCATGGCGGATATACCGGGGGTCCATGTGACCATCTTCGGTGACCTTTTCAGAGTGCCCGGCAGCAATGGCTCCCTGGCCGAAGCCAGCTCACGTGGGGCAAAGGTGGATATTGTCTACTCGCCCATGGATGCACTGGAGATCGCTAAGAATAATCCACAGGAGCTGATCGTATTTCTGGGGGTAGGCTTTGAAACAACAACCCCAGGGATAGCCGCCACCATCCTTGCAGCCAAAAATCAGAAGGTTGATAATTTCTGTGTGTTCTCCACCCAGAAAACCATGCCTGCACCCATGGCAGCACTCCTTGATGACCCGAGCCTAAAAATTGATGGGTTGCTCTGTCCAGGACATGTGTCCACAATCATAGGGGCAAAGGCCTGGGAGCCCATGGCCAGAAAGTATAACCTTGCCTGCGTTGTTGGTGGCTTTGAGACGGCGGATCTTTTAAAAGCACTCGTCCTCCTCGCAAGACAGGTGGGTCGTGGAGATATCAAGGTGGAAAATGTCTACCCCAGGGCCGTTTCCCGGGAGCCCAATGCCCGGGCCGCAAGAATGGTGGATGAGATTTTTGAGCCAGCCGATATGGACTGGCGCGGCCTTGGTCCCATCCCCCAAAGTGGTCTGAAAATACGGGAGACCTACAGGGATTTTGATGCTGAAGTGCGCCTTGACATTACCCTGCCTGATTCTAAAGAACCAAAGGGGTGCCTCTGTGGAGAGATCTTGAAAGGTAAAAAAATCCCCAATGAATGCCCCCTCTTTGATAAACGCTGTACCCCTGCGACCCCCATCGGACCGTGCATGGTCTCAAGTGAAGGTACCTGTGCAGCATATCATAAATACGGACGGGATATCTAACAGTCGCTCTCTAGCCATTAATAATACAGACAAAATCAACCCCGGCAAACCGGAAATCAAACCGGAATAAGTGCCTTCACGAAATCCATTCACAAAAAAGAGATAAGCGCAGACTTCGAATGAATTTCTAAGGTACTCAATAAATAAAGCTTACCAAACCAGAGGTTTTCCAGCACATGTCCGAAAAAATGATATTACTTGATCACGGCAGCGGAGGTCTTGCAAGCCAGGAACTGATCAGTGAAGTGTTTATCAAGCACCTCGACAACCCGATACTCAACAGTCTCGAAGACAGTGCCATACTCGAAAACCCTGGTGGAAGACTTGCATTTACCACAGACAGTTATGTGGTTGACCCTATATTTTTCCCCGGTGGAGACATCGGCAAGCTTGCCGTCCACGGTACCATCAACGATCTTGCCATGCGGGGCGCCAGGCCCCACGCCCTCAGTCTTGGGCTGATCCTTGAAGAAGGGCTGCTCTTTGACGAGCTTGAAAGAGTCATTATATCAATAGCTGAGGCCTGCCGGGAGGCAGGTGTTTACGTTGTTACCGGAGACACCAAAGTTGTCCCCAAAGGTAAAGGTGACAAAATCTTCATTAACACTTCGGGCATAGGCTTTGTCGAAGAAGGGGTTGATATTTCCTCAAAATACGCCAAAGAAGGGGACGTTGTTATTCTTTCAGGTACCATGGGTGACCATGGGATCACCATCATGACACGAAGAGCTGGTATTGCCCTCCAAGGGGATCTCAAAAGTGACACCATGCCTCTGCACAGAATGGTAGCCGCTCTGCTGAAAGGGCTTCCAGGAGACATCCATACCCTCCGTGATCCTACAAGGGGAGGGGTTGCCTCCACCTTAAACGAAATTGCAGAAAATAGTGGCCTTTCTATCGAAATCGACAATGAAGCACTCCCTGTTCGGCCTCAGGTCAATGCTGCCTGCGAATTACTGGGGCTGGAACCCCTGTATCTTGCCAACGAAGGTAAATGTCTTGTTATCGTCAGCGGCAACAAGGCCGACGAAGCCCTGCGTATAATGCATGGGACACCCGAAGGCAAAGAAGCGGTCGTCATAGGAAAACTTGTGGCAGGCAAAGCAGGCAGGGTCGTGATCAGGACCCCGGTTGGAGGCGCCAGGGTTGTTACTCCCCTGCATGGAATGCCACTGCCACGAATATGTTAACAGACAGCGTAAGGGATACTATGACTGCAGAAAAAAAGATCGGCATCGCCGGCATCGGTAACTACATCCTGGCCGACGAGGGTTTTGGAGTACATGTTGTTCATTACCTCCAGGAGCACTACGATTTTCCAGACAATGTCGACATTCAGGATGTGGGTACCGCTGGAATATTCATGGGCCCATTTCTCGAAAACTGCGATCTTATATTTGTCATCGATGTTGTCGATATCGAAGGTGAGCCCGGTTCCTTCCACTTCTTTGAACTCGATGATGTGAAAGCCGGTAATTTCCAGCTGCGCATGTCTCCCCATCAACTTGGACTGCTTGAGATACTTGAGGTTTCAAAGCTCCGGGGGGCAACGCCCGGTGACATTGAGTTCTACACGGTGATCCCAAAAGTGCTCGAAGAGGGAATTGAACTGTCAGATGTCGTCGGCCACCGTAAGGTTGAGGTTGCTGAAATGATACTTGGCCGTCTCACTGAACTTGGCGTGGAATATACACAAAAGAACTAGCCAGATAGAATACAGGACCTCAGAATGCACGAAATATCACTGGTAGAAGGGCTCTTTCAACAACTGAGAGATCTCGCTGCCGAAAACAATACAACCAGGATCACAACCGTTACCATGGAGATAGGCCCCTTATGTGGCGTTGTCCTGGATTCATTTCAGTTTGGCTTTGATATTCTCTCCGCAGACGATGAGATGTTACGCGGCAGCAAACTCATCGTAAAGATTCCCGAGGTACAATACAGATGTTCTGACTGCGGACACGTCGAAACGGTTGCCGGACCAAAACCCGATGGATGCCCGAAATGTGGAGATCTGCTTCTCATCCCAAGCGGAGGCGAAGACCTGATGCTCCTCCAGGTTGAAATGGAATAGTAAAAAATAGAAATTGTCTTAAGATAAGGTTGAACGAATAATACCAGGAACCTGTCTCTTCTTACATATATACCAATGAGGAATTACAATGTGTGATACATGCGGCTGCCCAAGCCCTTCTGACCATTCTCATGATCATAACCACGATCATTCCCACGGCCACAGCCAGACCAAAACCGTAGACGTACACGCCAGCCTGTTTGCGGCAAACGATGCCCTGGCCAGAGCCAACAGAGAACATTTTGACGAAATTGGAGCTGTTGCCCTTAACCTTATCAGCAGCCCCGGTTCGGGCAAAACAACCCTGCTCGAACACACCATTGAGGCACTCAAGGGCGAAATTAATATTGGTGTGATTGAAGGCGATATAGAAACTGAGCGAGATGCAGACAGGATTCGGGCAAAAGGTGTGCCGGTTGTCCAACTGACCACCGGCGGTGCCTGTCATCTCGACGCGGCCATGACCCACAAGGGCTTTCACCGTCTGCAAAAAGAGCCCGGAGGAGACAAGATTGACCTGCTCTTTATTGAAAACGTCGGCAACCTGGTCTGCCCATCGACCTTTGACCTTGGCGAGCACGAGCGGGTGGTTTTTGTTTCTGTCCCCGAAGGACCAGATAAGCCATCAAAATACCCAAAGGCCTTTACCAGTTCCCAAACCTTTGTAATCACCAAAACTGACCTGCTCCCCTATTTTGATTTTCCTGTTGAAGAGGCCAGGGGTGATGCGCTGCGGCTCAACCCAAATCTTCGAACCATGGAGCTTGCATCCCCAACAGGTGAAGGTATGGAAAAGTGGCTCGATTACCTGCGAGAACTGGTTGCTGCTATGAAGGCAAGGAAAAACCTGTAACGCAATTGACTGCATGAATGACAAAAGCCCGGCGATTTAAAAAAAATCGTCGGGCTTTTGTTTTTTGAAGTATGAAAAACTTGCCGTGAGGTTTACTTCTTTTCTGCCTGGGCCTGCACTGCGGTCATGGCAACAGTGTTGACGATATCTGTAACCAGACAACCTCGGCTCAGGTCATTCACAGGCTTTCTGAGTCCCTGGAGGATTGGACCAACCGCTATAGCCCCTGCAGACCTCTGAACCGCCTTATAGGTATTATTTCCGGTGTTGAGATCAGGGAAGACAAAAACGGTCGCTCTACCTGCAACCTTGCTGTTTGGCATTTTCGTCCGGGCAACACCTGGATCTACGGCAGCATCATATTGAATCGGACCCTCAATCTCCAGGCCTGGGTAAAAAGTCTTTGCCCTTTCTTTGGCAATCTCCGTTGCGGCTCGAACCTTTTCAACCTGCTGACCTTTCCCGGATGTTCCGGAAGAATATGAAAGCATGGCGACAAGAGGATTAATGCCAAAGAGTGCCGCTGTCTGTGCTGAGCTGATAGCAATCTCAGCCAGCTGTTCTGCAGTAGGGTCGGGGTTCACTGCACAATCACCGTAGGCAAGAACCCGGTCATTGAGACACATGAGGAAAACGGAGGAAACAATCGAACATCCCGGCTTGGTTTTAATGAATTGAAAGGCGGGGCGAATGGTGTCAGCGGTCGTATGTACAGCACCGGAAACCATTCCATCAGCATGGCCTTTGTAGATCATCATGGTACCGAAGAAGTTCAGATCAGCCATGATATCTGTCGCGACATCCTTCGTTACCCCCTTGGACTTACGAAGTTCATAATAGGTATCAACATAATCAACAAAATTTGTGGCATACTTCGGATCAATAACCGTTGCACTTTCAAGGTGCAGACCAAGGCTTTTGACCCTCTCACTGATCCTATCTTCACTGCCAAGGAGGGTCAGATCAACAACCCCGCGGCGAAGAAGGATTTCAGCAGCTTTCAGCACCCGGTCATCTTCCCCTTCAGGAAGCACGATATGCTGCTTATTACTCTGTGCCCGCTGGATCAGCTTGGACTCAAACATCTTTGGCGTAACGATGGTGGTCTTCGTCTTAACAATTTTTTCGCTGAGCTTTTCCATGTCTACATGACGTTCAAACACTGCCAGAGCCTGAATAATTTTTCTGGTGTTGTCAGGGGTAATGGCGGCATGAATGTTTTCGACCCGAATCGCTGCCTGAAAAGTGTTCTCACTCACTGCAATGATCGGAATAGTGTTCTGAAATCCCTCAATCACCCTTTGAATCGGCTCTTCGGGGACAAGGCCACCGGTAAGCATGATACCGGAAATATTGGGCATGGTCGCCGATTCCACAGCGGCAAGACAGGCAAGTATGACGTCTGATCGATCGCCCGGGGTAATAACAAGAGCACCATACTCAATTCGGGCGAGCAGATTGCGCAGCTGCATGGCAGCAATGGTAAATCCTCGAACATGACGGGTCAGGTTCTCTTCACCGTAGAGAATTTCTGCATTGAGCAGTCGTGCAACTTCCCCAACAGAAGGGTTCCCCAGGTTTTCGTCATTGGGAATAACATAAAAAAGCTGTTCTCCCTGGCCGATTTTTTCCTCAGCCAGCTTTTGCTGAACAGTCTCAACCACCAGGGGATCAACACGATTGACGATGGTCCCAACGACGTCACAACTCCGTTCCTGAAGGGATTCATAGTATACCTTAATTGACCGAACCAACTCATCGATGGACTTCCTGCGGCCACCGGCAACCAGCATAACCGGACATCCCAGGTTATTGCTGATATCAACGTTTATATCAAAATCAAAGGAAGCACTCGATCCTTCAAGCTCAATTCCCTCACAGAGGACAAAATCAGCTTTGGCCGCAAGGCTATTGAATTTTGCAAGAATGCCTTCATGAAGTTCTTCTGTTCTTCCCAGAGAAATCAGGTGATTTGCCTCATTTACCGTGTAGGCATACATTTCATCATAATCATAACACAGATGAAATTGGTGCTTGATGAGACTAATGGTATTATCCATTACCAAATGCTTGTCATCCATATCAACCAGAGGCCTGAAAAACGCCACCTTCTTAATATTTCTGGTCAATAATTCCATTAAGCCCAGGATAACAGCCGATTTACCAGTACGGGTCTCGGTTCCCGCAACATACAATTTATTCGCCATGACCTTCTCTTAAAATAACTTCAACATAGATGGAAGGATTATCCTCCCACTGAACGACTTGCATTCCAGTAAAAAGTATACAATATGTGATGCTCTACTTGTCAACGCAGGTATAAAAAAAAGCGATTATAACCAACTCTCCATGTTATTTCTAGCTTTTAACACCGCTTTTCCGGCCATTTTTTTCTGTAAAATCAAGGTCTACTGGTAATCCAAATCATTGTAAGGAGTTACTTTAGAGTTGGCCGGATATTTTTTTTGCAATGGAAATAATTTTACAGAAAGCGGCCGATCATTTTGTTTCATTCACGTCCAATGCTCTTTTGACAGATTGATTTTCCTCTCTATAGTCGATATGTTGCCAATGGTTGTAATGAATCAGGTTTAACTGGTAACCATTCCTTTGTTTTTTGCTATTTCAGACAACATCATAATGAAAAATATTCTGTTCTTTATAACTTTGGCTCTATCGGTTGCAATACACAGCACCACAACTTCTGCCGCAACCGATCTGCAACCGACGAAAGAATATCTTATACGCACGGCGCAGGTTTTCTCTGAGATTATCGACCACTCTAAACCTGCAATAGTTTATATTCAGGTGACAAAAAAGGCGGCTGCGGGCAAGTCAGGCCAACAAAAACTCAGTCCCGAACTTGAAGAATTTTTTGGCAAAAAATCTGACAATGAAGCAGAAAACCCGTTTTTTACCGACCATACAACCTACGGGTATGGTTCCGGTTTTATCTTCAGCCCTGATGGATACATCATAACGAACAGCCATGTGATCAAAGACGCCAGCAAAATCACGGTCACACTCGCAGATAAAAGAGAGTTTTCGGCCTCAGTTATCGGCGTCGATGGCAAAACGGATATTGGCCTTATTAAAATTGCTGCGAAAAATCTTCCCTCCATTGCACTTGGTAATTCTGATCTTATCAAGAGTGGTCACTGGGTTCTCGCCATAGGCTCCCCGTATCAGTATATCCAGACAGTGACTGCGGGAATTGTCAGTGCCACAGGACGCAATGCCCTTGGCATCAGCGATTATGAAAGCTTCATCCAGACGGATGCTGCCATCAACCCTGGCAATTCAGGAGGACCGCTCATTAATATTGAAGGAGAGGTCATAGGGGTCAACACCGCCTTCCTCACCCAGACCGGGGGCTACATAGGGATTGGCTTTGCCATTCCCATAAATATGGTACGTACCGTGACAGAGCAACTTATTACCTATGGAAAAGTTACGCGCGCCTGGCTTGGAGTCTCTTTAAAGGATGCTACGGTGGACGATACGCTGACACTGATTGGACTTACCAGTGCTCAAGCAGCACGAGTTGTCGGGGTAAAAGATGACTCTCCCGCAGAACGGGCTGGCTTACAAGATGGTGATCTTATCATAACGATAAATGGGGCCCCAATTGCAGGGGCCGCTGATCTCAGAAACCGGATCTCACTGTCTCGCCCTCATTCTGATGTCACCCTCGAGTACATCAGGGATAACGTCAAAGTCACTCAGGCTGTAACTCTTGGTGTTCTGCAGTAAAGAGGCAAAGCCGCCGTTTTTTCAGGTGTTTAAAACAACCGCTACCTTTCTTCGAGGAGAACCTTCACCTCAAGTGGACTAAAGCGGGCAAGTATCGTTTTATCCGCAACAGCATATGGCACACTTGTATAATATTCACGCCAGGAATGTTGCCGATTTTCCGCCACACCAATTTCTGCTTCCACAGAGGTATTAATCGTATTTACACAGATGAGCAACTGGGTATGGAATTGCTCTTTTGTGCTGCAATGCACTGCCGGCTGACCTTTGGGATCGACCTGAGATACAGAAGTCATTTGAACTTCCACGGGCTTTTGGTCATTTACTATCTGTAGCCACGATCGTAAACTATTGAGACGGCGTATGAGAAGTGAAAAGTCCTCACGCCCCTCTGCTGTTGCCATGATACTTGGGAACGTATAAAAATAAAGCCCTCTGCTCCCGTGAATAATTGAAAGAAACGAGAGACAGTTCATTTCGGCAAAGGTCGGCAGTCTTGGCCAACCACTGGAGGCGTATTGCCTGCCACCAAAGGCCTGGATGACGGATTGGAGGCGATTTCTCCCAACATATTCTGCCGCCTCATCCATGGAATCAGAGAGCCAGGTCATCGGCATATTCGGTACCGGATACTGGTCCAGCATGAAATAATCCGCTCCCTTCTCATAATATGGTATAGCCTGTGGACGGACAATTGCCATATTGGTCACCGCTGCTGGGAAGCGGTCTTTTAAAATATTTTGAATGTCTTCGGCCTTACTCTCAGGAAAAGAATGAATCCCAGGTTCATCGTTGACGTAGTATGAAAATTTGCCTTGATGAAGAAGAGCCAGGTCATCCAGCATCAAAAGTAACTTCTCAGGATCCCGTGGCACAGAAAGAGTACAGTGCATACTAAGGTCCAGACATTTGGAAATATTATCGTAATTCATTGGAACTACGGCAGTATTAAGACCAATGCTTTTGAATTCATCAAGATTGTCAGGTTTTGCTCCATAGGCGCCTATTGGAAAAAATCTGGTTTTAGGAGGGAGTTGGTGAGGACCACCATCACCCGGCGCTACCTTTACCAACCAAGGTGATCGCATCCAGAAAGACGTGCTCGGGTAGTTGTTGTGAAATATAAAAGAACTCTCTTCTTTACTATAGGTTGCGGGACATGAGACTTGCACTTTCAACTTTTGCCATTTTTGTTCAGCCCTGTGTGTATTGAGGCGATACTTCTGACCCCATACGGTTATCTCTGGATAGGCTAAACCGTCCTCCCTGTCATTGCGAAAAAAATCTGCTGAAAATTGATACTCAGATCCAGGTTCGCACTGCTGTATCTCCGTACTCCACATTGCTTTTCGATCAAGCCCGGCAGTAAGGCCAATAGAATTGTTTTTCTGGTCGGCCTCGGTATCAAAATAAAATCTGCTGTCAAGAACTGCCTCCGCGGGAGGAGTGAACCAGAATTGTGGATGCCCTTTTACTGACAAGGACTGCTCAGGCGCCTTTTCGGGGTCGTCCATGTAGAGATGTGGATTAGAAAGCAGGTTATCTTCAAAATGTACCTCTTCCAGTGGCGGCCAGAGATCATCTGTCATGTAACGATGGGAGTAAACAAGCAATCCGTCTGCATTTGCTTGTGTTACTTCACTGATGGCTCTTGAAAATTCGATTTCGCGGAGGTCTTCCGCCTGGATGATGGGCCAGATAGGAACATCGACCAATCCTCTATAATAACGGGTTATTTCACCTATCCAGGAAACAGGCTTGCCAACCATTTTATGGTACACCATCGGAGAAAGCACATCTATATATGGGGCTAGAAGTTCAGCATCCTGGGCTAATTGGAAAGAAATAGCGCCATCATGCTCTGACTTTTTCCATGGCACGAGAAAAGCCCCCAGAAGTAGCTGCTGTCCATTGGCGTGACGATCAACCAGTTTTCTCGCCTCCATTGCAAAAGAAACTATTTGGGTTTTCTTCCACTCCATCCATTGTAAAGCAGCGTTTTGATGAATCCACTCCGCGGTTTTTTCAACTGATAGACCTTCGGGAATCTTCACCCTGGTCTCTTCCTGAAATAAGGAGAGACATCTCGGACAATAACAAGTATCGGCCAGGAACGGCTCTTCATGCTCCCATCGACCAGGATATCTGATATAATCAAGCCAGATGCCAGAGATTCCATTATCTCCACCAAAATCGGTCAGCCACTGTTTCAGCAGATGAAGTCTATTTTCACGCCACTGAGGATGAGTTGGACAGACTCCACCATAACTACCAGAAAGTTGAGTTCCATCGGCAGTAACTGGATTAGAATCTGGAAATGCTTTCCAAGGTTCGCGTCCACCGAATACATTCAAGGTGAGGTATACTTTGAATTGCTGTGTTGCAAAATATTCTATATCGTTACTTTCAGAACGTACAAATACAGCATTCACACCACTCTTTTTAAGACCAAGCCCCCCGCCAACGTCAAAACTACTGTTGCCCGTTGAAACACCATACATCCCCACCACTTGACCTCCTGCAAATAGCAAAGTCGGACTGATAAGAACCAGAAAGGAAAAGGCTCCAGCAAGAATGCACTTATTCATTATGAAAAATTTCCCCCTTGTTCTAAGGTTATAACATTTTCACGATTATGCTTTTTGGGACCAACCTTAACGATACGTGAGCGAGAATCTTAAAACTCAGAAAATTCCATATAAATCCAGTACAAATCCGCCGTAATCACGCCATTGTAAGTACTGTACATATAGCCTAAAAAGAACTTTGCTGTTTTTTCCTCATCAAACCAATCTTGATAATGTGCAAATACAAAGTAGAACTTCCTTCAGATAGCACCTCTTTCAGAGGTTGCAAGAATGGAATATCGATTGAGAATAATTTCCATTTTATTTCACACACCTGCTTCCTTAGTTGGATGTTGGTATGTAATTACGAGGTCATTAATTTTAAATAAAAACTATTTTTTTCTGTTTTTTTTTGTCATACACTCTTTTTTATGTGTATAATTCAGCGATACTTTAATAGAGGTTTTTGGGAGAATGTTCGCACAACTAAACAAGATACTCACTCCAGTGCTTTTAGCTCTATGTGTGGAGTCAACAATAGCAAGCGCCGCAGAAAAAGTCATTTCCATTGTATCTGAAACAGACCTCAGCACAATAAATGTTGTTGCTGGAGACTCCTTCGCTGTTCATCTCAAGGTAGATGATGCGTCAATGATTGCTGGAGCAGCTTTTACAGTTACTTATGATACAACAAACTTAGCCTTAAGCAATATTACCAGCACCTTCTTTGGAACTTTTGATACACAGCTTATTGATACACCTGAAGAAGATGGAAGCGGAGGATATATTACTGTAGATTCTGTGAAATATTACAGCCCTCAAGTTATAAGCCCCAATTCAACAGGAAGCATGCTTGCGGCAGTACGATTTCATAATGGATCAGGATTAGATGAATCTCTTTTCACGCTCACCTTTCAAGCTACAGGAAGCACTGGTGTCTATCCTATTTCTGTAATCAAATCAGTGATAACAAATACAACTGCTGGGTATACAGCCAATCCCGAAGATATTACCAATCGCATACCATTTTTTGTAGGTATAGAGGGTGACACGTATCCAAGTCACACCGTCAATACAATTAATAGTTGCACGGTAACTGTTAGCACTCAGTTTGTAGATATAGACCGCGACTTGATTGATGATAATTGGGAGATCACTTACCGCCCCAGTGGAGTGGCATCTGACGCAACAGATGTCCTCGAACATTTCACTGCAACCGGTGACTACGATAGGGATGGTTACAGTGATTTTCAAGAATACCAAAATCGTTACAAAACTGACCCAGAAAATAATACTTATAATCCAAAAATTAATAACGCCGCTCACGGCACTGGCTATATTGCAAAAAGAATTTTTCCATCTGGAATAAACTTATTGCTTTTAAACTGAGATTCTAACTAATGCGAATTTTTATTACCTTGCTTCTGTTCATGTTGTTTTTGCCCCAAAATGGTTATTCGGCCCAGCCCAAAGGCGTATGTGACCCAACCATTACACTACGATTAGAAGAAATGCCATTTGAGCAGGTCTTGAAGCAAGTTTCACAACAAACACATCTTTCATTTAGGATTGATGATAATTTAGCCCAAAAGAAGATTTCTGGAAATTTTGTTGAAAATGACGTAGAAACTTTCATTGCGAAATGCCTTCGTGGACAAAATTACAGCGCCATACATGACGAGGCTAGTAATACGTTAACCATTCGCACTTTTGGAGAAAAAAATAATCAGCTGGTAGATATCAGTCCGACTGGAATGACAGATGAATCTCCCGTAATAAATGTAGATCTGCAAAAATTACATGCAAAAGAAGATGTTGTCTATAAACAGTATATCAATGATCCTAAAGCTATAGAACCCTTAACCAGTACCCATTTAAATGATATAGCTCTTCTAAAAGACGAAGAAAACAAAATATATGACGAATATATTAACAACCCTGGGTCAGTTGAGCCTTTAACCGGTATAAAACTACAAGAAATAGGTGAACTTAAAAAAAAGGAAAGTGATTCATTTAATCAAAACATCAACAATCCAAAATCAGTAGAGCCTTTGACTGGGATGACGTTGCAAGAAATTGCTAAGCTCCAAACCCTGGAGGCTGAAACACACATTGAAAATGTTAACAACCCATTATTTATAAATCCATAAAATTGATGTTTTAACAATTATTTCTAGGAGAACAAAAACATGAAAAATTTCAAAAACCTTCTAACGCTAACTAGCTACATTTTAGTCGTAATATTTGCAACTTCTCAAATATGCCTTGCACAAAACGGCTATTGCACAAATGTTAAAGTTATTTCAGTAGGTGCAAAAACATCTGGAAAGATAATGCTATTACAGAATACTAGAACCGACTGCGGCGACTGGGCTTCTGGAGAGGCCGGACAGAAATGGTTTTTCGTGGATGATGCAAATGGCAACGCCAATGGAATGGTAGCTGCCGCTTTAACAGCACTAACACTTGATTCTAGCGTAACAGTTGTATCAAAAACTGCTAATACTTACACAAACTGGGGGAGTTTAATTCATGTTTCAGTGAGTGGTGAGTGATGTTTTCAACATTAAGCTACATCAAAAGTGTTATAGGAATCATCAATTAGAAAACTTATGATGTAGCTTGCTAATTTCAAATTACAAATGATAAAAAACAATTAAAATTACAACCTGCCGTTGATTTGAACCAACAGGATAATAAGGTATTATTAATGCTTGATTCCCTCACACTGCACAATTTTAAAGATAGTTTTAATTATAATTTTTATATCAAACTTGAATGATTGCTTAATCAAGTAATAACTATCCAGGCTCACCTTCTGAGAAACCTCCAAATCATCTCTACCATTTATTTGTGCCCACCCTGTAAGCCCTGGCACTAATACATGAACTCCTGCTTGCGTTCTTAGCCCAATAAGATCTTCTTGATTATAAAGGGCTGGTCGTGGACCGACAAAACTCATCTGTCCTTTCAATATACAAAACAGTTGTGGCAACTCATCCAAACTTGATTTTCGTAAAAAACCACCTATAGAAGTAACGTAACGGTCAGGATTTTCAATAAGATGTGTTGCAACCACGGGTGATTGAAGATACATGGTACGAAATTTAGGCATCTGAAAAATAGTGTTATTCTGTCCAACGCGAGCAGACCAGTAAAGAATAGGCCCACGTGATGTAATTTTCACAAATGCTCCAATGATACACATAGGTATAATTAATACAATAACACCAAGAAATGCCAATGAAAAATCAAAAACCCGCTTCATAACCCGCCTTGTCTCTGATATAAGCTTTTGCGGTTTTCCACAACCCCTCATTAAGCGTATATGCCGGTGCCCAATCAAGTAAATCAACTGTTTTGGATATATCAACCTGCAATGACCCTAATATTCGATGTGCCAAAGACCGTTTACCTAATAAGGCCGCAGCAATTTCTAATAATCCATGTGGAACCCTTACAAGCCTTGCAGGTCGTTCTAGCGCCTGACCAAGAATAACCAACAACTCTGTAGTGGAAATACTTGCTCCGTCTCCAGCCAAAAATATCTCATTTTTGGCTTTAGGATGATCGATACAGACTATGATTAAATCTACTAAATTTTCTACATATACAAAACTACGTTTATTGTAAATCGAACCGAATGGTAAAGGAATCCCCTTATCTAACCAATTCATCAAATTTTTAAAATTTGCTTTTACACCTGGTCCATATACCAGTGGCGGACGAATAATTACAACTTCCATTGAAGTCTTAGATGAAATAGCCAAAAGTGCCAACTCAGTTTCATACTTTGAAACTGCGTAGGCCCCTACAGGACAAGGGTCATCGTCTGGGACAAATTTCAAGCCTGCAATGGTGTTTTCTCCATTAACTTTTATTGAACTTATATAGACAAATCTCCGAACTCCACATTCGGCAGCCTGTTTCGCTAGATTAACAGTACCATTTACATTAATAGTATGATAATTTGACAATTGATCTTCACTTTTTTCATTCATAACATGTACACGTGCTGCCAGATGTACAACACAATCAACACACGCCAACGCCCTTTCCCATTTGGTAGTGTGATCAATATTATCAATAATTATTATCTCTTCATCACTAGAAATATCAGCTAAGGCCTGCCGCCGCACTGCATTACGAACAAAATAATTACGCTGCAAAAGCTTTTTTGTAAGCCATCTCCCAACAAATCCATTTGCACCTGTAACAAGAATTCGCCGCACAACGTTAACCTATTTTTTATTCTAAAGTTCGGTACCAAATTCGACCAAGATCCCATTCAAATTTGGTTGATTTAATAAATGAGAAAAAATAATTGTGGTAAGATCTTCTAAAAGAAACAAACATTTCTTCTTTTTGATTTATTTTACGCACTGTTCAGAAAAAAGACCTATCATGCCAAAGATAAAAAATACTGATATTAGCTGTTCAGTAATCTATTATACAGATCTACATAGCGCTGACCTTGAATGTGAGCGGTAAAATTGGACTGAAGTCTTTTTCTCGCATTTTTTCCAAATTCTTCTCTTAGATTTTTATTGGCAAATAAGCTATTAATTTTGGAATGCAACCCATATGAATCATTAGGAGAAACTACATAGCCGGTTACGTTATTTAGATTGACGAAACTAGTTCCAGTTCCCAATTCAGTTGAAACCATCGGCTTTCCATAAAACGAAGATTCTAACAAAACTTGTCCAAAAGCTTCAGAAGGAGACACAGAGGGTAAAACAAGACAACTAGAGTTTTGAATCAAATATTTCAGGTTACATTCGGGTTGAAATCCTAGCAAATGGACATTAACTAAGTTTTCTTTTTTAATCCTCACAGCCAATTCATCAAACATAGGTCCTTCACCCACTATTAAGATACTACCATTAATAGATTTTGAAGCATCCAATAAAACATGAAGGCCTTTATACCATCTTAAAACTCCTATAAACAAAGTATACCTTTTTAGACCATTAACTTTAGCAATAAATTCATTATCGATTTCATCCCCCCCCTGAAATCTGGACTCATCTATCCAAAGATTTATGACTTCACATTTCTCTCTATAATTCTGTAATATCAGGCTTGAATCAAGAAGGTTCTGACTTGTAGGTACTATGACAGTTGCTTTGCTAAAGAGTCTTTTTGCAAATGGCTCATATATTTTTCTTAATACATTCCATTTATTAATAGCGCAATGGAAGGTTATAACAACTGGCTTTTTCAATCCTATCAAACTAAAATACAACTCATCACAGGTAGATGGATAATGTATTTGTATAATATCAGTTTCTTGAATAAATTTTTTATATTCTTTTATTAATTGAAGGCTGAAAGGAGCTGACTCATGTCCAAAACATGATTTAAAAGCATAAGCGTGAATTCCATCTACAACAGAATAACTATTCTCGTGTGCCTGACAAACAACTCTAGTTTCAAAACCGCAGGCATTTGAATATTTGCCAATTTGTCTGATAGCCTCCTCTAGCCCTCCTTGAGTATAAGGAAAAAATGTTTTGAAGAAATGTGTAATTATTTTCATTTTTTACGACATATACAGAGAGTCTAATCGTGTAACATTATTCTCAATAGAATATCCTCCACTGAGCCTGAATGCATTCCCTATCATTTTACCTGCAGCCTTCTCCCTCACTAGATTAATAGCGACATTGAGTTGTTCATAATTATCGTTCACGGATTTCATTTTTGTCAACAACCCAGTTTCCCTAGGTATAATTAAATCAATATTGCCTCTACAATCAGTACCAACAACTAATATCTCACTCATCATGGCTTCAATTATAGCACTTGGCAAACCTTCAAAAACCGCAGTGCTCCAGTAAATATCAAAATTATGAATGATATCACAGGCCATAGGTAAATCGCCCCAAAAATAGATTCTATTTCTATTTTTCATTTTTACGTATGTTTCATCAACTTCTTGTTTATATTTTTCCTGGGATTCGTTTTTCCTGATGTAACCTCCAAAAATATGAAGACTTACATCGTTTTGCTGAACAAGATCGAAAGCCTTCAACATCGTAATAATATCTTTCTGATAGCACATCCGCGATAAGGTGATAATATTAATGTTATATTTATCTGTTTCCTTTCGCACTTTAATTGGCAGTTCTCGTCTATCCACCGTAATACCATTAGCTATAACAACTACATTCTCACCCTTTGTCTTAATTTCATCTAAATAATATTGCCTTTCAGATTCGGATACCGCTATACACATATTGATACTAGACGAAAAAAACTTTTCGAAAAGAACATATAATTTTTTTTTCCCCCCACCAAAAGGCATATGAAAACCCCTAAATGTATAGAACATATTAATATTTCTATAAAATATTTTTGCGAAAAAACCGTACAATGCTCCTCCTTTACCATTGACATGTATAATATCAGGGCTCACCTCCTTTACAACTGCAAGAACTTTAAATAATGAATTGAGGGAAAATTTAGTCACATCTACTTCAAAAGCTTTGACGACATTGTTTTTAAAGTCCTCAAGAATAATTCTATCTTCTGGAGTGGTAGGTTCAAGGCCCAATGAATAATGTAAATATTTGTCCTGGGATGCCTGTATAAATCTTAAACTGTTTATGGCAGTTCCACCTATTTTATAAGCCAAAATGAAATGTAAAACTTTTTTTTTCATGTCATGTGCTAAAACAATATATAGAGTTTAGAGTTGTAATAGTTTACGGTTAAATTCTTTATAATACAAAATAATATGAACCAGTTACTGGTATTATGGTAATCAATCTTCAGAATCGGAAACCAACCAGTAAGTGATCAAATTAATAATTCCAGTTAGAAACTCCTGACTACATTAAAAATATTTACAAGAAACACTAAAAGCATGACTATATTCCCTATAGTCCGAACTCTAAATTCTCGAATCGCAAATCCATGAGCAGCTAAAACACACAACAATGGCAAAAGCATAGTTTTATGTCTCAACTGAAGAGACATCGTTGATACAAGGAAAATACCTATTAAATACGTAAGATGTAAATATAGCAACAAATCAGTCCGCTTTTTTAACCAGATCTGAAATGCCACAACCAATGATTGAACCCACCATTTAAGAAGAACAATATTCAAAACTCCTGCAAAAAAATTTAAAAGCAATCGCGGGACAAAAACACCATCAGTCACAATATTTAGACTAGTATAAGGAGCACAAAAGAAAAACACAAAAGTTAATGGAATTCGTAAATAGAAGGACATACTGGATAGTATAAAGAGGATTGACGAATCTTGTTTTTTGTCAGCAGCATTGGCTATAAATGAATTAACATAATCATTTCGAAGAAATGATATTTGTTTTTCATCTACATAACCTGAAGACACAGCATAAGCAATTACAATTACGACTATTGCACTTAAAGGAAGCAATATTAAAAATGCGTATTTTTTTAATTTTTTTATAGATATCGGAAGTAATAACGGCATTACACTACAAACTAACATTATTGCTGATGCTATTCTAAAATACGCTAAACAGATCGTCGCAATCAAAAATTTGAAAATTGATCCATTAATAAGAGAGAACAGAGCAACAGTAAAGAATAATGCTGTCCAACCATCTCTAATGAGTATTAAACCATCTGCCCAAAGAGAAAAATGCATTAACGCAAGCCAATAGGCAAGTTGTATACTATTAGGTCCTAAAGGAGATTCATACCACAAAGGTAAACATCTGACCGCTACCAAAGAACACAATGATGGTATAAAGGATAGTGCAAACACATTAAGAAGCAATAAATCGACTAAATGACACTCACGAAAAAATTCAATCATCTGAACAAATGTCCCTAAAAAAATTGAGAACGGATGCATGACTGAAGAATAAGCTCTGAGAGCGCCATTGCGGCTAAAATCAACGTCTTTCGTTGCTTGGGTATAAAAATAGGTGTCGTCTGTTCCAATTCCACCTTCAGGCCCAGACAATCCCTCATAATTTGGTAGCGTATACATCTGCGCGGTGAAAATGAGCAGCGCAAGAAGGGTATAAACAGCAAAACTCAATAATACAGTGTTTTTTCCTTGAAAAGCGTACTGGATGAAAATTGGACGAGTTAAATGGGCTGCTATTGCAAAAATTATATATAATGGTACAGACAAAGGATTCACCAGCAAAATAGCAAAACAACACAACAGAGAAAGCATAAACTCTGTGCGTCCTATAATAAATATTGTTTGCTTTTTGGCTTGTTGATCAAATAGACTTTCTATTGGTATCATTGTGATAACGAGATCTTATTTTCCCCGAAAAGTATTAAACGCGTAAGTGTAGCCAGCATATCATCCTGCATCAAACCTATATAACTAGATTGTTTGGGACCTTTTTCACGCAAATTCTCTATAACCCCTTCTTGACAACAACATTGTGTTATACGTGTCTTAATCTCATCCACAGACAACGGATTGATATACATAACAGCGTCGCCACATATTTCAGGAATAGAGCCTATTGCCGAGGCAACAACAGGCGTCCCATATTTCATAGCTTCCAATGGTGGATATCCAAACCCTTCATTGAGCGTCGGATAAACAAAGAGAGCTGCTTTTTTATAACAAGAATCTAATTCTTCTTGGGAAACATAGTTCTTTAAAATAAACCTAGATTTATTTTTAATGAATTTGAATGTCCACGGATTAGTGACTCCAAGCAGAAGTGTTTTTGATGGTATAGATATCCCTTGAGAATACAGTTCATCTATTGCCCTAACCGCCCGATAAGCATTCTTAAGCCACCTATTTGATGATATTAAAAGAATAAAATTTTGATCTTCTAGAACCAACTTTTCGACAAAATTATCATTCATCGATCGATTGTTTGCTTTTCTTGGACTATAGAGCACTCGTATTTTATCCTCACCAATATTTTTTATTGATGAGAGCAAAGAGTATTTTGTATGATTTGATGGAACTACTATCACATCAGCTTTTCTAGACAAAACAGAATATATATTTCTTTTTCTTTGAATATCGTGTTTTGAAAAAAGCATACGATAGCAAAATCTCATTAAAGACCATATACTAAAGGAATAATACAGCTCAAACTTATCTCGAGGCATTTCGATACTTCGGAGGCCATGAATGGTCAAAATAAATTTTGTCTCTCCAAATTCGAGTGCTAAATGATCTTTTCGAAATAAAGGAGCGTAATACACTTCAAACTTGTTATTCGACAAAATTTTTTGTAATTTTTTATTATCTTTTATAGCTACAAATTGACACCCTGGTGTATCAAACTTTCTTGTTATGCTTGAGTCTAACGGTCTTGAAGGGTCAAATATAAACGTTATTTCTTGATGATTTCTATTCTTTAGAATACTATGGAAAATCTCTTTTGCATACTCCCCGCCACCATGGAATTTTGATTGTCCATCGGTTTGTGTAGCTATCAAATCAACTAATATAGATTTCTTGTTTTTTTCGGCTTGTTTCAAAATCGATCATTCCTTCAAAGAATAAACAGTAAATTTAACCACAAGGTTAATCATTCTTTACACTCTATCTAAGCCAAATCAATACATATCGATTGGTCAATTAGGATATTGGACCAAAAATTAGTGCGTAAAATCGATATGGCCCCTCAATTGTTTGTCGTTTCTCTTTTATTAATTGCGTATCCTAATAAAATAACATTTTTTGTAAACACATACTCTAATCCACGACCACAAAGCATAAAAAGCACTTTATGAAAATACCGTTCAACAAACAACCGAATGGTACCAGTAAAATGTTTAGCAGCTTCTGAAATAACTTCAAGTTCTTGTAATCCCCCTGACTCTAACAATTGCAATAGTGAGGTCCGCGTAAATGACCTTTCATGTGTAAGGTCCATGTATCGAGTATAACTTGATGTTAAATTCGCAGCATTTGGAGTTCTAACTATACAGAATCCGCCAGGAATCAATGCACTCTGCATAGCCCTAACAAATTCAAGACAATGATCAATAGTTTCTAAATGTTCCAATACATCAGTACAAAAGATACCCGAAAAAGTTTTCTTATGATCTTTTAAATACTCTAGTGCATCAGAACAGATCAATTCTGTATTCGGCAAACATTCACGGGCTTTATCGATTTGCCCTTTTGAAATATCCACGCCAACAGGCTTTATATTTGTATATTTCGTTAGCTGCTGTAGAAGTAACCCACTCCCACAACCGGCATCAAGGACTAGGCTATCCTGAGACAATGACTCAAGATATTGACCATACATAATTTTAAATGAATCCTCATCCTTTCTTGAAATTTGTTCAACATCTTTATTAGCTCGTCTATAATGCGTGGCATATTGTTCAAACAATATCTTTCGCAGTTGATTTTGCACGCTCCCTCCATGTATTTTTGTGTAATAGTATTATAAACATGACTAGATTTATCAAATTTAAAAATAAATCAGCCCAAGCAGCCCCTTTCAATCCATAACTAGGAATAACGAGTACGGATAAGGTGAAAGCCATTGCTGTAATAATAATATATGGTAGCAAAAATATTTTAAAATTTCGCGTGGCTGTCAACCCATACCCCAATAGCGAGTTAATATAAGACAATGCTCCAGCGCTAAACAGAATCACCAATAGATCTGGATATTGTCCATATTCAGGGCGATAAATAGCAGCTAGCAGCGATGGTCCAAAAAAAAATGCCACGAGCATCCCTCCACAACCGATAATTGCACCAAGAGAAACGATCCGAAATAACAGGCTGTTATATTTATTTAATTCACCTGTGGCATAATATTTCGCCATACGAGGAACACAAGATTGTCCTATCGAAGATACAATCGTGTTACCCACAACGACCAAATACGCTAACGCAGTATATATACCAAGTTCACGAGCTCCACAGTAGTCATCTATAAACAACCTTGGAATATTTGTTTTTAGCGAAATCATTGTCATCACAAATGCAAGAGGTAGAGTAAGCTGTATAAGTGCTTTTAGCTTTCGTACTCGAAACGTTGGTTTTATATTGAAACACTTCCCCCAAGTTGAAGTTGGATCATTCAAATTATCGTTCAACATAACCTTCACATTATAAAGGTCATAAGTAAACAAAACCAGTCCCCTCGTGGTGGCTAATGCAACAACACCAGCCAACACATTGTGAGTGAATAAAACTACGCATCCCACCACAATTATTGATGAGATCCCGTGTAACACAAGTGAGCGTGCAATATAATCCATACGTTCATGTTTCTGTATAAAACCGTATAAAACATCACTCATAGATTCAAAAGCCTTAAAGATGCCTAATACTAAAATTATTAGAGCAGTGAAGTGACTATACCCACCCCATATGACCACACAAGCAATCAAAATCAAAGCGAGCATCGTTGTCATTAAACGCAGTGCTATATAGTGCCCAAACTCGTACTCATATTTTGCGTCAGTAGCTTGTACAGCACGCAGATGAAGCTGGCTGAATATTATAATTGGAGCAGTAATCGCCAACCCCAATGAAAATTGACCAACCATTTCAGAGGTCGTCAGTTTTGCCAACAATACCAATATTCCCCATTGACATCCCGCATAGACCGAACTCCCTGTGACACTCCAAGAAAAATTATGCCATAAAGAAAGTCGTTTTGAGGTAGGTGAAACTTTAATTTCCATATTGACACAGGTATTTATTCGCTTTTCCTTCATTTCTCACACAAACGAAAATCCACACTACAACCTACAAACATTTCAATTTACCCCTTATCCAGCCATTGATTACTTTAACTCAACTCAAAGCAACTACAGCTCAAACACTCTTTCTCTGTGCTATATTCACACAAAGTAAACATGCTAGATCCTAAATTTACTTCGCATTAGTTCACCAAGCATATTGCCTTTTCAACCACCTGATCCGTCCATACGTTTCGGCTGCTTGCCTTTAGTGGTCCAGATTTTTTCTAAGTGAATACAATTACCTACTATCTCTAGACAAATCAGAGCGTCCTACACCGATCAAAAATCTCCACGATAACATCTTGCATAGTAGAGAGTTAAGGTAATTCATTTCTTTCTAACTGAGAGCCTCAGCTCTATTAACTGAATTGAAACTTTAAAGTTCTTAGATTTTAATCAAGAAAGGTTTCTATCTAACACGGGAAGACTTTATAATATTAGCTCGGTTCAAAATAGCCAACAGATTTTTCAAAAGAAATATCTGGAATATATTCTGGGATTATATGTTTTAACAATTGTTTAATTCCTAAACTATCATGTGCTCGGCTTTCATTTGCAAGGTCCTCTAGATAATTATGCAATTCTGTGCAGGCAATAAAACAGTTCCCTTGAAGCACCATGATCTTTTTATGGTGAGTATCAACAATCCCCTCACCAACAGTAATGAGCTCTTCGTAAAGTTTTTCCCCTTCTCGAAGCCCAGTATACTTAATTTCAATTTCTGTATCAGGCTCTTTCCCTGCAAGTCTTATAAGGTCACGGGCCATATTGTCAATTTTGACAGGCGCACCCATTTTCAAAATAAATATTTCACCACCATTCCCCATTGCCCCAGTCTGCAAAATCAACTGAGCCGCTTCATCTATAGACATAAAATATCGGGTAATTTCAGGGTGAGTTACTGTTACAGGGCCGCCGTGTTCAATCTGTCTCTTAAAAAGAGGGATAACAGAGCCTGAGGAGCCAATGACATTGCCAAAACGTACTGCCATAAAGCGAGTATCGTGGTTGGGGGCGCTACGGATAAGGTCAGGAAACGATTCAACATCCTTACCCATTTCCTGCCATGTACTACTAAAGGTCCCATCCCAGTTTTTGCTATCATACGCCTGCATAAGTAACTCAGTAATCCGTTTCGAGGCTCCCATAACGTTGGTCGGCCGGACCGCTTTATCGGTGGAAACCAAAACAAAACGCTCTACCCGATAGACAATAGATGTTTCAATGAGCAACTGCGTAGCAAAGATGTTGTTGTTTACCGCCTGCCAGGGGTTTCGTTCAATCAGCGGCACATGTTTATATGCGGCAGCGTGAAACACAACAGTCGGTCGATACTGGCAAAAAACGAGATTAAGCAGCCTTAAATCCTGTACTTTCCCGAGAATTGTGATCGCATTAGTGATATGCTTTTCATGCAGCAGTTCCATCTGGATATTATAAAGGTTTTCCTCGCTGCTATCAAAAAGAACAAGTTGCTCAGGAGAAAATCGTAAGATCTGACGGCACAATTCTGAACCAATAGAACCACCCGCACCGGTGATAAGCACGGTTTTCCCAGCGAGATAATCACCAATTTTATCCTGTTCGAGATCGACTTCTTCTCTGCCTAAAAGATCATTATATGAGAGGTCTCGTATAGACCTCACAGAGATATTCCCATTCAATATTTCCCCATATACAGGGATAACTTTAAAGGGAATCTTTGTCCCTTGGCATAATTCGACAAGTCGCTTCATTTCCTTGCCGTTTGTTGAGGCGATGGAAATAAGAATCTCTTCAGCTTTGGTGAATAATGCATGTTCTTTCAAATCCTCAACGAGACCAACCACGGGAACACCATGTATTTTTAAGCCCGTTTTTTGTGGATCATCATCCAATAGAGCAATGGGGGTGTAGGGAAGGCTATGGTTAGTTTTTAACTCACGAAGTATCTTTTCTGCTGCATCTCCAGCCCCAACAAGAAGTAGCCTTTTTTTAGCCCTCGGTTCTCTTTCACCCAATAAGTCTTTTGTATTGTAGGAGGTATTAAAGAGAAAACGTATCCCTACACGGTGGCCACATATCAACAGGAAGGTGAAAATCGTATCGAGGATAAAGACCGAGCGCGATAAGCCGGAGAAGCGATTGATGAATAATAAAATTGCAACCAGAATAATAGTGGCAATAAATGTCGCTTTCAAAATATTAAACAGATCTTCTGTACTGGTATATCTCCACATTCCTCGGTAGAGACCCCAAAAATAGAAAGTTGGAATTTTTACACAAACCATAATTGGTAAAATTCCTAAAAACTGGGAAAACTGCTCAAGAGCAAATAAATTTCCCTCAAAACGAAGACTATAGGCGCAATAAAGCGATAGAATAATGAAAACAATATCTACAGATAAAATTATCCAGAATTTAGGATTACAGCTTATACGTTTCGCAATCGAAAGTTGAAGGAGCAGTGTGGTGCGTAAAGCAAGTAACATAAATTATATCAACCTGGTAAACCTATCTTAAACTGGATATATACTGGAAAAGAAATACCTCTCACAAAATTATCATATATAGCGTCAACGATCAAATTCATATTCCATTGATTGAATTCGAAATTCACCGTTGTTTTCTTTTAACATGAAGTGTATGGCGCCAGAGCCATGGATTTCTCTCGCGTCAGTATACAAGAAGTCTACCTTAAACCGGCCATCAATTGAAACTCCATTACCTGCTTTCTTCCAAGAAGAAATTGTTAAATCCATTTTAAGGCTCGATGTTGTAGCGAAAAGATCCATATAAACTGGAAGCATTGTCGTAAATAACTTCCCATTCTCTGTGGCATCTGCATCAAAATATCGGGAAAAAAGAATAAGATTTCGCTGTTCGTAAGCGCTAATGTAATGAGCAAAAAAAACGTCAATTTTACGTTGAAGGTCTACTTCCCCTGAAGACGTTTGCCTGTTATCTTCCTCGACCACGGGAACACTGACCAAGACCTCTTTGTTCTTTTTAGAATATACTCCAGACGTTTCAGAATCAGCTTTTGCAACCTCAGCTTCATTGAAGCTGAGAACAGGTTGTTCTCCTCGATCCAAATGATCTTTTGTGCCATTGCTTGATATAGCGTCCTTGTCTAATGGGATATTTCCCTCAACTTGTGGATCATCGCTTTGACTCTGATTCTGGCTCTTAAGATGAACATGGTCTGGACCCACTTGAACTATGGTGATATTATTTTTCTCAGCAGAATCTGAAGATTGATTTTTTAGCGGTGGTTTTTGGAGTTTTTTTTCTGCATCTCTTGACAGGGTTGGTATTTGTTGAGCTAATACCTCACCAACCTTTTCCTCCCGAACCTCAATTCCATTCGCACCATAAGGTGGCTCAACGGGTTTAGAAACCGACTCAACATCGCTCGTAAATTTTACTTTTTGATTTACGTCCTCTGATTCTGCTTTATTTTCCGTAGACGCAATAATATCCTCTTTACTTTCATGGTCAAATTGAAAAGTCTCTTCTTTTTCAGGCATTAACAGAGGGTGATTTTTAGCTTCCTCTTCATTGTCAGCGAAATCTATCTCATGTTTTGTTTGGGGCGGAACAAAAGCACCTCTACTTTCTTTCAGTCCTGCAAGCATGGCCTTTCTTTTATACACCTTCGAAGTAACAGCTGAAAAAATCAACAATATCGTTACAAGCCCCAAAACCCATACGAACAGTTTTTTCTGCCTTCCTGCATGAATTGATTTTTGTCTTCTGGGTTCCCAATTACTTGCTTGAGATGATGCCACATTTGGCCGAGGCTGATCATTGCGTCCTATCAAGATGTGATAGGCCTTAGTAATCTGCATAAACTTTTCAGATGCGTCCGGGTCACTTCCCGTGGCTGTGTCGGGGTGATAACGTAAACTGAGCTTACGGTAACTTTTTTTTATTTCATCATGTCCTGCACCTGCCTGTAAACCAAGGATAGAAAAATAATCTGCGATATCTTCTGTAGGAACAAAAAGGGAGACAAGTTGAGAGAGCTGATCAACAAAAGAACGGAATGTCAGAGAATACTTTTCACATTCAACTCTCACCCACTCAACACTCTGTGTATCGTCTCGCTCCAGATCTTTAAGGAGAGTCTGACAGGCCGAAAGCAAACCACCCCTGCTGGCAACGAATGAAAGAGTCGCGTCCATACTTGAATGGGTCGTAAACGCTTTCATAAGCTCTTGTATAAGAGGCTTTTGCTGAGAGTTCATTCAGTTAACCCATCGAGTGCAGTATAAGGATCAGCGATTTTCTCAATTTCAAAGTTCCTCAGCCACATCTGACCCGTCAATTTATTATCTATTTGATGACTCTCCTGCCTCCGCAATCTTACGACGACAGCTTGACATTCTTCAGAGACGACAAAATTCAGATGAAGAGAAGACCAATCCTGGTCAGCTTGCACCATTTCAGATTTTGCATAAGGAGTGTTGCATTTATAACCGTAGACCTCAATGAAAGGTCGTTGATCTGTGGTAAGGCGCTTTGATTTAAACTCCCCGCTAAATGTATAATGCTGTCCACCATCAACAGGCACAATCTGATAGAGATGATGAAAGTTTACATTCTCCCATCCTTTGAAATTATAATGAAGTACTCCGGGAGATTCTTTATCGGCTTTGCGCTCATAGTTCATGGTAAAATCTTTGCTACTGGATTGTCTCCAGCCAAATGCCTGTTGCAGAAATCTCTTTTTAAAATCTCCATTGAAAATAACTGATGCACTATGAAAATGGGTTTTCCAAATTCCATTTGCAGCATTAACGTCTCCATTACGAAGAAGCATCTCCAAGAAAGATACGGTCTTTATTTCACTCAAAGATATGTTGCTATTCTGGATAACCCTCCAAAAGAAAAGGCCTTTTTGAGGGAGGTTTTTCTGGATTGTATAGTCAAACAAGTGTTCGATATTCGATAAACCAATATTAGCCAAAAGATCAGCAGGGTTATCCCACAGGGTAAAAGACAACTGCAGGGCATCCGTTCGAGGCTTTCCCGGAATTTCACCAATAATAAAACTCAATTCAGCGGGCAGCATTCCAGTTCTTCCGACCTGATAATCAACAAGGGTTTTTTCCCAGCGCCAGCGCTTTACCCCTGAGAGCAACTGGTCTGAATATTCCAAGACTTGAAATGCCAGTTTTTTTTCCCCTTGATCGTTATACAGCTCAGCAAGGCTCAGCCAAGCTGGTATTGCATAAGGGGTACTAATCAAGGCCTGCTGCAACAGCAGAGTAGCGGTCTTAGTATCCGCATCAAAAAGGTGTTTTTTCTTTGCCTGTTGATTAAGAAGCCCCGCATCCCGTATCTGGTCAATTGGAACTTTTCCTATCCGTCCTCCAAACACTTGCTGCTCAAACACAGCATGTCTCATCTGCAGCACTCCACAAACAAGAAGGACGACGAAACAAGATATCCGTAAAATTCTATTCTGCAGTAGGTTCCAAAGCATGGTTGTGTTCAGCTTTCCGAATCTTTGCCATACTCATAATTGTATGAGTAATATTTATAGCCGCTATATGAGCTATACCCCTTCCTTTGCCCTGCCTTATTAATTATTGCACCAAGTATCCGCCCACCGACGTTCGTTACAGCCCGCTTAAAATGTTTCACACCTTCGCGCGGCGTATTGCCTTCAACTGAAACCAGTATGACCCCATCAACCATATTGGATAGAACAAGTATTTCAGCAAATCCCTGATAGGGAGGGCCGTCAAGAATGACCCTGTCATAGTTTCTTGAGACAAGTTGTAGCAACTGCCGCATGCGCTTTGAGGAAAGCAGTTCGGCAGGATTGGGAGGAAGTGGGCCACTACTGATAAAATCCAGGCCTGGATATTCTGTCTGCCCTATAACCTCAGAGAGCTTAGACATACCACTGAGCACTGAGGAGAGCCCTTTACCCCGAATACCACCTTTAAATACATTATGAAGACTTGGTTTCCGAAGATCAACATCGATCAGCAGGCACCGTTCATCCTCAGCCAGGTACGATAAACATGAGTTACTGGATAGAGAGCTTTTACCGGCACCGGGCAGAATACTCGTGACAAGAATTGTCTTGGGTGGAGAATCTGCCACAGAAAGACGCACTGAGGTCATTGTCGTTCGAAATGCCTCAGCAACAGGAGATCTGGGCTCATTGAAAAACTTCAAAGCCATGAGGTTTCGATTATCCACAGCATCTTTATCAAAGGGGATGAGGCCAAGTACAGGAATACCGAAACGATCTGTCATTTCGTCAGGATTTTTGATTGTGTTGTCGAAATACTCCAGAAGAAAAGCTGCCCCGACACCAGTTATCAATCCCAAAGTAAAACCAAGAGCGAGATTTAATGGAACCCGTGGCTTGAACGGGAATAACGGAGGACGAGCTGCATCTATGATCTCGATATTTGTCACAGATGCACCGACTGTCGCTTCAATTTCTTTTGATCGTTGCAGAAGGCTCTGATAGATGGATTTATTACTTTCCACACCCCGTTCGTATATTTTGTATTGTGTCGCTTTTTCCTCTAAATCCATAGCACGCTTCTTCTGCTCTTCCGTTCTTTGAAGCAAGTACTCTTCTGTTTTAACCGCTGTATCATAGTCGTTTTTTATGGAATCAATAATTGCACGCTTTTCTGCATTAATGCTCGCATCAATATCATCCATCTGCGCTTTCAGTTGTACCATTTTGGGATACATCGGCTTAAACGTTGCGCTCAGCTGTTTATACTCTGCAAGGAGAGACGCATGTTTATTTTTAAGGTTTTGAATTAACTCGTTATCAATCATCTGAAAATGATTGCGGAAATCTCCATTCAGACTCTGCTGGTATCTTGCCTCCTGCAAAATCCGGTTGGATCGTGCTTTTGCCAAAGCTTCATTGAGTTCTTCCAGTTGTTTCATCACAAGGTTTGATTTCGGATCAAGAGATACAATTCCTATCTTTCTCGCAAATTCCTGTAATTCAATTTCAGATTTTTCAAGCTTGATCTGTGCTGCTTCAATCTGTTTTGCCAGGAACCTGCTCGCATCACGGGACGCCTTAAGTTTGCTGTCCATATGCATATTGATAAACTCATCCGTGGTCGTATTTGTGACTTCTGCGGCCAACGCGGGGGAGGTCGAAGTAAAAGAAACCTCGATAAGTTCACTATTACGTATTGGACTTACCTGAAACAATTCATGAAAACGTAATAAGGACCGATCAACGGCAATAAGATTTTGATTTTCTTCATTTAAGAGATTTAAAGTATCCTCGCTCTCACCAGGACGGACAAACGACATTAAAGTATCAAAAAAACCTGGAGTCCCAGCTTCACCAGAAGCGGTTTTTGCTTCACTATTGAATTGAGGATTATTCATCAAATCCATCCGATCCATTACTCTGATGGCAAGTTGCTCACTTTGCAGCAATCGCACCTGGGTTTGTTGGAATTCCATTGTTTGCACTGCAGTGGATTCGATACCTTCAAACTGGGTAAGCTTATCTGACTGAGCAGAGACCCGCACCACAGCCTTTGCCTTAAACTGAGGAGTCACGGTAAAGGTATACAAAGTGACAGCAGAGAAACAACAGAGCAGACATATCAGGATAACTGCTTTGCGTCGTATGATCGTATCCAACAGATCTCGCAGATCGATTTCGTCTTTAAATTCTGGTGCAATTTCCCGAACCTCAGTGCTCGGCAAATAGTGTTGTTTCTCTTCTCGAACAACGAGTTTATTGTCGAGTTCAGGATACAGATCTTGATTTGGCTTCATAATTCCCATGTATATTTTTTATAGTCGCATAGACTATATGACTATCAATCATATCTTAGACATCGAAAACACAACAAATGTTCTGCAGGCAAGTCCTACACAAGTTGCTGTTTGCAGACAGGCAACCAAGAGTGTACCATTCCGCCGTTGTTATTGGTGCTCTTTTGTCATAATTATGTGCATCAGATGCAAAAAAGTGGCAAAGCTGTTTTTCAACAAGAAATATTGCCATTGCCTTACTCTTTGGGCCAAATTCTCCCAAGAGACTGCCGGCATTAATTTGAAGAAGCGCCCCTTCGCTAACCAACCGTTCAAGCAGTTGAGGTTGTTCCTGAAACCCCATAGTCCTCTCTGGGTGAGCGATGATAATTTTTATGCCTTTTTGCAATAGGAGGGTCACTGTTGCTAATAAACTGTCCTGTTCTCCATGAAAATCAGGCTCAACCAAGTAGTATCCACTACTGCCAAGTGACAGAAGCTCTCCAGCGTAAATCCGGTCGGCCATTTTAGTATGATAGGCTATTTCCATCCCCGGCTCAATCGTCAGCAAAACACCTTCATCATTGAGGTTTTTTTGCAGAGCCTCCACCGATCGAATAATTTTTTCTTTTGATGGAGCCCAGGCTGTTCCCGGTATAAAATGAGGGGTTGCTATTACGCGTCGAACTCCAACACGCTCATAACAACGTGCAAGTGCAATGCTTTCTTGAAGGCTTTTCGGACCGTCATCTAAAGCGGGTAATATATGTGTGTGAATGTCGATAAAGTTTTGAATTTCTGTCATCAGAAAAACCAACGGTTTAATTATCAGGTCGCTTTATTTTCCCCTTTTTTCCCTTTTGGTTGCCTCATTCCGTTCTCTAAACAATACGTCGCAATGGCTGCCAATGTCGTGGCGTAAAGAAGATTCGCAGGCAACCTCCAGCCAAAATCGACCACACCATGAATCAAAAAACCCAATAGTCCGCAAAAAGAAGCAAGACCAGGAAGAAAGAGATTCAAATCAAGCTGTAACAGCCGAGTAGTATCTATTATGTTGCGTAGCATCCTGCCCAACTGAAACGCCAACCATAAAAACAGTAGTGAAGCCATGGGAATACCGAGTTCAATAAACAATTCGAGGTATTCATTATGCACCCTGTCAAAATGTATATTCACAGGAAAGCCTTTCAAATAAACCGGAGAAAGCAAGGTGTACGCCCCCACTCCAATTCCCGTCAACCAATGATCCATGAGCAGGGGCAGCGAGGCAAGATAGATATCGAATCGCACAGCCCCCGAAGACCCCATTGAATTGAACCTTGCCACAACGGTATCCAGACCAAGTATAGCACCATAACTGCCCACAAAGACAACAAAGGCCATTAAACAGGTCAGTTTTCTCATTTTAGAAAAGGGGAGGAAAAAAATAAAACACATGGCAACCAAGACCATTGCCAATATTCCACCTCGAGAGAGAGAGAACAGTACGGCCAGCCACATCAGAGCCGCTGCGAATAAATATATAATCGCCTGAATTTTAGTATTCGCAAGCTCCTTGAGAGTTGCCGTGATTTGGTTCTCTGTTTTTTTATTCTGTATCCTTTTCTTTTGATTGAGAAAAAAATATAAGCCACTCGCGATCGCAAGAGGCCAAATCATATTCAAAAATGAAGCATATTGATTTTTATATATAATAGTCCCATATGCAGCCCTCCCCTTTATCGCCAACCAGAGTATACCAACCTGGGGACTAACAAACTGAAAAAGTCCATAAAATGCCTCAAGAGTTCCGACTGCCACAATCGCCAGGACAACAGTATTCAAAAAATTTTTATCTTGAGCAAAAAGTCTTTTAAGCGTCTGATAGTACAAAAGAAACGACAGCAAAAATAATGCCTTGTACAGCCCTTCCCTACCATTTTCACTCAATGTAACGAACTTTTGAATTGTGCCAGTCAGTGTATTGACCATGCTCACCCGCTCAGCACGATGGGGGGAGAGAAACTCAACAATCTCAATAGGCAGTGGAAGAGATTGAAGTGCAATCCAAAGAATAATAATAAGAGGAAGAAGGATGTTTAAAGAGGGCGAGGTCTTTTTTTCTGTCGGGTTCAATAAAAGCCAGCCACCAAGACCAACAAGCAACAAAAATGTGTAAACGCCGGTGAGAAGAGGATGAACCGCACCAAAAACAAGAGGAATTGTTGCAATAATTCCCAGTACAAAATACCGGGCGGTTTTTTCGAATTGCATCTCAGGTTTCACAGATGTCAGAGACAATCAATATCATCAATTTTCAGGGTCTCTAAACGAAACGCCCGTCCCCATAAAACCAATTGTAAGTCCTGATCCAGCCATCAACTTCCCGGAGGCGCTGGATTCCGCAAAAATAATATCTTGATCCTGGAGAAAAAGTGTATCTCCCACACCAGCTTGCAACTGATTATAGCTGATACTGACGACCTGTCGCTCTTTACCCTTCCCCATATAACGGACAAGTTTTATACTGTCATCATCGGCGTAGCTGGCAAGTCCACCCGCAAGTGCAATCGCTTCAGAAACGGACATATTATTACTAATTGGATATGTTCCGGGTTTTCTCACAGCACCATCAACAAAGCATTGCCCAGATTCCGGAATATAAATAACGTCTCCACCCAAAATCGTATGGTTGCTCTCCACATCACCTTTTTTCATCAACTCGTCAAGGTCAACCATATAACTCACACGACTCCCAGTTTTGGGATCTTGACGGGTAATATAGCAAAAAGAACCCGCTTTTTCTGTCAACCCATTGCCCATGGCAAGAATGTCTAAAATGCGTCTTCTTGAAACGTAGTTATAGGTACCAGGAGTTTTTATAGCCCCTAATAAGGTGATTTGCTTACTTACATGCTCTTTTATGTGGACAGCAACATGTGGATTATGAAGATAATCTTTGGCGTACAGCTTTTCGATTTTTTTCTCAGCCTCAGCAGCAGAGAGATTAAGCACATTAACATCTCCCAGCAGAGGTGCATTAATTACACCGGTAGAAGAAACTCGGACTTCAGTATTCAACTCTTCTGTTTCGAAAACCTGAATAGAAATCAAATCACCTTCTCCCAAGAGATAATCACCTGAGACACTGACATCTTCTGGCATTGATGAAGTTAATGGAACATTACTCTCTTTGACTTCAGCAACCTGTTCCACCGATTGCTTTTTAAACTCCTCGATAGAAACTGTTTCCTTAAAACGAGGATCACTCCCACAACCTTGTAGAAGTAAAGCCAGCAATAAGTGTAATAGACCAGCCAGACAGAAAAACCGTTGAATACATTTTTTCATGATTTGCATAACGCCTGATAACAATCAGAAAAGGGTTGTCTTTAGCCTGCAGACAACCCTTTAAGTGTATCAAAAATAAATATTTAATTGCTTGGACTAGCTGTCGGAGTAGGTCTTGGGCGTACAACTGGTGGAGTTGGAGCTGGAGCCGCAGCAGCAGCCACCGACGGTGTATCATCATCGTCAGCTATAGCTGCCACTACCCCCCCGACGACACCCAAACTAGCGGCACCAAAGATGACGGTACCAATTTTAGCTTCCGCACCACCACCTGCTGCAGCAGGTGCAACGGCGAGAACTATTTTATTATTAGCATCTACTGTCTTCATTCCATCAGCAGTTGCAAAAACCATCTTACCTTCAGTTACACTGATTTCAGTTTGCCCATCTGCTGCAACAGTCACAGACCCTTTAACCACTGAATTGTTACTTGCGTTAAATACGACTTCGGCAACAGTGTAAGTCCCCTGTGGGGTATAAAAAGCAATTTTTCTGGCATTGCTGCTAATTACATAGTCAACAGTGCCTTCTTTAACATATAACTTAAACGTGTCGTCTTCGTTAGTTACAGCAACCTGTGATTTATCAGTAGCAATTATAGAAATTCCTTCCGACTTGAGCATACATTTGCCATCACACACCAGCAATGCTCCATCTTCAACAGGATTTTGCCCTGATAATTTTGCTGACAACTGACCATTTTTAAAAACTGAAATATCACCATGCCCAATACTTCCACCAGCTGCAAAACCTACACTTACTGCTCCAAAAGACAGGGCCGCAGTTAATGCAATTACTTTTAAAAATGTCTTTTTCATCTCTTCCTCTCTATTTATTCATTGCGTTTTACGCCCAACTGACCATCTTTGAAGTATACATTTGTAACAGTTATCTCAGCGTATGGCTAATTTCAAGGTTTTTCTTTCAACAAAAAATATGGTTCATACAATCAGTCAGGCTGTTCAGTGATAAAATCAGGTGAAACAGCTATTATTTCATGTATATTCGAACAAACAGAATCAATATTTTACTCGTTATATCACAAAAAACAAATCCCACATACTAAATATTATGGTATGCGGGATCTGTTAGAATATCAAGCCTAATTAATTCATGTTACTTTTGGGGAGAATGAAGCACTCTCAATATTTTAGAGATACTTCTTATCACCGCCTGATACGCGTCCCAATCTTTGACTGCAGTGACTGTTTGTTTTGCATAGGCCAGTTCTTTCTTGTCCATAGTTAATTCCTCCAGGTGTGAGAAAATATCGACCCGGAAACAAAAAAAGCCCCCGGATCAATTGTATTGATCTGGGGGCCCTGATTTCACCACAGATAGGCGCTAGAGCTCTCTGATCCTCGGAGAGCAAAGCATTATGGTCAAGGCAGGTATTCTGACTTCCGAATCATCCTACTCATCGCACCTTCCCAAACGAGAGAATCTCAGTTCAGTGGCATAAGCGATTTTCGTCCCCGGTCACAGCGGCGGGCCCGTTCCGGATTCACACCGGATTCCCATTTAGCGTCGTGTCGACACCTTGACTGAGTAAAGAGTATACGAGCCCCCAGACTTCGTCAAGTATCGAATCAAAGACACAGTTATGTTTTTTTAATCCGCTGCCTGCATTCGCCGGATCTCAAGCAACATCTCCCTGCCATTATTGGCCAGAATATATTCTCCAACCCGAGCCCCAAGAATTTCCGGATGCTCTGTACTATCTGTTTCGGACCTGCGAAGAATTGTTGCGCCATCAAGGCTTGCAAGCCCGGCTGTAAGGGTGATTTCTGAACCATCAGCACTCAAAGTAGCGTGACCAAAAGCCGGAATACTGCACCCCCCCTCAAGGGTTTTAAGAAAAGCACGCTCAGCAAGCAAGCAACACTCGCTCTTCTGGTTATTCAAACACCTTCGAACCTGTTGCAATTTTTCTGGGTCAAGGCTTACTGCAGCTTCAATAGCAATACATCCCTGGCCCACGGGAGGGGTAAATTCAGTGACATCAAATTCATGCACCACCATGTCTTCGTAGCCCATACGCTTTACTCCAGCGTACGCAAGCATCAGGGCATCACAATCACCATCTTCCATCTTGCGTATCCGGGTTTGTAAATTCCCCCGCATCTCTACGATTTTTACATGGGGGTAATAATTTCGCAAAAAAGCACGTCTACGCACAGAAGAGGTCCCTATGATCAAGGGCCTTTCGGTATTCGTTATGTCGACCGTTTTGTCGCCACTCACCAGCACATCGTTTGCTTTTTCCCGTTCTGTAAACGCTATCAGCTTAAAACCTTCCGGCAACACCGATTGCATATCTTTTGCGCTATGTACGGCAATATCAGTGCTTCCATTTGCCAGCTGCTCTTCAAGCTCCACGGTAAAAACCCCTTTGCTGCCAATTTTTGCAATTGACCTGTCAAGAACCTTATCTCCAATAGTTTCCATGGAGCTAATCTGGGTTTCTATTCCTGCAGCGTTGAGAAAGCCCGCAACTGTTTCCGTCTGCCACATAGCGAGTTTACTTTTTCTTGTTCCAATAGTTATCATTTTATTCCAATATGTTAGAGCAATCTACAACTATATTCACTATAGTATTACCAATAATATTTCATCATTTGTGACGTCGAACGGTGTGAGGATACCATACATGACCTGCAGTGCAAAACACAACTTTTCCCTCTTTCTTACCACCTAACGTTGCCACCAATCACACAAATCAGTATCATATTTGTATGAGACTACTACTTTACAATATACGATACGGAACCGGACATCAAAACGGCTACCACCTGCCCTTGCCTTTTTCCGGTTTTTTTAAAAACAGCACTGCTAATTTCAGGCGTATTTTAAATTTCATAGGATCGATGAACCCTGATATCGTTGCTTTGGTTGAAGTGGATACCGGTTCCTACCGAACCGGACACCTCTGTCAGGGGCAGACCATAGCCGACACTCTGGGATACAACCTAGTGGTCGAACCAAAGTACAAAAATAACTCCTTTGCCAGAAAAGTCCCGGTGTTGAAACAGCAGGGCAATGCCATCCTGACCAAGCAGTCTGTTGAGCATTATCATTTTCATTATTTTGAAGAAGGGATGAAAAAGCTTGTCATCCAGACTGATCTCAAAGCGGTCGCCCTTTTTATTGTCCACCTTTCGCTGAAATACCGGCATCGACAGAATCAACTCGAACAGCTCCATGCTTTAGTGAAAGAAACGGATAAAGAAATTATTATTGCAGGAGATTTTAATACCTTCTGGGGAAGCAGAGAACTTAACCTTTTTCTCGCGGCAACCGACCTGCACAATGCTAATCTCGGCAACGCCCCTTCTCACCCAAGCCACGCACCCAGAAGACAGATCGATTTCATCCTCCACAGCTCGGGAATTCGTATAGATAATTTTTATATACCGGATGTGCGGCTCTCGGATCATTCGCCGCTTATCTGCGACTTTTCCTGTATGCTCACAGAACCTAATGGCAGCCTGACCTGAAAGCAACTCCCGGAATTGAGATCACTGCGCACCGAAACCTCGCCGCCGTGGGCCACCACCACAGCCTGAACGTAGTTCAGCCCGAGTCCCAACCCTTTTTGTGACCTGCTTCTGTCTCCGCGATACAACCTTTCCCATATTTTTTCTTGCTCTGTGGGCGATATCCCCATACCGTTATCTTCAAAACTGATCTGGACCATCTCCTTTAAGCGACTGACATAAATTTTAACCCACCCTCCATCTCGCCCATATTTGATGGCATTATCTAAAAGGTTGGCCCACACCTGGGAGATTCGGGTTCGATCAAGGTCAAGTACGACAGCCGGGAACTCCTCCAACACAACTTGAACATTTTTCTCTTCCGCTACATATTCATAGAGGGTTACCACCTGAGCCAGACTTTCCAACAGATCACAAGGTTCTTTATCCAGGCGCATGGTTCCAGATTCGGCTTCTGCCACACTCATCATGATTTTCAACATCGCAAGCACCCTCTCAGATTCCTCAAGACAGTCGGACAAGGCTTCCTGCAGGCGCACGGTGTCTCCACCGGCCTGCAGACCATATTCTGCAACAGACCGGAGCCTGGTCATAGGAGTGCGCAGGTCATGGGCCACATTATCAAGAGATTGCTGCATTTCAGAAACAAGATGGCGATTTTGCTGCAATAGGCTGTTTATCTGTTTGTAGAAGTTATCCAGTTCAGGGCCGCTGCCTTTTTCCGGCAGAAGTTCTGTTTTTGAATAGCTGGCAAGGTCTGCAATTTTATCTTTCGTCACAATAAGGGGAGAGAGGCTCAGCTTGATAAAATAGAGAGACAGTGGCCATAAAAAGACAACGCTTGCTAAAACGATCATAAAAGCACTCTGCACCATCTCTCCAAACAGCTGATAGCTTGCTCGGCCGTCTTTGCCAACCTGTACAATTGAGCCCATTTTAAAGGAGCGGGTGACTACCGTGAGCACATCTGTCTCCCCCTCTTCCATCCCTTTCATTTTCAACCAAACCCCTGATATTTCGGGGGGAAGGTCCACCATATTTTTAAAACTTAATCCTCCCAAGGAGTCACTGACCACCAACAGCTGCTCACCGTGATGTACAATACGGGCAAACAACAACCCTTCGGGGAGCTGGTCCTGCTGCAGCGCCAAGGGCCCAAAGGAATTACTGCCGGTCTGGCGAAGAGTTAAATAGCTGTTCAGCAGTTGCTCTGCCTGATGTCTTTCTATGGATTGCAAATGCGCTCGGGCACTTAAAAGATAGGAACATGCAAGTAAAATCCCTCCTGTCCAGAGGAGGAGAAAGACAGGCAAGGCTCTTTTAGAGCGGGACCAGGTGAGATCACTCTTACCTATCTTTAAGGACATAGCCCACGCCTCGTACGGTATGGATCATTTTATGGTCAAAATCCTTATCGATTTTATTTCGCAGGCGACAAACCAGCACATCCACCACATTGGTCTGGGGGTCAAAGGAATAATCGTAGACCCTTTCAAGAATTGATGTCTTTGAAATAACGATACCCGGATGGCGCATCAGGTACTCCAGCAGTGCATACTCCTTAACCGGCAGATCGAGTTTTTCCCCAGCCCTGTATACCTCATGCTTGAGAAGATCCATCTCCAGATCTCCCACTCTCAGTGACATCGGCTGGGCGCTTTTCTTATCGCGTCGAATAAGGGCCTGAATACGGGCAAGCAGTTCACTAAAGGAAAAAGGCTTCACCATGTAATCATCTCCACCTTTTTGCAAGCCCTGGATTCTGTCATCGACGGACTGCTTGGCACTGAGAATGAGTACAGGGGTGTCTACACCCTGAACGCGCATCTCTTCAATGACTGACAACCCGTCACGCCGCGGCAGCATAAGATCAACAACGGCCGCGTCATAGCCGGCATCAAGCGCTCTGTCCAGCCCCGATTCTCCATCAAGGCATTTATCGACAGCAAACCCCGCTTCCCTGAAACCTCGTTCAATAAATGAAGCTATTTTCGTATCATCTTCAATAAGTAAAATTCGCATAATATTAAAAACATAGAGTTAAATATCACGAAGTACAATCACAGAACCATTTCTACCCGTCACGCCACCTGTACAGCGAACCGCTTTACGATAGGAAAAATATTCATCAGAACAGACCGTGCATTGCCCTGAAAGGATAATATTTTCCTGCAGTAGACCTTTATCCATAAGTTGTTTTACAGAGATCTGCCAAAAGTCAAAATAGTTTTCCTTGACTTGAAACTGAAGAAATTCTGGTGGTAGTTCTTTTTGATGATGGATAAATTCCGCACAACACGGTCCAAGCGACGGACTGATCACAGCCTGAATATGGGCAGGCTCAGACGAAAACTCCCTGACCATCTGGCCAACAACCTTGCCCAGGATATTCTGGACACTCCCTTTCCAGCCGTTATGAACCGAGGCAATCACGCAGGCAACGCTATCGTATAACAATACAGCCTGACAATCTGCATGCTGAGTCATCAGAGCCACACCCCCCTGGTTGGTAATCAGGGCATCATAGTTTTGTACCTCCGTATCGCCTGTTAACGGCTCCTTTTGCACATATATGTCGCTGCCATGAACCTGGAGGGCCGAAAGCAGGTAGGATACCCCCACACGCCTTTTTACAATATCCCGGTTTGCCAGAACAGCTTGCGCATCATCGCCAACATGGAGTCCGACGTTCAAGGACTTAAAATTCCCGTCACTCTCTCCTCCTTCACAGTTGAACATCATATAGCTGCAACGCATGCGGCCGTTTATTGTTAATTGGGGAAAATTCCCACCCGTCACATCATTTCCAGAAAATTTCACCATGAGACATCACCTGTTAACGTATTCATTCCATATAAAAAGTAATACGGTAAAACAGCTCACTTGGCGGAGCAATAAAAAACGGGTTTGATCACAATTGTGACCAAACCCGTTTTCAGTTCAAACCTTTCTACAACTTACACTGAGTAAACTCTCGTTAAAAGCGTTCTTAATGTTTTTGTATGGTTCTTAAAAGTAGGCCTCAAAGGTGAGATACACCTGATCCGCACTCTCCACTGGGTCAATCCCCATCATCTGCAGTTTTGCCTGGTCCCCAGCATCACTGAGGTCATAGGCTGCAAGATTCCAATCTCCTGAACCGGAATAATCGTACTCGTAATGCTGATATCCAAGTCGAATAAATGTTTTCGCGTACTTGGAAAGGGCCTCACCTGTTGGTAGATCCCAGATGGTGTAAACTTCATAGACCTGACCTCTGGCAGCGAGCTTGGATTGATAAATTTCATCATGACCAGGCGACATAGCCAGCCAATACTGTGAGCCGTAGTTAAACTCAGCACCAAACTTCAACCCGGCATCTTCCAGATCATAACGAACACCGAGGTACAAAGAGTAACCATCTTCATTGTCGGTATTAGGTCCAGTCATTGAGAATGGATCATTGAACATTCCAGAACTATCGGGCTGGGTCTGTGAATAACCACCTGCCACAAAATAGTTCAGACCGGCAATCTTGCTCTCATACACCGCAGCATTGTGCCAGATGTCCCCAAGATTATTTCTTTCTCCCATACCACTCATGTCACCAAAAGCGGAGTTGATAATAGGATCCTGGAAGTTTGGATAGTTGATAACATCAAAAGCCATAAAACTTTGGATATAGGCAAAGCGGTCGGCCTTTTTCATGATATCCCAGCTTACCCCGGCAAAATCCATATCATTTACAGAACCCGTTACATCATCCTGAAGACCGGCTTCAAAACCTCTACCATAGCAGAATCGAACACGACTGGAACCTAGCGCTTCAAGACCCCAGTTCCAGGCATAGCCCATGGATAGACCGTCAAAAGGCCAATCCATAAACGCCATTGGAGTGGCCTGACGTTCATCCAGGCCCTGGCGGATCTGCGCTGGTGGCCCGTCGGTAGTTGGCCTGCGCCCAATAGAGAACCACATTGGCAGGCCACCAATGTTATTCCAGTTCACAAAAGCCCGATCAACATAGAGGGCGCTGCTTCCAGTAGGTGACCGGGTCACATTGCCATCAAAGAGAGGCCACATGGCACCACTGTCATCGGTAAAGGCAGACTGGTTCCCCCAGGTCTTATACATCGCCAGACGACCTTTAAATTCAACGTTTTCAGTCGCCTTGACTCGCATATTCAGACGAAATCTGTTGGTCAGGATCGTGTCATTGTCAAGGTCTCTGCCAAAAACAGAATCCGCATTGTAAAAATCTCCCCTGGCTCGGAAATCACCGGAAAAATCAAACCGCGAGGCAAGATCCCACACCTCTGAACGATCATCGAGGTCTCCTACGCTCTCGTCCAAAGCCTCTACGGTTTCAGCAAGGTCATTGTTTTTCTCTGCCTGAGCTGCCATCGCGGCCCGCAATTCGTCAAGCTGCCTGCTCAGCTCTTCGATTTTTTTCTCCATGTCAACTGTACTGGCGCCCCCACCAGCAAAAGCTGCAGCTGGCAATGCCAGCATCCCTGCCAGTGCCAGCACCGAAAATTTCTTTAGCATAATTCTCCTCCCATATGAATTGTGACCCCGTACTTTTGCGCCCCACCTACAAAACACCTACTGTAGTATTTAATTAATTTCATTAGTACTACAGTTGTCCATCTCTCGTCAATAGTGTATCAAATATTTTACTAAAAACACAACAGGATGGAGCATAAATATAATTTTTTGTATTATCTCTGCGCTGGATTTCTCCTCAAGAAGAGTGTATCATTATCGTGTTTGCCGACTATATTTATCTTACCTCGCATTCGCGACTCATCTATTTACGCCTATCCTTATGAAATTACCCATTATTTTTATTGCATTTGGCACCACAACTAAAGCTATCACAACCTATCATCACCTCCATGAAAAATTGGCAGCACTGCTTCCTGAAGAGAACTTCTTCTGGGCGTATTCCTCAAGACGTATCACCACTGACTTAAAAAAAGAAGACGACAAGATTCAAAGCCCCTCAGAAGTACTGACAATGCTCACTGATAGTGGACACAAGGAAGTTATTATACAATCGCTTCATCTCTTTCCAGGAACCGAGTTTCACAGCCTTGTCACAATTGCGAGACAAAGCTCACTGACGTGCAGGATTGGCCTGCCTCTTCTGACTGGCCCGGAAGATTATAATCAGATCTGCACCCTTCTCGCCCCACAGATAGAAAGAAGGCCAGACCGAACAATCCTTATTCTGGGCCACGGTACCACTCATCCAAGCTGGACAGGTTATTACAGTCTGCAAACTTTCATGCGCATAAGGTTTGGAGAGAGGGTCCATGTCGGCGTGGTTGAGCAATATCCGGATTCCACAAACCTGATCAATGAAATCGCTGAATCAGGCTGCAGAAAGGTGACAATTTTTCCCTTTTTCCTTATTGCAGGGATGCACTACCGGCGCGACATAGTAGCAGAAGATAAAAGCTCCTGGCGTTCAAAACTGATCGAAAAAGGTATGGATGTTGAGGTGCTTGAAAATGGAATTGGTCTGCTTCCAGGTGTAGAAAATATTTTACTACGCCATATCACCGAGGCGAAGTGAGATCTCAAACAGCCGGAAAATTGAGGCTTTCTCAAATAGAGGTCATATCGACTCACATTTAGCTGCGCCTGTTCTCTCTTTGATAAGAACAGGCACTCTCAAGAAAACCGACTAAGGCTTACGTGGTACGTGTGAAACAGACGCATTGAGATACACAATACAAGAAAAGGAAGACGAGGATAGAGCTATTGAAATTTTCTTTTTTTGTTCCAGAGCAACAGGCAGCACAGAGAACCATAAAGACCAGCACATAACCAGAGTTGGTTCCATAAAGAGAGAATATCTCCAAAGGCCGCTCCCATCTGATTGAGCCTGAGAAACCCGTTGATAGCTGGAATTACTGGAATAAGCTGAATGATTTGTGTAATACCCCCAGGAACTGCTGAGGTCGGCCAGACAAAACCGGAAGCAAAAACCATTGGCATGGAAGAGAGCAGTACTAAAAGTGTCGCCAGCTCACGCCGCGGCAATAGCAGACCAAGCAGAATTCCAAGAAACGAAGTACTTAATAAAAACGGCAGGATAAAGAGGTTGAGCTGATGAAAATCGGCCAGATGGGGAATGCTGTAAAACTCAAAGACGAATCCAAAATAATACATACATAAGAGCCAGTAGATCGTCATAAATATGACAGTTCGTACACAAAGAAGCTTCCAGACCGGCGCTTTAAGCCAGTAGCAATCCACCGTACCTGTAGCCAGCTCTTCATTTTGCCCTCCCCCAAGAATTCCTGCACCCATAAGCAGAGTGTGGTGGAGAATGAGAATAAATATTGCCGGAATGACATAATTCACATAGCCGAGTGTTTCGTTAAAGGCGGAGAAGATGTTGAGTTTTATGGCGCTATATTGCTCTGCGGCAAGGACCATTGACTGACCGGACATCACCATCCGGGTGACCTTCACCTGGGCCGCAAGGGTCTGGCCGGCCGATGCCATACCTTCTAGAACCGTTCCATACACCAGAAAGTAACTGGCATCTCCTGCAAAAGAAAGGGTTGGTCTTTTATTCTGCAAAAGATCAAGGTAAAAATTCTCTGGGATTACCAGAATACCCGCAAGTTTTTTCAGAACAAAGTCAGATTGTGCCTCAGCCAGACTATGGGCTCTTGCCACCAGTTGCACCTGGGGCGTGGCGTCGACCATCCGTTCAAGTGTTCGACTCATCTGACTGTTGTCGAGGTTAACGACCACAACTTTCAACTCCCTTGGAATCTGTTCGGAATAGGGAAGTGGGTAAAGAAAGGAGTAAAATATGACCCCGCCAAATACCGTCAGCAGTATAGCGGGATTCTTAAATATTGCCTTCAACTCCTTTTTGCAGATATCCCACCAGTTCATACAACCTCCCCCGCAACTTTACGTGGCGAAGCCACTACCTTTGCCAAAACTAAAGAGAGCAGAAGGGGAACGATAAAGTAGAGAAGCGCTTTAAACTGGGGGATCGTGGTCACAAAAGGCGCTCCATAATTCACCTGGCTCAACTGAATTTCAATGTAGTGACTGATCGGAATCAGACTCCGCCATATTCGAGCCGGTAAGGTCATATCGCTCACGGGAAAGGTCACCCCCATAAAGGCAAGTCCCGGAGCAGCGTAGGCCGCTGCAAGACTTAAACCTCTCGCGGCATCACGGGTTGCAAGAAAAAGCAGGGAGGCCGCAGAAACGCTGGCCACTGAGGTAAGAAATAGAGCACTAAGAAGAATCGACCACGCCCCATGCATCGGCCAGCCTAACCAGATATACATTGCCGACAAAAAGAGAGCACCCTGGCAAAAAGCAACCACAATAAGAGTAATACATTTTGCAGTTACAGCCTTCACCGGGCCATCAGCAAGCCAGACCTGCAGGCCCAGTCGTCTTTTATCCGCCGCAAATGAAAGTACCGTAAGTGCAACGGTGAGAATCTGCCAGAGAGCTGGCAAAATGGCAGAGACGAGAAACTGTGCATAGTTTGTATTAATATTAAAGAGTGGAGTCGTCTGTGTTCCGATGGGAAGAGAAGAGGAAAGCGCGGCATCCATGACAGACTGGCCGGAAAACAGATTCTTTTTCACCTCGACCTTTACGGTGAAGGTCGATTGTGCCTGGAGCAGGGCAGAATTGACAACTTTACCAATGAGCAGAAACTGGCTGTTCACAAATGCGGTAACTTCTGGAGTGCTACCAAGGGTCGTGTTTTTATCAAGGTTTTCCGGAAGCAGCACAAGGGCGTAGATTGTACCTGCCCGAAGCTCTGCCACCCCCTGGCTGATATCAGCAAAACCTTTTATGACCTGAAGGGCGGGGCTGGCGTCATAGGTTCGGATAATGGACCTTGAAACCTGACTTTTATCTAGATCTACAACCCCGATAGGCAGATCACGGGCTATTCCCTGGGCAAAAATTGACCAGAGAAACACCCCAAGGGCCATTGGAATCCAGGTGATCAGCGAAAAGAGCCAGGGGTCATGCAAAAGCAGTCGCCACTCGCGCCGCTGCATTGCGGTAAACGATAGGGCACTCATTTTTTGATGATAACACTCATACCGGCTCGTAAACCTTCAATACTCTCCACAGGTCTTGCCTCTACCTCGAAAGTTCTCATATCAAAACCTTTGTCGCTGTCTGTTGCCCTCCAGGTTGCAAAATCTCCCATAGCTGCGATGTGATCGACTCTGAAGCGATAAGAGGCGTCTCCCAGAGCAGGAATTTCTGCACTGAACTCACTGCCCTTGTTAAAATCCATAAGCCTGTCCTCACGCACATGAAAAACGGCCCAGGCATCACTCATATCGATGATCGTCACCACGGGAAACCCTTGGGGAGCAAGCTCACCGCTCTGCAATAAGATCTGAGTGACTTCGCCACTATGCCAGCTCTCAATCTTCGTGTCAGCTGCATATACTTCAACCTCGGCAACGGCACCGGCAGCCATTCTCGCCTTGCCTGTCACCGCCTTTTTCGTTTCTTCCCGAGCCCCTTCCTGTGCCATCTTGTACATCTGGAGGGCCCCATTTTCAGCAAACCGTGCCCCTTTCAGCTTGGTCTCAGCCTCGTCACGCTTCTGCTCAGCCACAACACCTGCATTATAGAGATTTTCTATCCTCTGAAAGGTTTTCTCCATGAGCTCGGCTGCCGCTTTGGCCTGTTGCCATTTGTCGCGGGCCGCCTCGATCTGCTCTGTTCTCGTTCCGGTATACACTTCTTCAGCCAAAGCTTCAGCGGCATCCTGCCCTGCCTGGGCCTGTGCTAATTTTGCATCTATCTCCGGGCTGAGAATGGTAAAAATAAGCTGTCCCTTGTCCACCACATCGCCTTTTCTTACCAGAACCTCATTGATGCGACCTGGAATTTTAGAACTGATATTGTACTGCTGCGCCTCTATCTGGCCCTGCATGCGTAAGGGCTTTGGCTGATACGCAAGCCAGAAGGTATAGGAAAGCCAGGCCACGATTACCGCAAAAACTACAAAAATAACTATCGTTCTAAATACACGCATCAACGCACCTCAATCAGCGGTGAAGTTTGATATTGAAAAAAACTCGAGAGATCCCCGCTGACGGCAGCAAGCCTTGCCAGGGCGACCACATGGTTAAAGAGAGCCACTGCCCGCTGGGATTTGACACCAGCCAGAAAAAGCTCCGCATCCACCACATCAAGAGATGTGGAAAGCCCCTGACTAAAGGCTTTAATTCTGAGCTTTACCGTCTCTTTTGCCAGTTCTTCGCTGGAACCAAGACCTTGATATTCCTCCAGGGACTGCTCTGCCTGACGATAGGTCTTTTCCAGCAGCACGGTGAGATCACTCCTCGCCTGCTTTTTAAGGGATTCAATTTTCTTCATTGTGGACTGCGCCGCTTTCACCTTGCCCGACCTGCCATCGCGCTCAAGAAGAGGAAAACTCACTCCCATTCCAACAAACCAATCCGGGGTAAGCTCTGTTGCAAGACTGTCTTCTTCGTAGACACTGTAGCTTCCAAAAAGACCTACCGTGGGATAATACTTCCCCTTTTCAACGGCCAGAAGACCTGTCACCTGGTCCTTCTTGGCATCAAGCAGTTGCAGGCCAGGATATGCCTGCAGCGTTCTCTCCAGCATCGTTTCCATTCCTGGCAAAACCCCGTTGGCAAAGAGAGCATCGGCTGGGATAACAGAATTTTCCTGCTTCAGCAGTCTCGTCAGGGCAAGTCGTGCTATTTCCAGGTCCCGACCTGCTTTTTTTTTCTCCACAACCGCCTTATCATGTGCGGCCTCTGACTGCAAACGCTCAACCCTGGCAATTTGCCCCTGCTGCTCTAAAAGGATGGCATGCTCCAGATGCTGCTTGAGGCCGGCCTCCACTTCTTTTCGAGTCTCAAACACGTTATTGGCCAGGACAGCACCAAAATAATAGCGAGTCAAGGTCTCGAATTGTTCCAGTGACTGCAGTTGAAGATTGTGTGTCGCTTCCTGGTATTTACCTTTGGCTATATCCTGGGCTGCATCAATTCGCCCACCGGCATAGATGGGCCACTTGGCACTTATGGCACTGATCACCGTCTCCCGGTCCTGGATGGTGGATGTCAGGGCACTTTCAAGATAAGCCGCCGACATGCCATAACTTGAAGCAAGGCCTGAGACCAGTGACGACAACTGATCTCCCCCTGCCATACTGTCAAGTATCTCTGAGGGTGAGAGATCAATGTCATCATCGAGATAGATATAGCTGGCAGACAGGGTAACTTCAGGCAGATAGAGATCTCTTGCGGCATCTTTTGAATGACCGGCACTCTCCACCTCAGATCTTGCCGCCTGCAGAGCATCATTTTCAGCAGCCACCAGCATCCAGGCATCTGTAAAACTCAGGCCGGCATCTTTTGCACATACCTGGTTTATGGGGGAAGACAAAAGTGATATTGCGACTAAAAAAGAAAAACAAACATGTTGAAAACTCTTCAAACCTGTTCCTACCTTGTCGTAGTTATATAGTTGATAATGTAAGTAAAAAACTAAAATTATATGACATAGAAAGCAAATATATATGGGATAGGGGCAAACAGCAAGGGAAGATTAGGAACCTTTAGGTAATAAGAAAACGACCTGCAGCCTACAAACCGGGAAAAGACAAGAACAGCATCATGCAGTTTTAAGGGAGATAAAAGTGAATTTCAAAATTTACATTAAAAATGGATCGAGATGCATTCATGGCCTCTTCTCCGGTCGTTTCATGCGACTTTTTAATGTTTTGCAAGAGAGTGTTACCGGTATTGGGTCAGCCGAGTTTCCGTCCCAATAAAACGCCACATAGGCACAATGAACACCAATACCTTTCTCCCTATCGTCAAATAGCTCAGCCTCTTCCGGGAATTCATATATAATATTTTTGCACACGTTTTGATGTATTTAATGTTTCCCTTATTCAAATTTAGTTGAATCTTTTTAATTTTTTTAGATGACAACCACAGCCCTCAGATGGTATCGTGTAAGGTGCATATACACACAATATAATCTCACATGAACAACCTACATGACTGAAACCGAATTAATCATTACCAATCTTGAAAAATTAGCAGATTCTATTGTCGCTCTGTTTGGTAAAAACTGTGAGGCCTGTATTCATGACCTTCGTTCACTGCAGAAATCTCTGGTTTACATTGCCGGCAACGTGACCGGAAGATCTATTGGCGCTCCTGCAACGGATCTACTCAGCAGAAGGTTGAAACAGAACGCCGCCCCACAGGATATGCATAATTACAAAACCACGACCAGCGACGGCAGATCTCTAAAATCCAGTACCACCTTTATTTCAGACAGGAGCGGTAAACCAGTTGCCGCCTTCTGCATTAATTTTGATACCACGGAAATTTACAATGCCAGCCAGGCCTTAGCCCCTTTCCTGCATCTGGCAGAACAGAACAACAGCGAGAATCAGGAAACCTTTTCTCACTCCGTTGGTGAGACCGTTGAGGCAATTTTCAGCCAGGCTGTCGAAAGGGTCGGTAAGCACCCTGCTACCATGGGTGTAGAAGAAAAAACCCATCTCATATCCCTCCTCGAAGAAAATGGTACCTTCCAGTTCAAGGGTTCTGTTGAAGAGGTAGCGCATCTCATGGGAGTGACTAAGTTCACCGTTTACAATTACTTAAAAAAAGTACGCAATCACGCGTTAACATAAAAATCGAGGTAAATATGCACATAACAACGATATCCACTGAAAATGCACCCGCAGCCATTGGTCCATACTCCCAGGCCGTATCCGCCAACAACCTCCTTTTTATCTCGGGTCAACTCCCCATCGACCCCACAAGTGGATTGATGGTTGAGGGGGCAATCGGTATGAAAACCGAGCAAATTCTCAAAAACGCCGCAGCAATTGCAAAAGTAGCAGGCACATCTCTTACAAACGTGGTTAAAACCACGATTTTTCTAACCGACCTTGGCGACTTTACAGAGATGAACACAGCTTATGCAAAACACTTTACCGAGTCACCTCCCGCACGATCAACGGTTCAGGTTGCGGCCTTGCCCCTGGATTCAAACATAGAAATTGAGTTTATTCTTGCCATTTAGTCCGGCAGGCACCTTGTTCCAGGAGAAGTTTATGCGTTTTACGGTGAAAGACATTTTAGAGATGGAAGTAACCCTCGCCCTCGGCTGCACGGAGCCGGTTGCCATTGCCTTAGGAGCTGCTGCTGCCGCAACCCTCCTGCCCGAAAGGGAATTTGACTCTATTGAGATATGGATAGATCCCAATATCTATAAAAATGCCATGGCAGTTACGATCCCTGGAACAGGAGGCCTACAGGGCCTGGATACCGCGGCAGCTCTGGGGGCCTATGGCGGAGACCCCAAGCGTGATCTCGAAGTACTCGAAAGCGTTGACGAAGTAATTATCGCAAAGGCTCAGCAACTGCTCGCCGCAAAAAAAGTAAAGGTGAATTTAAGAGAAGAGGTCGGCCTGCACGTCCGAACCAGAATCATTGCGGGAACCAACAGCGCAGAATCCCTTATTATAGACTTGCACAACAACATTGTCAGCCTCAGTCTCAATGGTGTTCAGGTAACCGACTCACCTCTGCTCGCCTCAGTTAAAGGCAAAAATGGCAAAAGGACGCTTGCCGAGCTTGAAGAATGGTTGAGAGAACTGACACTTGATGAAATTTTAGAGCTCACCAACACCCTAGACGAAGACGATCTCAACTTTCTTCAGATTGGCGTCAACCACAACCTGGCTCTTGCAGAATACGGGCTGCAGCACGGAAGCGGTCTTGGAATTGGCAAGGCCATTGACCGGCTGATAAAACAAAAACTCATGGTCAAAGATATGTCCAGCTCTGCCAAGAGGCTCACATCGGCTGCTGCCGATGCGCGCATGGGGGGAGTAAAACTGCCTGCCATGAGTTCTGCCGGCAGCGGTAACCACGGACTTACCGCCATTCTGCCTATCTGGGCTATTAAGGATTTTATCGATCATGACCGCCAGACGGTTCTACGAGCCATCGGCCTGAGTCACATTGTCACAGCATATGTGAAAGCGCACACCGGCAGGCTTTCTGCGGTCTGTGGCTGCTCTGTGGCAGCAGGAGCAGGTGCCACGGCCGGCATTACCTATCTTGTCGGCGGCGACGTCCACCATATGGAGGGGGCCATTAAAAATATTCTGGAGGATCTCGCAGGAGTTATCTGCGATGGAGCAAAGGCCGGTTGCGCAATTAAACTCAATACCGCAGCAGGTGCAGCCGTGCAGGCCGCTCTTTTTTCCCTCCATGGTGTCAACGTGAAAGACACCGACGGAATCATCGGAGATTCAACGAGGAAAACCATCCAGAACATGGGGGAACTCAGTCACGATGGCATGGTTGCAACAGATAAAACCATCCTCAAAATCATGCTGGAAAAACAGATGACCCGGGAGAATAAGCAAGGGAAGTAACTCTATCGATCCCAGGCTCAATCCAGGAGGAAAATTGAGCCTGGGATCTGCTTGTATACAGCAGCTCCCTATAGAAACGAGAAGCTACCGGGGTTACTGTTAAGAATTTTTCTGGCACCACTCATAGGCATTTCTAAACATCTGCATCCATGGAGTCACCGTCAGGTCCTTCATCTCCTCCGGCAGAAAATGTGCCTGCCATGGTAAGACCACCCGCTCGGGATGAGGCATAAGGGCAAGATGCCGACCATCGCTGGAGCAGAGCCCTGCCAGCCCCAAAGTGGAACCATTGGGATTAAATGGATATTTTTCCGTGGCCTGCCCGTCATCATCGACATAGACCATAGGGGTCATACCGCTGCTGATAACCTTTTCAAGGATCGATGAATCGGGAAAATGCAATCTTCCTTCACCGTGATCCACATGGATGCCAAACACCGTGTCCTCCATACCCTGGAGCATCATCGCTTTACTTTTCTGCACTTTCACAGTGGTCCATCTTGATTCAAACCTGCCGGAGATATTGCTGATAAAACGTGGCTGTTTCTCGGGGACAAGTCCCACCTCAGGTATCCAGCCCAGCAGACCAAACAGCTGACATCCATTACAGATACCAAGGGTGAAGGTGTCTGGCCGCTCATAAAACTCGGTAAACATTTTCTTCAACCTCGGATTAAAGAGGATAGTGGCGGCCCAGCCCTTTGCAGACTCAGGAACATCCGCATAGGAGAATCCACCGACAGCCGCAAGTCCTCTGAAGTCATTGAGATTCACAGTACCTGCGAGCAGATCGTTCATACAAATATCCCACGGTTCAAAACCTGCAGAATAAAAGGCAGAAGTCATTTCACGATCCGAGTTCGACCCCTCATCCCGAAGGATAGCCACCTTAGGTTTGTCCGACCTGTCCAGCAGCTCAGCCGGAGCAGCTTCAGGGGTAAAGCTGAGGCGATATCCAGGGCCCTTGCGTGCATAGATCTCCACCTTTTCTTCCTTGGCACACTCGGGATTCATCTGGAGTTTTTCTAGCTGATGGGAGGTTTCTTCCCACCAGCCGCGCAGAACCACCATCTCCTCATCCACCACCTGATCTCCATTATAACTGATACGGATTTTTGAGTCGGTGGTTGAGTTCCCAATTTTCACACAAGCTGTACCATAACTTTCTAGAACAGACGCTGCCTCTTCAAGTTTTTCGGCATCACACTCGACAATCAGGCCAAGTTCTTCAGAAAACAGTTTTTCAAAAACAGTACAATGGCCTTCAAGCTCAATATCAAGACCACAATTACCACTAAAGGCCATCTCCAACAGGGTGGTAACCAGGCCACCATCGCTGCGGTCATGACCTGAACGGATCAGAGACTTGCCAATCAGCTCCTGGACTGCCAGAAAACCATTTTTGAGGGCTTTTCCATCATCCACATCAGGGCTCACATCTCCCATCTGCTGCATGACATGGCCAAGCGCCGTTCCTCCCAGGCGGTTCTTATCCCCACTGAGATCAATAAAAAGAAGCGGTGCACCTACATTTTTGATATCCGGGGTAATTTTCCTGGTAATATCAGGGATTGCGGCATAGGCTGAGATAACCAGCTCTCTTGGAGATTTGACCATTTCATCGCCGACCATTGTTGCCATGGAGAGGCTGTCTTTTCCGCCATCCACAGCCATACCAACATCGATCATCACATCACGCATGGCAGCAGCAGCATCGTAGAGTGCCGCTGCCTCTCCCGCAAGTTTGGGTGCCCACATCCAGTTTGCTGAGCACTTTACCTGTTCAATGTCTTCAATTTTAGCCCAGACAAGATTGGTAAGACATTCCCCCACCGCCATTCTGGCGCCTGCTGCGGGATCGAGCAGCATTTTTATAGACTGTTCCCCGATGGCAGTTGCGATACCGGTGGGGCCAAAATGACTCTGAGCGACCACCGCGACATCCCCCACGGTGAGCTGTAGAGGGCCACAACACTGTTGCTGTGCTATCAGGCCGGTAACCGCTCGATCCACCTTATTGGTTAAAAACCTTTTCGAGCCAACGGATACAAGCCGGAGCACATCGTGCAAGGCTGACATTACTGTCACGTCCGGGGAAATTTCAAGAGGCTTGCTGCCCAGAGGACGACGATGATCTTCAAATGTTTTCTGAGGTATTTCGCCTAAGAGTACAGGAAGATCAATGTTCACTGGAGTCGTATCATCATTGGAATCATGTACCACAAAACGAAGATCGCCTGTCACTTCCCCAAGGATCTCACAACCGACTTTTTCCCTTGTACAAATCGCCTGAAACCTCTCTATGTTTTCAGGACGAATAAGAAAGCCTGTCCTCTCCTGATACTCTGCCACATAAATCTCAAGAACGGACATGGTTGGATCGCCAACTCTGATATTACGGATCTCTACCCGGCCACCGGATTTTTCAACCAGCTCTTTCAAGACATTGGCAGGTCCGCCAGCCCCCTGGTCATGAATTACATCAATCAGGGTCTTGTCCCCCATCTCGTTGCAGGCCCGGATAACCCGGTTCATTTTCTGCTCCATCTCCGCATCGCCACGCTGAACGGCATTAAAGTCAAGAGTTGATTCGTTTTCTCCCTGCAGCATTGATGACGCAGCACCACCACCAAAACCTACCCGATAGGCAGGGCCACCGACCTGAACGATGATCATCCCTTTTTCTTCGGCTGCCTTGTCAGTGTGCCGACGGTCAAGCTGACCGACCCCTGCAGTGAACATGATCGGCTTGAGAAACCCCCAGCGTTCACCATTTTCAAGACGCATATCAAAGGATCGGGTAAACCCCTGAATAAGAGGCTCACCAAATTTATTGCCGTAATCAGAGGCACCATTGCTGGCCTCTATTTCAATCTCCAGCGGTGAGGCCAGGTTCTCAGGAACCGGATATTTCTTCTCCCAGGGCAGCTCGTACCCGGGAATATTGAGATTTCCAACACAATAGCCAGCGGTGCCTGCAATAACAAAACCTCCCTTGCCGGTCCCAAGAACGTCTCGAATCCTGCCACCGGTCCCTGTCTCTGCCCCGGGAAAAGGAGCAACCCCAGTGGGGAAATTATGGGTTTCTGCAGTAAGAAGCGGATTATAGTTGACCTTCACAGGAACAAAAGGAGATGGCTTCCCTGGTTCTCTTGGAATGATGGTGTCAATGTCATAACCGTCTATGACACTTGAATTATCCTTGAAAGCGACCAGGGACCCTTTAGGATGAGCAGTAAGGGTCTGTGTGACCAGCTCAAAAAGAGTATCATCCATCTCTTGGCCGTCAATGATCTGCCTGCCTTTAAAAAATCCATGGCGGGAGTGTTCGGAGTTGGCATTGTTAAGATCCATAATCTCAACGATGGTCGGATTTCGCTTCTGCTGGTTGACAAAATAGTCGTAGTACAGATTACGGTCCCACTCATCCATGGAAATACCCGGTAATTCGTTCAGGCCATCGGGTCCCTTGGACTTGAGATCAACCTCATACACCGCCTCAGGAACAACACCTGTCACAAAGGTGGTAAGCGGCGCCGGATAATGACATTCTGTCATGCGATCGTGATTGTTCTCGATAAACTCTTGGAGATCAACACCTTCGGGTACAAGATAGCGTCTGGACCGTTCGACCCGTGTCACCATCTCAAGACCTGTTGCCTGACAGATCGAGACCATATTGGAGGACCAGGCTGTGGCAAAATTCATCCTCGGACCAACCTCAACAACCCTGTCTCCTGACAGTACAGGTTCTACCTGAACGGTTTCGACCAATAGCCCCTCGGCCAGGATAAGACGAAGGCGAATCATTTCTTCCTGAGTGAGGTCTCTGTTTGATTCAACATTAAAACAATAGGCCTTGTTTTCGTCTATTTTGCGATAGAGCTGTGTGACTTTCACACCCATGATATTTTCCTTTATATTGAGAAGCAGTTAAAACAGATTATGAACTGTTGTGTATATATTGGGGAACATTACAGACTGGTCTTTTTCTTCATGCAGTATCAGCGAGGTTACACATTTTTGCAGCGTATAGTAGCATTAATGTCCTAAAGTTTCTCCATGAATTTAGTCTTGCTGGGGTCTTTTTCAAGGATAATTGTTTATAACGCAGCAGGGGAGAGATGAAGTCTTTTCTCGTTTTTTGTGGTTTTTATCTCTTCAGAGATTATTGGTATAAAAATCACGTTCATGACTTCAGCGGCCAGAACACATCTATTACCGGTGTAATAGTACATGTATTTCCATGGGCAGAAGCAGTGGAAAAAGATACTTCTTTAAAAATGAAAAAAAAACTAGAACAACTCGAAAAAGAGCGAGACCAGCTGCGCCAGGATCTTGAAACAGCCAAAAAACAGATCCGCTCCCTGCAACAACATACCAGAGCGACATCGGCACTTTTACAGGAGACCAACGATAAACTGCGCTTCTTCCATGAACAAAAACGCCTGGAAGATCTTTCCAAATCAGATTTTCTGGCAAATATGAGCCATGAGATCAGAACTCCCCTGAACATTATCCTTGGTATGGCCCATCTGCTTGCGGAAACCGCCCTTACCCCACCTCAGCAGCAGTACCTCAACAGCCTCAGGCTAACGGGTAAACAATTACTGGATATTCTGAACAATATCCTTGAATTTTCAAGAATTGAGGCGGGTAAAATATCCTTTGAACCGGAGCCCTTCAGCCTGCAAGAAATCATCAACCAGATCGAGACTTCAGCCCTGCCGCTTTGTCTGCCGAAAAATCTCCATTTCCTCGTCCAGCATGACTCGTTACTTGTTATGGAACGCGTCGGGGATTCTTTGAAAATATTCCAGATTCTGCTCAATCTTATCAATAATGCCGTAAAATTCACCAAGTCGGGAAGCATTACACTCACCATAGCGGAAAATGAAGGACAACAGGAGAACCTCATTTTCAGTGTACAGGACACAGGTGTCGGCATCTCAAAAGATCAGCAAAAGGTTATTTTTGACCGATTTACCCAAGCCAACGATTCTCTCTCCCAGCAGCATCGAGGTGCAGGCCTTGGTCTGGCTATCAGCCAGAAGCTGACAGAAGCCATGGGCGGCCAGCTCACAGTTGAATCCCGTTTCGGCCACGGATCCACATTTCGTTGCTCGCTTCCCGTTCCGCAGGTTGTTGTCTCGGAAAGACGAAAAATTCGTTTTGATACGCATCTCATTTTGCCGGAAAATTTCCCGAAAATGACGATTCTGGTCGTCGATGACATTTTGGAAAATCTTGAAGTTCTCAAAGTATACCTGAAGGATTATCCGGTAAATGTATATACCGCAGAAAACGGGCAGGAAGCGCTCGATCGATTACGCGAGACGACATTTGATATCATCCTCATGGATATCCGCATGCCTGTCATGGATGGTATAACCGCAACAAGCACCATCCGAAAGCAGGAACATGATACAGATACCCCTGTAATCATACTGGCCATTACAGCCCATGCCTTCCAGGAACAAAAAAACAAATTTTTGAAGCTTGGCTTTGACGGAGTACTGACAAAACCATTTTTCAAACGGGAGCTTATTCAGGCTCTCTTCAGATTTTCCAGCAAACAGGAAGTGGTTCCGCCACCGGTTGAAATGGGAAATAAGGCCATCGGCTACTGTCTTGAAAATGAAAAAGCAGAAGAGATCCCAGCAAACCTGACGGAACTTCTACCGCAAATATTCCAGACAATTACAAAAGATGTAGAGGTGCTGAAAAACGCTCTTCAGGCAATGGATCACTCCCTGATTTACAGCACCTGTCACGCTCTGACGGGAGTTTGCGGCATGTTTGGATTCAGGCGACTGGCGGCACTTATCACCGATTTATCAAGTAACGTTAAGGCGAAAAACTATCTCCTGGCCGAAGAACTTATCAAAGCGCTTGAAATGTACCTCACCCAGCTGCAGAAACCGCAGACAATAGTGCCTATCGTCGACTCAGACATATATGTTCAAGATGAGGCCCGACTTTTTTCCAGTCAACACATGGACGACTAAACCCTTTTACTTCGATGAGAGGACAGCCAAAGGCCGCATCATCAACGTATATTTCTCCGTAGGCCTTGGGACTATTGGTCCAGGAGTCCTGGTCGGGATTTCTATTTACCCCATAGAGCACCACTCCATTTTCTTCTAAATAATCAACTGCTTCCTGCAAAAGATTTCGGCCTTTTTGACTCTCACCACGCATGGTAAACAGGATGAGCCGCACTCCGTATCTTTGTAATTTTTTTAACCAGGTTATCGCTCCCGGAACGGCTTCACCTATTTCAGGGTATCTATGATCGACAATAGTTCCATCAAAATCTACACATATGTACATCGTATTCTCCATTTAATACATCACGTTCATAACTGCGCTTATTTTAATGCACCCTCGTCAGTTTACAAGTTTTGTCCTGTTACAAATCAACAATCAGATGCTTTTACCTGTTGAAATATCATGTTTTTTTTCAGGTTTTGAATTAAAGTGAATTCATCGGCTGGACGACTTCACCCTTATTCACCAGGCTCAAACAGGCCTCAGACCACAATCTTGGAACTGCTGATGACAATACCGTATAAATTTGATCGCATGGAGTTTTCCGGTTCACTGGGCGATCTCGGCACCCTTCTGCCTCTGGCCATGGGAATGATCGTTGTAAACGGCATGTCGGCTACAGGTATTTTCTTTACCATCGGCCTTTTTTACATCGGGGCAGGGCTCTACTTTGGGGTTCCTGTTCCTGTACAACCGATGAAAGCTATCAGTGCCTATGCCATAGCAACGGGTATTTCGGCAACTCAGATCAGCAGCTCAGTAGCTCTTACTTCCCTGTTTCTCTTTATTATCGGGCTCTCAGGAGGGATTAATCTTATTGGCAGGATGATACCCAAGGCGGTGATCAGAGGGATTCAGGTCTCAACCGGAACCCTCCTTATGATGCAGGGTTTAAAACTGATCATCGGCACTTCTTCCCAACAGCTCGCCGCGGGTTCAGCAGAACCTTTTCTTAAGATAAGTGCCCTTGGCCCACTGCCCATCGGCGTACTCCTTGGAACGGCTGGCGCTCTGCTCACCCTGTTGCTGATGCACAATAAAAAATACCCAGCAGCTCTGGTCCTGATTTCAGCAGGGTTTCTCGTTGGTATATTTTGGGGTAAAAATGGGATAACTACTGCAGTTCAGTTCGGCTTTCATCTTCCGGAGTTGCTTCCCTTTGGCCTCCCCAGCCAACCTGACCTGGTGATCGCCTTTTTTGTTCTGGTACTCCCCCAATTGCCCATGACCATCGGCAACGCAATCATTGCCAATGCAGACCTCTCTAAAGACTACTTTGGAGAAGAATCAAAAAAAGTCACCTACAAAGCAACAACACTGAGCATGGCTCTGGCAAATAGCCTATGCTTTCTCCTCGGCGGCATTCCACTTTGCCATGGTGCAGGAGGGCTTGCCGCGCACTATAAATTTGGAGCACGTACAGGTGGCTCCAATGTAATAATCGGAATAATCTTTCTCTGTTTTGCACTCTTTCTGGGACAACATGCCACTGCAATTCTTCACCTGCTGCCCACCTCCATCCTCGGCGTCCTGCTGGTCTTTGCTGGTAGTCAATTAAGCCTGTCTATTCTTGATATGATGGTGCAAAAAGAGATGTTTGTGGTTCTGCTGATTCTCGCAATCACTCTTACCACAAGCCTGTCCTGGGGCTTTACTGTTGGCCTTATCATTGCTCATCTTTTAAAAGCCGACAAAATCAGCATTTAACCAAGGGCAAAACCTGTCTTTGCTATTCCGGCCAGGCCAACAAAAATAAAACTGTAGAGGGAGACCAAAAACATACAGCTCAGGACAAATGCGCTGGGAAGATTGGCCAGTTTTTCCCGCATCTGGTAGGCAAAGACTGACAACATACCAACAACAGGCAGGAGATAACGACCCTGGGCCTGAAAATCGACAGTCCATGAGTGATAGAGAGTTGCCGTAGCCAAAAGGACCGCACTTCCCACTGTTATCAGCAAAAGAGTCACCCCCTCCCATCCGCCATTTTTAATGGTAAAAAATGAAATCACCAGAAATACAACAACCGCCAGATAGCGGACAAAGTCATAATACCCCAATGACGCGGCAACAGAGGTATATCCGTATTCCCCAAAGGAGGTGCGAAACATTTTTTCAGCCCACAGATGACCTTTGATAATTGTCTTCAGGGTTATCCCTCTATCTTTCATCTGCAGATAGAACAATTTCTTGTCAAGTGGTGTACTTGGTTTATATAGCTCGTGGGCGTACATTTCTCTTGCTTCCAGAATTTTTTCACTCTTTTTAAAATCATATATGGCACTGTCATAAACACGGATTCCGGCAAAAATAGAGAGGCCTGCAAGGGCCACCAGAGCTACACGTAAAAATGTCGATTTACCGCAAAAGGTTTTTTTATAGAGGAGCCTCCAGAGAAAATAGAGGAAGATAAATACACCAAAAAAGTAGAAATTCACCTTTAGGAGCAACAGTACTATCAACAAGATCACGATGCCAGCTAACTCCCACCACCTGCAACCGGGACCATCTACTGTAAGAAGCCTGTTCCATGCAGATTTTTCCACTACCATCTGATAGGCAACAAGAAGAATCACCACCAGCGCGAAACCCTCAGAATTAAAATAGCTGAAGATATACCAGATCTGTGGTGACAGCAGCAGTGGTACCAAAAGGAGACGAAAAGGTTTCTTATAGAGGGCAATTAGCAGCAAAAAGGCAAAAAGGCACACATTAAAATAGCGAAATACCAGATAGTTTGGCAGCTGAAGCGGTTCGAGTATTCGGGCAAACTTTCCGGCGAAAAAATAAGAAATCTCCCCGGTATTCAGCCTTGACATGCCATAGGGACTGTAGGTGTCGGCCACTGCAGGGTCGCCGATCTGCGGTGGAATATTATGGTCAATATAATATTTCGCAGAATTCACATGAATCTCTTCATCAGGATGCTGATTGTACTTACTCACCCCTGCCATCACCGCAATAAGCGTCAACACAACAAGTCCTGCTGAGAGCAAAAATCTCGCATGAGCTGCCATCTTTCCCGAGGCCAGAACAATAGCAAAGGCCAGGAGAGCCAGGAGGAGGTTGCGCACCAACTGGTCAACAACAATGTTTTCAGGTTGCAGAGGAGGAAGCTGGTAAAACAGATTAGGATCCTGAGAAGAGGGCTTTACCAGAAAACCTTTCTCTGAATAGGAGAAATCCTCTATGCCACCACCTGCCACAATTTTTTCAAACTGGCTGGGAGAACTTATCTGTATGGGCACAAAACCCGGCTGAGAAATTACAAGAGCTTCGACCTGGACATTTGCTATTTCCTCTGAGGTATCAATACGTAATTCCTTGATCTTCTTCAAATTTGCCAGTCGCAGAGAGTAGTGATTTTTGCCTGGCTTTATGAGTATCTCAGCCATCTTGTCTTCCGACCAGCTTTTACTGGAATCACTGTAATAGATCTTAAATTTTGTTCTGTTATCTGTGGTAAGCTGGATATCCACCACGGCAAGGCTTGTGACCAGAAAATGGTATAGAGCAATGAATATGAGAGAAAGTGAAACCCCTCGTAATACGTTTTTTAGATTAATCGCATTTTCCATCTGTAGTAGTCTCGCCAATCAAGATTAAAGATAAGTGACCCCTGCCCATTATTTACGCTTCCTGCCGCTCTACATACCACGGCAAAGGAGTTGCTGTAAAGCCGTCTGACGTTTACAGCCGTCTTCCTGCTGCACTGCCATGGCAAGAGCCTTTCTGGTGCCTACACAAACGGCAAGCTTTCGTGCTCTGGTAAGGCCTGTATAAATTAAGTTTCGAAACAGCATTTTAAAATGCTGGGTAAGAAGCGGCATAATGACCGCCTCAAATTCACTCCCTTGAGATTTATGAATAGTTATCGCATAAGCAAGATCTAATTCCAGCATATCATCCTTTTTATAGATAACCTCCCGATTATCTGGAAAGAATTGTACTACGCAACCAAGCTCTGCGGTGTCAATACTCGTAATATTGCCAATATCGCCATTAAAAACATTGAGCTCATAATTATTTCTTCTGTGGATAACCCGGTCGCCCTCACGGAGAACCCGTTCACCTATCACGACCTGCGCCTTTCCAGCTCGCTCTGGATTAATGGCATTTTGTATAACCTTGTTCAGGTTCACGGTACCCAGACTTCCACGGGTCATCGGAGAGAGTATCTGGATCTCAATACCTGCTCCGTAATATTTGGGAATCCAGTCCGTATACAGCCGTATAACAGCGTCAACTGCTGAAAAGCCAAAATGCAGGGTCGACCACGGATGGATTTTTTTCACAACAGCCTTGAGTTCATTGACCGCAGTCTCAGCCCTGCTCACCTCAAGAAGATCCACATGTTGAAATTTTGCAGGCACAACAAAGGACTGCTCATAGGAAGATACAATGGGCTCTGCCGTACCATATAAAAGAGGCTCTTCCTGCGAAGTCATTTCTTCCCGCGCCTCAAGATCAAAACCTTTCAGTTTCTTCACCCTGCTGATAAAGTTCATCTGTTCCTGGGTTGCTTCATCCGAATCAAAAAAAAGACAATCTTCTCCGGTTTTCCACAGCTCAGGTTTTTTGAAAGGAGATTCAATCCGAGGCGTTCTTCCGTTGTTTATTTCGTGGGCATAATGAATTATTTTAGAGGCTTTTGCCTGGCGAAATATTTCCGTAAGCCGGGAGACCATAACGGCCCCTGAGGAGATTATATCCCTGAGCACATTGCCAGCCCCAACCGATGGCAACTGGTCAGCATCCCCGATAAAAAGGACCTGACAAGCAGGGGGGACTGCTCTGAGCAGTGAGGCAGTAAGAGAGATATCGAGCATCGAGCACTCATCCACGATCAGACAGTCCGCACGAAGAGGCTGCTGCTCATTGCGCTGAAACCCACCATTTTGCCATTCCAGTAACCGATGCAAGGTCTTGGCTTCCCGACCAATCACCTCACTCATCCGCTGAGCTGCCCGCCCTGTAGGAGCAGCCAGAACAACGTGGACTCCAAGAAACTCAAGAAGTCGCACGATAGCCAGAGTAGTGGTGGTTTTCCCACAGCCCGGCCCACCCGTCAATACAGAAAAGTTGTACGTAGCAGCCGTTTTCACCGCCGTCATCTGCTCTTTGCTCAGACGTATTTTTTGGCCGTTGCAATACTTTTCAATCCATTGGGCTGCACCAGCCACCTTCGTTCTGCCAGGCAGGTTGATCATTTCCCGTAATTTACCGGCTACATATTCTTCATCATAATACAAGGTTTTAGAATAGTAACAATTTTTCGGAATCTGGTTTTCTTCAAGAACCCGCAGCTTAAGCTGGTTGGTCGATTCCATGTGAGCCAGGAGTTCTGCAAGACGCTCATCAAGGCTGAGTTCCAACAGTTTTTCAATACCTGCTGCTATCTGCTCGTAGCTGAGAAAACAGTGACCATCATCCCTGGCAGAGGCGAGGATATGTCTAATAGCTGCACTAAGCCGCTGATCACTCTCCTTATCAAGGCCAATGGAGAGTGCTACTTTATCGGCTGAGAAAAAGCCGATCCCATAAAAATCACTGGCCAGCCTGTAGGGGTCAGCTACAACCTTTGCAATAGCCTCCTCTCCATATTTCTTATATATACGGACGGCAAAAAGGGTTGAAATACCATGGGACTGTAAGAACATCATCACTTCTCGTACAGCACGATGTTCCCGCCAGGCGACTTCAATCATCAGAAGCTTTTTTTTGGCTATTCCTTCAACTTCGACCAGCCTGCCGATATCATTTTCAAAAATCTCTAGGGTATGTTCTTTAAAATAGTTGACGATTCTTCTGGCGGTTTTCGGTCCGACACCTTTAATAAGGCCAGAGCCAAGATATTTTTCAAGGCCGGCACTGGTCGCCGGCTTTTTCTCTATGGCCCGATCGGCCTTAAATTGCCGGCCAAACTGGGAGTGATGGGTCCAGGTTCCAAAAAACTCAACTGTAGCTCCGGCAAAGACCTTTGTCTGATGCACAGTGACCGTTTCAAGTGATGCGGGACTATTGAAGGGAGAAACGCGTAATACAGACCAACCGTTCTCAGAATTATGGTAAGTGACCCGCTCGACGATACCGTATAGTTTTTCTTCTAATTCTGCCATTTTCCGTGCTTACAGCTTTTATGGCCTGTTGATCCCAGCAACAAAAGAAAACAGTTCAGCAAAGTTCTTCAGGAACATGCAGCTATCTTCCGGCTCCTGATGCCTGCTCTTTGAGCCCCGCCATCATCTGTGGAATCTGGGCAATTTTTTCTTCATCATCTGAATCAAAGCAGTCTATCAATCGGCCATTAAACATGACCCCAATACGATCAGATAGTGCAAGGGCCTCTGCAAGATCGCCTGTTACAAGGAGAATTCCTGCAATCTCGCGCGCATTGAGCAGCAGATTCCAGATATCCTCTGTAGCAGCAATATCCAGTCCCTGGGTGGGTTGTTCGGCTACAATAAGGCGAGGTTTTCTATAAAATTCCCTGGCAAGCACCATTTTTTGCAGGTTGCCCCCCGATAGTTGCCAGGCAAAGGCCTTGAGGTTTGGAGGGCGGATGTCAAACTCCTCCACCAGATAGTCGGCCTTTTCCCTGGCCTGTTCACGGTAAAGCCAAGGTCCCCTGGTAAAACCTTGACGGGTTGTCAGCAAAAAATTATCAAGCAGATCAAGTCCCTGGCAGGTGGCAAGGCCCTGTCTATCTTCAGGGATATAGGACAAGACATTATCCCACTCCATACTTGAAAAGAATTTCTTCCACTCGGCACCAAGGATTTTGATACAATCCTTTTTAGGTTTTTTCAGACCGCAGATAGTTTCGACCAGGTTTTTCTGACCATTACCGGCAACTCCAACGAGCCCTAAAATTTCCCCCTGGCGAAGCTCCAAATCAACATTCTGGAGTAATTCATCGCTCAGCTGTGCCACTTTTAACACGACCTGTCGAGGCTCCATCGGTATTCTATCCACCTGGAGCAGCACCTCACGCCCCACCATCCGTTCTGCAAGTTCGGCGGTGGAGGCAACATCTTTGGTCGCCACAGTGTCTACGACCGCCCCTCTTCTGAGGATGGCAATATTGTTTGCAATGGCCATAACCTCTTCGAGCTTATGGCTGATAAAAACTATGCCCTTGCCTCTTTTAACCATCTCATGCATGGTCAAAAAAAGATTGTCCGCCTCTTTAGGGGTGAGTACCGCAGTAGGCTCATCGAAAATGAGAACAGTCGACTCTCTATGCAACAGCTTTAAAATTTCAACCTGCTGTCTCTCACCCATTGACAGATCTGAGATACGGGCGGCCGGATCTATGCGCATCCCATACTGCGCTGCCAATTCCTTCACCTCGGCCTGCATCTTGGACCAGTTGAGCCAGAAGCCTCCCCTGGCCCCAAGAAATACATTCTCTGTCACTGTCAGCCCCTGCACCAGCTTGAAATGCTGGTAGACCATGCCAATGCCACACCCGATTGCCTTTTCTGTCGTATCAAGTACGACCTGTTTTCCCTCAAAGAAAATCGACCCCTTATCCGGCTGCAGTTGTCCGGCAAGAATAGACATTAATGTTGATTTTCCTGCACCATTTTCTCCAAGCAGGGCAAGGATCTTGCCCTTTTCTATATCGAGACTGACATCACGATTGGCATGAACATCACCAAAGGATTTCGATATTCCGGCAAGTCGAATGAGTGGTGGTACAGCAGTTGACATAATCAGGCCTTCTCCCGCCCTGCAAGTGGGGTTACAAACTGCGATTCCGTATCCCATGGAAATAAAATCCAGGTGTCCTGGCTCACCTCGGTGACAAAGGTGTCTACCAGGGGTCGGCCAGCAGGTTTCGCATAGACCGTCGCAAAATGGGCCTTGGGTAGAATCTCTTTAACCAGCTGGGCGGTTCGGCCAGTATCAACAAGGTCGTCTATCAGCAGATAGCCTTCACCATTCCCCTCAACGGTCTTCAAGATATCAGCCTCATCTTTTTTATCCTTCCAGTCATAACCGGAAATGCAGATGGTATCCACCAGGTGGATGTCAAGCTCCCGGGCAATAATTGCAGAGGGAACAAGGCCACCACGGGTGATTGCGATGATCCCCTTAAAATAACCCATATCCAGCAACCGCCAGGAAAGTGCTTTGGAATCCCGATGTAACTGATCCCAGGAAATAGGGTAGGTCTTTCTATACGTTGAGTTTGTGGACATAGGTTTCTCCAATAAACTGGTACAGCCTGACTGACAGGCTCAATATATTTTCTAAATGTTCCATTCACCTTAATGGTAAAATCAGCTCTCATACTCAAACAACAGCTAAAACGTCCAGTGAGCATGCACACCATCAAAAATCATTATTCTGTTTTCATACCCGCAGCAATCAGTCCACAGGCTCGATATTCACTCCCAACGCCCCGGGTTCATCGCTGCTGCCTTTTTTCCACGAGGAAAGAACCAGTACAAGAACGGTCAAGGCGTAGGGAAGCATCAGCAGCAGCGAAGACGGTAATTGAGTGCCTGATGCCTGTAAACGAAGCTGCAGGGCCATGACACCGCCAAAGAGATACGCCCCAAAGACCGCCCGTCCCGGCCGCCAGAAAGCAAAAATCACTAGTGCCACCGCAATCCAGCCCCGGCCTCCGGTCAGATTCGTGGTCCAGAGATGGGTATATGCAAGAGACAGATAGGCTCCACCTAAACCCATAAAAAAACCTCCAACCAGAATCCCAACCCAGCGATATAATAACACGTTCAGCCCTGCTGCAGTTGCCGCAGCCGGATACTCCCCTACCGCTCTGAGACTGAGACCATATCGGGTTTTCGCAAAAAATAGCCACATCAGAAAAGGAATACAATAGCTGAAATAGACAAGCAGGTCTTGCTGAAAAAATATCTTGCCTAAAACAGGTATTTCAGAAAGTACAGGAAGTGCGAGTGGATTAAACCCAGGTGCCGACAAACCAACGTAGGCAGTACCTAAGTAATTTGCAAGACCTGCCCCGAGAATAGTGAGAGCCAGACCTGAGACCACCTGATTTCCCTGAAACCAGAGACAGACAACACCGTGGATTGAGGTGGCAAAACTACCAACTACACCCGCCGCAAGAAATCCGATAACGGGGCTGCCGGTAAATTTTGCAACCATAAACCCGGCAAGGGCTCCAAGAATCATGGCACCTTCAACACCAAGGTTGAGTACTCCCGATTTTTCCGTAAAGATTTCACCAAGGGTGGCATAAAGAATAGGGGTGCCCGACTGTACCGCGGCCGCGAGAAGGGATATGATAATTTCTGTTGTCATCGAATCCTCTTTCTCTCAATTTTGTAATGGGTAAACAGACCGCCCGCAAGTACTGTGAGAAGAATAAGCCCTTCGAGTATCCCACCAAATGCTGCCGGCACCTGCAAATCGAGCTGCAGATTTTCCACTCCGACCCGCAAGCCGGCAAGGAGAATTGAGGCGATACCTATACTAAGAGGATTTAAACGGGCCAGCCAGGCAACGACAATGGCGGTGTAACCGTAGCCTACCATTATGGAAGGCTGCAGTCTATTTACCGTGGCCGACGCCTCAAGAAACCCTGCCCATCCGGCAAGGGCTCCACTCATGACCATGACCAGCATTACCAGGCGGTCGTAAGGAATCCCGGCATAACGGGCAGCGGCCACGTTATCACCGGCAGCTTTCAGTTCAAAACCAAGCCTCGTAAATTTCAAAAAACCCCACATCAAAAAACCAAGACCGAGGCAATGGAAAATTCCCCAGTTTATGGAACTGCTGCCAATTTTGCCAACCACAGCATTATCGGAAAAGGCCGGAGTCATAGGAAAACCAAAGCTGGTAGGGTCTTTCCACACGCCGTATACAAGGTAGTCAAGAAAAAGAATAGCAACATAGTTCATCATCAAGGTGACGATGATCTCGTTGGTTCTCAGTTTTTGCCTGAGAAATGCAGGGATAAGCCCCCAGAAACCGCCGGCAGCCGCTGCCATGGCAATCATTGCGGGAAGGAGAAAATATGCGGGCCAATCCGGATAGGAAAGGGCAACCCAGGTAGCCCCGACCGCTCCGAGGGCAAACTGACCTTCCGCCCCGATATTCCAGACTTTCAGGCGAAAAGCAATCGCAACGCCAAGTGAACAGAGGAAAATTGGAATGGCCTTCAGCACGCTGTCTTCAAAGGCCCAGCGTGAACCAAAGGCTCCATGAAAAAGCGTGGAAAGCCCCTTAACAGGAGGCGTACCTCCTAAAAATAACAGAAAACCACTCAGCGCCAGTGAGAGTGCCAGCGCCAGAACTAAAACAAGACAGGAGCCCCCCAATCCAAGAGGCTCCTGTCTTTTTGCAATACGCATGTGAAGCATATGGCTTCTATCCGGTTGCCCTTTTCAGGGATCCAAAATTATTGTTTTTGGTACAGAGTTAAAACTGATACCCTTAGGGAGCCTCAGCTAAAAGTCACAGATGAAGAAGGCCCCGCCTTCATCATTTGTGACCTTCACAACTTCCCACCATGTACGAAGCATTCAGACGCTAATTATTCAGTAGTGCCCACAACACCCTGGACAAACCAGGTCATGCCAAGAAGATCTGCATCAGGAGCTGCAACCCCTTCAGCAATCTTTACCGCCCCACTCTGATCTTTTATCGGCCCGACAAAAACTTTTTTTGCACCCGAGATGATCTCAGCCTTTACAGTATTGACAGCATCCTGCACATCCTTGGGAACCATAGGACCAAATGGTGCCAGATCGACAATACCTTCAGCAAGCCCAGGCCATGCTGACTCTGCCTTCCAGGTGCCGTTTCTTACAGCCTCCACAACCTTGGTATAATAAGGAGCCCAGTTCCAGACAGTGGCGGTCAGGTGGGCCTTGGGAGCAAACGACGACATATCGGAATTATAACCGATGGAATAAACGCCTTTTTCCTCTGCAGCTTCCTGTGGCCCTGGAGAATCCTGATGCTGGGCGATAACATCTGCACCGACGTCAAGAAGGGATTTAGCCGCCTCTTTTTCGGTGGCGGGGTCGTACCAGGTCTTGGTCCAGACCACCCGTACCGTTGCATCCGGATTGACCGACTGGGCACCAAGTGTAAAAGCGTTTATTCCACGGATAACCTCAGGAATCGGAAATGCAGCCACATAGCCAATGATATTGGATTTGCTCATTTTACCAGCCACAATACCCGAGAGATATCTAGCCTGATACATCCGTCCAAAATAGTTGCCCATATTTTCAGACTGTTTGAAACCTGAGCAGTGGAGAAAGGCAACTTTAGGGAACTGCTTGGCGACTTTGAGCATCGGATCCATATAGCCAAAACTCGTGGCAAAAATGACATCGTAGCCTTTTCGCGCCATATTCAGGATCACCCGCTCAGCATCCGGCCCCTCTGGAACGGATTCAACATAGGATGTCGTCACCCCGTCCATTGCTTCCACAGCCTGACGGCCGAGGTCGTGGGCATAAGAATATCCGGCATCACCTATTGGCGAAACGTAAACGAAACCTACCTTCATCTCTTTCTCAGCGGCGTTTGCCGTTGAGAGAAACAGAGATAAAGTTAACAGCAATACAACTTTTAACATTTTCATGTGTTCTCCTCCTCAAGTCAGTTCATACGAAGTACGTATACGATTCCCGAACATCTCTATTTTCTATAATACCTGCTTTAAGAACAACTTCGCCCGTTCTTCGGTTGGGTTGGTGAAAAAGTGTTCCGGCGTACCCACCTCAACAACCTTTCCTTCATCCATGAAAATAACCCGATCGGCGACCTCGCGGGCAAAGCCCATTTCGTGGGTCACCACGATCATGGTCATCCCTTCTCTGGCTAGTTGCTTCATAACATCGAGAACTTCGCCAACCATCTCAGGGTCAAGTGCCGACGTCGGCTCGTCAAATAACATCACCTTCGGGTCCATCGCCAGAGCCCTGGCAATGGCCACCCGCTGCTGCTGACCACCGGACAATCTTGACGGATACTCGCCGGCTTTATCATGAATTCCAACCTTTTTCAACAGGGCATATGCTTTTTCTTCGGCGACTTTTTTGCTTCGTTTACGCACTTTGCACTGGGCAAGCGTCAGGTTCTCCACCACCGTCCTATGGGGAAAAAGGTTGAATTGCTGAAAAACCATACCAACTTCCGCACGGATTTTGTTGATGTTGGTTTTTTTATCAGCGAGATCAACCCCATCGATGATGATATGACCATCTGTAAAAGCCTCAAGCCCGTTAATGCATCTCAGAAACGTTGATTTCCCAGAACCGGAAGGACCGATGACAACGACGACCTCTCCTGGTGCAACCTCAGTGGAAACCCCATCTACCGCACGCACAACACCGGCACGGCTTTTAAATATTTTGACCACATTCGTAGCTTTAATCACTGATGGCAAACCTCCGTTCCATGTAGTAGACAACTTGTGACAATACGGACGTTATCAGCAGATACATAGCAGCAACAACCAGCCACACTTCAAAAGTTGCAAATGTTGAGGTAATGATTTCCCGCCCTGACTTTGTCAGATCAGTAATGGCAATGACGGAGACCAGAGACGAATCCTTAATCAGACTGATAAACTGCCCCGAAAGGGGAGGAAGAATCTTTTTAAACGCCTGGGGCAGAATCACTTCCACCATAGTTTGAAAAGCGGTCATGCCAAGAGATCTTGCCGCTTCTGTCTGGCCTTTTGGAATCGCCTGAATTCCTGCCCGTACAATCTCGGCCACATAGGCTCCGGCAAAAAGTGCGAGGGCGCCAATACCGCAGACGTTTCGACTCAGGTTAAAAACAGTCCCGAGAAAAAAGTAGGCAAGAAAGATCTGAACCAGAAGCGGGGTTCCACGGATACACTCCACATAAATCATTGCCAGACCGCGTAGAGTGAAGTTTTTAGATATCCTGGCCAGGCCGGTTGCCAGACCGAGAAAAAGTGCAAAAACGCTGGAGACAGCCGACAGCCACAGCGTTGTCCATAGACCAAGCATCAGAGGCCCAAGACGCCATTCCTTTATAAAACCAACGGTGTCTCCCTCAAAAAGGTCTTCACCTTCATCTACTCGCAACGTATCCGTTGCAATAGTAAGGGTCAGTTTTTCCTCATTCTCGGAAATAAGACTGACTTTCGTTGTTTTTCCTGATGTTTTGACGGTGTCAACAACACCATCAAAGGGAATTTTTTGAGGATCTTCAGCGTGGTATAAAAAGTATTGGGGAACTCTGTACCAACGCCACTGGTAGTCTATCTTCTGAACCGCACCCCAGGTACCGGCAGCCACCACGAGCAGAATGGCTACCAGCAACAGTTTCCAGGGCCACGTTTTATCTGTGGCTATCAAAATAGTGATTCCTTTTCTTACTGGATTTCTTTCATCCAGGCAGAATCCTGGAACCACTTCTGGTAAATTTTGTCATATACACCATCATACTTGACCTGGTTCATAAAGTTATTCAGCCAATTGAGAAAATCAGCATCGCCGCGCTTAATGGCCCAGGCAAGAGGCTCTTTGGTGAAAGGTTCGTCAAGGTGAACAATTTTACCATCACCTTTCTGACCAACAGCAATTGCGTTGAAAGGAAGGTCATAGATAAAGGCATCAATCTTACCGTTTACAAGCTCCATAACTCCTTCCTGCTCGGTTTCATAGGAGATATATTTGGCATTACCTATCATACGTTTGGTCGCTTGCTCTCCGGTGGTGCCGAGCTTGGAGGCAACGGTATATTTAGGATCATCAAGGTCTTTATAGGATTTGACACTGTCTGCCAGTTCTTTTTTCAAGAGAATTGATTGACCGATCAAAATATAGGGAGTAGCAAAGTTTACGGAGAGATTGCGTGCCTGGGTCAGGGTCATACCGGACATGATGATATCAAATTTATCGGTGAGAAGAGCGGGGATAATACCGTCCCAGGCAGTTGAAACCAGCTCCAGCTCAACCCCCATGGCCTTTGCCATTCTTTTTGCCATATCAACATCAAAACCGATGATCTCACCTTTTTTATTGGTCAGCTCAAAAGGCATATAACCGGGCTCCATTCCAACCCGAAGAGATCCGCGTTTTTGAATTTCTGCCAGTGTATCAACTGCAAAAACAGACCCGCTGGTAAAGGTGACAACCGCCAGGACGACGGCCAACAATAGGGTAATTTTTTTCATCTACATCTCCTTTTTTCTTTTTTCTTTTCTTAAGGGGACCCCCCTTAAAGCCATGACCGCATACTCTGAACCGGAGCAATGAACAACAAACCATACAAGCCCTCGGGGAAAACAACCTCAAAGGGGCTAATACACCCGCTGAATTACCTGTAATTCCTTTGTGGGTAACAAAATCCACCCTAAAACTCAAGGACAAACTTACATTTTTGAGTGTTCCATCTCTTAGGCAACAGATTCGTCAAAGCCAACCATAAAAAACAACAGTTTTGTAATGAACAGTCCCAATGTAGGGACTTTTTAACTCTTCATGCTAGCAGAGCAAAATCCTCTCCATATTTTCAAGAAAATTTATCTATAGATTATCCCAGCCGGTGTACTATAGTGCTGCAAAATTTAACAATCGAAGTGCAGGAACCGGCTTCTATCTTCACTTGAAAAAAAGTCAAACAAAGGTATTCAATGAAAAATGTTATCATTTCAGGCTCTCTGGCCTACGATCGAATCATGAATTTCTCTGATAACTTCTCAGACCATATCCTTCCGGATAAAATTCATAGCCTCAACGTCTGTTTTCAGGTCGACGGCGTCACTGAAAATTATGGGGGAACAGCCGGGAATATTGCCTACGCCCTTAACCTCATGGGAGTGGCTCCCCAGTTTTCAGCCACCATTGGCAGTGATCACCACAAATATTTTGAATGGCTGAAACGTAACAACATTGCCACAGACGGCATAAAGGTTATAGACGTTGAGCTCACAGCCGGCGCCTACATCACAACGGACATCAGCAATAACCAGATCACAGGTTTTAACCCGGGTGCCATGAAATATTCTTCCGGGCTCGACGTTGCCGGACTCTCTCCGGAAGAAGACCTGCTCCTGGTCTCCCCTGGCAATCTCGATGATATGATCAACTACCCAAAACAGTGTAAAAAACTTGGTATTGAGTATATTTTCGATCCCGGTCAGGCACTGCCTATGCTTCAGGGTAAGGATCTCGTCGAGGTGATTTCCGGCTGTTCTATCCTCATCGTCAACGACTATGAGTTCAACCTCATCCAGGATAAAACCGGCTGTTCCAAAGATGAACTCCTCAAGTTAGCCCATACGACCATTGTCACCCTCGGAGATAATGGTTCCGAACTGTATAACGGCACCGGCATGACACCCATCAAAGCCTTTAAGGCCGCCCGGGTTGTTGACCCAACAGGGGCCGGAGATGCATTTCGAGGCGGACTCATCAGTGGCCTTCTCAAGAAAAAAAGTTTGAAGGAAAGCGCCACCCTGGGCAGTGTATGTGCGTCCTTTGCCGTTGAGAGCAATGGTACCCAGGTTTACAGCTTTACCCCGGAAGAGTTCAACAGGCGCGCAACTGAAGGTTGATTGTAATCCTGGATTGTTTTTACTCCCTTACAGCTTGGCTTCTTGTCTTTTTTTTTGCGTGAAACCAAGCTGTCCCAAGGTAGAAATCTCCTGTCTGGTGGAAGGGGTCATATATTTTTATCCGGGGTCAACCCTCAGCAAAGATGAGCTATTTGATCGCCTCAAGTGCTCTTTGCAGAGGACAGCAATCCGGAGCATCTTCTCCCTTTCGATACCGGGAAAGGAGGCTCATGGAGAGAGCCGCAAGCTCACGACGCACCTCCCTGCGCCGTCCCTTTACCCTTGCAATAGACATTCGATCATAGTTCGTGGTCTGATGCCTCATCCAGGCAACGACCGCCTTTCTTGCCCTTTCTTCCACCGGAATCCGGGTTGTCCTCGCAACGGTTCCTGAACCTACCGGAGTCGCAAGTTCTGTAACCGCATCTGCCAGCTTCTGTTCAAAGGCCTTATAGCGTGGAGCAAACGCCAGAAATGATGATACTTCGCTGGAAAAGGTCGCTACATATTCCTCATGCAGCCGCTCTTTTCTCTTGAGATCACTGCTGCGTTTTTTGGCATATCCCGGCGCCGAACGTTTTTCTTCGATCTCGCTTCTGGCCTCGGAAATACCCTGTCTGTCGGCCCATACACCTTTTGAAATGAGGCGTCTGCCTATTTTCACCTGTACGACCCAGCTGGGTCCTTTTGCTTTAACAAGCTTTGTCAGAGGGCCATCACCTGGTTCAAGTAACTCCCAGTTTTCTGGAATTTGAAGAACACTCCCATCTTCAGCTATAACGGTACCCGCAATCCGCGCAGGTTTTACGATTCGATTTTTCTCTGGCATTAACGCTTAACAAGTGCAAGTTTTACGGCCAGCGCAAGAAATACCATTGCTGCACTGCAGTTGAGTAGCCGCGCCGGCCGTTGAGATGATCTCAGATATCCTCCGATCCAGCCAGCCAGAAGACTGATTGCGCCGAAAACAAGAAGGGTAGAAACAACAAAGAGTAACCCTAGTAACAAAAACTGCGGAAACAACGATCCCAGGGCAGGATCGGTGAATTGAGGCAAAAATGCGAGAAAAAACAGAGCTACTTTTGGATTGGTGATATTCATCACCACGCCCCTCCCATACAACCTTCTCCAGCTTAAACGCTCAGCCTCTGCCTGCTCCCCCACTCTACCTGAAGCCTTCCAGGCCTGGTAGGCAAGATAGAGTAAATAACTGGCCCCTACATATTTCAGGGCGTTGAAAACAACAACTGAGGTGCTGAAAATAGCGGCGGCACCAAAGGCCACTGCCAGAGTATGAAACATAATTCCGGTAGTGAGCCCTAAGGTCACGACAATACCCGCTCTTTTGCCCTGTTGTGCCGCCTGGGCCAGAACAAACAGATTATCAGGGCCTGGCGTCAGGGCAAGCAGCAATGAGGCCACAAAAAATACAGACAAGGTATGGAGTGCTTGCATAGGCTGGAGCACCAATATTATTAGATATTTTTCTCTATCACAGCAATGAGATCCTGCTCTTTGTAAGGCTTGGTCAGGTAATCATCAGCCCCCTGCTTAAGCCCCCAGAATTTATCGCTCGCCTGATCCTTGCTGCTCACAATGACTATCTTCGTATCTTTCGTTGCCTCATTATTTTTCAACTGCCGGCAAACCTGAAACCCATTTTTATTGGGCAAAATAACGTCCAGCAGGATCAAATCCGGCTTCTGCTCAGTCGCTATTGCTAAAACCTTGTCTCCCTCAGTGACCACAACCGTTCGGTAGCCCTGGTCAAGACAAACCGACTCCGCTATCTTTCTGTCTGTCGGGCTGTCTTCCACTATTAAAATCAATTTAGCTGCCATCTTTTTTCATCCTTTTAAAATTCAAAATTATTTCAATCCCATAATCCGTTCTTTGAGGGAATTAAACAAGGTTTCTGTACGACGGAGGCACCCTTCAATGTTCAAGAAGACTCCTTTGTTTAAAGAGTTCCAGAGGAGACGTTGGTGATATCTGGAACAACCGCCACCTTGCCTTTACCCAACAGATAGACCCCCTGTATGTGAGTGTTATTCTGGGGTGCTGAAAAGCTATCCATTGTAGAAAAAGAAAGGTTTAACGCAAAAAAATGCGGCGAATCTCCGGTTGTAATAACAAGCCGTTGTAATTTCCCATCGTTGTTTACAAAACGCACGCCGATAAATTTTTCACGCTTTTGTATGTTGTCTGCGACAAAGCCAAAATGACTCTCCAGTGAGACCAAAGGAAGAACCTGGTCACCATATCGTGCAAAAATCTGGTCCCCACTGGAATGTACCAGCTCGAGATTTTTTGCAACAAACTCAACCTGAGAACGACTCATCATCCAGTACAGTTCCTCGTTATCGCAGCTTTTGCAACATGCGCGAACTATTGCAACTTCAACGTCCGTACCCATGGGTGTTCACCTTAATCCGATTAATTCCGTAACCCTTCGATTTTTTCCAACAGCCGCAAAAAATTGTCTTCTTCATAGGGTTTTGTAAGATAGTAGGAAATACCCAGCTCTCTTGCCTTGGTTTGATGTTTCTCCGAGGCCCGAGATGTCAGCATCACGACAGGTATATCCCTGTATTCCTCTCTATTATTGAGGTTTGATTTTAATTCATAGCCGTTCATTCTCGGCATCTCGATATCGAGAATAATGACATCTGGTTTATAGTTTTCCAGCTGAGCCAAGGCTTCTACTCCGTCCACAGCCTGCTGTTGCTGCCAGCCATGTGATTCAACCAGACGTGCAATACTGAAGCGTACACTGATGGAGTCATCTACAATCAACACCTTGAAAGATGAAACTGCCAAGGGTGGATTGAAGACCTCTGCAGACTCAATGCTCATTGGCTGCGCAACATCCACCAGTTCTCTGAGGTTGAGAATGGGTATAAGATCCCCTGCGCCACTGACCGTGACCCCGCTGATCCCGCGAACATGGGTGAGATGGCTGCCAAGACTCTTGACGATGATTTCGCGCTGCTCAAGAATTTCAGGCACTGACAATGCAATGTGTTCAGATGCCGCTCCCGCTCGTGCAGAGGTGGAAAAGACAATAGCGGTACCATCAGCGGTTGAAAGTGGGGCGTTTTCAGAGCTCACATAGGATGCAAGGTTTGAAAATAAATAGGAATCACCCTCTACCGACAGACGCAACTCCTCATTATCTCTTGTGATATCTTCAGACTTAAACTGTCTGATAGATTCAATATCCTGAAGCGGGATGGCAAATGGGGCTCCTGCCACGCTGACAAGAACAGCCCTGTTGACAGAAAGGGTGAACGGAATGTGTATTTCAAATCGCACGCCTTTTCCTGGGTTGTTATTGAGATGAATTGAACCTCGCAGATTCTGGATGTTCCTTTTAACGACATCAAGTCCAACCCCCCTGCCGGATAACTCACTCACATCTTTTTTGGTACTGAAGCCTGGATAAAAAATATACTCAAGCAGTTCTTTATCATCTAAACTCTCAGGATCTTTTACAATTTTGAGTGCAGACAATTTTTGTTTAAGCCTGTGTACATCAATCCCAGCACCATCATCGGCAATATGCAGTACAACATAGCGGCTGCGCTGTTCTGCCCGCATGGTTATCCTGCCCCGTTTCTGTTTCCCTGCAAGAAGACGGTCGTTGGCCGTTTCAATCCCGTGGTCAACAGCATTTCTTAAGATATGAACCAGTGGATCAGTCACCTGGGCCCAGACGAACCTGTCCATATAGACATCTTCGCCCACAATGGTAAAATCCACGGGTTTGGCAAGCTTTGCCGCAGCACTACGCACCGCCCCGTAGAGCACCCTTGAGATAGAAGAGAGAGGCGTCATACGAATGCGCATCAATTTATCCTGCATCTGACGCATGGTGAGCTGCTGTTTGGAGACCTGGCCCCCGATACCACCGGTTATGGATTGAAGCGTTGAATAGATCGAATTCACATCAACTGAAATTTCGTTGAGGGAACGTATAATCAGATTCAGCTCCGAGTAGCGATCCAACTCGATGGGATCAAATTCATCAAGTTCATTTCCTTCCTGATCATTGACCAGTAGAAGTGGAGCGACTCGTTTACCCGATGCCGACCGGCCACCGTAGAGCGCCTGTACCTCAAACCCTGATTCCAATTCCTGACTTTTTCTCCGGAGGTTTTCCTTGACGTTCTCCAGATCTCCCAGGGTTTGACGAAATTCATCCACCATCTTCTCGATTGCCCCGCGGGCAACAACCAACTCCCCTTCAATGGAAAGCAATTCATCCAGATCACTGAGCCTTACCCGGAGGGTACCAGAATCTTCAGGAAGCAGGGAGCGCGCCTCATCAGCTCCATGCTCAGCCTCAGACAAAAGGGAAATAACATCCTCGTCTGCAATCTCTTTTTCAGGATTTTCCGGCCTTTCTCCTCTTGTTTCAAGATATGAGGTGATTCGTTCAGCCAGTAGATCAGCCTTCTCTTTGTCTTCACGCCCAGCCAGACTTTCTAGAATTTCGACACTTTCACCGATAAGTCCGATTTCTTCGCCAGCGATTGCTTGATCGTGATCATACAACCAGTCGAGCATGTCTTCGAGTCTGTGGGCACCATCAGCCAGCATCTTCACACCGGTAATGGATGCGGCACCTTTTAACGTGTGCACAGCCCTTCGTATTTCCCGAAGCGGCTCCATTATATTCAGACGAGCTGTGGGATCTGCAATGGTCTGTTTTTCCAGGCGGTTCAAAGCGGCATGAATGGTGATAAAATGCTCCTCACACTCTTCCTTAAAAATTTCAGCCAGCGCTGCATGTTCTGTTACACTATATTCCTGAAATTGATTCTCTCCTGCTGGAGCAGTTTTTTCATCTTCAGATGGACCTTCATTCTTTTGAGCAGGCAGGATAAAATCGTCTTCAACATCTTGTTTTTCACTAAAAAAATCAAGGACTTCAGACTCTTCTTCCTCTAAACCTCCTGTACCCTCCGGCAAATCCACCTCATACAGCTCATCCAGAAAAGATAACGACTCATCAATGGCCTCGGAGTCGCCAAAGAGATCATCGGCAGAGATGTTTTGCCCCTCAATACCGTGAAAAACGTTATTGTGACTGTCAGGGGATTCCTGGGATGACAGTAACTGTACAACCTGTCTCAGTTGGGTATGAATTCGGCCTAGTAAGGCAAGTTGCTCCTTGTCTTTTTTGGAGAAAGCGACAACCAGAAATCCCAGAAAATCGCGAACCATCCCGGCAATCTCATCCTGGCAGGGGTGGCCGCCCCTGGCAAGAGAGTTGAGCAGATGGCAGAAATCATCAAACAAAAGGCTCTGTTCTTTCAGCTCTTTCGTATTCGACAGCTCAACCAGGGTCTCAAATGCCGTGGACAACCTTGCGTAGACTTGGCTGTTTTTATTACGCGAATCCAGGTCACTTGCAAGGCAGTTGCCAAGCTCCACCAGCAGCGGTAAGATTGACTGGATGGTAGCCAGAATATCATCGTCTGACTCGGCGACACTGTCTTTTTCCTGGGGCCAGGAAAGAGCTTGCACCGCCAGACAGAACTTTTTCTCTGCCGCTTCAGTTGGAGAATCCAACCCTATAAAGACTGTCAGCAGTTCTACGGCTTTTTTTATGGCCTCAACCCCCTTTTTAGGCAAAGGCTGCTCTTTTGCAATAACGTCTGATAGATAATCCTCAACCAACCTTGCCCCCCGGCTCAAGTGTGTCAATGAGACCTGGGCCGCTGCACCTTTGACGTTATGGAAAAGTCTGTGCAGCTCATCCACCGCACCGGTATCCCCGGAGGCAACAATTGCGTTGAGGCTGTTTTCCATCTCTGGAATATAGGATTCAACTTCCTGTAAAAAGAGGTCAAGAAGCTCCGATCTCGAAAAATTAACCATTCCAACTGATCCTTCTTACACAAAACATGCAGCTTAGCATTTTAGCTCGACCTCTTGACATCAAAATCGATAAGCCGTGGGTGGGTGAGAAATTTCCCCACATCCAGAATGGAGTATGCAACCCCGTTAGATAGTAGCCTTGAAGGAAACAGCATCTTTTCGATGGATTCAGCGTCTCCATTCACATTGGGCAATATTTCCTGTACAACGATGTTCACCGTTCCAACAATGGCGTCAACACCAATACCCACCTTTACCTTGTCATTTCGCAGAACAACCAGTTTACTTGCATGGTTCCTTACGGGCTGCCGTTCTTGCAAAAATCCAGTAAAATCGACCATCGAAATGATTTCACTTCGGATATTCATAATACCCAGAATCCACCATGGAAGATTAGGAAGGGCAGTGATTTTGGGTAAAACACCGACCTCTGCAAGGCTGTCAATTCCTATGGCAAGAGTACGAGTACCGACCTTGACAAGAATATATTTTACCATCACCTCTGGTGCAGTGGCACCAAACACACTGCGGTCTGCACCGCCCACCGCGCCCTCAAGCTGGCGATCAATAGCGTGAATGAGGTCTATTAAGTCGGGGTATTTTGTCATCGTATTTTCGTAGCTGAAGAGCTGACAGGAGCATATTGTGCCACAGTTGAAAGCAGTTTATCCGGGTCAAAAGGTTTCGTCAGGTAGGCCTTAGCCCCCGAAGCCATACCCTTTTGTCTGTCCGTGGCACTGGTTTTAGCGGTCAACATCACAACCGGCACCTTGTTCATTTTTTCTATTTGCTGCATCTGAAACAGGACACTGTACCCGTCCATATCCGGCAAAACAGCATCCAGCAGTACCAGATCAGGCAGGTGGCTTCGCATGGACTGAATGGCTTCTACACCTGAAATAGCCCTCCTGCAGGTGTAGCCCTTGCGGCCCAAAACCATGGAAATGACCTTCTGGGTGGTCGGGCTATCCTCAACAATGAGAATGGAGGGGCCCGTTTCCTCGATTGGCCGTAAAACCGGTTGTGTTACTGGGGATTCCACAACCCTGCTGGCTGGTTTTTTTATGGGACTTGCACCCCTGGCAATGACGGGCTTTTTCACTGGCACTGTAAATGTTTTTTTGCTGCCAGTTCCGATAAACCGTTTCAGAACATTAAGTAGCTTAGCCGGGTCAAAGGGTTTGGTTAAATATTCATTGGCCCCGCTTGCAATACCTTTCATTCGATCGGCACTGCCTCTTTTCCCCGTAAGCATAACAACGGGGACATCTTTTAATCGAGGGGTCGCACGGATCTCGGAAAGAACCTGATAGCCGTCCATATCGGGCAGCATAACATCAAGCAGAACCAGATCCGGGACAATATCGAGCATACGGGCCAGTCCCTCACCTCCGGTGGTGGCCTCTACAATAGAATACCTGTGTCGTTTCAAAACCATCGTTATGACTTTGCGTGAGGTATTACTGTCTTCTATGACCAGAACCGATTCTTTTATGGCCTTTTGCTGAGGTGGTTGACAAGGGTTTACCACAGGAGCCTGAACTGCCATGGCTTTTTTCTCGAGCCTAGGTGCGGGTGGAGAAGGCAGAAGACTTGTTAAAAACCGCATGGTTTTGACAAAAAGTGGCTCTCCTGGTGAAATCGCAAGCGCCCTTTCCAGATACTCTTTTGCCTGCTCTGTTTTTCCCAAAGAGAACATCCCAAGACAAAGGCAGTAGGCAATACGAGAATTTCTGGGACTCTTTTTAAATTCTTCCTCATAGCGATGTACTGAGTCTTCCAGCTCTTTTTGTCCTGTGGCCTGCACAAAAGGCTGCGAGGAGACGGTGAGTAAACAGTGGCAGTTCTCACACTGTTCCTGACCGTGTTCAACAATCGCCCAACAGAAGATACACCGCTTAACGATCCCCTCTTTCCCTGAAAGTCGAGGGCCAAGCTTAGCAAGTTCTTGCTTGACCAGCAGATCGTGGCCGCCCCATTTCTTCATCTCATCCAGGGCTTTGGTAAGATATCCCACCTGATTCAACTGCCGGGAGTGCCAGAGCCAGGCAGGGTAATAGAACCTGTTACAACGCAGGATCTCAACGAGTTTAATCCCAGCCTCTTTTTTCCGAAACTGTAAGAAAAGATGGATAGCCTCCTCAAGAAGCTGTTCTTCGCTGCAGGCACCCTTGTCTACAATGTTTCCGAGAATTTTAGTGCAGATATGGGCCATTTGTTCATGGTTCACCGTTACATTTTTCACCAGAGGGGCGGTGGACTTCATGGCTTTAACCTCTCCCTTCCTCTGGCTGAGTAAGGTAAAAAGTGCACCATTCCCGGTTAATGCCCCTTGGCGGGCCGCCCCCACAGCGCCGCCTCTCACCTGAATGAGCCCGCTGTAGCGTATTGTTGTAACTTCAACATCAAGATCACTTGAAAGAAGACGAAGTGACCTCAGATATTCAAGGATATCTCTTTCTTTTTCCTTGAACTCTTTGTGAATTTCTTCCATTGCAAACCCCTAAAGCCCGTCAAATCCAATTCATACACTGTCTGAAGAAACAAAAGACCTCTAGGTCGTTTTATGGACAGACCACTTCGTGTGCTGTGAAAATTCCTTCATTATCAATTTTGATAACAACCGCACATTTTTCAGGATCACCACTCTCGTTAAAGGTCATGACTCCCGTTGCACCTTCGAAATTTTTAACATTGACCAGAGATTCTCGAACAAGCTTGCGGTCAGCAAGCAGGTTTCCAGTCAAACCTTTTGTATCTTTTATTGCCTGGATCATTACCCGGACGGCATCCCAGGTAAGTGCTGCCGGTTCATCGGGGTATTCCCCATAAGCTTTTTTATATGCGTCAACAAATTGAGCGTTTATTCCCTTGGCATTTCCCGGTGCATAATTGCCGGTAAAAAAGAGTCCATTACAATCAGGGCCACACTCACCAATGAGATCACCACCAGACCAGGAATTACTGCCCATAATCGGCAAGGTAATACCCATCTTTTTGGCTTGCCTTACAATCAGAGGGACTTCATTGAAATGTTGGGGGGTGAAAATAAACTGAGCGCCGGAATCTGCAATGCGCTCAAGCTGTTTGGAAAAATCCTTGTCTCCTGTACGAAATTCTTCATAGGCAACCACCGAGCCTGGACCGTTTTGCGCTTCAAAATCCTGCTTAAACGAACTTGCCATTCCTCTTGGATAGGCACTCACTATATCATATAAAACCGCAGCCTTCGTGGCCTTAAATTCACTGGCCGCAAATTTGGTAATCACCGAACCCTGGATAGTAAAAACAAAACAGCTGCGAAAAACAAAGGGTCTGTCCTTGGTGGTAAGAGGAGAGGTTGACCACGGAGTAATCATCGGAGTGGCAAATGCCTGAGCCATCTGCGCCACGGGTATCGCCTGACGACTACTCAGAGGACCAATTATCCCCAGGACCTTTTCTTTAGTCACCTGGGAGACAGTAAGCGAAGAAGCCGCAGCGGCATCTGATTTATTGTCACCATAGAGAAACTCAACACTATATTTTTTCCCACCAACTGTAATCCCTCCGGCTGCATCTATTTCCTGCCGAACCATCTCAGCCGCATTTTTTGAATGATTGCCCACAAGCTCAAACATCCCGGTCAAAGGAAAGTTAAAGCCGATGCGCAGCGCTTCATCACCTGCAAAGATAGCAGGTGTCTCCAAAACCAGCAGGGCAAGGCTGAGCAAAATAATCGCGATCGTCTTTTTCATTCGTATCTCCACACTCCGTACAAAGAGAGCTCCAGTAAAGCTTCACTCTCAAAAGATGCACCGTAGTACTTTGGAAGGTCATTTTATACCTTCCAAAGATAGCCGTTCCAACATTTTCCAGATATACCTAAAGAGATGCCGGGTTGTTATGCTGCCTCAGTCTTGCCAATTTTGAACACCTCAACAGCTGAACGCAGATCCCGCGCTGTCTTACTGAGAATATTCATAGAAGCCGCAGTATCCTGAGTTGAGAGTGAAGATTCTCGACTGACTTCACCAACCTCCTCCATGGTTTTAGAGATAGCCTCAGACATTTTCACCTGGTTGGTGGTAGCCCCGGTGATAGCTTCAATAAGCTCTGCAAGCTGGCGAGAAACATTTTCAATCTCCTGCAGCTTATCATGGGCACCATCTGCCAGTTTTGATCCCTCAACAACCTTGCCGATACTCTCATCAATGCGTGTTGTGAGATCTTTTATCTCCGCCTGGATACTTTTCACCAGGACCTCAATCTGTTTTGTTGAGTTACTGGAGCTATCTGCAAGACGCTGTACCTCGTCGGCAACCACAGCAAAGCCATGTCCCGCATCACCTGCCATGGCGGCCTGAATAGAGGCATTCAACGCCAGAATTGAAGTTCGGTCAGCAATATCATCGATGATCTGGACGATATTACCGATTTCAAGGGAACTTTCTCCAAGGCGTTTAATGGAGCGGGCTGTCTCATTAATCTGTTCACGTATTTCTGACATCGCATTATTTGTTTTTTGAACAGCCTGGGCTCCTTCCTGTGCGTTTTGCCGTGACTGCCTGGATACCTGTGCAGACTGCTGGGCGTTTTGAGCAACACTCCTGATTGAACCAACCATTTCGTCAATAGCCTCAACGGCAGTCGCTACACCTTTAACCTGATCGATGTTCCTCTCAGCAAGACTCATAGTCTGACGTGACACCTCTTCGGCTGTAACACCGACCGCCTGGGTCGCAACTTTAACTTTATAAATAATGTCAGAAAACTGATCGGCCATGGCATTAAAAGAGTCTGCAATGGCTCCGGTCACGTCTTCTGTAACCTCAGCACGGACGGTAAAGTCACCATCACTCAGTGCACTGATCTCTTCCAGCAGCTTCATGATCGACTCCTGGATAGCATTCCGCTCATCCTGGCTTTGAATGAGGATTGTAATATTATCCAGCATGTTATTGAGAGTTACCGCCATTACTCCAAGCTCATCGTCACTGACGACCTCTGTTCTCGCCTCGTAATTTTCAGCCTCCATCTGGCCGAGAAGTGACATAATATGATCCACCTGATTGGTGAGGCCTTTTGAAAGCCGGATAGCGATAAAAATTGCAAAAAGAACAGCTACCACACCAACACCAAGAACAATTTTGAGCACCATTGCCGAGGTTTGTTCCATATCTTTTGTCGCTGCAGCCTCATTGGTAATTGCACCATTGAGAAAAGAGCTGATGACCGGCTCTGCTTTTGCCGCAGCACTCTGATATTCCTGGATACGGGCAACGATCTCACCATCGGTCTTCTTCACCTCAGCATACCACTTCGCAAAATCAGCTAGACTCTCCCCAAGATTTGCTTTGGTTGCAGCAGGAAGGGCTGAAGACTGTAAAAATGTCCTGAAATTTTCCTCCTCACCAGTGACCTTGCTTGCGTTTTCCGGAGTCTGAACGACCAGATAATCCTGCAAGGCTGCCTTGAGCAGGTAAAACTGGTTTTGGATTTTAGCCGACGAAGATTGCGCTGCCGCTTGTCCAAGTAGATTGAGACTTTCCTGAAGTTTTACCAGCTCACCGAATTCCTTATCAACACGCAGCTCGAGAATATTGACGGTACCGACAAAGGCACTGAGGTATTCATTAATGGAATCCATAGCGGATTGAGCAGCCTGAACCTCTTCTGGAGAAACCGCCAGACTCTGGATCTCATAAAGTGTCCGGTATGCCTCACCACCTTGCTCCATAAAGGGGGTGAGATATTTTTCTTTTGCCTCCCGGATCCCGATATTTTCGTGCTGAAGAAGAAAATCTTTTTCATAACTCTGCATAACGCGCAGGGTCTTTTCCGTCTCCAGACTGAGACGGGCAATTTTACCATGGACCTGGACAAGATCATGGACAGTTCGTTGGGCATAGGTCTGGGAAATAAGAGTAATTGCAATCACCACAAGGGTGAGTGCAATAAGGATCAAGAACGACCAGAGTAATTTTCCTCGTATTTTCCGACGCCCGACAGATTTTACAATATCGGTTTCCTCGCCTTCAACACCATTAGTAATATCTTCCATCACGTCTCCATAATTGCTTTACCGCCAAAAGTACCCACAGGGAAAATCGGATTGCCGAGCATGATGTCGGCACTCAGAACCCTTAAAATATCAGGACAAATTTAAACTTTGTGAAGGATACATTAAACGCAAGTTCGGTTGCAAATTTTTTTTCCAAGATACCGGGAGGTTCTTTTTTTGCCATCATAGAAAAATGGCCTGCATCCCCCAACAGTGGACGCAGGCCATTTAAAATTTCTGCCAGATCGAAATTATTTTTTCATCGACAGAATTTTCTTCTTGATATCAGCAACATCAAGACCCTGGTGTGGCAGTTGCTCTGCGATACCACCATGCCCTATCTTGCTTGTACCCAAAAGGGAGTAGCGGGGTGCAAAACCTCTTTCAAGCAGCCAGGTACCATACCTCGCACCCAGACCCGTTTTGCTGTTCTGGCTTTCAACCACCAGAACAAAAGGACTCTCGCCAACTTTTGCCAGCATCTCGTCATCTATAACATTGAGTGTCGGCTTGTTAATTAAACCAATCTGCAGACCATCTTTTCTGAGTTGTTCCACCGCATCAAGACATCTGTAGGTCATCTCACCATAGGTTATGACGTAACCGTCTTTTCCTTCGCGTACCACCTCATCTTTACCGGGTTCAAAGATATAGCCCTCATCGTAGAGCTTCGTACCGTCTTCTTTCAACAAACATGGCGTTGCCGATCGGGTTGAAAATAAAAAGCGCAGTCCACTATCGTTAAAAATTCTTTTGAGCATTGCCCGTAACTGCAACACATCGGCTGGAAAATAAAGTCTGGTACAATCGCCTTCTGCAAGGGCATTGTCAGCAAAAAAGTTATTGATTCCAAAATGGCAGGTATTGTCCGCCATATCGTCAATTCCGGAATGTGAAAAATGGGCAAGAACGTTTGCCTCGTTGAGGCGAGCCATGGTTATCTCAGAAATCACCATCTCTAAAAAGGCCGCAAATGTACCAAAGATTCCCTGACGTCCTGGTTCTGAACCAAAGCCTGCTGCAACGGAGTAGTTATTCCGCTCCATAATACCACCGGCAACATACAGTTCAGGATGTTTTTTTCGGATATGATGCATCCCGCAGGAACCCTCAAGATCCGAATCGACAACGAGAACCTTATCTTTGGCGTTCTCTGTGGTATCAAGAATTTCACAGACAATTTTACCGAAATCGTCCCGGACTTTTCCCATCTCCGGCGTACTTCCCAGGTAGCTGACCTTGACCTTGTCAACCGTGAAATTGAGAAGCAGATCTGCTGCACTGGCCAGTCCTTTACTTTTCAGGTAGTCGACAGCGAGATTCACGGCAATGACATCGTGACCTTTTGAAAGCCCTTCAATACCAGGCACTCCCACTGCCATGGGCCGTTTATTGATAAGCGCCACCGGCCCGTCAACCATCAGAGCCTGCTGGATCCTGGCAAAGAGAGCATCGATATTTTCACCATCACCGGAGTTTGCCTCAAGCCCGTGGCCCTTCATGGTTTTTTCAACATCATAGCCTTTCAGATACTGGCTCGGATGACCGGCAATGGTCACATCGTTGTCATCGATAAATAGTTTTACCTTGAGTCCACGGGCGACTGCGTAACGGGCAGCTTCCGCATTATCACCCTCCATCTGGGAACCGTCGCTGCCGAACATGACAACAGTTTTATCCCGGTCCGCCTCAGCGACACCGTTGACATAACTCCAGAGATGCCCAAGCCTTCCTGAGGAAAAGAAGACCCCATTCTTATCATCACGCTCAGGATGACCGTAATAGCCGTGATCATACTCACGGTAATGCAACAGGGACTCAGGTTTCTGGTACCCATTGAGCACAGCCATCATGTACTGAATCGCAACCCTGTGCCCTGCTTCATCAAAATACACAGGATGCAGACTGTCAGAGCCTTTCATAAAGCCGTCAATAATCAGCAGTTCAGGAACAATATCAAAAGCACCACCGGTATGGCCACCGAGGCCCTTAACATTGGCAAGAGCTGTGAAAAAAATGATACTGTTACGAACAATATCAATATTTTTAATCAATACAGAACGTTGATCACCGGTGAGTTCCTTTTGAGAAAGATCAAACTGCAGTGGCGTATACCCGGTTAAATCTATAGGGAATTCCATTTTTACCTCCAAGTAAAAACTTATATTTTATTAAACAATAAAATGCTGATTGGTTACTCTGTTGATTCGATGAAATGCAACTCACCTTCAGTCAGCGTTTTCTTCTGTACCCTGTGGCAGTATGATATTTAGCAACAGCCCCAGGACCCCGGCAAGACCGATTTTTTCAATGGCAAAAGATCCCGCAGTAAACTTCATTCCGCCAATACCGCAGACAAGGATTACAGCGACAATGATAAGATTTCTGGGTGTCGTCAGATCCTGTCCGGATTTTACCAGGGTATTGATACCAATGACTGTGATCATTCCAAAAAGCAGGATCATAATACCACCCATGACAGGCGATGGAATCGTTGCGAGCACCGCTCCGATTTTACCAACAAAAGAGAGAAGTATTGCCACAATTGCAGCCCAGGTCATAATGGCTGGATTAAAGGCCTTGGTCAGCGCAACCGCCCCGCTTACCTCAGAATATGTCGTATTTGGTGGCCCACCGAGCAGGGAAGCAATCGACGTTGCGATACCATCACCCAGCATGGTATTTTCAATACCGGGATCTTCCACATAATCTTTACCGGTAATGGAGCCTACGGCCAGTACATCCCCGAAATGTTCAATAGCTGGCGCTATGGCCACAGGAACGATAAAAAGAATGGCTTCCCACTTCCATTCAGGAAGAACAAAAACTGGCATGGCAAACCACATCTTATCTGCTATTGGTGCAAAGGTAATAAGTGTCGGTCCAGTCCAGTTTTGTAATTCACCTGGATCAAAACCCGCCTGGACCGAGGCGGAAAACCCGGTAACATCCAGGCCGAGTGAGGTAATATAGCCTGCAATAATACCGCAAAGAATAGGAATGAGCCGAAACCATCCCTTACCAACCAGAGCCACCAGGGCCGTTGTCACAAGAGACACCCCGGCAATGATCATAGCGGTCGTCTCAGGAACAAGCCAGCCGGAGCCGTCGCTGGTCCGCCCCATGGCCATATGCACGGCGACAGGGGCGAGGACAAGACCTATCACCATGATAACCGGCCCTGTTACGACAGAGGGGAGATACTTATGAAGGATCCCGGGGCCAAAAATCCTGACAACAAAACTCAGAATAATATAAAGAACTCCTGCAGCAGCAAGCCCACACAGGGTCCCTGGAATGCCCCAGGTCTGAACGCCATAGATGATGGGAGCGATAAAGGCAAAGGAAGACGCAAGAAAAACAGGCACCTTTCCCTTGGTGATAACCTGAAACGCCAGAGTTCCAAGGCCGGCAGTAAAAAGCGCTACATTGGGATCAAGCCCTGTCAGAATAGGAACAAGGACCAGAGCGCCAAAGGCGACAAAGAGCATTTGAGCTCCAAGCAGACAGTCGCTAAAACGAAATTTATAGTCAATACTTTGTGAAACTTCGGACATTATACAGCTCTCCTCAACGAAATTTTTCTCAGATGGTATCGTAAAAACTCTTTTCCCGAAGTTTCAAGTATTCAAGGTGTACACCCTCTCGGGCCCTGACTTTTTTCTTCGTTATTATCTGTTTGAAGTTTATTACGAGTTGTCTCTCGTAAGTTTTGATCTTTTTGTACGACCTTATCAGATCGACAAAAAAAAGAGCCATTACATTATCTGTAATGGCTCATGGCCTTACTTGGTGCCAAAGATTTTATCTCCGGCATCCCCGAGTCCCGGCAGGATATAGCCTACCTCGTTGAGCCGTTCATCCACCGAAGCCACATATATCTCCACGTCAGGATGAGCGTCAGTAATCACCTTCAGGCCCTCAGGGGCAGCAACAAGAAATAATCCTTTAATTGTTTTGCAACCTGCTTTCTTCAGGGTTTCAATCGTTGCCAGCAAGGTACCACCGGTTGCCAGCATTGGGTCAAGAATCAGGGCGATTCTTTCTTCCATATCACTTGCAAGCTTCACGTAGTATTCAACCGGTTTGAGCGTTTCTTCATTTCTGTAGTAGCCCACAACACTGACTTTGGCCGAAGGAATGAGATCGATTACTCCATCCATCATTCCAAGCCCTGCCCGAAGAATCGGCACAATAGTGATTTTTTTGCCTTTCAGCTCATCAACTTCAACAGGTCCGGCCCAACCCTGAATTGTTTTCTTTTCAGTGGGAAGATCTTTGGATGCCTCATAGGTCAGCAGGCGGGCAACTTCAGAAGAGAGATCTCTGAAATCTTTTGTTGAGATATCATGTTGACGCATTAAACCGAGTTTATGCTTGATGAGTGGATGATCCGCTATATGTACAGCCATATTTTTCTCCTGGAGGAGGATTATCAGTTAACAGTCCAGCCTAAAATTATAGTATTGCAAGTGATTTCAATTGTAATGGTAGGCATGGCCGCAAGAATGCGGCTGCATTATGAAACAACACCACCGCAGCGGTGCTCATATTGGACAGATTCGTAATTAATCCTTTTAAAAAAAATCTGGGAAAAAGCAAGGTATTTTACTCGCCACCTCCTTATGGTTTTGGGAAGAAAAGCAGCGCACTGCACTATTCTATTGCCTTGCCACCCCAATATCCAGTAGATATTTCATGTATATCCTAAATTCCCGGGCTATTGTAACGATGCCGGTGGCGTGACACCCAATTTAGTATAAAGTTCAATCTGGCGTTTTGTGGTTTCTCCAATCTGAAGCTGTTGTCCCGGCACTTCAAAGCATTCAATGA
>NZ_SWCN01000059.1 GCF_005116575.1 Desulforhopalus sp. IMCC35007 | reverse complement strand
CCTGAAAATCGTATAAAGCGCACACTTTAAGCCCAAGAAACAACCCTACGAGCACGGTTTAGTTGAAAAACCGTGCTTTTTTCTTGCCTTTTTTGCGTGTACGTATTAAGCTTATACGCACACTTTGAAGGGGGGTTTATTCATGGCTAAACCAATAACAGGAAAAACTCACGTCGGCGAACGCCGTGAAAAGCGTCCTAATGGCGATATTTACATCTATGAACGGATTACGGCTTACGACGAAAAGACCAGAAAGACTCATACGGTCAGTCAGAAGCTCAAGGGAAAAATCAAATCGGGAACTCAAGAAATTGTGCCGACTCGTCCGAAAAAACACAAAGGCGAAGGAGGCATTGCCAATGCAACACGTCAGCATACCGGCCTCACGGATATCCTTGAATGGGTGGGCAAGGTTTCCGGCATTGATGATGATGTACGTGCTTCATTCAACGAGGGTGATGCGGCGAAGATGCTTTCTATCGCACGCTACTGGATCGGTTCTGGTGGCAACACGCTGCCGCGCCTTGAGAGTTGGCAGGTGATGCACCCCCTTCCATATCGTGAAGGGATAACTGAAGACGTGTATGGCGACCTGTTTAAGGATGTTGGTCGCGATGAACAAGGCGTTCAGTCCTATTTTTCAGCTCGGGCGTCACGCTTAGGAGAGTCTCCTGTACTGGCGTTTGACTCTACTACTATCTCGACCTACTCTGAAAATCAGTCGGAGGCGCGGCAGGGGTTCAACAAGGATGGCGACGGACTCAATACGATCAAGCTTTTGACCTTATATAGCGTGAAGGGTCGCGAACCAATAGCCTTCGCTAAGCAACCCGGTAATATTCCAGATGTCATATCCATTGAAAACACTCTGACACAGCTCAAGTGTTTCAATCTGGAAAAACCTCTGATCATCACCGATAACGGCTACTACAGCCAGAAGAACATGATGGAGTTCGCCTTGGGCAATGTGAAGTTTCTGACCCTGGTTGATCCAAATATTACCTGGGTCCGGGAGACAGTTGATGAACTCCGTGCAAAGATAGCGGGAATGTCCAGCACCTGTCCGTTCGATCCGTCAATCTGCGGAGCAACTTCGCTCAGAATGCACCAGTTCACCCACGCACGCCAGCGATCACGCAACGGCAAGGTCGCCGGTGAAAAAGAAACGATCTCCCGCCGTCTGTATGTACATGTTTACTATTCACCCGACAATGAAGCCAAGAAAGAACGTGCCTTCCGTAAGGACCTGCTTGAACTAAAAGCGCAAATAGAAGGAGGACAAACCGATTTCACGGAAACCGCGCAAAAGAAAATAGACAAGTACCTGGCTTGTTCCAGGAAGGGGCGTGGGGGGCAGCTGAAGGTGGGATTCAACGACAAAGCCATTGCCGAAGCAAAGAAGTACTTTGGCTATTTCGCCCTTGTTAGCAATCAGGCTATGGACACATTTGCCGCACTTGAAAACTATCGACTACGAGAAAAAATCGAAGAACTCTTTGCTGTACAAAAAGGGAGGCTCGACGGTGCTCGACCACGCACATGGTACCCGGACAATCTGCGCGGAAGACAATTCACACAATTTGTCTCGCTGGGCTATCATTGTTTCCTGAGGAAAAAAATAAAGGAAGTACAGGCCAAGCTCAGGAAAAAAGAACCCGGAAAAACCAAAGCACTTATTGAGCTCGAGAAGAAACTGGAAAACTGGCTTGCGCAACGCTCTCTCGCTCAGATCCTGGATTGGTTCGACTGCATTGAAACCACAAAGGTCCAGACTGTCATGGGCAGCTATAGATGGTCCACCGAATCGGTGGCCAGAGACAGGCTGCTCTTGAAGTACTTGGGAGTGAATACTAAATAGTGTGCGCTTTACCCGATTTTCAGG
>NZ_SWCN01000005.1 GCF_005116575.1 Desulforhopalus sp. IMCC35007 | reverse complement strand
GGCAATTGCAAGGGAGCTTTCCAAGGCGGCCTGACTCTTGATCACCGCTAGCATTGAGTGGTTGGGGCGTAAAGGTCAAGCCCTACGGGTGCTTCGTTCCTCGCAACCTTGACACCCCAACCACTCAGTGCTCAACCTGAAAGTGGCGATGCGGAGGAGCACCTCCGGCGGGGCTCAAACAAAAGAGCTAAACCAGATAACTCAATGAATTTTTCATAATATATACCCAGGGAGGATTATTGAGAAAATAAGACAGTCTTACCAGTTCATTGCCAGAGGCGCGGTCACGGATTGGAGAATCCTCGAATCTCCTACAGGAATACGCATAACAGCTGAAACTCCCGCTTATAGATAGAGGTAGCTCCACGACGAAGCCAATTCATTCGGTACCCAACCCGCGCATATCAGATTGATCAACCGTCGTTACACTATGACCCCGTCTCTGGTCATGAACTAGAAGAAAATAATTATCCTCGTTGCAAGCATTGGTACTGCAATGAAAAAGAGGCAATGGATTCTTGTTTTGTATTGACAGTGTTAACCATATCAGGAGTTTTGTTGTCAGACCGTGTTGTTTCCTCCTGTGATGTCGCGGAGGGACAGCATGTCCCCTGTCGGGAGTGTGTCGGCCCTCGCGCTGATACGATTGTGGTGCATTACACACTCCATCCCGGCCAAGGCCAAAGATCACAGAAAATCACGCACGAAAATTCGTAGTGGTGGTTGATTACCGGACATTGAATATTGTGGGATTATAGGACGATCTGCTGAGAAAAATCACTTCTGTGAATACCAATATAGAAGAGCGCCCAGCTATTTTCCTGCAATGAGGGATTACCTGTGTAAAACAAGTGGAATATTGATTATATAGTTACATTCAGGTATAAAAAATAAGGGAAAATATTTCATATCCTCTGTTCAGATTTTAAAACAGATTTTTCCACAATAACCACAAGGTTGTTGTGCGACAACCAAGCTAAAAGTGATGAACACGCTGCTTGCAAGTACCTCTTTTCGTAAAAAACGTGATTTACCGGCAGGTACCAATCTGCGACGAGGTTTTAAATGATGCTGTCATTTACAGGCCATAACCAAGAACTACCAAACATTCTGGTCAGAATCGGGTCAATTTTAACGAGACAATATCAACAATGATGCTGCAAAATTATCATTGACCTGATTTTCAATGGAATCAAAAGATAATTCAAACGTTACGTTAAAAGGACTACAACCATGAAAGATGTTGTCATTGTATCTGGATGCAGGACTGCTATCGGCGCTTTCGGTGGAACCCTCCGTGACTTGAACGGCGCCATTCTCGGCAGTATCACCATGAAAGAAGCTGTCCGCCGGGCCGGAATAGACCCGGTGCTCATTGATGATGTTCGCTATGGCTGTTGTATGGAATCGGCCGATACATTGAATGTTACCAGAGTCGCATCGCTCCTTGCGGAAATCCCGGAAACAGTGACATCCGTCACCATAAACCGGGTTTGTATCTCGGGCATGGAGGCTGTCATCTCAGGCATGGCTATGATCCAGGCAGGAATGGCCGATATCATCCTGGCTGGAGGTACAGAGCATATGTCCAGTGTCCCCTACTCGGTTCCAGCAGCAAGATGGGGCTGTCGCCTGCAGGACCAGGCATTTGTCGATAATTTAATTCATGCCCTCCACTGCGGCTCCCATATCATCCCCCACCCCGAAGATGGTCCGGTGGATGCAACAAAACCACCGCTCAGCATGTTCGTCGGTAAACCCTACATCATGGGCCAGACAGCCGAGTTCATCGCTCAGCACCTTGGTATCACAAGAGAAGAGATGGACGAAGTCGCCCTGCGCAGTCACAATGAAGTAGAACGAGCCACCCTGGACGGTTCCTTTGCCGATGAGATCGTCCCGGTGGAGGTTCCCCAGAAAAAGAAATCCCCTGTTATCTTTGATAAAGACGAACATTTCCGGCCCGGCATGACCATGGATATCCTGCGCAAACTGCCGCTGGCCTTTGTGCCGGAAATCGGCACGGTAACTGCAGGAAACTCCAGCGGTATCAACGACGGATCAACCGGCATGGTCATTATGTCGGCAGACAAGGCCAAAGAACTCGGGGTACACCCCATAGCCAGGATCAAGGCTGTGGCCAGAGGTGCCTGCCATCCATCGGTTATGGGTCTATCACCGGTCCCGGCTGTCCGCAACCTCCTCAAATCTTCAGGTTTAGCGCTGAAGGATTTTGAGCTTATCGAGGTTAACGAGGCCTTTGCCGCCCAGTATCTGGGATGCGAAAAAGAGTTAGGCCTGAACCGGGACATTACCAACGTTAACGGTTCAGGGATCGGTCTGGGGCATCCGGTGGGTTCAACCGGCGCCCGGATCATGGTTACCCTGATGTATGCGATGAAAAATCGAGGAAAATCATTGGGACTGGCCACCCTGTGCGGCGGTGGAGGAGTATCTATGGCATGTGCGATTGAAATGATCTAGGCCGGATATCCAGATCAGATCCGGTAACAGAAAAGCAACAGGTTTTCTCAATCTTTCTTTCTGGAGGGTATTACCATGATGCACGAACCTTTATCGGAACAAGACAAGCTTCGGTACAGTACCATCAACCAGGAAAACATCGATTTTATCATGAACCGGAATAACCGGATCAACAGGTGGGTCATCGCCGACATGATCCGCCGGACCAGCTATCATCACCCTGAAAAAACCGCCCTGGTGTTTGACGAGATACGTCTGACCTATAGCCAACTGGAAGAGCAATGCAATCAGGTGGCCAACGCCCTGATCGACCTGGGCGTCAAAAAATATGACCGGGTGGCAATCCTGGCCCACAATACCCACCATCATGTCATCACCTGGCTTGGTTGCGCCAAGATCGGAGCGATTTACCTGGCGGTCAATTACCTCTTAAAAGACGACGACATCGCCTACTGTCTCAACCATTCTGAAAGTACCGTATTTATTGTTGAGGACAGCCTTTACGATAATGTCAAAGGAGTACTGGGCAGGCTGCCGGGGATTAAACAGCTGATCTGGTCGAATCAGGGAGCTGGGCAGGTGCCGATTGACGGTTTTATCGACTTTAATGACTGGTACAGAGCGGCACCGAAGGCAGAACCCGATGTCATCCTGCGCATCGAAGATCCGGTGCAGATGACCTATACCAGCGGCACAGAATCCCTACCGAAAGCTGTACTCATCAGCAACCAGTCCCTCATTGCCCAGTATATGGGTTGCATAATCGACGGAAAATACGACCATAGTGATATCAATATCAACGCCTTGCCCATTTACCACTGCGCGCAACGGGACGTGTTTTTAAACCCGATATTCTGGCTTGGTGGCACAAATATTCTCATGAGTCCGGATATCGGCAAAATCCTGGCCGCCATAGAGGCCTGGAAAGCAACCATGTTCTTTGCCCCGCCAACGGTCTGGATCGGCATGCTTCGGCATCCGGATTTTGGCCGTTATGATTTATCCAGCCTGGTAAAATGTTATTACGGCGCCTCCATCATGCCACGGGAAATTCTCAAGGAACTCCTCGAAAAATTCCCCAAAGCCGGAGTGTACAACTATTATGGTCAGACTGAGCTCGCCCCCTATCACACCATTCTTAAAGCCGAAGATGCCATGGCAAAAATCGGCTCAGCCGGAATGGGTGGACTGCACATGGAATCCCGGATTGAAAACGAAGCAGGTGATGAAATTTCTGCTGTGGATACAACAGGAGAGATTTGCGGCCGTGGCCCCCATGCAATGACCATGTACTTCAAAGAACCGGACAAGACCGAGGCTGCAATGAAGGGCGGCTGGTTCCATTCCGGCGATCTGGGTGTTCTTGATGAGGACCGCTACATCACCGTAGTCGATCGGATAAAAGACATGATCAAAACGGGCGGTGAAAATGTTGCGTCCAGGGAGGTCGAAGAAGCTGTTTACCTGCATCCAGCCGTAGAAGAGGTAGCCGTAGTCGGTGTAAACCATCCGCAATGGGTAGAGGCTGTAACTGCAGTGATTAAAAGGAAAGCAGGAACCACCGTTACGGAGGCAGAGCTGATGGAACACTGTAAAAAGAATCTGTCTTCTTTCAAGGTTCCGAAAAAGATTATTTTTGTAGATGCTCTCCCCAAAACACCTACTGGAAAAATTCTCAAACGAGAAATGCGGGAATCGTACAAAGGTATTTTCCGGTAATCACCACACCTCAAACTGACAGGATATGTAAAGAGGAACGATCATGGCAAAACATATACGTAAAGGTGGCGATTTCCTGATCACAAATATCGATTGTCGAGAGATCTTCATTCCGGAAAGTTTCACAGATGAACATAAGCAGATTGCTGAAACCACCGAACAATTTGTGATCAATGAAATCTGGCCGATCAATGATGATATTGAGGCGAAAAATTTCGATCTTGTGCTTGAAAAGATGAAAGAATGCGCGTCGCTCGGCCTGATGATGATCGATGCACCGGAAAATTATGGAGGCCTGGAACTCGATAAGGTTACCAGTATGCTGGTGATGGAAAAAATGGCCTTTGCCCTCAATTTTGGCCTCACCTATATGGCCCATACCGGAATCGGCATGCTGCCGCTGATATATTATGGAACCACCGAACAGAAAGAACGCTATCTGGGTAAACTCATCAGTGCTGAAATGATCGGTGCCTACTGCCTGACCGAACCTGGCTCGGGCTCAGATGCTCTCGGGGCGAAAACTTCGGCAACTCTCTCTGATGACGGCAAACATTACATCCTTAACGGCACCAAACAATTCAGTACCAACGCCGGTTTTGCCGACCTCTATACCATTTTTGCCAAGGTCGACAAACTGCATTTCACCGCTTTTCTGGTAGAGCGTAAATTTGCCGGCCTGGGACTTGGCCAGGAGGAAAAGAAGATGGGCCTGCACGGCTCATCCACCCGCCAGGTTATCCTGGAAAACGTGCATGTACCGATGGAAAATGTCTTGGGTGATGTCGGCAAGGGGCATAAGATTGCCTTCAATGTATTAAATGTGGGTCGTTTTAAGTTAGGAGCGCTCTGTGTGGGCCAGGAAAAATACGCCCTGTCAGAAGCCGCTCGTTATGCCAACGAACGTAACCAGTTTAATGTGCCGATAAGCAGTTTTGGTGCCATCCGGGAAAAACTGGCCGATGTGACGGCCTTGACCTTCGCCTCCGAATCAATGGTATATAGGCTTGCGGGATTGATCGATGATCGTCTGGCGCACCTCGATAAAGGTATTGATAACTATTACATCGAATACCAGAGGGGTATTGAGGAATATGCAGCCGAATGTGCCATGGTAAAGGTTTTCTGCACCGAATCGGCTGCAAAAGCAATTGATGAAATGCTGCAGGTTCATGGCGGATATGGGTACATGGCTGAATATCCGATCGAGCAGCTGTATCGTGATGAACGGGTTCAACGAATTTATGAAGGGACCAACGAAATCAACCGCCTGCTTATCCCTGGACTTTTACTCCGCAAAGGAATCAGCGAAAAATTACTGGACCCAGATTTTGAAAACACGGTTCAAGGAGTTTTTGAGGTGGAGAGAAAACTGCTGCAAGGGATGAAAAAGTTGTACCTGACACTAGCCGATCTTACGGGGGAAAAGTTCGGTTCTAAGGCGGTAGGTGAACAGGAAATCCTGCTCACTCTGGCCGACATGGTGATTCAGATCTTTGCTCTGGAAAGTGTCGTATTGCGTGCCGAGAAATCATCTATAACCGCAACAGGAAATAAGCAGGAGCTGTATCGGGCAGTAGTCACAATTTGCACGTTCAGGGCAAAGCAGCAATTTGTCAATGGTGCCGAAAAATGTGCAGCGTTCATCGATCAAAATACACCCTTGAAGGCAATTGAAAACATAACCAATCACAAGGCTCATGGCCTGCTGGCGGCAAAGCGTTTCATCGCTGATGCCACCTGTCAGTCAGAAAAATATATCTTCTAAACCCAGCAACATAGAATTACGGCAAGCTGTACAATTTTTTGATTTTTGCCGTAATTCTCTCCTTGGCCGCGAGGTGGGTATCGGCACCCACCTCACAAAAAAACATGGAGGTCATTTATCGCTTATCTAAGCCATAGGCAAACATCGGTACATAGATGAGAGTCAGCAGGGTTCCGATAATGAGTCCTCCCACGGCAACATCGGCAAGTGGTGAAAGGCGCTCCAGACCTACTGCCTGTTCCAGGGCAATGGGAATCATGCCGGCAATGGTGCCAAAGGCGGTCATCATGACCGGGCGAAAACGGACCCGCACCGACTCAAGGGCCGATTCAAAGGCTCTCTCTTTTTTCCTGTAATGCTGATAAAAATCGATCAGTAAAATTGAGTTTTTAATTATAATACCAAAGAGCAGCAGTATACCCACCATGGATGGCATACAACTTGGCTTGCCAAAGAGTAACATTCCCCAGGAAGCCCCAATCATGGAAAGCGGCAGCACGACGACCATCACCAGAGACAAACGTACTGACCGGTAGATGGCGATGAGCGCCATGATCAGAATAATAATACCTGTTCCTATGGCCTTCATCATTCGTTTAAATGAGTCGTTGAGTTGGGCAATATCACCCTCCTGGCTGACGATGACACCACTTGTATCGATTCCCTCGAGGATGGCATCAGCATCGGAGGTAATGTGTGTAATAGGACGCTGGCTGCGATAGCCGCTGATATCAAGACTGTAGAGCATCCGGTCCCGCTCGATCTTTGCGGCAGTCAGCTGTTGGTGGATATCGGCCACAGCCTCTAAGGGAACACTATTACCATCGCCTGTTTCGATGGGAAGCAGGCGCAGGCTCTGCAGGTTGGCGTTGAATTCACCCTTGAGATAGAGCCGCACCGGCTGAGTGTTCATGGTGGTGAAATTACCAAGCAGTGAGACAATCTGACCTTTTATGGGGATCTGACCTGCAATGGCAAAAGGGCTCAAACCATAGCTGAGGGCTTTATTGGTATCTATGACCACCTCGGCTTCATTAAAATCCTGATCCCAGGACAGAGACATGCTGGTAAGGCCTTTAATACCGCCAAGAGCACCTGCAATCTTGTGCCCCATTTCGGGAAGATCGCGATAATCCGGGGCCATAAGCCGTACGTCAAGGGGTGCCTTTATTGAGGACAAGGCGGTTGCACCAAAGTCGTAGACATCGACACTCTTGATTCCCGGAATTGTATTGAGCCGGTCACGAATCTCATCTTCAATCTGCCAGAGACTCTTGGTTCGTTCAAAGCGGTTGACACAGTTCACCGTAAATGTTGCTTCAGCCGGCAGGTTTCCACTCCCCAGTGACAAGACCCCCGCTTCACCACCAAAGGCAACCGAACTCATTGCCACCTCTTCCTGGCTATGGAGCCAGGTAAGAAAAGGTGCAATGCGTTCTTCCGCACTTTCAACCGTATCGTTGGCAGAAAAAGCCACATGGACCTTTACGATTCCGGTATCCATAGGCGGCATCACGTCTTTTCCGATAATTGGCATCACATTTTTCAGACTCAGAACCAGAACGGCCAGCACTCCCAGGGTTAAAACAAGCTTTCTCACCTTGGAGAAACGGCCATTGGAGAAATGCAGAACGCCTTCATAGGGTGCAACAAGACGGCCGACAGTTTTTTCATAAAAGGACTCAAAAAAGAGCTCCACCCGGTTCTTTTTAATGCCTTTGCGATAGAGGTAGATCGACAGCTTAGGGATAAAGGTGATGGATAGAAAATATGAAACCAGAAGGGCAACGATCAGCGTCTCAATCAGGGGTCTGAAGATACGCTCGGGGAAATCACCTACAAACAAAAGGGGAAACATAACGGCAATGGTGGCCACGGTACCTGCAAAGATAGGCGCAATTACTTCTTTTGTCCCCTGTTCTATGGCGGTTGCAAGATCCTCGTGCATTTCCCCCAGATGGCGTTCGATGTTTTCCAGCACCACCACCGCATCATCGACCAGCATCCCAAGAGCTAAAATGATGGCTGTATAAACAACGATATTCAGTTCGCCACCCAAAAGAAAGATCACGGCCATAGTCGAAAAAAAGACCAGAGGGATGGAGAGTCCTGCGGCAAGAATTGCCCTGAAATTCCCAAGAAAAAAGAGGAGTACCAGCAGGGTATAGATAATCGCGTCACGGAGGGCCTCCAGCATATTATCATTTGCGGTCTCGATCAGGTTGCGTTGGGTGTCGGTAATCTGAAAATCTATGTTTGGGTACTGCCCTTTTAGTTTTTCAAGCTCTGCCCTGGCCGTGTCACTCACACTCAGGACCGATCCACCGGGGGAACGTTGGATAGCCAGAGCTATAGCCCCTTTACCGTTTCCTATATATCCGGAAAATCGTTTCTGGGTAGACCACTGGATGTCGGCGACATCGCTCAATCTGAGGTTGGGCGAGACTCTCAGGCCGGACAGCGCCGTGACACTGGTCTGCTCACCATAATAGGTAAGGGTGAAGAATCCGTCAGTACCTTTGACAAAACCAAGCGGGACATTCTGGTTGGCAGCCATAATGGTTTTTGCCAGGCCATCGACGGTAAGTCCATAGCGTTGCAGACGCAGCGGATCAATCTCAATGACAAAAGCGCTCTGGTGGCCTCCGAAGACCTCGACATTGCCTATCCCGGGATTTGCCAGCAAGGCCGGTTTGATAAAAGAATCGGCAATCTTACGAATATCGGCGAGATTGATGAGATCGCTCTTAGGGCTTAAGGCCACCACCTCGACCGGCAGAGTAAACGAACCGGCAGTATATACCGCCGGATTGGCACTGGCTGGTAGGTTGGCACGGGCAATGGACAGAGCATTGGCCACATCCACGGCAGCAGCATTGAGTCCCTTCGTGTATTCAAACTCTGCCTTGACGATGGAGAAGTTGGCCACGTTGACTGAGCTGATCTCACGCACCTCACTTAAGCGGGCAATTTCATTTTCTATGGGTTTGGAGACTGTACTGGCAGCGACTTCGGCCGTTGATCCAGGTACCTGGGTAATAACGATAACCTGGGGACGGTCGGCATCGGGGAAGAGGTTCTTCGGCATAGTGATTAGGCCAATAACGCCTAAGACAAAGAGCAGCGCAATAATGGAAAACAGCAGGTGTGGCCGTTTATAAAAAAAACCAAACATAGTTTTATCCAACAGGCAGAGGGTGTATAAAGTTATTTTTTAACAGTAATCGGGGTTCCGGCCAGCAGTTTCAGCAAGATATCAGGCTTGGCAACAATGATCTGACTGGCCTGTAAGCCTTCAACAACCACACCTTCGGTACCGCTGGCGATAACCTTGACAGGTACCGGAATGGCCTTTTCCCCTTCAGGGATAAAACACAGATTCTGTCCCTCTTTCTGCAACAGTGCTGACAGGGGGATCATAGTTCCCGCCCCTTTGTAAACAACCAATCGTACCGGCAGACGCTCTCCGGAGCTGCTTTTGGTTTCTACATCGGCTCGGTATTCATCCAGGCCCTTATAGGTGTGGTTGAGTGGTAAGAGTGGGTGATGCAGGCCCTCAAAAATAACCTCGGTTGGCAACATATCACCCGTGGTGCGTATGAGAAGGTACTTACCGCTGTCCGCCTGGATTGAAAGCAAGGGTTTTCCGGGCATGGCAATCACACCAACATTGGCAGATGTCGAACTCACAGCTCCATCTATGGGAGAGAGGATTACCGCATAGCTGAGAAGATTTTCGACCTCTTTGCTATTTTGTTTTAAGATGCCTTCTTGACCACTCAGCCCCTTGAGGCCCGCCTCAAGGGAAGCAATCTTGCTCGCTTCGCTATCATATTGTTCAACAGAGGCCCCCCGGGCATCGAGCAGAACCTTGGTGCGCTTATGGCTTTGAAGGGCAGCGTCCAAAGCAATTTTTTGAGCGGTAATTTCAGCCTCAAGGGATGCCACCTGCAGGACTATGGCCTCTTTTTTGGCAAGCAGATCCGCATGATCAAGAGTTGCTACCACCTGACCTTTCTTCACGGTGTCGCCACTTTTTACCATACTGGTAATCCGCGCAGAAAGTTTGGAGGAAAGCTCGACGTCCTGGTCGCTTTTAACCTCCGAGAGGGCAGGCAGGGTGAGGACAATATCATCGATTGTCGGGGTCATGACCTCAACGACCTGATGATAGAGCTTCATGGGTGGGATGTCTGCCATGGCCTGTCTCTTTTTTTTGACCAGCACGACTGCTCCGCCGATAAGTAGTACTGCAATTAATAACCATATAATTTTTTTCATTGAATCAACTCGTCCAGATTGTTTCCGTACAGCACCGCCAGGGAGACAAAAGTCTCCCACCAGCGCGCTTCGGTCAGATAATAATTCGCCTCAGCCGTTAATACTTTTTCCTCGAAACGTAAGTATTCTTCCTGGGCCATCCTTCTACTGGCGTATGAAACCTTTGCTACTTTCAGCAGCTCACGTTGATGTTTGACACTGTTTTGCGCCAACTCTTTTGACTGACCAAGAAGGTTCAGGGTTGTGTTCAGGTTTCTCGCCTTTGCCTCCAGGTCAATCTTTGTCCTGGCAAAGCTCATTTTTTCCCGGCGCAATTGTACCTTGGCACGTTGTATTGCCGTGTAGGCCGGTTTGTTAAAAAGAGGCATCTGCAGGGTTAGCGCAAGAACACCGTATTCGTTATCCACGTCATCCCCGGTATTGTACGCTTCACCGTAGTTATGAAACCATTGGGCAGTGCCGACAATGGCGGGATAGAGCTTGTCTTTTGCCGCCTGAACTCCAAACTCGCGGGCCTCAATATTTTTCTGCAGTGGTTGGAGCGCAAATAATTCACCCTCGTCCAGAGCGCCGTTTACCTGCAAGGGAGCCGGTTCCTCTAGAAAAAGACCTGTGAGTGATTCAATATTTTTGCGAAGCTCACTCTCTTGTTGCGAGGTCTGGAGAAAAGTAAGGTCAATCTGATTTATAGCTTCGTCCAACTGAATTTTTTCAGTCTCTGGCAGCCGTCCTGTTGCGACCTGAAGACTGATGTCATCCCAGGTTTTTTTCAGGGAGGCTTTCCTTGACGTCAGGGCTTTTGTTAAGGAATCGAGGTGCATCAGGTTGGCGTCGGCACCGACGAGCAGGGCCTGACGTTCAAGCAGGCTTATCCGTTTCTTCACCTGAGCACTGTCAGAGATGCTCGCCGCCTGCTTACTCAGAGAAAACAACTCTTTTGTAAATATGGGCATGGACATTGAAACCCCGATCCGGCTGATAGTTTCACTAAATGGGAGAGAACCATCACTTGCCAGCAATAGTGCAGACTCTGTGGGGGTTACGGGTCGCAAATTCGTTGGAGAGTTATACTTCTCGTAACTCATAACACCACTAAGTACCGGATAAAAACGGTCATGAACCGCCTGCACCCCCAGTGCTGAGTCGTGGGCCTGCAGGGTGTCGAGCTTTGTGACTGGCTGCTCCCTCAATGCCGCAAAAAGATCTGCCATGGTCATTGCTCTTGCAGGAGTGACAAAGCAGAGCAATACCATGACTATATATGCCGTAATTTTCATGCGGCCTCCTTTGGTTATTTGATGTTCTACAGGAAATTCTTTACTGAGAGCAGTTCCTGGTCCACCTACTCATGTTTCCATCTATTTCCTCCTTTTTTGTACGTGCAAAAAAGGAGGAGTATGTTGGTGAAGGTTTTACGTCTCGCTTACATTACCATCTTCTGTATCATGCGGGCTGCCAGCAGCAGAAGCATGCAACCAAGAAATTTCCGTACCGCGGCCGGGCGCATATTTTTCTGCATAACAATTGTACCGAGATAGCCCCCTGCCCAGGCTGCAGCACCAGCAAAAAACAAGGTATTCCAGTGAACGGAACCCATGCTTGCATAGGCGAGAAAGGCTGTAAACGAGGAAAACGGCACTGCAAAGGCTGTCACCGTAGTTACCTTTTTGGGGTTGAATCCCTGGAGGATCATAAGCGGTGAGATCAAGCCGCCACCACCCACGCCGAGTAAACCAGAGAGAAAACCGGAACTGACTCCTGTGAGCAAAGGACCCGTAACCGGCCTGTCTTCCCGGTATTGATCTTTAAATTTTGAACCGTTGAAAAACAGGATCATGAGCCCGGAAAAGCTCAGGAAGGTGACAAAAGCGTACATTACATAGTCAACAGGAGCATGTAATCCAACCCAGGCACCCACCGGAGCAAGTATGATGGAGGCTATTATAATTGGCAGCCCCAAACGGAAATCAAGGCGTTTTTGTCTAATATTCGACCAGGTTGCGCCCATCATGCTTACCCCGTTGACAAACAGTCCGATAGATCTTGCCTGTGCAAATGGCAAACCGATCCAGGTGAGGGCCGGGATCAGCACAAGAGCAGAACCGACCCCACCAAGGGCAAAGATAAAACTTAAAATAAAGGACATGCCACTAATGGCGAGTAATGAAGAGTCCATGGTAAACTCGTATTACGCCTGCATTTTTGCAAGTGGACCGGGCTTGAATGCGCCGATCATCTCTTCCATGGTGGCCGCCACACCTTTCACCTCGTCAAAACCATTTGCACGGAGATAGGTGTATGCGACTGCACCTCTGAAAATGGAGGAGCAGAAGGCAACGATACATTTATCTTTTGGCAGTTCAGCCAACCGGCCGGGGAGCTCATGCAGAGGGATGTGGATTGCAAAAGGAAATCCACTATACTCTTTTTCTTTGTCAGTACGTACATCAAGAAAAACGAAGTGCTCATTGCCAAGGGTTTTACGCATCCCATCTACACTCATTGCGTGATCGCCGTTTCCAAGGAAATCAAAGTTCATTTCTGTAAGTGTTTCGTCAAGTTCGTTCATGGTCGTTCCTATACTGTTATTTATTTTCGAGAAAGTCGGGAAGAGAAAGGATGAATGCCTTAATCTCGTCTCGAACTCTCCTGTAATGGACGAGTTTTTCTTCATCATTGGCGCCTTGTTCGGCAAGCTTTGGTGGATCATCAAAACCGACATGAACCCTTTTGCCGGGAAAGAAGGGGCATGTTTCATCTGCATGACCGCAGAGGGTTATAACCCAGTCAAATTCCTTGATCGGCAATTCATTAATCAGCTGAGATTCCTGTTTTGAAATATCGACACCGGCCTCAGCCATGGCCTGTACTGCCAAAGGGTTGAGGCCATGCTTTTTTATACCGGCGGACCAGACCTCAAGCTGATCTTTTTTCAGCACCTTTGCCCAGCCTTCTGCCATCTGACTCCTGCAGGAGTTCCCGGTACAGAGAAAGAGAATTGTTGTTTTTGTACCCATGATACCTTCTCATTATTGTGGTTTTCTCACGTGACAAACGCCGGTGACGGTGTTCTGTACGTGGGGAAAATATTTGGTTCGGAAACGGAGGGCCACGTTAACCAGTGCAATCAGTACAGGCACCTCCACGAGCGGACCAATAACAGCCGCAAATGCTACGCCGGAATTGATGCCAAAAACTGCAATCGCCACGGCAATAGCCAGTTCAAAATTGTTTGATGCGGCGGTAAAGCTGAGCGTTACAGTTTGTTCATACGTTGCCCCAACCTTCATGGAAAGAACGAAGGAGACGAGAAACATAACGAGGAAATAGATGGTCAGCGGCACAGCAATACGCAACACGTCAAAAGGTAGCTGGACGATGTACTCACCTTTTAAAGCGAACATCACCAGTATGGTAAAGAGCAGAAATATAAGGGTTAGTGGTGATATTTTCGGAATAAAGACTGTCTCGTACCACTCCTTACCCTTGGTTCTCAAGCCTATCAAACGAGTCACCATCCCGCCTATGAAGGGTATTCCTAAGTAGATAAAGACCGATTTGGCGATTTCCCCGATGGAGATATTGACCACAGTGCCCGCAAAACCGAACCATGCCGGTACGACGGTAATAAAGATCCAGGCGTAGAGTGAAAAAAAGAGCACCTGGAAGATGGAATTAAAGGCAACAAGTCCCGCACAATACTCAGTGTCGCCGTCTGCCAGATCGTTCCAGACAATGACCATGGCGATACACCTGGCAAGACCAATAAGGATCAGGCCGACCATATATTCATGATGACCGGAAAGAAAGGTTATGGCCAACAGAAACATCAACACGGGGCCAATAATCCAGTTCTGTACCAATGAAAGTACAAGAACTTTTGTATCTCTAAAGACCAGGCCCAGTTCTTCGTATTTTACCTTTGCAAGGGGTGGGTACATCATCATAATCAAGCCGATGGCTATGGGGATATTGGTGGTACCAACCTGAAATGTATTGATGAACTCATTTACTGGAGGATACAGGTAGCCTGTAAATACCCCGACGAACATGGCCAGGAAAATCCAGAGAGTGAGGTAGCGATCAAGAAACGAAAGCTGTTTATTTGCTGACATTTTTATTCCTCCTATTCATTGCGTGCTTTGTGACACGGAGAATCTATTTTTTTTGAGAGAAATTCCATACATCTTTTCTGGTCTTCTACCGCTTTTTCCAGATTTGAGCAGTGTTGCTTGAGTGCGCGCATTAGCGCGGAACCGAGGGCTTGATCTTCAACTATCTGATAATACATCCAGGTACCGCGCCGTTGCCCATCAACGATTCCAGCACTCCGTAAAAGAGTGAGGTGACGGGACGCTGTTGATTGCGGAATTTCCAAGGACTCCATCAGATCACAGACGCATAATTCACCGTTGCTCAGGAGCAGCAGAAGCATCCGTAGCCTTGTACTGTCGGAGAGTGCTTTGAATAACTGTATTTCTGTTTGCATAATCGCTTCCTATTTGTAAAAGTGTTACAGTTGCGCTCAACATCTATAAATTCATATATCCGAATATTCGGATATGTGCAAGTGGTTTTTGCAAACTATCAGGAGAATGAATCTAACTGTCTGTTATACAATGTTAAATTCTTTTTCCATTTATGGCGCGACAAAGAAAAGCTCACCGCAAAAGGTTGGAGTCAGGTAGAGATAATGCTCCCAAGGGCTACTGATTGGAATCCCTGCGCTAAAGCTTATCTCTTGGTGAGAGGATACCCTGCAGACACCTGAGGAAACGCAACTCCCCTTCCCTGTTCCATCCTTTGTCCTATCAATATTTTCGAAGGATAAAACGGCAAGTCTTTGCCATTTTTTTTTAATACTTACAGGCAGCGGAGAGGTCAGGACCTACGATACAGGATTTCGAAGAGATGTGGCTTGGCAGGCGTGATGGAAAAAGTACTGCTTGGAAAGCGTCTTGGTATCCCTTTATCTGCGGGGGGCAATACATTAATTCTACTGTCAAAATCAGTACATTGACAGAGCGTTTTTTTTACAAAATTCAACGCACAAGCCACAGCCGCTGCAATCCAGAGAGTTAAATTGAAGATTTTTAGATCCTTCTGCCCGTTCTATCTGAATGGCCCCAGTTGGGCAAATGCCTTTACATAGCGGGCAGACCGTACAATTTTCATTAATCGACAGCTGCGGGCAAAATAGCTTAAGAATATTTTTGCGGGCTTCAGAGTCCAACTCTGCAACCAAGTTCTTGAACAGTCGTATTTTTAAAGGTATTCGCCGTGTTGTGTCTTTCTCATCAGGCTGAACAGTAGGATTAAAAACAAGGTTTTTCTTCGTGACCTTGGTCACGATATTTCTGATATTTGTTAAATATAATCTCCGATCCACAATGATATCATGCAACTGTTCTTTATTATGAATTAACGTAGTCTTTGTTGTTATACGTTCTGCAAGACATTCTGTGATCTGTCTGTAGTCTTGAATAAAATTATCTGACGCCACCTGATTGCAACAGCCAGCACACCCGGAAACGTTAATAACCACCGATTTGCTATTCATGATTAAAATAGCTGATAAGACTTGGTTTGAAAGAATACCAACGCAAGGTAAGACAATTTCATGGGGACCAGCCTGCTTCTGGCGAGCACATGAGATGACGATACTGGAGTCCCCCCTGCACGAATGCACGAATTCATTCAAATCATATTCGCTCTCCAGTGCATCCTGAGGGCAAGCTGCCGTACATGCCATGCACCCGGTACATTTCTTTTCATTAAGTACAATTTCACGATCATTTAAAGTTACTGCACCTGACGGACAGCTGCTCACGCACCTCTGACATTGATTGGTGTTCAGCCGTCTTCTAAGACATCTCCCAGGATACTGAACAGGAAGCAAAGAAGGGTCTGAAAAAATGTTTGTAAATAGTGTAAGTGGTCCCATTAGTTTTTCAAATCCGTGCACGTGACAGGAGGCCTGCCGTAAACACTCTCACAGGCGGATAGAAAATGATCCAAACACCGTGCAACTCCAAGGTAAAATTCATTTTTGCTTCCCGCTTGGATGGCATCACAAAATTCGTTCACCCATGGTCGCATGGCGTTATAATAAAATCTGGCCTGCAGATCTTGGAAACGGTCTGCATCTTCCATCCGGTTTTCTTGTCTGGCAGCAGCTTCTTTACTGCACAAAAAATACATAAATTCCAGCTCAATCGCGATGTGGTCCTGGGGTTCCTTGATATCAACAGCTAAGCCGGCCTCCTGGTAACACCTGGCCGCATACAGGGTAGACTCCCCCATAACAGTCCGTTTTTTATCTATATACACTGAACCATAGGGCGCTGCGATGAGTTCAAAAGGGCCGACAAACAGCGATGCATGGTCAATGCTTAAATTTTCCTGACTTATTTCACAGAGAGCTCTTTGCATACTATCTGCCGCTATGCGCGCATCAAAAGAGATGTCCGCCAGTAAATGTCCAAGATTTTCACCTAACTTCTCTTCAGTGAATAATTTTTTTTCAGGTTCATAGAAACAGACGGCCAGCAGTTTAAAACAATCGCCACGGGATATGAGCTTGTTGATTTCATTCATCATGAATAATTTTCGTAAAGGTAGAAATGAGTAACCTGCGCTTTTCATGTGTTATGAAAAACGCAGGGGTATTAGATATGCACGATTACTTTTTAGCGATTACTATACTCTCTGATATAGTAAACATTCGGCGAAGTCCCTTCGTCTTCTTTCAGGACAAACGCTTTATGCTTTCTGAGTAATTTATAGACTTCACTCTCTGGATTATCAATATCACCAACGACTCTGGCTCCAGAAGGGCAAGAGACCACACAATAGGGTTCTTTATCAACCTTCAGTCGATGATCACAGAGAATACACTTCTCTACAATATTATCCCGGCGAACGGCTTCATAATCCGGATGTGAATACTTCATTTCATGAGGCGGAGTGGCACCAGCAAGTTTTGCCTGTTCAGCTGCCGATGCGGAGCAACCCGGAATCAGCTCGGTTTTATCTGAGTAGTAAGGATGTGTTGGCTCACCTTCTTCGTTGTAACTAATCACACTGTAGTCACCGGAAGCCCTGTCTTTTGCAACTTCTTCCATGCTGTATGGACAAGCATCCTGACAAGCACGACAGCCGATGCAACGCTCATCATTGTGCATTGTGAGACCTTCAGGCGTTTTAAACATTGCCTTTGGCTCAACAGGACACGCCTCAACACACGGAGCATTACTACAGTGGTTACAGAGTACCGGTAAGGTTCGGTATTTTGTATCCGGGAAGACACCTGTTGTTTCATGAATGAAATCAGCCCAGTTGTGCGTCTGACCATTATTCCTGAGAGCGGTGTTGTTTTCTGTCTTGCAAGCAAGAGCGCAGGCACCGCAACCAACACATTTCCGTAAATCTATCACCATCGCATATTGCGTCATAAATCTGTCCTCCTGTTAACTATATCTTTTCGACACGCACTGCTGCATGTCCACCATTGCGAGCGTTTGAACCTGACAGACGCTCCAGTTCCCAGGGGATAATGGAGTTGTTGTTCACGCCTCTTGGCTTGGCTTTAGCGAAATCTTCTGTTGCCGTTCTACCGTATGCCCAATGCCCCTGACCATAGGATTTACTGACAGTCCCGGGTCGAACACCTTCCCACACACGGGCAACACATTCACCACTGGCCGCAACAGATGACAGGAGAACCTTGTCACCATCTTTGATTCCGTACCTGGCGGCATCGATTGGATTCATACGAAGAGTATCCTGATCCCCGATATCACCCGGATCAACATGTTTGAATTCATAATACCATGGGCAGTTTGCACTCCGCCCTTCTCTGTTTAACCTGGATTTATAGTCGATAAACACCAGCGGGTAGTCTTCGACACTCCCATGTCGAAGCGGAGGCTCGTAATGAGGCACAAAGGCAAGCTCGCCCTTTGCGGTATAATTTGCCTTTTCAAGCACGGTATCGACATCAACCTTATGTTTATCGGCATGCCCCGTAAGTGCTTTCTTTAGAGTTTCGCTATAGAACTCAAACTTTTTAGACTCGGTATGAAATTTACCACCCCAGTGCGCCTTGTACTTATATGCTTCAGAATTCCACATCCCTTTCTTAAGCATATCCGCCCAACCATTGATTTTATCGCCATGGGTGTCTTCTTTGCCATCCCATAAAGGACTTGTATAATATTTAAGGGCGAATATTGTAAATTCCTTGCTGTCCGCGGGTTTTTTCCCTGTTTCAGGATCCGAGTACATTTCAACCAGGCAGTCGTAGAGGTTTGAGAAGCCACGCTCTTTCAGCTTTTCTGCAATGAGGAATGGGAACTCCGTTTCATCGACAATCACATCCCAAATCGGATCAACTACCGGCTGCAGAAGAGTACAGGTTGCATACCTGTTTGCCTTGGTTTTAACGAATCCGTACCTCTCATATTTGTTCACGGTACAGGGCAAAACTATGTCTGCAAACATGGAGAATTCTGAGGCATTTGTAGTCAGGTGAACAGTAAACGGGACACTGGCAAGAGCCTTTTCCCAGCGGTCAGTGCCGTTGCAGGAGAACGCGGGATTATTCATATAGCCGACAAGGACTTTTATATCATAGGGGTCTTTATTTAAGATGCCGGTTGCCGCATTGTTGGTTGCAACCCCCCCACCCGACTCACCGTGAGAAATAACCGGTAATTCAAGACGGCCTCGCTGATCGATTTTTTCAAATTTTGAATGTTTCTTAGCCAGATCATCCTGATGCTTTTTCAGTATATCTTTATCAAGTTTATTGACCGGTATCTTGGCTGTTTGCAGAGAGCCTCCTACGTTATCAATCCCACCCACCAAACCACCAAGAGCATGGACGGCCATCGCCGAATATCCACCACGTGCGTGCATTGCCGCACCCGGCCCCATCCAGACACAGACATTGGGAGCAGCTTGCGCCATTCCTCTTGCGACCCGGAGAATCTGTTCTTCTGTAACACCACTCAGTTCAGCAGCCTTGGCAGGGCTCATGTCCTTTACAGCAATATTCCACCATTTAACCAAGCCATGGGTTTCTTTTTCGGTGAAGCTCGTTTCCTCAACCTCCATACCAGGCTTAAAACGGTTGACCCCATCGTTAAAATCACCCACGAAACCTTTGAACCAGAGTCCTTCTGATAAAATCACATGGGCAATACCAAGTGCCAAAGCACCGTCAGATCCTGGCATGAGAGGCAGCCACTCGTTTGCTTTTGCAGCACTGGTGGTAAGACGTGGATCAACCGCCACTACGGTTGCTCTATCGAGGGCGTCTCCAAGTCTCTGAATCGTTGCGGGAATCATTCGATTACTGGCAACAGGATCACAGCCCCAGATCAAAATATACTTCGCGTTATCAAGATCGTAGTCCCTGTAGTCCCAATATCCTTCCGTGTAAAATGACCCGAATTTTTCAGCTTCTGCACAGGTGGAACTGTGGGAGATGTTATTTGGTGACCCGAAGACCTTAGGCATCACATCATAAATGACATCCCTTAAGTATGTGTATCGCCCACGCATTAAACAGTATTTTTCTGTCTCTTCTGCCTTGCGAAGTTCCATCATCTTGTCAGCAATGGTGTTCAGTGCCTCGTCCCAGCTAATCGGTACAAATTTTGGATCCACCCCGCGTCCCTTTTTGGGATTGGTGCGCTTCATCGGCACTTTTATTCTGTCAGGATCATAGAGTTGTTGCAGTGAAAGATGCCCACGTGGACACACACTTCCTTCATTTTGCTTGGAATATCGATTTCCTCTTACTTTAACGGCCCTTCCATCCTGGACAAAAATCTCTACAGGACACCAGGTTGTACAGCCCTGGCATGTTGAGGGTTTCCATTCGCCCGGCATTTCTCCAATTTTGACATTGCTACTTCCTGGGGCCAGAGCATTAGTCGTAGGCTCGTTTGCTCCGACACAGCCGGTTAAAGCCGCCGAGGCACCGGCCGCCGCAGACAACTTCAAAAAGTCCCTTCTTTTAATCTTCATGTACACCTCCACAAATTAATAAAATTTCGATCAGCGATCACACAAGCGACACTACAGATAACAAGCATTTTTTGTGCCATGCAAAATCAGGCGACAAGTGTTACACAGTCGTAACGTAAAATTAATGTTACGGATTTATGTGTATTAATTACAGGGCGTTATAGAAGTGAACAAGACAAACAAGGGGACGATTGTCTCCATGGTGGCTATTTGAGCTGGATGAACCGAAATATCAAAGAGATAACTGGCTGCCTCATAACACTTGTGTTACATTGTGGTAACATAACCACCCGCGCCTACTTCTAGCTCAGGTTGTATTGAGCCTCAACCAAATGTGCGTTAAACGTTCAAATTATAGTTATTGATCTTTTCCCAGAGAGTTTTTCTACTCACCCCGAGAATTTCTGCGGCCTTTGAGCGGTTTCCTTGGGTCATACTTAAGATTTTAAGTATATGGTTTTTCTCCGCCTCGACAGAAACCTGCTGCAATGACAGGAGAGGGACTTTCTCCCTTTTATTTTGTAAAATATGTACAGGCAAATCATTCCGGCCAATAATCTTGTTACTTGCCAAAGCAATGCATCGTTCAACAATATTCAACAATTCTCTGACGTTACCGGGGAAGCCATATTTCGATAGCTCTGTTACCGCATCCGCGCCAAAAACCACATTTGTGCCGAACTGATCATTGAATTTACGCGTAAATGAGTCGAGCAACAGTGGAATGTCTTCAATTCTTTTCCGCAGAGGTGGCAGGATTACAGGAATGACATTAAGTCGATAATAGAGGTCCTCTCTGAACATTCCCTTACTGACTTCTCTCTCCAAATTTTTATTCGTTGCCGCGATGATACGTACATCAACAGATACCGTCGAGGTACTGCCTAGTCGTTCAAAAGTTTTCTCCTCTAAGAAACGTAATATTTTCGTCTGGGTAAGGGGCGGCAGGTCGCCGATTTCATCGAGAAATAGAGTCCCTCCATCTGCCATGTCAAACCTGCCTGGTTTTTTGCCATCTGCACCGGTGAAAGCGCCTTTTTCGTAGCCGAACAATTCACTTTCAATCAAATCATCAGGAAGGGCAGCACAATTGACCCTGATAATCGCCTTTTTTTTCCTCGCACTCTGATAGTGGATTGTCGATGCAACAAGCTCTTTTCCTGTGCCTGATTCGCCAAGAAGCAAAACCGTGGATTCCGTCCGACTCACCTTATCAAGGAGAGCGAAAACGGACTGCATCGCTTTACTTTCACCTATTATCTTGCCGGCACTGAACTGACTGCTCAGTTCCTTTTTTAAGCGTATATTTTCCTCGGTAATGGCATTAACCTCCAGGGCCTTACTGACCGTTACAAACATTTCTTCCAGGTCAAATGGCTTGGTGATATAATCAAATGCGCCTATTCGCATTGATTCCACAGCATCTTTGATATTGCCATAACCGGTCATCATCACAACGGGTACTGCCGCAGCGATTTCCATGGATTTTCTCAAAATTTCCATTCCACTTATATCAGGCAGGCGGATATCTGTAATTATGACGGAAAAAATTCCTTGCTCTATGGCAACCAGAGCCTCCCTACCGTTTGTTGCAGCAAAAACGGTATATCCTTCTTCCCTTAAGGCATCGGTAAGAGATATTCGTAAAATTTTTTCATCTTCGACAATCAGGATACTTTTATTCATTTGCTCTCCGGTATCGATATAATCACAGATGTACCAACACCTTCAGTACTCTGTAGCTTTATTGTTCCTTTGTACTTCACAACAAGTTCATAGGTCATCCACATCCCAAGTCCGGTCCCTTCACCTGCTTTTTTGGTGGAATAAAAGAGCTCAAACACCTTATCCAGCTTATCCTTTGCTATACCTATTCCGTTATCTTCTATGCATATTACGGTATTTCTCCCTTCCCTTCCGGCAGAAACGATTAACTGCCCGCCATTTTCCATCGCCTGAATAGAATTAATCATTGTGTTGAGAAAGATTTCTTCCAGATCGTGCGGCGGAACAGACACCCGCAATCCTGGCGTGACTGACTCAGAGTAGCTGATATTTTGTCTGCCCATTCTATAATCAAGAAATTTGACGACCCCAGACAGGGCAGTCGAAATTTCGCATGCTCTCTCTTCTCCCTCTCTTGTCCCTGCGGTCCAGAGTAACTGTCCTACTGTCTCCTCAATGTTGTCTAGGCCCTCTTCAACAAGAGCCAGGTAATTAGCCCTGAATTCAGGATCATCCCCTTTTCGTTTCAACATCTGTACACAGTTGAACAAACCACCAAGCGGGTTATTAATTCGATGGGCAACACTTGAGGAGAGCACACCGAGTGTTGCCAGTTTTTCAGATTGCAGTAATTTTTCGTGGGCGAGTTTCATTTCCTCATTGGTATCTCGAATTCGACGAACCATTTCATTATAACTTTCTGCGAGTTGCGACAGTTCATCCCTGCCTTTTACCGGGATAGCTTTTTCGACCATACCAATTTCAACCTCAGCCATTGCCTGAGACAGATCGATAATCGGACGGATAAATCTCTGGCTTAAAAAAAATACAAGCAAGAAGAGGAGAATCAACGCCATGGAGGTAAGCAGAAGAATCTGAAAAAGTATTTTCTTTGCCTCTTTTTCAACACTTTCAAGCGATATAGAAAAGAGCAAGACCCCCCAGCGTTTGCCTTCAATCGATAGAGAGGTAGCAAACTCCAAGGCGTTAACAGTGCTGTCCTGGACCTGAGTTTTCTTGACAAGAACCTTTTGAGCCTGCTGGGTTTCTTGTACAAAAGGATCTTGATAATCTTTACCGAACTCTCCGAAATCACTATGTGAAATAACCTGAAACTCTGGGTTGAGCACAGCTACATAGAGCAATTCAAGCTCTTTGCGCTCGTACAGTTCCCGCACATAGTTGTCAATCAAGCCCCCTTCCTCGACAAGGCCGAGTTGTTCGTAAATAAGCTCGTTTATAATGAGTGCACTCACTGTCTGTGCAAGCATTCGACCTTTTTGTTCTGTTGCGTTGTATAAAGCAGACCGGGTTTTACTGGCGACAAAAACGCTGACCAGTACCGCAAGAATAAGAACCGATATAAACGTTATGAGAATGAACTTTTTTTGCAGTGAATCGTTAATCGACTGGAACATCTTAGAGTGTCCTTTGGGGGTGACAGTCTTTTCCACAGGTCATTGGCACATCGTTTATCATCTGCCTGATCTTGCTGTAATTCAGGTCCGAGGCGGGGAAAAACCCTCCTTGCAAATCCGGATCAAGTTTTTTTAAAACGGCTAGCCCCTCTTCTGTTTCTCCCATGTGAAGCAGTGCTTTTTGAATTTTCTGCATTACCTCATAGGGGGTTTTAGGTGAGACAACTACCGGACCTGTTGGAATAGGGTCTGAAGTCGCTATGATTTTCAATCCATAGCGAAGGTACTGTTCAGCGATAGAGTAACGGATCGCTCCGGCATCAAACTGATTGCTGAGTATTTTCTTTGCAACCGAGCCATGATAGTTGAAATTCTGATATTCTTTAAGATTCTCTAGATGTATCCCAGACCAGGCGAGCATGTAGCGTGGGATCAGGTTACCTGAGGTTGACCAAGTCGCTGCAAATGCAAACTTTTTATTAACAAGCTCCGACAGCTCCTGGATTGAGCCATCGAGACCGGTAACAATTACGCTTCGATAGTACATCTCTCCACGAGCTGTTTTGCTTCGTGCAATAGGAGCTGCACCATAGCGTTTATAGGCATCTAAATAGGTGAGAGGCCCAAGTAGAGCAAAGGATGTCTTGCCTTTACCCAGACTGTTGACCACGTCCTTGTAATCTGTTTCGAGCTGTAATTCTATTTTCTCACCTGTCACCATTGACAAATAATCGATGAGAGGCTGGTATCGCTCATAGGAAACTCTCGGATTATCTCGAGGAACTATTCCAAAATAGTACGTATTGGTGTCTTCACTTGAGGTCTCATCTTCCACCTGCCGTGAAGTGCCCGGAAGGTGTGTGTTGTTTTTTATGAAAGCACGCATAGCTCGAATAGAGTCATAGTTGCTATCGGGGACGTCCACAAATTTATCAATCTTCATTGCAGATAATATGGCCTTTCCCTCAGTATCGAGATGCATATCCAAAAAAACTTCACGAATGGCACTTTTCATATATGACGACAACCCCGGAGGGACGACGACCGGGGGGATTCCAAACGGCTGTGATCGATGAATGACCTTTGTTTCTCTGGCGTAAGGAGAGTTGGTCGCTACCATATAATCGTATACGATCGAATCAACAGCTGCAGCCGCCACTCTCTTTTTAGCGACGAACTCAACAGATTTATTATGGCTATAGCTATAAACTGTCGAGCTAAAAAAGGCCTCAGGGGTTTCATGCTTTTTAGCGAGGGCATAGGTTGGATACAGACGGCCTGTATTTGATTTCGGATCAACAAAAGCAAAAGACTGGCCTTCAAGGTCATCAATAGTTTTGCTCGGACTCTCCCTATGGACAATAATATTAGAACGGTAGAAAGGTTCATTATTAACCAGAGGAGCAACGAGCAGTTCGACTCCAAATTTTTCACTATCAATGACATAAGGGGCTGAGCAGATAAATGCAAAATCCACGAGCCCATCTTCGAGCATGACATCTATTTCATCGTACGTTGTACGGTGAACCATCTCTGCTGGAAGTCCCAGCTTTTTCCCCAAATATTGAACAACCTGCTGATAGTATTTGACAGCACTGACGGGAGTGATCATGCTGGCCACCCCAGCTCTTAACGTTTCCTGATCAGCTTTTAACGGAAGCGCACTAGACAAGAGAAGGAGGATACAGAGAAAAGACAGTTTCAAATATTTCATGGTGCCCCCGGGTAAGCAAAAATTGCTGAGATTATATACCATATGTTTTTTTGCAATATTCACTCCATCTCCCTGTATCTTTGTCCGACACCGCCCAATTCGATAATTGAGCTTCTCGACGTTTCGAAATTGTAACACATTTTTCTCTTCAGGTGCTATTGTTGGAGTTTGCCATCATCACTATCTGTTTTTTTTGCTACTCAGACAAATGGACCTCTCTGACGTCCAAAGACGAAGGAATGGCCCCACGATCTACAATAATCTCTAATGACACTCCACCAGCCTTTACAATGGCACAGTTGTTGTATAGCTATTCCCTGGTCAGACATAATTTTGATTATAACTTTAAATAAACATCCCCTGGAGAAATTCATGATATCGGTCATAGAAGCACATCAAATACTTCATGAGAATATGCCTGTTCCTGTAACAGAAATAGTCGGTCTCGCAGATGCACACCTTCGAAGGCTCAGTGACGACATAGAAGCACCGGAATCTTCACCGCGATATACAAATTCAGCAATGGATGGTTTTGCGGTTCGATGGGAAGACTGCAGTGAAGCCAGTTCGGACCATCCCGTTTGCCTGAAAGTGATCGGAGAAAGCCAGGCAGGCATTCCTTTCAAAGGAATAATAACCTCCAGTTCAGCAATTAGAATTAGTACAGGTGCAATGTTGCCGGAAGGTGCCGATACAATTGTCCGAGTGGAAGATACGCGAGAAAATGGAGAAAATGTCGAGATACTCTCGGTTAAAACCAAGGGGCAGGATGTCAGATATGAAGGGGAGGAATTTAAGAAAGGAACCCGGCTCTTCTCAAAAGGAATGGTCCTGGGAGCACGTGAATTAGCTCTTCTTGCAGCCGTTGGGCAATATACGGTTCCGGTCTACGCGCCTCCTAAAGTAGCTATACTTGTGACAGGAACTGAATTGGCACCTCCTGATACAACTGACATAAAATCACATCAGATCAGAGACTCAAACTCCATAATGCTAGCCGCTGCGGTCCGTGAGTCGGGTGCTCATATCAGCTCTATTTCGCACATTAAAGATAGTCTGGAGCAAACAATTGAAGCGGTTAAAAATGCATCCATGACCGGTAATAGAATTATCCTCTGTTCCGGAGGTGTATCAGTAGGCAAGCATGATCATGTGAAAGAAGCCGCTTTGACTGCAGGTTTTAAAGAACTTTTCTGGAAAATCCGCCAAAAACCCGGCAAACCTCTTTTTGTCTGCCGTTTGGAAGGTACACTGCTTTTTGGCTTACCCGGGAATCCTGTCTCTGCTTTCATGTGCTTCATCAACTATGTACGTCCCGTTTTGGCTGAACTTCAGGGGGTTGAATCTATACACCATTCCATAACTGCAAAAACAATCAAAAGAGTATCCAATACAGGGAGCCGGACAAATTTTATTCGCGTCACCGTCGAAAACAAACCGAATAAACTTGCAGTCATTACAGAAATGACCCAGCAGGGATCACACATGCTCAGTACCATTGTTCACGCCGACGGTTATATCGTGCTGGAACCGGGGCAAATCCTTGAACCGGAAAGTCTCGTTGAAGTGTTTTTGTTTTAAGGATGCCGGTTTCAACCCCGAGGGGTTTGGGGTGTTTTCCTTGCAACGACAATGGGTATGAGAGGGAAGAAAAAACCTTTTTCACACTGACATACCCTTGCACATACTCGACCAAAGTGCAAGGGTAGTACAGTAGACATGACTCAATAGAGCAAAAGAATGAGCATTCCGATTCCAGACAGCCATTTAAGATGGGGGAATTGACTCAGCTAAATATTTCCAAGGATTTCAGTCGAAATTTACCTCTGTTTTTGATTGGAGTTTCCAGCCGCCTGTTTCGCTGTAACAGACTGATTCCAGTTCAGGAAACCCTGAAATACAATCAGAGTTGACCACCAAATTCGCACTCTCTAATAAAACGATCGCCCTCTCTTTGATAGGCTTATGTAAGGCCTTTACAACTATACTAATTCCCGGTTTGATAAATTGACCAAGACTGTTTGATTCACAGATAACTATAGCTTTTGGGGGGATTTGATTGACAAAATTTCTATATCCATCCAATATTCCCGCATCATCACTTCGCAGGTAAAATACCTTCTTCGCACCAGCTCTTAACATTCTTGATGTGTCTTTAGTCGTAGATGCATTTAATTCTTCATAAAGATGCAACCTGCTCTCAGATTCATCATGGCTTCCGTGAAACAGGTCTTCATCTGGGAATATTGCTGAGACTTTTAAAGCATATACCTCATGAGTCACAGATATTTTCTTTAACAGTTGACAAATAAATTCTGTTTTACCTACATCTCTACCTGTACCACCTACGACGAGTAATCTTTTGTTGTTTTTCATACAATTAAATGGGTTTGTCCGAGCTAAAAGCCCATAGTTTTTATGTTTTTAACGTTTTTCACTCTACGACCAACACAGTAAACCCAATAAATCATCTTGACAAGATCATTTGGTCGTTTTACCATGTGTCCATCCTTTTGGAGGTACAATGAAAGACAAGCAAAAAGCATTAATTGAGGCAAAAGCCAATGTCCTAAAAGCGCTGGGCCACCCTACCCGATTGTGGATGGCGGAACAACTCGAACATGGGGAAAAATGTGTTTGCGAACTGGCAGAATCTATAGATGCTGACTTCTCAACAATTTCAAAGCATCTATCTGTCCTTAAACAAGCAGGAGTTGTTGCTGACGAAAAACGAGGAAAACAAGTTTTTTATAAACTGAAGGTTCCATGTATTTTAAAATACATGTCTTGTATTGAAGCTGTCATAAAAAATCAGGCCGAAGAACAAGCAGATTTGTTGTAGTTTTAAGTATATTTTTTTCTCTATCATTTGGTCATTTTACCAAATGTCATACTGTGGGACAAGTGTCATGAACTGGAAAAATGAGTGGAAGTATCTTGTATGGATCATAGCGATATTTGTTGGATGTTTCTATTTACCTGTGGGAAGCGAGCGCTTCGACCTGGCAGTATTAGAAGCTTTTCACCTCGTTAAATGGTACGCCCGTGAGCACGTGTTGCTTTGTCTGGTCCCTGCATTTTTCATCGCTGGGGCTATTGGTGTTTTCATCAGTCAAAACTCTGTAATGAAATATCTGGGCGCAGGAGCCAATAAGATCCTGGCGTATGGGGTTGCATCCGTGTCAGGAACCATTCTGGCCGTTTGTTCCTGCACCATCCTTCCTTTATTTGCTGGAATCTACAAAATGGGTGCTGGCCTTGGTCCAGCCACAGCATTTTTATATTCCGGTCCAGCAATTAATGCACTTGCCATCATCTTAACAGCACGAATTCTTGGTCCACAATTAGGAATTGCAAGGGCTGTGGGAGCAATGATTTTCAGTATTGTGATCGGGGTACTCATGGCATTTATTTTTCGCAAGGAAGAGAAGGCCAAGTTGGCTATACAAATGGCAATGCCGGAAGAACCTGTCACACGCCCTCTCTGGCAGACCAGCCTTTATCTCTTCTCAATGGTAGGAATTCTTGTCTTTGCAAATTGGGGAAAACCTGAGGCGACCACTGGTATTTGGGCGGCAATATTCAATGCTAAATGGCTAATAACCTCGATATTTTCAGTGCTTTTTAGCCTGATGCTCATCCTTTGGTTTAAGATGCGAGTCTGGAAAGTTGCATGTGTCGCTGTTCCCGTCGCTCTTCTTGCCTATGTCTATCATGATCAGCCCCTAATACCGTTCACTGCCGGTTTTATAGGCCTTTCTATTGTAACAAGTACCGATCAGGGCGAAAACCAAGAGTGGTTTTCTTCGTCCTGGTCCTTTGCAAAACAAATCCTGCCATTGTTGCTTTTCGGTGTATTGATTGCCGGGGCACTGCTTGGTCGTGTTGGGCATGAAGGCCTGATCCCTTCAGAATGGGTTGCCAGAGCAGTCGGTGGTAATTCCCTGTTTTCTAATTTCTTTGCTTCTTTCGCCGGTGCTTTTATGTATTTCGCCACTTTGACAGAGGTGCCGATTTTGCAAGGTCTTATGGCAAATGGCATGGGAAATGGTCCTGCACTCGCACTGCTCCTGGCAGGACCTGCCCTCAGCCTCCCCAATATGTTGGTCATTAACTCGGTACTTGGTGCAAAGAAAACGGCGGTCTTCGTCAGCCTTGTCATCGTTATGGCGACTATCAGCGGGATGTTTTTTGGAATAATTGTTGGATAATTTAAAACTTTGGAGAAAATTATGAAAATTCATATCCTTGGGCCTGGGTGCCCTAAATGCAATCAGCTGGCTGAAACTGCAACCCAAGCAGCAAAAGAGCTCGGTATTGAATTCGAACTGGAAAAAGTATCTGATTTTGACAAAATCATGTCTTTTGGGGTGATGATGACTCCAGGTTTGGTTATTGATGGGAAAGTGAAAAGTGTTGGACGCGTACCTTCGCTTACTGAAATTAAAAATATGATCCAATGATTTTCATAAGGGGATAGAAAATGAGTTCAACATCAATCACTTGTGGATGTTCATGCAGTTCAGCTCCCAAACTCATCTTTTCATGTTCAGGAGCGGCCGATGTAGGCGAGCTTGCCGACCAGGCAGCTCGCAGACTTACTCGCGAAGGCAGTGGAAAAATGTTCTGTCTCGCCGGAATAGGCGGTCAGGTCGAGGGCATAATTAAAACAACGCAGGCTGCCTCATCCATTTTAGCCATTGACGGGTGTTCTCTTGGCTGTGCGAAGAAGTCACTTGAGGTTGCAGTTTTCAGAGTTTAACCATATCGTGCTTGGTGACCTTGGTTTTGAAAAAGGTAAAACAGAGGTTTCAATGAAAACTATAACGGATCTGGTTAGTCAGGTTAAAAAATATCTATAAAGGGCTCGCAACGTGAATTCTATTCTCAAAATATACAGCATTCAACTCTTTCGCATCATTGCCGCAATTCTGTTATTCGCATCAATTGCTTCTGCAGGTACAACAACAATAACTGAAACACAGGTTCCGGTTCCTGGGGTCGTGACCATGGTCGATCTGGGAGCCAAAAAATGTATTCCTTGCAAAATGATGGCACCAATTCTGGAAGAGCTGGAAAAAGAATATAAAGACCGGGCAGCAATCGTTTTCATCGATGTTTGGGTAAATCCTGATGCCGGCAAAAAATTCGGCATTAGGGCTATCCCCACACAAATATTTTATGATGCCGAAGGGAACGAGGTGCTCAGACATGAAGGCTTTTTTGATAAAGCAGGTATTGTTGCTGAATTGCAGAAACTGGGAGTTCAATAACCCATGGATCAGATATTTCTCACGATTAACGCCTGGATGAGCCAAGGTCTCTTGTTAGGTGGCCTCGGTTGTTTTTTATGGGGCGTTGTAAGTGTTCTGTTTAGTCCTTGTCATCTGGCTTCAATTCCCTTATTGGTCAGCTATGTCGCTGGGCAAAATCAAGTTGTAGAAGGTCGACGAGCTGCTCTATACGCAGTTATTTTTACCTTTGGCCTATTTATCACGATTGCCACGATAGGGATTATATGCAGTTTACTTGGAAGAATGCTGGGTGATGTTGGCCCATACATGAGCATTGCTGTAGGTGCTATTCTCGTATGGGTATCACTCGATTTTCTTGGCATAGCCAAGTGTTCGATGTCCAACGGCTTGATGGCCAAAATACAGGTAAAAGGTTTATTGGGAGCATTTGTACTCGGCTTGGCCTATGGAATTCTTTCAGGCTCATGCACCTTTGGCTTTATTGCTCCTATTCTTGCTATCATTACAATCCAGAACAAGATAATGACAGGGGTTATGTTCATTGTCCTGTTTGGTATTGGTCACTGTATTCCCATTGTCTTAGCGGGGAGCTCAACGGCTTTAGTGAAAAAGTTTTTAACAAACAATACATGGAATAGAGGAAGTGGCATTTTCCGTAAACTCGCAGGTGTTTGTATTGGAGTACTTGGGCTTTATTTTGTTAGCCTGCCCATAATAAACAGTATTTAAAAAACAATGGTTACCAGAAGGTGTAGACAAGTGATGAGGAATCAACTTATGTCAACATCAGGTCCTGGCCTCATCCAATACTCTTCGTACCGTCACAGCCAAGTCCGCTTTGACAATCGGTTTATTAATAAAGGCCTTGATTCCTGCTTTTAAAGCTTCTTCCTCTGAAAACCTCTTTGTATAGCCACTGCATAAAATGATTGGGATATCCGGTCGGATATCCCTGAAATGGCTCGCCAGCTGGTCTCCGGTCATCTTAGGCATTGTAACATCACTGATTACCAGGTCAAAATCGGCATGATCCGACTGGAAAAGCTCAAGCGCTTCTAGACTGGAGGTTTTTACTGTTACCAAATAGCCTAACTGATGAAGAATCCGACTACCGATATATGCGACCTGGGCCTCATCATCGACCAATAGAATTCGTTCCTGCCCTGTGGGTAACTCTTCCGTATTGTCTGGTGATTGGAGGATGCTTTCTTTACAGATTGGCAGGTAAATGATTATATCCGTTCCTTTTCTTTGGGTACTCTCTACAATAATCTTACCGTTGAATATCTCGACAATCCCATGAACGAGAGCGAGTCCCATTCCCGTTCCCCCTCCCGGGCCCTTTGTAGTGAAATAAGGCTCGAAAATTCTGTCAACTATATGAGGGGCTATCCCGCATCCCGTATCAGAAATTTTGAGTTCAATATATTCTCCAGGTTTTAAATCACCCGTAACGGTTTCCGTGGCTCTATGAAGAGATCTGTCCCGTAGTGTGATTTCAAGAGTACCACCTTTTTCCTCCATGGCATGAGCAGCATTGGTGCAGAGGTTCATCATGATCTGATGCAACTGAGTTGGACTTCCCAGGATGCGGGATGTACTTTCAATATTGTGCCTTATTTCGATTGTCGTCGGAATAGTCGACCGAATAAATTTAAGAGTTTCTTTAACGATAAGACCAGCTTCAATTGGTTTGAGTGTCTCATCAGACTGGCGGGCAAAGGTCAAAATCTGGGTCACCAGTTCTTTGGCCCGAACTCCTGCTGCATACACCTCTCTGAGATCATTCTCCACCGGGGTCTCTTTTTCTGCACCAGCAAGGGCTAATTCGGTAAACCCCAGGATGACCGATAGAATATTATTGAAATCATGGGCAATTCCACCGGCAAGAGTGCCCAGCGATTCCATTTTGTACGCCTGATTGAGATTTGACTCAAGCTGCTTTTTTTCGGTGATATCTATGCCGATACCAATCCGGGTGTCATCTTCCAGACGAACATTGGACCAGATACTGTCGATGGTTCCACCACTTTTGGTTGTGACTTTGAATTCCTGCCATTCATTTGAAACTTTCTCCATGTATTCAGCGGCCTCAGCTCTATGCTGAGGATCCGGATAGCATGCCTCCATGATATCCATGTGCTGGAACTCTTCGTTGGTCCAGCCGATCGTTTTTTCAAACGCTTTGTTGGTGAGCAAAACCCTGGTTTTTGGATCATACAGGGTAATAAGGACTGGAATGTTATCAACAATCGCTTTGAGCAGCTGTTGCTGGTGGATAATCTCCTGTTCAATTTCCGTCTCTTTAGTGATATCCCGCCCCACCACTACTGAGCCAATTATTTCACCTTCTTTGTTGCGAATGGGAGCAAAATTATAACTGCCAATCCAACTCTCTCCGGTGTCTTTACGTTTTAAGATAACCTTCGAATCTATTACAACTTCACCCCGCAGAGCCCTGGGAACTGCCCACATATCCAATGGTACCAGTGTACCATCCGGTGAAAAAGCATCTAAAATTTCAGGATACTCTGAAAAAACACTATAACATTCGGCTTTGCTGCCAAACCGATGAAAGGTTGCAAAAGCCTCATTGAATTCGATAAGCCTGCCCTTTTCATCAGAGATAGAAACCGCATCAGTCATGCTATCTAGAGCCGCCTTTAACTTGGCCTGTCCTGCACGAAACGCCTCATCATTTTTCTTTTTGTCGGTGATATCCTGCAGGTGAGAGATGAAATATAAGGGTTTCCCTGCGCTATCTTTTACCATAGTATTTGAAACTTGAGCGTGTATCATCCTGCCATTCTTATGGGTATACATTTTTTCGAATATAGCGTGGTCAATTTCCCCATCCATGCTTTTTTTCATAAAGGTTGGGCTCACTTCCTTATCTTCTGCACAGGCAATGTCGTTTACAGTCATGCTTTCCAATTCCTGGGAGCTATAGCCAAAGATGTCACACATCCGTTGATTCACCTTGAGGATCTCGCCACTTATGGCTACCAGACATATGCCGTCATTGGCCTTTTCAAAAGCAAGACGGAATCGTTCCTCACTGTCTCTCAGTTTGTCCTCCGCCACCTTACGTCGCATGATATTTGCCTGCAGAAAAAAAATGATCGAAACGAGCAATGTTATAGCTACAACAACAGACCATATCAGGACCTTATAGTCTTCGTAGGTTGAGACTGGCCTGTTGAGGAAAATGCTCTCTTTGGGAAGTTTTGAGAGTTCGATCCCCCATTTTTTAAGCTGTTCAAAATTAAATACATATTGGGTTGGGCTCACTTCGACAACAGGTATGCTGCTCACCTTTTCGCCACCAAGGATGCGCTGGGCAAGAGCAGCCACATTTTCTCCATGATGAAAGCCTCCAAGGACCTTCCCCCCCACCGCTCCATAGAGCACGTCCATCGAATGTGTCGTGTATACGGGCCGTTTACTTGCCCTTGTCACCCGGATTACACTGTCTTTTAATGTCAGATATGCGCCAGATTTATCTTGTGACAACGTAAAAAAAATAACAGCGGCATCCTCTGTAAGGCCGGAGAGGATCTGTTCAATCTCCTTTATTGAAAGGTCATCAGACAGGCGGATAAAATCGATACCCTTATAACGGGTAAAGCTTTGCTCCAAGATTTCCCACTGATATTCTCCTGATGGACTCTTATCAATTATAAGAAATATTTTTTTTGTCTGTGGGTGATTATTCAGGATCAAATCAATAGTTTCTTTATGGGCGGTAGTTTCAAGAATCCCCGTGAACGTATTGTGATCTATAATATTTGGTGCAATACGATTGTTCACCCCACAGAAAACTACAGGAGTTCCAGGAAACAATTCTTCATGATATTCTCTTAAAAAATCGAATGCGTCGTCATCAGAGGAGATTACGAGATCAAATTTCTGCCCGCTATATTTGTAAAGGTAGAGATCATGGAGCTTTCGTTGATATTCTGCGCTATAGCCCATGGCCTTGGTATCCATATACTCTACACTCAGTTCAAAATTAGTTTCTTCAGGTTTAAAAACAGCCTCCACTCCTTTCACAATATTATCAGTCCAGGGAAAACCTTTGTGGTATGAATTGAGAATAAGGACTTTGACAGGCTCATCTCTCGGGTATGCCAGGGGAGCGAGGATGAAAATGATGATAAAACATGCTGCCCATTTTATGCTGATTTTCCTCATATCTTTTTGTCTCCTCCTCAGAGACTTCGTTTCTGGTAAACCCTCAATCACTTTTGTCCCAATGAGGATCACTTTAAAATGGTCTGTCGGGACAGGGTACTGTATGAATTATACAACCAAATTTCACATCACGACAAGCTTCAAGGGCACTCATATTTTCAAGGTAGCAGCTTGTTGGGTCAACTTGACCACCCTTTTCCCGAACAAAATTTGCGAAAAACATAAAGGAACATCGAATAAATAGACGAGAAAAACAGTGTTGTGTCAAGGTACATGCCCTGCTTGATCATGACCTGCATATCTTCGTATGTCTCTCTCGCCGAGGCTAGGCCTCATGATCACCGCAACCTGAGCGATGTTACTCTCTAGCTCGGCTCTACTATAGCCTCTTATTTGATCTATGAGATTAATCCCTGATTCTATGGGGTCTGAGTTTAACAATACAGTTAATCCCCAATAACTGTAGTCCTCACTTCTGCTAAAAGTATAGGTTTCAGGTTTATCTATTTAATTTTACACCATTATCCGTCTTTATGCCCTCTGGAATAGCTCCAGAGATTTTTATATCGTTGAGTCTTGCAGTATTTATTTCGGTGCTCTTTACAAGACAAAGACTCCAACCCCAATTGGTATCCTCATTGTCCAGTCTTTCGCGTCCACCTCTACATAAAACACACCAGATCCCTGATTTGTACCTTACAAATGATGTGTTGATGTATCGCCACAAATTTTTTCATTTTTTTTCACCTCGCGATATGGCTTATCAACAAAAAGTGATATCATTGCTGATGGAACTTTCGCTTAATAATGCAATCAACAGAAGAAAACATGACATGAAACATCTCCTACAGAATCTCTCTATCAAAACTAAGATCGGCCTCATTATCTTGCTCCCCATGTGCGGCTACCTCGTCACCTCCGGTATCAATTTGGTCACGACTTATGCCAAGGTCCGGTCTGATAAGAATATCATCACCATGGTCGAATTCAGTGGGCAGATCAGCCTGCTGGTTCACGAGCTACAAAAAGAACGTGGGGCCTCTTCTGGATTTCTCGCCAGTAAGGGAACAAAATTTGAGGTAATCCTCGATAACCAACGAACTGCAACCGACGAGAAATCTGCGAACTATAGAAAATCGTTGACCACTCTCCAGGAACAAGCTGCAGGAGCGACACTCGCCGTGAAAACCCGCCAGGTTGAAACTATCCTCAAGGAACTCGACAGAACCCGGCAAAAGGTCAGTAGCCAGCAGATGGAAACAAAAGAGGTCATTCACTACTACACTGCCCTTATTAAAACACTCCTGGATACCATTTCCGCCACAAGCCATCTCAGCGATAACCCTGGAATCACCACTCAACTCTTTGCCTATGTCAATTTTCTTCAGGGCAAGGAACGAGCTGGAATAGAACGGGCCACTCTAAGTGCCGTATTCAGCAAAGGTTCATTTACCACGGAGACCTACAGCCGCTTCCTGCAACTTCTCGCTGCCCAAGAAAATTATCTCGACGCCTTTCGCGCCGAATCAACCGTCGAAGCTATGAGAATCTATAATGAAACCGTTCGCGGAAACGATGTCGATGAAGTGGCGCGCATGCGACAGGTAGCGTTGAACGTCGGCCTAGACAACACAAAAACCTTTGGGATTGATCCGGAAATATGGTTCAAGACCATTACGAATAAAATCAATCTCCTTAAGAGCGTTGATGATACACTTGCACAAAACATTATCCAGTCTGCTATTTTACAGGTCAAAACCATGCAGAGAAAGCTGACCATAATTGGGGTCAGTTTTGTCGCCATCCTTGCTGCCAGCATTATGCTTGTGATAACCACTTCTTTGAGCTTGATCAGAGGACTGAACCAAGCAATCCATGTTGCTCTTGACCTTGCCGAAGGAGAGGGAGACCTGACGAAACGAATGGGCTTTACTGCTAAAGACGAAATTGGAGTTCTTGGACGTTCCATTGACAAGTTGCTCACCACTCTTGGCGGGATGATCAGCCAGATTCAAAACAACGGCGTTACCCTGAACCACTCTGGGCAGGAGCTGGCAGCTCTCGCAGAACAGATGAGCGGGGCGACATCAAATATTCAATCCAGGGCTAATGGTGTAGCCGCTGCCGCCGAAGAGATGAGCATTAATATGAACACCGTAGCCGCTGCTGTAGAAGAAGCTGCGGTCAATGTGAGTACGGTGGCTGAATCCACTGGAACCATTGCCGCAGCGGGAAAAGAGATTGCCGGCAGCACCAAAAACGCCCGGACCATGACCAATGAGGCTGTGGTGCGTACCCGGAGCTCCTATGAACTGATTAGCGTCCTAGGAGATGCCGCTCAGGAGATCGGCAGGGTAACTGAAACCATTACTGAGATCTCCGAGCAGACGAACCTTCTGGCCCTGAATGCCACCATTGAAGCCGCGAGGGCCGGAGATGCAGGAAAAGGTTTTGCGGTAGTTGCCAACGAGATCAAAGAACTGGCCAAACAGACCGCCATGGCCACTATCGAGATCAACACCAGGATCAAGGGAATACAAGATTCAACCGGCAAGACTGTGGATGAGATCCAGGAAATTCTCCGGGTCATCAACGAGGTGAACACCATAGTTGACTCCATTGCTTCCGCCGTGGAAAATCAAACCTCCACCACCAACGACATTGCTGAAAATATTGAACAGGCCTCAACCGGCCTTCAGGAAGTGGCCAGCAACGTATCTCAGATATCCATGGTTTCAGGAGAAGTCGCCAAGGATATCGCTGAGGTCAGCCACTCCTCTCTGGAGTTGACTGAAAGTAGTACCATGGTGCGTAAAAGTGCTGCTAATCTGAGTGAAATGACAGCTAAGATGCAAGAAGTCACGGGCCGCTTCAAGGTATGAGAGAGGTTCAAAACTGAAGTGACAAGCTTTCAAACATTATATTTGCACAGGCTTTCCTGACAGGTGGCAACAGGCAAACGCAATTGCATATATTTTAAATGATTGAAACCATGGTCTGCCCTGGTTACTGTGGATTATTTTCTTATCGAGTCATCACCAGCTACAAAAGATAATGGTCACTTGCCTATAAGAGTCTGTTGGACCTGCCTTCAGTGCATTGATCTCCATTCTTCCCTCTTGAGCAACAACGAGAACCGTGCTTAGCCACAAGTGTTTGCTGGGATACCTGCAGGAGGGCTCAAAATGGCAGCTTTGAGCCCTTCGTTTGTTATGAGACGTTTTCGTTATTGCCGATCAAAAGAGGAAGAGGAGATAAAAATTTACAACCTCAAAAAAACGAAAAGAAAAGTAAACAGGGCTGAAAAGACGCGTCACAACAATGTCCGTTTTTATTTGACATCCTCACCTTCGAGTTCTCTTTGGATTTGTTCCATCCATGGTGCTAGCTTTGGGTTTTCCAAGGTATCATACGATTTGACATGTGGTTTGATATCCAGAACAGGACTTCCGTCGACTGCCTCCAGTCCCACAACTCTCAAAATATTTTTTTCCCTTTCAACAATTTTCACCACCGATACAAGGATTGGGTTGGGACGGGCCGGGCTGCGCGTGGCGAAAATGCCGGTCAACGGAAGATCCTTTCTCCCCATGGGGTGAACTTTTTTAATCCTCCGCCTGTCTGTATCCAGAAGGTGCGGCCAATAAAGTACAAGGGCGTGAGAAAACTCCTCAATGCCGTCAAGCAGTTCCTGCCATTCCTTGGCAATAACCAAATCACAAACTGTTTCCTTTATCCGTTGGTGGTTTTCTCTGATTTCTCCGTCATTCTCCTGACGTTCAAGACCTGATTCTCCGGCTTTCAGTGAGAGATCTTTGATGGGGCTAGATACCGTGCCAACAGGATGAATGTGCATTGTCGTTTGATAAGGATTGTTCATATTCATTTTTAATGTCCTCTTTGGTATTCAATTCACTATTCTACGGATGGTTGAGGAGAACGCCGCGATGGCTCTTGCTGATTTTAGTTCGCTTCTGCCATACAATCTCTATTGAACAAGCAGTGAGCAACCAAAAGGCACTATTCAACATCCTCCTTCCTACGTCTACCCTGATTTTTTCGTGAACATCGTAATTGTAGTTTCTACCGTGAAGGTACCAGCTTGTTTGCCTACACTGCAGGTAATATATCACCAGAGTCCGTATTACGAAATAAAAAAAAGTGTTACCAGTCGTCTCAAAACATGGGTCATCTGCCAATTGTAACCGTACAATTTGGCCAGGGCTACATTCAGTACAAGAAAATATCTACAATGGTCCGATAGGCTGATTGTTTTTTAAAAAACAAGGGTAACTTTTGGAATCAGCGTACCCTGCAAGAACGCAGGGTACGTTTTTTGGGAGGGCTCTACAGTTTATCCTGGTATGCACCAGCGGAGTACGTCAATTCGTAGCTATGGGAATATAGCTCAATTATATTACCGAAAGGATCCTCGCAATATACCATACGATAGGGTTTTTCACCTGGATAGTACTCTCTGACCGGCATTCTCTGCTTGCCGCCGTGTTCTACAATCTTAGCAGCAAGGCCCTCAATATCAGGGTCCTGAACAGCAAAATGAAATACTCCGTTCTTCCAAAACTCAAAATTATCTTCTCGGAGTTCAGCGTTTTTGAACTCAAATATTTCTACGCCAACTCTATCCCCGGTTGCAAGGTGGGCAATCTTAAATCGCTCCCAGCCTTTTCCGAAAACATCATCGCACATTATTCCGATTGCAGAATCGTCTGATACAATTTCAGTCGGAGGCATGATGACGTACCAGCCAAGTACTTTGGTATAAAATTCTACAGCTTTTTCTAAATCAGTTACAGATATCCCGATATGGGAGAATGTTCTTGGATATGTCATTGTTATCTCCTGGTGTTGTGGTTAGTTTATGCCTGTTTCGAACACTGTAAAAGATAACCAGTTGAAGTAATGGAACAAGAAGGCACCCTTTGGTTCGACACGAACCTTTTGGTTTGAATTGCTGAGATATATGGCGTACCGAGAGATTTTTTTTTGAGGAAGGGTTTGAAATAATGATTCAGTGGAAGAAGAAGCAGTATCATTGTCCGGTAGAGATATCCATGGATATGTTAAGCGGAAAATGGAAATGCTTGATGCTCTGGCACCTAAATGACGGGACGAAACGATATATGGAGCTGGAACGAATCGTACCGGGAGTGAGCCAGAAGATGCTCACTCAGCAGCTCAAAGAGTTGGAACGGGATGGACTGGTGGTAAGGACCGTATACCCTGAAGTTCCACCCCGTGTTGAATATACTCTTACCGAGCTTGGAAAAACTGCGTTTCCGATTCTTAAAATGATGCACACCTGGGCGGTAACGCAATTAGGTATTGAGGAGGTTAAAGACGTGGACAACACCTGATAACCTTTTCCGCATGATAATCGCAAATGTCATGATGTCTGATTTTCTTACCGTGCCACATTGGAAAATAGGTGACAATAGTTGTCTTTCAAATGTTAGGGAACATGAGTTGACACCTGTAATTTAGGAATTGACAGGAAATTGGGCCCTAGATGTGGCAATATTAACGGGGTACCTTGAACTGGAATCAGTTCCATTTGAACAATATTCACTTCCATATCTTTACAACCTTACTGCGATATCCGAGGCCAGTTCTTCCATTATGGATCCAGACACTGTTTAAACATCCTATATCTCTTCATGATTTCGACGCACCATGTAATCAAGTCCGGTGATAATTCCGTCAATCAAATACAAAAATCCACCTTGGGTTCATTTATTTCTCAAATCTTATACCAGTAATAGAGAAACTGGAATTTCTATAGCAGGACAATATATATCCCTGATCTCCCAAATCTGGCACGTAATCTGGCGAGCGGCTCTGCACATTCATATCCGTTGCCTTGAACATGGCCTTAGAACTCAACTTGTACTCTACATAGTTTCGGCACTCTTCTTAAAGAAATTGGACTCGCCATTTATATTATGATAGCCTTTTACTTATACTATTTTATAGAGATATCTGGCCTGACTATTTGACGCTAACATAAGCGGCTAGAATCATGATAATACTTTTAAAAGACACTTTATTGGTAACATAATTAAGAACGTGGTTCTGATCGGATAACTGACATTCAGTGCTCATGTAAAAACCCGCTGTACCGCCAAGGATGGTGGATGCAAGTTGGGCTTGTTCTGATGTCTCAAGACAGGAAAACTTAATGCAAATAAAAAACGAAAATTCTCCACCTACACGGAGTGACTCAAAATGATGTTGAAAAGCTCTTTATATGAGAAAAAGCTTAAAACACCTAGCCTGCCACCTCTAAAGAAATTCTCTTGTATTTTTTTATTCTTTTTACTCTCAACTGTATATACAACCATTTTTCAGGCACATACCGTTTTTGCCAAATCTATCCGTGTCACTATTCTCAAGTCCAGCAATATACGTAATAGTCCGATTAAGGGCTTACAAGATGGACTTGCCTTACATGAGAGGGCTGAGGGAAACACCTTTATCTATGAGATAAAGGATGCTGCAGGAGATCGAGACAAACTCCCAGAGCTTGCAGCAGAACTGATTGCAGAGAAACCTGACGTGGTAATAGCCGCCGGAGGCATAGAGGCTGATGCCCTGCTGTTTGCCTCAGCGGGAAGCAGTATTCCCGTTGTTTTTCTCTTGGCCGCATCCTCAGTTGAACGAAAAATTGTAGCTAGCATGGCAAGTTCCGGTAATAATTTCACAGGAATAGATACCAATGATACGAAGCTAATGGCCAAAAGACTCTGGTTTATCCGGAAAATGTTCCCTAAAGCTCGAAAGCTTTTCTGTTTCCATGTCCCATCTATAGTACCATCAGTTCAATCACTGGCTGTTGCAAGAAAAAGTGCTGACGAGCTAGGTTTTGAATTGCAGGTTGTAGAAGTGGAAACCCAGGACGATATTATTAAGGCAACTGCAGCACTGTCAAAATCACACATTGATGTTATCTTCGAGCTGCCAATTGCACCAATCCGTAAGGCTCTGAAAACAATCATCTTCCCTAAAGCCATGGAGGAGGGAATTCCTGTATTTGGTCATGACATGACAAGTATTGAATCTGGTGCAATCGCCTCATATTGTGGTTCACAGTACAATGATGGAAGGCAGGCTGCACGGTTGGTACACAAGATAGTAAAAGGGATAGCCCCCAAGGACATTCCAATAGAAACCCCTGAAAAAATCGAGCTTATAATCAACAAAAACATAGTTGAAAGACTCGGCTTACACTTTACCAGTCGTGTCTGGCGCATTGCCGATCAGATAGTTGATATTCAATTTTAGTCGAAAGAGCGCATTATGAAATGGTGGAATCGGTTAAGCGTCAGATTGACAGTGTTCATTCTCCTGTTGGCCATTGTTCCTCTAGCCGGATTTGGTATCAGCACGATTCAAGACATTCGTCACGTCCGTTTGCAATCGGTTGCTGAGATTCAAACGAGAGTAGCCTACAATGCTGCAAAGCTGATCGAAGTTTCTCTCAGCGGTACACTGGAAAAGATCCAACTTGTTGCCGAAGGTACTGAACTTGAAAGTGCAGAGATAACGGATCAGGAATCGATTCTACAATTACTGATATCATCAAACCCCTCTCTTTATACCCTGGCCATAGTAAAATCCGATGGTCGCGAATTCGTAAAAATCGGCCGCGATACTATATACAACCTCAAAGATTTCGGCGTAAATGCTGACCACAAATATTTCAGTAATACAGCAAGTCTTCATAGTACTATTGGATCTTTATATAAAAACAAGGACAATCTGTTACTCTTAAATGCGAAGATTCCCTTACTCAGCGCCATGGATAGACAGGTTACCGCTGTACTAGTCGTTGAAATCGATATGGAAAAGCTGGTAAATTTTATACCTGACTTACAAGTTGGAGAGACGGGCTACGTTTATGTGGTTAACACTGAGGGACAGTATATAGCTTATCCTGACCATAGTGCCGTCCTGGCAGGAGAAAATGCGCTATATAATCCTATAGTTAAGGATTTTGCAGCTGGTGCCAAAAATAAAAATACCAACGGAACATACTTTAATCGCTATAATATCAAAGTAATATCCAATGCTCACGAGGTGGCTGAACCCAAGCTGCTCATTGTTGTCGCCCAACCTGTGGATGAAGCGCTTATTGCTGTAAATCTCATCAGCAAAAGACAGACCATCCTGCTCATGATTGTCCTTGCTATTGCCGTGCTCCTCTCTCTCTATTTTTCAATAAAAACATTTAAACCATTGCTTCGGCTACAATCGGGTGCACAACTGATCGGTGCGGGCGATCTCTCTCACAGGATTCCGGTTAACGGCTCGAACGAATTAGGATCCGTTACGGAATCCTTTAATCTCATGGCTGAAAGTCTTGAGGCGGCACACGAATACGATAAGCACCAAAAGTGGTTAGAAAAAGGTATTACAGATCTTGACAATCAGTTACGAGGAGACCAGTCACAAGAACAAATATGCACAAATGTAATCACCTTTATTGCCAGTTATCTCAAGCAGCAAGTTGGTCTCATGTATGCCTATGATGGCAATGAAACCTTCAGATATACTGCAGGTTATGCATTTCAACCCGGAGCAGGATTTCTAAAATCCTTCAAGACAGGTGAAAGCCTCCTTGGCCAGGCCGCATATGAAAAGAAAATCCTTAAGATAACAGATCTTCCTCAAGACTATATTTCTGTAAGCTCAGGTATAGGTAGTGTGGCCCCAAGCCAGTTGGTCATTGTACCATGCATTTACAACGATCAGGTTGAAGCCGTGTTAGAATTGGGTGCGATTAAGAATCTCAATAAATCTGAAAATCAGTTTTTGGAAGAGACCGCCGGCAGTATTGCTATAATCCTCGCCTCGGCCAGATCCAGGTTTGATCTCAATGCTGCTTTGCTGCAAACCAGACAACAAGCCGAAGAATTATATCAACAACAGGAAGCGTTACAAGCTTCAAACGAGGAGCTCGAAGAACAGACTCAATTACTAATGACGTCTGAAAGCAAGTTGAAAGAGCAGCAGGAAGAACTGCAAGCTGCCAATGAGGAGCTTGAAGAAAAAACAAACTACCTTGAACGTCATAAAAAATTTATTGAAGAAAAGAATAAATCCCTGGAACAGCTACGCAAGGATCTTGAGCAAAAAGCCACAGACCTGGCAAGTGCCAGTAAATATAAGTCCGAGTTCCTGGCAAACATGTCCCATGAATTGCGAACACCACTCAATAGCCTGTTGTTGCTCTCTGGCCTGCTTGCAGACAACAAAGAAGGAAATCTACGCGAAGAACAGGTTGAATCGGCTCAAATCATTCATAACAGTGGCAACGATCTACTTTCTCTCATCAACGAAATACTTGATCTTTCCAAGATCGAAGCCGGAAAAATGGAATTGAGAATTTCCGAGATGCCATTAACCGTTTTACGAGACTCCCTCAATAGAACCTTCAGGCAGCTCGCTACAGATAAAGGTCTATCTTTTGAAATTACTATCAGCACTGATACCCCTTCAACTATCATAAGTGACGGACAACGCATTGAACAAATATTAAAAAACTTCATTGCCAATTCTTTTAAATTTACCAGCAAGGGAGGAGTTGTTGTCAAAATTTACCAACCTGATGAAAATCAGGTGTTCAATCAACCAAACCTCACCTGTCAAAACACTCTGGCCTTTGCGGTAATAGATACCGGTATAGGCATTCCTGAAGATCAAAAGAAGCTTATCTTTGAGGCTTTTCAACAGGTGCAGAGCGGTAGCAACAGACAATATGGAGGAACCGGCCTTGGACTGTCCATCTCACGGGAACTTGCTCAGCTTCTCGGTGGTGAGATTCAACTTGAAACCAAGGAACATACAGGTTCGATTTTCACACTCTTTTTACCAAAGGATCTCAGCGCCCTTCCCTCTCCTCTGGCAGCACCATCACTTGTATCTACCATACCGACACTGGACAGCGACACATGTGTCAAAACACCCATTATAAGTATTAAAAACAGAGACCAACAGTATAGTTGCGTTACAGACGACAAGGGGTGTTTCTCTCCTGAGGACAAGTCCGTTCTTATTATTGAAGATGATAAAAACTTCGCCACAACACTGTTGCGTTTCTGTAAAGACAAAGGTTTTAAAGTTCTGGTCGCTCACACCGGTGAAGAAGGCCTTGCACTTGCAGAAACACATCAACCCAAGGCCATTATACTGGATATCAAACTGCCTGGAATCGATGGATGGGCGGTGCTTGAAGCGCTCAAAGAAAACCCGTCAATGCGTCATATTCCTGTTCACTTTATGTCTGCAGATAGTCCTGTTCAGACAGCTTTTATCAAAGGTGCTATTGGCTACCTGACCAAACCCGTAAGTCTTGAAGAGCTGGAGGCTGCACTAATCAACCTCGAGTCTGTAATCAGTAAAGAGATGAAGGATATATTACTTGTTGAGGATAATAAAAATCAACGCCGGGCAATTTGCAAACTCATCGGTGAAAATGATGTTGTTATCGATGAGGTTGCCAATGGAAAAGATGCCATCACCGCGCTTCATAAGACACATTATGACTGTATGATATTGGATTTGGGACTTCCTGACATGTCCGGCTTTGATCTGTTAAAAAAACTATCGCAGGATATATCACTCTCGCTCCCACCAATTATTGTGTACACAGGAAAAGAACTATCGCTGGAAGAGGAAAACCAACTCAGAAAGTACTCCGAATCTATCATCATCAAAGGTGTACGCTCAGAAGAGCGACTGCTTGATGAGACATCCCTTTTCCTGCACCGTATAGTGGGTAAAATGTCCAAGGAAAAACGGCAGATGATATCGTCACTGCATGATACAGATCAAAATTTGAGAGGTCGAAACATCCTCATCGTCGATGACGATATGCGTAACGTATTTGCCTTGTCAAAAGTGTTAAATGACAAAGGTATAAACACAATAAAGGCAGAAAACGGCAGAAAAGCTCTTGAAATACTTGACCAAAGAGACGATGTGGATCTGGTTTTAATGGATATCATGATGCCACAGATGGATGGCTACGAAACCATCAGAAGAATTCGAGCACGTAGCAGCTTTGCTCAACTGCCTATTCTCGCTCTGACAGCCAAAGCGATGCAACGGGATAAAGACGATTGTATTGCAGCCGGAGCTAATGATTATCTGGCAAAACCGGTGGACATTAATCGTTTGCTCTCCATGATGCGCGTCTGGCTTTACAGATAAGCTCGTAACTGGATAAAGTAATGAAATTAAGTGATATTGAAAACCTGGAAATCCAACTGTTGCTCGAGGCTGTATACTGCCGATACGGTTACGATTTCAGGAATTATGCCAGAGCTTCTATTCGTCGGAGAATAATACAGTTTATGCAGCTTGTGGGGGCTGGCTCAATCTCTGAGATGATACCCATGTTGATTCACGACGAAGTGTTTTTTGGTCAAATGGTTAAAGAATTTTCTATAACCGTAACTGAGATGTTTAGAGATCCAGCCATGTTTCTTGCTCTGAGAAACAAAGTCATCCCTGTTCTGAAAAGCTATCCGTACATAAAGGTCTGGCATGCAGGTTGTGCCACTGGAGAGGAGGCATATTCATTGGCAATTCTGATGGAAGAGGAGAATTTGGGCAAGAGAACAACCGTTTTTGCCACCGATTTTAATGACAGTGCCCTGGAAAAAGCCAAAGAAGGCATCTTTCCTCTGGAAAACGTTAAAAAATATAGCCAAAACTATCAGAATACAGGAGGAAAATATTCCTTTTCCAATTATTACCAGGCTAACTATGGCGCAATGGTAGTAAAGAGTACACTTAAGGAGACGCTCACCTTTGCCAATCACAATCTGGTAACAGACCAAGTTTTCACAGAGGCACACCTGATACTCTGTCGTAACGTGCTCATCTATTTTAATAAAGAATTACAGGAAAAAGTTATGCAGTTATTTGACGATAGCCTCGTTCATGGTGGTTTCTTATGCCTGGGAGCAAAAGAAAGTCTCTTGTACTCAAAACATCATGACAGGTTTAGAGAAATTGATGCGAAGAATAAAATTTATCAGAAAATAAGTTAGATGCTCCATAACGTCTATAAAGCAATAACGATTGGAGGCTCTGCAGGATCTCTGGATGTACTTTTGGATATAGTGTCACACCTACCACAAGAGGTAAACCTGCCAATTATAATCATCTGCCATCTTCATCCTCATGATGATGGAAGTATGGTTGAAATCTTCAGCCGACAGACCGTGCTTACAGTGAATGAAGCAGCCGACAAAGAACAAGTTCGGCCTGGCCATATCTATTTTCCACCGGCAAATTATCATCTGCTAGTGGAGATGGATAAAACGTTTTCTCTATCCATTGATGCAAAAGTCAACTATTCCAGACCATCTATTGATGTGTTCTTTGAAAGTGCAGCAGTGGCCTGGGGTCCTGAGCTTATCGGCATACTTCTCACAGGGGCAAATAATGATGGTGCAGAGGGGATACGAACCATTAAGCAATACGGTGGGTTAACCATTGCTCAGGATCTACAAGAGGCAGCATATCCCACGATGCCAGGTGCTGCCATTAATACAGGACATGTAGATAAAGTCCTAACGGTTGCAGAAATAAATAGTTTTTTACACCACCTTTTAAATAACACGCAGAGTAAATAGAGAGGTCAGTATTTTGTACGAAAAACCTAAAATACTCATAGTTGATGATAAGCCAGAGAACCTTTTTAGCTTGGAGCAGATTCTCAAGGAAACAAAGGTAGAAATAATACGGGCAGAGAGTGGCAATGCTGCTCTTGTAGCCTCACTCAACCATGAGTTTGCCCTCGCACTTCTTGATGTCAATATGCCCGATATGGATGGGTATGAACTAGCTGAATTTTTGCGCAGCGAAAAAAAGACCAGCGAATTACCTATTATTTTTGTGTCTGCAGTCTATTCCAGCGACTACCATGTGTTTAAGGGGTACGATGCCGGGGCCGTTGATTTTCTGGTTAAGCCCTATAATCCCAAAGTTCTGCTGAGCAAAATAAACGTCTTCCTCACTCTCGATCAACAGAAACGGCAATTGAACGAATCGAAAAAGAAACTTATTGAGGCGAACAACACTCTAGAGAGTAAGGTCCTTGAGAAAACAGAACATCTTAACAAAGCAATACAAAATCTTCTCGCTGAAATAGACAAAAGAGAGGAGGCCGAAAAAGAGCTCCTCAAAACGAAAAAAGAATGGCAGGAAATCTTTGAAGCTATTGGCCACATGACCATGATCCTTGATAAAGATCATAAAATAATCGCAGCCAACAGGGCTACTCTTAACCAGACAGGTCTAACGCTTGAGAATATAGTCGGCCAAACATGCAACACTATTTTCCACAATAGCGATAGTACAGCACCAGGTTGCCCTTTTTCTGAGATCCTCAAATCTGGGGAATTAGAAGTAACCGAGGCAGAAGTTCAATCTTTTGGAAGAACATACATAGTTTCCTGTACACCTATATGCAATGAAGAAGGGCAGTTGGAGAAAGTTATTCATATTTCAACTGATATTACTGCTCGTAAAAAATTGCAAAAAGAGCTCATACAGGCCCATAAAATGGAAGCTATCGGATCTCTTGCTGGTGGTATTGCTCACGATTTCAACAATATTCTCTCTGTGGTGTTGGGCTACACTGATATGTCGCTGAAAAGAGTTGAGAAAGACTCACCATTGGAGGAAGATCTGCAACAGGTCTATATAGCCGGTATTCGAGCAAAAAATTTGGTTAAGCAAATCCTCAATTTCGCACGAAAAACTGATGAGAAACCTGCGCCAGTACGGGTCGATCTTGTTGTCAAAGAAGTAATCAAGTTTCTCCGCTCTACTATTCCTGCTTCAGTTGAGATACGAGAAAATATTTTCAGCAGTTCTCTTGTTCTGGCAAATCCAGTCAAAATCCATCAACTGGTCATGAATCTATGTACCAATGCTTCGTATGCAATGAACGAAAATGGTTTGCTTGAATTATCGCTACGTGATGTGGTTATGAAAAAATCAAATCTACCGATTTCTTCAGAAATGCAGCCCGGCCTTTACCAATGCTTTGAAATTTCAGACAATGGCTGTGGTATCCCGGCAGAAATCCTTCAGTCTATTTTTGAACCCTTCTTCACCACCAAAGGGATTCAAGAAGGTACCGGTATGGGACTTGCGACAGTACAAAATATTGTTAAAGAATGTAATGGTCATATATCGGTTAAAAGCCAGGTGGGGCATGGGACAGTTTTTACCATTCTTCTTCCGACCACAACTCAAGAGGATAAAAAAGAGGATTGTAAAAATGACGGGGAATTACCATCAGGTCGTGAGAGAATCTTGCTGATCGATGATGAACTGACAATTTGTAAGATAGTTAGTCGTATGCTAGAAAGCCAAGGTTATGTAGTGAGTTTTGAGACAAACAGTGAAAAAGCCGTTAAACTTTTTAGAGCAGATCCCAATCTCTTTGATCTCGTTATAACTGATATGACCATGCCGAAAATGCCTGGTGACCTGGTGACTTGCAATCTTCTTGCTATACGACCAGACATTCCAGTTATTATTGCAACAGGCTACAACAAGCGGATTACGGATAATGCGGCGATAGATATAGGAGCAAAAGCGTTTCTACCAAAGCCATTTGAAAAGGCCACGCTGATTCAGATGGTAAGAAAGGTTCTTGATGAATACAATCCTGATAAACAGCTAAGTACATAGATCAGGATAAGCGATTGAGAATCTGCGAAAAATGTGCAAAAACTCTTTGTCTTCATCGCCACGGTCTCTTGACTGATTGAAAATTCCTATCATAAAATCATTCAAGTGGCCTTTGTTATGCAAATACCAGAAACGGCTAACTCAGCATTATCAGCTGGTCTATCTATTTCTTAAATCAGCCAGCTATTGATGCCTTAATTAAAGAAAACATGGGCACGTAAAGAGAACCGAGTTCGGAACAAGTTCATGACCAACCGGTGAACATGCGCCAGAAAAAAGCAACGAATCCGCAAATGACAATCCCGAAAACGACTGGCATCAGTGTTGAGACAAGCGTCCACTTCAGGCTTTTGGTCTCTTTCCATATCGTATAAATTGTCGTTGAACACGGGTTGTGGCAGAGACTGAACAGCATCAGGCAGACAGCAGTCAGTGTTGTCCAGCCAGCGGTATTGAGCAACAACGCAAGAGCCGAGTCCCCACTTGCATCAAACATCACGCCCGCTCCCTGCTCCCCTACTCCGGTAACGCCTGTCGTCATGACGGTCAGCATAAGTACGGTGGGAACAACGATTTCATTTGCAGGTATAGCGACAATATACGCAACCAGAATCACCCCGTTGAGCCCAATCAGCCACCCGGGTCCATTCAGGATATTGATCATCCACTGGGCAAGCGATGTGTTGTCCAATTGAATGTTGCAGATGGACCAGAGCACAACACCCGCTGGCGCAGCGAAAACGATGGCCCGCCACAGGACAATCAGGGTTCGATCGATGAGTGATGTGTAGAGGGTCCTGAGCAGATTCGGTGGACGGAAAGGCGGCAACTCCAGAGTGAATGTCGAGGTCTCACCTTTTAGCACAGTGCGCGAAAGTATCCAGGAAGAGAGGAAGGTTAGCATAACGCCCAGCAACGCCACACCGAGAACAGCACCGGCAGAAACCAACCCGGCGATCGCTGGGGGTGCCAGTACGCCCAGAAACACTGTCGCAAGTAATATCTGGGTCGGCCATCGACCGTTACATAGAGCAAAGTTATTGGTGATAATGGCGATAAGCCTCTCCCTCGGGGAATCTATTACCCGAGTGGCCACAATTCCGGCAGCGTTGCATCCCCACCCCATACTCATAGTCAGTGCCTGCTTCCCGTGGGCACCGACCCGTTGAAACAGGTGGTCAAGATTGAAGGCGACCCGGGGAAGATAGCCGAAGTCCTCCAAGATGGTAAACAGTGGAAAAAAGATAGCCATAGGTGGCAACATAACACTGATAACCCAGGCCATAGTCAGATACAGTCCGTCAATAAGCACTCCAGAAAGCCACCAGGGCAAATGGGCAGAGTCCGCCAACCCTTTAAGAAAAGGGTGGCCATTCTCCACCAGGATGGTCGCCAGCCAGCCAGACGGAAGATTTGCGCCCTCAATGGTGAGCCATAGCACCGTTGCCAGCATGAATACCATGATGGGCATACCGGTCCAACGATTGGTTAACAGAGAATCCAGACGTCGCTCCCAGGTGAGCCGGTGACCCTTACCTTGCTGCTCAACATTACGGGAGGCGATACGGCCTGATTCTGCATAGATGCTTTCAACCCAGCGATCATGGTAATCCTGGGGGAGTTTCCAGCGCAGCTCGCTGGCGCGCTCAACAATTTCTTCCGGTTTCATATCTCAGTTTCTCAAAGCTATAGGTAAGGTAACAATCCAAGCCAATTCGGTCAAATTCGGCGGCGTGAAGGCGTGCGGTCTTTTACACGCAACATCCATCAGTTGCCGCAGGCGCTGATCGTGCCTGTTGCTACGTGGTCTTTTTCCAGTATTCCAATTTCTCCGGAGGCAACAGCCTGTACAATACGCGGATCCCCCTCAAGCAGTCTCAAAGCGATCCATTCCAAATGTGGCATTCCAGGAAACTCCTTCGCCAGGGCATCCACCAGTTCCTCAATACTCTCCTGAACAGTCGGGATATCATACTTCAAGCGATGCGGGCGACAGGAACTGCGTCCGTTGGCCATATCGTCAATCTCCCTGAGCAATTGATCGATCCCTTCGCCCTGGCGAGCCGCAGCCAGAACCACAGGCACACCCAGATCACGAGCCAGACCACGACCGTCGACGGTTACCCCATGCGCCCGGGCCTCATCAATCAGATTTACGCAGACAATTGCCTTGTCGGTTATCTGCAGAACCTGCAGGGCCAGGTTGAGGTTCCGCTCAAGACGGGTTGCGTCAACCACAACCACTGTCACGTCAGGCTGCCCGAACAGAATAAAATTCCGGGCTACCTCTTCATCCTCGGTGGCTGAAAGCAGAGAATAGGTACCCGGGAGATCGACTAACTTGAACTTCTTGCCATTATAGGAGAAGCCGCCTTCGGCCCTGGCAATTGTCTTACCGGGCCAGTTTCCGGTATGCTGTCTGAGACCGGTTAAAGAGTTGAACACGGTACTTTTTCCCGTGTTCGGGTTGCCCGCCAGAGCAACCACAAAATCGGACTGTCCGAGCTTTACTCCCAATCTCTCCAGCCTGGAGCTAGTAGGGGCCGCACAGTCTTTACATGTGGTGGGATGCGCTTGCATTGCCATGTCACTGCCTCACTTTTCTGATGCGTATATGATCAGCCTGCTGTTTTCGTAACGCGATACAGGCGCCGCGAAGGCGGTAGCCAACGGGACTGCCCGAGGGGTTCATTAACTCTGCGGTAGTGACGGTCCCGGGCACTACTCCAAGATCGAGCAGTCGGTTCCTTTCAAGTCCCCTGCACAACGAGGACATACCAATGATTTCTGCCTTTTCTCCAATGCGGAGGCTGGACAGCCGTTCAACGGAGTCATCATAGGTTTCACCCGCTTCCAGCTCAACCACAGTTATCTGTGCAGCAACCGTATCGTGGAAAATAAAGGCTTCTCCTTCCACACGAATGTGCATTTCATTTTCATTTCTCCGCTCGATTCGAAGCACGGTATCCGTGGTAATTCCAGCCTCGGCAATGCGGGAATACAGGTTGGAGGGTTCATCCTCAATATGCACCACACGGCCAGCCCAATTGGCGGGATATTCAACCAGCGACTTTCCACGCTTTACGGGCATCTCGCCCGTTGACGTTGGAATAGGATCACCATGCGGGTCGAAGCGCGGATGTCCAAGTTCTTCGGCCAGTTTCTTGACATCGTCTTTCGATAGGGCATGCTCCCGTTCATCTGCAAGCTTGTGCCAGACAGATTCCGGGAGTCCTGTCTTTCTCGCCAGGTAGGTTTCGTAGAGGCGATGCGCCTGGAGCACATGAAGTGCATATTCCCTACCGCTTGCCGTCAGCTCGAAGCAGTCCACCTCGAGCAGCTCTGCCTCCCGCAGATCCTGCAGCAATTGATCTACCTGTCCGGGCGGAAGCGTAAGCTTTCCGGCAATTGTTTCGGCTGAAGCACTCAGTCCTTCATATTCGCACTCTGCGAGGAACTTCAGCGTATGCTGTATCAGAGTCTGTTCGTTCATATCCATTACATTCGCGTAAAATTTATTTCTCCACCATCAACCGTTTTATATGGTAGTGCATAACTAACTGAAAATAAAGAATTCAAGAATCCTTCCTTTTTGTCTGTTCATTCAACGGACTGCATATTTTCGTGTATCGCTATCTTTTTTTTGGATGGGGAGGACGAATATGAGTTTTCTTGGGCCACTAACTTATAGATTCAAGCACTTACCGATCATTGGATACGCGCTTTTTTATGTCTGAAATTTTGTGTTCAACTCCTATTAAAGCCCCTGTTTAAAGCAACCGAGAATAAGCTGTAAAAAATCTTATGTGTTAATAGTTAATAATCCCCCTGTCTCCCCTCCTCTATTTTTAAAATCTTACCCAATCCGGTTTACGATATTCCTCTGAAGAAAAAACTGAGCAGCGTTGCCGCCAACTATTTGACCGATCTGTACCAACTCTTTCAGTCGAGGTGGTCAAGAGCTTTTACTGCTAGAAGAAACGGCTGATTGGGTAATATAAAGAGATTATATGTTATTACCTACCATGGATTGCTGAAAAAGACACCTTGAATTTATTTTTTACCATATCATTCCGGCACCTTATCTGTATTTGAACAAACAAAGGCTGCCGAGCCAACAGCAGTTGAACTACATTCAAGAAATATTTTTGAAGAACAATTGTTACATATGGACCTATCAAGTCTCGTAAATATTTCGGAAATAGCCTCAGTTTTCGAGACAAAAATGTTATCCGTTCCTATATCAAGAAGATATTGCAAAAATTTAAAATGATTACAAATCCCTTCCTTCATGTCATAAAAATAAAGATGCCCGCCAGCGGCCTCTCTCTCTTTTACCAGCTGAAGCAGCAGTTCTGCACCTGCCATATCAATAAAATTAATGCCGCTTCCTATGAGCAGAAGGTTTTTCTGTTCGGGCTTTGCCTGCATGAGTTGTTGCAGGTTGTTCCTGACGTGGTTGACTGCTCCAAAATAGAGTGAGCCATCGATCCGGATGATTTTGAGTTGCGGACATTCCGGAAGCATGGGATCGGTGATAAAGGCCCTGGATTCCTGTCGAGGGTCCGGTACCCGCACCAATGTTTTGGGGTGGGACGTTCGATTGAGGTAAATTGCCAATGACAGCATAATGCCAAGCATAATAGCAAACTGCAGTTCAAGAAACAGGGTCGCCAGGAAGGTCGAGCCAAGGATCACTGTTTCTGTTTTGCTGGTTTTGACAATTTTTATGATGTGGTGTGGATCAATCAGTTTCCAGGCAACAAGAAACAAAATCGCCGCCATCGCTGAATTTGGCAGATAGGTCGCCATAGGGGCAATAAAAAGAACTGCCAGGACCAGCAACATTCCAGCAAATATTGCAGCAAGAGGGGTTTTAGCCCCGGCTTCATAATTCATGCCGCTCCGGTTAAAAGAACCGGTAGCCACATAACCACTGAAAAAAGGACCAATAATATTTGAGAGTCCCTGACCTATAAATTCCTGATTGCCATCGAGATTCTGATCCGTTTTGTCTGCAAGAGATCTGGCTATGGATACCGCTTCGGTCAGAGCAAAAAGTGTCATTGCCAGAGCTGTAGGAGCCAGGAGCTTGATATTGCCCATCGTCAGGTGAGGCAGGGAGAGTGGTGGCAGTGTTGCCGGCAGGGCACCCACCGTTGCAATAGCTGCAGTTTCCTTGCCAAACAGAGAAATAATTACCGCCGCAACAACACTCCCCACAAGCATTGAGACAATCATATAAGGCCAACTTGGTCGATATTTTTTCACCAGTACTCCTGCAATGATTGTAAGCAAAGCAACAGTTGTCGTATACGGATTGATTTCTTTTATATGCAGCAAGAAGTTGTAGATTGAGTCCTGAAAATTTACGGCTCTTGGATAGGTCAGGCCAAAAAAATGTTTTAACTGGCTGGCAATGATCAATAAAGCAGCTCCTGCAGTAAACCCGACAATGACGGAGTGGGATATGAAATTGACCAGAGAGCCAAAGCGAACAAGCCCCATGCTCAGTTGAATCAATCCAACCATCAGGGTCAGGGTGAGAGCAAGCTGGATATACTCAGGACTACCGGGAGTGGCATGTAAGCTCAACGAGGAAAACAGTACGATAGAAGCGGCAGTCGTGGGACCAGAAACAAGCAGCCATGAAGACCCGAACAGAGCGGCTATGATAGCCGGTATCATTCCTGTATAAAGGCCATATTCCGGTGGCATCCCGGCGATGGTGGCAAAGGCTACTCCCTGGGGGAGAGCTACAACGGATCCGGTAAGTCCCGCGACCAAGTCTGCGCGCAGTGTTTTCCTGGTCACATGAGGCCACCAGAGTAAAAATGGCAACAATCGATAAATCCACTCCGCTCTTTCGACAGTTTGACTACGAGCAGATCGTTTTTTCATGTTTTTTTTCCTATCAAGAAGGACTTCTATCAGTACAATCCACCGGCTGTTACGAGCAAACACATCATTTCAAATAGACTGCGTTCAGCCAACCAGCTCTACTACAAACTTCAAGGGTTGCAGCAATCCACCAACAATCTGAGGGTGTAAAGAGACTTTTTTCTAATAAGGGATTTATTCATTTCAAGAACCAATGGCCGGCGCTCTTATCCTTTACAATTTCAGCATCGATACTGCCCTGCCCACGCTTTTACCCATCCCGACATACTTTGTTATTTAAAAGATTTTCAAACAACCGCAAGCTAATCAACGGCAAATCAATAACAAAAAAACCGCTCATGAGATCATCCTCTCAGCCATGAACAGACGAAAACCCTTAACAAAAAAAAGAGGTTGTTTGATGTTGGAACATAACTTTTCTGTTTTTAGGGAACAACCGCGGTCAATTCTGTCTTTTTCAAATTGTTTACTTTGCAGTTCCAGGATGTTATTGATAAGCATTGCAGATACAAAATACTCTTACAGGGTGACAGGGAGGTTCACCTCAACACTCTTTGTTCTATTTCTTGCCGACCAGCCTATCAGTTTTCATTAGTGATACCAGGTTGTCACAAATAAAGCCATTCATACTGATACCTGGGGCAAGCTCCTGTACTCCTGTGCTCCTGTACAATCGGAGTGTTTCAGCGAGACTGTTAACCACTATTTCATGAAAGGTTAAAACAGTATCCTAAGAGAGGACCAGATGTCACTACAATTCTTAGAAAGTTTGTTGTCCCGCTTGAGAGAGTTCTTTGATCTCCAGCATTTAGGGTTGATGCTTGGAGAACTCATCATAAAGACAATTATTGCCGTAATTGTACTGGTTATCTTTTATGTGATATGGCGATTATTGAACGGATTAGTGGCTTCGCGCCTCAAACGTCATTTTGACAAGACCAGCATCGCCTTTGCCGAGACGGTGATCAAATTCAGCATCTTTGGAGTCGCTGTGGTTGTTGCGCTCAGCTCTGCCGGAATTAAGACCACGGCCTTACTAGGGTCTCTTGGAGTTGCGGGACTGTCTATTGGTTTTGCCTTACGGGACACCCTTTCCAATATTATATCAGGTATTCTGGTCTTTATGGACCGCCCTTTCACTATTGACGATTTGGTGGAAATTGATGGCAAATATGGTCGAGTGGATCGCATCACCCTGAGGACCACGCGCATCGTAACCAACGATGGTAAAATGCTGGCCGTGCCGAATGCTGAGATCATGAATAAGACAGTGACTTCTTACACCAATTTTCCTCATTTACGTCTGGATGTCGCAGTTACGGTGGGTGTCGCGGAAAATCTTGATGAAGTGAGGCGGGTCCTGCTCTCTCTGGTGCAGCAGGATACAGACTATATGCCTGAACCACCACCAAGCGTTGTGGTTACTCGCCTTGGCGACTATAATATTGAATTGGAATTACGCGTGTGGCTCGAAGAGGAACGAGATCATGTAAAAAAACGTTTCGAGCTTCGGGAAAAAATATACAAGGCGTTGATCGCTGCTGGAGTGGATATGCCTTTTGAAACGATTCAGCTGGCCCCCCATAAGGTTATCTTAAACGATGATGGGCATGCACAGAGTAACACGTTGAAATGAGTATCAGGAGCTGCGTGCACCCTAGTAAACTTCACAAAAACGTTGCATAAAAAAAATGAATCCAAATTCTACCGTCGAAACACAAAAAACGCCATCCTGGCAATATGTTTCCGTTGCCTCCTATCAACCTCCGAGCGCACCGGTGACCTACAGTGCAAGGGAACGGTATACCTCCTTTCGTCGGTTGTTCCAACGCAGTAAGCCGGAACAGGATGGGCCTCTGATTTCTACAGATAAACTTTTGTCGTTACCGCTTTGCCAGTTGGATCGTCTTGCCCCTGCTCCTGTCTGGCAACGTTGTGCCGAAGCGTTGGATAGTGAACTCAAAGATTGGCTCCAGCAGGAAGATCCTACCCCGCCAGTGATTGTCATGGTCGGCCCGCCCCATAGCGGTAACATCGAGACTCTTGAGGCGTGGGCGGAGATACATGCCTGGCGCACTTTAAAGGGCCCGACTCCAGAGCAGATATTAGCTGGGGATACCAGTTGGTTCGCTGCGCAGATTGGTGATGGCAGCCCTTGGGTGCTTCCGGCCCTGGAAAACCTCTATCTGCGGCATGTAGAAGGCTTAAAGCTGTTACGTCATTTTCTCGATCTTGCCTGCGCAGGTCAAATTGGGCAAGGTATCATTGGCTGTGATAGCTGGGCCTGGGCTTTTATTTCCCATCTGTGGCATGGTCGAACCCCAACTACACTCACCCTTCAGGCCTTTGATGAACCCCGCCTGGCTGCTCATTTTCAGCCGCAGATCAGTGAGTGCAATAGCAGCCCACTTCTTTTCCGTCTCTCTGACACTGGTCATTACGTCCTTCCAGCACCGGAAATCGGTGAAAAACCAAACGAGTACAGTAAGTTTCTGCAGATTCTGGCAGCACACAGTCGAGGTATTCTAGGTGTTGCTCAGGCTATCTGGCGAACCAGTATGCAGGCTGAACCAGATGAAAAGCTCTCAGAGGAGGACGAGAACACAAACAACAATATTCCTCATCATACTGTTTGGATTATCCCCTGGAACCAACTCAAGCTTCCGGTGGTTCCCGCAAAGATTGGCCATGGTGAGGCTTTTATTCTGCATGCACTGCTCCTGCATAACGGCTTGCCTTATGATTTGCTCAAGCTGCTTCTGCCGACAAGTCAGGGAATGGAGAATATTTACTGGTTGGAAGAAGAGGGACTGGTGACCCAAAATGATACCGTCTGGAAAGTTACAGCCCAGGGCTATCCAGCTGCACGCCAATTCCTGCAGAGCAATGGGTACCTGGTTGATCAATTTTAGGAGCGGTATATGAACAATCTGACTGAAAATTCCTTTTTATTACAAGCCCTGGCCGATGTCAATTTTCTCCAGCTCGGTCTGATTGTCTTTGGTGCCTGGCTCTTGATCGCCTTGAGTTCCCGGTCTCTTTCATGGCTGGCCAACAGGGTTTCCGGCCGCTTTCGTTTCTTTGTCCTGTCTTCCATACCCGTGTTGCGTCTGCTCATTATCGTGATCGCCCTGGTGCTGACAATCACTTCTTTAATCGAACCTACAATGGAAAACCTGATGGTTCTCCTGGGGTTGTTTGGGCTTGGCCTGGGGGTTGCCTTCAAAGACTTCGCAAGCAGTCTGCTTGCCGGGGTTGTCACCCTTTACGAGGCACCTTATCGCCCTGGAGACTGGATTGAGATCAACGGAGCCTACGGGGAAGTAAAGGCTATCAACATGCGGTGTGTAGAGATTGTCACTCCCGATGACACGGTCGTGGTTATTCCCCATCTAAAATTATGGGATCAGCTCATTTTCAATGCCAACGACGGCAGTCAGAACCTGCAATGTGTCGCTGATTTTTATCTTCATCCTCATCACGATGCAACTCAGGTCAAGCGACTTCTCTATGATGTAGCGTTGACGAGTGCTTTTTTACAGATAAGAAAACCAATAAGCGTCATTGTCTCGGAAAAACCCTGGGCAACCCATTATCGCCTTAAGGCATACCCGATTGAACCTCGTCAACAATTTCACTTTGTGACCGACCTGACGATTCGTGGTAAGGCAGCCCTGAACAGGGTCGGTGTGGAATATGCCGCAATACCAACTCTTACCAATGGGTGATCGTCGACAGAGACCGCAAGAAAAACTCAAGTATACTTTCCCAAATTATCCCATAGCATTTTCCTGTAGCGCCACTGTCTCTCTTTCAGTTCATGCCTGGTCCTTTGTAGCAGGTAGCACTTCTCACCGAAAAATATCCTCCGCTGAAAAAGGAATATGATAAACACTGTGCTAGAAATCCCCTATATTGAGGTACCCTCATCAACCCTTTCTGACGACTTATGCTCCCCCCATCTATACAGTTTTTTCAACAGGAATGTAGTGTTGTAAATGTTTTATATCAATACGGTCACCGTACTTTTGTTGAATGGCTTCAAGTGCGTCCTGGCGTCTACTATAGATATGCTCCTGGCCGATTTTCTCATATAACCCGGTACGTTTGAGCACGTCGACTACCTTGAATTTTGGACGGGTGATATAAAACTCTATACCGGCCTCTTTAAACCACTCTGACATATGGGCCAGCATCTCTTCACCGGTTGTGTCGATTTGTTCAACCGCCTCAATGTCCAACATTGCGACAAGCAACTGAGGCTTATCCGCCACGGCATTGACCAGTCGTTTTTCCAGGTAACCTGCGTTTACAAAATATAAATCACCGTCATAACGAAAAAGAGCCAGGCTCTCGCTGGTTTGCATCCCAAATAAATTTGCATCTCGGTAGGTGCCATCTTCATGCATGGCTACTTCAGCAAAATGTGGCCGCATTGTTCGATAAATATAAAACGCAAGAGATAATGCTATGCCAATATATATGCCCTTTTCCAGGTGTGGTGCAAAATAAATTGTGGAGTTAAAAACTACGAGGGCCACTACAGTATCATGGGGATTAACTTTCCAGGAATGGACAAGAGGTGCAATCTGGAACAACCCAACCACAGCAATTATGATAATAGCTGCAAGTGTTGCGATCGGCAGATGGTACATCAGAGGAGTTAGAAACAACAAGGTTATACCAACAACGATTCCAGAGACAACTGCAGCAAATCCCGTTTTAGCACCTGCGTCAAAGGCGACTGCTGTGCGGGAAAAAGAACCGGATACCGAGTAGCCCTGGAAGACGCCTGCCACCAGATTAGCAAGCCCCTTCCCCACCATTTCTTGATCAGCAGAGAGACGTTGACGAGTTTTAGAGGCAACCGCTTTGGCAATGGAAAATGCTTCCACAAAACTCAGAAAAGCAATCATTCCAGCCGGAAGCATAAGATCTTTGACATGCTCGGAGTTGTATTCCGGCCAGACAAAGGATGGCAAGCCTGCAGGGATATGACCGACCACAGCACCCCCTGATTTCTCATAACCCGTAAACCAGGCTACAACAGTTGTGATAACGACGGTTATCAGAATTCCAGGTAATTTGGGAAAAAACCGTTTAAGTAAAATTAATAAAACCAGTGCCCCACTCCCCATAAACAACGTTGCCATGTGGGTATTCTTTGGTATCGCAATGGCCAGTTTCCAGAGTGTTTCATGCAGATGATTTCCGGGAGTAACAACAATTCCAAAGAGCTTACCAACTTGCATACTGGCAATGACCAGTGCAGCAGCGTTGGTAAAACCGATGACGACAGGATGCGACAGAAAATCAACCATAACCCCCAGACGCAAAAAACCGAGCGTGAGTTGAATTCCACCAGCCATTAAGGCCAACAGGGCCGCATACATAACTGTTTGTTCAACATTCAGACCCAATGGGGCCAGGGCGGCGGCTGTCATCAGCGAAATTATCGCAACCGGTCCGTTCTGCAACTGCCTGGAAGACCCAAAAATAGCAGCGACAATTGGAACTAAAAATGAAGCGTACAGTCCATAGTGCGGAGGTAAACCTGCCAATTGCGCATAGGCCATGGCCTGAGGAATAAGAACCAGAGCCACGGTTATTCCCGCAAGTATGTCTGCCTTGAGGACAGCTGGCTTTTTGAGTTCGCCTATCCAGTCCAGAAATGGGATAAAACGATGGCCAGCCTCACACAGTGTTTCACGAAAGAATTTTTTCATATCCTCTATAATAAGTGATGAAGGTGGTAAATGATACTTCCCTGCAAATATGAACACCACGTTAATCCACTCTTATTAAAAATGACAGAAGGATAACAGAAGTGTCCAACAAAAATTAGAATACGCTGGTATCCTCAAATCTGCCTTACATCTTTTCGACCCTCAAACTGGGACAATCAATGATCGATATTGTACAGTGCCCACCAGAAATCCAGTGGCGACTTCAACAAAAAAAAATGACAAGACAGCGTTACATTTGACACAGCGACATGAATCTTGAGGCTCAAACCGTGGCAATTGTCCAGCAAATGTTTCAGGTGGCTATAAATAAAGTTACGATCTCCACATGCTCAAACAAAAAAAGGTGGGAAGCACATTACTGCCTCCCACCATAGTATTGATTGTCCTTCAGGGAAAAAGAACTATATAAAATAATTAGAACACAAACCCCACACCAAGAGAGACCACATGGTTTCCATCACTGCTGTTATCTTCAATGTCGTCATAGTCCAGTTCATCAAAGAACCACTCATAACGATATTTCACGACGATATAGGTGCTGTCATTAACGAATGATCTGAAGCCGACCTGCGGCCCCATGGTACCGGTTATGTCATCTTCATTGTAGCTGGCACCGATAAAAGCGCCGACAAATGGCTGAAAGCTTTCGTCGGTTCGAAAATTGTAATTCACATATGGAATGGTCGAGGCCACCCACTGATCATCACCATCCTCTATAAAGCTGTATCCCAAAGTCTGGATAAGCCCGAGCTGCCAATTTTCGGTAAGAAAATAGCCATATCCCAAATCAACATTCAAGGTTCCTACATCCGCCCCCTGGGCATGAAAAAAACCACCTCCAAGCTGTAGTGAACTGTCCCCCTTACTTTGGTAAGCCTGCCCTGGAGTGACTAATCCCGTGATCAGCATGGAAACTCCGATCACTGCTGCGATAAGAGTAGAATGAGTTTTCATCTTTTCCCTCCTTTGGAAGAGTGTTTTACCTGAACAGACTGTTGTCTATTGATCTATTCAGTGTTTTCCGGAGCCTGTGATTGGCCTCGGGTGATAATATGGGACCATGTTATTCTTTCCCGCTTCATAGTCATCACAAGCATCGATTGACGTAAGCTGAAATTTTTTTATAACTTATCACGTTCCAACTTCATCACTTTCTGCCTGTTAGCTCTACTTTGATTACAGCAATAAACCTCAATTTTTCTACTCGTTCAGAGGTAACATGCTTTCCAAAGTATTCTAATCATAATGCTTACGATAGCAATCAAATTTAGTGCAATATTATAGTTAGGCATTCTTCTCTGTTAAACAAGAAGAATAAAACAGGATAGGGGATGTCCGTTAGTAATCTTAAATCGAAAAGTACACTTCAAAAGTTAAGGCTTACTGAGAGCCCGAATCATTTCAAGCTACCAATTTTCCCTAGAAAAAAATCTCTATAAGCCAAATCCCTGTCGTGGTTTTTGTACAAAAAAACACCCCAGACACGGACGAATGCCTTGGTCGACGGCTCGTCTGCATGTATCAAATATGTGAACAATTCAATTCCGGATGTTCTTTAGTCGATAGACATTCTTTCCAGTTCAGCATCCCTGCTGAGCACTGAAAATACCGACTTGACATCCAAGCCGACCCTCGACCCTTTAAGGTAATGAAATTGAGGTAGAAATGGTAAAAACCTGCTGTGATGACGGTAGCCTCCCATAGAACAGCAAGTCCTTTACTTTCGACGATTTCACGTTTTTTAAAATCCTGAACTTTTTCCTCAAAAACTTCCTGCATTAAAACGTCAGAAAAAAACCGAACTCTTGTCCCGCTAAGTTTTCATATCCTCGTCTTTTGGGAGTCAATGGTTCCACTGTTCCTAACGTGCAACTGTTTCAAAATCTTTTGAAAAGCTGTCGTACCATTTAAGCGGCTTCATTAATCTCAACGTACGATCCTCGTCTTCAAGTTCAATCCCCATCCGCAGAATCCCATATTTGGCATACATACCACCTCGTATCTTTTTTTCGCTCAAAAGCACATCGGCAAGCACCAGTAATTGTTCACCGGTGATACGGACCTTGCTGAGCAGAATGGAATTTCCATTCAGTAGCACTTTTGTTTTTCCTGTAACATTTTTAATCGTCAGCAGATCCGTCAGCCACTTTTTCTTCTCTTTCACGAACAGATGTACAAGTAAACCACTGTCACTCAGCTGCAGATTCAATGCCGCATTCAGAAGCAGAGGACGCTTCCAGGTCATGTGGCCTCGTTTGATATCGAGCTGGCCCCACCAATCCTCGGCCTGGGTACCGTTTTGGCTGAGCAGAGAGCCGTTTTCTATTCTCAACGTGGTGCCTGAAGCATCAAAGATCATCTTTTCCAGATTTCCATCAGCGAGATGGGTGTAGATATGCAGGTCGCCCCTTATTACCTGGCCTTTAACGTTGACTTCGACACCCTCTGCCATCATATCGAGATTGCCGCTGCCTGAATTACCACTCAAATGGAACTCCCCGGCAACTTTACCCGTGCCGGAATCAATTGATATGCCGGCATTTTCTGGTAGATAACTATTGTAGACTGTAATATCCGGAATTTCGGCAGCCATCAATCTGACCGATGTCTCCAGATTCTGCAGCCCTAGAATCGAATCGAAGCTTCTTGCCTCTGTGGTTATCTGAAACCCGTTCCCACTGACGTATGAAACGGTTTCCCCGAGCCTGCGCAGTCTAAAACTCTTTATAGAGCTCTCGATTTTTGCCACAGGTGCATCTGCTTCCCCTTCTATCCGCGCACTGACCTTTCCCGACCCGTTCGCTTCAAAATCAAGAAACCTGCTGGACAGATTATCAGAAGTGATCTGTAACGTGCTGCCGGGAGCCATCTGCCCTTCAAGAAACCGCAGATCAGCGTTCAGATGGCCATTTCCCGCAATTTTTAATCCCTGAGAATTTTTGAGAAAGCTGTTGACAAAACCGATATTGGCCACTGATCCTTCAAGCCTGACTACTCCGCTCAACGGAGGAGGCGCCCCAGATTTCTCTTCCTGAAGAGAATCTGGACTCAGCTTCAATTTTGCCTCACCAATAGTAATACGTGTTTCTAAGGGTTTTGTTTCTCCTGCGGTGGAACCTGCCTGCATCAGGATGCGGGTTCCAGAAATATCGAGGAAACGGCTCTCAGGCTTGAGTTGTTTGATCAACAGATCAAGATCAAGTTTTCCGCTTACAGGTTGTTTAAGCAGCATACCAGTGACATTCTCTCCAGCCAAACGAATGTCGCCTGAAATGCTGCTGTTGTCAAATTCAATATGACCACTCGTGCGGGCAGACCCTGAACTCGATAAAAACGGCGGGTTTTCCGGCAAATATCCGTTGACTATTTCGAGGTCTGGCACCAACGCATCCTGCCATTTTACTTCAATTTTTAACAAATCATGCCGGTTGCGGATATCGACCGGCGGGCTGCTTGCACTCAACTGCAAACCCTTGCCTTGAAAAAGCAGCCTGCCATCTTGCACCTGATGCAATTTCATATCCCGCAGATCCATTTTCAGAGAAATTTCCTCAACTTCAGCTACCTTTTGAAGCTCAACCAAAACATTACCGGAACCGCTTGCTGTAAATCCTGAAAAACTGCTGAACAGTTTGTCTGACTCGATCTCCAGAATGCTCCCCGGGGCAAGTTGCCCTTCATGCACACGCAGGTTAGTACGAACAACGCCATCACCACCAAATTCAAGGGCCGTTCGGTCAGATAAGAAATCGCTGAGAAAATCTATATTGCCGATCTTGCCTTCTAGCTGAAGAATGCCGCTGAGTGGCGGCCTCCCCTGAAAACCCTTAAGTTCGTTCAAGGGAATTGCAGATGTCAGCCTGCCCTCTATAATTTTCAGCTCCGTCCGTAAAGCCCCCTGATCTGTCTGATCTGCAGTTCCCGGATCAGAGTGGCCTGTTTGCAGCTCAAGACGTGTGCCGGAGAGGTCAAGTTGCCGGTTGTTGATATCAGCCTGCTTCAGATGCAGCTCAAGTCCAAGACGGCCTATTACTGACTCGTTAAGAATTTCACCACTGACATCTTCTCCAGCCAGTTCAAATATGCCTGACACAACTCGGTCTGTGTAGTTGAGATATCCATTCAGGCGTGCGCGGCCCGCGTGTATCCTAAACGGCATTTCGCCCGGTAGGTAATCATTCAACAGTGAGATATCCGGCATTACCGCCTCATCCCATTGCAATCGAACCACAGGTTCTGCCGACGTCTCACTCAAGTATACAGGCGGACCGGTGAGAAGCAGATGAAAGGCTTTACCCTTTAAGAGAAGCTGTTCCTGCGGTTCTGTATGCATAACGATATCTTTCAGTTCCACCTGCAGTTGTGTCTTGGCATCACCGGACCTCGAACTGACATCCCCCTTCACCGTGCCTGCCCCTCGAATACTGTACTGATCACCTGAACCGGAATCATTTTTCTCCTCCAGTTCAACAGCCAGATCAGGTGACTCAATGGAAAGCTCACTGCCTTCTACTAAACGTCCCTTTTCAATCAGGAGATGAGTGGTGAGTGCACCCCTTCCTTTAAGCTGCAGCCATCCACTATCACTCAAATAACGGTTGAGAATAGCAAATGAGGAGAGGTCACCGCTTAAATCGATACTGCCAGAGATAAACCCGGTGGCTGTCAGGCCATCCTGTTCCGCAGGCACAAAACGCTCAAGTCGTAATTCGATATCACTCTCCAAAGAGGTGCCTATAGACTTCGAACCGGACATGAGAAGGCCAGACTCTATCTGCAGCGTCCCTCTCTCCAAAGCCAGCGCGCCGTCTGTCCCGAATGTCAGCTCGTTGAGCTGCACCCCTCCATGTCCTGTAAAAATATAGGTATCAATTTTGATCTGATCGATATTTGCAATATCAGCATGCCCTATTATAAAAGCCCATCCTGCCCCAGTTTTCTTTTGTTCAATAGAAGACGGGATGTTGATCTTCTCAAGTGGTTGCAGGGCTTCGGGTGGTCCAGCCGGAGCAGCAGGATTTTGACTTTCAGCAGCACCCGGGATCTCTGTAATCGTTGAATTCACGGTTACCGTAAGACCTGACATTGTTGAACTCTGCATTTGTATGGTTCGGGAAAACAGTCTCCAAAGTGCCAGGTCGAATTCACCTTCGGACATCAAAACCGACCACTGCCGTTCCGGTGTCCGTCCCTCTACCTGCAGATTATTGACATACAGATGCCCCGGCAGATAAGTCCAGCCCGAGGACCATTGTATTGTAAACTGATCAGGCTTACTGCTCAGCTTCATTTGTATATATGGCACGTTCAATAACAGGTTTGCTATCACCAGATACACCAGTTCAAGCATACCTGCCAGAGCAATGAGCTTTATCAACCAGTTACCCTTTAAAGGTGTAGCGCGAGCCATCGATTAATTCCTCATCAGTTCTATAGGGGGGGTGGTTTTTAGCCATGGGTTGGTAAAGAATACCTTTATATCATAACCTATTTAACACTATTGGTCTGTTTTAGTATCTTTTAGTGGCCGAAGGTAGCCTAACATAAAAATTATGTCAGAAACTACGTTTGCTCACACAATAACAGAACACGCTAATTCGAGCCTCCGGCTTCCAGAAAAAAACGAACACTCTTTAAAACAGCTTTATATTTCTGTGCTATTTAAACGAAAAGAACATTTATGATCTTCTCTCTTTCACCTCAAGAAGGATACCGTCGTTGATGCATGGGAATTAGATTTAAAAGGCAGGGTTGTTGGGTTTATGCAAATGGTTCTTATCTGTTTTTGAAGGTATCTTTACTTCTCCCCTCGCTAAATATCTTTTCCGGAATCATTAGTATTTATATTGCTGACAATGAACTGCACTCAATCCTCGATACATGTATGACGGGCTTTATCAGCCAAGGGTTACACCGAACAATTGTATACTTTTATTCTATCGTTTTTTCTAGATTAAGCCATAAGCATACAGTTCTTAAGATTTATGGGTCTGACACAGTATGAATCCTATTTCAGACCCATAAATCACCACTGGCTCTATTAACGCCATATTTCTCAGGCCTATTGACATATCCGTCACTGTAGCACTTATTACTTGAATCCAGCAGTAATATGAAAAAAAGAATTTTTTGGTGCAACTCCCTTAAAAGAACAAACTGTTAAGGGAGTTATGATGAACCAATTAAGACGTTACTTGTTTGACATATCGCTCCAACACAAAAAAAGCTAAAGATTCGACTTTTTTAAAATACCGTCAGTGAGCATAGACTGGAACAGCTCATTCCCCAGAAAAAACCTTCTTTTTCTCTTGGCAGTATACAAACTACGTCTTGCGCCCTCGTCATTACATCAGTTTACCATTCACAAGAAAATGGGCCACGATGCTTGCAACATATCCTAAGGTAATAACCGGTGTCCATTTCAGGTGCCCCAAAAAGGTGTATTTCCCGCGCGCCTGTCCCATCAAAGCAACACCAGCCGCTGATCCGATGGACAGCATGGAACCACCGACCCCTGCGGTCAGGGTAACGAGTAGCCACTGACCGTGGGACATATCCGGCATCATTGTTAAAACGGCAAACATCACAGGGATATTATCGACGATGGCTGAAAGAACACCCACCAGAACATTGGCTGCGGTTGGTCCAAGATCCAGGTACATAAACTGTGACAAAAGCGCCAGATACCCCATAAAACCAAGACCTCCAACACAGAGGACTATACCGTAGAAAAAGAGCAGCGTATCCCACTCAGCCCGGGCAACTTTTGCATAAACATCAAATGGTACTATTTGTCCAATCCGTTCTTCTGCCTTTGCAGGATCATAGGTCGCGTCATTTGGCTTATGCGTTTTTTTGAGATAGAAACCGAACATCTTGAGCAATGAGAGTCCTGCCATCATACCAACCATAGGCGGCAGATGTAGAAAATTATGGAAGCTGACCGCAGTAGCAATCGTCCATAGGAAGAGTCCTATGATGATGAGTGCGCCACGTTTGAGCCTGATTTCTTCGGTAGTAGCCTCTGGCTTGAGGTGGGGAACGGCAAAGTGCATTATCGCTGCCGGTACAAGCCAGTTCACGACGGCTGGAATGAACAGGACCAAAAATTCCTGAAATTGAACGATACCCTTCTGCCAAACCATCAAGGTGGTTATGTCTCCGAAGGGGCTGAAGGCACCTCCTGCATTGGCTGCGACAACTATATTGATACAGGCGAGCAGGATGAACTTGTTATTTTCTTTACCGATTGCCATTACAACCGCACACATGAGCAGGGCGGTAGTAAGGTTGTCGGCAATTGGTGAGATAAAAAATGCAAGCAGACCGGTAATCCAGAACAGTTTCCGAAAACCAAAGCCTGCATTTACAAGCTTTACACGCAGTACTTCAAACACCAATCGTTCTTCCATGGCGTTTATAAAGGTCATTGCAACCAGCAGGAACAGGAAAAGCTCCGCATATTCGAGAATGTTATGCCTGATAGCGACCTCCGCCACTCCAGTGATACCATTCATAGAGTATATCAGACCGATCAGCCCCCATATGATACCGGCTGCCAGCATCACTGGCTTTGATTTCCTCATATGGGTAACCTCTTCAAGCATGACAAAGCCATAGGCAATAACAAATACTGCTATTCCGATATAACCAACCCAGTGGCTGGTAAGAGATAGTATCTCCTGGGAACCACCCGAACTTGTGGCAGATATGGCTATACCACAGGTTATCAGTATCGTTGTCAGGAAGGTCGACAGGCTCAATAGGTACTTCATCCGCATTTGTTACTCCTCTTCATTAAAAGATTTTAGATCCAGCTGGTGCTGGTGTATTTTCAGCTGATCTATTGACAGGCTTTCCTTGCTAGGAAACCGGAAGAAATATTTTCATGCCCATTAAAGGCCAGATAACGGTAACAGCAAGCCAGGTCACAAACATCAACAGGATTGACGCAGGAATGCCATACATGACAAACTCACCCGTGGTAAACTGTTTGGAGTTATAGGCAATAGCGTTGGGGGCAGCACCCACTAACAACAGGAACGGCATGCCAGCCACAACCAGGGAAGAAAACAGTATGACTTCGCCAGTTACACCAAGGTACGGTGCTATCACCAGGGCCACAGGAAGGGAGATGGCGATTGCGGCCACGTTCATGATGAAATTGGTCATTATCATAACAAAAAATGCCATTCCCAAAATAAAAAGCATAGCTGGAGCCTCTGTAAACAGCTGTAACCAGTTAACGGCCATCCATTTAGCTGCACCCGTTTCCCAGAGACAAAAACCAATAGACATGGCACCGGCAAAGAGCAGGATAATATTCCACGGGATCTCCTCCAGATCCTCTAATTTGAGGATATTGAGCATGAAAAATGCAATGGTCGAACAGAGCATGATGCCAGTCTTATCAAGAGAAGACAGAGCAGGGATAAAGTTTTTAAGAGCAATGAGTACAATAGTTGCCAACACAATGGTCACAGTAAGGATTTCCGTGCGACTCCATGCCCCCAATTCTGCATACATGATTTTTGAACGTTCCTTCAAGCCGGTAATCGCCCTTTTCTCAGGCTTGCAAAATATCATGAAAAAGCCCCACAGTAGAAACACCATGAGCCATCCTATGGGAAACATGTACATGGACAATTCGAAAAAACTGATATCAACCTTCACAATGTCTTTATAAAACCCAAGAGCTACAGCACCCCTTGCCGCTCCAAGAAGGGTAACAATACTTCCCGCACCGGCTACATAGGCCATACCGATAAACAGCCCTTTGCCGAATCGTGTTGGCTCATCACTGTCGGAATACAACGCGTGAATTGCCATCAAAAGGGGAAACATGGTTGCCGCGACAGCCGTATGGGCCATGAGGTGAGTGAGCGCAGCCGTCATAACAAAGCAACCGAGATAGATCATGCTTGTGCGTTCGCCCACTATGGACAACATCCTATAGGCAAGTCTTCTAGTGAGACCCGTCTTGGTAAAAACCATGCCGATGACTATGGAGCCAAAAATAAATAACACCGAGGGGTCCATAAAGTCCTTGAAGGCAACACTTGGAGAGCGAATCAAAAAAAGAGCCTGCAAGGCCCCGATGGCAATACTTGTAATCCCTATGGGAACGACTTCGAACACCCACCAGGTAGCCGCGAGCGCAAAAACTGCAATGGCTCCTTTTGCCTCTGTGCTCAACACAAAATTTGTTCCCAAAGGATCAATGGCATCCGGCCATGGAGGTGACCAATAAATAATAGAAAATAAGGCGATTCCCATAAACATGGCAATGATTCGCCTATAATTGACAGGAGGACTTCCTGCATGTATTTCTGCTACTTTTATTTTACTCATGCTAATACCCTGTTCACTTAAGCCTAAAAGAGTTCCCCAACCTATATGGTGCAGTAACTGCCAAGCATCCGAAAAATATCAGCCATCCTGACCGCCCCGGCAAGGATACCGTTTTCAGTAACCGGCAGGATACTTTCCTGGTCCTTTATCATTATTTCCAATGCATGCAGCAAAGACATGGAGCCCTCAATGGGATTATGCGGTTTGCGCATATATTGACGGATGGAGGTAGATGCCTGCCTTCTACATTCAACACGGAAATTTTCTCCCAGCAAAACCGAGAGGTCGGTAAAAGCCTGTTTTTTGCCAGCGTACATCTGGTCGGGAAGTTGTCCCAGTATCGATGGAAAGAAGCTTGATAATATATTGGTGATATTCAACATACCAACCAGGTTATCATTGGTGTCTAACACGAGCAGTTCTTCGTAGTGAAGGTGCTGGTTATCTGCAGAACTGTGCTGTAATAACAGAGCCACACCGCTTCCAATAGGTTCCTCCACACGTATGCAAGGATAGCTGTCAATTGGAATCATAATTTTCTGAACATTGGGGGTAATATTGCTCATGGCTTCTCCATAAATTTGATTTCTTTGAAAGGGTTCCTTCTCAGCAGGAACATCTTCAAAACAACAGGCCTAACACAAATATTGCAAAACACGATCCACCTCCGATTATTTTTGAAATATACTATCCATATCAATCACATAAGCAGATTATCAAGCTGTGTTGCCTATAAAGAACGCGAGCAGCGCCCTCACCTTCATGTTACATATCGTTGTTTTATGTTACACTACAGACAGATTGACAATCAAAGTTAACTTGGTAACGAAAAAAAACAGTGAGACCACAAATTGATATTAATCGTATAAACATAACTTTACAGTGCTCAAAGCTCACAATACATTCAAAAACGAAACGTATCGTTACTTTTCGTTACATGTTACATCAAACGACCACACGACTGCCCTGCTATTTCCACAAGAATCACAGGTAGGTTACTGATATTAATATATTATTAACTATTTTATCGTTTATGGCATGATTGGTGCTATAACCATTTAAAGATTGTTACATCAACCCGTCAGTTACACTGATATGCTCAAAATAATTTCAAAGAGGTAACCATGTCATCAATAGCTATATTTCCATGTCGCCATACCCCAGCCGAAAACATTGCCAAAGAATTAGCTCACAGGTTGACCTTGAAAATTTACACTGACGACAATCTGATAACTGATACTGCCGCAGAATTTGGCATCAGTGAAGACAAGTTGAGAAACGCAATGTTCGGGAAAACTTCTGTGTTCAACAAGTTTACCCTGGAAAGAGAAAAGCTGATCAACATGTTCAGACACACCCTGTACCAGAAGCTGAATAGCACTCATCAATGGCTTTTTGATGGATTTCTCACCTCACTCATTCCCGCCAGCATCAGTCACGTTCTCAAGGTGTTGGTTGTGGCTCCCCATGCAGAGCGTGTTTCCTACGCTAGATCCGTTGGAATGAGCGAAAAACAGGCCCAGAAATCAAGAAAAGAATTTGATAAATTGGCCTATGGCTGGACTGATTTTCTCTTTAACAAAGAGGCATACGAAAGCTCTCTTTACGATCTGGTCATTCCTGTGGCTCAGAAAACTGAAACCGAATTGGTGGAAACTATTATAAAGTGTTTTCACACAACTTCCGTATTGCATACCAATGAGTCACAACAAGCTGTCAGCGACATGTTGTTAATGACAGAAATCGAACACATACTTCTCGAAAAAGGTCATAAAATTGGTATAGTTGTGGTAAATCGTGATGTCACTCTGACCGTCGAGGAGGATGTTTTTAATCTCCGAAAACTCGAGGAAGAGCTTTCTGACCTAGCCCGTCAGGTGGAAGGTGTGGGTAAAATCACCGTCAAACAAAGCCCCGGTGCAAAAAACTCTATCTACCGGCGACAGAAATTCGAACTGCCTTCCAAGGTCCTCTTTGTTGATGACGAAAAAGAGTTTGTCCAAACAGTCTCCGAGCGCTTAATCAGCCGTGATGTTGGAACCTATGGGGTGTATGATGGTGAGGCTGCACTTGAGCTGGTGAATGAAGACCAGCCAGATGTGATGGTTCTCGATTTAAAAATGCCTGGTCTCCACGGGGTTGAGGTGCTGCGCCAGACAAAAGAACTCGCGCCGGAAGTGGAAGTTATTGTTCTGACGGGCCATGGGACCATGGATGACATGCAACAGTGTATGGAGTTAGGCGCCTTTGCCTACATGAACAAACCCGTAGATATCGAAGAATTGTCAGCCACAATAAAAGCTGCAAGTGAAAAGGCAGCCGCTGCAGTTGGTAAAAACCTTACCTCGAAAAAAGGCTGATAAAAGGAGGATACAAGTGGACAAAGAACTGCACGCAAAAGTACTTCTGGTCGATGATGAAGAGGATTTCACCGATGCTCTTTCCAAAAGACTTGAGGCCCGAAATCTCAAGGTGAAAACAGTCAACCGGGGTGAAGACGCAGTCCAGATGGTTGATGAACACTCTTTTGACGTCATAATACTTGATCTTTCCATGCCCGGCATGGATGGCCTGGAAACCTTGCAGCGCATTAAGGAAAATCACCCCGATGCAGAAATTATTATTCTCACAGGTCATGCCTCTGTTCAAAGCAGTGTCAAAGCGATGAAAATCGGAGCAGAGGACCTGCTGGAGAAACCGGTCGACATAACCGCTCTACTTCACAAGATTGAAGAAGCCCATAAAAAAAGAGTTGTCATCTTACAGAAACAATCCAAAAAGGAGATTGAAAACATTATCAAAAGTAGAGGCTGGTGAAATGGTATCTCCGCTGTGTAACATCTTGTTCAATACGCGACCTGCCAACAAACAAAGATCGAGATCATTTTTGATAACCAGGCGGCATGTGCAAGAGGTATTATGTTTACTCCGGACATAAAATCCCTCCTTGAGGGGATACCATGTCCAGCCATGATTCTTGACCATATCTTTAGAATCATTGATATGAACCGGCTCATGGAAGCAATGTGTGGCCACGTTACTGATGAGGTCCGTGGGATTCACAGTGAACTGGTGTTACGCAGTAATGTTGGCAACAGCAGAGACCGGCTGTTTAAGTCAGTCATGGAAACAGGAGAGCCTGTGTCCACAGAGGGAGATATTCTCAATTGCTATCGACGCAAGATCCCGGTCCACTACCATATATCCCCTCTTTCAAATAGTGAAAATGTGAGAAGTGGCTTGCTTGTTGTCGCGGAAGTGTTGCACGTTGAAGAGATTAAAAAAGAACAAAGCAACAAGAGTTTTTCGTCAGCTGGAATAATTGGCTACAGCCCCAAGATGCAACAGGTATTTAACAAAATACCGCTCATATCGCAAACCGATGCTTCAGCCCTGATAACAGGTGAAACAGGTACAGGCAAAGATAAAATTGCCGAGATCATTCACAACCACTCACCCAGGGCCCGGTTTCCATTTATTAAAATAAACTGCGGTGCCCTTCCCGCTGACCTTCTCGAATCTGAGCTCTTTGGTCACACAAAAGGTGCATTTACTGGGGCAACACGCAATAAAGCAGGAATGTTTAAACTGGCTGACAGGGGCACCCTGTTTCTGACCGAAATCGGAGATATGCCCCTTCAGTTGCAGGTGAAATTGCTTTCTGTCCTTGACGACAAACGGTTTTACCCAATAGGTGGTGAACAGATTATCAGCGTTGATGTTCGAATCATCGCTGCAACCCATCGCTCACTCCGGGAACAGGTAAAAAAGAAAATGTTCCGGGAAGATCTTTTTTACCGTCTGAATGTCCTATATATTCACCTCCCGCCCCTTCGCGAGAGAGACGTAGACATACGGTACCTGCTTGATCATTTCCTGAATAAGTTCATGACGGGCTTGGGAAGAAACATAGCTGGCTTCACCTCTGAGGCAATGGAAACTTTACTCGGTTATAAATATCCCGGAAATGTCAGGGAGCTGAGTAATATTATTGAGTATGCCGTGAACATGTGCAAAAAAAAGAAGGTAGGCCTCGAACATTTGCCGGGTTATATTTTTGAACCAGTCGCTGATAGCCCCGTTGCAGCAGGAGACGATGAGATAAACCACATTAATCACCAAACATCACAGCCCCAGGAAAGGCCACCTTCTTTGGTGGTTTTACCGGAAAAAACACCTGAGAGCTGGAGTGATATCGAACGCCAAATGATCATCGATACCTTAAAAAAACATAACAGCAGTAGAAAGCTGGCAGCGTCGGATCTTGAATGGACGCGGATGAAGCTCTGGCGCAAGATGAAAAAATACGGTCTGCTTCCCTGAGAAAAATGAGGCATACACCAACGCATTGGTTTATTCGACATCAACACACATGGTTCTGACGAGGTTCTGCCGGATGCTTTATAAACCTTCAGGCAATCAGCCCATCGTACATACAAGCTAAGAGGTTCTTTTGTGAATAAATTAATGATGCCCATTCGAGGCGATTTTGTAGCTCCAAGATTTGATTTAGCTACTGAAATTCTCATTGTTCAATATAACAATGGCACCTTGCTTGGGGAGCCCAAAACCATAATTATGGACCGGGCCTCTGATGAAGGGTTATGCCAGATGATCGTTGAAGAGCACATTACATCCTTGGTCTGCAATGGTATCGAGGAGTTGCATTACAACTTCCTCCTCTGGAAAAAGGTAAATGTGCTGGACGGAATCATCGGTAACTGGCAGACGGCTCTTGAAAAAATACTTGATGGCACCTTGCAGCAGGGGGCCGTCCTTTATCCAGATGAAAGAGAGGCCTCTTCTTATGAAAGCAAATAAACGCGAAGCTGTAATTTCCAAGCTGAGCCCAAACGTCTTCAAGAGTTTTTTTGATCTCGGGCTGAAAAAAAGAAGTTACAAGCAATTGCGTACTATTCTCTTCTCCACCATGTTCGGTATGGCCATGCTGCCTCTTTTGCTGGCAGGTGGCATTGGCTATTACAACTACCAGGACCTGTTGCAAATATCAGAAGAAGAACAACTTGAATGGCAGCTTGATCGTTCCATACAATCCATAGAGCACATGATTGAAAGTCTCAAAACGGTTATTCAGTTTGCAGCGAAACAAGATCGTTTTCTCGAACTGATCTCAGGTAATCAGCTGGAACAGCTTTTTACCCGGATCCAATCTTATTATCCCTTACTTGCAGATCTTGGGGTGATTGATGAACGTGGGATCCAGCAGGCATATTACGGCAATTATGACCTCCAGGGTACTGACTACTCCAGTGAAGAGTGGTTTAAGAAAACCTTTGATCAGGAGGTGTATGTCAGCGACGTGTATACCGGCAACAGGGGTGTTGCCCACTTTGCCATTGCTGTTGGTAACTATGACCCGAAAACCCAGTCTAGATGGGTGCTGAGAGCTACCATTGATGCCGCAGCCCTGCAGCAATTTACCAATACCATCAAAAGTAATGCCACGAATGATCTCTTTCTCGTGGACAACCAGGGCAGGTTGCAGACATCGTCGCTCTATTTTGGGAAAATTCACTCCCAATTCAAATACTCAATCAAACCAGGAATTCAGCGTAGCTTTTCTGAGAGTGGCGAGAATATCTTTAAAGCAGTTGGAGCAATACAAGGCAGTCCCTGGAATCTGGTGCTTGTCGAAAAACAGTATATTCACCAAAATGACTGGAAAAGATTTCAGAGTCGTCTCTTCCAAATCATTCTGGCTTGCCTGATTATCAGCTTAATCGTTAGCCTTAGCCTTGTTAGACTACTGACAAACTTGATCCGGAAATCAGACGAAACCCAGCTGGCAATGATTACAAAAGCTGAACATACGAACAAACTTGCCTCCATCGGCAGGCTTGCCGCAGGTGTTGGTCATGAGATCAATAATCCGCTCGCGATCATTGACCAAAAAATAGGCCTTATTGAGGATATTCTGGCAATGTCAGAGGATGACTTCGACCACAAAGGAACAATCCTGAAAAGTCTGCAGGCAGTAAATCAGAGTGTTGACCGTTGTAAAGTTATCACCCACAGGTTGCTGGGCTTTGCCAGACGAACAGAGGTCCACCCAGAACAACTTGATATAAATGAAGTCATCCGTGAAGTCTTACAGTTTCTTGAAAATGCAATGTTGTATAACAGGATAGGTCTTGATCTTGATCTTGATGATAAGTTACCACTGGCCACAAGTGATCGGGTTCAGTTACAACAAATTTTTCTTAATATTATCAACAATGCGATAGATGCCATTGGTAAAAATGGACTCATCCGGATACGCTCCCAAGCAGCAGGGTCTGACCTGCAGATAAGCATAGAAGATAATGGTCCGGGGATAGCTGAAGAAGTACTGCCAAACATATTTGAGCCTTTTTACACGACCAAGGAGACAGGAAAAGGAACAGGTCTCGGATTGTCAATAACATATGGACTTGTCAAGAAATTAGGTGGAGATATCGGTGTACAATCCCGCCTTGGCCAAGGAACCACATTCACAATAACCATTCCACTACAAAACCAAAACAATGAATAAAGACAATCACAGCAACTTTAATATTCTTATCGCTGACGACGAGGAAGAATTTGCCTCGACACTGGCCACCAGGCTTGAACTACGGGGCTATACTACAAGAATAGTTCATTCTGGGGAAGCAACCCTTGAGGCGATCGCCAGCCAGGTTCCAGATCTTCTCCTGCTAGATCTTCAAATGCCGGATCTCGACGGCCTCGAGGTTCTAGCCAAATTACGGGAAAACCATAAGGAGCTTAAAGTGATCATCCTGACCGGCCACGGCTCGTTTAGCCTGGGAAATCAAGGGATGGCGCTTGGTGCGATTGATTATATCATCAAACCGGTTGAGCTCAGCCTGCTCCTTAAAAAAATTACCGAAGCCACAGCTGCGACATGATTTCTCATAGGTACCCCCCGAAGAATCGGGGGGAGTCTAAAACAGCTGTAGGTATTTCCCCTGAGGAACAGTTCCGCAAACATGTTGTCGAGGGAAACTTTAATTCAAATAATATCAAGACCGGTTGAGCCCTTCTATCAAGGTGCAAATATCCAGAGTCTTTGAACAATGTGAAAATAATTTCTTTAATCACACTCCCAGAAATAGATTCTGAAATCAAAACGATCAAAGAACGGATCTTCCCATCCCGTCAGTTCCATGAAGATCTGTTCTGTCTCTATAAAGAATTGACGGAATCCCTCCCCTACTTCAATCGTATCTCGTAGATATCGGTGCGTCTGTCTTTGAGATTGGTAACACTCCCCACATTGTGAAGTTCATTCAACAATTCCAGATCGACATCTACAACAAGTATCATTTCTGTGTTGGGAGTGGATTGTGCTTTAATGCCGTCTGGTGGAAAAGCAAAATCACATGGGGTGAAGACTGCTGATTGCGCATACTGAATATCCATGTTCTCAACTTGCGGCAGGTTGCCAACACAACCTGCAATAGCGACATAACACTCGTTTTCAACTGCTCTTGCCTGGGCGCAGATTTTGACTCTTGAATAACAATTTTGCGTATCCGTCAGAAAAGGAACAAAAAGAATTTTCATTCCATCCTGTGCCAAAATTCTACTCAGCTCCGGAAATTCACTATCGTAGCAGATGAGTACACCTATTTTGCCACAGTCAGTGTTAAATGTTTTTAATTTGTTGGATCCCTTCAATCCCCATACTTTTTGCTCGTCTGAAGTAACGTGTATTTTTTCGTATTTCTCAACTGTTCCATCTCTTTTAGCCACGAAACCAACATTATACAGATTATTATCGATAAGCTCAGGCATGCTGCCAGTTATAATATTGATGTTATAGGTAATAGCCAGACGCGAAAATTCCTTTTCAAAGATCGGGGTAAATTTGGCGAGTTCTCTGATGGCCTGAGCTTCTCCAAGATGATTAAACGTCGCCATCAACGGTGCATTGAAGAACTCAGGGAACAACGCAAAATCACTTCTATAATTCGATACCGCGTCCACGAAATATTCAGCTTGTTCCAGAACCTCTTCAATATTCTTAAATGGTCTAACCTGCCATTGAATAAGCCCTAAGCGAATTACCGTTTTTTGGGGCATTGGTTTTTTTGACGGCTTTGAATAATAAATATTATCCCATGCCATCAGCGATGCGTATTCACAGCTGTCAACATCGCCTTCAAGATAGTTTCGCAACACCCTTTTTACATAAAAATCATTTGAGAGTTGAAAGTTCAAGACAGGATCATGAATTTCTTTGGCCTTGACCTTTGCTATGTATTCTCTTGGAGTGAGTCTATCTGCATATTTTTTATAATTTGGTAATCTTCCACCAAACATAATGCCTTTAAGATTAAGTTCTTCACACAACTCCTGCCTGAATTCATAGAGACGTCTTCCGAGTCTCAATCCCCGATATTTTTTACGGATAAAGATATCTATGCCGTAAAGCGTATCTCCATCATCGTCATGCGTGTCAAACGTATAATTTCCAGTTATTTCTTTATAGGTATGAGAATCATCGAGTTTACTGTAGTCGACGACGATACTGAGGGCGAAACCGGCAAGACTGCCATTTATCTTTATTCCGACCTGACCTTTGGGAAATTTCTTCAGAAGTGTTGAAAATTCCTGATATGTCCAGCTTGAATCATCTAAATGTCGGTATTCATCCTCCATCAAGGCAACTATGTTGGCATGATCTTCTAAGGAGAGGTAGGTAAGTTCAATTTTATCTATGGTGTCCATTATTGTGACCGTTATCCTGAGTTTTAAACGAAATATGTTGTCATGGCGTTGATTATTAAGCCAGGCCAGCAGAGCTGAACAAGCACCTTTAAGATATTTTTTTCTTGGAAAAAAACAAGACAACAGACTGGACATCATGAAACCTTCGTGCGAAGGCTTATATGATCCCAACAAATGTCACCACCTTATAGTAAAAAGTAAAAGAATAAAAGACTATGAATTTATACATCTCCTGATGACACCTTCACATTTATGGCTTGGGCATTTCTCATTGAGATTTAAAAAGTGTACTTCCATCTCTATTTAACCAAACAACCTATTTACACTCCTCTATTGGGTATCTAAATATACCCAGTAATTAACCATTACCTCACCTTGTCGTTCACTCCTCAATCCTGTAAAGACAATACTGAAGCCCATAAAAACATCAAGGACTGGCATTTTGCTAAACAAGACTCCGTAAAAGATTATGAACGACATTGAAGCGATTCGAGATTTTTTTCTGGCAGGTGATGCCGGCAAACTAAAACGCTCTTACCAGCAACTGAGTGGCAGCTTTGAGGCGACTCCACCTGTAGTTGAAGACTGGCAGGAGGTAGAGTTTGCTTTTAACCGCCTCTTCGTTGGTCCCGCCGCCCTTGAGGCACCACCATTCTCCTCCGTTTATCTCGATGCCCAGGGGTTGGTTATGGGCCAGACGACAATGGCTGTACGACAGATGTATGCAGCTCTTGGTCTGGAATCTCCATGGAAAAACAGCCTTCCCGATGACCATATCAGCCTGGAACTCGATGCGGCTCTGGCAATGAACCATGTTCTCAAAAAGCTGGGCCACTCAGAGATACAGGAACTTCATGCACGTTTTATGAACCATATGACGAGGTGGGTCCCACTGTTTGCCGACAGGGTGTTGACGGCCCCATCACGTCACCCAGCTATAAACCATGTAGTGCTGTGTTTGTCCGACTGGCTGGATAAACAGACCTGCGGACTTAAGAATTACCAATCAGCAAGAGAGGAAAAGGTATGAGCACAACCGAGAACACACCTGAAACACAAGCCGGGATATGCCCCCTGACCAGAAGAAGATTTATGAAAGGCCTTCTGGCAGCCGGAGTTTTAGCCAATCTGCCATGTGGCCTGCTCAGGCCCACGCGCACAGAGGCGGGGGAAATTGTTTACGCGGGAGACTATGAAATCTTTCGAAACGCCTGTCCACGAAACTGCTACGATACCTGCTCCATCAAAACCTACGTCAAAGATGGAGTGGTACAATTCATTGAAGGAGCGACAGAGTCAACCTTTACCAGAGGTGGGCTCTGCGTAAAAGGGTATGGGTATACCCGTCGTCCCTACAGTCCGGACCGCATCAAGTACCCTATGGTTCAGGAGGGACGAGGAACCGGTAACTGGAGGCGGGTTTCCTGGGACGAAGCCATGGACCGTATTGCCAAAAAAATACTCCAGATCCAGGAAAAGGACGGCAATCTTCTGGGGCTGGCCCTGTCTAAATATTCCGGAAACTTCGGGATCACCAATTACGGCATTGAGGGCATGATGAGTTCCCTGGGGTACACGACCAGACTGACAGGAACACCGTGCTGGCCGGCTGGCATCGACGCCCAGAATTTTGATATGGGCGACATGTGGTGTAACGACCCGGAAGATATGGTTCATGCCCGTTATGTCATCCTCTGGGGGGGCAATGCGGCCTGGAACTCGGTTCATTCCGTCAAATACGTCTATGAAGCAAAACGGCGTGGTGCCAAAATTGTGGTCATCGATCCTATCATGACCCAGATGGCTGCAAAAGCTGATGAATATTGGCAGATACGGACCTCAACCGACGGAGCCCTGGCCCTTGGTATGGCCAGACACATTCTCGACAACAAACTCTATGACCGAGATTGGGTCATGGCCAACTCTGTTGGTTTTGAAGAGTTTGCAAGTTATCTAAGAGAAAATGTGACCGTCGAATGGGCCGCTAAAGAATCTGGTGTCCCGGCCACAAATATTATCGAAATGGCCGAAGAGTTTGCAACAGCCAAACCGGCAACCATCTGGATTGGATACGGTTTGCAGCGTCATGTCAATGGAGGAGCTGCAGTAAGGGCGATTGATGCCCTGGTTGCCATGACCGGCAATGTCGGTAAGGTCGGCGGTGGAGCACGATACGGCCACCTGCGAACCTGGGGCTTTAATTACCACGCCTTGTTACAAAAACAGCCCGAGGGGGCCAAAGGCGTACCGGGAAAAGCGGAGGTTAAAGGAGACTTTCATTTTGCGGGAGGTAATGATGCCGCCGCCGTATCCTACTCGGACCGAATTCTCAATATCAACAAAACCGCCCAGGTTATTCTCGACGCAAATGATCCACCAATACGCATGCTCTGGGTGGCCTGCAAGAACCCTTTCAGCCAGGACTTCGACCGCAACAAGATGGTCAAGGCCTTTGAAAAACTTGAAATGGTTGTGACCGTTGACCAGTTCTTTAATGAAACCGTCAATATGTCGGACATTGTCTTACCGGTGACAACACTTTTTGAGGAATGGACCATCAACGCTTCTTACTGGCATTATTGGCTTTCCATTAATGAAAGGGCCATTCAGCCGATGTACGAGACCAAATCGGACATCCAGATTGCAGCAACCCTGTCAAAGAAAATGAATGCCCTCAAACCAGGCTCCTGCACCTTTCCAACGGAGATCGACAGCAAGGAGTGGATGACTAAAGAATTCAACCAGGGCATTTATGATCTGTTTGGCATCAAATCCTGGGAAGATCTGAAAAAAGGCCCTGCAAAAGCCAAAATGCCGTCCGCTGCCTGGCATGATCTTAAGTTTGGAACACCTTCAGGGAAATACGAATTCAAATCAGAACTGGCTGCTGAGTGGGGAAACAAGGCTTTGCCCGAATATGTTGCTCCGCGTGAAAAAACAGATAAATACCGAGTTCTCACCCCGCACACTAAGTTTGGTTTACACTCACAGTTCATTAATCTGGACTGGAGTGAAGAGTTCAATCCAAAGCCGTTTGTATATGTTCATCCACAACTGGCTGCTGAAAAAAACATCAAAGATGGTGACACCGTTCGCGTCTTCAATTCCATCGGAGAAGTGAAGACCACAGCGAAGCTGAGCACCGTAGTTCCCAGCGACGCCATACTCATGTACGAGGCATGGTTTAGAAACAATCCATACAATGTCCAGAATGTGGTTGATGATACCTCCTCTGATATGGGAGCCTATAAAACAGGTCAACCCGGTGTTGCCATCCATGATCAGTTCGCCGATTTGGCCAAAGTTTGAGGAGAAGCCCCATGAAGAAACATTATGGTTTTTTTATCGATGCAGAAAGATGTATCGGCTGTTTTACCTGCGCTATGGCGTGCAAGAACCAATACCATCAACCTGAGACTGTTGTCTGGCGACAGGTTTATCCTATAAGTGAAGAGATTTACCCATATCACGAACGCGCTTTTTATTCACTTGCCTGTAACCATTGTGAAAATCCAACCTGTCTGAATGTCTGTCCGGTAAAGGCGTATTATAAGCGGGAAGATGGCATTGTCGTCCATGAGCAGGATAAATGTATCGGTTGTGGTAACTGTATTCGCTCCTGCCCATACGGAGCACCTCGCTATAACCCGGAACAGAAAAAAGCCGAGAAGTGTAGCCTATGCTGGCAGCGGGTCGATGCTGGGCTTAAACCCCAGTGCGTCCAGAGCTGTCCGGTGGAAGCCCTTCAGATTGTCGATCTGGCAACGTTTGACAGACCGGATACGGTGCAATATCCTCCAGGGTTTCCCAAGCACGAAAAACTCAACCCATCGGTACGATTCGTGGTACCGCAGTTACCAAAAGTTATCGGGAGGGAAGACATATGAGTAATATAGAAATGCCGCTGGTGCTGTTCAGCGTCCTCAGTCAGACAGCAATTGGACTTACGATAATGAATAGTGGCAGACAGATTGCCGGTGATGATTTCATCGGCGAAGGCCGCAGGCAATGGGGAATAGTACTCGCCTTTCTGGTAACGGGTATGGTCGCTTCCTTTTTCCACCTTGGCCACCCCCTGCAGGCCTATACGGCTCTGAAGCATTTAAGCACAGCCTGGCTTTCATGGGAGCTACTTGGCGTTAGTATTTTCCTCTGTCTTGCTCTTTTTGGCTTTTTTACGGAAAAAGAGAAAAAGAGCGGACTGGTTGCCTTTCTCACGGCCCTGGTTGGTTTACTTACCCTGGTTTTTATGGGGATGACGTACGCACCTCCGGGGTATCCGGCGCTCAATAACGCCCTCCCCATGGTCTTCTTCCTGCTCACAGCCCTTCTTCTGGGTACCAGTTTTTCCGCCTGGTTCACCCCTTCAGAAGATAGGTCCTGGCTTTGCAGAATATTGACCGTCAGCCTGATCGTTGGACTGGTTGTCTACCTGATAGTGCCCTGTATCTGGCTGTCCGGAGGCACCGTGATGGCACAAACGGCGGAGGCCTGGATCGAATCACCCTTGTATTGGGGGCGAATTGTTATAGGTTTGGTTCTACCATTGCTTCTGATCTGGAAAATAAAGGACATTCCACCCTGGTTGCCGTTGATCATTCTCATCGGAGAACTTTTGGGACGGGCGGCTTTTTTTCAAGAAACGGTACATGCTGCAAGCAACATTGGCGGTCTATAATACATTCGATATTTCAAGAACCATTGTTAAAAAATTGAAATGTCTGGTTACAGATGAGGTCCTTTACCGGAGGACAGCCTATCACAGCTCGTCTTCCGGTTTATTTTAAAGAGAAGAAAGATGATTGGAAAAACTCCCCTGTTGACAGTTATCCTTTGTTGGAGCCTTTATATGTCATCCCCGGTCATTGCAAGGCCACAGGTCGTCTCTCCCGTAACCCATGAGCCATATACCGTTACCCTTGCTCCCAGCGAGGATAAGGCCTATGCCCGCGAACCATATTTTATCCATCTCACCCTTTTTCCCAAAACCCTCCCGCCAGGCTATACCGTCTCAACTCTGGTTGATCTGCTCGAATACCCTGCAGGTGCCAAACCGGAAATACTCCCCGGTTTCCCGGCGATTCAGCTGAAGATGATGAAGGCTGGTACATACAAAATGTCAATCCGCCTTTCCCTGATAAGCAAATCAAGTTGCGCAGGAGTAGATGCTACAGAGATATTTGAAAAGGCTCTTACAATTAAGGCGACGGAGAGGTGAACCGCTGCTTGTTGGTTCTCGCAAAAACCGCAGGACATCTAACTGCAGATTATTTGTTTAGATAAGAATAAAGATTTACACCCTTTCGACTCAACCCAAGTTTCTTTCTAATGTTCTTGCGATGTGTCTGTACGGTTTCCAGGGAGATTGACATGGCATCGGCAATATCTTTGGAAGTCGAGCCAGACTGGATCATCTGGCAAATCTGTACCTCCGACTTTGTCAGACGAATGATGTCTTCATTGCGTATCGAGTTGGCAGATTTGGTCAAGCCCGCCAGCTGATCACGCAGTATCTTCATATACATATCGCGAATTTCAGAATTTTCTTCAGAAGCCAGTTTTTGCAGGGATGGAATAATGCTGGTGGTGATTTTCTGGGTTATGGAAAGTTCGAACTCTTCTTTATTCCGATCTATTGCTTTCATCACATTTTTCAAGGTAACATTCATCTCCTCGGCCTTTGTTTTCTCGTCCCGCAAATGACTTTCCATGGCCTTCTGCTCAGTAATATTACAGACAATAATATGAAGGAAAACGTCGCCACCCAGAAAAAACTTATTAACCGTTATACTGGCTGGAAAAATGTCTTCACCTGCACAAATGCAATTTACCTCTCCGTGCCAGACCTCTCCATCCTTTATCGATGATGCCTCAAGAAAGCTGTCTATACTGTCCGGGTGTATTATCCGTACACAGCTCCTGCCCTTGATCTGGCCACGGCCTATACCGAACATCTTAGTGGCCTTTTCATTTGCCTGGACAATATTCAGGGATGTATCCACCAGGAGGATACCCTCACCGGCTGAAGAAAAAAGTGACTTGAAAAGCTGCTCTGATTGGCGCAGGGCCTCCGTTCGTTCCAGGACAGTTTGCTCCAGCTGTTTTCTGTGGTCCACGATCGAGGTTATATCGCTGAGAATGATGACATAGCCAGCAGAGGCAAGAGACACTTTTTTGAGGGGGACAACAACCATCGAGTAACTGATCTGACTGTCTTTCAATCGCAACTCATGGCTCCGACTGTGTGGGTATCTCTGGAGAAACATTTCCAGATCATAGTCGGCATGTTCAATATGGCGAAACACTCTATCGCCGAGGCATTTCGTACCAAAATATTCTCTGGCAACGACATTCATCTCAAGTATCGTCCCGGCATCATTGATTACCAGAACAAGATCGGAGGTCGCCTCAAAAATATTTTCATACTTGTTTTTCTCTAAGGTGAGACTTCGATTTTTTGCCGCCAGAGTATCCAGTCTGGTATCAAGGGTCGGGTTCTCCCACTCCGCTATGGTGATTGTCTCAATAGCATCTACAATCCTGCGAAACGTCATGTAGCTCTGGAGCTTTTCGCCGTCGTCATAATCACAATGGAGAATGATATCTTCCACCGCGTGTACCAGCGTCTTGAAACAGCCAAAAAACATTTCAGCCTGCAGGCCCCGCGCCTGATGGCGCCTGCCGGTCTGTACAAGAAAAGACGCCAGCTCCCTGTTGTTCTGCAAAATTGAAGAAAAACGTAGAGACGGTGAGTCATTTTCAAGCAGGGATAACATCGGTTCAATAAGGCCACGAAGACTGAGGATACAGTCCTCTTTTTTAGCCGTAGTATGCTCAAGATAACCCGCCTCCTCCATATATTCTGTCCATTTCACAAGGAAGAGTTCCATTTCCTGCAGTATGTGATTGAGCAGTTTCTTCACCAACCGACTCCTCTAAAAGTAACCGTCCTGTATTCCATTGAGCAGATCTCCTCTACTTTAAAATATTATTTTGTACCATCTGACCGGAATATCTGCCGCAGATACTTTAAGAAAAATCCGTTCTGAACCAGACTTTTTATTGTGCTTTTGCAAGCTAAAAAACTGTATCAGGTCCTATTTGAGCCTTTTTATGTCCTATTTTGAATGCCGTACAAATGTAATAAGAGAAAACATAAACACCGCTCTATCTCCTGAAATCATATAATAAATAGTTTTTCACTTTATTGACAAATGAACATAATTGCCACATCGTAGTAGTCAATTATCCCGAACATAGCATTTGCAGAGAGAATGTCTACGTCGAGATTAAATGTGATCTAAAAGAAAAGTATTTCGTTGCATGTTTAAAGTACTATTTGGGAGAATATAATGAACCATAAATTACCAGATTTACCATACTCATATGACTCTCTTGAGCCATTTTTTGATAGCAAAACGATGGAGATCCACCACACCAAGCATCACCAGACCTACGTAGATAAGTTAAACGGTGCATTACAAAATCACAACGCGCTTTCTGAGCTTAGTCTGGATCAGCTCGTGAGTAATTTATCAGAAGTTCCGGAACAAATACGAACAGCTGTGAGAAACCACGGTGGCGGCCATGCAAACCATTCTTTTTTTTGGCCAATCCTTAAAAAAGACGTCCCGACAACAGGACCAGTTGTAGACGCGATCGTTCAACAGTTCGGCGATTTTGACAATTTTAAAAAACAATTTTCCAACAGCGCAGCACTGTTGTTTGGTAGCGGCTGGACCTGGCTTGTCGCTGAGCAGGGTGGCCTTGCTATAATTACAACACCCAACCAGGACAGCCCTTTGAGCCTTGGGAAAAAGCCCATCCTTGGCTTAGATGTATGGGAACACGCCTATTATCTTAAATATCAAAACAGGAGACCAGAGTATATCGAGGCATTTTTTAATGTTATCAATTGGCATAAGGTCAACGAAAATTACGAAGCTGTGGTTTAAACTACACAACCACCGACTTGATAGTCGGTGGTTGGTCAGTTTCAGACAACTGACGGTCTTCTATCAAATTCCTGTCACCAATATGCAAAGGTTTGGCAAAAACCAACAACACTCCAATGAATAGATAGGCAAATAGTATTTTACCTTGAGCAGCAGATAGAACAAAGAACAACTGGGAATAAGAAACAACGCTGAATCACCCGGCACATAAAAAAGCTCTACTCAACACGGCGGATAAAACCCTGAGGATCCAGATTCAGTGCCATATCAAGTTCGTCTGTGTGATTTTCATCAACCTGTAAAAATAAAAAGGCAAAGAGGGGCTTGGTATGGTAGTCGATCGGACGCAAGTGAAGAAAAGAAGAGAATACACTCGTAAGCGCTTCATAATCAAACATCTGGCCATCAGCCACAGGAGATCTTTTTTCCACAATCACCATAGCAAATTGGAGCCCTTTTTTAACCTCATAAATCTCAGACCAGACAGGCCGCTTTTTCTCTGTAAAATACTCGTACACATTTATTCCGAATGCATACAAGGCAATATCCGTTGAGCACCAGCCTGCAAAACGTAGAGGATTGATTTCGATCGGCCTCACAGTTCCATGTTGATCTATTCGGATTTCAGCATGGAGCGGTACTCCCCGCAAATCAAGAAGAGTTCCGAGTTGACGAAGAAAATTTTCAACGGCATCAAGATGCGTAGTAACAATTTCTGCGGAGGTGATATAGAGTCGATCACCCATATCATGCTCGCCGTTGAATCTATGCTCTAAAATATTGAGCACAACCGGGGTGTTATCATCATCATAATATGCATCAATGGCATACTCGGTTCCCTCTATCACCGATTCAATTATAAATTTACTGCCATCAAGAACTTCTTTTGGAAATGAGGCGGAGACTACATCGGTTTTTTCAAGGATTTCTTTTTGTACCTCGAACCATTCTATCTCACTATTGACCCGGTACACACCCGCGCTGAGAAACCCAACAGTAGGTTTTATTATAAATGCTTGGGCTATCTCTGAAAAATTCAGCGCACCAATTTCATCTCTTCCAAATTCCTTAAAATAAATATCAGGAAACATCTGAGAAGTGGCTACTCTAAATTTCAGTTTGTCTTTAAAGAGCTCTACCTTTTTCAACACCTCTGATTCTTTTCCTAAAAGATCAACAATTGCAGCAATGGCATTTTCACTATTGGTATAGAGCCAGCTGTAACGACTCTTGGCAAGGATCTCTCTTGCCTGGGAGCAAGAAACCTCGTTCACTCCTTTTGGCAAAAGTGTTTGAGAGAATGCGGTCTGGAAAACAGGTTGCTGGGATTCAAGCAAATAATTTACGGCTACATCAGAGATATACGGCGCGTCAAAAATAAACATTGCAGGGAGATGGTTGATTAATTGAAAGAAATAAACACAAGGCTCCAATATCATTTTTGTTATATGATCGGAGCCTTGTACTGCGGAAAGCCTCAGATTTGCTGCAATGCCTGGTCAAAATCCTTAATAATATCATCAATGGATTCAATTCCAACGGAAACCCGGATCAGTTCCGGCAACACCCCTGCCCTACGTTGATCTTCTTCACTGAGTTGCCTATGGGTCATACTTGCAGGATGGAGGACACCGGTACGAACATCGGCAACATGGACAACTTTTTCAGCTAGGGTAAGTGCATTCATCACCTTCTCGGCATTTACGCTACCACCATTAACGCCAAAAGTAAGAACTCCGCTACCCGCCTTCATGTATTTTTTACATAATTCATAATTAGGATCACTTTCAAGGAGCGGATATTTTACCCAGGTCACCTTCTCATGTTTTTCAAGAAACCGGCCAAGGGCCAGGGCATTGTCACTGTGCCGTTCCATTCTGAGATGCAGGGTCTCAAGGCCCATATTGGAAAGAAAGGCGTTCTGAGGTGACATATAACAACCAACATCACGCACCCATTGCACCCTCGCCTTGACGATATAAGCGGAGGGGCCGAAGGCTTCTACGTATCTGAGGCCGTGATAGGAATCATCGGGTTCAGTTAAACCTGGAAACTTGCCATTACTCCAGTTAAAGGTTCCGCCGTCAATGATCATGCCGCCAACACTAGTTGCATGCCCGTCGGTATATTTTGTCGTTGAATGGATGACAATATCTGCGCCAAGTTCAAGGGGACGACAAAGATATGGGGTGGGAAAAGTATTATCGACAATAAAAGGAACGGCCATCTCTTTGGCTATGGCCGCGAATTTTTCAAAATCTAAAACTTTTGTTCCGGGATTAGAGAGACTTTCACCGAAGATAAGCTTGGTGTTCCTCTTGAAGGCTGCCCTTATCTCTTCAACCGGCAGATCCGGATCAAGAAAGGTCACTTCAATTCCCAGTTTTTTCAAGGTATGTTTAAAGAGATTGAACGTCCCTCCATATAAGGTTGACAGGGCCACCATATGATCGCCAGCCTCACATATATTGAGTACGGCTATGGTCGATGCTGCCTGCCCTGAGGACAAAGCCAGGGCACCAACTCCACCTTCGAGCTGGGCCATCTTATTTTCAAACACTTCCACCGTCGGATTACTGATTCTCGAATACATATGCCCGGCGGCTTTAAGATCAAATAAGTCAGCAATCCCCTGGCAGGTATCGTACTTATAGGTGGTACTCTGGACGATAGGCATAACCCGTGGCTCACCGTTTTTAGGGCTATATCCTGCCTGAACCGCTTTCGTTTCAATGCTCCATTCACTGCTCACTATTTCACCATTGCATAAATATGTATCTGTGTATGTTAAATAATCTCATTGAAAAGAGAAATTACAACAAACCTTATCCGGGTAAATCTAAACATTGAACGATAAGAGATAAGTTCTTCAACAAAGATATCAAGAAGGTAATGCGTTTCTGGCGGGAAAAACGGTGGGAAATAAAAAAAAGATCTGGAATTCAGAAAGCAACAGTTTGGCTGAAAGTCTACATTAAAAAAGACTTCCAGCCATTTTCAAGTAAATGAAATTATTGTTTTATTGGTTCCCCAAAAGGATTGAGGCGGTTTGCAGCCGCAACATCCATGGTGACATAAAAATTCGCCTGGGTTTTTCCAAGAGCACCAGCTGCAGAATCTGCAAGTACGACCATACAGGTCTTATTGGGCTTGGTAAAGGCAAGCATTACATTGTTATAGGAAGCCTCACCAACCAGTTTCCATTTGTTATTACGCATTGATGCAATGATGTAATCGCGAAGTGAAGAGACCTGAACCCTCCCCTTATACACGTGGATACCACCCTGAAAAGAATCCGTGCGCATGGCCATACTTTTATTTGCATCCAGAACCATTTCAATAGGCAGTTCGATATCACCATAGCTCTCAACCATAGTGGCTACTGGTGCCAGTTGACTGTCACCCATGGGCTCCATGGATTTGTTTGACCGCGATGCACATCCACCTATAAGCCCTGCCAATAACAGTACACAGCAATAATATCCCAGTTTTTTACAATGCGTCATAATTTGCATAATCAAAACTCCCCTAAAATTAGATTAAATCTTGCAGTTGTAACAACATAAAACTGCAGGGTTTCATTTCGCTTCTCATCATTAATCGACTATTATTGAAGAAAAGTCACAACAAAGCAAGAGGAATCAGTCAACATCCTTGTGTTTTTAAAACATTTCTACTCAACTTTCCAGGTTAGAAGTAAAAAGCTAAGAACACTCCTCTGGGGTAAACAATACACAAGAGACATCTTCCCCCTTTACTTCAAACCCTGGTGACTGCAGCATATAAGACAAAACTATCAAGCAAATAATTTTAATAACGAATATTCAACCACCAGATCGGGAGCAACATATAGCAAAACAGTCGCTGAGCGGAATATCTTTGCTCATCGCCAACTATCAGGCTGATACCCTTCTTGCCAAGGCTGAGATCCACAAAATTGGAGAATTATACCTCACCTGTGACAATTTTATTAGTTATTTCTGATGCTTTTCTAAAAGTATTGTCGGCGTTACCCGCCCGGCTGAAACTCGAGATATCCATAAGAATCCGTTAAATGATGTCACTTAATTAACTGTTGACTATTTTTACCACAGGTAGCCTCATCTAAAATCTTTACCTTGAAAAGGAAATCTACGTTGCAGGCCGGGGAGATAGGAATTAGAGAGTTACGGGGGCAGCCCCCAAAAGATAGATCAACTGAGAGCTGAGAAAATTTACTCGATTTTATACTTAAAAATCAATTATGAATATTTTTCAAAAACAGGAACATCGAGCCATGAAGATAATAATCGTCGAGAAACTTCCCATTCGTTTAGGACAGTTTCTCAAGTTTGCCGATATGGTACAGGACGGCATTGAGGCAAAAATCAGAATTCAGGAGGGTGAAGTCTCGGTTAACGGTGAACGAGAAACCAGACGCGGCAGACAGCTTCAGCACAATGACGTTGTGACTCTATCCAATATGGAGGCCCGGGTCGTACATAACATTTAGTCACAACAGTATCCCGGTAGCTCACAGGGCCGAGTGCAGACATACAGCCAGAGACCGACTGGCCATTATCAATGAGCAGAATATTGCACAGCGGTTCCACTCCATTTTTTCTACCATGCCCCAGATAAGACCGGACTGTGTCTGGGACATGGTAGAAAACCTGTCAGCTGAAAAAATCAAGAGAATGGAAGCAAGAGACTATGCTCCAACCTTGCGTATGTACTCAATGAGCGTTCGCACGGCAATACCTGAGGGACCTTTGGGGATGTAACTCTTACTCGTGTAATCCCAGGCTGTTCCTGCAATATCCAGATGAGCCCAGGGCGTTTTACCGACAAATGTATGCAGATATTCAGCAGCTGTAATCGTTCCTCCAGGTCTCCCGCCAGTGTTTTTAATATCAGCGACCTCTGATTTAATCTGTTTTGCAAAAGCTTCGTGCAGGGGCAGTTGCCATACAGGTTCACCGGCCAGGCTTGCCGCATCCTTCAGGGCTTTGGTCAGTGTCTTGTTATTGCTCAATAAACCGGTAAAATGATGACCAAGAGCAATAATAACTGCTCCCGTAAGTGTTGCCAGATCGATGATAAAATCAGGGCTGTACTTTTCAATGCCATAGGCAAGGGCATCGGCGAGGATAAGTCGCCCTTCTGCATCTGTGTTTTCAATCTCAGCGGTTACCCCACCATAATGGGTGATAACATCGCCTGGTTTAATCGCTCCCCCACCGTTCATATTATCTGTTGAGGGAACAAGGCAGATAACCCGAACCGATGGTTTTTCCCTGGCCACAGCTTCCATTGCCGCAAGTGCTGCTGCTCCCCCACACATATCATACTTCATATCCATCATTCCCTGAGCAGGTTTTAAGCTGATACCTCCAGAATCAAAGGTAAGACCCTTTCCGACCAGCATGATGGTTTTTTCGGGTTTTGCAGGACTGTACTCAAGGATGATCAATTTAGGAGCTTCATGTGAACCCTGGTTTACGGCAAGAATTCCACCCATCCCAAGTTCTTCCATTTCTCCTTTTTCGATGACCGTGCATTTCAACTTGTATTGGTTGGCCAAATCTGTTGCAAACCGCGCGAAATGCGTTGGTGTCCACCGGTTCCCTGGCTCATTGGCCATATCTCTTGCTGTTTGGGTTGCCCGCACATTGTTGAGACCACGTTCTACCTCACCGGTTACGACCTGCTCATCACTTACATTTACCAGTGCGATCTTTTTAAGTCCCTGATACTCGTCCTCATCCTTTTTTTTATAACTTGAAAACTCATACACACCAAGGCCAACACCCTCAACCAAATAGCGTGCCATTATCGCCTCTTCGACACCCTTTACCTCAGGGAGCCAGAGACCGATTTCTGATAGCTTATTTTTTTTACAAACTTTTGCAATATTGCCACCGGCGACCCGCAACCGTTCAAACAGTTCTTCAGGCTTTAATCTGGAAATTTTTTTTCCAAGTCCGATGAGAAGAAGTCTGCTCGCCTTTAAAAAAGCTTTATCCTGTGAAAATGGTGCATACAAAAGAAGTTGTTCATCATTTTTTGCCTCAAAGTCAGCCTGACCTGCAAACTGCTTAAGAACCGTGGCGACATAATCGTCACAGATGAACTTATTTTTTTTATCAGCAGCAACAAAGGCTACAAGTAAATCACCCTTAAACTCCGAGACATTCTTGCCGAACACAACAATTTTAGGTACATTCATATCAAACCCTGAAAGAATAATTATTTTAAAAACATCGACTATTTAATAATCTAATATATAACTGTAAATACTAATTGCCAAGATGTACTCGTTGAGTGCCTGTAGAGATTACAGGTCAAATTGTTTTACAAACCCTATACCTTCATAAAAAAGAATGTCCTTGCTTCAAACATTAGTGGTTTCCGTCTCCCTTGCTATTGTCATTTCCGCCCTGTGTTCTGTATGTGAAGCTGTTTTATACTCTGTATCATCAAGCCAGGTGGAGATGCTGAAAAAAAGCGGCCACGCGACCGCCGAACATCTCCAGCGACTCAAAGCAGACATAGACGAACCGATCACCGCCATACTGACTCTTAACACAATAGCCAACACCATCGGAGCTGCAGTCGCCGGTGCTGCAGCCTCAAGACTCTTTGGGGATGAAAATCTGATTCTCTTTTCTGCATTCTTCACTCTTACAATACTTCTTTTTTCAGAAATTCTACCTAAAACCATCGGCGTAACTTATGCCTATAGACTTGCGCCTATGATCACCTACCCTTTACAGGGGATGGTTTTTATTCTAAAACCCATTGTCTGGCTTTGCAGGTCCATAACGAGGCTGTTACCCCAACGATCGGAAGATACCATCACAGGAGAAGAGTTGCAGACCATTGCAAGCCTCTCCAGAGAATCGGGGGATTTGGAAGAAAATGAGGAAAAAGTCATTAATAACATCATCGACCTCAAAGCAAAAATTGTCCGTCAGGTTATGACTCCACGGACCGTAACCTTTTCAATGGATGAGAACCTCAAAGTCTCCCAAGCCATAGAACTCCTAAAAAAACTTGGAAGTCACAGCAGAATCCCCGTCTACCATGAAGAGCCAAACAATGTTTCTGGCATCATAATGTTAAAAGATGTTCTGCGGGCTGCAGCAGACGGAGACAAAGATGTATCTCTTGCCGATTTTAAAATACCCGCACATTTTGTCCCTGAAACCGCCCCGCTGAACCGGATCCTTGTCGATTTTTTTGATCGAAGAACCCATCTTTTTGTCGTAGTCGATGAATATGGCACCATGACAGGGGTTATTTCTCTTGAAGATGTTATTGAAGAGATTGTCGGATGGGAGATTATCGATGAAACGGATAACACCCAGGATATGCGGGAATTGGCTCGCGCCCAGAACATTGAAGCCCGTCCTCAAGAAGAGGATTAGACGGCAAATACATCTTATATTGAAGGGAGCAAGGTTTTTACTGGTGGATCAGGAGGTATGTTCACTCACTGGAACAAGACGAAGTAGAACCTTTCTCACGTTTCCGTTCCTGGCGATAGTAAATTCAACTTCGGCGCCGAGTCCGTGACGTTCCATTTCGCTTTGCAGTTGGGAAACACTTGAAACCTTCACCCCGTCAATTTCTAGAATGGTATCGCCCAAGATAATTTCACCCCGATATTGTGTCGTTCCCTGTAGTCCCGCACGAGCCGCGGGACCATTTTCCGCCAGTTGCAAGATAAGCAACCCCTCAACCCCAAGCTGTTGTGCAATCCTTTTGTCAACAAAAGTAACACCAATACCAGGTTCGACAACTCTCCCGTGCTGGATGATCTGAGGTACAATTGCGTTGACGGTATCGACGGGTACCGCAAAACCAATGCCCGCATACCCACCAGAAGGACTGTATATTGCTGTGTTTACGCCAATTAAACGCCCTGCACTGTCGAGGAGAGGCCCCCCTGAATTGCCTGGGTTAATAGCTGCATCTGTCTGGATAACACCTCGTATATTCCTTCCGGTGATGGACTGAATTTCTCTGTTCAAAGCCGATATGATTCCGGAGGTGATTGTCTGATCAAAACCAAACGGATTGCCAATGGCGAAAACTTTCTGCCCGACCAGCAGGTTATCAGACTCCCCTATTGCAATGGGCCTGAGTTTGCTGGGCAATGAGATAAGTTGCAGAACAGCAAGGTCTTTATCCGGTGCAACGCCTACCAAAACTGCCTTCCAGGTAGAATTATCCGCCATAGTAACTTCAATCCTGTTGGCGTCACTGATAACGTGATAGTTGGTGACAATTCTCCCCTTGAGATCCCAGATGAAACCTGAACCGGTTCCCTGGGGAATTTCCACAGCATTAAAGGAAAAAAGACTCCGCCGCAGGGCAATGCTGGTGACATACACCACCGATGGCGAATTCTGCCGAAAGATTTCTATCGTGTTATTTTCATCCGCAGCAAGTTCGCCTCTTGCTGTGACTGGTCGTGGGACAACTTCTGTTGGAGGGAAAAAACGTTCAATGGGGTCTACAAGGAGCCAGACAAGCAGCCCAAGAATCACAATTAAAGTGATCGGTGAGGTTTTGATGGTCATGAAAGGCCTCTGCCGGGTTTGTATCCATTAAAGATGCAGAAAAATCTTTGCCACCCAGAAATACATCAACACCCCGAGAATATCAATGGAAGTGGTAACAAAAGGCCCCGTTGCAATGGCGGCATCGATATCAAAACGTTTCAGGATAAGCGGAATAATGGTTCCAAGGGTTGCCGCCATCACCATACAAAAGAAAATTGAAATACCGACAACAACTCCAAGAAGAGCCGGATCTCTAAAGCCAAAAAATGCGATGACACCAAGAAACAGGCCATAAATAAGACCCAGAATCAGACCGACCCGCATTTCTTTAAAAACAACCTTGGAAGATTCTTCCAGATTAATCCGGCCTGTGGCTATCCCACGCACCACAATAGTTGAAGATTGTGTTGCAATATTGCCCCCCATTCCTACGACAATGGGAATAAAAGACGCAAGGGCTATAACCTTGGAAAGCTCTTCCTCAAAGGCTCCAATGATTAACATCGCCATTATACCACCAATCCATGACGCAAAAAGCCATGGAGCACGTATAAAAGCACTCTCCTTTGTTGATTTGAGGAGAATTTCCCGATCCTTACCGGCACCGGCCATCTGCAGAAATTCCTCGGAGGCTTCTTCACGAATAACATCAATGATATCGTCAACGGTAACAATTCCAACCAGAGTATAATTTGAGTCGACCACTGGCACCGCCAGGAAATTATATTTGGATACAACGTGGGCAACTTCACCCTGATCGGTATCCGTGGTCACAGAAATAACATTGGGATTCATGATGTCGCGAAGTTTCTTTTCGGCGGGGTGCATGAGTAGTTCTCTCAGAGAAATGACTCCAGACAACTTATGCTCGCCATGGGTTAAATACAGATAGAACACCATCTCCTTTTCTTCGCTTCTTTTCTGAATACTGCCGATAGCGTCTCCTGCCGTCAGCTCTTCATCCAGACACATAAAGTCCGGAGACATAAGACCACCGGCACTCTCTGGATCGTATTGCAATAACTCTTCTACCTCATCCCGGTCCTCCTGCTCCATATGCATACGGATGTCGTCGGCAATGCTTTCGGGCAGAATTTCGAGGATATCAACAGCATCGTCTGACGGCATGTCAGCGACGATACTTGCCATATACTGAGGGGTCAGGCCTTTTACGAGGTCTGCAACAAGAAGAGTGTCAAGTTCACTGAGGAATGGACCAACAAAATTCAGCTTAACAATCAGGTTGAAAACCGCTTCCCTTTCGGCATCATTCAAATATCGGTACACCCAGGCCATATCAGCAGGGTGGGTTTTATTAATAAGTTTGGACAGGTGTTCCATCGCGCCCCGTCTGTTAAGACGGCGCACCATGTCAAGGATAACCATCCCTTCGCTACCGACTAACTCTTTTTTAACCTTACCTTCCATAGCAGCACCGACGAAAAAAATATTAAGTAAATTAAAGGATCACCCATGAGGAACCTTACAAGATGCTTACCCTACTCAAGAATGAATATCGAGCCTATTTACTCTTACCCTAAAAAATAATTCAACCTGAACTACCGTGCTCAGAAAGACACCATCAAGAAATCGCATTTTTAGAAAATACAGATTTCATCTGACGAAGCTCAGCTCTAGATAAACAAAGTTGTTTTCTGCATGACAAAGCAGATAATCAAACCTGTAAGCATGGCAATAAGTCCCATGGCACGGAGCTTACCTGGTTCCATGGTGCTCAGTTTCTTAAGCCAGTCCTGCATTATTTCAGGGGCTGCGACATACGGTAAACCTTCGAGTACCAGTATCAATCCGATGAGTAGTATAAAGAGTTTCATAGGGAGCCTTCTAACAAAAGGTTTCAAATTTTTCAATGCACAGATTATTCTGTACCCATTTGTAGCATTTGATTGTTCCTTCAGAGTTCAATTGCATTGCTTTTTGATGAACCTCTGAATATTATAGGAAAACTGATAATAACGTTTTCATCTCTTTCATTTTTAGAAAGCACTCCTCATAACCTACAAAAACATGACAAAACCTACACAGTCAAAATACAGTGAGGCCGGCGTCGATATCGATAAGGGCAACGCATTTGTTGAGCAAATTAAAGAAATTGTTGCATCAACCCACCAACGGGGTGTGCTTGGTGGAATTGGAGGATTTTCTTCACACATCGCAATCGACACAACGAAATACAAAAAGCCTGTCATCGTGAATTCGACCGATGGCGTCGGGACAAAGCTTGCCATCGCCCATCTTTGCAAAAGACATGATACCATCGGTATCGATCTTGTTGCAATGTGTGTCAATGACCTCATTGTAGGCGGTGCAACACCTCTTTGTTTTCTTGATTATTTTGCGGTTGGCAAACTTGACCTTGAAATTGCAAAGCAAGTTGTGACCGGTATCGCAGAGGGATGCAAACAGTCATTATGTTCCCTTGTCGGAGGAGAAACTGCAGAAATGCCGGGTCTTTACAGAAATGAAGATTATGACCTTGCAGGATTTGTAACCGGCATTGTCGATCGTGACGCGATCATTGATGGCTCGGATATTCGTTCCGGAGATAAAATTATTGGCCTTGCTTCAAGTGGCCTTCATTCCAACGGATATTCTCTGGTTCGAAAAGTCTGCTTCACCGATAACAATCTTGCAGTAAACGAATATTATAGTGAACTGGGCTGCACTCTGGGTGAAGAATTACTTCGACCAACCAGAATCTATGTACAATCGGTTTTAAATGTGCTGAAAAATTTTCCCATCAATGGGATGGTGCACAATACCGGAGGCGGTTTCATAGATAATATTCCTAGAATACTGCCAAAAGGCTGTAAAGCAGTAATCGACAGCACCGCCTGGAAAAGACATCCAATTTTCAATTTCCTCATGAAACGGGGCGAAATTCCTTTAGAGGAAATGTATCGCACATTTAATATGGGGATTGGCCTTATGGTTATTGTAAATGAGGCGAAAGCAGATGACATCTGTCACCATTTTCAGGCTCTGGGCGAGACTGCGAGCATAATAGGCGAAATATCACACCACTCAGAAGATGCCACTGATCTGGTTGTAATACAATAACCCGCATCTAACAACAGCACTGTCTTAAATATCCATTGCCTGGTCAAAAGCGGCCAGTCGAAAGAGACAAAAAGTAAAGGCTGCTCTGATATCAGAGCAGCCTTTACTTTTTCAAGCGAATTTCATTGCGGTTTTTGACTACGGCAAGATAACGAACACCCCCAAGTTACCAGTTCCTCATACAGTACAGGGGAACAGCAGTATGCTGACTCCTTGATTTCTGCAGAAAAGAAACAAGAAACCCATTTATACACTACTCGACCGCACCACAGTCACTTGTTTCACCTTTGATTTTCTCAAGAGCGTGTTCAAGTACAGGAAGTACCACGTCGAGATTCTCCCGTGAGGCCTTTAAACTTCCCGGAAGGTTAACAATAAGACTCGTTTTTCGTATGCCGACCCGGCCTCTTGAAAGCATGGCTCTTGAAGTTTTGGCAAGGCTTGCACTGCGCATTGCTTCAGCCATTCCCGGAATATCTTTTTCAAACACCCTATCCATCGCTTCAGGGGTCACATCGGTCGGAGAGACCCCTGTTCCACCTGTGGTGACAATGAGGTCCACACCTTTCTTGTCGACAAGCTCGACCAGAGATTTCACAATAACGTCTACCTGATCTGGAATAACCAGATAGTCTACACAAACATAACCTTCAGCGCTGAGTGTCTCTTTGAGATAGGCGCCGCTGGTGTCCTCACGCTCCCCCCTCGCACCTTTGTCACTCATGGTGACGACGGCGAATGTGTAATGGCCAGGTGTAGATCTCATCAACTTTACCACTTACGCATTTTCAGCGTTAACCTCGGCAACAATTTTATCGGCTATCTGCGCTGGGACTTCCTCGTAATGGGAGAAACTAATACTAAAACTTCCAAGACCGCCTGTCATTGAGGTCAGATCTGTTGCATAGAGTAAAATTTCGGATTGTGGAACCTGAGCATTAATTATTTCCAGGCCATCAATAGAATCCATGCCCATCACCTTACCTCTTCTGGAGTTAAGATCTCCCATGACATCACCAACATTGTCCTTGCCCACTCTTATTTCCATATTCATGTATGGCTCTAACAGAACAAGTCCTGCCTCCTGAGCACCCTTTTTAAAAGCAAGTGAACCGGCAATCTTAAAGGCCATTTCAGAACTGTCAACATTGTGAAACGATCCGTCTACCAAGGCGATTTTTACATCTATTACAGGGTAACCGGCGAGAACACCTTTCTCCATTGCCTCCTGGATACCTTTATCTACAGCCGGCCGATATTGCTGTGGAATAACACCACCCACAATTTTATCCTCAAACTGATATCCTCCACCAGGCAGAGGAGAAATCTCGATCCAGCAGTCACCATACTGGCCGCGACCACCACTTTGTTTCTTATGTTTCCCCTGTACTCTTGCAGACTTACGAATAGTTTCCATATACGGAATCCGCGGAGTGCTCAGCTCCATTTCAACGCCGAATTTTCTTTTAATTCTGGAACCAACGACATCAAGATGAACCTTGCCGACACCAGAGAGCAGGACCTGTTTGGTTTGTGGCTGCCTGGTAAGACTGAGTGTCAGATCTTCATCAAGCATTTTCGTGATCGATGAAAATACTTTTTCTTCATCACCTTTCTGAGCACTCACAGCAAAAGATATAACTGGTTTTAAGGGCTCAGGAGAGTCAATAATCACAGGGAAAGAAGCATCGCAAAGCGTATCACCCGTCGTCGTCTCTTTCAACTTGGCTACGGCAATGATCATACCAGGACCTGCACTGTCTACAGCTTTTTGCTCTTTTCCTTCCATAACATACAACTGGCCAAACCTTTCACTGGTCTTTTTATTGGGATTATAGAAAGAATCACCTTTTAAAACACCGCTAAACACCCTGAAAATAGTCAACCGTCCGGCATATGGATCAGCCATGGTCTTAAAAACCAGTGCAGCAAATGGTTGATCAGCCTCAGGCTTGATTTCAACCAGCTCTTCCTTGCCTTCAATGGTAGCGGTAACAGGCTGTCTGTCAGACGGGCATGGCATAAGATCATTAATGACATCAAGAAGAGGCGCCGTACCTTGATTATGGGTCGCTGAGCATACACAGATCGGTGCAAGCAGGCCCTTTCTTACAGCGATTCTAAGACCGGTTGCAATTTCTTCGGTGGTCAATTCCCCTTCTTCTAAAAACTTTTCGATAAGGTCATCATCACTGTCTGCAACATTTTCCATCAACGATTCACGTAAATTTGCGACCTCGTCGACCAAATCGGCAGGAAACTCTGTTGGTGTCACCAGCCCCTTGTCTCCATCGAAAAGAAATGCTTTTTCAGTCACAACATCGACGTAACCTTTAAAGTTTTCTTCCTCACCTATGGGCAATTGAATGACAACGGGTTTAATTGGCAGCAATTCCTTAATTTCGGCTACGGTCTTTCTGAAATCAGCGCGTTCACGATCCATCTTGTTGATCGCAATCACTGTTGGAAGCCCCTGATCTTTTATAATCTTGGCAAACTTGATCGTCTGTCCTTTAACTCCAAGCACAGCACCAATAGTAAACAATGCACCATCCGCTACATGGGCTGCGAACATGGTATCATTGAGGAAATTGTCATCCCCTGGGGTATCCATGAGATAGACATCGTGCTTATTCCATTTATAGTTATGAAAGGCAGTATTAATTGAGATATTACGGTTAATTTCCTCCACCTCATAATCCATTGCTGAGGTGCCTTCATCTACTTTTCCGAGACGATTGATCTTTCCGGCAGTAAACAACATTGCCTCTGCAAGTGAAGTTTTACCACAATTTCCATGACCTATAATTGCTATATTCCGGACTATATTTGTTTCCTGCATTCTTATCTCCTCAAACGATTAGAATTACCAATGCTCTATCCAAATTACAATGCGACCTTCACTCGATCTTTCCACACTCGTGTAGATGAACGACAATACTCATATATTCAGTTTCAATTTGCAAAGTCAAGAAAGAATAAGGGCTGACTATTGATTCCGTTAAATATATTAAAAAAGGAGAACTGACTTTGAAATAATAACAGGATTTTATGGCATAATCTCAACATTAGGAGTATCTTTGTCGAGCTTATACCCTTTTTCCATTTCCGGCGGATCAATCAGTTGACAGACACCCACAAGAAAAAAATAGCAAAATCAGCTGCAGCGGTAGGAATTGCAGTCATGTGCAGCAGAGTCCTCGGTCTCATTAGAGAACAGGTTTTTGCGGGCCTTTTTGGCGCGGGGATGACCTATGATGCCTTTGTTGTCGCATTCCGAATCCCAAATCTCCTCAGAGATCTCTTTGGTGAGGGAGCCCTCTCCGCAGCATTTGTCACAATCTTCACAGCATACGACACGACCAGAACTAAAGAAGAGACCTACCGGCTTGCCTCAAACGTTCTCACTTTTTTCCTCATCCTGCTGAGCCTGCTCACCCTTATTGCCATTTACTTTGCAGGGCCACTTGTTACCCTGCTTGCACCGGACTTTGCCCTTACCCCCGGAAAAACTGAGCTTGCAGAAAAGCTCACTCGCATCATGCTGCCCTTTCTCGTGTTCATTTCTCTCTCTGCTGTGGTCATGGGAATGCTGAATACCAAGGGAAAATTTTTTATCCCTGCAATGGCGTCTAGTTTTTTCAACCTCGGTTCCATAGTAGGAGGAGTGAGCCTCGCCTACATTTTACCCAGGTACGGACAACCTGCAATTGTTGGCATGGCCATAGGAACACTGATAGGTGGAGTGATGCAACTGGGCATGCAACTCCCCACGCTTGCGAAAACAGGTTTTAGATATAGGCCAACCTTCAACCTCCGCGACCCTGGCCTTCATCGCATACTTAAGTTGATGATACCTGCCACAATCGGGCTTTCGGCCACCCAGATAACCATCTTTGTAAACACAAACTTCGCTTCAACCTGCGGAGATGGGGCAGTATCTTGGCTCTACTACGCATTCAGGCTTGTCCAGTTACCCATAGGAGTTTTTGGTGTAGCTCTCAGCATAGCTATGCTTCCGGTACTGGCAAAACAGGCGGCAGAAAAAAATATTTCTCAGATGAAAAAGACCATGATTTCTTCTCTTACCATGGTCTTTATTTTGACACTGCCAGCGACAGTCTGGTTAATGATGCTGTCTGAACCGATTATCAGAATGATCTATGAGCGGGGCGCCTTTACTTCGTTTGACACCACCGCAACTGCAAATACTCTGGCATTCTTTGCCATTGGCCTCTTTGCATATTCGGCCAATAAGGTACTCGTCCCTGCTTTTTATGCTCTGGACAAAACAAAATATCCTGTTATCGCAAGCTTTATTGCAGTTGCCTGTAATATTGTAATTGTCTCTTTTACCATCGACCGATTTCAGCATCTGGCAATTGCCTTTTCAACTTCCTGCACCATGCTGATAAATTTTATCTTTTTAATGGCAGTGCTGTACAGGAGCATGGGAGGTTATCCCCTCTGGGCTCTTATCAAAGGGGTCATAAAGATCGGCCTGGCCTGTAGCGGTCTCTGCATAACTGTGCTCCTGCTGAGACCACAGCTACAATCGTACTTGACCGGCAACCTGCCCGGCCAGCTACTCTCCCTGATTTTGATATTTCTCGTCAGTGGCTTGTGCTATTTAGCCCTGCTGCACCTTCTAAAGCTCAGTGAAATGAACTTACTTATAGAGAAGATAATGGCTAAATTTGGCAAGAAACACTCCCCCCAATAATCAAGATGGTGGAATGTGTTCTTTCAGCACATCTATTTCTCTTCGGAGCTTTTCAATCTCCTCTTTTAACTGCTGCAAGTCGGCAGCTTTGGCAAGATCCATCTTACTGAGCGCGGAACTGACAATTTTCTCCGTCTGCTCTTTGAGAGCCACTTTAGACTCTTCGGCACGTACTATCAGCTCCTGAACGAACTTCTCTCCTTCCTGCTCGGTGAGTTTTCCTTTAGCAATAAGATCTTTTGAGAGTTCTTCAGCTTTTTCCCGCGTCAGCGCAGCGAGCCCCATTCCGGTAAAAGCAACTTTTTTTATAGTTTCAAACATGCTCAGACCTCATACAATGTGTTATTTCCATTTGAGTGGTTGACAAAAAGAATTGTTCTGCCCTTTCACTCGCCTCAGTCATTGACTCAGAACTTTGAATTGTACTGGCCAAATGATGGCCAAAGGTAAAAGTTCTCGAATAGTAACGGGTGAACTGCTTTAATCGTCCCAGTCTTTTTTCAACGGGGAAACGTGTTTCCAGCAGTCTGATATATTCTATATATACATCTCTTTTATTTACATCTCCAAGATTTTCAGGGATATTATAGAGATGATGGCTGATTTCTCCACAGAGCCATGGTTGCTCCACAGCTCCCCTTCCAATCATCAATCCGTCCGCACCGGACATCTCCAGACAGCGTTTTGCGTCTGATACAGAAAAAATTCCACCATTTGCGAATACAGGAACGGAAACCGCTCTTTTCGCCGCCGCAATTGCGTCCCATCTGGGTTTACGACAGAATTTTTCTCCGATAAGCCTGCCATGAACCGTGATAAGATCAACCCCCTGATCTTCATAAAACCTGCAGGTATCTGCAAGACTATTATCATCAATCCGGGTGCCAAGACGTATCTTCACACTAAGTGGCAGCTCTGTTTTATTTCGTATCTCCTTGAGAATCTTCGACAATTGAGGATGGTTCAAGGCAAGAGCAGAACCCGCCCCCTGTCTTTTTTGAATGGGCGCAGGGCAACCAAGATTGAGATCAACCCCATCAGCATCGAGGCGATGGAGTTTTTCAATAGCCGGACCAATGTGCTCGAGATCCCCTGAAACCAGCTGGTACACAAGAGGCCTTTCCATATCTGTTCTCCTAAGCAACGGTGAACAATCAGGATTGTCATTTGGCAATCTTTTCGCGGCAAGCATTTCAGTAAAAAGAAGGCCAACACCGCCAATAGCCTGGACAAGCGATCGCAAACCACTATGGGATAACCCAACCATAGGAGCAAGGGCTACAGGAGGCCAGATATCAATATTTCGAATTTTCACAACAGAATCAAAGGGAAAAGAATAAACAAATCAGGCCACAACACCGCATATAATGTTAAATGCATGCCAAAACAGCTGCATGGCATCACAGAATACGGTGTTATTCGATAGACAGCCAGTCAGCTGCGAGATGCTGAGATAACTTTAACAAGCAGAGAATCGTCAAGTTTTTTTGACAATTTTACATGAACAGAGAAATCATACATCATCGGGTCATGTATTTTAACCCCTACAATGACTCCGCTACATGGTTTCATTTCTTTGCCATCAACGGCAATGGTCGTTATAATCTGGCGTCCCAACAACATTTTCGCATTATCTTTTTTGGCAAATCGAATGGTAAAAGCCAGACCGCCTTTAGATATATCCAAAAGCTCACCGTTAAAGGTCCGTTTCGTTTTTTTGCCGTATGGGTCAAGCAACATGTTTTTAGTTATCAGAGATACCGAGTGTCTGGGGTAATCCCGCCTGTCATCCCCAGACATTTTCAGCAGCTGAGAGATATTTTTATGCTTCTCACAATAACGCTGAAGTTTATCCTCAATACCAGGTTCCATATCTACAATTTCACTCCATTTAGACTGGTCCAGTACATGAAGCTGTACCGCAGACAAGGCCTTGAGGGTGACCGTCCAGACAGATGCTGAAAAAAACTGATCTGCCCCAAGAATGTCGCTTGGCTGCATCCTTTTCAAAAAGATCTCTTTACCTCCAGCAAGACAGCTCAGACTCAAATAACCGGAATTAACAAAATAGAGGTTTGTGTCGGTTTCCCCACTTTTTACAATCACATCATCTTTGTTATAATTTTCGAGACGCAGTGCATAGTACAAGGTACTAAACTCTTCTGAAGTCATTTCCTCATACAATTCATTCCATATTTCTATATGGTGGCTGGTGATGGAGCTGCTCTTATGCTCTTCAATCAACTCTCCGAGCTGGATAACTTCAGACAGAGCAAGCGGATTGACATCCAGAAGACGGTCCCTCAGGGTTTCAGCGACGGTATAATCTTTGTGATTGAGTGCAGCAACGGCCTGATCGTATATAAGTCCTCCAGCCTCCTTCTGTTGACCTTTCTCAATATACTTTTGTACCTGTTGCTCAATATCTTGTAAAACCGAGCGAGCCATCTGTTTTGCCACCGGATCGGCTTCAAAAGAAACCATATCATCAATAATGGATTTTTTCTGCTGGCTGTGGCGAATTTGTGGTTCAATGATGTTCAATGCCTCATCAATCAACAGTACAATCTGGCGACCACTCACACTCCTGCTGTAATCGTTTTTCATCTCCTGCAGTAAATCAACGCTTTCCCTACAAGGGAAAAATTTCAAAGACGTGATAATAGCGCTGAGGAGTTCAACACCCGTCGATGCTGAAAAACTAGCCCGCAACTGTGCAAGATCACGTATTGCATTAAAAGTATCTTCATTTTTTACGTCCTGCTCTGTGAGCAGGCGCAATACATGAATTTTGAGCCTCTCCCCAACAATTGCCAAGGCGTGAATAAGGTGGTTATTTTTTTCCTCTCCTGTGAATCGGGCAATAAACCTCACCACCTCTAGCTGCACCCTTTCATCGGGATATTTGCAATACACTTCGATCTTCTTATATACATCAAGTCCACCAATTTCAGCCAAAATGTAGATGACGTTTCTGACAACAGACCAGGAGGGGTCCGTTTGCAGACATTTCAGCAGAATAGGTATTGCTTCATCTCCATACAGTTGTATTAAATCAACAATGGCAAGACGCTCTTTCCTGCTGTGGCTGGCAATAACGCGATTTAACAGGTAATTAATAGAGCCAGATCCAAGAAGGGTGAGAAACTTTTTGTAGTAGGGTTTGTTTTCGTTTTCAGAGAGATAGCCGTCTGTCAGGGTCTCAAGGATGGATTTCTTCTTCAGGGTATCAATGCTTTTCCCAACCATACCCCGAATTGCGGGATTCTTATCGATCTGGCCCTGATATATCTGAGAAAGTATCAGAAGCACACTCCCTGCATCCTTGACATGCCCCTTATAAATCAACCACTCCATTACCTCCTCGATCCTTTTATAGAGTACCACCGAACCTGGCAGGACTTCGGTTTCAAAAAGAAGCCAGTTATGAAAACATTCCACGACGGTAGATATGCCGAGCTGATTGTTCCTGTCATGCACAAACTGAGAGTATTGCGAGACAATGGCCAGCGCCCTTTCTCTGATACTGATCTCTTCTATCACTACGGCTCTCTTGAGACAACGAACAGCTGCTTTATCGTTGTCAGAATTAAGCTCTTCTATGCTTTTCAGGTAGTCTAAAAAATCCGTGAGAAACTCATCGTTCTGGAGTACCTGTACTCCTCCCTGTTGTAATTTGACAAAATTATGTTCGAAACGGATTTTTCGCCGTTCTTTCTCAGCTTTTTCTATGGATTGCTTAACACTCTCTAGGACGTCTTTATTTTGATTTTTCTGCATTAAAGTAGTGTCGTAAATATTATTTCTATAGTTTCGTTGTTGTGAACATAAGTACAAGTGCACAGGCGGATCAACCAAAACGTAGCACCAGTGGAAGCAGTGTGAGCTTCAGCACTGCCTCTTGCCACTTTATTCAGTTTAACACAAGAAGCAATTGATGGTTTTCTAATGGCTAAATACAGAGCCGAAGTTTTTGGCAACTTTAAAGGATACACCATACCATTGTAACGCACCTTATGCCTAACAAAAAAGCCTTAAAGGTCAATAGTTTTCTTCTACCATCCAGACAATATTAACCTCAGGATAAACGGTGCTTGTTTGTTCTGAGTTCCGTTCACGTTGCCTGATAAAGTAATCCTATCGAAAAAATAGCATTTTCTTGACCATAAAATCAACCTGTACCCGCATGGCGCATGCTATTTCGACACAGAGCCGTATATAAAAATTGAATTTTGGTGCAAAGTGCTCTAAATTGCCTCCTCTGGGTGCTGACAATATACCAGACTAATATCCTATACTGCGAAACTTTCATTACGTAACCTTTATTAATATTTTACGTACACATCTCTATATTCACCTAAAAAAGATTATGCTAAATTCCAGAATTGTTATAACAGGAGTCGGTCTTACTGCTCCAAATGCCAATGATTTAAAAGATTTCAGAAAAAAGCTCATAAATGGCACTAGTGAAATTAAAGAAATTGACCTGAGATATTTCGGCAAAGCCCCCGCAGGCGTGTGTGATTTTCCAGAGAACCTTTACCGCAAGAAAAAAGAAAATAAAAAGGGTACCCGTGCAGGATGTATTGGTGTGTACTGTGCGAACGAAGCAATTAAAGATGCTGGTCTTGACCTGTCCATCTACGACTCCGCCCGAATTGGTGTGTATGTTGGCTTGACAGAGCATGGAACGGTGGAAACTGAAAATGAGGTCTATAATATCAGTAAATATGACTACAACGTAGATTACTGGACCCATCACCACAACCCCAGAACAGTTCTGAATAATCCTGCGGGAGAAATCACCATGAATCTGGATATTCATGGCCCGCATTATTCCATTGGCGCAGCCTGTGCTGCTGGCAACGCATCTTTGATACAGGCTGTTCAGATGCTTCGTCTGGGAGAAATCGACATGGCCCTAGCCGGTGGAATTTCAGAGTCGGTAGGCTCTTTTGGTATTTTTGCAAGCTTTAAGGCGCAAAACGCGCTGGGTTCAGCAGACGACCCGAAACTTGCAACACGGCCCTTTGATCAGAACCGCAACGGCATTGTCATCTCGGAGGGTGGCTGTATCTATACCATCGAATTACTCGAAAAAGCTCTTGAAAGAGGCGCTCATATCTATGGTGAGATCGTTGGATACGCCATGAATTCCGACGCAAAAGACTATGTACTTCCCTATGGACCGCGACAGGCGGAATGCATGAAGCTTGCCCTGCAGCGGGCCGGTCTTGATGCTGCAGAAATTGATCTGATCAATACCCACGCGACAGGTACCAAACAGGGCGACATAGAAGAATGCAAAGCAATCCGGGAAGTGTTTGGGGACTGCACCTCAACTTATGTGAATAACACCAAAAGTATCATCGGTCATGCCATGGGAGCTGCCGGCGTCCTTGAACTTGCTGGGAATCTGCCGTCCTTTGATGATAATATTATCCATCCCACGATCAACATTGATACTCTCGACAGTGAATGTGCTTTAAATAATCTCGTTATCAACAAAGCCATTACCGTTGACAATGTCAACACGATCCTGAACAACTCGTTTGGAATGATAGGTATTAATTCAACCATCATTGTAAAAAAGTACAGGAGCTGATACATTTTATTTTCAAATTAAAAAATTTTATAAACAAGATGGCTCAGGTATGTTATAGAAATTGTTTTGCCGTTAATATAGAGCCATCCCTGCGCAATGTTTTCTGCGCATGTTTATTTTAAAGACGAATAAGCACCACACGTTAAATCCGGAGAATTACATGACGAATGAAGAGATAAAAGATCTGGTACTGGAAATTATTGAAGATATTGACGATGAGGCGGATTTTGACAGTCTTGATCCAGATCAACCCCTGCGTGATCAACTGGATTTAGATTCCATGGACTTCCTCGACATTGTCATGGAACTCAGAAAACGTCACCAGCTGCAGATTCCTGAAGAAGATTACCCAAATCTTGCAACTCTCAACAGCTGCGTGATGTACCTTGAGCCACTTTTAAAAGACGCTTAAATTCTCGTGACTGTTCCAGTTTTGGTAATCGGCGGCGGCCTTTCAGGCATTGCCGCCGCAATTCGTATTGCTCGTTTTTCTCTCAATGTACAAATTCTAGAACAGCACAGCCGTCTCGGTGGGTTGAATTCGTATTTTTATCGCAACAAGGTTCTTTACGAGACTGGCCTTCATGCAATCACTAACTATGCAGAGACCGGAGATAAGCAAGCCCCATTAAACAGACTGCTCAGGCAACTGAAGCTTAAACGCAAGGAGCTTTCTCTCTGCCAGCAATATAAAAGCAAAATAGATTTTCATGGCCATGAGTCACTCTTTTTTTCCAACCAGCCTGAGTTGTTTGATGCAGAAATTCAAGCGAAATTCCCTCACATCCATGACAAATTCATCCAACTGAAGAAGTTTATTGATCTCTTTGATCCCTTTACTCTCTCCCCTTTTCGCTCAGCCAAACAATATTTATCAGAGTTATTCGGTGACCCGCTCTTTGTAGATATGCTCATGTGCCCTCTCATGTTTTATGGATCGAGCTATGAAAATGATATGGATCTGAATCAATTCGCCATCATGTTCAGGGCCATATACATGGAAGGAATGTTTCGCCCAAAAGGCACTATAAAAGACTTTCTGGACACGCTGATCTCCCATTATGAAGCAATGGGTGGCATCACAAGAACAAACTGCAGGGTAAAAAAAATCATCCACTCGGGCAATAGGGTTACCGGGGTGGAGCTTGCATCAGGGGAGATTATCGAATGTTCATACCTCCTTTCAACCATCGGTTCAGACGAAACCAGGGCTCTTATGAACCCTCCCGGGCAGATCACCCCTCCAGCTGACAAAAGACTTGGCTTTATTGAAACTATTTATGAACTGCAGGAAGCCAGCACCAGTACGCTGCCTGAAGACACAACAATTATTTTTTACAACACAACAAAAACTTTTCAATATCGCTCCCCTTCCGACTACCTGGACCCATCAAGCGGGGTCATCTGTTTTCCCGGCTCTTTTTCTGGGTTACCACCTAAAAAAAATAGAGAGATTCGCTCAACACATCTGGCGGATTTCAGCAGATGGAAAAAGCTTTCGGCAGATCCTGCGGCGTATCTTGAAAAAAAACGTCAGGCGGCGGTTGAATCCAGAAATGTACTTGAAACCATAGTTGGCAATTTTACAAAGGATATAGTCTTTGAAAATACCTTCACACCTGTTACCATAGAGCGCTACACCTCCAAACACAAAGGAGCAATCTACGGGAACCCAGTTAAAATCAAAGACGGCAATATCGGCTACCACAACCTTTTTATTGCCGGAACTGACCAGGGGTTTTTAGGCATAGTTGGATCAATGCTCAGCGGTGTCTCCATTGTCAATCAACAGATACTTCCTAAAATATAATTTATGCTTACAGGTATAAGGCGAATTTTGTAACCTATGTGTTTTCCTTCGTTCTTGGACTCCTGACAGGCTGCCCGACCTGCTTTCGAGTGGTCTCTATAGAGCATACAAAAAAACACCGGTGGACCTGTAAAATAATAACCCCTACTCCAAACAGATATTATTTATGCCAGTATTTCTCAAAGATCTTCAAGAATCATACGACGTCATAATAATCGGCTCAGGTCTTGGCGGACTTACGACAGCCAACCGTCTTGCCTATTGCGGGCATAAGGTACTGCTTCTCGAACACCATCACAGGCTCGGTGGCCTTGCCACATGGTTTAAACGCCGTGGACATATCTTTGATATTTCTCTACATGGGTTTCCCTATGGAATGGTAAAAACCTGCAAGAAATACTGGAATAAAGAGATCATGCAGTCCATAGTACAACTCCCGAACATTGTTTTTAACAACCCGCAGTTCAATCTCAAAACGACCTTTAACAAAGAAGACTTTACCCACCTTCTGCAAACCCGTTTTGGTGTGGAAGCATCAACTATTAAAAAGTTTTTTGACACCGTTACTTCAATGAACTTTTATGACGATCAATCCATGACCACAAGAGAGCTGTTCGAGGAATTTTTCCCCTGCAGAAGCGATATACACCGACTTCTCATGGAACCGATCACCTACGCAAACGGCTCGACCCTAGATGATCCGGCCATAACCTATGGTATCGTCTTCTCAAATTTCATGAATAAGGGAGTCTATACCTTTTCGGGTGGTACCGACAAACTGATCGGCATGATGGAAAAAGAGCTCGAAAAAAATGGAGTGACCATCTGCACCAAAGCCAAGGTCAATAAAATTCTAATAGAAAAGGGTAAGGTGTGCGGAGTCTCTGTAGACGGTACCACAATTAAGGCAACGGCTGTGGTTTCAAACAGTGGTATCACAAACACCATTTTCAATCTGACCGAAAGTCACCATTACAGTGATGAGTTCCTTACAAAGGCAAAAGCGGTCAGAGTCAACAACTCGAGTTGCCAGGTTTACATGGGAATCAAAAAAGGAGAGACCATCGAAGACGTTGGTGACCTTCTGTTTACTTCAACCGCAGATGAATTTGACTCTGAAGAACTCCTTGACCTCCATACAAAATCAAAAACATTTTCTATTTACTATCCCAAGACCAGACCTGGTCATGATCGTTACACCATTGTCGCCTCAATGAACAGCCGCTATAGTGACTGGGCCGAGTTGACCAAAGAACAATACCTCGCCGAAAAAGAGTCACTCATTGACCGTTCTATCAAGGATCTTGAAAAATACATCCCAGGCGTTACAGAAAAAATCGACTGGGTGGAGGCTGCTACTCCGAAAACATTTAACACCTACACCCTACACACCCGCGGCACGAGTTTTGGTACTAAATTTGAGGGCCTTGATGTCTCAAGGTCGATTCACAAGCAAGTCGGAGGCCTTTTCCACGTAGGCTCAGTAGGGATTATAATGTCCGGCTGGCTTGGAGCCATAAATTATGGCGTCATTGTATCCAATGACGTTGACAGCTATCTCAGAGCCTAACGGAGAAAAAAGTGGAAGATTTTACTGGCCAGAATGTCCTTATCACCGGTGCGACACGAGGTATCGGCAAAGCAATAGCGGAGAACTTCATCCACATGGGTGCCTTTGTCATCGGTGTGTATTCAGGAAACGCTGAAGGAGCTGAAAAATTCAGCCGTGACAACCAGAATTATGCAGAACAATTCAGACTATATCCGTGTGATATATCCCAGGAGCAGGCGGTCGTTGCCTTATTTGCAGACCTTCAAAAGGATTATGCCAAGCTTGATGTGCTGGTCAACAATGCAGGTATTCGCCAGGATGCGGTGGTTGCACTCATGGATACAGGCAAATGGCAGAAGGTTCTTGATGTAAACCTAACAGGAAGCTTTCTCATGTCCAAACACGCCGTTTTGTTTATGATGCAGAATAAATATGGGCGAATTATCAACATCACCTCCCCAGTTGCACGCCTTGGCTTTACAGGTCAGGCTAACTATGCAGCCTCTAAAGCCGGACAAATTGCCTTGACGAAAACTCTTGCAAAAGAGGTCGCAAAGAAAAAAATAACTGTAAACTGTGTCTCTCCTGGATTTATTGCCACCGATTTCCTCAATGGCCTGAGCAACGACCAAATAACGGAATATAAAAAGCTTGTACCGATGCGACGCTTTGGGTCAGTACAGGAGGTTGCAGACGCCGTTATTTTTCTCGCCGGTAAAAAAGCTTCTTATATCACAGGAACCACACTTGATGTCACGGGAGGGCTATAATGCCTGCACTTGAAGAGATCCAAAACCTCATTCCACACAGGCCACCGTTTCTCTGGGTTGATCGTATTATTTCCTGCACCGACACATCCATTGAAACAGAAAAACAGATCCCTGAGGATCATGAGGTTTTTAAAGGTCACTATCCCGGCAACCCAATAACTCCAGGAGTCCTCCTCTGTGAGGCTATCTTTCAAAGTGGTGCCCTGCTTATGGCGAGGACAGGCGCCGAGCTTGCCGCCCAGGGCCTGGTCCCCGTTTTAACCCGGATCAATAGCGCCAAGTTTAAACGTGGCGTCTATCCGGGCGATGTAACCAGGATTAAAGTCGATCTTCAGGAAATCATCTCAAATGTCAGTTTTTTCAAAGGCACCTTAAAAGTGAACGGGAAAACGGCAGTACAGACTGCATTTGCATGTTCCATGACCCCGTCTGCGGATTCTCGCTGAAACACTCCAAGATCCTAGAGCAAATTTTGCACTTTTTCGACTCACAGAGAACATTCTTTTCACCTTATCATTGACCTGTTGAATTTTTGGTAAAACTAGGTAAGATAACTGGTCGTAAAAGAATAAAGGTGACAACATTCCTATGTTCCGGTTTAATATTCACCCCTGTAATTCCCTATACATTTTATATAGTGGCGACCTCCCCATTTCTTGAGTTAGTCGACCCCAAAGAGAAATAATATGCAGTTTTTACCAAAACAATAGATACATTACACTGAAGCTCAATTTCTTCATTACAATCAAACTTACAGGTATTCACACGTGCAGTTAACAATCACTGAAATGGTTCTCAATTCTGGCCCCATCGGCCAGCTGGTAATGCTCACACTTCTGATCTTTTCCGTTGTGTCATGGTCCATCGTCATCATGAAATCAAGGCTGTTGAAAAAGGTACGCCTCGACTCTGAAGATTTTCTTGAGAGTTTCTGGCAATCGGCTAATCTCAACGAAGCCCACGCCTCTGCGACAGAGTTTGAATACTCTCCTCAAGCATCTGTTTTTATCGCAGGTTTTACAGAGCTGCAAAAAATCAACAAAATCAGATCGAGAAAAGAGAGTGTAACCCAGGCAGAGACTCTCGATATGCAGCTTGCCACCATGGACAACCTCAAACGCGCCATTAGAAAAGCAGAATCCCAGGAACTCGGTATACTGGGAGCCAGCCTCCCCTTTCTTGCCACCACGGGAAGCGCCACTCCATTTATCGGCTTATTTGGCACCGTCTGGGGTATCATGGCTTCTTTCCACGAAATTGGCCAAAAAGGCTCAGCTTCTTTATCTGTTGTCGCACCAGGTATATCAGAGGCTCTTGTGGCGACCGCTGCAGGGCTTGCAGTTGCCATACCTGCTGTTATTTTTTATAATTATTTCGCAAATAAAATTGACGTAATCGATGGAGAAATCTCCAATTTTTCTACAGATTTTCTCAATCTTGTTGAAAGAGATCTTATGAGCAGGGTGTAACAATTATGGGTCCAATGCGCGGAAACGGTAAAAAACGGCTCGTTTCAGAAATAAATGTAACCCCCCTGGTAGATGTAATGCTTGTGTTGCTCATCATTTTTATGGTGACAGCCCCAATGATGACTCAGGGTCTTGATGTTGATCTCCCTGAAACCACGTCTAAATCACTACGTCAGGAAGAACACCCTATTGTAATAACCCTTGATAAAGATGGTATTACTACTGTCAATGAGATTCCCCTTGCCAACGACCTTCTTATTCAGGAGCTGGACAAAAAATTCAAGGAAGATGCAAAACAGGCAATTTATTTACGTGCTGACAAACTGGTTGCCTATGGTGAAGTTGCAAAACTCATGGATACTATTAAATCTGTTGGCTTTGATAAAATCGGTATGGTTACAAAACAGCCAGAAAACAAGTAAATGTTGAATCCAAACTACCGAACAACACAAGTGGTTTCCAACGATTGGAAACTACCACTCAATTTGGCTATAGGACTCCATGTACTGCTGATTTTAAGCAGCATATTCCTGCCCGGTTTGTTCGAGGCCAAACCCCGTTTTGCTGACATCTACACGGTCAGTATCATCAACGTGGCTGAGCCTGTGGCCGAACCGCCACCTCCTCCTACACCACCAAAGGTTGCACAGCCAAAACCTGAAGTAAAAAAAGTGGCAAAACCAGCTCCTGCCCAAAAAGCTGTGGCACTTGACAACCCGACACCGCCTCAGGAGGCAGCACCAGTCAAGGCTGTCTCATTGAAGCCATTAAAGAAAAAGGTGGTCAAAAAAATCGAAGAGCCTAAGGTTGAAACACCGCCAAAAGAAACGGTCAAGCCAACTCCAAAGCCCAAACCTAACAACGACGCTCTGGCCAAAAAAAGAAGGCAGGAACTCGCGGACGCCATACGTGAAGAGGAGCTTCTTGCCGAAAAAGCCAGACTGGCAAAAGAAGCTGTAGAAATGGAAAAGCAGTTGCTTGCCCCGATGCAGGCAAAGAGTTCTTCCACCTCACAGGTAACAGGTCCGACAAAAGTGAACAGTACAAGCACCAAAGTCAGCAGTTCCAGTGACAGCCAGATCGAAAGAATGTACTATGCGGCAATAACCAACCGGCTTTTACAATTCTGGGCTCTTCCTGAATCTATGCAGAAACAATCAGCGTTGATGTCGACTGCTGTAATAACAATCAACCAGAATGGCCAGATTGCGAATATCTTTTTTGAAAATCGTTCTGGAGATACAGTTTTTGACCAGTTTGTTCGATCAACTATAGAGGCGGCTAACCCTATGCCTGCGATACCTGCGGCAATGAAAAAACAGAGGGTGGAGATTGGCTTAAATTTCAAACCCGGTGGAATTCAATAATTGGAAATGAGACACATGCAAAAATCATCTACAGTAAAATATTTTTCAGCTTTTTTCGCAAGCGTGATGTTGTTGCTCATTGCGTTACCTTCATTTTCAGCCGAGCGGGTATATCTCGATATTACCACCACTGAAACAAGGAAAATTAAAATTGCAGTACCCTGGTTTGAAAATAGTGACCTTGGTGGTAAGAAACAGCGCCAGGGCCGTGATGCCGCAGACACCTTAGCCAAAGCTCTCGAGTTCCATGGAATCATTTCTATTATTCCAACAGGAGACTACGGTGGTGTGCAGGATGCCAATTGGTCCAGCCTTGGAGCGGACTATGCCATTTTGGGGCAATACACTATTTCAGCAGACAACGTTAAATACGAAATGCGCCTCTATGACGTTGCTGGAAAAGAAGTGATTATGGGTAAAACTTTTTCCGGTACCATGGAGCAGTCCGATAAAATAATTTATAAATACTGTGACAGTGTTATTGAAGCGCTCACTGGAACGCCTGGTATTGCAGCAAGCAGAATCGCCTTTATCAACCAGGATAATTCTATAAAAGAAGTGTACTTAACCGACATTCTTGGCCACAAATTCAGACAGGTAACCCGACACAAACACCTGACTGTTTCACCAAGATTTGTCCCCGGTGGAAATTATCTCACCTACTCCTCATATCATACTGGGAATCAGAATTTATACATTACAGATTTAAGTCAGAGTAAAACAACAAAAGCATTGAGCAGACGCAAGGGACTTAACCTGGCCCCCGCCTGGTCACCGGATGGTAGATTCATGATCCTCACACTCTCTAAAGATGGCACCCCCGATCTTTATCTTACAGACCAGCAAGGTGAGATTATAGAGCAACTGACCGACCACGCTGGAATCAATGTTTCGCCAACCTGGTCTCCGGATGGGAATAATATTGTTTTTGTTTCTGACAGGAGCGGTAAGCCGCAACTTTACCTGATGGACTTTAGAACTCGAAAAGTTAAACGTCTGACCTTCGATGGCTCGGAAAATGCAGAGCCTTCCTGGTCACCGACAGAGAATCTTATCGTTTACTCAAGCCTCAGAGACGGTGTTTATCAGCTGTTTAGTCTTGATCCATTACAAAACAAACCGCCTCAGCAGGTCACCGATGACCTGAGCCATCACGAATCACCAAGCTGGTCGCCGGATGGGCAGCAGATAATCTTTGCAAAACGTGATGGCAAAAGGACCCAGATTTATTGTATAATGAAGAATGGTTCTTATCAGCGTAGGATCTTTACTCTTTCAGGATCACAATCATACCCTCAATGGTCCAGATAAAACTAAGTATAACTTCTATCTAAATAAAAATATGAAAAAGACAGTCTTGAAAATCGGTCTACTTCTTTCAATGGCCCCCCTCCTTGTCAGCTGTGCTTCACAGCAGGATGTAGAAGAACTACGGTATCAGCTGCGCATTGTGAATAAAAAGGTCGATGACATGAAATCCGATACGGTTGATCGCCTGCAGAAACGGCAAGCGGCCGCCTCGGGTCAGATGGATATCCTTGAACAGGATATCATGCAACTGAAAAGTCAGCTTGAGGAGTCCTACCATCTCAATCAACGGCTCCGAGAACAAAATAAAGAGCTTGGGGAGACAATTACAAGCGTTGCTCAGAATGAGGCTTCACAACGTGAAGAGGCCCTAAAAAAAATTGAAGAGCAACAACGGGAGAAAGAAGAAAAGCTCACCCAGCTATTAAACGAGAAGATTCGCCAACAGGAAGAAAATGTCAAGGCAATCCAACAGGCTCGCATTAAAGAAGCTGAACGCCGTGCCAAAGAAGCTGCAATTTCAGCTGAGCTGGCTAAAAATCGATCAAACTCTGCCAATAGCAATCTGAGTGGAACACAGCAATTAAAGGTAGACAAAGCAAAAATAAAGCACAGCGTCGTTGCCCCGCCTACTGTTCCTGATACGGCCATTCAACCTGCATCAAGCCCATCTGTTGCACCAGTTACAACTTCTGCAGTAACACCTTCTGCTCCAAAAGAGGTTGTGGCACCAGCTATCGCAAGCAACAGCTCTGGAGGAACAGGTAGCTTTGCTGAAGCAACTAAACTCTATGAACAAAAAAAATACAGCCAGGCCCTTCAAATATTTGAAGATATTGCCTCAAATTCTAATGCAGCTGAACAGGTTGACGCTCGCTACATGATGGGAGAGTGTCTCTTTGATCAAAAAGAGTATGATAAGGCAATAATGCAGTATCAAAAAATCATCGCTCAGAACTCCAATCATAACAAGGCACCGGCTGCCATGTTGAAACAGGCGATGGCCTTTGAGAAACTCGCAGATAAAGACACTGCAAAGGTGATTTATAAAAAGGTTCTCAAAAAGCATAGCAACAGCAGTGAGGCTGCAATTGCTCAAACGCGCCTGGAAAAGCTTTAAGCGGGTCTGACGCCTTGAAAATTCGCCTTGATCAATTACTGGTTGATCTCCACCACGTGGTCGATCTGGAAGATGCCAGGGCAAGGATTGGCGCCGGAGAAGTATACGTAAACGATACTATTGCTGACAAAGCAGGGGCGGTTTATGCCCCTGATGTCGCTATTCGCCTGAAACAGAAATGTCCATTTGTTTCCAGAGGCGGATTAAAGCTTTCCCACGCATTAAGCCATTTCCATCAAGCTGTAGAAGGAATAAGCTGTCTGGACATCGGTGCCTCCACTGGTGGCTTTACTGATTGTTTATTGCAAAATGGCGCCCGTCAGGTTTTTGCCGTCGACGTAGCTTATGGGCAACTGGCCTGGAAAATAAGGCAGGATCCTCGTGTTCACGTGCTGGAGCGTTTTAACTCCAGAAAAATTACTGCCGCTGACATTAAAAATGCCGATATTGGGCTCGCTGTCATGGATGTATCGTTTATTTCACTGACGAAAATACTTCCTCCTCTTTTTCCTCTTTTTCCAGATACAATTGCAATTATCGCCCTGGTAAAACCACAATTTGAACTTCCCAGAAATGACATTGGGCCCAAAGGTGTGGTGACTGAACCTGAACTCCACCAAAAAGCCATCGATAAAATTAAAAACTTTGTCGTTGATAATGGTCTTCTGGTAAAAGATGTTATCACTTCACCTATATTAGGCCCTAAAGGTAATACAGAATTTCTCATTCACATCACTTCTGCCTGAACCTTCTGCGTGAGATTCTTACAACGAATTATTTTCACACTACCCTTGAGGTAATATTTTATGTTTAGACTACATAGACTTACTTTAGCAAGTGTCGTACTGCTCGTGACCTGCATTGTTTCAACTTCATTGGCCGCCTCTGCTTATGGTTCAAATGGTTCTGGGAACGTAGTTCCTCACGATCTGTTTACTATCATTTTTAGTAACAATACCACAGCCGATTATAAGGCCTGTGGTTGAAAATCAAGTAAACTGGGCGGTCTGTCCGGTAGAGCACATCTTATTAAAGAGCTAAGAACCTCCCATGATTCTCTCCTTTTACTGGACGCAGGCAAGTCCCTGTTCAAAAATGCGGTCAAAGATGGAGGCGCAGCTCCCCTGATAATCGCCAGGGGAATCGCAGATGCCTACATAAAAATGGAATACGACGCTGTTGCGATCAGCTCTCTTGATGTCGCCGCCGGTGATCGGTTTATACAGCAAACCAAAGAAAAAGGTTTCCCATGGTTATCAGCAAATCTCGTTGATGCAAACGGCAGGCATCCCGCTTCTTCTTACGTTACCAAAAAAATCGGAGCAGTAACGGTTGGAATAATCGGCTTGACTGACGACATTGGTCTTAACAAGGAATTCCATTTACTACCCTATCAAGAATCGTTGCGATCAACTCTCGATGATATCAACAAAAATTGCGACATACTGATCCTTTTATCAAATCTCCCTGGAGCCACAAATAATAATATTGCCAAAAAATTCCCTGAAATCGATATTATCATGAGTTCCGACAGAACTCTTGGGAACATGGTCCCTGCGCTCGTGGGCAATGCACTTATTACCCAGACATCCACCAGGGGAAAATATTTAGGGAAACTGGATGTTACATGGAAGAAGGGAAAGGGATGGCAAAATGACCGGCTCCTTCCCCTTGGTGAACTGCTGAAAAGAGAAGAAGATATTTCCAGTAGACTTAATAAAATCCTGGCATCTGATGCTTCTTCAAGCAGTATCAGTAAAAGCAAGGTCGCGCGACTTCAACTGCAGCAAGAAAAGCTAAAAAAAGAGATTGAAAAGAGACGTCTTGCAGAACCTGAGGGTACAGAATCAATATACAATACCAAGAGTATCAGGTTTCTTCCCGTTCAACCAACTACTTTTCCTGAGGAGATAGAAAATATTGTCCGGACTATTGATGCTGACATCAAGAAACAATCGAAAAAGTAAGACATCCTTATTATCAGTAAATAGACCTCTGTTTTCTTTTAAAGCGCGACTTTCTCAGGTTTTGCACAAAAAAAGGGGTTGATTACCTTATGGTAATCAACCCCTTTTATCGCCTCAATACAGGCAATCTCAATGAGTTACTATTAGCAACCAAAAGCTTTTTGAAGATTTGGAACAGTTTGCTTTTTACGGCTCATCATTCCAGGAATCCACATGCTGCCACCCTCGAGTTTTGCATCAAAGGCTTTCTCTATGAGAGCCTCATCGTCAGAGAGAACAACCAGATCGGTACCTTCTTTCACTACATCAGTCAGCATCAGTAATACAGAGTGACGCCCATCAGCTTTAACTTCCTTCATCGCTTTGATGAGGTCTTCACGAACAGCGGCAACCTGATCAAGAGTCGCAAGCTCAAGCTGACCAACACCAACTTTGCTGCCCTTCATATCAAAATCTTTGTAATCCCGGAAAAGAAGATCTTTCGCAGGAATACCTTCAACGGCAGATTTTGCTTTGAGCATTTCCATGAAAAGTTCATCGGTGTCATCAACACCTGCAACGACTTTCAGCTCAGCTACTGCAACCTTGTCATCCTCGGTACAGGTAGGGGATTTGAAATTGACGGTATCACTTAAGATAGCAGCTAACATACCGCCGGCAATATCCTTAGGAATTGCAACACCTGCTTCTTTATACATCTTGTTCAGAACGGTGCCAGTACAGCCAACAGGCTCAGCTCTAAACAGAATTGGATTGTTTGTAGTCACATCACCAATCTTGTGATGGTCAACAATTGCAACGAGATCGGCACTGTCTAAGCCAGCAGGACCTTGAGCTAAATCACTGAAATCAACAAGAGCGATTTCTTTTCCAGCAGCATCATTTAAAAATTCGGGAGCTTGAAGTCCAAAACGCTTCAAGACAGTTGTCGATTCAGGATTAAGATCAGCCGCAGCAATTTGCATACATGCCTTAGCTTCTTTTCCTTGCGCAGTAAGCAGTGCAGCGAGGGAAATAGCGGAAGTTACGGAATCGGTATCGGGATTAGCGTGTCCAACAACAGAAATAGCCATGAGTGTTCCTCCTAAAAATTATTAATCTTAAAAACCAAAAAACCTATTATATTATTACATAAAACAAGCTGAATTTTCTAAATTGACACATCAAAATAGTGTGTTCATTGAAGTCAGTCAAGGATTAAATCTATCTTGACGTTCTTGACAAAATAATGGTCTTTGAAAAACAGTCTATCAGGCATAAAAATCATGTAGGCCAAAGCAATACCCTAATCTTCCGTGACTTTAGCAGGTGCATAGATTATCTTGGTTTTCAGATGGCTTTTCACCCTGTTTTCAACAACCTCATAATTCAAAGACCATGCCTGAAATACACGATAGCAGCGATAAAGGATCTCCCCGCTCACGAGCAAAAAAAAGTTCTAACACTATTCTTTATTTCTTTATTTTAACTGTGTTTTTGCTCACTGCCGGGTTTTATTTTTATTTAAAAACCCTGGCTCCCCAGGAAGAAGCAATTTCTCCTGGCACAGGAGAAACCTCATTAAATGCCAATCCGTCTGGCACATTGAGCTCTATTGCTGAATCCGGCATTCCTCGAACAGACAGCGGAGGGGCCTTACCTGAAATCAAGGACACGAGCCAACCTTCACCAACATCCGGTGAAGAGCAAGGGGCTGACACTTTTGTTGCCGATCAACAGAATGGCCCCCTCAATAGTGCTGATGGCCGTGTGATTGCCACAACCGTGGATCCACAGACGCTCATAACGCAACTGAACACTTTCTATACTCATCTTGATTCAGTAGCTTACATGAAAGAATTCAACCTGAGCCAACCAAGCAAAGAACATTTTTCAAAACTCATTCAAAAACTGTTGGATAATCCACCCATCGTCACTCGTGAAACCGACGATCTTTTCACCCTCCTGAAAAACACAGCACATTTTTTTAGAATTCTGGGGAAAAAGAACATCCTTATTTTAAAAGGAATACTTGATCGGGAAAAAGGTTCTTTCGAAGAGATTCTGCAATCGTTTTATGCGCTCACCAGCTACCCGGAAGCCCTCAATAAAGCGTATTCCATAGATATAAATTCCAATGCACTCTATGACTATGCGGGATTTTTCCTGCACACCATGGGGGGGCGATTGTATCTTTTCCGCCGGGATTCCAATTCACGAATGGTGGTCAGTTACTACGCTATTCGCATAATCGACGATGCAAACATGGACGGTAACAGCAGACATGGTATAGATATTCGTCCTGGCATTGCATCTCTTATAGAAGAGATCGAAAACGGAGGTAATACACTCCATATGCGGGAAATGTATCTCAATAAATTATACGATTTACAGGAGAAGTATAACTGAGGGCGGCTATTTTCAACGGTGATAGCTCCCGTCCACTCCCAAATTATTGATCCCGTAATGTGTCTATTGATGAAGTCTCAGAAAGCCACGCCTACACCGTCCCCTATTAGGTCACGTATTGTTTTTGCCCTCATGATTTGCCATCTTCAAAAAAATTCGATACACTAGGTTGAGAACTCAATCATAATGACACTATGGAACTAAATCACTCAAATCTATTACAAGCCTCAATCCTTCAATCGCCGATCCAGCGAGGCGTAGTATCGTCGCAGGCGCTTTCTGCACCTGCTGACCAGGCCGGTGCACCAACGCAAAGTGCTGGATCAGACACGGTATCCCTGTCTCCTGAGGGCAAAGAAAAAAGCAGATCTTATAAAGATGTAGAGACCAGTCCGCAATCGTCTTCTGACAAGACAAACGAACTGGATCAGGAAGAAGTAGCCGAATTGACTGAACTCAAACAAAGAGATGTTGAGGTACGAGCTCACGAACAGGCACATCTCTCTGCAGCAGGAGGTTATGCGACAGGTGGGGCATCATTTACCTATCAGAAAGGTCCTGATGGGCAGACTTATGCTGTTGGGGGTGAAGTCGGCATTGACATGTCGGCTGAAAATGATCCGAATGCAACAATTCAAAAAATGCAAACCATTAAACGAGCAGCCCTAGCTCCTGCAAGCCCATCTTCAACAGACCGCCAGGTAGCAGCCCAGGCAACGGTTAAAGAAACACAGGCAAGACAGGAACTCCTTAAAGAACAACAGGAAGAACTGCTACAGGCTGAAAAGAGTAGTGATTCACCTGTAGCTTCAGCCCGTTATGACGATTACCAAAACAACAACCCGGTTTCAGTCAGTTCTCTAAAAGCATCAATCCAAGCCTACGAGCAAATGTCAGCCTTATGATGCTTTCGACTCAGGTTCAGACATTACCTTTCACCTCTATCTGAAATGCCCGCGACATGTCCATGACTCAATACAATCAGGAACTTTTTGATTTTCTCCGGCAATCCCCCACTCCATTTCACGCAATTGAGTCGCTAAAGGAAACATTTCTTCGACATGGCTTTTCCCATTTAAAAGAAAATGATCTGTGGAAACTTAAAAAAGGTCACTCCTATTTCATTACACGACAACAGAGTGCACTCATAGCCTTTACCATTGGAGACAGTGAAAAAGATGTCGATGGATTTCGTATTATCACCGCCCATAGCGACAGTCCAGGGCTGCAAATAAAACCTGCTCCAGGGGGAACGTCAAAAGGCTATAATCAATTGGGTGTGGAAGTGTATGGTGGTCCACTTCTCTCAACCTGGTTTGACCGCGACCTTACCCTGGCAGGACGGGTCTGCTGTACTCTCACAGACGGGTCTTTTAAGGTCCTGCTCATAAACTTTGAACGGCCGATACTCACTATTCCTTCCCTCGCCATTCATTTCAACCGGGAGGCCAACACCGCCCATTCGATTAATAAACAAAAAGATCTTCCACCCATATTCGCCTTAGCAAATAACAGTGATTCAAAGGGCCTGGAAGAGTTGATTTTTACCCGTATTGAAGAACAGTACAGTGGCTGCAAGGTCCAGTCTTTACATTCTTTTGATCTGTTTTGTCTGGACACTCAGACACCTGCCCTGATAGGTACAGATAATGAATTTATCGCAGCGGCTCGCCTTGATAATCTTCTCAGTACCCATAGCGGTTCGAAGGCAATGATTCAAGCGGACAAGCGCAGAAACTCCTTGTTTTATGTTGCAAATCATGAAGAGAATGGATCGATGTCTGCCACTGGTGCTCAAGGCTCATTTATCACCTCGATATTTGAAAGAATCATCCCTGAAGCCGAAAAGAGACAGCGAAGCTACAGTAATTCTTTTCTTATTTCTGTAGATAATGCCCATGCAACCCATCCAAACGCGACCGATACCATGGATCCCCACCACCACATCGAACTCAACAAAGGGGTTGCCATCAAAGTTAACGCAAATCAGCGCTATACAACCAACAGCCTGAGTTCAGCCATTTACAAAAAGATCTGTGAAGAAGCTGGAGTTACAACACAGGAATTTGTCATGCGAAGCGATCTACCCTGTGGCTCTACCATAGGCCCGGTCACCTCCGCCCACCTAGGTGTGCTCGCCCTGGATGTCGGGGCGCCGACCCTTGGCATGCACTCAATTCGGGAGCTGACCGGCAGCAAGGACCCTGAGCTGCTGTTCCGCTCACTTGCTCAATTTTTATCCAGTGATATCCATAAACAACTCCTCTTAACATGAAAAAGGTTCAACCGCGTATTGTCTTTATCTTTACCTTGATGTTTATTCTGCAGATGTCTGCACCACCTGTGCATTCGGGCCTCTACGAGTCCGTTCGTAAGTATAAAGACAGTGAAGTGAGCCTGGACAGCATCGAACGTCTGAAACGTTACGACCACCTGATCCGCTATTTCTGTAATTTTTCTTACTTCGTTCCCAATCATAAAGTGAGTGCTGATTTTGTCAGAGCCCTGATTCTTGCGGAATCCAGCGCTAATCACAGGGCCGTTTCCAGTAAAGAGGCCTTTGGCCTTGGTCAGATACTGCTCACGACGGGCCAGGAGGCAGGACAGGTACTTGCAAAATCCAGAACCAATTTCAGGTATGTTAGAAAACATAAGCTGAAAAATCTCACGAGGGCCGATCTCTTTGACCCTGCAATCAATATCTTACTTACCTGTTACCTCATTGCCAAATACAACACCAAATTTGACGGCAAACTGGACCTTGTCGTTTCCGCCTGGAATGCTGGGGAAAACACACAATCTCTCAAAAATGGACGACACGCTCCCTACGAGGAAACAGAGAATCTCATCGGCAAGGTTAATGCCTACTATGTGTATCTTCTCCGTAACCGGGTGTTCCCAGCCCATTCGTACTGAGTAACCTACAGTACGACCGAACATCTATTTAAGATTTTTCTTACCCTTGTCTGTAGAAGATAAAATATCGTTTATCTCTTCTATTTTTTTATGTTTATTTAGGTCGTGGAGACAATTAAACTCGTGATAAATGATCCTGTCTGTGAAATTTGCTGTTTACAAACCCCCCCCTGAAAAGTAGTATTACCGTCCAGACACAACGTAGTAGTCAGAACCTATCAACCTTTTTTTCTTCAGAGTTTTCCCGTAATCCTCTGTGGTATACTGAGACACGTTATCTTTCCATGCAGAATCAATCCTCGACCGACCACATCGCTACACTGTATCTTTTTTGCGCGCAAAGCATGCAATATCCCGAAAAAATTTGGGCCAATGACCAATACTTTGAGAAACTATGTTTTCTTCTCGAAACTCTAGGGGAAATTGAGCAAAGCCAAAAATTACAGGCAGCGTGTAAACAAAGTAAAGATTTTCTTGAAGACCTTCAGGTTGAACACACCAGATTATTCATTAATGGAGTGCCCCATGTCGCAGCACCTCCCTATGGTTCTGTCTATATTGATAAGACCTTACGGGGACAATACTCTGATAAAATTTCCGGATTCTATAACACTCATGGCTACAGACTGAAAGAAGGTGCCGACTTACCCGATAGTCTTGTCCATCAGCTTGAATTTCTTTCATATCTCGCAAGAGATAATAACCAGCAGGCCGAAGAGGAATTTCTCCGTAGATTTTTCCTCCCATGGTTCCCAATTTTCGCAGGAAGAGTAAAAGAGGAAGCAGAGCATCCTTTTTACCACATCATCATTAGCCTTATTGATTTTTTCACAAAGGAGGAAGAGGAATATGGCGTTTAATCTGACGAGGCGTAAATTTTTACAATCAGCCTCACTCGCAGCAGTTGCCCTGCCGTTATCCGATGCAATTGCGTCTGAAACAGGTATTGAACCATCACCCTTTGAACCAAAAGGAACTGTTAAAGATGAAACTGTTGTCGGAGGCGTGTGTGAAATGTGCTTCTGGCGATGCCAGCTTGTCGGGAAAAAACGTGGAGACCGACTCGTTAAACTAGAGGGAAACCCTCATTCAATTGACAATGGTTCTTCTATCTGTGCAAGGGGGAACGCCGGAGTTCAGCTCCTTTATGATCCAGACCGTCTCAAATACCCATTGAAGAATGTTGGAGAACGTGGAAATCCCAAATGGAAACGAATCAGCTGGGAAGAAGCTCTTGATGAATGCGGCTCCAAGCTCAAAGCGATCGAAGAAAAATATGGGGCCCACGGTATTTCAGTTTTCCCCCATGGTTCCAGCGCCAAATACCCTATGCATTTTTTTGAAAGAACTGTTGGCACCCACAATGTAAGTGAAGCATCTTTTTTTCAATGCCGTGGTATCCGTGACACAGCATATCTCGCAACAATCGGGATGGCTCCAGGTGAATATGTTGATATGCCCAACGCAAAGGTAATCTTTCTTTTGGGTGGGCATTTTGGCGAAAATATCCATGTCAGTCACATAAAACAATACATTAAAGGCTTGCAGAATGGAGCAAAACTTGTGGTCGTTGACCCAAGATACTCTGCATCTGCCGCGAAATCTGATATTTGGGTACAGATTAAACCTGGTACAGACACAGCGTTTCTACTCGCTATCATGAACTACCTGATCTCAAACAACAAACATAACGCCGAATTCATCGACGAGTATGGGGATGGCTTTGACGAGTTCAAGGAAGGTATAACCGACTGGACTCTTGAAAAAGCCGCCAAAGAGTGTGAGATTCCAGCTGAGCAGATCAAAGAAGTTGCAGAACTCCTTGCAGCCAATGCTCCGAATGTTTCTATCCACCCGGGCAGACACGTTTCATGGTATGGAAATGATTTTCAACGTCAGCGTGCACTTGCCTGCCTTACCGGCGTTCTTGGAGCATTCTTTGTCAAAGGCGGCTGGGTACCGGCCAAGACTCCAAAAGTCGGTAAAACCAGTTGGGCCAAGAAAGAGCATGACGATGAATTCAACCTCAATATGGACGAAGAAGAGGAACCACTTTTCCCTTATTCTCCTCCCGGAACTCCCACGGAATTGATTCGGGATACTGCTCTTAGCGGAAAGCCTTATCCGATAAAAGGCTGCGTCATCTGGGGACAAAATCCGATACAGACCATCCCTGGACAGGAAAAGATGAAAGATGTCCTGCGACAAATGGATTTTGTCATGTGTGTTGATGTCATGCCTACGGACATAACCATGTGGGCGGATATTCTCCTTCCTGAAGCCAGCTATCTCGAGAGATACGACCTTATTAAAACGGGTACCCAGTGGGATTTTGCAGATTCTCATCAGCAATACATTGCACCAAGAATTCCGCTTGCAGAGCCAATGTTTGAGCGCAGGGATCAAGTTTATATCACCAATGAAATAGCCAAGCGCATGGGTTACGAAAGTGATATCCCTGTCCAGTCCAACAAGGAACTGGTAGAAAAAGACCTTTTGGTTGCCGGACTTACTCTGGAGCAGATTATCAAGGAAGGTGGTATCCACATTCAGAAAGGCCAAGACCCATACACAGTTCCGGAAGACTTTGAAGTTATCTTCTACAATGAAGATATTGAAGATGCCGGATTCCCAGGGATTCCGACATATCAGCCTGTTGAACAACCCCCAAAAGGTTATGCCAGACTGCTCTATGGACGTGTTCCTGTTCACACCTTTAACCGTACTCAAAACAACGTATGGCTCAACAAGTCCATGCCTGAAAATCCAGTGTGGATTAATGATGCAGTGGCAACAGCACTTGGACTCAAGGACGGTGACATGGTTGGATTTATCAATCAGGACGGTGTGAAGTCCCGGACCAAGACCACTGTTAAGACCACCCCTGGAATCAGGAAAGATTCTGTTTACATGGCACACGGTTACGGTTCTGCCAACCCTCTTATGAGTGTCGGGGTTAATGCCGGAGTGGATGACACAAGCCTTATTAGCAAAATCACCGTGGACCCTGAAACCGGAGCCCATGGAATGAGAAACAATTTTATACAACTGATAAAAGATGACAAGATTCTGGCGATTCCTGCCTCTGTCTAACTCAGCTTTAAGGTATAATTTAGGGAGGATACAATGCAATATGGAATGATTATCGACCTTGAACGATGTGTTGGCTGCCATGCCTGCACCATCGCCTGCAAAGCAGAGTGGGAGGTCCCTGTAGAATACAACCGTAACTGGGTCTATCGGATGGGCCCAAGTCTTGTCGGCGAGGAAATGGCGTCCACTTATTACCCCGGTCTGTGTAATCACTGTTCAGATCCGGTCTGTGTACCCGAGTGTCCGGCAGATACTATTGAAATGACATTCACACACGCTAAAACTGGTGAAACAACAACTCTTGAGGTGGCAGCCACCTGGAAAGACCCCTTCGATGGTACCGTCCAGATTGACAAAAGCCGTTGCATCGGCTGCGGCGCCTGCGCTGATGCCTGCCCCTACAATGCAAGGTACATCAATCCAGACCAGACAGATGATGTCTCAGACGACGGAAAAGCAGATAAATGCACGTACTGCAAGCCTCGGGTTGAAGCTGGGGAGACACCCGCCTGTGTACAGACCTGTATTACCGGTGCAAGAATTTTTGGTGATCTGGATGACCCTGAATCTGAAGTGTCCAAGTACGTGAAAAAAGGAGCCGTTGGCATTGAAGTAAATGGCGGCAACCTGGGACCAAACTCCAGGTATTATGGCAAGAAGAAGGATATGGATCTCCTCATGGCAACACACACTCCTGAACTTGCGGATATGGGTCAGGTGCGGCGCCGGGCGATGCTGGCATCCCTTATGAAACCAGCTGTTAAAAAAGTCAAAGGACTCGGTCTTTTAGGCCTCGTTGGAGCTCTTGCTGTCAAAGGGTTCTGCAATGAAGATTCTGAGAAGTAAAATCCGCTGTATCTAGTATAACTCGATTCAGTTTGTTGACGACGCGATAATCATTTCTTTGATTATCGCGTTTTTTTTTGTAGTATCGGCCTTGAAAAACAACGACAAAGAGCACATTAGTCTGCTCGTTCCTTTTCGCCTGAACCTCTAATCGTTATTATAAAGGATTTCATCATGAGTACCGACGACAAAAAAATCATCTATACGATGTATAAAGTCAGTAAATATTACGAAACAAAACCCGTATTAAAAGACATTTCTCTTTCATACTTTTATGGAGCAAAGATCGGCGTACTCGGTCTTAACGGTTCTGGCAAAAGTACTCTTTTAAAAATACTCGCAGGCATTGATACCGATTTCAATGGAGAGACCCATATTTCTCCTGGCTTTCGTGTCGATTACCTCCCCCAGGAGCCAGAACTTGCCCCTGAGAAAACCGTACGACAGATCGTTGAAGAAGGCGTACAGGAAACCGTTGATCTCCTCAATGAATTTAACGAGATTAATGAAAAATTTGCCGAACCAATGACCGATGACGAAATGCAGGACCTGATTGAGCGTCAGGGAGTGGTTTCGGAACAACTCGAAAATCTGGACGCCTGGGATCTTGACAGCAGGCTTGAGCTTGCCATGGACGCACTGCGTTGTCCCCCTGCCGATTCCCTTTGTGATGTTTTGTCTGGCGGGGAAAAACGCCGGGTTGCCCTTTGCAGGATCCTTCTTAAAAAACCAGATATTCTACTCCTTGATGAACCAACCAACCATCTTGATGCTGAATCAGTCGCCTGGCTGGAGCAGCACCTCCAACAATATCCTGGGACAGTTATCGCTGTCACCCATGACAGATATTTCTTAGATAATGTAGCCGGCTGGATTTTAGAGCTTGATAGAGGCGTTGGCATTCCATGGAAAGGCAATTACTCGTCCTGGCTCGATCAGAAACAGAAACGACTAGCCAATGAAGAGAAAAAAGAATCAGATAGACAGCGAACGTTAAAACGCGAACTTGAATGGATCAAAATGAGCCCAAAAGGTCGGCGCAGTAAATCAAAGGCCCGTATCAGCTCCTATGAAAAACTTCTTACTACCGATACCGAAAAACTCGCCAATGATCTTGAAATCTTCATCCCCCCAGGACCACGACTTGGCAAGATTGTCATAGACGCCGAACATATCAAAAAGAGCTTTGGAGATCGCCTGTTGATCGAAGATATGACCTTTAACCTTCCCGCCGGTGGTATCGTAGGGGTTATCGGACCAAACGGGGCTGGAAAATCGACACTGTTTAAAATGATCACCAAGAGTGAAATGCCAGATGATGGGACAATCCGGATAGGAGAAACCGTCAAACTCGCCTACGTTGATCAAAGTCGGGATAATCTCAACCCTGAGCATAGCATCTGGGAGGCCATTTCAGACGGACAGGATACCATTTGGCTTGGAACCCGCGAAATAAACAGCCGGGCCTATGTCGGCAAATTCAATTTTTCCGGCTCCGATCAGCAGAAAAAAGTAGGCATTCTCTCTGGAGGACAACGTAACAGGGTACATTTAGCCCGCACCCTCAAAGAAGGTGGCAACGTCCTGTTGCTCGATGAACCTACCAATGATCTCGATATCAACACTCTTCGAGCTCTGGAGGAAGCCCTGGAAAACTTTGGCGGATGCGCCGTTGTCATCAGCCATGATCGCTGGTTCCTCGATCGGATCGCAACCCACATACTTGCCTTTGAAGGCGATTCTCAAGTCGTTTGGTATGAGGGAAATTACTCAGATTATGAAAAAGACAGAAGAGCACGCCTCGGAAGTGCAGCAGATCAACCACATAGAATAAAATACAGAAATCTGACAAGAGACTAAGCAGGTCACAAAGAGCAAGATAACACCAGTCCGGAAACGGCCTGGTGTTATCTTTTAGTCTTTCTCCTGATCCTTACATGGCAAGCAACTCAGCCATCAGTTCCTGAAGATGGGGCAATTTCTCAGCAGCAACGTCCAGGCCGCCGCTTCGGCTATCCATCTCAATACCCAGGGCAACATCATTAATACCCTGTATTCCAAGACTTGCAGCTGCACCTTTTATCGAATGGGCGGCAGCGCTGATTTTAAGAGCATCTTTTTCATTGATACCCTGCTCAATGAGCCCGACATCAGTTTTGAAAGAGTCTTTAAATATTTCTAAAAGCTCTTCCAATAGCTCCGCATCATCTGCAGCCTGTTCCATTGCAAAAGCTTTATCCCAGTCCAATGCCGTCATAAAAGATCCTTCCTATAAAAATTGCATACGTTCATTCGTGCCACCTCTAATCCAAGAAAATTATATTCTATATAATCCTCTGATATCCAGTAATAATTAGAGGAATGCTCAAATAGAGTGAAACAGATGGTGCGAAACAACACGTTTCTATGCTGCAAAGATATCGATTTCGCCCTGTCGTATGACGATAAGCTGAGATCCTTTCAGACCTACAATGGTGGAACAGAGACCGGCAGTCGTCTCTCCACCATCAAGGATAAAATCAATATCACTTACAAACATTGTAGAGATTTCCAGAGCAGTTTTAGCTGGAGGTTTGCCGGACAGGTTAGCGCTGGTGGCCGTAATAGGCTTACCAAACTTTTGAACGAGCCTGGCTGCTATGGGATGGGGTGATATTCGTACACCTACCGTTTTACTGCCTGCTGTAATTTTAGGACTCACGGAGTCAAGCGCCGGAAAAACCAAGGTCAGAGGTCCAGGCCAGTGTTTGTCCATCAATGGTTTAAAATCCTGAGGAACCATAGAAACGAGGTTCCTTAACTGGGTAGTGTTTTCAATCAGCAACAAGAGCGGTTTGTCAACAGGCCTGTTTTTAAGTGCAAAAAGTCGTTCAACTGCTGACTGATTGTCCGGATCCACTGCCAGTCCATAATACGTCTCCGTAGGAAAGGCCACAATATGACCTTGCCGCAGATGCTCCACTGCAAGGTCAACAGAAGTTTCACAACTCTTCATTGGCTCACATTACAACTGGATCTTTTTCGCTTTTTCTTCGACTTCAAGGACCATGTCCTTGCGAAATTTCACCACCTTTTGTGCAAGCCCCTGATCCGAAAGCGCCAAAAGTTTCAGAGTGAAGACTCCAGCGTTTTTGGCTCCGGCCTTGCCAATTCCCATGGTGGCCACTGGAATACCTGGAGGCATCTGAACTGTAGAAAGCAGGGAGTCCATCCCGCCAAGAGGCGAGGCGTCCAGTGGAACACCGATAACAGGCAGGTCTGTATGGGCTGCCAGGACTCCTGCCAAATGTGCCGCCATTCCGGCTCCTGCAATAATAACCTTAAGCCCCCTATCCATTGCAGTGCGTGCATATTCAGCTGCGCGATCAGGAGTCCGGTGGGCCGAAGCAACGGTCATTTCACAGGAAACCCCCATTGATTGCAGGAAATCATATGCAGCCCTCATCACAGGAAGATCCGAGTCACTGCCCATGACAATACCCACAAGGACCTTCTTTGAAGATACCGGTGTGCTTCTATTCAAGGCTTTTGCACCAATGTCAGTACGGTGATAACTCTGGGTCCACTTGATCGCCTCAACGCCTTTATAGGCAAGGTCAATTGCTACTTTAAGTGTGGTACCCACCGCCGTTACCCCAAGTACTCTTCCGCCGTTTGTAACAATTCTCCCACCTTTTTTAGCGGTACCTGCGTGAAATACCTCGACTCCGGGAATCGCCGCAGCTTTAGCCAAGCCACTGATAATCTTACCATTAACATATTTATCTGGGTAACCACCGGAGGCCATCACCACACAGACCGTAGGTCTTGGGTCAATTTTCATATCGACACGGCTTAGTTTTCCATCTATCACAGCCTCAAATATATCGACAATATCACTTTTGAGGCGCATCAATAGCGGCTGTGCTTCAGGATCACCAAACCGACAGTTAAATTCGAGAACATTTATACTCGGTCCGTCAATCATAAGTCCCGCATAGAGCATTCCCTTATAGGGTCGTCCCTCTGCCTCAAGTCCCTTAACAGTCGGGAGCATTACCTTCTCCATGACAAAGTTGGCAATCTCATCGGTGACAACAGGTGCCGGTGAATATGCTCCCATGCCACCGGTATTAGGCCCTTCGTCGTTATCAAAGATGGCCTTGTGATCCTGGGAAGTTGGTAGCGGCAATACTGTTTTACCATCGGTGAAGGCAATAAAAGACGCCTCTTCTCCAGTGAGGCAGCTCTCAATTACTATTGTATCTCCTGCTTCCCCAAAAGCCTTATCACCCATGATGAGGTCCACAGCCGCCTTGGCGTCATCGACAGTATGAGCGACAATGACCCCCTTACCCGCCGCCAGCCCATCTGCCTTAACAACAATAGGAGCTCCACATGACTCAATATATTTTTTAGCTTTTTTCTTTTCTTTGAAAATCTTAAACGGAGCCGTAGGTATCTTGTATTTTTCCAGGAACTCCTTGGTGAACACTTTCGATCCCTCTAAAATTGCGGCTTTTTGGTTTGGACCGAAAATTCTTAAATTGTTGTTTTGAAATTCATCTACAATTCCTGCAACCAATGAAGATTCTGGCCCGACAACAGTGAGATCAATTCCTTCAGCAAGGGCAAACTGGACAAGGCCCTGTACATCTGTTGCCTCAATGTTCACGCATTCCGCCAAGGTACTTATGCCAGCATTTCCTGGCGCACAGAAGATCTTTTCAACTTTTTTGCTCTGTTTAATCTTCCAGACCAGCGCGTGCTCACGCCCACCAGAACCAACAACAAGAATTTTCATGGTTTACTCCAGTATTTTGTAATCAAAATATTATAAAAAATGTTTGAAAGGTCCAATATACGAACCGGGGAACGGTTCTTCCAGCTGTATTGATCGTTGACAAATATAGTGTGAAATATTACATGAATGAATAGTCATTCATATTTTGCCAAACTTCAGACGATTACCGAATTGTATTCTTTAAAAATGAAGGCAGACAATAAACATACGAAGATAATCTCAGCTGCAACCAAAGTCTTTGCAAAAAAAGGATTTTTCACCGCAAGAATATCCGATATTGCCAAAGAAGCCAAGGTTGCTGATGGAACTATTTACCTTTATTTTAACAATAAGTACGACATACTATTATCTGTATTTGAAGAAGAAGTAGGCAAAATAGTTGAAAATACCAAAAAATTAATCGCCAATGAAGATGATCCCGTCGAGATGCTCAAGGTTTATATCAGCCAGCATCTTCTCTCCATGAAAAAGAATCGTTACCTGGCTGAAGTAATCCAGATAGAGCTGAGACAGACCAACAAGGTTATAAAAAATTATCGGGACAATAAATTTAGCGAGTATGTCTCAATCGTCGCGGAAATCATCGCAGAGGGTCAAAAAAAAGAGAAATACAAAGCAGAAATCAACCCGGAAATTGCCAAAAGGATTATCTTCGGTGCGCTGGATGAAGTCTGCCGGGTATGGAATGCATCCCTTGAAAGCCATTACACCGTTGATGAGATCACCGAACAGGTTGTGACCCTTATTCACTCTGGTATATTACATCCAACTGGGTCCAAAAGCATAAGTGATTAGGACCTTGCTTACCTGTGTTTTAGGGCTGATCACTCAAGCCGATTTTTACAACTTCAAATTCTCTTTTTCCACCCGGAGTCACCACAATAACTTCGTCGCCAATTTCCTTCCCCAGCATACTTCTGCCAATTGGTGACAAAACGGAAATTGACCCCTTCTTCACATCAGCTTCTTCAGGTCCCAGTAGTTGGTAGACCACTTCTTCTTCTGTATCCAGATCAAGAAGTTCTACTATGGTACCAAAAACCACCATATTTGTATTCACTCTCGTACAGTCGATAACCTCAGCCCGGGACAGCTTATCTTTCAATTCAATAATACGCCCTTCAATATGCCCCTGCCGGTCTTTTGCTGCGTGATATTCGGCATTTTCTTTTAAATCACCGTGTTCCCTGGCAACTTCAATTGCTTTAACCACAACACCACGTTCAACCCGCTCAAGATGCTGCAATTCATCTCTTAGTTTCTGATGCCCTGTTTTTGACATCGGTAATCGCTCGATCATCTACTCCTCCATAAAAAAATCCTGTATGGCTTGCAATAAGCCAATCACAGGAGAAAATAGCATTACTTATGCATAACTACCTGACTAAAAAGCTATAACATTATTCTACAGGTCTCTCCCCTGGGTCTTCCCCCCAGACCGGACCTGCAACAGTAATATGCTCATTGAAATTTGTTCGGTTGATACGTTTTCTACCAGCTATAATGCAATGACACGGAAAGCATTTTGTCATCATAGACATCACTTGAGGTAAAACTGAAGTTGCCTTTTAATAACAAATGAGGGCTCATTTCAAGGAAAATATCAAAACGGCTCGAATAAGCGATGTTTTCCTGATCTTCAAGACTGACCCCGGCATCAAATTTAAAGTAACTCATTTTATTTTCCATATCTGTAAGGTAGCCGAAAAAATCCTTTTTAAGCTCCAGGGCCAGTCGATGTTCTGTGTAGTTGTCCGGACTCCAGTAGTTTGTGACATAGTCGTCGTTTCCAACCTCGGAAGCTAGAGAATCAGGACCATTTACATCCTTATTTATCAGATATTGGTAAGCATATCGCACATCAAGTTGTAATGATTCTCCAAAAATCGAGTAAGAAGAGAACCAGTAGAACCGTTTCTGTTCATTATCGTCGCTGTATAAACTATAACGCAGATCCCCACCAAAGGTGACTCCCAACTCGGTCTCAACGGTCAGGCCCGTCTGAACATACTGACGATTGAGACCATCTTCCACGGCATCCACAGTGTCATCTATAGGTTCCTTTTTAAAGAGTACAAAGCCCGAAACATAATCGTCGAGCTGCCCTTTCAATTCAAGATTATACTGCACCTCATTCTCGTTACTATCGTTGAGCTTTTCAGCTCCCAGTCCAGTGATGAGTTCATAACCTCCGGCAAACTCATAGGTCATGGCGCCCCGTAAAATATTTGAGCCAAGATACTCTTTTCTATCAGCGGATTCATAATTGTTATATGCATAACTCAACCAGAAATCCTTGTTGAGTTCGGGGGTAATCCAGAAGGTGGAGCCAAGAGACGTCTTCCTGATATCTACATTACCGTTCCGACCATCCTTTTCAAAGAGAACCGCATCCAAGGTGTTTGTCGGCCGAAGCTGTAAAAAATTGCGCTGTATCGATTCCTCAAGCTCAGGAGTTACTTCACCTACACTGGTAATATCCTCATATACCTGTGCCTCCTTTCGATATTTACCTATCTTTCCGTATATAGTGGCCAGGTCGACCTTACTCTCCTTAGACTCCTCTTTTTCAAGAAGCTTTTCATAACTCTTCGCCGCAAAATGGTAATTCTTGTTGAATATTGCTTTTCTGGCGGAAAATTCGTTTTCAATAATTGTCTGCCAGCTGTACTTTTCAAAATTATTTGAGACAATCTCCCCGGTATCTGTACCCAGATTTTCAAATAAAAACTTCGGTTCCATGAACTCAGCAATAATCTCCGGGTCCGATTCAAGCATCAACATAATGGAATTCCACAAGGTCTGATCCCTGGTAAGATATTGATAGTCGATTTTTCTCTCACGAAACTGGTTGATGAGAATTTCATCAATTGGTGGATCAATGAGCTTTTTGTATACGGCAAGGGACTCTTCATATTTTTTTGCCCCCCAGAGAAGTCGAGCGTATAACACTCCCTGATCAACCTGTTTCTCTTCCCCGAAATTTCCTGGCTCTTGTCCAACAGCTGAAAAACACTGAGCATACCTGTCTAAGGCCATAGCGTAGTGTCCAGCCTTAGCTTCATTTTCAACCTGCCTTTTGCAAAATGACGGCTCGTCGCTGTAATTTTCATAAAGGGCTGTCAGCGTATCATTCGCCCTTTCAAATTTTCCCGTAGTTGTATCCAGTTTCACGGCAAGAAGTTTTAGACCACTTGAATTCTGAAGATTTTGCTGCGCAACGGTAAGATGTTTTCGAGCTTTATCTGGAAGGTTATAATCAATTTCATAATCGATAACCTTCAGCAGCCTCGTCATATAGAGATGGTCTCCCTGGCCGAGGAGGTACTCTATATCTACTTTATCGTCGGTGTTTTTAGTAAGAAGGAGTTCGTAGAGAACAAATAACTCCGGGTCAAACGGATACCTGTCTATATTTTTGGAAACATATTTTTCACCACCCTGATAATCTCCTGCTGCAAGATAAAGCAGGCATTTTTCTTTCATAAGTTGCACAGAAAAAGTTGTGCTACCATTGTTCTTGGCAGCCACATTCTGTTTTTTCCCCACTTCTTTGAGCGCCTCAGCAGCACCATCTATATCTTTTTCAAGTCGCAACAGCCGGATTTGCACCAGGGCTTCTCTCTCCAAAGGACTCATGGCTGAAGGAAAGACCTGAATATCACGCACCGAAGGGCTAAGGAGTTCAAACCATTTTCGCGCCATGACAACGTCTTTATCTGAGAGCGCATTACTGGTGAGTTGCAGAAGGACGGTCCTCGCATACTCATTTTTAAAGAGTAATTGACGCAGAATTTGTTCAGCCAGCCGCCCTCTGCCTGACTTTCTCAGAACATCTACTTTTACCAGGAGAATCTCCAGTCTCTTTACGGGTGAGGACTCATAACGCTCCAGACTCTTCTCACAAAGGGCTAAAGCCTCTTCGAGTAATCCGTTTTGAGCAAGCAGTAAAATATGAGATTTGATTGTAGCAACAGTAATGTGCTTTCCCGACTGGCGAGTCAACGCTTTGAAAAAATGCATCTGCTGCTCAACCAAACCGAGTCGCCCGCTCAACTCAAGACACTCAAGTCCAATATCGCTTCTATTCGGTGCTAATTCAAAAGCCTTCGTCAAGGACAGCAGGCTGTCCTGCTCCAGCGCGAGTTGTTTTTCATTCTCGGCTTTTAAGAGGTAGTAGTCAACATCCCTCATCTTCACAGGTACCTGGACGACGTACAACTCACTGCGATGGTAATTTTTCAGCAGGTTGAATAATTTTGCCAGTCGCAAAGAAATTCCATCAGCATCAACCTTATGCTCATGGAGAACTTCAAGGACGGCTATAAGGGCCTGGAATTTCTTCTGGCTCTCAAGCAGGTCTGACATATGTTGAAAAATAGCAACTCTATTGGCACTTATAGCTGCTAGATCATCCCAGAGAAGGTCCACACCGTTATTTTCCACGATCGACAGGAGGTCTTTTGCCAACTGCAATTGCAGCTGGTTGATAGTCGTTGTGATCTCCGTATTTTCAGGATGCAGTGCCTGATATTTATCAAGGTAGACAAGGGCTTTATCTGGTCGGTTGAGTTGTTTTTGGGCGATTTCTGCAGCGGTTAACAGCACTTCATCGACATCATCAAAATGATCAATGATGTAGGAGAGTTGTTCCATCACACCGCTGTAATTGTCATTTTCCTGGTAGGCTTCAACAAGGCTCAAACGAAATGGCAGATAATCGGGATAAAGCTGCAAGTATCTCTTTAATATCTCAAGTCGCTCATTTTCAAACCCTGGTGCATCAAACACCGAAGCCGCTTCAAAGAGAATTTGGCCATCAAGCGCTTCCTTGGCGAGAAGTTTTCTATAAAGCATTCGGCTCAAATCCAGGCGCTGCAAGCTGGCTGCATCTCTAGCATAATCGTGAAGATAGGTTTTGTTTTCAGGAAAGCGAAGGACCAGCTGCTGCATGAGAGGAAAGGCAAGTTCATTCTGGCCACGCAGGCGAAGACTGTAGGCCAGTCCCTTTAAAGCAGCATCACTATACTCTCCCGTCGGTGATTTTTCAAAGATCCTACCAAAATATCGTTCCGCTTCTGCATATTTCCTCTGTTGAAAAGCAACTTCACCAGCCACAAGCAGATAATCACTTCTGCCAGGATTGGTCTCCAGTAAAAGAGAGATGATTTTTGCTGCCGTCTGATAGGATTTTATCTCCATCAGGACTTTGCAATATTCCCAGTTTGCTTCTTCAATCTTAGGTTTAATGGAAAACAATTGAGCATAGGCATCTGCTGCAAGAGCAAGCTGTCCATTTCGGACAAGGTTTCTTGCACCATCCCAGAGAATTTTCCAATCAGGAGAGTAAGGAGTCTCGCGGACAACGGAAATATCTCTTTCCGGAGCGATGTCTTTTGCTCCTACAGGTGAAGAATTGAAACTGCAGATAAAAATCAGGGAAAAAACATGACAGTATTTCAAGGCTTTTACAATAAAGCCCGACTGTTTTGTGGAAGAGATACTAAAAATTATATTGTCCATACACTATAATCAGTACCCTGTTTCACAGACGAAATCCGCTAAGCAGTATACATCATAGACTGCTTAGCGGCCAAATATCGAGGAGGTTAACTACTACATATTATAAAATTCAACAACTTTATCAACAAGATACTGCTGCATTTCATCGGTAAGCTCAGGATAGATAGGCAGGGCTATGGTTAAATCCGCTGCTTTTTCGGCTTCCGGACATTCAACGCCCTGACAAAGATCCCCAAGACATTCCTGCTTGTGCAACGGTACAGGGTAATAAATCTCACAACCAATATCGTTATCCTGTAGCCATTTCAGTAAGTTATCTCGGTTTTCAACACGAAGAATATATTGATTATATATATGTAGATTTACCTCCTGCTCTCCCACCCTAGCCTCACCGTATACCTGGACCGGCAGGGTAATTTTCCCTTCACTTACGAGCCGGGTTTTTGCAAACATACTGTTGTATGTTTTTGCATTGTTACGACGCTTGGCGTGCCACGATTCAAGGTACGGCAGTTTGACGGTCAGGGTTGCCGCCTGAATAGGGTCTAACCTGAAATTTCCTCCCACCATTTTATGGTAATACTTAGGAAATGCGCCATGGTTTCTCATGAGAACGAGTTTTTCGGCAAAGGCTTTGTCCTGGGTAACAACCATTCCCCCATCTCCGACACAACCAAGATTTTTACTCGGGAAAAAAGAAAAACATCCAGCAATCCCCATGGAACCGGCTTTTTTATAGGTTACAGCTCCATCACCGGCCATCATCGGGTATTCAGCCCCTATGGCCTGGGCTGCATCCTCAACGACAGGAATCTGGTACTTTTCTGCAATGTCCATTATCGGCTTCATATCGGCGCATTGCCCGTACAGATGCACGGGTATTATCGCCTTTATGGTCTTTTCAGTGTCAGCTGAGAGAATCTCCTCCATCTTTAAAGGGTCTATATTAAAACTGACGGGATCAATATCAGCAAAAACCGGGACAGCACCGAGGCGAAGAATAACTCCCATTGTGGCGAAAAAAGAATATGGGGTGGTTAGAACCCTGTCACCGTGTTTAATATCCAGACACATCAAAGAAACGAGAAGTGCATCTGTACCACTGGTTACACCAACGCCATAACCGGTACCACAATATTCTGCAATGGCTGATTCAAGGCTCTCAACCTCTGGTCCCTGGATATAGCGTGTAGACTTAACAACGCGAACGACGGCATCTATAATATCATCTTCAAGATACTCAAACTGAGCCTGAAGGTCGAGTAAAGGTATTTTCATGTTATTGTTTTATGGGGTAGTATTAAACAAGGAAGAGAGACAGGTGATAACCTGTCTCATAATCTCATAACTTTAGGAAGGCGATGAACTTATAACTATCTTCTCACCGTCAAAATAGTCTACAATGTCGGGCATTTCGGCCTCAAGATACTTCTTCATTTTTTTGAGAAGATTCACTTCAATCTGCCGAACCCTTTCCCGGGAGATATCAAACCTGTCTGCAATATTCTGCAGTGTCAAAGGCTCATCTGTCAGGAGTCGCTTTTCAAGGATCATTTTTTCCTTGTCGTTGAGTTTGTGTTTCAACACCTCAAGGAGTTCTGCCAGTTTGAGCTTAATCTCTTTTCCAGCAACGGTTGACTCAATGCCAGGACCATTACTCGGCAGGAAGTTTTTCTGCTCATCATCGGAATCAGAACGAACGGGGCTTTCAAGGGAGACATCCCAATTGTCCATCCGCTGTCCCATCTCAACGACTTCCCGTTCCTTGACGTTAAGACGCTCCGCTAAAAGCTTTGGCTCAGCCTTAAACCCCTGCCCTTCCAGGAGTTTGCGCTCTTTGTTCAAACTAAAAAAGAGTTTTCTCTGGGCCTGTGTCGTACCGATTTTAACAAGACGCCAGTTATCCATTATGAATTTCAGGACATATGCTCGTATCCAGTACGCGGCATAATACGAAAACTTAACGCCTCTGTAGGGATCAAATTTCTTTGTTGCCTGTACCAGACCGACATTACCTTCCTGAATGAGATCCATAAAATTCTGCATCCAGTATTTCTGAAAATCCATGGCAACCTTAACCACAAGGCGCAGATTGGAACTCACCAGCCGATACGCTGCGTCCTGATCACCTTCCTCACGAAAACGTATTGCAAGCTCATCTGTTTCTTCCCGTGAAAGTAGCTCATATTGGCTGATTTCCTGAAGATAGCGGTGAAGTGCGGGATTACTGAGCGCGGGAAGATTGCCATCATCGGCCACTGCAACAAGAGGATTCTCATACGCCTCCCGAATTATGTCATCTTCCTGAGAATTCTCATCAGAATCCAGCTCTACATCAAGATCTAAATCTATATCTTTATCTTTATTTTTATTTATCGTTGTGTTTTTGCTCATATACTCCTGTCTCCGGATATTTGCCCAGAAAAAATAGGAAAGATTACGATATTACTCTACCTGGAATAAAGTGCAATGTTATTGTGACTTGAAGAAAAGGACAAATTTAAAAGAAGCAATATACTATTTATTATTATAGCATATGTTTTGCACAAATTTATATGTTAATAGTGAAAGCTATATGATAAATAGGTTGGCGATTAACATATGCAACGTTTTCAAAGAATCCCATAGTTTTCTTATTTCACCTAAACTACCCATGAAAAACATACGAAATTTCTCCATCATAGCGCACATTGACCATGGAAAATCTACCCTTGCCGACAGGATGATACAGATGTGCAACATGATTTCTGTTCGGGATTTCAAAGATCAACTCCTCGACAGCATGGATATCGAGAGAGAACGAGGAATAACGATCAAAAGCCAGACAATATGCCTGCCCTACAAGGCTCAAGACGGTAAAGAATATATCCTGAACCTGGTAGATACTCCTGGCCATGTTGATTTCAGCTATGAAGTCTCAAGAGCGCTCAGCTCCTGTGAAGGTGCTCTGCTCCTCATTGATGCGGCCCAGGGGGTTGAGGCTCAGACCCTGGCCAACCTCTATCTGGCCATGGAAAATGATCTCGAAGTTATTCCTGTCATCAACAAAATCGACCTCCCATCCGCTGACCCAGAAGGAGTTGCTCTGCAGATAGAAGAGGATCTCGGTCTTGACAGTGAGCATGTACAATACTGTTCAGCAAAAAATGGCACAGGTGTAGATAAAATTCTCGAAGCCATCGTAGCCTACCTTCCCCCACCCGAAGGGGATAATAGCGCACCGCTCCAGGCCCTGATTTTTGATGCGAACTACGATCCTTTCCGAGGTACCATTATCTCCGTTCGTATCATTAACGGTTCTGTCAAGGCCGGGGATACCATGCGCTTCATGTCCAACAACAAAGAATACAAGGTTGATGAGGTTGGATATTTCAAGATCAAAAGAACACCAACCAAGAGTCTGTCAGCAGGAGAAGTCGGCTATATTCTTGCAGGGATTAAAACCGTGGAAGACACCCGTCCCGGGGACACAATTACCAGCATCGAAAATCCGGCCAAACAGGCTCTTCCGGGGTTCAAGCCTGTACAGCAGGTCGTTTTTTCATCCCTATATCCTATATCTACTGATGATTACGAAGATCTTGCCGCAGCACTTGAAAAACTCAAACTCAACGATGCTGCTCTGACATTTGAAAAAGATTCATCCGCCGCACTGGGCTTTGGCTTTCGTTGCGGTTTTCTTGGCCTTCTCCATCTTGAAGTCATTCAGGAACGCCTCGAACGTGAGTTTGATATTTCCTTGATACTTACGGTCCCATCTGTTCTCTATAAATTTGAACTCACAGATGGAACAAGTAAGCAGGTGGATAACCCCGCCCATTTTCCCGACCCTGCCCATATTGGAAGAATTGAGGAACCTTATATCAGGGCAACCATTCTCATGCCGGAAAAATATATGGGTTCAGTGATGACCCTTTGTATGGAACGTCGGGGAGAAAATACAACCTTTCACTACCCGACTCCAGGCAGAATAGAACTCCAGTGTGAACTTCCTCTCGCTGACGTCATTTATGATTTTTATGATAAGCTCAAATCCATTACTCAGGGCTACGGATCTTTTGACTATACAATGCTAGATTACCGCAAGAGCGATTTAGTGAAACTCGACATTCTCGTCAATGGGGAAAATGTCGACGCCCTCTCACAGCTCGTCCATCGAAGCAATGCGAGGGCACGGGGTCTTCATGCCTGTGAAATGTTGAAAGAGGAGATTCCAAGACAAATGTTTAAGATTGCAATTCAAGCTGCGATCGGCGGAAACATAGTTGCCAGGACCAATATCTCAGCCTTACGAAAAGACGTTACAGCAAAATGCTATGGTGGTGATATATCGAGAAAACGTAAACTTCTTGAAAAACAGAAAGCAGGTAAAAAACGTATGAAAACTGTTGGAAACGTGGATATTCCACAAACCGCATTTCTTGCAGTCTTGAAATCGGACCATTGATTTATGGTCTAAGACTGCAGGCAGAACCCAAAATAACAGGTGAAAGATATGAATAAAAAACTTCTCTTGATTCTGTTCTTCATCATTTTCGGTCTCACCTCTTGCAGCACGGTACAGGTAAGTGAAGATTTTGACAGTACCTATAATTTTGCAGGTGCAACCACCTATAACTGGAACAAAGAACTTCAGGCCACAACAGTGGACCTTTTAAAAAATGATGAACTCCTCAAAAATCGTTTTGTAAAGGCCATAGACTCAACGCTTACAACCCAGGGGTATGCTCTATCCGACTCACCTGATTTCCTGGTTTCCTGCACCTATAACATCACCAGTCGCCTGAGAAGTGAACCGATTCAGCCAACCATCGGTGTCGGCTACGGCAGGTATGGGCGCTTTGGCGGCTTTGGCGTCCATTCCGGCAGTACAGTGAGCCAATACGATCGGGGCGAACTGACCATCAATATCCATGAGACCAAAGGCGGCAACTTACTGTGGAAAGGAATTGGAACCCAGGAAGTTTTTACCCATAACAACCCTGAGCAGATCTCTCAATATGTAAACGAAATGGTCAACGCCATACTCTCACAGTTTCCTCCTTCTCAACAATGATGCAGCGCATACAATGATCTCCAGACTTTCACAAATCATTCTTTCAATTTTGGGCTGGAAGGTCGTTACAGAAAAAAACAACAGTACTCAATATATCCTGATAGGTGCGCCACATACCAGCAACTGGGACTTCCCACTCACTCTGCTTTCTATCTGGGCCCTTGGAATTAAATTTTCCTGGGTGGCAAAACACACGCTTTTTGTGGGTCCTCTGGATTATATTTTTCGGAAAATGGGGGGGATTCCCGTCGACCGCAATGTCCGAACCGGATTTTTAAAAAGTATGGTGGATGCTTTTGCTGAAAATGATAAACTGGTGCTGGCAATTGCTCCTGAAGGAACCCGGTCTAAAACTGATCACTGGAAAACCGGCTTTTACACGATTGCTGTCAAGGCAAACGTCGATATTTGCCTGGGCTATATTGATTACCCAAGTAAAACCGTGGGCCTTGGACCCCTTCTGCGGCCAAGCGGCGATATACAAAACGATTTCGAGAAACTCCGAGAATTTTACCAGGATAAAAGCGGTAAATTCCCCGAAAAACAAAGCACCATAACTCTTCGCGATCGGGAGGCTGCAATCCTGCAACGAGAGATAAACAAATCTCGAGCAGCTTCAGCCAGTCAGAATAGCCTTCCCAACCAATAAGCTTACCTCTTCGATAATAAATAATACGGGCTACAATCTCAAACCCCGCTGTCGTATGCTTCGTCTCTTATCCTCTTTTATCGACACTCTTTTCTATCTTTTTATCCAAGGCTTGCAAACCAAGGCCCCCAAGTACCAGGACAAGCCCTGCCAGAGTGGATTTATAGATATGTTCTCCTACCAGATAATGGATAAAAAACAGTGAGATAATGGGAGAAAGAAAAATGAGATTTGCAATCCTGGCCGTATTTTCTGTCAGTTTCATCGCTTGAAGCCAAAAGACGAAAGAGAGCCCCATTTCAAAAATCCCGATATAGGCAGCCCCAAGAAGCCCCGGAGCCACCAGGCCCGTCAGCTCCCCCTGTTGATAAATCACCAGAAAAATCATTGGCACAGCGCAGAAAAAGTTTAAAAACAGGCCAACAACCGGGTCTCTCTTATCCTTGGTGTTAAGCACCCAATAGAGGGCCCAGATCACTGTGGAGGCCAGCGCAAAGCCCACTCCGAGAGGATTATCAAAATGCAGGTCAAGGACCCTGCCCTTTGTCGCAATAACCAGAACCCCAGCATAGCTTGTAAGTACAGCCCACCACTGTCTCTTGCTTACCTTCTGTTTTAAAAACGGGATAGAAAAAAGGGTAAGCGTCAGAGCCCAGGTATAGTTGATGATCTGAGCCTGCTGGGCGGGTAACATGTCGTAGGCTTTAAACAGCACAAGATAATAGGCAAATGGATTGAGGAATCCAAAGCCGATACTCCTCAACAGATCACTCTTTTCAGTCGCCAGCAGTTGAGGGAGTTTATGCTGCACCACGATGATACAAAAGAGTACAGAAACGGAGACGAGAGAGGAAAAAAATAACAGCTGTACAGGGGAAAGATACGAAAGACTGATCTTGCTGGCACTGGCCACAGTCGACCAGAGCGCAATGGTGATCAGTGCATAAATATATGCTTTAGATTGCCGTTTCATAGGCAAGGGTGGTTGGAGTTTGTGCAATGCATACTATAAAATCTCCCCACCCTTTGCCGTTTTATTTTTTATAGATCCTCTGTGAGTTTCGCTTCAACAGAGGTTCAGTTACTTTTGCTTACCAAGGTAGGCTTCCTGAATCCTCTTGGAACTCAGAAGTTCTTCAGATGAGCCGGAATGTACTATCTTACCGACTTCTAAGACATATCCTCTGTTGGCAAGTTTCAGTGCCGCTCTGGCATTTTGTTCAACCAGAAGTACTGTCACTCCAGTCTCTGCAATCTTCCTGATTTGCGTAAAAATGGCTTTCACAAGAATTGGCGCGATCCCAAGACTTGGCTCATCGAGCAGCAGCAGCTCCGGCTTACTCATCAGCGCCCGGCCTATGGCGAGCATCTGCTGTTCTCCTCCGGACAGGGTACCAGCCAGCTGGGCCTTGCGTTCCTGTAACCTTGGAAAAAGATCGTAAACCCAGTTCAGTATCTCCAGGTCCACCTTGCTCTTGGTGTACGCTCCAAGCATCAAATTTTCTTCAACAGTGAGGATATTGAAGACCCTCCTCCCTTCTGGAGAATGAGAGATACCAAGTGAGACCACTTTATGGGCAGGCAGCTTGGTCAACTCATGACCTTTGAATATTATCGATCCTTGTTTTGCCTTAAGCAGCTGACTGATGGTTCTCATGGTGGTGGTTTTACCTGCACCATTTGAACCAAGTATCGTTACAATTTCTCCTTTTTTAACTTCAAGTGAAATTCCTTTAATGGCCGCAATACTGCCATACGACACTTCCAGATCAGATATTTTAAACAGATAGTCACTAGAAGTCATCGTCTTCACTCCCGAGATACGCTTCAATTACAGCAGGATTGCTCTGCACTTCTGCAGGGGTTCCCTCTGCGATTTTACTGCCGAAATTAATAACTGTCAGATACTCCGTCACTTCCATCACCAGATCCATATCATGTTCAATGAGTAAAATGGTGATACCCTTTTCCCGTATACGATAAATAGTCCTGATTAAGGCCTGAGTCTCGTTATCATTGAGTCCTGCCGCCGGTTCGTCGAGTATAAGCAGTTGCGGTTCAACAGCCATGGCTCTGGCCATCTCCACCCGCCGCTGAATCCCATACGAAAGTGAACCGACAGGTGCGGTCGCATATTTGGTAAGGTCAAAAAATTCCAGAAGTTCAAATACCACTTCCCAATTTTTGTGCTCATCTTTTCTCGACCAGGGGGTATGAATTATACCGTGCCAGAGTTTCTGAGCACTTTTAATGTGCCGCCCACTCATCACGTTTTCAGCAACACTCATCTGACTGAAGAGACGGATAGTCTGAAAGGTTCGCACTATTCCCATGCGAACGATTTTATGGGTCGGCAATAAGCGTATTTCCTGCCCTTTCCAGATGATGGATCCTTCCTCACAGGGGTGGATCCCGGTAATGCAGTTAAAGACTGTGGTCTTCCCCGCTCCGTTTGGCCCTATCAATCCGTAAATCTGTCCTTTCTGCACAGTGAGACTTAAGTTATCCACTGCGACCAGACCACCGAAGCGCTTTGTAACATTGGTCAAAATTAAATCATCAGCGGACATACTTATTCCCCTCTGTGAATAAAGGCTTTAGGAATCCGGCCAAATTGAGCAGGCCAGATACCGCGAGGTCTTAATATCATGGTGAAAATCATGGCAAAACCAAAGATAAAATAGCGCCAGGTGGCAAATTCCCTAAAGATCTCAGGAAGCACAAACATGACGAAAACCCCAAGTAATATTCCGGGTACCGATGAGCCGCCCACAATTACAATACTGAAAAAGAGTACAGACTGAATAAAATCAAACGCTTCCGGGCTGACAGCAGAATATTGATTGGCATAGATTGTTCCAGCCATGCCGGCAATACCTGCGCCAAGGGAAAACGAGAATATTTTATATATTCGGGTGTTAATCCCGACACTTCCGGCCGCAAGGTCATCCTCTCTCAGGTAGTGAAGGGCGCGGCCGACTTTGCTGGTTTCTAGATTTCTCAGCACTACAAGGGTCACCAGCAGGGCCAGAAGTGCAGTAAAGTAAGGAGTATATTCCTGAAAGGCACTAAAACCTGGAAACTCCAGCATCTCCAGACCAAAAATTCCGTTTGGTCCCCCGGTAATGCCGCCGAGATTATTCTGTACCGCCTGGACAAAGACGATATTAAAACCGATGGTCACAACCAGAAGATAATCTCCACGGAGATGAATAATGGGTCCGGCAAGCAATATACCAAAAACGGCTGGAATAATAATCGCAAGGGGCAAGGTGTAGAGCAGGGGTATATGCAGCACCGAATTACAGATAGCGGTAGTATAAGCTCCAAGCCCGAAAAATAGTGCCTGGCCCATGTTAAACATGCCCGCCTTACCAAGGACAATATCCTGACTGAGAGCGACGATTGTAAAAATGACAAAGGTTGTTGCAACAGCAAGCCATCGCGAATCCAGGAAGGCAGGAAGCAAGGCCATCACAATAAAAAACAGCGGATATCCGATATGTTGTATTTTTTTCATCATACTTTCTCTGCTACCCTCTCGCCTAGGATTCCTGTAGGTCGGACAATTAAAATTACTATCAGTAGAATAAAGGTAAATGCATCAGACCAGGTGCTTGAGATATAACCTGCGATAAATGCATTGAACAATCCAAGCAATATACCGCCAAGCATAGCTCCCGGGATATTACCAATTCCGCCCATGATCGCGGCGACAAAGGCATAGAGGCCATATTGCCAACCCATATTGAAGGTAATCCCACGATAATACAAACCGATAAACAGGCCGCCGACAGCTCCAAGTGAAGATCCAATAATGAAAATAGTAACAATAATATTGTTGACGTTTATTCCCATTAACCGGGCAGCATCCTGGTCAATGGCACTCGCCCTTATCGCCGTGCCGATCTTGGTCTTTTCCACAAAGAAGTAAAGACCTACCATGAGAAGCATCGACAAAACCATAATAAGAACCTGTATCAGACTCACGACGACACCACCGATATCCCAGATAATGGTCGGAATCAGTTCAGGAAAAATACGCATCTGAGGGCCCCAGATCAGCATTATTCCGTTTTGAATAACCATACTGGCCCCAAGGGCTGAGACAACTGCAGAAAGCCGGGGTGCATTTCGTAAAGGACGGTAGGCAAGCCTCTCCACAGTAAAGCCAAGCAGTGAAATCAAGATAATTGTGAGAGCAAAAACACCGAGAACAACGGCAAAGGAAATTTGACCACCAAGAAGTTCGGAAAAGACAAACAGACCGACAAATGCTGATCCTGCCACCAGATCGCCATGGGCAAAGTTAATCAACTTCATTACACCGTAAACCATGGTATAACCAAGTGCGATCAATGCAAACATGGATCCGATGGTGAGTCCATTAACAAGCTGCTGTAAAAAAATATCCATGGATTATTCACTCGGGGAAAAGGAAAGATTGAGCAGCAGACGGTACACTCTGTCTGCTGCTCTTTGAGCCGTACTATTTATAGACGATTTCGTACGTACCGTCTTTCTGTATCCTATAGGTCATGTAACCACTGCCTACACGGTTGCCATCTGGTGCAAATGAGATTGGACCGGTGATTCCAGGATAATCTTTGAGGGTATGGAGGTATTCAGCCGCTTTTTTAGTATCGAAGCTCTGATTTGTCTCCATTGCATGGATAAATGCACGCATACCATCCACATTGAGAATGGTCCAGATGGAAGGTGGCATCATGTTATACTTTGCCTGATAGGCCGCAAGGAAATCTTTGGCCAGGTCGTATGGGAGCAATTCAGGGGTAGGCACGTTGATGATATAAGCGCCTTCAGCTGCATTTCCGGCAAGTTTGACAAAATCAACGTTGTCGTTTGCGTCACCGCCGATAAAATCGGCCTTAATTCCGAGAGCTACCTGCTGAGAGCGAATCAAACCACCGTCTGAATAGTAACCGGCATAGAAAATAACATCAGGATCTTTAGATTTGAGCTGGGTCAAAACAGGAGTGAAATTCTGGGCTCCCGCCTTTACCTTTTCTCTGGCAACGATATTGCCACCTTGCTTTTTCACTGCGTCTTCAACTGCTGTTGCCAAGCCGTCGGCATAGCTGGAGAAATCAGAAAGAATAGCAATGCGCTGATATTTCTTCTCATTTACCATATACTCTGCAGAAAAGGTTGCTTCAGCACTGTTTGGAAAAGAGTTTCTAAAAAATGTCCAATAGCCGTGCTCGGTCAGAGTATCACTGGTGCCATCGCTTGTCTGCAGAACCCCGGCACGAAAATAGGTTGCCTGAGCGGCCTCAGCACAGGTGGAGGTGTAGGAACCGATAACCATGGAAACACCCTTATTCACCAGATCTTTCGCACAGATTGCAGCTTTCATTGCGGTACCTTCATCATCACATGAAATTACCTCAATTTGCCTGCCCATCACACCGCCTTTTGCATTGATCTGCTCTGCCAAGAGACGAACAGACTGATCGATCCCCTGTCCCTCATTTGCATAGGCACCTGTAATGGGTGCCTGAACCCCGACTTTTAAGGTTTCTTCTGCTAAAAGCGGGCTGGCTACGCAAAGAGAAGCCACCAATGAAAATGCTACTGCCTTGGTCTTCAACATGTTTTCCTCCGATCTAGATTCTCAGATTGGTCTGCAAAATCTGCCAGGAACAATATCCGGACATAATTTCACGAACTGTTTCAGGTTTAAAAGCAAACTCTTCACACATTTGTCCGATTTGCTTAAATACCCAACACCCTCCTTTTAAAACAATTTTTATTACATAAACGTACAAAGACTGAAATTGTATACCATGTTAGTACACAACATTCAATACTGATTTTTCTTTACTGTTCATGCAATAATTTGTTTGCAAGGACAGAGTCATAGTAATCGATATCACAGCAAATGAATAAATTTTTTCCGTAATGGTCTTATTTTTATCTGTACTGTAACCAGGGGTAAAAGTTGATCTTTGCATCTCGTAATCGAAGCACCAGAAAAGATGTTTTCTAAAAAAACTTTGTTCCCAGTCAGGCTCTTATGATACAGTTTACAAAAGATAATCACACATAAATTACAGATACTTCAGAAATAGAATAAGGTGTTTCAATGATAGAAAACCAACCGGATAAACAAAAATTTCTCAAACCCCATATCCATTTCAAGTCAAGCTTTATGAAAATTGGGGAGGATTATACCACCGACAAAATAGCGGTCACGGAACTTGTAAAGGCGCAGACCTTGCTTGCCTCTTTTGAAAACTACGAGTTCTATATGAAACAAGGGTATGACAAAGCACCTTTGGAGCCTGGAGAAAACACGGACTTTGGTGAAGATGGCATCTCTATAATTGCAACCACTGCAGGCTACCCAAAAATCATCAAAATGCGATTGAAAGGGATTGCTGAAATGGTGTCTGTCATCTCGGTTGAGCCTCTGGTCAGCGTCTCAGCTGGTGGGATGAAGGCAATTATGTCCATTCATCCACCGATCAAGGACGTCCCGCCTCCCACTGAGGCTATGGTCCATGAAATTCTCGCTGAACTTGGGATCAGCTACGGCGTAAACGAAGATGCTCTGGCCAAAATTTTTGCCATTTTCAAGGACGGCGAGGTTGAGTTCAACAAGGTCACCTTTGCCAAGGGAAAAGCTGTTGGCAAAAGCGTTGACTCTTACCTTCGCTTTGACATGGAGATCGGCCCTATTGCAGGGACCCTGCTCGACAACGGTTCCATCGATTTTCGCGATAGACGGATCATGGTAGGAGTAAATGCCGGTCAATGCATCGCAACAAAAATTCCCGCAGTTCTGGGGGAACCCGGCATTAACATCTTTGGCCAGGAAACAGCCGCCCGCACCCCGATAGATATAAAAGTACAACCCCTCAATGACGCCAAATTCAATCCGGAAACCGGCCAGGTGATAGCGACCAAAGATGGAGTCCTCTCCATTGTCAATAATAACGTCATTAAAGTACTTTCTCATCAGGTCATAACGGGGGATGTCGACTACACCACCGGGAATGTCGATTCAAAAAACTGTGTAACGATCAACGGCTCAGTTCAGCCGGGGTTCAAGGTAAACACCACAGGCGATCTGAAGATCGGTGGGTCAGTTATGTCCACAACTATCACAGGTGAGGCAAACCTTGTAATATCTGGCGGAATTACAGGAAAAAACAGTCATATTGAAGCAGCAGGTGACTGCGACATACATTTTATTGAACAAGGAACACTCCATTGCGGTGGGCTGTGTGTCATCCGCAAGCAATCCTATTACAGTGAAATAGAGGCCGCAAGTGACATACGCTGCAAGCCAGGGAGTAAAATAATTGGCGGTTCACTTGTAGCCGGTGGCAGTATTACCCTCTTTGATGTCGGCGCAGACACCTCAAATCCATCTGTTATTGCCGCAGGCGTTGTTGCCTCCAGGCTGAAACACTTCACAGAACTCAAACAGAGTATTGTGGAGCAGGAAGAGGAGATCATCAGCTGGCTTCAGCGCTATAAGGGAACCTCCAACTCGAAAAAAGTAAAACAAATGGAACAGAAACTGGCAGATACCAAACTCGCCAGGATTCGGCTCAACCTGATACCGGGAACAGGCATCTACTCAAGAGCGGCAGGCCCAGATGACCTAATAGATCCAGACACTGATGATTACAAAGCAGAAGGAGGCATCCCCATCGAGGAGATTACCATCGACGTGCATGGAGCAATTTACAGAGACACCGAGGTCAGAATCGGCAACCGCAGCTTAAAACTTGAAAAGACGGTCACAAACCGACAATTCAAACTGCATCCTACTGGGAAAAGAATAATAGCAACCCCGTTGAAAAAATCGTAAACACCCTCGACAATAGGTTCCAACTGCATCCTGAGTGGCCGAGGCAGTTGGGTCATCACCGGGAACCGCTACCCTCTCACCCGCCTCAGAAAGCTTTTGACAAAACCGAGACGGTGACCATATCTGGCCTTCACATAATAACCAAGAGCTCCAAAATAGTGTAAAAGAGACAACACTATAAGACAACGTACTCCCGGCCCCCCCCTTAGATTTCCAATGGGTACCACTTTACCAAAAGCAGAGATTTTAATGAGCCGGAACATCTCATTTCCCGTTAATTCAAATCTTTTGTTCAACACCGGTTTCATTCGTTAATCCTCTCCCTTAAGTGCCGGAAAAAACATCGTACTCTCAACAACGGGCTAAAGCGCAGTTGCCACTGGGGCCGGTCCCAGAGGGGGACAAAACCTTTACTAAAATCAGCCTTGGGTTGTTTCTGCCCGTGGAAATCATCGAGGTGATGCTGATTTCTGATCCGAAAAATTTCTTTGGCTTTTGGAAAAGCCAGCTTGCTGACAAGCAGGGAATTTATCCAGGGACGATAATCTGTAAGAGAATAGTTTAACATGGCCGCCGCCGCGCCAAAGCGTTTGGCAGAATCGTAAATTCCCTGCTGCAAGGGAGCAAAATAGCGGTCCTGGGCCAGTTCAGATTGACCAATTTCGTCATCGGTCTGGCGAAAGATCAGCTCATAGCCATCCTCGGTCAGCTTGTAACCATTGAGGGTTGGATATGGCGCCCTGCACGCCTCTTCAAAAATGTCGCGGGCGTAAAACAGGGTTGAGCCCGCAAGATCAAACCTATCACGGTCATAGATGACACCTTCTATACTGTTTTTCTCGCTGGTATCGTAGGGAATACCTCTGGTCGCCCCAAAGAGATATCCGTGACATTTAGGCTTATCTTCTCTGTGGGCAATGGCCTCAAAGAGAAACCGCTGGATCGAACCAAGCCAGCCTATATCGACAATGGCAACATCCTTATGCCTGAACAGACCAACATCTTCAAAATATCTAAGCATGGCACAATTGGCATCACCAGTCTGGGCCTTTACCTCGGCCTGAAAACCAGGATCTTCAAGCATTGCTTCAAATTTTTTGCGGTTCTCCGGGTCATATCCATCATGGATATGACTGAGACAGGTTTCTTCAGATAGACCAAAAGACTCCAGGCAGGAGTGAAATTTGTTAGAATCAAGACTGAAGATTCTGCAGACATCTCTGAAATCACGGTTCCCTGAGGGTAAAAAGGCAATGTCCGCTTTTGTTTGAGTCAGGCCTGAAAAAGCGCACGAAGCACCCGCAAGGGCCATCCTACTCACATACAGGTACTCGATTTCAGGCAAACCTCCTTCGGGGTACAGGGCGGGCATGGCCTGCTCCCAGTACCTTTTAAAGGTCCACCCTTCTCTAGATAGAAAGAAGATCTTGGTTATGTTTTTTTCCAGACAGATCTCGGCGATTCTCTGGACAAAAAGGCCAATCATGGGGCCTATGAAATTATATCCTTCGATGTAAAGAGGTGATTGGTCTATGTTTTCCCCTTCATGGGGAGCCATCAACTGCTGCAGTACCCTCCCCCGCCAAAAAGGCTTACCGTCACTGTAATTATAGATTCGCTTGACAATGGACTTTCTCTGCGCTTCTTTCGGATCAGAAATTATAAGAGCATCAACGCCGGCCTCAACGGCACGCAACCCATCGGAAAAACCATTATCACCGATGTGCAGCCAATCCTTGCAATCTATCCTGTATTTTTCTGCAACCATCTGGTAGGCCTTGCCTGAGGCCTTTGCCAGAAAGGTATCGGCCGATCCAATCACATCTTCAACAAAGTCGAGCAGACCCGCGTGGGCCACCAGTTTTCGTAAGTGACTTGCAGGAAGATACATATCAGAAATAATAAAAATCCGTTTACCTGAGGCGGCCAGTTCCTTGAGCCAGGAAACCAGTTCCCTGCGGGGCACCAGCATACTGTTTTCCATAAACAGCTCATACTCTGTCACCTGATCGAGCAATTGCGCCCCTGTCTCTTCACCGAAAATCCGGGCAAGCAGTTCTCCCATAAATTCAGGATAACAGGCCTCATGATCCTCAAATTTTTTTCCTGTTGCGGCCCTGTGATTGCCTTCTATCTCATCCCGCATTGCCTGAACTTTCTGCCAGCCTATGATACAGTTGTATCTCTTTGACAGTTTGGAGATAAATCTTGCAACCGGAAGTTTGACCAGATCCGGATCATGAATACGCCGAATCAAAAGTGTGTCGAACAGGTCGAAACTGATAACCTTTTTACTTTCGGCAATACTCCGGCCTTTTTTAACCAGGCTTTTGAGGCAATAATAGGTTTGAAAATCCATGAGAGAAATATATTAATTATATATGTATTACTTTAGTTTTTTTCCTACCCAGACTTTCAGGCTATGGGCAAGATTTTTAGCGGCAGGAACAACTCCCTGGGCTTTTTCAGGAGAAAGGAGAGACCTGACATCATACAATTCATTGCCCAGTTCAATTAAACGCTCCGCTCCCGCTGCAACGAACACCCGGTATTCTTGTGGTATTTTTTCTGCGGTATATTTAGCTATCAGCGCCTGATCCTGTTCACGGCCAAGAATTGCTGCTTCCCCGAGAGTATTGCCGTCGTGGATGCGGTAGTAGAGAAGCTTTTCATCTTCCATATAGTGTACCCGATCAGGAAAACTGAGCATCATCCTGAAAATATAATCATAGTCATGGAGGTATCTCAGGGAGCAGAATTTACCTACCGCACGGGCTGCCGTCGCAGTCATGAAGAGATTAGAGGTCGTGACCATAAAATTACCTTTTAAAAAGGCCGTATACATATCCCCAACCTCTCTATAATAGCTCCTGTTCTTCTGATGCCAGATATTCCAGCCAAATTCCGGATCCGTGAACTCCTGGCCGCTATCTGAAATTGGAATGACATCGGTTATGACACATTCGCTGCCATGAAGCTTTTGAAAAGCGAGAATTTTTTCAAACCTATCGACGGTGTAAACATCGTCTGAATTCAGGATAGCAACGTAGCGTCCTCTCACAAGGGAAAGACCTCGGTTGATGGTGTTATAGGCATCCTGATTTTCCTGATCATAATAACGAAGCCGAGGGTCCTTATAACTCTGAACAATCTCTCCTGTAGAATCCGTTGAACCGTCATTGATTACGATGAGCTCAAGATCGTGGACCGTTTGCTCCAGAACACTGTCAATGGCCGCACCGATGAACTTTTCATGATTATACGCAGGAATAATAACTGAGATCAGCGGGGACTGGGATTTCTCAAGTGACATCAATACCACCAAAATATTGAGCCGACCCTTGGCCTGGCTCGTTTTCTCTGTAAAGGTCTACTCCGGATCTTTGAGGCAAATACGGCAGTTCAACAAGTCCATCCAACGCCGCCATGACCTTGCCGGCTTCCCGTAGTTTATCTGCAGGGTGGGCAAGATAGAACCACGGGAACACTGCTGACATCAGCATGTATGCGCTTTAACACCTTCTCCATGGATTTCGGGGCCAGTGAAGCGCCAGGGCTCATGTTATCTTTGCCAAATTGGGGCTTTTCTGCCGCCCTCTCCGAACCATGCTTTACTAATGAAATCTGAGGATCAAGTCAAGGTTTTGTTCAGGAAACTCCTCAATGGCTCTCTGTTTTGCCCTCCTCAGACTTTTTCCCGTAATCCTTCACGGTCAAGAAGAGTGATCTTCTTACCATTCACCTCAATCAACCCTTCATCACTCATCTTGGCGAAGATTCTGGAAAGAGTTTCAGGGATTGTCCCCAAAAGACTGGCCAGTTGTCCCTTGGAGATATCCAGTTCTACAATATCAACATCCCCCTGTTCTTCGCTGAGATATATGAGATAGCTGGCCAGGCGGGCGGGCACTTCTTTTAAGGATAAATTCTCTATCTGGGTTGCAAATTTTCTAAGACGAAGGGAGAGTACCGCCAGCATATTAAGGGCAAGGGAAGGATTGGCCTCCACCAAAGACACAAACTTATCTCGGGGGAAAAAGAGAGTCCTCGTCTTCATAAGGGCCTCGGCCGTTGCTGGAAACGGTCTTCCGTTAAAGACGGGTACTTCTCCAAAAGGTTCACCGCCACTAAAAATATGCAGGATATGTTCTTTCCCGGCAAAAGAAATTTTGGAAATCTTCACCTTTCCCTGACCAACAACATAGAAGCCTATGCCCAAATCCCCTTCAAAAAATATGTTTTCTCCCTTCTCATAATTTTTTATCACTGCAATTTCGGCAAGTGCCTCGATCTGATCTGCAGGTAAACCATCAAAGAGGATGCTCGAGTTAATAATTTCCGTTTTATTCATATTTTCCCCATGCCAGAGCTTTTGTTATACGCTAAAGTTTTCGGTGGCAGTTACTTCCAAGTCACCTTTAATATAATTCAGAGACACTCAATACAGCCCAGCTTGTTTGTCGTCCACCAGAGCGCTTATCCGTTCACTTTATGAACCTGAATCAGGGCCCGAAAATGATTCTGTACTGTTATAGCCTCTATACAAAATATATCGTTTTACAGCGTTGACTGACTTCGCCAATTGCTAAAAGATTGCCATAGAGGTACATAAAGACATGCACAGAAATACTCCAAAGCTACAATGAACAACACAAGAAAAATCATTCACATCGACATGGATGCATTTTTTGCAAGCGTCGAGCAGAGAGACCACCCTGAATTCCGGGGCCAGCCACTGGTCGTTGGCGGACGACCTGAGAGCCGTGGCGTTGTCGCAGCCTGCTCCTATGAAGCCCGGAAATTTGGTATCCACTCGGCCATGCCCTGCTCAAAAGCCGTTCGCCTGTGTCGCCACCTGATCTTTACCCGGCCACGGATGGAGAGATACAGGGAAGTATCTGCCCAGATCATGGCTATTTTCAATGAACATACTGAAATAATAGAACCTCTTTCTCTGGATGAGGCATTTTTAGATGTTACTGAAAATTTGCAGAATCAGCCGTCCGCCACGATTATTGCCAACGAAATTCGGCAGAAAATATACACTCGACTGGGACTGACCAGCTCTGCAGGGGTTTCATACAACAAATTTATCGCCAAAATTGCCTCCGATGTCAATAAGCCCAATGGAATTAAGACCGTGCCTCCAGAGAAAGCGGTTGAGTTTATCGCCAATCTTCCCATCGGTAAGTTTTTTGGTGTCGGCAAAGTGACTGAACAAAAAATGTTCAAACTCGGCATTCAAAAAGGGGCCGATCTGTTTCAGTTTGATCTGGACTTACTCACCTTTCACTTTGGCAAAGCTGGTAGTTTTCTTTATAAAATCGTCCGAGGAATTGACGACAGACCCGTTGAGCCGCAGCGAGAGCGTAAATCCATCGGCAGTGAAACAACGCTTTCTGCAGATACCAGTGACCTAAAAGAGATCAACACTATTTTAGTATCTCTTTCTGACAAGCTTGAGGCCGCAATGACAAAGAAACACTGCGGCGGCTACACCCTGACCCTGAAAATCAGATACCATGATTTTGTGACGATCTCCCGTTCGCAAACATTGAAAACCCCTATGTTCACGAGCAATGACATACAATACATTCTCCCTCGTCTACTGGTGGCAAGCAATGTCAGCAACAAACCGGTTCGACTCCTGGGTCTGTCAATTTCCAGGCTGATCGACAGAAATTCAAGAGCTATCCAGTTGCCGCTCCCCTTTATTTCCCCAAAGATGCTTGATCAATATAATGAAGGTGATTAATCTATCTGCGCATTCTACACGCCCGTTCTACTAACAATTTACCATACAACGCTTCATGAAAGACCTCATCTCGGCCATAGTAAATATTTTCAGATATACCGGCAAATTCTTTACAATCCTCAGAAACACATTTTTCAATCTGCTCTTTCTCCTTTTCATAGGTATAGTTGTCTTCTCATTTTTGCCAACCGGGGACAAAACCGAGGGAAAACCAAAGCAAAACAGCATACTCAGTCTTGATATTTCTGGGAATATCGTGGAAGAGCGTAAGATTCTCAGCTCCATTGAAAAATTATTTGAAGATCCATTTTTGGGCCAGTCTCAGCAGCAGGAGACCCTGCTTCAGGACCTCCTGGATGTTATTGAAGCCAGTACCACTGATGATCAGATTCAGGCCATTGTTCTTAACCTCAAACATATGGACAAAGCCGGATTGAATCAGTTGGAGAGGATCGGAGAAGCCCTGAACAAATTTAAAAAGAGCGGTAAAGAAATTGTTGCCACCGAGGATTACTATACCCAGGCCCAATATTTTCTGGCTTCTTTTGCAAGTTCCATAATTATCAACCCCATGGGTGGCGTTGATATTCATGGAATTGGGGTCTATCGTCTGTATTTTAAAGATGCAATTGATAAACTGAAAATCAACTACAATATCTTCAAGGTTGGCACCTATAAATCAGCCCTTGAACCTTTCACCAGAACCGGCATGTCAGAACAGGATCAGCTGCAAAATGAAGCATGGCTGGCAAAACTCTGGCAGGGCTACAGCAATATTGTAACCGAGAACCGGAAAATCAACTCCTTCCAGCTTCGCAGATATACCAATAATATCGCAGAGGAATTATCAAAAGTCCAGGGCAATACAGCCCAACTTGCACTCAACATGGGACTCGTCGATCACATCATGACCCGAACCCAGGTCAAAGAGTACTTAAGCGCCCTGTGTAACTGCAAAAACAGCAGTCCGCCGATAACCAGCACCCAGAAATACCTTGAAACGGTCTCCCCCTCATACACCCCCGATGGGTCAGGACAACAAGGTATTGGTGTGATTGTGGCTGAAGGCAATATCCTCCCCGGAAAACAGCCAACGGGCTTTATCGGAGCAGATTCTCTGTCAGCACTCATCGATAAGGCAAGAGAGGATTCGACAATCAAAGCACTGGTACTGCGGATAAACAGTGGCGGCGGCTCTGCATTTGCCTCAGAAGTCATCAGGCAGTCACTGCTTGAATACAAAAAAACAAACAAGCCTCTTGTCGTCTCCATGGGTACTGTTGCTGCTTCTGGTGGGTACTGGATAGCCGCCGATGCGGATGAAATCTGGGCAGAGTCTTCGACAATCACAGGCTCAATTGGAATATTCGGAGCAATTCCCACCTTTGAAAATACCCTTGATTCCCTTGGCATATACAGTGACGGCATAGGTACCACGCCTGTAGCCTCCGGTCTCAATCTGACCAGACCTCTTGCACAGCCTATTAAAGATTCTATTCAACAGAATATCGAATACAATTATGGACAATTTTTAGACATCGTCTCAAGTGGTCGTGGGATTGAACGGCAGGACGTTGAAAAAATCGCTGAAGGGCGCGTCTATGACGGAATTTCAGCAGCAGATATTGGTCTTGTCGACAGCATAGGGTCTCTGACCGACGGGATAAAAGCTGCCGGCAGGCTTGCCGGGCTTTCCGATGATAAGGCTCGTTACATTCAACCACCCGCTTCAGTCAAAGAGCAGCTGTTGCAATATTTTTCAGCCAGCGTAAAATCCTTGCCGGTCATCATTGAGTCCCACTGGTTCAGGGAGATACAAAAGATCCTGACCCTTCAACTGCCACCTGCCCTCAGTCTTGAAGACCCTTTTGGGGTTTATGCAATTTGCGAAATAAAGCCATTTCTAAACTGATTGCAGCAAAAGAGCAGTAAGATGCACAAATGACCTGCACTATGCCAGTGCAGGTCATTTTGCCCGGAATGAAAACCTCAGGTCTGATCCGATTCTGTAGGTCCTTGAGGTTTTAAGGAAAGACTTTCCATTGAGAACCGGACCCACTTCCAATCGTTGTCCAGAATCCTATAGCCAACTGTAAAGCCTTCGCCATTAGAAGAGAGTTTCGACCAGCGTGGAACAACTATAATTTTATAGTAATTGTCACCTTCAGAAAAGATAGCTCGATATATCTTAGCCTCATCACAAAAAAGCTCTGGAACCTTGCTCATGCTAAAGCCCTGGGCTGATAAATCCTCAACGTCCCCTTTGAAAACAGATTTATTTTCAGCAAGCTGGCATACGAATCCATCTATTCTAGCCCTACGAAACTTTCTCGTACGTCTGCCAAAAATTAATTCAATATCTCCCTGCACGCTCGTATTCTCCATACCCGTTCAGTATATGCTCTGTTTTGTAATTTCATGTAGAGAAATGCAAACTCAATGAGTGTAACAATTTATATCTACTGTTTATCTCTAAAAGAGGCAAATGCTTATTCTTCGTTGTTCACTGAAAGTGCTGATAAAACAGTTATAAACAAAGTCACCTCTACCTGCCCATTTGTAACATACCTGGCAAACATCTTCCTTAACTTTTTCCTGATGTAATGATCGCTACGGCCGATTCGGTATTGTCAAGATACTGGGTAATATAACTCGTCAATTCCTGTAGCTGCACACCTGAGATATCATCAACAATGCTCGTTGGCCAGATAAGCTGCTCCGGATAAGAGACAGACAGAGAGAGGACGGAATACAACCAGTACTCATTGGTCTTCACATTTTCAAGAACCGAGGTTAATAGTGGTTTTTTTGCCCGTTCTAATTCCTCTTGCGTCAAACCCTTAGTTCTGAGGTCACGCACGAGTTTTTTTACCTCATCTATAATTTCTGTCTCTTTCCCCTTTTCAACGTTCAACTCGGCCAGGATATAGCCAAAATGCGGGGACACCCTGCTTACATAACTCAATACCTTTGGCGAATAACTCGCCCCCATTTTCTCCCTTATCGTTTTCCTGATCTGATCTTCTAAAATGCTGGCTACTATACTAAGGCGCCTCGTTCTGCCGATATCCCAGAAGTCATCTGTAGGCCAGGCTATCAAGACCGTCGACTTTTCAATCTCTGACGATACCGCGACTTTTAAAATCTGACCCACTGGAAAAGTAGGGGCATCGTTGCGTCCGCGAACCGGAGCGGCTTCGAAATGCTGACCTCCAAAATATTTTGACAGGATTGAAATAACCACCGTCTCATCAAAATCCCCAACAACTGAAATTTCCAGATCTTTTAGCGTAAATACCCGCTCAACCCATGACTTTACGTCGCCAAAGCTCAGCTGACGAATCTCATCCCAGCCTGGCAGGCCATAGTACCTGCTGTTTCCTGCAAGAAAGGGTTGCACCTGCATGAGAATCGCTCCATCCATATCACCCTGCAACTTTGTATACATCAATTCAAATCGTTGCATTACCGCCTTATAGGCGTATTCTTTACAGCCGGGATCAAGCAGCAAGGCCTGGAGCAATTGGACCCCAAATTCAAAATCACCGGACAGCATGGTACCGGACAACGAGCTTGCCTGTTCACCGATGTGAAAGGAGAGATCAACAGAACTGCCAGCGAGAACCGTATCCAGAGCCGAAGGTGACAGGGAACTGGTGCCTGAAAGATTAATTACATCATCTGCAACAAGAGCCATACCTGCCTTACTTTCTTCGAGTTCCCCCCTGCCAAAATTTGCAGAAACGTGGACTTTATTGTCTTCAAAACTGGTTTTTTTGCAATTTATAACAAGACCATTTGCCAGGGTATAGCGGGTCATCTGCAATTCTGGGAATTGCCGTCGTTCCACAACGGCAGTAGGTCCATCATAGGCTTTTAAATATGGAAAAATAATGTCTTGGACAGAGGTACCATTGGTGACAGTTGCCTTCTCCTCCTTCTTGTAAAAAGTCAGGATCTCATCTTTAGCATTACCTGAAAGCCTCGTATTCCCCGTCACTGCGACAAGACGTCCTGAATGGTTCCAGATAGTTCTGAAACTGGCATTAACATTGTCTGCTGTTATTTCAGCCAGCATAGGAGCATAAAGCTTCTGTTCCTGATCCGGGGACAAGTACACATCATCTACGGTGAGATCATCCACTATGCTCTCGGCAATTGACCGGGAATGCCGTGAAGATTTCGTCTGAACATTTTCCTTGAGTTCGCCAGATATTTCGTTTTTTGCCCGTTTGACCTCGGATTCTGTAAACCCATACAACCGAGCCCGCTCCAGGACAGAATGGAGAGAGGCCAAGGTCTCCTTCCATGAGCTCCCATCAGTTGTTGCAGACAACGATCCATAACCTATACGCTTTTCGATTATTCCTGATGAGTAATGTGCAATCGCAAAAGGAGGACTCTCATTTTCACGTTTTTTCTCCAGTCTGTAACCGACAATCAGGTCTCCTATGATCTGTATAAGCTCCTTTTTTTTCAGTGCCTTGGTGGGAACCTCAGGGAGCACGTCCCAGATTGTCTCTATGGAAACATTTGTTGTTCCAAGTTCTGGGTCATAGTTATAAAAAACGTCAAGACCCCTGCGGTCGATTTTGCCAAAATCCGGTTCAAGTTGCGGCACAGAGCCTGCCCTGAGATGGCCAAATTTTTCCTCTATGACTTGTTGGGCGATGGAAATATCAAGATCACCCACAAGAACGACAACCATTTTATCAGGGCGATACCAGCTATCGTAAAAGCTTTTCATGAGCTTATGGTCAGCCTTGTTCAACACCTCCTCTTTACCGATCGGCCACCTGAGGGGGTACCGAGTCCCCTTGAAAGCAAAATCTGAATAGGAGACATAATTGCGGTATTCCGCAGAATCCCGGTCTCTTTTCTCTGAAAAAATGACTCCGCGCTCACGATCTATTTCAGAATCAAGAAGCAGTGCTCCTCTTGCGAAATCGGCAAGAACGTTACAGCCAATTTCAAGCTCCTTTTCATCTCCACTTGGCAAAATAACATGATAGACGGTTTGATCAAAACCAGTATAAGCGTTGGTATCTCCACCAAAATCCATCCCAATGGATTGGAAATAATCAATCAAAGTTCCCGGAGGATAGTGTGTGGAACCATTAAACATCATGTGCTCCAGAAAATGTGCAACTCCCTGCTGATTCTCACTCTCGTGCATAGATCCAGCCAAAACCACCAGATACGCAGCCACACGCTGTTCAGGCTCACTGTTTTGTTTGATTACATAACGCAGCCCATTGTCGAGTGCTCCGCGGGTAAGCGAGGGATCAGGTTGTAAGTCGCTGTTATAACTGGGCCAGCTGACAACAACATTGTCATTGCCACGACCGGATTTTGCAATAGGTGGATATAATAGGAAAAAGAGAAGAACAATTATCCCCATAAGAGCCAAGGGAAGAACAACATGTACCGATTTTTTCATTTTTGATACAGATCTCATAATAAAAATAATTCCAAAAAATAGAGGTGATGGCTACGCCGCTGTTACTATATGACCTGTGCCTCAAATTGCACCAACTCTTCATAAAATTTGAGACAAACATGCCATTCAATTGTACCATTTCATCATAAACAGGCAAAAACCCCTTTGTTTCCAACATGGAGTGTTGTAGAAGTATACGGTCCCCGATGTCCCTCCGGTTGGGAATCGGCATAAATAAAGACAGGAAACTTATTTTTCATGGGTTCGCAGAATTCTTGAAAGGCTTAAGACATTGACCTAGGCTATGCCAGCTGCCCGTGAAAACGTTTTGCTGTCTTTGTCAGATCACCAACCAAATAAAGCGCCATTACACCTTTATACGCACCAGATAGTTATTGATGAGAACCAAGCACAAACTTGAATATGCTCTTTTACGAAGCGTGATTTTTTTCCTGAACCTGTTACCGGTTCAGGCGATCCTTTTTCTCTGCAGCACGATCGGTTCTTTCGCCTGGGTTGTCTTCCCTTTTCGCCTGCGGGTTGCCTATAAAAATCTGAGTACCGTCTTTCCCGAGCTTGACCACAGGGCAAAACTCAAGCTGATGAGAAAGGTGTATCTTCAGTTCACCAGGACCTTTGGTCTGGTATTTATCCTCCACAGGAAAAAACTCCTGACAATCATTGAAAATGCCGAAATTACTGGTCTTGATGAACTCCAGGAAGCCCTGCAGCAGGGAAAAGGTGTTATCCTCACAACCATTCACGGCAGCTGGTTTGAAGCATATTTTGCCTGGTTTAATCTGAAAAACCTGCCAACAAGCCTTATTTATCAAAAACAGAGTAACCCGCTTTCAGACCAGTTCTTTGTCCAGCAACGCTGTCGATATGGTACCAGTCTACAACACCTGAGCAGTTATGATGGCATGAAGGTGTATGAACAGGCCCTTCATGACAATAGACTCCTTATTGTAAGCCTCGACCAGAGCTATACCAATCGTGGTGTAATTATTCCTTTTTTTAACACACCGCTTGCCTGCGCAAAAGGCGCTCCAATCCTTCACCTCAGAACCGGAGCACCTGTTTTTACCAGTGTCTACTACATGGATAAAGGCAAGTTACATATAGATTTTGCCAGGGTCAACCTTCCCTCATATACAGAAACCAATGAAGAGAGCATAAAGGATATAGCTACCCGTTCAATACAAAGTTACGAACCCTTCATTCGCAAATATCCAGAACAGTGGTTCAGCCTTTTCCACAGGCTCTGGGGAAAAAAAGACTACCCGCCTGTGAAGAGATCCTTAACAGATATTTTCTTGTAATTTTCCTTCATACTCTGTTGGGTCTGTATTATGATGCGGTCCAACTTGTATTTTCAATTTTACTTTTCAATCAACAGCAGGAACCAGAGAGGCTTTTTGCCGATTCACTTCCTATAAAAAACAATTTTCGATGACTAATAAAGAAATACTCCTTCGTCTCTACATCATTCTTAAACCCTATAAAACCAAACTTATCATTGCCATGATTGCCATGATATTTGTTGCCTGTTTTACGGGTGCCCAGACGTACATGGTCAAAACCCTTCTCGATAGAATTTTTATCGAGAAAAACACCGTTTACCTTAAACTCCTGCCCCTTGTCCTCATTTCCATCTTCCTCATGAAGGGTGTGTTTTATTATGTCTATTCCATGCTGCTCGAATACGTCGGGCAGTCTGTCATCCGGGATTTCCGTATTACTATTTTCAAACATATTCACAAACAGGCCCTTTCATTTTTTAATGAGATGCCGACCGGAACCCTCATGTCAAGGATCATATCCGATGTTGCCCTGTTACAGCAGGCTGTATCCAAGGCCCTTGTTGGATCAGTGCGCGATTTTTTTCAGGTTGTTATCCTGCTGGGGGTGGTCTTTGCCATGAACTGGCGTCTGGCCATGATCACCTTTATCGTTCTTCCGTTCTCCGCTTTTTTTATTGTGAAGTTTGGTCGTCAATTTAGAAAATTATCCACATCTACTCAGGAAGAGGTTGCCCACGTTTCAAATATTCTGCACGAAACAATCACCGGCAACAGAATCGTAAAGGCCTTCACCAAAGAACAATACGAAGGAAATCGCTTCGAAAATCAAGTGATAGGACTTTTCAGCCTGACCATGAAGGATGCCAAATATCGTTGTCTGCAGCATCCCATGATGGAGTTTATCGGAGGCTTTGCCATAGCCATTGTTATCTGGTTTGGTGGAAGCGAAGTAATGAATGACACCATGACACCAGGAGCCTTTTTTGCTTTTTTAACAGCCTTAATCGCCGCCTATGAACCTATCAAAGGTGTTACCAGCGTTAACTCCACAATTCAGCAGGGTTTAGCCGCCGCCTCACGGGTCTTTGCCATCCTTGACGTTGAGCCTGAAATACAGGACAAACAAGACGCAATAGAATTGCCGGCTTTCAATTCAACAGTTGAATTCAAAAACCTCAGCTATCAGTATAGCGATGAGGCAACCGTTCTCAAAGATATCAACCTTACGGTTACTGCAGGCGAAGCTCTGGCCATAGTCGGACCAAGCGGTGGAGGAAAAACCACACTCACCAATCTCATTCCCCGTTTCCTCGATCTTAAACAAGGGGCAATCCTGATAGATGGTATGGATATTCGGGACGTCACCGTTGCATCTCTTCGAAATCAGATTGCCATGGTGACCCAGCAAACAATACTCTTTAACGACACGGTGAGAAATAACATCGCCTATAGCAATCAGGATGCAGCCATTGAGGATGTACATAGTGCAGCGCGGGCAGCCCACGCCTTCGATTTTATTGAAAGCCTGCCCGATGGTTTTGACACGATTATTGGTGAGGGTGGTGCAAGACTCTCAGGTGGCCAGCGACAACGAATCTCCATTGCCAGGGCAATCTTAAAAAATGCACCGATCCTCATTCTCGATGAGGCGACCTCAGCCCTGGATACCGAATCGGAGAGGGAAGTGCAAAAAGCCCTTGAAAACCTCATGAAAGACCGAACAACCTTTGTCATCGCCCACAGGCTGTCCACCATTAAAAACGCAGACAGAATTGTGGTGGTTAAAGATGGCAGAATTGTGGAAGAAGGTACCCACGAAAGTCTTCTCCAGCTGCAAGGTGAATACGAAACTCTTTACAATATGCAGTATAAATAAATCACAATCCTTCACGTTGAGAAGATTTACTGACAGCCTATACGATTGAGCCGATGACAAAACAAGAAATTTCCAGCAGATTACAAAGCGTTGGGCTTTACAGCCTGGTAGCATCCTGCGTTTTTATTCCCTTTAGTTCTTCTCTCATGGGAGCGACCTCCATCATCGCTCTTGCCTGTTGGATATTGTCTGGCAAAATATTAGAATTGCCCAAAATGCTTGTCACCAGACCTTTGGTTTTTCTGGCGATGGCGCTTTTTCTGCTCCTTATTGCGGGTGTTTTCTACAGCCCGGCGGAGACAGCTGAGGCCCTGTCATCCTTAAAAAAATACCGTGAACTCCTGCTCTTTGTTATGGCGCTGTCTTTTTTTACTGGTAACGGGGACAAGGCGGTTCTTGCGGAAAAGTGTTTCATCGGTGGCTCGATTCTCCTGCTCTCTATATCGTATGCTATGTATTTTGGTGTTATCCCTTCAGAAAGGTACGGATACTCCACGGTCTACCACATAACCCATAGCTTATTTATGGCAACCCTTGCCTTTTGGGCCCTGCAAAAACTCATCGAAGGGGCTGGCCAGCGTTTTTTCTGGCTACTTATTTTCATTGCAACCTCCATAAATCTTTTCTACATCGCGCCAGGCAGAACAGGTATGCTTATCTCCATTGCCCTCTTGCTGCTCACTGTCTTCCAGCGACTGTCTCTCAAATATTCTCTTTTTGGGGTTCTCCTCTGTGCCTGTATTGTCAGCGGGGCATTTTACACCTCTCATAATTTTTCAACGAGGGTCAATGAAGCGGTAAAGGAGATTCAGAATTACCAGCCAGGTGTTTCCCGCACATCCCTTGGCATGCGTTTTGACTGGTGGCATAACAGCCTTACCCTTATAAAGGAAAAACCGATTTTCGGTCATGGAACAGGCTCTTTTGCAGTCAGCCAGAAACGGCTGATCAAGGGAACTCAAACCCAGCCATCAGACAATCCTCACAACGAATATCTACTCATAGCAGAACAGGTAGGACTCACTGGGTTGGCCCTTTACCTGGCCTTTCTTTGTGGAATCTTTATCACCTCGTTCGGTAGGCCAAAACCATACAACTATCTATTGCAGGGGGTGGTCGTTGCCATGTCCTGCGGCTGTTTGATGAATTCGTTTCTCTACGATTCTCACCCGGGACACTTTTTCGCTATCATGTCCGCTGTCCTGCTCTCAGTGCCTTCTGCTGTTCAGGATGAGGGTAAAAGGATCTGAACCTCTGTCTGTATCCCGGGTACGCTGCTGATCAGGAGTTTGCCTCCATGCTCTTCAACTATTTTCAAAGAGAGCGCCAGACCAAGCCCTGTCCCACCACTTTTTGTCGTAAAATACGGGTCAAATATCCGTTTGAGATGTTCCTCTGAAATTCCTGAACCATTATCGGTTATTCTTACCAGAACGGTGTTGCCGGCCCCCCGGATGTATATTTTCAGAAGTCGCTCCATACTGTTGTCTTCCATTGCCTGCAGAGAATTAAGAAATATATTCAGCAGAACCTGACTGATCTTATCCTGATCAACAACCACCAGTGGGATATCAGGTGAAAAATCTTTTTCTACCATGATGCCAAGGCTTGTAATATCGGGTTCAATAAGTGAAAGTGTCTTTTCAATTACACCATCAATTGCACAGGGTTCACGAAGAAGGTTTCCCGGCTTAGCATAGTCCAGGAGTTCTCCTATACTTCTGTTGAGCCGCTCGACCTCACTCACCAGGGTATTGACTGCCATCGTATCGCTGGATTCTTTTTCAAGTTTTCCTTTCAGGAGCAGGGCAAGGCCCTTTATGGAACTGAGAGGATTTCGCAACTCGTGGGCCACCCCGGCGGCCATCTTGCCGATCACCGCCAGTCTTTCACTTCGCTGAAGCTCTGCTTCAAGTTGCTTGACCAGAGTTAGGTCTCTGAGTAGCATGACTTCTCCTGCAGGAATCGCTGAGGTAGCCGAGACAGTTACGACAGTCACATCTAGAGTTTTACGACCTTTTTCAGAGTCCGGGTCGAGAAATATCTCTTGTCGTTCATTGCCTCCATCATTTTTTTGTCCGAGCAATTGATAAAGAGCTGTGGGTAAACACTCCTGAGACTTTTTACCGATACACTTGTGCGGGTCGAGTTGAATGATGTTTGCCGCAGCACCATTGCAGACCTGGATCAACCCATTTTCATCGGTTGCAATCAGACCAACAGGCAGAGATGAGACCACGATTTCATTAAAGGTTCTCATCTTATCCAGTTTTTTCTCCGAGCCTTTTAGCCCACGAAGAGTGAAAAAAGACAGAGTTCCTCCAAGACCCACCAGGGCAATTGCCGCCAACTCCAAAATAATCTGGATGAGCTGCCGATTCAGTGGTGCGGTAAACTGGCTCAGATCAAGCTGTACAAGATATACTGGTGCTAGGGTATTGAGTTTTTCAAAATCTTCTTGAAAGGCACTGAAATGTTGGGAGAAACGAAACCGCCCTGCCCCCATTCCACGATGGCCGATGTTTTTCGTCCCGCCGGGAAATCCTGGAATGGCATAGGCTGAGGCAAGCAGCGCCTTTTTCTCCCCTGTTTCTGATTGCTGAATTATTTGAGTACGCCACCTGGGTTCTTGGGTTGCCGATACCAGCCTGATGAGCTCTAATTCTTCAGGGTCTACCGTAGTTCGGGCCGAATTCTTTTCACCTGCAGCAACAACAATATTGCCATTTTTGTCAGCAAGTACAATAGAATCTACACCAGGTTGTTCCGCTGCAAGCTCCAGGGCCGTCTGCATATGAATTTCCCATTTTTCATAGGCAGGATCCATTAATTTGCTGCGCACAGAATCCCTCACCGCGCTGTTGATAAAACGGACCAGCGTCAGCCCTTTCTGCTCTATGGCAGTTTTGATGAGCTGCTTTTCCCGGGTATAGTTGCTCACAGCAAAAAAAGCGATTACCAGCAGTAAAAGGATGCAGGCCGCCCCGAGAAGCCATGGAGAAGAACCCAACAATTGCAGGCGCCATTTTTTGCTGTTTTTGTCCATAGGGTACGGGCTTTTAGTCAATATGATTAATGATTTTTTCCAAAATGACCTTGGAAATCATATAAGTTGGTACAATACCGTCAACCCCCATGGGGCCAGAAGCAAGAGTTTGCCCGCTGATCATAGGATTATCAGAGGCGTAGTAGGCATATCGAGTCTTCATGAAAGGAGGAATATGTCCTTTTATGATGGCGCCGCTGATGGCCCGCTGATAATGTCCTCCCTCCATCTCAATCCCTACTGCCCGCCAGCTTGAAGAATGAAAACGTTCAAGCACATCCCTGTTCTGCAGGGATGTGCCGAGAACCGTCACCATTGGTCCAACAAAAACCTCGACATTACCGGGAAAATCATCACGGGTCAGATCGTTATCTACGATATAGTTGTTCGCGGTTCCTTCCATCACATGGGCAGTGGCGAGCATCAGATCGCCTTTATTACCCGGCAAAACACCAGCCTTCCCCATAATGGAGATGGACTTAAAATCACATTGAAGCGCCTGATCTCCAAACTCCAATGAGGTCAACAGCTCATCCATGATGTCATAGGCCTGCGTTCCAAAGGCGTAATCAATCACCAGAAGTACTGGTTTGTGGTTATTGATATAACTCGGATTGATCTTCAGATCCGGGTGGAGTTTTGTCAGGTCAACCGCATCCAGATCGATAATATTTACATCAATGGTCGACCCGGATCGATCATCCAAAAACAAGTAGCCGTTTTTTTCTGCATAATCGACGACAAGTTTTTCCTTATCCCTTAGCTGCATGACCATCTCATAAATATCGGCAGCACAGCTTTGACCAGCATCACGCAAGGCACCTGCACCATAGAGTAAATTACGCATGGAATGCATATTAGCGCTCACAATATGCAGAGGTCTTTTCTCAAGGCCAAGAGCCATCAGTTTTTCTTTCAGAATTTTCGCCCAGAGAGTTGCATATTTCTGATGATTAATCATCTCTTTCAACGACGGGGTAAAATATACAGTGAGTTCGTGCTCACCGTTGGTCTGCTCTGCTATAACCCTTTTACCAATACCGTAAATTATTTTGAAAAGACCATTGTTTGTCCCATGTTCACGCCGGTTTTTTTCAAGACTGTCATAAGTCTCTCTGGTTTCCTTATAAGTTCTGCCGAGAATAATTGATAGATTCCATATGGACTGTTCAAGCTCCTCTTTACCGAGCTGATGATCTTTTTTCACCAGCCGCTCAAGGTCGGCCCACTCTGTACTTAAACCTTCAACACGGTTACAGACCTGCTGATAGATTTTCTTCGCCTCAATATTGAGAAACGTAATATGAGTGAGGATATCGTAGATTTCACTCTGCCCTGTAGTTATGACAAAACAGATCTCTTTATCTGAGACAGCGTAGGATATTCTCCGTCGTTTTAAGGGAGATATTTTTTCAAAGGATGTCTGCTGAAAATCTTCCTGGGCGGTGAGAATGACCCTCGTGCAATTCTCAATGCCTCTTGGCATGCGATCAATAACATACTCAAGCCCTTTTAATTCGGAGACCCTGGGATCACTCATTGAACCATATATTTCAGGGCTTAACTGCTCCAGCGCATCAGCCAGCTGCTCGCCCACCTTTCCTGAGGGTTTGTACGCCCCCTGCAGGGTAAGAGAGTCCGCAAGGATTTTAAAGGTTCGTATAGCGTGTCGTGCCTTTTGAGATTTTGACAATTCCTGCATTACAACTCCATTATAATATTGATCTGCACAGAGGATTGAGCTGGCGGCACATTAAACAGATTATGACGACTGGGGTGCAGTACCCTCAGCTACTCTTTCAATAATACTACACAAGTGGCTCAATTGCTAAAGAGTAACTGGAGGCTATCAGAGAATTTACAGGGTGGCAATAATTTTGGGGGGGGAGGAAAAGAAAAAACGGGGGAAACGGAACTGAAGCCAGGGGCGCCCGATCCCCTGGAAAGATCAAGAAAAAAGAAAAGACTGCAATGCTGCTATGAGCTCATCACGGCCCTGCCCTGTATGGGATGAAAAAAGAATCCGTTCATCTTTATTGATCCCGTGGCCCAGGTCAAGCAACCGTGCATGCTTCCCCCTTGCACTGCCCGATAATTTATCAATCTTGGTATAGACCGGTAGAAAGGGTATCGATTGCTCTCTCAGCCACTCAATTAATTGACTGTCATGGGCCTTGGCCTCATGCCGGATGTCGATGATGACCACAACACACTTCAGGGTTGCTCTTTTTTCAAGATAGGTGGAGATAAGTCCCTGCCAGGCATCCTTCATTGCCTTTGGTACCTTAGCGTAGCCGTATCCCGGAAGATCAACGAGATAACATTGATTACCAACCTGAAAATAGTTCAGCCCCTGGGTCTTTCCCGGTCTTGCACTGACCTTCACCAGAGCCTTTCTGCCAATGAGTGTATTCATGAGGCTTGACTTACCGACATTGGATTTTCCAGCAAAAGCGATTTCCGGCATCCCTTCTTCTGGCAATTGCTTGATACTATGAACACTGAGGAGAAAATCTACTTTTGAAAAATCCATTCTGTTTCTCACGTTAAGGCGGGGTTCAATACGCTTTCATCAGGATTCCCCCCCCGACAAAAGCGCATCCACAATGCTACATAAAAGATCAGGAAATGATTTTATTTAAAGCATACTCAATTATACCCTCAGCACCTACCTTTTTCAATTTGGGTACAAGTTCTCTCACCACCTCCTCAGAAACAACGGTCTCAACGGAATACCAGTCCTTATTGTAGAGACTTGCCACCGTAGGGGCGTTGAGAGACGGAAGTATTTCAACCAGTGCCTCCATATGCTCGCTGGCAACGTTCATCTTCAGACCAACGATTCGGTCCGCGTTGAGTGATCCCTGGAGCATCAGTGCAATATTCTCGATCTTTTCACGCTTCCATGGGTCAGCCCATGCGTCTTTATTGGCAATGAACTGGGTGTTTGATTCCATGAGTTCATAAATCACCCTGAGACCATGAGCCCGAATGGTTGACTCAGTTTCAGTAACCTCAACAATTGCATCGGCAAGACCTGATACGACTTTTGCTTCGGTGGCACCCCAGGAAAATTCAATTGTAACATTGATGTTCTTTTCTTCAAAAAACCTCTTGGTAACACCCACAAGCTCAGTGGATATTTTTTTTCCTTCAAGATCTTCAAGACAGGTAATATTCGAGTCCCCGGCCACAGCAATAACCCACCTTGTCGGTCTATTGCTCACCTTGGAATAGACCAGGTCGCAGACGAGAACCGTATCTGAACGGTTTTCCATAGTCCAGTCTTTTCCTGTAATTCCGGCGTCAAGCATACCACTTTCAACATACCTCGACATTTCCTGGGGACGACAGATGGAGCAATCGAGCTCATCGTCATCAATTTTTGGAAAGTAGTTTCGTGCAGCCGGTTTTATCCGCCAGCCTGCCTTTTCAAAAAGGGCAATGGTTGCTTTTTCCAGGCTTCCTTTTGGCAATCCTAACTTCAGTTGATTCATTACAGCTCTCCTCGACCTATATCACGCCAGTGACGCAATCTATGTTATTTTTTTCCGTATACTTTTTCCGGGTCAAAAACCTTTTCACCCTGAACGACAAGCTCTTCACCGTCAACAATTCGATAAAAACAGGAGCGATGTCCCGTATGACAGGCAGCCCCACCTAACTGTTCTACCTTGTAGACAACCGTGTCATCATCACAGTCAACGAGTATCTCATGAATTTTTTGAATATGGCCAGAGGACTCACCTTTTAACCACAGCTTTGATCTCGAACGACTCCAGTAGTGTGCTTTACCGGTCTTCAGTGTTTCTTCCCAGGCCAGCTGATTGATATAAGCCAGCATCAGCACCTCATTTGTTGTATGATCCTGAACAATTGCAGGAATAAGACCATCAGCGGATTTACTAAAATCTAGTGATACCATCGTTTTCTCAATCTTTAATTTAATGAACGAATAACAAAAAGAATAAAATGAGTGAAGAATTGCGGTGTATTCCACAATAGGAGATATCCCTCAAACAATATCTTCTCAGTGGATACGAGTCTTAATGAAAAACCGTGTAAATTAGACAGCTATTGCATTTTTGTCAAGCAACTCTCACCTTTTTGCACTTTTCCATGCTAATGCCTTGCATTCGCCCCATGTCATTCTATATTATGTCGCGATTCGAAAATAAGAAATCTGTGGTACACGATAACCGCAGTTTATAAAATATTTAAATGCCATTTTAATCAAACTAATGCCAACAGCAAAAGGAGTTGAATCGTGAACACACCCCAGAATAACGACACTGTTGTACTCGCTTTTACAGGATCCCTTGATAACGGTGAAATTTTTTATGAAGTCAAAAAAGATGATCCCATGCACGTTGTGATAGGTGGAAACAATCTCCCACCAAGCCTTGAAGCAACCGTCCGCAAAATGACGATTGGCGACCTGCAAAAAGTAAGAGTACCACCTGAAGAAGCTTATGGTCCACGGCAAAAGGAACTGCTGCAGACCATCGACAATCAGGAGGTCATTGACAGGGTTCAACCAAAACCTGGTATGGTTATTTCACTGAAAACCAACAAGGATGGTGAGGAAGTAAGCATACCTGCAACAGTTATTGAGGTCGAGGGAAGCCAGGTCACGGTGGATTACAACCATCCCCTTGCAGGACACCATCTCAACTACAGAGTTGAATTGCTTGACATAAAAAAAAGTAACTGATTTCTCCCGCTTTACCATTTCAAACAGCCATTTATGTTGGGGTCTTTATCCGCCACCAGAATGGCTGTTTCCTTTCTCTTTTGCTCTACCCCGCCACGTTTTTCAAAAATATTTTAATAAAAAACTCCTGTACATCCGAATTGCCGTATGTATAAACTTAGAAAACCAACAGTTCTAACAATCATAGTAGGGAGTGTTTTATGGAAATAGAAGATGACGAAATACTGCAAGGATTTATCGAAGAATCACTCGAACACCTCGCAGATATAGAAAATGACCTTTTAGCAATAGAGGAAGCTGGTGCAAATATTGATGAAGATCTTGTGAACAAAGTCTTCAGAGCAGCCCACTCAATCAAAGGCGGTGCCGGGTTTATGGGCCTTACCGCCATTCAGGGATTATCTCACTCCACTGAAAATGTGCTTGGAATGATTCGAAGTAAAAAACTCATCCCAACACCTGAAATTGTAAACGTTCTCCTCATGGCGTCTGACCAGTTGCAACGGATGATTGAGGATGTTCATAACAGCAACGATGTTGACATTTCATCCCACATCAACCCACTCGACGCCATAGCCGATGGAACCTTCTCACAGCCACCCATGGAGCCGGAACAGAAAAATACCGTGCAGGCAAAGCCTAAGGTTACCGTGAAACCTGAGGCTGTGGAACCGGTTTTTGAAGAACCTGAAGAGACTGAGGAGGAATATATAGAAGAACCAGAGACCGATGAAGATGAAGAAACCGAGCCTGAGCCAGAACCTGAGGTTACCAGAACACAAAATCCTGTACCTGAGCCCGTGGCACCAGTACAACCTCCCGCCGTAAATGTTCCGGCAACTGCAGCCAAACAGGCACCGCCTGCCAAGACGGAAACTTCACTCCGGGTTCATGTCAGTCTGCTTGATTCTCTCATGAACCTTGCAGGAGAACTGGTACTCAGTCGCAATCAGCTTCTCCAGACCATTGGCTCAGATGACCTCAGAAATGCTGAAGCCGTCGGCCAGCGGATTGACCTGATCACCTCCGAGCTGCAGGAAGCAATCATGCTCACCAGAATGCAGCCGATAGGAAACGTTTTTAATAAGTTTCCTCGAGTTGTCAGGGATCTTGCAAAAAAACTGAACAAAACCATTGACCTCACCATCGTCGGTAAAGATGTTGAGCTGGACAAGACCATAATTGAGTCTATCAACGACCCCCTCACCCATCTTGTCCGGAATTCTGTTGATCACGGCATCGAAATGCCGGCGGACAGAAAGAAAATCGGCAAACCTGAAAATGGCCTCGTTATCCTCAAGGCGTATCATGAAGCCGGTCAGGTCGTCATCGAGATCAGTGATGACGGTAAAGGGCTCGATGGCGAGGCCCTGGCTGCAAGTGCCGTAAATAAAGGCCTTATCACTGCTGAACAGGCTCAGGCCATGTCAGATAAGGAGAAAGTAAACCTTATTTTTCTCCCGGGATTTTCAACAGCAGCCGCCGTCACCGATGTATCGGGCCGGGGTGTTGGCATGGATGTTGTCAAGACCAACCTCGATCAGCTCGGTGGCAATGTCGATATCATCTCGGAAAAAGGCAATGGCACAACGATTTCCATCAAACTGCCCCTTACCCTTGCAATTATACCCTGTCAGATAATAGAGACAGGTGGCGAGCGTTATGCCATCCCCCAGGTGAATCTCGAAGAACTGTTACGAATTCCAGCAAATCAGGTGAAAGACCGGGTAGAGCGGGTTGGTGATGCAGAAGTCGTCCGACTTCGGGGAACACTCCTGCCACTCATTCGCCTCTCTGATGTTATCGGTGCCGATCGCACCTACTATGATTACAACGAGCAGGACGTCAAAGAAGACAGGAGAGAACAAATAGCAGACAGAAGAGGACGAAACTCTCCCCTGTTTAACGACAAGCATTCTGGAAACAACCACAGAAATCAGAGTCCAGACAGACCTCGATCCGTCATCGACAGACGCTCCTCTGCCTCTAGTGCGCTTAATATTGTTGTGGTCTCTACCGGGGCTATGAAATATGGCCTCATAGTAGACAGGCTTCAGGACTCAGAAGAAATTGTTATCAAGCCGCTTGGGCGTCATCTGCAGCAATGTAAAGGATATGCCGGTGCCACCATTATGGGTGACGGGCGTATTGCACTCATCCTCGATGTTAGCAATCTCGCTCGCATGGCTCATCTCACATCCATAGATGGCTCAGACCGCGCCGCTGAAGTGGCAAAAGCCGCAGAAGATGCGATAAATGCAAAAAAAGACAAGCAGTCTCTGCTGATCTTTAAAAACTCCAGGGAGGAGCATTTTGGCGTTCCGCTCAATCAGGTCGAACGGATCGAAAAAATCAAACGCTCAGATATTGAAGATCTTGGTGGCAGACGCATCATGAAATACAGAGGTGGCAGCCTAAGCCTTATCTGCGTCGATGATGTTGCCATGGTCGCCCCCCTTGCTGACGATGAAAATCTGCTCGTTATCGTGTTCAACATTGCCAAACGTCCCGTTGGACTGCTGGCTATTGGGCCCATTGATGCGCTTGAAGTCACCGCAGACATCGATGACACCACCCTGAGTCAGCCCGGTATTATGGGCTCAATTATCATTGACAATAATACCACCATGCTCATCAACGTTTTTGAAATGGTTCAGAATCTCTTTCCTCAGTGGTTTGAACACCAGGAAAAATTTGATCTGAGTCAGATTGAAGAGACAGGGCCTCCTCCCACTGTTCTGATTGCCGAAGATTCAAAATTTTTCCGCAATCAGGTGAAAAACTATATGACGGAAGTTGGCTATAATGTCATCGAAGCAGAAGATGGTCTCGAGGGCTGGAACCAGCTCGAAGAACACGCCGATGAAATCTCACTTTTGGTGACCGACATAGAAATGCCCAACATGAACGGCTTTGAACTCACCCAGAGAATCCGCAAGAACGAGAGATATAAAAATTTACCCATTATCGCCCTCACTACCCTTGCTTCAGCTGAAGATGTCGAACGTGGGAAAGCGGTTGGTGTCAACGAATACCATATCAAACTCGACAAAGAACGACTCATGGTATCGGTCCATGATTACATCAAAAGAAGATACTAAAGTCAGATAGAAGGGAGAGGCCTCTCTCCCTTTGATGTCTTCAGGGTACGCTCAAAACTAAATAGTTTTATAGGTATGAATTATGACAGATAAACATATGGCAGATCAGCCGAAAAATATAGTTGAACTTGCAACCTTTTATATTGGTGATGCTCTCTGCGGCATGGACATTCTCAAGGTTCAGGAAATTAATAAACTCATGCAGATGACCAAGGTTCCACAGGCCCCTGACTATGTTCTGGGGATTCTCAATCTTCGGGGTCAAATCGTGACTATCCTAGACCTCGGCCGCAAACTTGGCCTCGGTGAAACGGATATTTCTCAGGATCCAAGAAACATCATCGTCAACTCATCCGGTGGACACGTTGGTCTTCTGGTCAGACGCATCAGTGACGTGGTCTCTGCTGATATGAAAAAAAGAGAGAGAGCTCCTGCTAACATGAGCGGAATCCAGGGAGAATACTTTACCGGGGTCTATAAAACCGACGACAATCTCATTGGTATTTTAGATGTAGATAAAGTTTTGAGTATTGAGGATTGATAAACATATGTTAGGTGGGAAAAATCTCCGCGTTCTTGTCGTCGATGATACAATAGTGTACAGGAAGGCCGTTTCAGACATCATAGAAGAAATTCCAGGCGTTGAGTTGGCAGGGGTTGCTCATAACGGGAGCATTGCTATTGCCAAGATCAAAACCTTAAAACCCGATGTCCTGACACTTGATATCGAAATGCCGCAGATGAACGGGATAGAGGTGTTAGCTGAGCTGAGGAAAAACTACCCCGAAGTGGGGGCGATAATGCTCTCCACCCTCACTGACGAAGGGAGCTACATGACCATGAAGGCCCTGGACCTCGGAGCCTTTGATTTTGTTTTAAAACCTCAATCAAAAAACCAGCTTGAAGGTAAAAAAGCGATTCGAGAAGCCCTGGAACCGATCTTAAAGGCCTTTAAAGAATCGAAAAACCGCCCTGGTGTGGGTAAATCACCCACAACTTTGAACAGTTCCAGGTCAGCAAGACCTATTGGTACTCCTCCCGCAAGTACGTCCAGTATAAAACCACTCCGGCCACTGGGTACTGCAGCGCCCCTGAAAACCTCGCCTAGAGGCAAATCTGAGATCGTGACAATTGGTATCTCAACGGGCGGTCCAAACGCCCTGAACCAGATGATGCCAAAACTGCCCGGTAATTTAGGAGTACCGATACTCATTGTTCAGCATATGCCTCCTGTTTTCACAAAATCACTTGCAGCAAGCCTTGATAAAAAATGTGCACTTACGGTAAAGGAAGCTGAAAACGGAGAGAATATTCTTCCAAATGTTGCCTATATTGCGCCGGGGGGCAAACAAATGAAACTTGTCGCCGGAACCGACGGGCAACACAGACGAATCAAACTCACAGACGATCCACCTGAAAATTCATGCAAACCCTCGGTAGATTATCTTTTTCGATCTGTTGCTGATTACTATGTGGGGAGGACGACAGCTGTGATCATGACCGGTATGGGATCCGATGGCACAAAAGGTCTGGAGGTTTTAAAAAATAAGTCAGCATATATCATCGGCCAGGACGAGGCATCATGTGTCGTGTACGGCATGCCAAAGGCACCGGCAGAACTTGGTTATCTTGACACCGTTGTGCCACTGGACAAAATAGCCGATGAAATAGTCAAGAGTGTTAAAAGATAAGGGTGAATCATCAAACCTGTAAATCGAACCATTTAATATAATGATAAAGATCACACCAACAGAACTTAATCTTGTTGCTCAATATATTCAGGCAATATCTGGAATATATCTGGACCAGAGTAAAACCTATCTGTTCGAGACACGGTTAAGTTCTGTTGCCGAAGCTCACGGATGCGCCAACTATCAGGACCTGTACAATCTTGCAAAGCGTGATCTGAGCAAAAAAATTGAAAAAGAAATCGTTGATGCGATTACGACAAATGAAACCCTTTTTTTCAGGGATAAAGGACCGTTTGAATTATTACAGCACAAGATCTTACCAGAAGTAATAGACGCCCGTTCTGGAAAATCGGCTCTCAAACCGAGGATCAAGATCTGGAGTGCAGCCGCATCAACCGGGCAGGAGCTCTACTCCATTGCCATTGTTATCAAAGAGCTGCTTAAAGACAGTAATGATTACACCTTTACCCTTCTTGGAACCGATATTTCCGATGCTGCAATCGCCCAGGCAAGCTATGGTAAATACAACAGATTTGAGATAGAAAGAGGGCTCGATAAAAAAAATCTGCAGAAATATTTTACCCTTTTGGGCGACTCCTGGAAGATAAAGGATGAAATTCGCGCCATGGTAAATTTCAAAAAGTTGAATCTTATGCAGCCTTTTTCGGCGCTCGGCAAGTTTGATATCATTTTCTGCAGAAACGTTGCAATCTATTTCACACTGGCAGATCGAAAAACACTCTTTACCAAACTTGCTGGCAGTTTGAACGACGATGGCTACCTGATTATCGGCTCTACCGAATCCCTGACCGGGGTCTGCCCTCTGTTTGTTCCCAAACGTCATTTGCGATCAATTTTTTATCAAAAAAAATAATTGCCGGGGTATCGCCATGAAAAACCTATCCATTCTTGTCGTCGACGATGATCCTGTTCTCAGGCATTTACTGAGAAAAAGGCTCAAAATTGCAGGGTACAGCGTTGAAAGTGCAGAAGATGGATATGTGGCAAGGGATTTAATTCACAAACAATCTTTTGACGTTGTCCTCACAGACCTGATGATGCCCGGCGACATTGGAGGCCTTGAAGTTCTTGAACTTGCCAAAGAAAAAGACAGTTCGATTGAAGTGGTGCTCATTACAGCCCATTCCTCTGTTGACACCGCCGTACAGGCCATGAAAAAAGGTGCTGCTGATTACCTGGAAAAACCAGTCAATTTTGATGAACTTTTTCTCCGGCTGGACAAGATTGCCAATATTCAGACAATGTATAGAAGTGCCGTGGACTTGAGACTGGCACTCAGCAGAACGGAGGGAGAAGCCGGCCAGACGATACAGATGCTGGAACTTCTGTGCGGTAAACTCCAGCAATCGTTAGATGAGATTGAAACAACTCTTGAAAAGGATGGTGCCACATCAGAAGAGAGGGTTGCAAGTGCCCTGGCAATTATCAGAGAAACCTGAGCACCTGCTACGTATCCTAGTCCTCTTTTAGCATCAGTGACATTTCAACCCCGACGCTGCCGTCGAGTAAGGCGTTATCAAAAGAAACATTTTTCTGGTTCGCCCCTGTCAGATCCGCTCCTGTCAGATTTGCCTTATAGAGATCCGCATTCTTAAGATTTGCCTTTTTGAGATTTGCCCCGACAAGAAGAGCACCTTTGAGATTTACGCCCTCCAGATCGGTCCTTTCCAGATTTGCTCCAGACAGGTTGGCTTTTTCAAGATCAGCATCCTCCAGATTTTTGCCAGAGATATCAAGGCCGGAAAGATCACAGCCAAAACACCTCTTTGTATCAAGCAGAACCTCAAGATCAGCCAATTTATTTTTATCGATTTCAACAGGGGGAATCGCCGGCTCATCAGTAATTTCAGGAGCAATCACGACCTCCGCAACCCTGGGCACCGTCTTACCAGGCACCACCTTTGTCTCTACGACAGCTGGTGGAACAGGTTCTTCTGGAACAGTTGTCTCAGTCACTGTCTCAACTTCATTTTCAACAGCCGCATCGTCCCCCCTCTCCTTTACTGCATCACTTATCGTTTCGGGTACAGAGGCCTGCTCAATGAAACTACTCTTTTTAGCGGGTGGCGCCTGGGGGACCGCTGTTTCCGGCGGTGCACTTACCTCAACACTTTTGATCTCTGTCACTGGTGCCGGTGTTGCTGCCTTTTTGGTTACGGCAACAGGAGGAACATCATTGAAATCTCTTCTCTCACCAACCTTAACCTCTTGTTGTTGCGGTGTCTTTTTCGGTATTGCCGGGTCCTCTACATACACATCTTTTTCGACCTCATCCACACCAATACTTTCAAAAGGTTTTGTGGTAACTATTTCGCCGGACATTTTCGTGCCACCGAGATAGGCAGAATCGAAGGAGACCCCTCGTAAATCTGCCCCAGTTAAATCAGCGTCACCAAGATCTGCGCCACCAAAGACAGCACCATGAAGAATGGTATTTTTCAAATTTGCGTAGGAAAGATTGGTGAGTAAAAAACTGCAGGTGGACAGATCAGCACCTTCGAGATCTACCTTTGAAAGGTCCATTCGGTTAAAATTGATCCCGGAAAGCTCACAGCCTCTGCAACTCCTGGTTGCAACGAGCTTTGCAAGATTCTCGGTTGCTGTAACACTAGGTGCGGCGTGGCCATTACCTGTCTGAGCTGCGACAAGGACTGCAGCACAACCCAGGTAGAAAAATGTTTTTTTCATATTTATGACTCATCGGTTATGAAAGTGGTAAATTGCAAATAGATTACGTTATGGTGCTGGACCACAATTCGAAATAAATATTGTATGTACTGTAAATTTACCAGGAGTGTCAACTATTCCAGAATATCAGGCCCTGGATCCAGAATCTTATTTCATTTGATATTTAAGTTGCTTCCATCTCCATGGAGCTACAGGTTTTTTTTGACTCCAGATGTTTTTTCTTTTATTTCTTGCCTCTTTAGCCGTCTCTTTCCAAACTCCGCACACTCGCATTGTGCAATATCTAGGGTAATACCAGGCGAGACCATTACGCAGCAGTTCACTATTCACAGAGCTTTGACCTATATTAACTATGGCGACAAGACGATTATATTTGTCCCACTCCACGGGTATAATCTGCACCTGCTGATCAAGGGCGATATTCTTCACCATACCCTTTGCCTCTGAAGCATAGGGTTGATCGTACTCCGGAGCGTCTATTCCATATAGTCTGATTTCATAAGTTTTTTTCTCGTTGCTGACTTTTAAGGAATCGCCATCTATCACTTTGGTCACCTTGGCGTAAAATGCTTTTTTCGCCTCTACGTAATGGGACTGGACAGAAAATAATATAAAGAATAACAGGCCACAGAAAATACAAATGCGTCTTCTTTTCATTGTGATAACTCAGGAGAGAACAAAGTCGAGTAGATACAGTTGGTCAAACCAAATAAAGCCACTGTGTTTTTCTTGATGATAACATATAATGAGGAAAACACTGTTGTTTTTATCAGTTTTTATGTGCTAGAATCAGTTAAAGCATTGTCAGTCCCAATTAAGATCGCCAGGTGCTGTCCAAGGCTGCCTGAAGGTTTGCGAAAGGTTTCCTTGAATATTTCGAAATTTCATTGCAGGCTTACGGTGCGACGGAAAATTTGCCACAGGCAAGAACAAAACATCGAAGTTTACGCCGCCACCCCGGATTACATTTTCCTGCACAACCGAAGTCTGGCTGAAGCAGTACGCAGTCAAAGTTGCTTCAATGAGAATGAACTGGTCAGCAGTTCGCGTGTAACAATATTGTAAGTTCGTTTTTTCACCCTATTATTTATTGAGGCTATGTCACACCAAACCCTGAGCGAGAGTGAAGAGGAGACAAGGGGATTCCTTATACACCTCCCTGTTTTTTCATCTTTTTCACTGGACGAACTATCCGTACTTGCAAAACATATGAGCTTTGTGCACCTGCAGAGAGGCGAATACCTTTTTATGGAAGGAGATCAGGGGACATTTATGGGGTTTGTGGTAAGCGGGGTATTAGAAGTGCAAAAAAGTACTTCGGGAGGAGAGAGAGTTCCGCTGGCCAGATTAACAAAAGGCAGCTCCATTGGTGAAATGGCCATTATTGATCAGTCTGTCAGATCCGCAACTGTCATTGCAAAACAGGCAACAACCATGGTGACCCTTACGGAAAAGGGTTTTGATCTTCTGGCGGAAAAGAATCCGACTCTCGGGATCAAGGTGATAAAAAAAATAGCCCGACTGCTCAGCCTGAATATGAGAAGAACGTCGAGTAAACTCGCTGATTTTCTTCAATCTTATCAATAAATGAAAAGCACAACCCTATAGCTTTCAATACATTTCAATGCCACAAGAGATAAACATACTTATTGCAGATAACGAGTCCAGAACCATTTTTACCGGGACTGCTTTTTCTGAACTCCCCTTCGGCTGTCAATTTACGCACGCTTCTGATATCCAGGACCTCAGGAAGAGACTTCAGCAAAGCCGATATCAGATTCTCATCATTGATCTCGATTTTGGCCCCGATAACAATGACGATTCTCTGTTGGCTTCTATTCAAGCTAATCACCCGGACCTCTATATTCTGCCTATAATCCCTGAGGGCAAGCCCCAGCTGGTCAGGGAACTATTTCAGCTTGATCTTTTTTATTTTGTGCATAAACCACTCGAGCTCAGTGAAACCGTCGTAGCCCTCAAAAGAGCATATGAAAACATCCCTTCCCTACCCTCAGCCCAGGAACCTTCAGCCAGGCCCAAACATAAACCATTCCAGGGTATGATCGGAATGAGTAAACCAATGGCCCGTCTTTTTGACATGATAACAAAGGTCGCAGAAGACGACCTTGCAACAATACTCATCAGAGGTGAATCAGGTACTGGAAAGGAAATGGTTGCCAAAGCAATACACGCCCAGAGCAATCGTAAAGACAAAAATTTTGTGCCGGTAAATTGTGCAGCCATTCCCGATGATCTGTTGGAAAGTGAACTTTTTGGCTACACGAAAGGAGCATTCACCGGAGCCAACAACAATAAGCCAGGACGGATTCAATATGCTGATAAAGGCACGCTGTTTTTAGATGAGATCGGCGACATGAAATCCTCCCTGCAGGCAAAATTACTCCGAGTAATACAGGAAAGAGAATTTGAACCCGTAGGTGCTTTCAAATCAATTCCTGTTGATACCCGTATTCTGGCGGCAACCCATTGTGACCTTGAAGCTCTCGTGAAAGAGGGCAAGTTCAGAGAAGACTTATATTACAGGCTCAGTGTCATTCCTCTGCACATTCCTCCCCTGAGGGAGCGAAAACAGGATATCCCATTACTCATTGAATCCTTCCTGGCAAAGTACGCCAAAAACAGGGGCCGGGAGCCGTTTACCTTTACCCCCAGAGCTTACGCTTCGATTTCCTGTTATGACTGGAAGGGCAACGTGCGCGAACTTGAAAACCTTATTCAGCACATGGCTGTTCTCTACAGTGGAAAACAGGTTGATCTTATCGATCTCCCAGAAAAATTTCATACCGTTGAAATTACCGATGAACTGCTCGACACTACTGTTGCTCAGGCAGAGCCTTCAGGAGAAGAGACTGCCGTCGACCAACAAAACCAGAGGCAAGACATCTCCTGGCAGGACGGCCAGGTAGATTTTAACGAACTCATAAATGAGTTTGAGACACAACTTATTATCCAGGCACTGAAACAGGCAGAGGGAAACAAAAAAGAAGCGGCCAGACTTCTCAATCTCAAACGCACAACCCTGCTTGAAAAAATTAAGAAAAAAGCCTTAGATGATTTGTGGGAAAAATAGCCACTTTCTCTCTTCCAAAAATCTTCCAGCTCAGAAAATTTGAATATATCTGCTATCAGGCAGCCATTTCGAGCAGATTACTATTAATGCTTTCCTTTATCTGATCCTTTGTGGCCGGGGTTAAAAGAATATCGCGTACTCCATATTTCACGGCCTTAATCACCTTGGATCTTGTCCAGCCCGGCCCCGCAGCAACAAGGGGCAGATTGCATGCGGCACTAATCTTTATAACACTTCCAAAGACCTGTTCATTTACTTCATGCATCACCAGATACACCGCCTTCAACTCTCCGGGCAGGTAATCATGAATATTATCTTTAAAAGACAATTTTTTGACTCGATACCCCAAGTCGAGAAAGGTGGAAACCATTGTTTCAGCTGTTGCTTCATCATCACCAATAATCAAAATATCAAGTGACTCACGTTCACTTGTCACCTTCTGAGAACGCTCATGTGCGTCGGTATCCGTGTCGGATGAACGCGCTGTTTGGGGTAAAGATTCTCCAGCATCAGCCTCGTTGACGGCAAGCAAGCCCTCAAGTTCGATGAGTGAGAGCGGGAACAGGAGATTGATCTTGCCGTATTGACTTCCACCAATCTCCAGCACCATACTACTCTGATAATAATTTTCGTCCGGAATTGGTTCGTCCGACTCAATCTCGATTTTCATCGGAGTAACCTGCTGCAGGTCTTTTCTTATGAAACGAATGTTTTTTGTATACTGCTCTTCAAAAATTGCCGTGTACACTCCAGAGATAATATTTGCAATTTCTCCATAAGCATCCGCGGCGTCCTCTCCGAATTCTTCATCTGAGACAACGGATTCCAGTTCTCCTGCTGGCAACATTATGAGTGTGCCACCAACCCGAATGGCATCGCGCAGATCTATGGCGAGATAGCTTTTCCCTTCAAGTGCACCCACAACTTCAAGAGTCGTGATAACCTGTTTAGCTGAGACCTCATCGAAGAAGAACCCTTCTTTATCAATGACTTTATTGCTGATATCTCGAAGTTTGACATCGGTACCCAACAAGTTTGACACTTCTTCCTGCATTTTTTTCTGGCATAAGCCGAGGAGCTTATCGACTTTTGCTTTATGCTGAGTGACATTTACCTGCGACTTTTCAACTGATTCCGAAGATCTATTAACTGGTTCCTCTTCAGTATTTTCATCATGGACAGCCGCTGTTTGAGGTGTAGCAGCTGAGGGCTTTTCTTCCACAGGCTTTGTTTCATGGCCGGGTGGAAACAGCTCAAGCAGTGCAGCCGGGAAAAGCATCTGCACCTTACCGAGTTGCTTTCCATCTACACTGAGTGAAAGACTACTGACGTAGTAAAGAGCGTCCGGGATTGGTTCAGCTGAGGCGATGTCGACTTGAGCGGGTTGAACCTCAGTGAGTCCCTTTTTTATAAACCGTAATTTCTTGGTGTGCTGTTCTTCAAAAACCGCCGTGTAAACACCTGATATAATATTTGTTATCTCACCATAGGCATCCTGCGCATCTGCACCAAATTCTTCTTCACTGACCGTTATTTCCAGCTCAGTTGGTGGCAGCATAATAAGCACACCACCAAGATGAACGGCATCTTTAATGCTAGCGCAGAAAAAGCTGTTTCCCTCGGCGTCACCGACCACCTCCATATCCGCTATGATCTGCTTGCCCGTTACGCGATCTTCAAAAAACTCTTCTTTACCAACAAAATAATTTCGAATATCAGTCAATACTGCAGGAACGCCAAGTAAACCGCCAATTTCATTTTGCAGACGGCTCTGACACTCATCTAAAATCCGATCAATCCGTTTTTTTTGTTTTTCAAAATCAATCTTCACAGGGGCCGCATCGTCTGGCTGAGCAGCAACAACTTCTTCAACCTCACCTGAAACGTTTGTATCAGAAGTGCTCTCGGTATTTTCTTCTGCCGCGGGCTGTGCGGACTTGGCGGCGCTTTCTTCTTCCAGCTCAAAAGTCACTGCGGGCAACAGCACGATAAGATTGCCCATGGAAGTCCCATCGAGACTCATGGCCCAACTCACCCTGTAAAGTTGGACATTCTCAACAGGCGCAGCCGAATCGATCTCTACTTTTGCAGGAACGATCTTTTCCTGGTTCTTTCGTACAAACCTGCACGATTTTGGATACATCTCCTCAAAATCTTTTGTGAAAGATCCGGCGATAATATTGGCGATCTCACCATAGGAATCTTCGATCTCTTCGCTGTACTCCTCCCGACCTATTACCTCCCCGAGTTCTGTAAGCGGCAGCATGATGAGCGTACCACCAAGACGAATCGCATCTTTTATTCCAGCAAGAAGACAAGCTTTTCCTGACACTTCACCAGTAATGTCCATTTCAGCAGATATCTGCTTACCCTGGAGATCAGCAAAAGCATCCTCCTTACTTACACGATCATAGGATTCATCGGTGAGGGCAAAAACAGTACCGAGAAGGGCTCCGACTTCTTCCTGAACACGGGCTTTAACCGCCTGCAATATTTTATCGATTCGTTTCTGCTGCGTCATAGGATGCAATTATCTTAAATTGATTGTAATACTCTACACTAACACAGTATCGTCATGTTACAGGTGAAAGTTAAGAATTTGAACAACAGGGATAATTATGCAATAAACGTACCTTAGATAATTGACAATTTCGTTCAAGAGCAAGACCCGCAAGAAAGTTTACCACAAACATACAGATAATCTATTAAGGACAAATCCCCTCACCTGAGTTTTGCTTCCAGGTGAAACAGATTTTTTAAAAACCGGTATAAAATCAAGCTTTAGCAGAGTGTAGAACTAACTGTTTAAGACGTACATCAACTCAATCCAAAAACAATCCTGCTCCATAAAGAAAGGGACCACCAGTCGGGTGGACTGGGCATTGCCACTGACATAAAACGAGTCCCCCACAATAGATGTAGGAATAGCAAGTTCGATATTTACATCAGCACTGGCACAGGATATTTTCAGATTTCCAGCCACCATATTAGCAATCTCACCGATGGCATCTTTCACGTCATCATCTATCTCATCAACATCCATCCCAAGAAATGTACTGGTTATATGAGTCGCTACAGTTTGGGGACAATGAACAGCCAATAAGCCTTTAAGCCCTCCACCGAGACCAATCATACTGGTAATATTAGATTTGATATCAACCTTCTGTTGAACGACAACTTCACCCGGTTCCAGATCAACCATCAACATAGTAGAAAAGACATCTTTACATCCTGCTATTATTTCATTCCCAATATTAAGGCTATTTAGCATCCTTTATCCTTATATTTGAAATACGAAAAAGACAGTTGCTCACATAAGAGCAACTGTCTTAATTATATTGTTCTTATTAAAACACTTATTTTTCTAACTCCAGCTCAACAACAAATTCACCGGCGTCACAGGTAAAAGGGACAACAACACGTTCAACATCCTGTGTCGGTTGAAAATCATAACTTTTACCAGCTATTACTGAGGGTAGAGAGAGACTAATATCCTTGCCGTTAGCAGAGAGAATCGCCTTGACACTACCGCCCAGCATATTGGCAAGCTCGCCAACCGCATCCTCCACATCTTCATTGATTTCATCCACATCCATTCCAAGAAAACTTCCCGTAATGGCCATGGCAACAGTTTCGGGGAAGTGGATTGCGAGCACCCCTTTATGAGTGCCAGCAAGCCCTATAACTCCTGTGATACTGTCTGTCAGAGGCGCCATACTGTCCCTGACGACTCCGTGAAGAGCCACCTCCATCATCACCATAGAAGAAAAAATTTCATGAGTAGATTCTACTATTTGTGCAGATATATCCACTTGAACCTCCTTCGCTCATATTATCAGAGAAGAGGACCAAGTACTTCGTTCACCTTATCTGGGGTAAATGGCTTTTTGATTGCTCCCAGTGCACCAAGGGATTTCGCCTCACCGATAATGTCATCCCCGGTTTCTGTAGAAATCATAAGCACTGGAATATTTTTAATTGCATCCCTCGTGGCCTTTTCTCTTAGAAATGCAATGCCATCCATATTCGGCATATTAATATCGCTGAGTACGATATCGACCTTTTCTTTTTCGAGCACTTCTAAAGCTTCCAGGCCATCCGCCGCCTCAAAGATGTTATCAAATTCAATTCCTGCCTGACGCAAGGAACGTCCGACAATTTTTCTCATTGTGCTTGAATCATCTACCAGCAATACATTTTTTCCCATTATTTTCTCCTATATGTTGTTCCTTGCGCCCTATATAAATTGTTTTTTCAGTATAAGCGCCCTGTAATAATATTGGCTTGCAATCTGGTATTACACAGATCATTCCAACCAAATTGTTTCACTGTAAATACTATCGATAAGCACTGCCAAATGTCAAATTTCCATTGAAAAAAACAAATTTTTCTCTGTTTTCTCCTCCACTTTTATTGCCCCCTGCCGTCTTATGGATGAGACGGCAGTTTTATGACCGCCATCATCTTCATCACTCCAACAAAGCCTTATGGCCTTTTTCTTGCAAAGACCTGAGTATGATACGAATATTTTCTCTTATACTTCTGTTACTATTTGCCTGGTTTGGAGACCTTGCTGCCTCTGAACTCATCAGAACATCTCGCGTCGACACGAAAAATGTTCTGCAGATCTACTTCACCTTTGACCAGGCCCCTGTTTTTTCTGGAACGTCCAATAAACGAAGAGTGGATGTCCAGTTTGAGGGAACAGAGGCGTCTGAAACCCTGCAACTCTTCAGCCCTGACGACAAAATTGTCAAAACTTTGACTCGACAAAACAAGGACGTTCTCATCGTCTCATTCTTTTTTCGCTATGAACCACAACAATATAAACTTACGGCCAATGCTAACAACAGTGTAGTTCTCGAAGTACTTCTCGGAAACGAATACTCTACATCCTACAAAAATCTGGCGGAAAAACTCAAAGGGCTGACGGTTGTCGACAGAGCAACTCCTGATTTTACCAATCCTTACATTCTTTCCCCCTATAAGTCGGACTGGACATCTTTTTTTTCAAACTACGAAAGTGAAATAAAAATCAAGATCCCAGTCACTTTCACCCCTCCGCCCTTCCCTATTATTGAGATTTTACCTCCGGGAGGAAGAGAAAATCTCGATCTTCTCACTGAAGATATGATGATTATGGCGGAAAACCAAAACTGGGATACCCTTGCATCAACAATCCTTGCAAAAATCCAGATAACCACGGCACCAGAAGCACAGAAGCTACTGGCACTCACCTATGGAGAAGCCCTGATGAGAAGCGGCAACTTCGAGGGCGCCTTTAAGCAGCTCTATCTCCTCAAAGAAGAATATGCCCAAGAGCATTTAGGTGTCTACGCCAACTACCTTCTTATCTGGCTCAGAGCGAGATATGAAGACCCCTTTATTGCAGAGTATGAGTACAGAAGTCTTGCTCCTCAAATATCCCACAAAAGCCCTCTGGCTCCATATTTTCATTTATCTCAAGTTGAAACCTCCCTGGCCACCCAGGAATACAAACATTTAAACGAGCTTCTCCTGCTTGATTCAATCGCCCTCCCCGCTGAGATTCAGGAAAGAATGAAAATCAGACAGGCGGATTATTGGTATGCAACAAACCAGACTGTAAAAGCATATGCAGCATATAAGCTCCTTGAAAACTCCCCACTTCTGCGATCTCAGCCTTATTCGTCTGGCGGTTACTGTTCAACACTCTATGACCAGAAATATTTTCAAGATGCGGCTAAAGAATACAAAGACCTCAAGACACTGGTATCCGGAGAAAAATTAATCGGACTCATCGCCTACAGGGAAAACATGTCCAAACTACAATTCACTGAGCGACAGGAACTCATCGATGACTTTGCCCAGATTGAAAATGCCTACCCTGGCACGGATGCAGGACTGTTGGCCGCCATTAAAGCAACAGACCTTCGACTTCTTACGGACAATCAATGGACAGACAAAGCCCTGGAAAATTACCAAAGAATTGCACAAACAGCTTCAAGCAGATCCATTAGCGAGGAAGCGGAATTCAAAACCATTCTGATCCATGCACTCAAAGGGGAAAATGGATTGGTCGTTTCAATGCTTCGCAATTTTCTCAGAGAATTTCAGATCGGTGGTGTCAGAATCTCGGCGCAGGCCCTGCTCATCGATATCCTGCCAAAAGAAATCAAACGGCTCGTAGACGCTGGGGATTATGTTGACGCCCTTGTTCTCGCCAAACAAAACAAAGAGCTCTTCCAGAACAACTGGATAAACAGTGATTTTCTTGTCGACATTGCAGAGGCGTATCACAAGGTCGGTATTTACGATGAATCGCAGAAACTCTACCTCTATCTCATTGAAATCAGGTCGGCGGATGAAAGGGAGAAATACTATCTTCCGATGATCCAGGCTACTTTCGACCATGGAAACTTCAGCCTCGTTGAGGATTATGCGGCGCAGTACACATATAACTACCCAGAAGGTAAATACTCCAATGAAATCCTCCTCCTCCGTATCAAGGCCCTTGTCGCAGACGAACGACTCACTGAGGCCTTACAGGCTCTCCCTTCAACTCTTCCTGATGACGGATCCTTTCACCCGCTGGCCGCCACACTTTTTTTTCGAACCGATAATTACGATAAAACAATTTCGACCCTGGACGAGCTGCTGGCAATGAATGGCTTACTGACAGAACAACAAAATTTTTTCCTGGCTGAAAGCTCTTACCAGACAGGAAACTTCAGCTATGCAGCAGAAATTTTTAATAAAATAACCAAAGACAATCTCTTCTACCATCAAAGCCTGTATCGACTCGCTGAGATCAACCGTGAACTGGGGAATGACGAAATAGCACTAACTTTTCTGCAAAAAATTGTCGAAACAGAAGAAAACTCAAAATGGAAACAATACGCGGAACGGGATTTGCAATACGCAACGCAGAAGGACCGATACTAAAACCTACAGTCCTCGAAAGTGTTTCAAAAAACTGGAGAATATATGGCACCTATTAACCTTCTCGACCAGAACATGCAGTTACTGAGTAAGGTACTTGACCTGCGTGCAACAAAAGCGCAAGTCATATCTTCCAACATAGCCAATGCGGAGACTCCGGGTTTTTCGCCTTCCCGGTTTCAGTTCGAAGACGAACTGGCAAATGCCATTGGCCATAAAAAAGGCGTGCAACTGGCAACTTCACATGAAGCTCATCTGCCACTTGGACCATCTAACTTTAACAGTGTCACAGGAAAAATAACCATCGAAGAGGAACAGTCAGGTATTGGCGATGATAACAACGTCAGTGTCGATCAGGAAATGCTGGCTCTGTCAGAAAATGAACTGCTCTACGAGACTTCCGCCCAGTTACTCAAGAAAAAGATCACTATTTTGAAATATGTCATAGCTGGCGGACAATAAAACATTAACACAGTCGATTTCACCGAGGTAACAAATGGATATATTAAACACTTTTAAAATAGGTGCTTCAGCACTTAAAGCCCAGAGTCTCAGGCTGAATACAATCAGCTCAAACCTTGCCAACGTAGAAACCACCTCAACCCCTGAGGGTGGGCCGTACAAGAAGCAATCCACCTATTTTCGCACCAAATCTCTCAGCTTTCAGGATCACCTCAACAACCAGGTCAGTCAAAGCGTCAAAGGGGTTGAGGTTTCCAAGATCTTAGAGGACAAAACTCCGCCACGAAAGGTATACGACCCTTCCCACCCCGATGCGGCCGAAGATGGATATGTTGAAATGCCCAACATCAGTGTTCTGGAGGAAATGGTTGATATGATGTCCGCCACTCGATCCTATCAGGCAAACGTTACTTCCATTAAAATGGCAAAGAGAATGGCTCTCAAAGCCCTCGATATCGGAAAATAAATTATGAATAGCATACAAAGCCTTAGTAACCTGGCAACCACAGTTGCTCCAACAAACACCACAAGTGACGTTGAAAAAAGCAGTAGTGCCTTTGGTGATATGCTGAAAAATATGGTCAGTGAAACCAATAAGAGCCAGGCCATCGGAGACAATGCCGTGGCTAATCTCGAGGCGGGAAACGCCGAGCATCTTCATGAGGTTATGATTGCTGTTGAAGAAGCGGAGATGTCACTCAAAATGCTCGTGCAGGTGCGTAATAAAGCACTGGCCGCTTATGAAGAAATCATGAGGATGCAGATTTAACATTATTTTCTCTGTCAAAGAGCAGTCACTCAAGTCGATGGATGAAATTTAAAGGACACAGGATCCCATGGAAGTCGCAGAAAAAAGCGTTGAAACGACAACAAGCCAACCGGCAACAATAGAGAAAAAAAACCTGATACAGCTCGTTCAGGGCTGGCCGCTCTCTAGAAAGGTGGCAACAGGGGCCGTGCTGGTGATTTCGATTGCACTTTTTGCCCTCTTGATTATCCAGGCAAGAACGGTAGACCAACAACTCCTCTACGCGAATCTTCCCATGAATGACGCGTCGCAGGTTGTCGAGTGGCTGAAAAACCAGAAAATTGACTACACCCTTAAAAACGGTGGCAAAGATATCTGGATTCCTGCAAACCAAATCTATCAGACCAGACTTGATCTTGCAGCAAACGGAATGCCTACCGGAGGAGGGGTCGGTTTTGAGATTTTTGACAAACAGAGTTTCGCCCTCACCGATTATGTTCAGAAAGTAAACTACACCAGAGCACTACAGGGAGAGCTTGCAAGGACAATAACTTCGCTGGCACCTGTTGAATCAACACGGGTACACCTGGCCCTACCAGAAAAAAGGCTGTTTAAAAATCAGCAATCCAGCGGGACAGCTTCTGTTATCGTCACTCTCGTTCCAGGAAAACACCTTGACCAGCAGCAGGTCCAGGGCATTATTCATCTTGTTGCAGGGTCCGTCACAAACCTTGATCCTGAAAATGTCAAAGTTATCGATTCCAACGGTGTGGTACTGGAGCTTGAAAAGAAAAAAGATGAGAGCCAGATTTTTTCAGGGGAAATGCTTGAGTTCCAGCAGGAAGTGGAGCACCGGATGGAAATGCGTGCCCAGGCACTCCTCGATAAAACCATGGGCACAGACAATGCCATGGTAAGAATTTCTGCGACTCTTGATTTTTCAAAAGTTGAAAAAACCGAAGAGCTCTATGATGGCGAAGAGCCTGTCATTCGCAGTGAACAGGTCAACGAGGAGCTTTCGGGCAGCGAAACCGACGGTGGTGTGCCTGGAGTTGAATCTAACCTCCAGGGCAATGTTTTTGGCGAAAACACTGCCGGTCCAACCGATACAAAGACTTCCAGAACGACCAATTACGAAATCAGCAAAACCATCAGTCGTATCATCAACCCCGTTGGAACCATAACAAAACTGTCCGTTTCGGTACTGGTCGCAGACCGCGTGGCACTCGATGCTGATGGCAAGGTCAAAGAGGTCACACCACGCAGTGAGGAGGAGCTGAAGTCCATTGAAGAAATGGTGGCCAGTGCAATTGGAATTGTTGCTGAACGTGGCGATGTGATTAATGTAATTTCCATGCCCTTTGTCGCCCAGAAAGAAGAAGCCATAACGGCAGGCGGTGAAGGCGAAAGCTCCCTGTACCAGTCCCTCCCTATGATTAAATACGGGTTGATTGCTCTAGGGGCCCTGCTTATCTACTTCCTACTCATTCGTCCAGTGGTGAAAACAATGAAAGGCGAGGTAAAAGAACATTACAAAACGGTGGAACAGCTCGAACGGGAACAGAAACTTCTACAACAGGAAAAAGTAGAGCCGGAGCTTCCTGTAGAGCCCGTTGATGACACAATAACCCAGCTGCGAAGAGAAGTTAATCAGAACCAGGTTCCCACTGCCTTTATTATTAAAAACTGGATCCAGGAAGGTTAAGCGACAATGGGAATTGAAACACTTACCGGTATAAACAAGGTTGCCGTTTTGCTTATATGTTTAGGTGAGGAGGCCGCAGCCAAAATTTTTGAAGAGCTCTCGGATGACGAAGTGCGTCAAATCACCCGGGCAATGGCAAGTATCGATCATATTCCCGTGCAGATCAAAGAACGGGTTTTCCAGAGCTACAGGGAGTCTAAGGAACAATTTGCAGGACTTTTTGTCAAAGGTGATGACTTTGCTAAAAAAGCTATCTCAGCCACTCCTGGAGACAAGAGGTCGCAGTTTCTGATGGATCAGTTTCTTTCAGGAACAGAGACCAAATCACTGGAGACAATCTCCCTTATGGCACCAACCATGGTCGCAGGGCTACTGGAGCAGGAACATCCCCAGACGGTAGCCTTGATACTGTCCACCCAGCACATAGAACATGCAGCTGAAATACTCTCCCATCTCCCTGAAGAGATTATGGCCGATGTAGCGTACAGAATATCCAAAATCGAAAAAGTTTCTCCTGTGGTGCTCAACCGCATTGAAGACGCTCTTCACCGGGAAATCGGACTTGTCTCTGGTGGAACCCAGAAAAAAGTGGGAGGGCTGGATACTGTTGTCGGTATCTTAAATAACATGAAGAACAATCTCGACAGTGAAATTCTTGAGGCAATGGAGCAGACGGACCCGGAAATGGCGGAAGAGATTCGTAAAAAGATGTTCACCTTTGAGAACCTTATCGCCCTTGACGGTCGATCACTGCAAATGATCTTGCGCGAGGTAAATAATGATTCACTTACGATGGCACTCAAAACAGCTTCTGAAGTGATGAAGGAGAAAATCTTCGCGAACATGTCTTCAAGAGCCGCAGACATGATCCGCGATGACCTTGAGGCCATGGGCCCTGTAAGACTTTCCGAAGTAGAACTCATGCAGCAGTCCATCGTCAAGATTGCAATGAAACTTGAAGAAGAAGGCAAGCTGGTCTTGGGCACTGGAGGTGGCGATGAGCTTGTCTAAATATTTTAAGGATTCGAGCGCTTTTGTCGCAGAAGAAATTACAAAAGCGGTTTCTTCTGAAAATAAAGGCTGGCATTCAGAAGCAAGACCTGCTTCGCCTCCCTTTGAGCCAGAAAAAATTAATATACCCCGCCCCGGCCCTCCCCCTTCTCCTCAAAAAGTGGCAAAGCCGCCCGCTCCAGATTCCAGTCAACATAAACAGGTTCCCCCACAAACCGATGAGGTTACAGAGACCCGCAACCAAGATGAAGAAAAAAATCCCATCGATTTAAGCAATTATGTTCTGCTTTCAGAAGCGCAAAAGCAAGCAGAAGATATGTACCAGCAAGGGCTCCGTGATGGTATGACCAAGGCCGAAGAAGACTACAATACCGCCACAAAGGCCCTGTCCACGATCTGCGAACAACTGGAAGTAATCAGAGAGACCATTGTAAACAACAGCAGTACTGAGCTCGAAAATTTTGCCATTCTTATTGCTGAAAAAATCATTCGTTTATCCATCAGGGAACAGGACAAAACTATCGTCGCCACCATTGAAGAGGCTCTTCAACGTGCAGTGAAATCTGATGAATTTACCATTTATATTAACCCCGATGACCACAAAATTATTACGGAAAAGTCAACAGAACTTATAAGTGGCATCAGTGGCCTCAGCAACATTGTCATTAAAACTGACCCTGCTATTGAAAAGGGTGGTGCCAAAATTGAATCCGAAAACTGTATTATCGATGCAACAGTCTCGAGTCAATTTGATGCTATTCGGGAAGAAATTGCCAGAAATTCTCCGTGACACAACTTTCACGGGTTCCTGTCCGACTATATCCTCCTGCGGTTAGGCGGCCTTGCTACAAAAATTAATTCAACCCCAGTTTGACTCAAAATGGCATTTAACTCCAATAAAATCCAGAATCTCAACGTCATTAAAATCTGGGGGAAAGTGACAAGAATTGTCGGCCTGGTCATTGAAGGATACTGTCCCCATGCCTCAATTGGTTCACTCTGTGAACTCACACCCATAGACAGCGGCGAAAAGATTTATGCAGAAATAGTCGGTTTCAAGGACAATATTGCTCTGCTCATGCCACTCGGAGAACTCAGAGGTCTTGGCCCCGGCAGCCTTATCCGTGTGGTGCGCACCAGTGCAACTATAAGCGTTGGCAACAACCTTTTAGGCCGTGTAATCGATGCTATGGAAATCCCTCAGGATGGACGCCCGGCCCCTCTTCTCACTGAAGAAAAAGATCTCTATTCCCTTCCGCCTGGCCCTATGGAGCGCCAGAACATTAGTGATTCCCTGGACCTTGGGGTGCGTGCCATAAACGGGCTTCTTACCTGTGGTACCGGGCAGCGCATGGGAATTATGGCGGGATCAGGTATCGGAAAAAGCGTGCTTCTTGGCATGATGGCAAAATACGCCAAAGCCGATATAAACGTCATTGCATTAATAGGTGAGCGTGGACGGGAAGTAAGGGAATTTATCGAACGCGATCTCGGCAAAGAAGGACTTGCAAGGTCAGTAATTATTGTGGTCACCTCGGATCAGTCTCCTCTTCTGCGTATGCGGGGGGCCTTTGTCGCCACAGCCATCGCTGAGTTTTTTTGCAATAATGGCAAAAACGTACTGCTCATGATGGACTCCGTTACCCGCTTTGCCATGGCCATGCGTGAAATCGGCCTTGCCGTAGGGGAACCACCAACCACCAAAGGTTACACCCCTTCAGTATTTGCCACTCTACCCAAACTCCTTGAACGTGCCGGTAACTTTAAAAACAAGGGATCCATTACAGCACTTTACACGGTACTCGTCGATGGCGACGATATGACGGAGCCTGTTGCGGATTCTGTTCGGTCTATCATTGATGGCCATATTGTTCTTTCCCGTGCACTTGCTGCCAAAAATCACTTTCCAGCGATTGATGTTCTCAGTTCAGCCAGTCGTGTCATGAGAGATATCACAGGAGAGCGCCATCAGGAGCTTGCCGGTAAGGCGCGGGACGTCCTTGCAAGTTACGCCGAGGCCGAAGACCTTATAAATATTGGAGCTTACGTGAAGGGGTCAAATCCAAAAATTGACTACGCCCTGAGTAAGATAGATGCCATTACTGATTTTCTGCGGCAAAACTATAACGAAACAACCTCCCTGAAAAACTCTCTTGAACTGTTGGGTGCTGTACTCAGTGAGCGGAAAGACGAAGAGCCGCCCCGCAAAAACCGGCGACAGACCGATCAATAAAAAATTACACAATACGTGATGACCCGTGGCCTTACAACCCAAGCCCTTTAGTCTTGAAACAGTTCTCAATTATCGTAAACGACTCGAAGATCTGGCCAAGAACCGGCTCTATGAAGCAAGGAATATCCACGCAATAATACAAGAAAAACTTCAAAAAGAGAAATTAGCTCTGACCATTCTCATCGAAGAGACGGCACAACTACAGGTAGAGGGAGTGGAAATCAGAAAATTAATTTTATTTGAAGAAAAAATCACGGCCTCACAAAAAAACGTCATCGCCATTGAAAAGAACCTGCAGGAGAAGGCGAAAATTGTTGAACAGGAACAAACAAACCTCCTCAAACGCAGTCGGGAACGCCAGATTATGGACCGTTTAAAAATTGAACAAAATGTGTCCTGGCAACGATATTTAGATAAAAAAGAAGCTGCTATGCTCGATGAAATCGCCATTATCCGGCACGGCAAAGATCCACTCGATCAACAATAATTATTACATTGATATGATACAAAACACCTTCATACACAGACCCATCACCATCGCCCTGTTTACCCTGGTCCTTTCTCAGACAGCAATTCTCTCCCAGGCAGCAGACAACTACAGCTCCGTCGAGGAGCGACGTATTGAAAATACAATCATCGAAGAACGGGCAAAAATTCGAAAAGAAAGAGAAGAGATCGATCTTCGTAAAAAGGAGCTAAAGGCTCTTGAAGAAGGTGTCGATAAGAAATTAGCTGAAATTGACGACAAATTGAAATCTCTCCAGGTACTGCAGGGGAAAATAGAAACCCTTCTTGAAGAGAAAGCAGCTGTAGAGCAAAAGAAAATTGAGAGTCTTGCAAAAATTTACGAAAAGATGACCCCTGCAAAGGCGGCTCTTGCGATAACCGGACTGGAACAGCAGCTCGCCTCAGATCTGTTAGAGAAAATGAAGGTCAAAGCAGCTGCAAAAATTTTAGATCAGGTTTCCAAACAAAAGACCTCAGAGATCAGTACAACATATACGACCTTGCAAATAGAGTGACTTAATTATGCCACAATCTTTTAATGTTCAAATGAATACCCAGAATTTCCAGAAAATTCAGACTGAACAGTCAGGTGTTCCAGTTCAGGGCTCTCCAACCCAAGACTCAGAGAATAATTTTAACTCAATTCTGCAAACTGCCCTACCTAAAGAAACAAACATCAAGGCCTCATCCTCCAAACCATCCACTGATGAACCCAGCAGCACAGAAGGTTCAACAAAGACTTCAGAAGAAGCCGGCGAGGCTCTTCTGCTTTCTGACAATTATGATTTGAAGTCTCAGATCTCTGCACTTTTAGAGTTTTTTGCTATTGGCTCTCCCAACCAGGCCGCTTCAAACGATCAAACAAGTGCACAAGTACCTCAAGAGGAGGCGGGCTTACTTGACGATATGTTCACAAACGAAGAACTTGTTGAATTGCTGAATAATTTTTCTGCAGGTTCCACAGGAGAAAGCCTCATCCCAATGGACAAAGAGATCAGCTCAGCAGTGTTGACACAGCAAGAGAAAACCAATCCCAACAGTCTGGCATCTGCTTTAGGTAAGACCCTCTTTGGAGATGCTGCCCAGATCACGGATAGTAGCTTGCCCCAGAGCACTCCTCTGACATTGACAAGAGAACAAGCAGCATTTCTTGAGAGAATTCAGAATATACTGAACAATTCCTCAGAAAAAGGAACGCTTTCAATGAAGTCTGCAACTGAATTCAATAACGGGTCACCACTTCGCAGCCTTTTTGCAACGATCACGGAAGTGCAGGTAGAAGAAAACATCGCATCCCCTCTTACCACTGGCAAACAAAGTAACAGCTTAACTTCTCTGCAAGAAGGTGTTTTTGGCCCCACCCTGAACTCCCGGCAGACTTCCTTGCATAGTGTCAGGCATGACAGCACACAACACTTTTATGATGCAAAGGTTCAGCCAGAAAACGGAATGAAAGATACTGGCAATCCTTCCGGAAACCAGCAAAACAGTGAAATGGGGCAGCCGGGATCTGGCTTTGGCCAGCTCGGCACATCCCCTGCAACCTCTGATACAACAAGCACTTTCAACCTCTCCGGAAGCTCTTTGATGGGTACCGGCACAGGACAACTTACTGACATTTCGAAAACAACTGTACTCCCCTCCGGAGTGGTTGTTCAAGACCAGGAAGTGCTGCAACAATTTATTGAACGGTTTCAGTTCAGCAGAAAAGACGCTGACACAAAAATCCAACTCAAGCTTCACCCGGCTGAACTTGGAGAAATGAAAATTGATCTCACTGTGAAAGAAGGGTCTATCCGTGCCAATGTTGTAGCACAGAGTCAACACGTACAGCAGATCCTGGAAAGAAATTTAACAAAGCTCAAATCCACACTGGAGCAACAGGGTTTTAATGTAGAGGAAATTACAGTGACCACAACATCTGAAATGGTGGACAGTTCTGATCTTTTTAACCAGCAGCTGCCAAACAGAGATTTCTCAAGCTTCTTTCCACAGGATAAAAAAGCAGAACCCCATACTCCATTTATCCTGGATACTTTCCAAGAACAAAGTAATGACGTCACTTCAGGGGTCAACGTAAAAGTTTAAAGGAGAAGTTATGAGCAGCAACATTGACGTCCTCAATTCAACGGCGGCATCAACTACTGGAACAAGCCTCTACAACACAGATGATGGCTCAGTAATGGGCAAAGAAGATTTCATGACACTTCTTGTCGCGCAACTGCAGAACCAGGACCCACTGAACCCTGATGATCCAACTGAATTTACAGCCCAACTTGCGCAATTCAGCTCACTGGAGCAATTGTATAATATTAATGAAAACATGGAAAGCCTGGTAGAATCAAATGCCAACTCCAACCAATTGTCGGCACTGAGTACAATTGGAAAAGATGTTGTTTTTGAAGGTAACGAAACGAGCTTTTCAGGCGACCCTCTGGAATTTGGTTACAGCCTGCCGACGACGGCCGCTGAGGTGACAATTTCCCTCAAACATGATGGGGCAACGGTTGCAACACTCAGTGGCACAGGACTGACCGCCGGAAATCATTTCCTCACCTGGAATGGCTTTACTGATGACGGGGAAGCTGCCCCGGTTGGTGATTACACCATTTCAATATCCGCTCAAACTGCCTCCGGAACCAGTATCTTTCCAACAGCTCTGGTTAAATCTGAAGTTACGGGCGTTGATCTTGCGGGAAGTGCAGGTGGAAACCTTGTAACACGTGCAGGAGAAGTTGCATTTACCTCAATCATCGGTGTTTACGAATCTGGAACCAGCATATCTTCATCTACAACCGACGACACAGAAGAAGAATCTGATGAAGAATCTGCCCTCGACAGCATGTCCGATACAGTTGATACTCTAGAAGAAACGGTTGATACTTTAGAAGAAACAATTGAGACAGGTGAAACCGTCGCTGACAGTTTAACATCATAATTAACAAGGAAAGAACGGTTTAAATAAACTGACTTCTAAATAACAGGAGAACAAATGGGTATATCAAGTGCATTTTACAGTGGAGTCAGTGGTCTCAACTCTAACTCCCAGGCAATGACTGTGGTCGGTAATAATCTCGCCAATACAAACACCATAGGATTTAAGGGATCCAGGCATGTTTTTTCTGATCTCCTCTCCACAACAATTAACGGTTCTGGTGGAACTTCTCAGGTTGGTCGTGGAGTTGGAGTCTCAACCATGGACAGTATATTCAGTCAAGGAACTTTCGAGTCAACGGAATCAAATTTAGACGTTGCCATCGAAGGCGATGGTTTTTTTATCCTCAAAGAAGAAGGCAACGAAACTGCGTATTACTCCAGAGCAGGCGCGTTCAGATTTGACGGAGATGGTTATTTAACCAATCCTGAAGGACTCCGGGTACAGGGTAAATTATATGATGTCAATGGCGAACTAGCGGCCGGAGATGCCACAGATATTCAGATCGAAGATACGGGTCTTATCGCTGGTGAATCAACGACAGAACTCACCCTCACGACCAATCTCGACTCCGAATCGGCTGTTCTTGCCTTGGCTGATTTTGATATCGATGACAATGACACCTACAACTACTCTTCGTCCACGCAGGTGTATGACAGTCTTGGCAACTCTCATCTGTTGACCACATATTTCATCAAAACCGGTGATAATACGTGGAGTTCGGCCTGGAGCGCAGAAGATGCTGATGGCAATATACTCCAGGGTCAATTTGCCGATAACCTGGTGTTTACCGAAAATGGTATTCTGGTAGGAGATGCTGCGGACCCTGCAGTGGATACTACAGCCGATATTGCTGCCGGTGATCTGGATTGGGGCAACAATTCTGAGCTTACAGGTATCACCATAACGTTTAACACCACGCAATATAACAGCGACTCAGTCGTCCTGTCTCAGGACCAGAATGGTTATGGTGCTGGAAGTCTCACCGGTGTCAAGATAGACGGAGAAGGTAATGTCACCGCCTTTTACGATAATGGCGAAAGCACTAAAATTGCGCAGCTGGTACTTGGAAAATTTATAAACCCGAATGGTCTGAATCTTGTCGGTAATAACCTGTACTCTGAAACCGAAGACTCAGGCGCTGCCAGGGTTGGGATTCCAGGTGCAGAACTTGGATCGATATATACAAACTCACTCGAGCAGTCCAATGTTGACATGGGGGTTGAATTTGTCAAAATGATCACCCTCCAGCGTGGCTTTCAGGCAAACTCCAAGATTATTACTACGGTAGACGAGCTCTTGAGTGAAGTTATAAACCTTAAACGTTAGTTGTCATATTTTTGACACAACGGTCCGGCTCCAGGGGGGTTCTCTCCACCTGGGGCCTTTTCTTTTTGCTATTTCTCAATTTTTTTTCGCCCTTCCCCCCTCTGCTCAACCCGTTTCTGCACTCTTTCTGATATTATTTTTATTAATTGGAATATTTTATGCAAACTTGAGTTTTAGAGTTACTGCGTCTATGATACGATAATACTGTATCAGCTGAGGAAAGAGTCAATTGCTTCTGACACTTACATCCTCAACAAACATGAGACGCAGCTTTTCAGCAAAGCATGCTTTTACTCTTAACATGAATCTGTCGCGGAGGATTTTTTGGATCTTTCAACTGTAATTGGCATCGGTGCAGCTTTTGGACTTATGCTTATGGCCATCTTGCAAGGTGGGCCTTTATCAATATTTATTAACGTTCCTTCACTCCTCATCGTTTTTGGCGGGACATTTGGCAACACCCTCGTTCATTATCCTTTTGGTGACGTCTTTGATGCCATCAATGTTGCCAAAAAAACTTTTCTTCATAAAGAGCGCCCCATAAATGATCTCATTGCTCAGTTAATGGAGTTTGCCAATAAGGCACGAAAAGAAGGTATTCTGGCCCTGCAGGGTGCGATGGATTCCGTGGACGATGCTTTTCTTAAAAAAGCAATGCAGATGGCTGTTGATGGCCAGGAACCGGAAACACTACGTGCAATGTTGAACACTGAGATAGAGTACATCCAGATGCGCCACGGAAAAGGTGCCGACATTTTTCTTGCCATTGCAGCCTACGCCCCTGCTATGGGTATGGTAGGAACACTGATTGGCCTGGTACAGATGCTGCAGACCATGGATGACCCGGCATCAATCGGACCTGCCATGGCGGTAGCCCTTCTTACCACGTTTTATGGAGCCGTTATCGCGAACGTCTTTTGTTCTCCGATGGCAGGAAAACTCAAAAATCGATCCGCCGCAGAAGTGCTCACCAAGATGCTCATTATAGAAGGTATGCAGTCGATACTCTCCGGAGAAAACCCACGGATAATGGAACAGAAACTCCACGCATTTATCGCTCCGAAACTCCGTCAGTCTACTTTTAACAAGTAAAGGCACTGGTTATGGCAGAAGAAGCGCAAGCAGAAGAACAAAAAGAAAAATGCCCAGAGTGCCCGGTGGGCGCCCCTGCATGGATGGTGACATATTCTGACCTTGTCACCCTGCTGTTGACGTTTTTCGTCCTTCTGCTGTCCATGGCAAGTATGGATCCTGTTCGCTTTACCGAGGCATCCAGTTCATTGAAAGATGCCTTTGGTATGCACAATGAACCAGCACATGTTGAATTTGCAATTCCTGTACTTCCGTCTCCGCCGATAACCCAGTTTTCACCGATACAGCAACAAACGACAAAAAAGGTTTATGACAAAATTAAGTCGCAGATCGATTCAAGACGTTTAAACAATAATGTCGGCGTTATCCAAAACGATGACGAATCCATCATCCTCAGAATCAGCGACTCCGTAATGTTTGAGAGAGGCCAGGCAAAAATCTCACCGAAGGCGTATTCCATTCTTCGCACTATCGCCGATATCATCCGCCCTCTTCCCATGGATCTGCGTATTGAGGGCCATACCGATGATATCCCTGTATCAAGCTCAAACTATGGTAATTGGGACCTCTCTGTTGACCGTTCCGTTGCAGTAATGAGATTTTTTACCCAGGGCGATCTTCTTCCTTTAGACAGGATGGCCGCAGCCGGATATGGCCAGGATCGCCCCATCGTTCCAAACCGCGATGAAATAAGCAGGAGCAAAAACCGACGGGTCGATTTTTTCCTGAAACTTCAAAGTAATGTGAGCAAAACGAAGCTAGCATCTCCAGAAAACGCTCTACCTCTTTAAAGAAATCACAGATACCCTAAAGAACATTAACCAAGGCGTCATACATGGCTGAAAAAAAAGAAAAATCACCAGAGGGCGGTAGCAAAAAGAAACTTTTTATCATCATAGGTGCCGTCGTTTTCCTCCTGCTCGTCGGTGGAGGCGTTGGCGGATGGTATTTTCTCAAACCAGAGCCGCCTCCCCCCGAAGAAGTCGATCCTGGACTCAAGGTCCCTGTTCCCGACCTTCAGCAGCAGACTGAAATTGGACCGATGGTTAATATTGAAGAATTTGTCGTCAATATCATCAGCGGAGATACGCCACATTATGTTAAGGCATCTCTGACTGTTGAGCTCAGTAACGAAGCGGTAAAGCCTGAGGTCGAACAACGAATGCCACAGGTCCGGGATGCGGTGCTCCTGCTGATTGGTAATAAAACCTACGAAGAGTTGCAGGATCTTCAGGGAAAAAGGCAACTTAAAGCGGAACTAACCAGTAAAATCAACTCGTTTCTCCAAACTGGCAAGGTTCGGGCAATCTATTTTACAAACTTTGTTGTTCAGTAAGGCATCACGACATCCTATGGAACCTACTTTAAGCAGAGCAGAAATCGCAGATCTTCTCAAGGCAATCCATGAAGGTCAGGTGTCACTTGCCCTAGATGGTGGTCAGGAGGATTTTCTTCACTGCACCCCGGTGAATCTTTTTCAGCTTGCCCGCCCGGACAAGGAACAATTTCGTATACCCAACTTTGATATCATCCTGGATACATTCTGCCGATACTATGCGACCTCACTCACCAACCAGCTTCAGAGAACCTTTTCAGTCACCAGGGTGGGTCTTGAAACCTTTGAATTTCAAAAATTTATGGCCGACAAAAGTAAGCCCGGTTCCATTGGTATTCTTGATCTCCCCCCTTTAAAGCAAGGCGCTCTTATTATTTTTGATCCAAAGCTCTCTTTTTCAATGTTGGAAATTATGCTGGGAGCATCCTCTGACATTGAATCCCTTGAACTCGATAGAAATCTCACCACCATCGAACTCAATATACTAAAGGCATCGATGGACGATGCCTGTTTAGATATTGACAAAGCATTCTCCCAGCTGCTCAGTATCAGAAGTCACCTGATAAAGGTAGAAAATAACCCTCGCCTCGTATCCATCGTCGATCCAGAAGGTGAAGTTATTGTAGGAACCTTACTTGTTAAAGCAGGCCAGTATTCAGGACATGTTCATCTTGTTTTTCCTTTTACCACCCTCGAACCTTTACGGGATTTACTCAAGGAACTGCTCAATATTTCAACCCAGACAAAAAGTAACTGGTACGAGATCATAGAGGAACAACTTCAGGAAATGCCAGTTACCGTCATTGCACAATCAGGAACCATTGAAATGAACGTCAGAAAAGTGCTGAACCTGCAGGTCGGCGATATTATTGGCCTCGACTATGATCCGACTTCTCCGATACAGGTGCTGGTTGAAAACAGCCCCAAATACTATGCTATTCCAGGAACACACAATGGTAAAAAGGCCATTAGTCTAAAAGGAACTTATTGATTGAGGATATCCAATGGTAAATACAACAAATAACAGTCGTCCCGACCCTGAAGAGATAAAAGAACTTCTGAGAGAAGATGGACCTTCTTCATTATCAAGAGATGGTTCTCGGAAGGAGGATAGACGCAATCTTGATTTTCTGTACGATATCCCGCTGAACATCTCCGTTGAAGTCGGCAGAAGCAAGATCAAACTCAAAGATCTGCTGAAAATGGGCGAAGGATACGTCCTTGAACTCGACAAGCTCGCCGGTGAGCCGCTTGATCTTTACGTAAATTCAAAGCTCATTGCCAAAGGTGAAGCGGTGATGGTCGGCGATAAATTTGGCATCCGGCTCACCGATGTTGTCAGTACCGCTGACAGGATTGAAAATCTTGGCTAGACATCAACCCATGAAAACTACTCTTGCATCGGCTGTCATTGTGTTGCTCTGCATTTCGACAGCCTTTGCCGAATCGACCAAACCTCTGGGCCTATACGACAATTCAGATATTCTGACCAGCTCGTTTCGTGTGGTCTGGGGCCTTCTCATTGTACTTGGTATAATTCTGCTGCTGTATGGGTTACTGAGAAAACGATTTTCGCTCCTCTCATCTTCCCCGGATAAACAAATCAACATTATCGAAATTAAACCGCTCATGGGCAAGAAGGCTCTTTGCCTGGTTGAAATTCGAGGTACAGAATACCTGCTGGGCATCAGCGAATCAAACATTTCAAACATCGCCACTCTGCCTGCAAAAAAAAAACAGAGCTTTTCCAAGACACTACAAGCTGAAACGGGAGAAAAATATGATTGAAAAAGACTCCCGGCTTAAAAGAAAACATTTACACGCTCTGATTATCGTCATGATACTGCTCGGTTCTCCGATCATTGCCAGTGGTGTGGGCCTGCCCACTATCACCTTTGGCGTTGAAGATGCGGAGAATCCACAGCAGGTTTCCAATGCCCTGCAGATTCTCTTTGTCCTCACCATTCTTTCCGTGGCTCCGGCGATTCTTCTGATGATGACCTGTTTCACCCGAATCGTGATAGTCTTGGGCTTTGTCCGTCAGGCAATGGGAACCCAGAACATGCCACCAACCCAGGTCATTCTCGGCTTGTCTCTGTTTCTTTCTTTTTTTGTCATGTCACCGACCTTGAACACTATCAATGAGGAAGCTCTCCAACCCTACATCAATGAGCAGATTGACCAGAGCAAGGCATTAGAAAACGCCATTAAACCCATGCGAAGCTTCATGTTCAGTCAGGTGAGAGAAAGCGAGCTGGTTCTCTTGACAGATATCACCATGGGCGAGGAACCCCAGACCCCGGAAGACGTGCCGACAATGACACTGATTCCTGCCTTTATCCTCTCAGAACTCAAGCGTGCCTTCCAGATGGGATTTATGATCTATATACCTTTTCTGGTCATAGACATGATTGTCGCTTCCATTCTGATGTCGATGGGAATGATGATGCTCCCCCCTGTAATTATTTCAATGCCGTTTAAACTCCTTCTTTTTGTTCTGGTTGACGGCTGGACCCTCGTTGTTGGCTCGTTGATAAAGAGTTTTAGTCCCTGAACATGAGACTTCTCAACCACCAAGGAAGACAGTATGACTCCTGAAATAGCAATTGATATCTGTCGCAAGGCCATACAGACAATTCTGATGTGTTCAGCACCAATGCTGATCATTGCCCTGCTTGTAGGCCTTCTCATTTCGATCTTTCAAGCCGCAACCCAGATAAATGAACAGACGATGACCTTTGTTCCTAAAATTGTTGCAGTATTTATCACCCTGTTAATCTTTGGGGCCTGGATCATTAACACCCTTACAATTTTTACAGTTGGCCTCTTTGACGTTATGGTCACACTCTAAGGCGCCAAGTGGATACCCAGTTCATACCTGTTGAACAGTTTCAGATCTTTCTTATCATAACCGCCCGAGTAGCCGGGTTCATTAGTGCCATTCCTGTTTTCTCCACCTCACAGACACCCACCCAGGTTAAAATAGGTCTAACCGTACTCATGTCGCTTCTGCTGTTTCCCCTCATGGAACCCTCAGTCGGTAAAGTTTCTCTTGAAATCACACCTTTTGCCATGCTTATTATCGCAGAAGTTTTACTCGGGCTGATGATCGGACTTATAGCCAGGCTCATTTTTACAGCCGTCGAATTTGGTGCTACAGTTATTGGTTTTCAAATGGGATTTGCGGCGGCGAATGTATTTGATCCACAAAACCAGAGACAGGTGGCTTTAATTTCCCAGTTTCAAAATGTTTTTTCCATTCTGATTTTTCTGGCGCTAAACGGTCACCATATTTTTATCCGTACGGCAGTTCGTTCCTACGAACTCCTTCCACCGGGTCAATTCAACTTTTCCGGAGAGGCTGTTCCTTATCTCTTTGAACTTTCATCTCACATGTTTGCTCTTGGGGTTCAATTCAGCGCGCCTGTCCTTACGGTTCTTCTTCTCTCGGGACTTATCCTCGGGATATTGGCGAGGGTTTTTCCGCAACTTAATGTCTTTCTCATTTCTTTTCCCATCAATATCGGCACGGCATTTATTGTCATTGCTTTGACACTCCCCCTCATTGCCATGCTTTTAGGACGAGAATTTGACTCATTACCGGAGCGATTCAGTACAATTCTACAGTACCTGGCCAATTGAACGTCAACTCGGCAGGTGCCATATTTGCAAGAAGACTTTTAGTTTTCAAAAAACACTGTGCACGGTGTTAATAATCACTGGATACAATTGATTTCACGGATAGGTCATGGCTGAAGAAAGCGGCTCAGGTGGAGAGAAAACTGAATCTCCATCGAGTAAAAGAAGAGAAGATTTTCGCAAGAAAGGACAGGTAGTCCAGAGCAAAGAGGTACAGACGGCGGCCCTTTTCTCTATAGTCCTGCTCTTCTGGATATTTTATCTCCCTGATTTTTGGAATAAAATAACAACGCTGCTTTTTTCTCTCTGGCAATCAAGCGGACAATTCGAGATAACCCCTGTCTCCACCATGAGCCTGTCAGCCTTTCTTTTACAGCAGCTTGCCCTGCTCATGGCGCCTCTTTTTGTCCTGGTACTGATCATTGCAATCTTCTCCAGCATTTTTCAATTTGGCTGGCTGCTCACCGGCAAACCGCTTATTCCTGATTTTTCGAAAATGAATCCCATCAGTGGTATGTCGAGATTTTTTTCCAAAAAATCTATGCTGGAAGTTGTGAAATCTCTGCTTAAGGTCATTCTTATCGCTTTTATAGGTTACTCCACGGTTCTCAATAATTTTGAGGAAGCCCTCATTCTGGTGGATGTAAGTGTTGTTTCTGCAATAAGTTATTTAGGCAGGATTGCCCTCATTGTTTTCGCCAAAATTTGTGCTCTGCTTATATTCCTGGCCTTTCTTGATTTCATGTTTCTCAAATGGGAAATGGAAGAAAAAATGAAAATGACCAAACAGGAGGTCAAAGAAGAGTACAAGGAAGCTGAAGGAGATCCGCATATCAAAGCGCAGATTCGTTCGATCCAGCGAGAAATGGCAAGAAAAAGAATGATGGCTGATGTACCAAAAGCTGATGTAATTGTTACGAATCCAACCCACATATCTGTTGCGATTCAATATGATTCAAAAAAAATGGATGCCCCCATAATCCTTGCTAAAGGTGCCGATCATATCGCAATGCGAATCCGGGAGCTCGCCCGTGAAAACGATATCCCTATTGTCGAGAATCCTCCTGTGGCGCGTTTATTGCATAACCTTGAAATAGGAGAATATGTCCCTGAGGATCTTTTCAAGGCAGTCGCAGAGATCCTTGCCCATGTTTATTCATTAAAAGGAAATAATTTCTAATGGAATTGACCAGTATCACACCCAATCTTGTCGGCCTGAGGCTCAAGCAGCTTTTCGGTCGCAGTGATGTGGTTGCAGCCGTGGGACTGGTGTCGATCCTGATGATCATGATCATCCCCCTGCCCTCGATCATCCTCGATCTGTTTTTATCAACCAACATCACCATCGCTCTTTTAATTCTTATCATCAGTTTATACACAGTTAAGGCGACTGATTTTTCTATTTTCCCTTCAATACTTCTCACGACAACCTTGTTTCGCCTTGCCTTGAACGTTGCTTCAACCCGTCTCATACTTCTACACGGCGACGAGGGCCCTTCCGCTGCGGGTTCTGTCATACAGGCTTTTGGTCAATTTGTCGTCGGAGGAAATTATGTCGTAGGTATTGTAATCTTTGTAATCCTCGTTCTCATCAATTTCATGGTTATCACCAAGGGTGCTGGACGTGTCGCTGAGGTTGCAGCCAGATTTACCCTGGACGCCATGCCAGGAAAACAGATGGCGATTGATGCCGATCTCAACGCCGGGCTTATCAATGAGTCAGAAGCAAGAAAAAGACGTGAAGACGTCGGTAACGAGGCAAATTTTCATGGAGCAATGGACGGTGCTTCAAAGTTTGTTAAGGGAGATGCCATTGCAGGCATCATTATCACCCTTATCAACATTGGTGCTGGCTTTATTATTGGTGTGGCCCAAAAAGGTATGCCCATGGCCGAAGCCGCCGCTAACTACACCATCCTTACTGTCGGCGATGGTCTGGTTGGCCAGATCCCCGCCCTGATCATTTCAACCGCCGCTGGTCTGCTGGTCACACGTTCCACGGGTGACAAGGACTTTGGCTCTGATCTTAAAAAGCAATTTTCACATAATGCCGTAGCCCTCTGGGTTGTATCCGGAATATTAGTGCTCTTTGCCTTGATTCCAGGCCTGCCGTTCTTCCCTTTTCTTATTTTATCAGGTTCTCTGGCACTTCTTGCCTTTCAGATCGACAAAGGTAAAAAGGTGGCGGAGCAGGTCATCAAAGAAGAGCCACCCAAACTACCTGCAAAACAGGAAGAAAATTACGAAGAGATGCTCCATGTGGATCTTTTACAATTGGAAGTGGGTTATGGGCTTATTCCTTTTGTCGACTCAGCCCAGGATGGTGAGTTACTCCACAGAATTCAGTCCATACGCAAACAATTTGCCCTCAATAACGGCTTTATAGTTCCCCCTGTTCATATACGCGACAATCTGCAATTAGCCCCGAACCAGTACTCCTTCTCACTCAAAGGTGTGCAGATCGCCCAGTCTGAAATCCTGCCCGGCCATTTCATGGCCATGGACCCAGGCTTTGTGACAGAAACCATCTCTGGAGTCGCAACGACCGAACCTGCCTTTGGTTTGCCAGCCATATGGATCTCATCGGATAAAAAGGACCGGGCCCAGATTGCAGGTTATACCGTTGTTGATTGCACCACTGTTATGGCAACCCACATCAGTGAAGTTATCAAACAGCATTCCCACGAGCTTATCGGCAGACAGGAAGTTCAGGCTCTGCTCGACAATCTTGGTAAAATGTATCCAAAACTTGTTGAAGAACTGGTACCAACAATTCTCTCTCTTGGAGCTATTATGCGGGTTTTGCAGAACCTGCTTAAAGAAGGTGTTTCCATTCGCGATCTTCGAACCATCCTTGAAACCATGGCTGACTGGGCTCCGTCAACCAAAGATACAGATATCCTCACGGAATATGTTCGCCACGCACTTTCCAGAACCATCAGCAACGACCTTGCTGTAAACGGTGTTATTCCGGTCCTTACTCTTTCAAAGCCTGTTGAAGAGGCTATCCAAAAAGCCGTACAGCACAAAGACAGAGGCAGTTATCTTGCAATCGATCCCACTACTGCACAAAAAATACTCGATTCTATAGGCAAGGCCATTCCATTATTTGATAGTGGCAGCAGACCGACAATACTTTCCGCCCCTCAAATACGCCCATACGTTCGTAACCTTACAGAACGATATTACCCGGCACTCACTGTAATTTCACACAATGAGATTACTCCGAGTCTAAAAGTCAGATCTCTTGGCACGGTGACGATAAATGCAAGTTAGAGTCTTTCAATCAGAAGATATGGCAAGCGGCCTGAAAATGATTAAACAAGAACTCGGTCCTGATGCGCTTATTCTTTCCACAAAAACCATCAGGAATGGCAAGTTTGGTTTGTTGAGTAGACCGATTCTGGAAATTACAGCTGCTATTGATAATGATTTTAAAGAAAAAACCGCACCGGGAAAAATAAAATTACCTTCTCCGGAAAGAAAAAGTTTTAACCGTGTTGTCAATGATCCTGTTGTCCAGTTTTTAAATCAGGATCTCAAACCCCAGACAACAGAGGAGCCTTTTCAGGAATGTTTTAGAGAATATCCTTCTTCTGCCTCGGCAACACGATCTGCGGCACCGGAGCCCCCTTCCACTGCTCCCGAGCCCGCCACATCAATGAGCAGTAGCGGCTCAGCTCCCCCCAAGCAGCTTTCAGGTCTTGAAACGGAGGTCAACGACCTCAAAAAAATGGTCAAAGATCTTGCCGGGCAGATATCAACATTCAGCCAATCAAACAGCTCCGGGTCTGGCTCTACGGAACTTTCACGCAATGCTGCCACGCAATCGGCATATATTTCCGATCAAGAAACTGTCTCCCAGATCACAAAAGATCCACTCATCTCACTTCTTATTGCAAGAGGAATAGAGACAGAAACAGCAGAGACGATAGCAGCTGAGACCAGAGACAGCTTTGCCGATCGTGATCTCAATGACATAAATGTTGCCACAGATGCCATCCTTGAAACCTTGCAAAAATTAATTCAGGTAATCAATCCACCTCGCGTAACAAGACTCCACGGCCAGCAAAGAATTGCCCTTATTGGACCTACTGGGGTAGGAAAAACCACGACACTTGCAAAAATTGCAGCTGCACACATGATGCAATCTTCCAATTCCATAGCTCTTATTACAATCGACACCTACAGAATTGCCGCAGTGGAACAGCTGAAAGTCTACGGAGAGATCATGCATCTTCCTGTGGACGTGGTTATCACCCCGGAACAACTTGAACAGGCTCTTAACAGACACAAGGACAAAGAACTCATTCTTATCGACACCGCAGGCAGGAGCCCAAGGGACAGCTACTGTATTGACGAGCTTGCCTCTTTTTTGTCCCCGGAATACAATATAGAAAAACATCTAGTTCTCTCCGCAACCACCCGTGAGAGTGAACTTTCTGAAACCATTCGCCAATTTCAGAAACTTGACTTTTCCAATACTATTTTTACAAAAATAGATGAATGTTTGAACCTTGGGGTTCTCCTCAATACACAAATTCATAATGAAAAACCAATATCTTATATTACGAACGGACAAAGAGTTCCTGAGGATCTTTTGCAAATAACACCTCAAATGATAGCGAAATTGATCATGTCTCAAGACCAAGGATCCACGCATGAGTAATACATCACGATCTGCCGATGACCAGGCCAAAACGCTGAGAAACATCAGCGCTCCTGATACTGGCGCGATAAAAATAAACGATACGCAATCGACCAGTGTCTACTCCATCACCAGCGGAAAAGGTGGGGTGGGGAAAACTGCAGTTGTCGCAAATCTTGCCTACAATCTTGCCGCAATGGGAAAGCGGGTTCTCATTCTCGATGCAGATTTAGGCCTTGCAAATATCGATGTTGTCTTTGGCCTGTCACCCCTCTTTAATCTCAATCACTTTTTCTCCGGCGAACGTGAACTGCAGGAGATAATGGTAGACGGCCCCAAAGGAATAAAAATCCTCCCGGCAGGCTCGGGAATACAAAATTTCATCAGGCTTGATGCCCAGCAAAAAATGCGCTTACTGGACGGCCTGGATGCAATGCATAATCATTTTGATTTTGTTCTCATTGACACCGAGGCTGGAATCTCCGAAAATGTTACCTACTTCAACACGGCTGCACAGGATATTCTGGTTGTCACCACACCGGACCCCACTGCAATAACTGATGCCTATGCGTTAATGAAGCTGCTCTCAACCCAGTATCATGAGAAGAAGTTCAACCTTGTCGTCAATCAGATTCGAAATGAGGATGATGCTCTTGATGTCTATCGCAAGCTCACCATGGTAGCCAATAGATATCTCGATATATCTATTGATTACCTGGGATCTATCCCCGAAGACAGGCAGATGGTTGATTCGATCAGAAAACAGCGGGTCATCAGCGAGATCTTTCCAAACTCAAAGATAACCCAATCTTTTAAGGAACTCGCAACAAGAATCAGTTCAGAGCCCTCACAAACATCCCCGAAAGGGAATCTACAATTTTTCTGGAAAAAACTGCTTAACATGCGGGGGTAATATTAGTGATGCTCTATGATCGACGACCGCAAGCGGAAGATATATCACAAATTATAAAGGACCACCTGTATCTCGTGGATATCCTTGTGGGCAGGATGGTAACCCAGGTCCCCACTTTCATGAACAGCGATGACATGAAAAGTGCCGGCATGCTTGGCCTGTTCGATGCTGCAAAACGCTTCGATCCTGCAAAAAATATCAAATTCAAAACCTTTGCCGAATATCGAATACGGGGCGCCATTCTCGACGAAATGAGAAAACTGGACTGGTTTTCCCGTTCACTGCGGGACAAGCAGAACAGGGTGGGCAAAACTATTTTCAGCCTTGAGCTCAAGCTGGGCCGCGACCCTGAAGATTATGAAGTCGCCGAGGCTATGGAACTATCGCTGGACGAGTACCAGAGCCTCTTGGCTGAAGTCAGCCATCTCGGCTGCGTCAGTCTCAATGAAACCCTCGACAGCAGTGAGGAAGGTCGATCCTTTATCGACTCAATTACCGATGAAAAAAGTGAAATTCTTCCCGGCGCACGGATTGAGCAACAACAACTCACCGAGAAGATGGCGTCAATACTGGAACAGCTTTCTAAAAAAGAACGATTAGTTGTTGCCCTTTATTATTACGAAGAGCTCACCCAAAAAGAGATTTCCGAGGTTCTCGACCTTTCCGAAGGAAGAGTTTCACAGTTACACAGTCAAGCTCTGATAAAGTTAAAAACAAAGCTTGCCACCCAAATTTACTAGGCAACAGCCCCGGAGGAGACAGCAATGCAACACTCTCTTGCAATTTTTTTCCTGATTATCCCCAGTGTGTTATGTCTCTTAAGCTTAACAAAATATATTCTCGTCAAAAAAGAGAACAAGCTGCTCGCCCAGGAGATAAAAACCACCACCAGTCAACTTGAACTGCACAGACAGAAATTGACTGAATTAGAGTGGCGACACAACGAAATCATGAACTTTCACAACTCAATGCAACAAGCTGAACTTACCACCAAATTTCAGGCACCTCGATTACAGGCTGCCCACAGCCAAACCAGCAGTCACAAGACAAACAGTACCCCTGAAAAGTATAAATATATACACTCACTCATAGAAAACGGCATGGGACCTGATGAAATTGCATCTGTTTTGTCAATCTCCCTCCATGAAGCCCGCCAGCTGGTATGCCTCTCTACGATAACTCCAGCTGCCTGATACCGTTGAAAGCCATCTTCCTACTAAAGAACAGGCGGAAAGAACCGATAAGTAACTATAGGATTTTCACACAGTTTTCATCTCAAAAAGGAGAGGTTTCGGCAGGATAAAAAAGGGCCTTACTTTTTATTTCATATAAAGAGATCGGCACCCGAGTTTACAGCTGCCTTCGAGGATACGATTACACTGCGTAAGATTGAAGCCTCGTCAGACCGCAGTTTTCAAGCAGTAAATATGAACTTTTACCCCACGAGAACGATATGGTTTCAGGAAAATACAGTGCGCTCTCAGGTGCCATAACCCGCGAACAGGCTATTGCCAACATCACCAACAATCTCGCGAATGTGAGCACCTCAGGCTATAAAAAGTCCAATGTGAGCTTTGAGTCTGTACTGAAAGGTGAAACACAGGCCAAACAGGCAAAAGGTATCAACTACAACCGTATTAATCAGAATTTCACAGATTTCTCACCCGGAGCCATCCGCCAGACCGAAGACCCTTTGGATATTACTATCCACGGTGAGGGCTTCTTAAAGGTCCAGGGGCCGGAGGGACCACTTTACACAAAAAGAGGTGATTTAGCGGTAAACGGAGAAGGCCTTCTCACGACAAGTAACGGACTCCCCGTACTCGACGATACCGGTGGAGAGATAATCATTCCCGATACAGATAGCACTCAAATTGCCTTTAGCGACTCCGGAGCTATTTATACCCTAGGGGAAGAAGGAGCCAAAACAGAAGTCGGCCAACTCGGTATTTTTCAGATCAGTGACCCTGCAAAACTCAAAAGAGAATCAGACACCACCTTTTCTCTTGCAGATGGAGCCACAGAACTCCCCGATGACAACTCCCGAATTCTTCAGGGGAGTCTCGAGTTGTCAAACGTGAATATGGCTGCAGAAATGGCCAAAATGATTGACAGCTACCGAACTTTTGAAACGTACCACAAAGTACTAAAAAGTTATTCCACCATCGGCGAACAACAGGAAGAACTGGGTACACTCAGCTAAGTTTATTTCATTTATATTTTAGAAGGAAAGCATACTATGATCCGCTCTCTTTGGACAGGCACAACAGGAATGCACGGGCAGCAAGTAAACATTGATGTTATTGCCAATAATCTCGCCAACGTAAGCACAACAGGTTTCAAGAAAAGCAAGGCTGATTTCCAGGATCTGCTCTATCAAGCCATGAAGGTTCCCGGCAGCCAGACCTCAGCAGACACCGAATCGCCCACCGGCATCCAGATAGGACTGGGCGTCAAGCCTGCAGCTGTAACGAAAATCTTTACCCAGGGAGATCTCATTCAAACCGAAAATGAGCTAGACATCGCCATTGAGGGCAATGGTTTTCTTCAAATTGAACAGCCCAATGGGAACACTGGCTACACAAGATCGGGAGCGTTAAAACTTGACAGTGACGGACGCCTTACCAATTCAGACGGCTATCCAATCACTCCAGCCATCACTATTCCAGACGGGTACACTCAGATAACCATCGGTGAAACCGGTATCGTCAGCGCCCTGATTGATAATGACACCGAGTCCACCGAACTCGGGACCATACAACTCGCCACTTTTACCAACAATTCCGGCTTACTTGCCATTGGCCAGAATCTTTTCGAAGAATCGTCCTCATCCGGCACACCGCAAACCGGAACACCGGGTGATGAAGGATACGGTACTCTTTTGCAAACCTATCTTGAGGGTTCCAATGTAAACATCGTCGAAGAGCTTGCCAGTATGATCACCACCCAGCGGGCCTATGAAATCAATTCCAAAACAATTCAAACGTCTGATGAGATGATGCAGACGACAAACAACCTCATATAGTTATGATTCGCTTACTTGCCCTCTTCACATTGCTTTTCTTGACCCATCTGCAGACAGCGCATGCCTTTGACGTGACGTTTAAAAAAATGGCAGAGGTTGATGACGCACTTGTGAAACTCGGCGACGTTGCCACGATTGACACGGTTTCCGAACTTGGCAAGGCACTCTTGACTGTTCCTGTTGCCAATGCGCCCGAACCAGGAGAAACAACATATTTTCGCACCGCTAATATTAAAAAATATCTTTCCACCAGCCAGTCACTACCAGACAATATCAATTGGGGCGGTGCGCCTTCTGTTAAAGTCCAAAGAAAAGGTATTTTCATTGATTCGACAAAAATGCTCGATATCATTGCCGAATACCTGCGGTCCCAAAAGGATAATCTGCCGCTGGCTGTAATCCATTTTATTCCATCAGCACTTCCCTTGCCATTCACCCTGCCAACAGGAGATCTAAGCTATCAGGTTATCCCGTCCAACCCCGGGATACTCAGCAGTTCCAGGTTTTCCATTATTTTCAGCGTAGATGATACGGTTGTCAAAAACATGTCTGTTCGTGGCAGAGTTGAGGCCCGTGCCAACATTATCACTGCAGCAACGCCGGTAAAAAAAGGAACCATCCTGGAGCCACGCCACCTGCAGGAAGCAGTCATGGATATCAGTGACATTAAGGATCCCGGTTTTTCCCCTGATGAGTTTATAGGGAAAAAAATCACCCGTTCCATTTCTGCCAGCACCCCTCTTACCATGTCAATGGTTGAAAGTTTACCGGTGGTACACCGGGGGGAAAAAGTTAAAATCGTCATCCAGTCCGGGCCAATGATGCTGACAGCAACAGGTCTTGCCCATAGTGACGGCAAACTTGACGAACTGATCAAAGTACAAAACATCAATTCCAATAAGGTGATTTTTGGGCGAGTCACAGCGCCCGGTATTGTGGAGGTTATGTTATAACATGAAACATTCTATCTTATTTTTCCTGTTGATCATCGCACTTGGCGGCTGTGCAAAAGAGGAAACTACGCTGAGTGTTATTCAGGAGCCACTCGAAGAAATATATGACAGTAAAGAAGTGGCAAAGGAATCCGGCTCCTTGTGGAATCAGAGTAATGGTTCCATGTTTACAGATCATAAGGCCCAGCAGATAGGCGACATTGTGACCGTTCTCATCTCTGAATCATCCAGTGCCTCTAAAGCCGCAACCACAAGTACGTCCAGAGAGACAAACATGTCTGCTGCCATTTCTAACTTTTTTGGCCTTGAAAATGACGATGTCTGGGAGGGCTATAATCCTGTAGATCTTTCAAATCTTGTTAATGCAGACTTTGCCAATGGCTTTGATGGAAGTGGCTCCACAAGCAGAACAGAAGACCTTACCGCATCTCTGACCACCCAGGTGGTTGGCAGATATCCAAACGGTCAGCTGAAAATCCGTGGTGGCAAGGAAGTTATGGTCAACAGTGAAGTGCAGATGATTTACCTCACCGGTATTATCAGACCTGTCGATATTACTGCTGCAAATACAGTGAGTTCGACAAAAATACTCAACGCCCGTATCAGCTATACCGGAAAAGGCTCCATCAGTGACAAACAGAGTCCCGGCTGGGCAATGCGATTTCTCGATAATGTCTGGCCTTTTTGACAGTACGTTCTTTTACAATCGATCACACCCTGGCGTGTAAGCTATGAAAAAAAAATCCATACTGTGTCTTTTTTGTACAATTCTTCTTTTAGGGGTACAGAGTGCTCATGCCGCCCGTATTAAAGACATTGCCAACATCCATGGAGTACGGGATAACCAACTGATCGGATACGGAATCGTCACCGGCCTCAACGGTACGGGCGACGATATGAAAAAATCAGTTTTTACCCTTCAGGCCATATATAACATGATGGTCCGCCACGGAATCACCATTGACCCTGATAACATCGACGATATTAAAATAGAAAATATTGCGGCAGTAATGGTTACAGGTACCCTGCCCCCATTTGCAAAATCCGGGTCCCGAATGGATGTACAGGTTGCCTCAATTGGCGATGCTGAGAGTCTTGCGGGGGGAACCTTGCTTATGACACCACTTCTAGGCCCGGATGGCAATGTTTATTCCGTGGCTCAGGGCCCAATAACCATCGGTGCATTCTCCTATGGAGGCAAAGCAGCCACAGTTCAGCAAAACCATCCGACAGTAGGTCGCATAGCAAGTGGTGCCATCATTGAGAAATCTGTGCCCATGGAGATTGGTGAAAACGGAATACTCCAATACCAGTTGCGGGATGCCGATTTCACGACCGCTTCAAACCTTGCAGCAACAGTGAACAAACGTTTTGGCGCAGGTACCGCTTATGCCGATAGTCCCGGCACCGTTCAGGTGAAGGTTCTTGAGCCATACAAGGACAATGTCGTCGATTTTATAGCATCCCTTGAGATCCTCGACGTTGATTCCGATTCAACAGCAAGAATTGTGGTGAACGAAAGAACCGGCACCATTGTTATGGGAAAAGATGTGCGACTCTCAACAGTCGCGGTCTCACACGGAAACCTCAGCCTGATTATTCGCGAAGACCCTCAGGTATCGCAACCAGCCCCATTATCAGGAGGTCAGACTGTCGTCACCCCTCAAACCACAGTTGATGTTATTGAAGACGATGGAGAGCTTGTCCTGCTCGACATGGAAAAAGGTGTTTCGATCGGTGAAATTGCAAACGCCCTCAACGCAATTGGTGCAACTCCCCGCGACCTTATTGCAATTTTTCAAGCAATAAAAGCTTCCGGTTCCCTTCAAGGCGAGCTCATCGTTCTCTAACCAAAAGGATATTCTCATGGATTTCAAAATAGACCCTCGTATTCACATAAGCGCGTCAACCCAGCATACCTCCGATCGCAAAACCAGAGATCTTGCATCCCTGAAAGAATCAAGCAGAGAAATGGAAACAATGTTCGTAATGGAAATGTACAAGGCAATGCGCAAAGCAGTACCCGAAGGTGGTCTGTTTGAAAAAAGCAATGCCACTGAAATGTTTCAGGAAATGCTGGATCTGGAACTTGCAAAAGAAACCACGAAGGGCGAAGGCGTGGGACTCGCCAGCGCCATGTATGAGCAAATGGCTTCTTATATTGAAAATAAAAAATAGCTCGATACATTCAGATACAATCATCGTTTTTTCTAAAGTTTTCCCAACTCCACACCGATAATAGTTATAAGAGGATATAAATACACTTGAAAATGGGCAAGGAAGCTCAGTGAAATCCGCAGGGAGGCAAGACAATGATCAGCAACACAGGCAATAGTTTACCTCTTAACAATATAACTATCAAAAATACTCAATCTTTCGAACATACAATAAAAGCTACTCCAAAATCTTCTTCTGAGAAAAACAATCTCAGTCAGGTTACCGACCGGGTAAACATCTCTTACAATTCTGAGAAAAATACAATTCAAGAATACGACATGTCTCTTGAACAAACGGCTGGAGATGGGCTCGACCTGTTAAGAGGGTTAGTCCTCAACATATTCAAAGAACAGGGAATCGAATACAAGATTCCAGTTGCAGACTCAGAAATTAACTTAGAAACCATTACTCCAGAAGAAGCTGAACAATTAGTTGCAGATGATGGATATTTCGGGGTAGAAAAAACAGCTGAAAGAATTTTTAGTTTGGCTGTGGGAATCGCAGGTGGCGATGTGTCGAGACTGGAAGCTATAAAAGAAGGTCTGAATCAGGGTTTTCAAGAAGCTGAAGACGCGTTTGGAGGAACTCTTCCAGACATATCTTACGAAACCTATGACGCTGTAATCAGCAAATTAGACGAATGGGCAGACGTTGAAAGCAGCCCAGAATCTTAAACTCAGGTGAAGTCATGAGTGTGGAATTTTTTGGAGTCGGTGGTCCAGGACAAATCGGTAATCTCAAGAAGACTGATAAGACCTCCGCTGAAACAAAAGGGGTCGTTTCAGGAGGGGACACTGTTCAATTTTCTTCTATCTTGCAAGAAGTTAATAAGGCTCAGTCCACTTCAGCCAGTGGTAACACTGAGCGAGCAGAAAAGGTCCAGGAGCTCAAAGCTCAAATTCAAAATGGTTCCTATGAGCCTGATTTACAAAAAGTCTCATCTTCCTTGCTTCAATTTCTCGTTGAGGGGAAATAATATGAGCACCGGTACAACCCACGATTACCTCGTGAGAATGCGTGATCTTATTTTACAGGAAAGAGAATGTGCCATCAACCTCGATATGGACGGGATGACTGAAGCTGTACGAGAAAAAGCTGAGGTAATGAAAGTTCTCGCTCATATTGAAAATGTGGACGAAAGCGATAAAGAAATTGTCATGCAGATCCGCCACGAAAACCGACGCAATGCATTTCTCTTTAAATCCACTCTTGGTTGGATCAGAAATACCATGGAGTTTTTTGGCCAAAGAACTGTCACATCGACGTATGGTTCCCGTGCAAATACCGTAGCCTCTCATGTTAATGGTCGGCTGCTTTCAGGTAGGGTGTAAAATATGGCTGGCCTGACAAGTGCTCTCAATGCTGCAAAAACCTCTCTTGAAGTAAATCAAAAGACGATAGAGGTCATCGGCAACAATATCTCGAACGTGAATACAGAGGGTTACTCACGCCAGCAAACGGTAATGGAGGCCTACCCTTCACTGAATTTTGGTGATTTCTTCATTGGCCAGGGCGTTAAAATAACAGATGTCAGCCGTGATCATGATGTATTTATAGAAGGTCAAATTCAGGAAAAAGCTGCAGAATATGGCTACCAGTCATCCATGAGCAGCCCCCTTGCCGAACTGGAACGTATCTTTAGCGTCACAGACGATAATCTGTCTTCTGACATTGACACCTTCTTTGACTCATTAAGTGAACTTGCCGCAGATCCCAGTGATCTCATCCAAAGAAACAATGTCATCCTGCAGGGTGGCGTCCTTGCTGACAGTTTTAATGGTATAATGGACGATCTTGATGCAGTTCAGGATGACATCAACAATACACTGGTCTCTGAGATTGACAGTATAAATAGCAAACTTGAAGAATTAGCAGAACTCAATGACCGTATTTACAAAATAGAGATACATGGTCAAACAGCAAACAGCGCCAGAGATTCAAGGGAGTCACTTATAAAAGATCTGGCCATGACCATTGGGGCAGAAACCTATGAAACGGAAAATGGTATGGTTTCTGTACAATTACCAAATGGCCTTCCACTTGTAGAAGGCACCATGGCAATGACCTTTACCAGTGAAGCCGTAGGCAACGAGCTCACAATATCTCTTGAAGCTGGTGGAGTAACCAGAGAACTCAGCGAGAATAGTTTTGGCGGTGAATTCAAAGGGCTCATGGAAATACGGGACACCTTTATACCAGATCTCGAAGCAGATATGGATGAGCTTGCCTACGAACTCAGCGTGCAGATCAATCTGCAGCATATGGCCGGAGCTGGTCTGGACTCCAGCACAGGTAATCTGTTTTTTGCTATGCCTCCAAATTATGTAGAGTCGCCGCCTGCGGCTTCCCCAACGGCAACTGAATATAAAGGTGCTGCAAGAGCGATGTCCGTCGCCATCACCGATCCAAACAAAATAGCTGCTGCCGAAGCGCCTGATTCGATCCTGGATTCTGTAGCAAAAGGCGATAATCGCAATGCACTGCTACTTTCAAGCATTGGTTCCTACCTGGTCAATGATACTGATAGCTTCACTTCACTCTACGGAAAAATAGCTGCAAAAGTCGGAGTAGAGAGCAATCAAAACGAATTGTCTCTCTCTGGAACAGAGGATGCCCTGGTACAGCTCGAGAACTTAAGAGATGGAATATCTGGAGTTTCTTTAGAAGAAGAAATGATCAGTCTCATTCAGTTCCAACGAGGTTTTGAATCTTCCGCAAAGTTTCTATCTACCATAGATGAAATGATGACGACTATTCTCTCTATCAAACAATAGCCAGGCGGTAGTACAATGAAAGTAACAGACAGCTCAACATTTCGATTAATGCAGACGAATCTCAACAGGATTACCACCGACCTGTTGGATCTTCGTACCCAGGGTGCCACCGGACTTAAATTTACGACCGCATCGGACAATCCAGGCACTGTTCGACCGGTTCTGACAGCCAGAACACAAATCCAGGAAAGCGAGCGTTATATTGATACTCTTGGCAAGGCCTCAGATGAAATGGCTTCAACTGACAGTCACATGGCCCACATTGAAGACCTACTTGTCAGAGCCAAAGAGATTGCAATTAATGCTGTAAATTCCTCGCTCAGCCAATCCGATCTTAACACTCTCGCAGATGAAATCAGCGAGTTGCGCTCGGAGCTAATGGACTCAGCCAATGCTGTGGTAGACGGTAAATACATTTTTGCAGGGTATAAGGAAAGCACTGTACCCTTTGTAGAAAACGAAAGCTATGACGCCTCTACATACGATATCAGTGATGTAAGCACCTGGCCGTATCTTTACCAGGGAGACCCTTACCCTACAAAACTTGAAATTGCCAATAACGAATTTCTTGAGGTGAACCTTACGGGAAATGAGCTCTTTATGGGGATAACCAATGAGATTGCAGTTAATGGTTACTCCAGTCCATATCAGGGGGAATCCTTAACCTCAGGGGACCTTGGCATTGGAACCGGGGACATAACCATAACACCGGACGGTGGAACTACAGTTACCATTACGGCCGCAGACCTCACTGATACCGATGACAACTATGCCGGTAAACTCTCCGCTCTGTTTAACCAAAGCGGCACGAGTCTCGTCAGTACAACCAACGCGGCAACGGTTGACCTCGGAACACTTTCACTCTCAGATTTTGACGAGACTGCGGGAGATTCATATGCCCTCGACATTACCTCTGGAGGTTCAACTGTATCCATTAGTTTGACAGGGTCTACGGGCTATGATTTCACTCTTGATGGCCTTGCCTCGGCGCTTGCCAACAGCCTGCCGCAACCCACCAACCTCTCGTCTACCGGAGGGACTTTATCCAACGGAGTAAGCTATGATATTTCCAGCGGTTCTCTTGTTCTCACCGGACCAGATAATGGCTCTGAAATAGAACTCAGTGAAACAGTCACAGGAGGTTCGGCAAGCAGTGGAATTGGCGGAGATCAGACGGTTTTTGGGACCATAAATATCGCCACAAATTCAACTACAGATGTCTATGTTGATGGAGCTGGCCTAAGTGATATCGGACTCTCAACCACTAATCTTGATGGGGCTTCAGGCCGTGTAGATATTTTCACAGTTCTCATGCAGACAGAAGAAGCAATACGGGCAGGTAATGTTTCCGACGGTTCTATCGAAACCCAAATAAACCAGCTTGAGATTGCAGCGGATCAAAACCGCACCTATCGTTCCATCCTTGGTAATAGAGCCACACGTGTGGAATCCGCTTCAGACAGCCAATCCCAGGCTCTCATCGACCTTCAAGCAATATTATCCAGATATCAGGATGCTGATATCATAGAAGTGTACAATAATATTATTCAAAAAGAATCCGCTTATGAAGCAGCACTCAATATAACCGCACGGGTTTCTCAAATATCAATCCTTGATTATTTTTAGACAACGACTAGAATAAGGTTCCTAAATCTTAGTATTTTTCACTTATTCAGGCCAGGTGCCATTACTTCGGAGTGCAGTATGCTGGTCCTAACAAGAAAGGTAGGCGAAGGAATTATCATTGGAGAGGACATCACTCTCAAAATTGTTGAAATTAAAGGCGGTACTATTCGCCTGGGCATAGACGCTCCACCTGATAAAAAAATATACAGGCAGGAAGTGTACGATAGGATAGTTACACAAAATAAAGATGCAGCTCAGTGGAATATGATAGATCTTGATAGCCTTAGCGACAATCTCACAACCAAGAAATAATATGATGGAAAAAATTATTACACGTTTTGGTGAGGTAGAATACGATCCTGAGAACCTTCTTCATTTTCCAGAAGGGATGATTGGCCTGCCACAACTGAAAAAATTCATTGTTATGCCAAACAAGAAAAAAGGGCCACTCTTCTGGATACAGTCAGTAGATGAACCGGAATTTGCCTTTGTACTCACTGATCCCACAAATTTTTTTCTCGACTATAATATTAAAACCGAAGAGTCTGAAAGAAAAACCTTGCAAATGGGCAAAGAAGACACCATTTTTGTTCTGGTGGTGGTCACAGTACCACAAGATCACAAGATAACCATGAACCTGGCGGCCCCGATCCTGTTTTCGCCTCAAACAAATCGTGCTATGCAAGTCATTTTAGAAAAAAGTGATTACAGCACCAAGACTCCTTTGCCGGGGCAAGACAGCAAATAACAAATCGCAACGGCCAATAAACACAAAAAAAGCCATCAGAGCATTTTTGCTCTGATGGCTTTTTTTTGTGATTCGGTTGGGAGTTTTTCCCTCTTGACCAACCTACTCTCCTTCACAATTCTATAGTGACTTATTAATGACTTTTCCAGAAGCACTAGATTTGTGGCCATAACCTTTAAGAGCAGTCCGGCCTCTCTTCAAAGAAGCCATTTCTCCCGCCAGAGTCGATTTAATGTTTTTGACTTCTGTGAGTAAGGTCCTGTTTAATTGCAGTATTTCCTGTTGCAGTTCTTTCTTACTAACAAGAATTTGTCTCTCCTGCTCCAATAATGGAGGACCACTCTTGAGACGTTTGTCAATTTCTATGTCAAGTAGTTCAATCTCACTCTGAAGACTTTGCAGTTTCTTACCGCCAGCAATCAGGATTGCTGGCTTAGACCCTTTCAGAGACTGCTTCAAGGTAACGATAAGTTCACGAAGCTCACATGTCCTACTCCAAGATTTAGAAAAAATATCATTTGTAATAATACAATTCTCATTCATGATCAACGCCCTGTTCATTTAACGAGACATGGAAAAAGAACTGTATTGAGTCTCAGGAGTTTGCCTTGCGGCTACAGTTGCAGCCATTTCTTTTTTATTCAATTCTATAGCCTCAACCCAAGTCCCCCGTAAATCGACGAGAAGCTTCTCAACAACTTTCAACTTTTCAACATCATTGTGAATATTTGCTAAGGTAAGTTCTTTCATCATAAAGTTATATAGAGCATCAAGATCTTCGGCAAAATGACTTCCCATTTTGTGGTCGAGTGTCTTTGCAAACTCTGCAATAATTGCCATTGATTTAGACACCCCGTACCGACGCAGTTCCGGTTTATTTTCTTCGACACCGGTAATAGCCTGACGAGTAAACCTGATGGCACCATCATAAAGCATTATTAAAATCTGCTCTGGAGAGGCAGTACTCACCTGCGTCTGATAATACTGATTCATATTATATCTGTTCATTTAAATATCCTTACGAAGATGATGATTTGAATGTTTGGGTGAGGTAATCGCCTATACTATTCAACTCACTCACGAGAAGTTCCATTGCTGAGAATTGTGCGCGTATTCTTTCCTCAACTTTTTCAAGCAAATATTCCTTCCGTGTAATCTGATCATCAAGATCTTCCATTTTTTCGTCATAACTATCAGATTTAGTGGCATAAATACCATCAGCTGAAGAGGTCACTTCAAGCATATACGTATTTAATTCTTTCATGACCCCGTCTACGGTACCATCACCAGCAAACAGTTTAACAACATCTTCAAAATTTTCAGATAGAGCCTCATCCACCTTAGAACTGTTCATATACAAGGTCCCATCATACTGAGTCGAAAGGCCGATCTGACTGAGAATCTGGAGAGAACCACTATTATTACTCGCACTTGACAAGGTACTCTGCAAACTCCTCTTGATACTGTTGATTGACGAATCTCCCCGCAAGATATAGGCAAGAGTAGTCGTATCCTCATCGGATTCATCATCGTCATCTGGATCATCGGTATCTGTAGTACTATCTACGTCAAACTGATCTTCATCATAGGCGGATGAAATCCACTCCATTATTCCATTATAGGCGGAAACGAAAGTAGTAATTTTCTCTTTGAGAGTATCTGTGTCAGCTTCAATCGTAAGGGTCGTTGTGGCATACTCGGCGGGTTCGTCATCTGTGGCAGCAGTAACTATCTCACTTACCTCATTAAGATTGAGAGTAACCCCGGAAATAACACCGGACAAAGTATTACTATTTCCAACAACTTCCAAACCATCAACATAGGCAATGGCTTGCTGTGCATCTCTGACTCTTGTTGTTGTAAAGTCTACGGCATAACCAGAACTATCGACCAAGCTACTGCTGATTTCAAAAGAAGATGAAGCATCAACACCGGAAAACACCAAATGATAATTTTCACTATCACTACCATCATTTAAAAGTGTAGCAGTAACTCCAGTCTCTCCTGAAAGTGCATTAATCGATTCCATTAACCCCTGAAGGCTATTGTTGTCACTACCAATAGTGATAACCTCCCCCCCAATGGTAATGGATCCTGACCCCAACACAGATTCAGTCGACGAACTGAAGCCTGCTCCTATATCCTTTTGTACCTGGGCCAATTGGACAACAGAAATATCATAACTTCCAAGTTGTGCACCATCCGAAGATGCACTGATAGTATCTTCTGAGTTCAGCTTAGTCTTTGTAAGACGCACTTCATTTGTTAAATTCAGATCACTTACTGCCGTGCGAAATGCTTCTAGCTTGTCATCGAATTCTTTATAGGCCTTTAATTTTAGCGCCTCATATTCCTGATCTTTTTCAAGACTTTCAACTGCGGCATTCTCCACAGCCATTAGCCCTTCAACTATTGAATCAGTGTCTAAACCTGTGGCGAGTCCACTAAATGTAATCGTTGACATGTCTCTTCCTCGGCTACTTGGATAGGAATCTGTAGCCTCAACAGAAAATCTGCTGCAATTTATTTAACAGTATTAACTAACTGCCCACGATATTCTTCAAGACTCGCTTTCATACCTAAAACTTCTTCTGCAGGTACCTGTCGAATCACCTCGTCCGTTTCATTATCCACCACTTTTACAACGAGAGAGTCAAATTCCTGGTTACTTTCAAAACGAACGCTATATAACCCGTCTTCGGTTAATGCCTTTATTTTGCCCAAGATTTCTTCGGCCTGGACAGATTTTTCTTTGGTAAACGCGGTTTGCTGTTGCTCCGCCTCACCTTTTTCTAAATTTTTTCTACCTGTATCCACACTTTCGCTTGCTTTTGGTGCTTGCTGCATTGGAGTACCGGTCACGCTCATGGCTTCAACTTGCATAGTATTCTCCTTTTGATTGACTAAAATCGCTATCGTTTAAACTATCATATAAGCTGGGAGCTGAAACTTCCAGCCCCCAGGTTAAGTTATAATTTAACCGAGCAGTGACAATGCAAGCTGCGGTGTCTGGTTTGCCTGAGAGAGAATAGACACACCAGCCTGTTGCAGAATATTGTTCTTGGTCATCGCCGAAGTCTCACTGGCGATATCTGCATCAAGGATTCGAGAACGTGCAGAAGACAGATTCTCTGACACATTATTGAGGTTAGCAATAGTTGACTCAAAACGATTCTGAATAGCACCAAGTCCACCACGAATGGTATCTACCTCCTTCAGCGCTTCATCAACACTTTCGATGGTGATTGATGCTTCCTCTCGAGTCGAAACGCTAACCTGATCAATGGTCCGTGAACCTTCCTGGTGCAAATCAACACCGTCAGACAGAGTCCACGAGCCTTCGGTTGATGAGACAGCAATATTGGAAGCTGCAGTATCCACCGTAACAAGAGCACTGGCTGCAGTGTCGGCATTAATAAGTGCACCTATTTCACCGAAGGTATCGAAACTACCTGTAGTACTGTCTAGATTCGCCGTAACAGTTATAATATTACCGTTTGTAATTACACTTGAGCCTGTAACTGCTGCATCATTAACAACTTTTATAGAGATGTAGTTACCATCTGCTCCGGCGGTAACTGCTGCCGCATCAAATCCACTGGATGTTGAAGAATTCACAGCAAGAGTGGCCGCTGCTGCGGTCACGGTACTTAAATTCTCAACACCAAGATCACCAGCCTTTGCACTACTAATCGCGAAGGAGATGGTCTGGTTCTCGCCAGCATTTGCACCAACCTGAAAAGTAGCGTTGCTCATACTTCCATCAATAACATTTTTACCGTTGAATGAAGTCGTTTCGGCAATACGATCTAACTCAGCCTTCAGCTGGGTAACTTCATCGTTGAGAGAAGATCTGTCACTGCTACTATTGGTATCATTTGCTGACTGAACAGCCAACTCACGAATACGCTGCAGGATGTTTGTGCTTTCCTGCAATGCACCCTCAGCAGTTTGAGCAAGAGATATACCATCATTTGCATTTCTTGCAGCCTGAGTCAAACCAGTGATCTGCGAAGTCATACGATCAGAGATAGCGAGACCAGCTGCGTCATCTTTTGCACTATTAATGCGCAAACCTGATGACAATCGCTGCATAGAATTATTAAGGTCGCTTTGAGAAGTTCCTAAGTTGCGCTGAGCGTTAAGAGATGCGACGTTTGTATTAATTGTAATAGCCATGAGTTTCCTCCATGAATTTTAAAAATTGGGCATCCTTGCCCGTTTTTTTCTTTGTTACTGTTCACGCTACATTTACTGACGTTAGATTTTGGCCTCCTTATCCGTTAAATTACTATCGATGACCTTAGTTGTATTCCATTGGGCTTTTCACCCCTACACCAACTTATCGGTTGCCCTTCAGCCTTTCTTTAGGCTTTTTAAAAAAATATTTTCTTTATTGTAAAATCCACCTTAAGATATTGATTTCTATAATTTTCGATTAATTTTTCTTGTATTTAAATGATGAATTAGCGACAATATACAAACAAAAACATTGATACAAACAACACTTATTTTTCCAACCATACCTACAGGATCTATGATGGCAGTTTCAAACGAGCCTAAAGACATCAACGTAACTCTGACCTTGTTTCCTGATAACTTCACAAATTCTATATTCGAATCTAATCTTATTTTTTTTAAAAGTTATAACGCTGACATACATAACGCTATCGCCAAGCACCATTGCAAAAAATTTAAAATCTGCAGCAACCCCGATGGAAGCCCTAATATTCTTGATCTCGCTAATAACCGACCTCTTTATAATTTATTCACACGCGAAGAGATAAATCAAGCAATAGATGAAAGTGTTCGCCGACTAAACTTTAGCATAAAAATTGAAAGTTTATTTCTCGGTATTGGTGATGAACGATGGAAGCAAAACAATCCTATACAATACAAAATGTTACAAGGCCTATATGATGGAGGAACATTTCACAATCTGAGAATAACTCCTGATTCTATGAATGCTCTCAAAAAATACAGTAGCGATTTCATTCCGCTGATAAGAATTTATGGTATTGGGTTAGGCCTTCATTTAACAGAGCTCATCAAACAAAAGAATATCAGCTTTTTAAGCATATACGAACCTAATGTGGATCTATTCTACACATCACTTTTTACCACCCCGTGGAAATTGGTCTTTCAATATTTTCAGACAAGAAGTAAAGGAATCAACTTAATAATTGGAAAATCGCCTGAAGAGGCTCTAAATGAAGAAATAAAGTTTCTTTCAAGTAAGATGCTCTCACTTACCACCTACTTTTTTACGCTTACACACCTCAATTCATCTCAAGCAAAAGAAGTCGTTTCCATGGTTACAAAATCTGACGAAGTAGCACGTAAACAATCTGATTCAGGTTGGTACGAGGACCAAAAAGCGGGTTTGTATTTTAGTGCTCGAAATATACGGAATCAGCAAAAGCATTTTTCGGGAAGAAAAACCAAACTTTTTTTTAGAGCATTTATTGTCGGCAGTGGTCCATCTCTAAATGAATCAATAAACTACATAAAAAAATACAAAGACAACGCCATAATAGTTTCTTGTGGATCCGCAATAACACCGCTTCTGAAAGCTGAAATCATACCAGATTTTGAAATAGTACAAGAAAGAGTTTGGCATTTGGAAAAACACGAGCAAAAACATGACCTTGAAAAACTAAAGCAAGTTACGCTCTTAAAGCTCAATGTTGTCAGTCCTAAAATTGATAAATTTTACAAAAACACACTTGTTTTCCAAAAATACAGGGACCCAGGCTCATCTTTATTAGACTCTAGTTTTCCATTTACCACTGCAGTCAACCCCACTGTAACCAACGCCGGAATCTCCATGTGCGCTGATCTTGGTGTTGATGAGGTATATCTCTTTGGGGTGGATTATGGAGCACCTTTGAACAGTGAGACAATGCATGCATCTAATACTTTCTATGACGGTGCGGCCCTTGACGATAGGGTTCAAACTAAAACTAAACATGATTTAACGGGCAATCTTGGAGCTACCATTAGAACAGATGATATTTTATTGTGGTCTTTGATAACCACTGAAGATAAAATTAGAGAATTCCCACACATTAAGTGGGTTAATGTAGGGGAAGGAGCGAAAATCAACGGTTGCAAATCTCTTGACTGTAAACATTTCCCGGATCAATTAAGTCCTAAAATTAAAAAGAATAAACTGCTTGAAGACATCTCAAAATGCTTCAACAATAACTATTCCACAAAAAAGATATTAGCACATCTTCAATGTAAACAAGCAGAACAGGTAAAGGAATATTTTCAGGCCTTACTTGGATTTACAGAATCAAATCCTAAGACCAAAGAAGAGATTATTTATGTCCTGTCACTCATTGACAAAGCAATCAACACAGGAAAGCATCAAACCAATTATCTTCCATCATCTTTGCTTTCTTATGGCTTTAAACAATTTATCGTGAATATTTACCTACAGTCATCACTAGCAGATAATAACGAATCTGCAGCCATTTTTTTTGAACAATCAAAAATAGTCTTAACTTCATACATTCAAGATATTTACAATGATTTTCAAATACTTCTAACGAATATTGAAAAAGAAAACGATATAGAGATGGTCAAAGATTGGCAACCTTTTTCATAAGATACCTTTAAAAATTTCACAATTTTTTTCCAAGGTGGTAAGAGAAATCAAAACGCAGAGAGCAAAATAATCACTCATCGAGTGGAAATATCTCAAAGACCTGTCAAAGTAGGACATAGACAAGGCATTGGAAACTGAAAAGGTGATATTGTAGATCGATATAATCAGTACCCTGGCAAAGCAAGTAATCAGGCAAAACAAAGAAGAATTGGCTAACGCAAGAATTTCGTTGTCTACCGAGGTAGATACCGCATCACTTACATTAGATTGACAGTTATGGTCCCGTGTTACACAGAAAGGGCCCCAGCTTTTAGGACCACTGGATAAGTTATGAAAGTATGCATAGTTTCTCAAACAAACCAGCAAGGAGAAATTATGAAAAAGCAAAGAAGAAAACATACAGCAGCATTCAAAGCACGGGTGGCTCTCGAAGCGATTAAAGGTCTCAAAACTATGAGTGAAATTGCGGCTGAATTTGAGATTCACCCAGTTATGGTGAGTAACTGGAAGAAAGAAATGCTTGAACATTTACCTGAATTGTTCGAGAGCAAAAACACCAAAAAAGAAAAAGACACGGAGAAGAATAAGGAACAACTCCACAGCAAAGTCGGTCAATTGACAATGGAGGTAGATTTCCTCGAAAAAAAGTGTCGGCAGTTGGGAATACCCGTGAAAGGGCGAAACTCATAACGCGGAAATCCCGACTGAGCATTCGTTGCCAATGTCGACTGCTTCATGTACCTCGATCTATGGTTTACTACCAGCTGTCTGGTGAATCTGCTGAGAATCTGCAGCTTATGGAAAAGATAGATCGATTGCACTTAGATGACCCCTCAGCAGGATCGCGTCGCATGTACAAATACTTGCGGCGGTCAACTGGGAAAAAGATAGGACGAGAACGGGTCCGTCGGTTAATGCGGATAATGGGTGTTGAAGCTGTTTACCCTCGAAAAAGAACCACAATCCCTGGTGGGCCCTCGGGTATTTTTCCTTATCGACTGAGAGGATTGGACATAAATAAACCAAATCAAGTAATGTGTGCTGATATAACCTATATACCAATGCGTCGAGGATTTATGTATCTTTTCGCAATCATGGACTGGTATTCAAGAAAAGTGATCGACTGGGAACTCTCCACCACCCTGGACACTGCATTTTGTATCAGATGCCTTAAACGTGCTATAAAAACCTCAGGAGCACCCGAAATCATGAATACAGACCAGGGTTGCCAGTTTACCTCAGATGACTGGAGAGAGTGCCTGGAAGACGCGAATATCGCTATCAGTATGGATGGAAAAGGAAGATGGATTGACAATGTTGTCATTGAACGATTTTGGCGTAGTATCAAATACGAAGACATTTATCTGAAATCCTATGAGAACCCACGTGAGTTGGAAAAAGGGATTGGGGCCTATATTCACAGGTACAACAACTTTCGCCCTCATCAATCTCTTTCTGATGCAACACCAAATGAAGTGTATAGTAAAAAATTATTTTTAGCGGCTTGAAAAACGAAGTCACCCCTTCCCCGCGGGGAAGGGGTGTGGAAATAGATCTGAAACTATGCGTCATATCTAAAAACAGCCAAGTGGTGGTCTAAAAAGCTAGACCACTTCTCACAACTGCCAAACTAAAACTATTTCTAAAACATTGTTACTTATCCTTGTAACAACTGAAGAGCCAATTGTGGAGTCTGATTTGCCTGGCTAAGGATTGAAACACCAGCCTGCTGAAGAATATTACTCTTGGTCATAGCAGATGTTTCCATGGCAATGTCGGCATCTTGTATCCTTGATCTCGCTGCAGATAAGTTTTCAGATACATTATTTAAATTCGATATTGTTGATTCAAATCTATTCTGGATAGCACCAAGGCCGCCACGGATAGTATCAATCTCTTCCAACGCCGCGTCTACACTTTCGATGGTAATTGAAGCCTCCTGGCGTGTAGCAACGCTTACTTCATCTATAGTACGGGTTCCTTCAAGACCGGCATCGACACCACCAGTGAGTGTCCATGTTCCTTCTATGCTGGCCGCCGTTGATCCTGCTCCCATAGTCAGTAATGAACTTGCCACAGTTCCAGCACCTGTAATAAGGGCCGAAATTTCACCGAAAGTATCGAAACTACCTGTAGTGCTGTTTAGATTCGCCGTAAACGTAACAACATTGCCATTAGCAACAACACTTGATCCAGTTACTGAATCGTCATTGATCACTCGAATTGAGACATAATTTCCCTCTGCGCCAGCTGTTGCGGCAGTCGCATTAAAACCCGTTGATCCTGCGGTGGCTGTCATGGTGGCAGATGCTGCTGTTATAGTCGTCAGATTGTCTATGCTTAAATCTGAAGCTGTGGCACCACTAATTGCAAAAGAAATAGTCTGATTAGTTCCTGCATTGGCACCAACCTGAAAGGTCGCATTACTCATGCTTCCATCGATAACTTTACGTCCATTAAATTCACTCGTCTCAGCAATTCGATCAAGCTCTGCTTTTAACTGCGTAACTTCATCATTAAGTGAAGATCTGTCAGATGAGCTATTGGTATCATTTGCAGATTGAACAGCTAGCTCACGAATACGCTGCAAAATATTTGTGCTTTCCTGCAAAGCTCCTTCAGCTGTCTGCGCAAGTGAGATCCCATCGTTTGCATTCCGGGCAGCCTGGGTTAAGCCATTAATCTGGGAGGTCATTCGATCCGAAATTGCAAGTCCGGCAGCATCATCCTTTGCACTATTGATCCGTAATCCGGAAGATAATCTCTCCATAGATGTATTTAAATCACCTTGAGAGATATTAAGATTTCTTTGAGCATTGAGGGAAGCGATATTTGTATTTATTGTGAGAGCCATATTATTTTCTCCATTTTTTCTTTATGACGAACGTCCTGTTCTTGCATCTCTTATGTAAGCAGGATAACGATATTGAAATCTGATTATTTTATCGGAAGGAGAAGGTGCTTAATTAAGATTTATTGTATCAAATTGTCAAAAAAGATAACATATCACATTATTTGGATATTTTTTAAAAATATAACTAAAGATTTTTTTCTTAGCAACGATTGACTCTCACAGCAAACAGCATATTTCTAAATAATTTCAATTTCATATCAACATGCCTTGATGCATGTTCTATTTAATGATAAAGTTCTAGGGATAATGGCATTCGTTCTCTACAATTACCTATTTAAAAAAATCACTTTTCAGACACCACAATGGAAACAGATATTGCTCCTTTGGACGAAATAAATAATGGAAAACCTGTTCGCATTTTTATTCCCTTAACGAACAGACCAGACCGAATCCGGGCACAATGTATTTATCAGCAAACATCGCCACCCAAGTTCGCATTAATCTTCAAACCGGGCGTGCTCCCTCTTGGTGAGATTGATACAAGCCAGGCAGCTATTATAAATGTTGATATGGGTGGACCAACGGTTTCATTGGAAGCGAACATACTTAATGTTACAAATTCTCAGACCCTGGAAATGGTTATGATAAAATCAATCAACCATGAACAGATGCGCGATTTTTTCAGGGTGGATGCGGTTACCAATGTCATATCCAAAGCGTTTGAGACAAACGTCTTTGACAACGACAGCCAGCAACAGGCGATCTCCGGAAGAACTGTTGATATCAGTGGAAGTGGTATTTTAGCCATCTTTGAAGACCAGCCACCCCAAACGCAACATATTCGCTTAGAGGTTCTGTTGCCGTCGGCTTCGCCTGAAACCATAACTGTTTTTGCCCATCAGGTGCGTATTCAAGAACTCCACGATGGTAAATTCGAAGTTGCGTATCACTTTGACGATATTTCTGACGAAGACCGAGACAAGATTATAGGAACCTGCCTGGTTCTCCAGAGACAAATGCTTCGTTTAAAAGTACAGGTGCGAGATAATTAATCTGCATCCTGCCTAAAACACAGCTAAAGGATGACGCTTTCTCGTAGAGTTCTTAAATCAACCCGTCACGATAACCTGCTTAACTGGATTCTGCATACAGGATTTCCGGATCAAAGCTCGCTGTACATTGGCTACCAGGAAGCTTTTTTGGATTGATCGTTTTTTATTTTTTCAAATTGTTTATTTTTTGAAGAGTCTCACCAACAAGAGGCGCAACTACCAAAGAGCAGCATGTAAATATTTTTACTTCTTTTGCCGATAGAGATGTATGGATACAATTCGCCCCCTTTCATCCATACCTGCCGTCGCCTCCACCACATCAGAGAGCCGCGGACAACAAGCGCAGCAAAACCAGTTGCCTTTAGGACAACTGCTTAAAGCAGTCGTCGTTGATGCCAAAGGTTCTGACCAGTTCATCCTCGACATTGGCGGCAACAAACTTACTGCCCAGTCTCAAACCCAGCTTTCCATTGGACAAAACCTGCAACTTCAGGTTGTCAATACATCACCACAAATTGAACTCAAGATTGTAACAGATACCCTTAATCAATTTATCGGCCGCTCTCTCACACTGGTTGGTAAAAACATTGATCTCTCTTCACTCTTCCAGAATTTCAGCCAAACCACACCTTCCCCCCTTTCCGAACTCACGCCAACAAGCAGATCTATTATAGAAAGCTTTTTCACATTACAGCAAAGTGATATTGGTAAGACTGAAGGAGGAACAGTCTTAAAACAACTCCTTGAGGGCGTAGGCCTCAATCTCGAACACAATCTCTCAAGAGGTGATAAAGAGAGTGCTGCTGCAACCCTTAAAGCAGCGCTCCTTGAGGTCGCCAATACTTTTAAGGATGCGCAGACCATTGCCATGACTGCAAACAAAGTTATTAATACAATTGAACTTTTCCAGCTGGCCCAGCTCAACACGAATAATGAAGCGTTCCTGATTTTTCCTCTGCCTCTGCCATTTATTGAAGCGGGATATCTGAGCATTGAAAAGGATGGTTCAAAAGATGGCTCAGGCAGCAGCGATGACACCAGATTTTCACTTCACCTCACCATGTCTGACATTGGTCACCTGAACATCGATTTTAACAAAAATAATGACTCTCTCATGATCAGGTTTCGTGCAGAATCTGTGGAAAAGATGGAGTTTATCCAACAATTTTCTAAAGAACTGCTCGATACAATCACCGATAACGCCAATATATCAATCTCCTTTGCCAGCGACGCCACTGACCCCGTAAGTGATCTCATCAGAAAAATTGTCCCGAAAGGAAAATCCATACTGGACACAAAGGCCTAACATGGAAGAAACACAAAAACCTAAAAAGGCTGTAGCCATAAGCTATGAAGAAACAGCGGGAGCTGCTCCAAAAGTTATCGCCGCAGGAAAAGGTGCCATTGCAGAAAAAATTATCGAGACTGCACTTGAGGCTGGAATACATATCCAGCAGGATGCAAACCTTGTTGAACTTCTGTCCAAGGTGGATATAGGGGAAGAAATACCTGTAGATCTCTACCAAACTGTCGCAGAGGTTCTCTCCTTCGTCTACAAGGTGAATAACAGGTTTAAAGAGAAAGTATCCAGAGATAGTAAATAACGATAAACAAATAGAAAAAGGGTTTGCAGATTACATCTGCAAACCCTTTCTTTTCTGGCGGAGCGGACGGGACTCGAACCCGCGACCTCCGGCGTGACAGGCCGGCATTCTAACCAACTGAACTACCGCTCCAGAAATTCTATGTGATGATGGTGGGCGACACAGGGCTTGAACCTGTGACCCTCGGCTTGTAAGGCCGATGCTCTCCCAGCTGAGCTAGTCGCCCGTATCATAGACAACATTTTTAGTACACATTTACTCCTTGTCAAACTGCTTACCTCATGGCGGAGCGGACGGGACTCGAACCCGCGACCTCCGGCGTGACAGGCCGGCATTCTAACCAACTGAACTACCGCTCCATGAGATATCTTCGTTGCGTGGTGGGCGACACAGGGCTTGAACCTGTGACCCTCGGCTTGTAAGGCCGATGCTCTCCCAGCTGAGCTAGTCGCCCGCGCAACAAATTGTGAGGGACTATTTACCAACTTCCCCCTGGTACGTCAAGATAAAAAGTTCAGGTATATTAATATTCCTATAATATTAATATTTTTGTTTCTATTTCAAAAACTTATTGCTTTTTGAAAACCGCTTTTCCCTTACCAACAACAAGAGCATGTTTCAGAACTTCATCCATATGATTCACTACATTTATGGTTAAAGACTTACGTATTCTCTGTGGTACATCATTGAGATCACGTTCGTTTTCTTTTGGGATCAGCACGTGGGTAATGTTCCCTCTTTTTGCAGCAAGAAGTTTTTCAGTAAGCCCACCAATGGGCAGTACTCTGCCCCTCAGGGTTATTTCACCGGTCATGGCAAGCTGGTGCTTTACTGGTGCCTTAATCAATGCACTGACAAGCGTTGTGGCAATAGTGATTCCAGCTGAAGGCCCGTCTTTAGGAATTGCTCCTTCAGGAACATGAATATGTATATCAAGCTTCTGATAAAAATCTGAATCAAGACCCAACACATCTGCCCTGGATCTCACGTAGCTCAGCGCTGCCTGGGCTGACTCCTGCATCACATCACCTAACTTGCCGGTGATAATAAGTTTTCCAGCACCAGGCATCAGGGTTGCTTCAATCTGTAAAAGCTCACCCCCGACTTCCGTCCAGGCAAGCCCTGTGGTAAGCCCTATTTCGTCATTTTCTTCAGCAAGCCCATAGCGATACTTAGGAGTTCCTAAGTACTTCAGAACAGATTGAACACCAATCCGGTATTTCTTGTTCTTCAACTTTTTCTTCAGGCGTTCTCTGGCTATCTTCCGGCACAATGAGGCGATGATACGTTCGAGATTTCTTACACCGGCCTCTCTTGTATAACGCCGAATGACCTCCATTACGGCACCATCTGTCATCTGAATATCATCAACCTTAAACCCGTTAGCCTCTAACTGCTTTGGAATCAGATAACCTTCAGCAATCTTGAGTTTTTCCTCTTCAGTGTAGCCACTGATCGGTATGATCTCCATCCGGTCCTGCAGAGGAACGGGAATACCGTGGAGACTATTGGCTGTGGTGATAAAAAAGATCTCGGATAAATCGTAGTCTATATCAAGGTAATGATCATTAAACGCAACATTCTGTTCAGGATCAAGAACCTCAAGAAGAGCAGATGATGGGTCTCCGCGAAAATCCATGGACATTTTATCAACTTCATCCAGACAGAATACCGGATTGGCAGAACCCACTTTCTGCATGGACTGGATTATCTTGCCGGGCATGGCACCAATATAGGTACGCCTATGTCCTCTGATCTCCGCCTCATCCCTTACCCCACCTAAGGAGAGCCGTGCAAATTTACGCCCCATTGCTCTGGCTATGGATTTGCAGATTGAGGTTTTACCGACACCAGGGGGGCCGACAAGACAAAGAATGGGCCCTTTGATTTTTTTTACCTGTGCCTGAACCGCAAGATATTCGAGAATCCGCTCCTTGGGTTTGGCAAGACCGTAATGGTCTTCATCAAGAATAGTTTCGGCCTTGATAATATCTATCTGGGTTTTCTTTTTCTTATCCCAGGGCAGACTGACAATACAGTCGATATAGTTGCGCACCACTGTGGTTTCAGCCGACATCGGTGGCATATTTTTTAACTTTTTAAATTCTTTTAAAGTCTTTTCTTTTGCGATGGCGGGCATCTGTTTATTTTTAATGGTCTCTTCGAGTTCAGCCATCTCGTCGAGTCCATCTTCGTTTTGCCCTATTTCGGTTTGTATTTCCCTTACCTTTTCACCAAGATAGTAATCCCGCTGGGTTTTCCCCATACGCATTTTCACCTTGGCATTGATATTCTTTTCGATCTCCGCAAGCTCAATCTCCCGGTTAAGAATCTCGAGTACTTTTTCGATACGGACCACAAGCGGTTCAGTCTCTAGAACCTCCTGTTTTTCTTGTGTTTTAAGCGGAATGTGGGAACAGATTACGTTGAGCAGTTTAAGAGGGTTATCAATTGCTTTTATTGAGATAAGGACTTCTTTGGCGATCTTCTTGTTGCCAAAGGCAAATGTTTCGAAAAACTTGCGGAGTTCCCGCTCGTAGGCGATGATTGCGGCAGTAGGCGTAATATCATCTTCACGCTCTTCGACCTCTGCCTGAAGAAATTCTTCATGTGGAACGTAGGAAACCAACTTGGCACGGGACTGCCCTTCAACCAGGGCTTTTATGGTTCCGTCGGGCAAACGAAGCAACTGCATTACAGTAGCAAGAGTACCATATTCATACAGATCTCCACTTTCCGGGTCGTCAACTGCGGATTTTTTCTGAGTTACCAGAAGAATCGCCGTTTTCTTTTCCATCGCATCTTCAAGCGCTGCAATGGATTTTTTACGACCCACAACAAGTGGAGCCACCATATGTGGAAATATCACAAGATCGCGTAAAGGCATCAAGGGGTAAAGTTTCGTCACAAAATCTCCTTTCCAAACTCACGTAAAAACGTACTAACCGGTTTTCAGCTGATCATTTACTTTATTATGGTAAAGGATAACCGGATAATCACCTTCATTAATTACCTGTTCGCTAATGACACATTCCTGCACATTTTCCTTCGAGGGCAAATCGTACATCACCTCCAGCATTGCCGCTTCCATGACGGATCGCAATCCCCTCGCCCCGGATTTTCTGCTCAGTGCCTTTTTAGCAATTGCAAGAAGTGCCCCTTCGGTAAACCTTAAGTTCACGCCATCAAACTCAAAGAGTTTCTGATATTGCTTGGTCAGGGCGTTTCTGGGCTCTTTAAGAATGCGCACCAAGTCTTCTTCGAGCAGTTCTTCCATCGTGGCAATAACAGGTAAACGGCCCACCAACTCAGGAATCAGTCCGAATTTCAGCAGATCTTCCGGCTGCACAAGGCGTAAAAGTTCGCCGATCTTCCTCTTTTCATCGCCAGTCACCTTTGCACCAAAACCGATGGATTTTGCTCCTTGACGCCGGCTGACGACCTTATCGAGCCCTACAAAAGCACCGCCGACGATAAATAGAATATTGGTCGTGTCTATCTGAACAAGTTCCTGTTGGGGATGCTTTCGCCCACCTTTTGGTGGAATGGAAGCAACAGTTCCTTCAATAATTTTGAGCAAGGCCTGCTGAACACCTTCCCCGGACACATCACGAGTAAGGGACGGGCTGTCAGATTTTCGGGCGATCTTATCAATCTCATCTATGTATATGATACCCCGCTGGGCCTTCTCCAGATCATATTCTGCAGCCTGAAGAAGGCTTACCAGAATATTTTCCACATCTTCCCCGACATAACCAGCTTCGGTCAAAGTCGTTGCATCGGCCATACAAAAGGGCACATTTAAAATACGGGCAAGAGTCTGGGCAACCAGCGTCTTACCGGAACCCGTCGGTCCAATCAGAATTATGTTGGATTTCTGGAGTTCAACCTGGTCCTCACCAACAGGAGCATCGATTCTTTTGTAATGATTATGGACAGCTACTGAGAGGACCTTTTTAGCAAACTCCTGGCCAATAACATAATCATTGAGGTGCGCGTTGATCTCCATAGGCTTTAAGGTCACTCTTGCTTCTTCAGCTTCTGCGCCCTCTTCAACGGCCTCTTTCTCCAGCACTATCTCATTGCAGAGTTCAATGCATTCATCACAGATAAACACATCCGGTCCAGCAATCAGCTTCTCTACTTCGTCTTGACTTTTCCCGCAAAACGAGCAGTTACAGACAGGTCCGTTATCTTTTACATCATCCATCTATTTTTCCTCAGCAAGTTCATCTCGATTAGTGAGAACCTTGTCAATTAAACCGTAATCTTGAGCTTCAACAGCACTCATAAAATAATCACGTTCTGTGTCGGCTGAAATCTTTTCAAGGGAATTTTTTGTATGGTGGGCCAGCAAGTTATTCAAATCGCTTTTCATTCGCAGAATTTCTTTTGCCTGAATATCGATGTCAGTTGCCTGACCCTGAAATCCCCCCATAGGCTGGTGTATCATAATCCGAGCGTTAGGTAAAGAGTATCGTTTACCATCTGTACCCGCAGCCAGAAGAAAAGCCCCCATGGAGGCCGCCTGCCCCATACAAAGAGTCGCAATATCACATTTTACATATTGCATTGTATCATAAATCGCCATTCCAGCGGTAACAGAACCACCGGGAGAATTTATATAGAAAGTAATGTCTTTCTCAGGATTTTCAGCCTCAAGGAAGAGTAATTGCGCAACAATGACATTTGAAACATCATCGTTTACCCCTGAGCCAAGAAAAACAATACGTTCTTTCAACAGCCGTGAATAAATATCATACGCTCGTTCTCCACGGGGACTCTGTTCAACCACCATCGGCACAAGATTCATGAATCACTCTCCTTAAAACGGTTCGACTGCAAAAGGTACTAAACCAGATGCAGTCGTTATTATTAAACTCTCTATTTCCAAGCATATGCAAATTAAAATTCACACCTGCCTATTATAAGACCTATGGGATGATATGCAAGGCGTCTGGCGACGCTTTTGCCCTATTCTTTCTCTTCTGCTTCCACAGCAACCTCTGCAGTATCTTCAGCGGTTGCAGCAGGAGGAGCATCAACAAAGACGACTTGATCCCTGAGCCATTTGAGAATTTTCTCATTGAGCAACTCGTTCATGAACGGCAGAAGGTCATCACGGTTCTGGAAGTATTCCTTAACCTTGGCAACCGGCATATTGTACGTGTCACCAATACGCTTGAAGCCTCTTTCCATATCTTCTTCCTGAACCTTGATCTCTTCGACTTCCGCAATTTTCTTGAGGATAAAATCGCCGCGAACACGTTTTTCAGCCACAGGCTCATTCTGCTGGGCAAGAGTTTCTTTACTCATTCCTGCAGCCTCAAGGCTCATACCTGCCTGCTCAAACTGTTGCTCAGTCTGTTTGATCATCTGCTCGATCTCAAAAGCCACGAGTCTTTTAGGTACATCAAACGAATGATTTTCAAGTAGTTTCTGCATCATTCTATCGGTTATCACACCCTGTGCACTTTCTTCGCGTTGGGCCGTGATTTTATCTTTGATCGAAGACTTAAGGGCTTCGAGGGTATCGACACCCTCACCAACATCCTTTGCAAACTCATCATCAAAATCTGCTAAAACGCGCTCTTGAATCTTTTTGACACTGATCCGAAATTCAACTTTTTTACCCTTCAGAATTGGATTGGGATGGGTTTCTGGAAAATCAACTTCGTGACTTCCCTCTTCACCAACCTTCATACCAATCAATTTTTCTTCGAAATCAGCACCCATATTGCCGGAGCCGACATCGACTGAATAATCATCATTTTTCACCTGTGGCAGTGCGGTCCCTTCATGGTATCCCTGAAAATCAACGACGACCACATCTTCACTCTGAACGGGACGGTCGGTAACCTCCTGCAAAGGAGCGTTTGACTTTCGCAGCGCCTCCAGCTCAAGCTGAACTTCTTCATCCGTCACGAGAACTTCTTCTTTTACAACTTCAACGCCTTTATACTCTCCCAGTTCAAACTCCGGACGAATATCAACTTCGGCAACAAAGGTAAAAGAACCATCTTCGTTGTACTTCACATCTTTAATATCAGGATGTACAATTGGGTCGATACCCTCTTTTTCTACAGCGGTAAAATAGTTTTCCTGAACCAGGGTTTCACTGCTCTCACCTTCTACCTGCCCTTTATAATGTTTAACTATAACATTACGGGGCACCTTACCACGGCGAAACCCCTTGATTTTCACTTCTTTCTTTAACTTGTCATAAGCCTTATCCAGCATTGGCTGAACAGTCTCAGAAGGGATTGTAACCGTGATTTTTCTTGTAAGCGCAGAGATCTCTTCGACTTTTACATCCATCGATGTACCTTCCTTTTATTAAAATTATATTATCCACCTGCCCCACTCAATAAAACAGATTTCCTCTTTTAAAAAGGAAGTGCAGGAAAAACATGGAATAGAACAATAACTAGAGTGGAGATTAATTGCAGGTGAGGTTTATGGCTGGTGAAAAAAATGGTGCGAGAGGGGGGAGTCGAACCCCCACACCGTAAGGCGCCAGATCCTAAGTCTGGTGCGTCTACCAGTTCCGCCACCCTCGCATCCAATTTTCAATTTTACAAAACCGAACATACGCTATAAAAACGATGTTCTTTCTGATAGCAATTCAATTCAACCACACCCATCAAGACGGTACTAGATAATTCACATCTACCCAGTCGTCAAGTACGTAATTGAGCCTTGACCTGCCATGTAATAAAAAAAAGTCTTATATCATCTTGCTCCTGGGGACGCCAGTATTTTTTTCATTTTGTTGAATTATTTCAAAATGTGCCGTTTCATGATCGTTCCGTCAGTATTGCTAAAAATGGGCAGAGTGGCTATTGTTGTGCTGCTTTGCCCATAATGTAGTCTATTATTAATATAAATCAATCAGCTAAGAGATCTATGAACTATTCAAAAATATTTACAGGATGCCTTCTCTCACTCGCCATTGCAACCCAGGCTCAAGCCGCAACCCCTCAAGAGGGCAAGGATAATCTTGTTGAATGGAAAGTCGTCAATCAATGGCCTGTCGGGGAGAAAACCCTTGATATGGTCCATTCCCTTGATGGCAAACTCCTCTACATCCTCACAAACAAAGCGCAGGTTAAAATCTATGACAATACAGGCAAGCTTCAGGGGGCCATTCCTGTAAGTGGAGGTGTCAGCGCAATTGATATCGCACCCCAGGGTGAATTCCTGTACCTGATAGATAATGGTGCAAAAGAATTTCAAACCTTGAGTGTGGCCTTTGTTCACACCATAGACACAAGCGGTGCGCCATTTCAAGGACCGGCAGATGCCCCTGTCACCATCACACTTTTTACAGACTTTCAGTGTCCATACTGTAGTAAGATGGGACCACTGATCGATGAGGTGCTGAAAAACAACCCTAAAACCGTTAAGGTTGTTCTTAAAAACATGCCACTTAATTTCCACAAAATGGCACGTCCCGCAGCCTATGCCGCCTTAGCTGCACATGAGCAGGGAAAATTCTGGGAATTTCATGACCGCCTCTTTGCTGATCAGGAGTTTACTCAAGAAAAAATTGACAGGGTTGCCTCTGATCTGAAATTAGATATGGATAAATTTAATGCAGACAAAAAGTCTCCTGAAATCTTAGCCAAAGTTGAAAAGGATATTTCCGATGCCCTCAAAGCCGGTGTAACTGGCACCCCGACTGTTTTCATTAATGGTAGAAGCCCTCAGCAGAGAAGCCCCCAGGCCTACCAGGCTATCATCAATGAAGAACTGCAAAAAAAGTCGAAATAACCCGTTAGCATATGAATTCAAACCTTATCCATCGTGATCTGACTTTTTCTGACAATAGCAATGCCTGCGTGCTTTACGGAGAACTGAACCGCAACCTCCAGGCACTTGAAAAAAGCACCAGCGTCAGTATCAGTGCAAGAGGAACTAATGTAAGGATAGCCGGGATGCCCCACGAGGTTGAACTGGTTGCTGATCTGCTCTCGCAACTGTATGAGCTTATCGGCAAAGGCTATCCTGTTTACAGCTCTGATTTTGTATTTGGTCTCAAGGTTCTTGAAACAACACCAAAGGCCAAACTTGGTAAAATATTTCTCGATAAGGTGTATGTCACCACCCAAAATCGGGTGATATCCCCCAAGACACAAAATCAGAAAATATACATAGATTCCATTCGAAAAAATGACATCGTTTTTGGTACTGGTCCAGCCGGAACCGGAAAGACCTACCTTGCTGTAACAATGGCGGTATCTGCTCTGGCCATGGGACAGGTTCGCTCAATCATTCTTACTCGTCCGGCAGTAGAGGCCGGGGAAAAGCTTGGGTTTCTTCCAGGAGATCTCGCGCAAAAAGTTAACCCCTACCTGCGTCCCCTGCACGATGCGCTCAATGACTTGCTGGGGCCGGAAAAAGCAGCAGACCTGATTGAGCAGGAAGTGATCGAAATCGCACCTCTGGCGTTCATGAGAGGCCGTACTTTGAGTAACGCTTTTATTATATTAGACGAGGCGCAGAACACCACCCAAGAACAGATGAAAATGTTCCTGACCCGTATTGGTTTTGACTCAAGGGCTGTAATTACCGGAGATACGACACAGATCGATCTCCCTGTAAAAACCCAGTCCGGCCTGCTTCAGGCCAAAAAAATTCTCTCAAACATTGAAGGCATTGGCTTTTGCACCTTCTCAAAGCAGGATGTTGTCCGCCATCCACTGGTGCAACAGATAATAAATGCGTATGAAAAACAGTAGTAGAGGTCAATGTGCCGACAACAATTAATGTAATGTGTGAAGTAAGCCTATACCCATTGCAGCTCAACAGGCTGAAACAACTATCAAACTGGTTGCTTAAAGAGAGCGGGCTTCTGGATCACCATGTCGGGATTACTCTTGTTGATGACAAACACATCCAAGAAATCAACCACCAATACAGACACAGGGATTCACCAACAAATGTCTTGTCTTTTCCTTTCAAAGATGGTGCAGATCTGTCACTTGACGATCTTCCCGTAAAAGAAATGGGAGATATAGTTATCTCCCTTGAAACAGCAGCAACAGAGGCCAAGCAATATGGGCAGACCTTTCAAAAACGTTTATCCTGGCTTGTTATTCATGGAATGCTCCACCTTCAGGGCTACGACCATGAACGTTCAAAAGAGGATGAAGTCATCATGCTCTCAAAAGAACAGGAACTCCTGGACAAACTTAACAACAAAAGAGGCAAATCAATGACTAATCTTGCAATTAATGTCGATCATATTGCAACCATCAGGCAGGCACGCGGTATCACAGAACCCGATCCCGTTGCGGCAGCAGCAATCTGCGAACTGGCAGGTGCCGCTGGTATTGTTGTTCACCTCCGGGAAGATCGAAGACATATTCAGGACAGAGATATCTATCTCTTGAGAGAGACCATCAAGACCAAGATGAATCTTGAAATGGGGGCAAACAAAGACATTATTAAAATTGCTCTAGAAGTCGCTCCTGACTTGATCACCCTGGTACCTGAAAAAAGACAGGAACTGACCACGGAGGGTGGCCTTGACGTTGTCAGCCAGAAGAAGAAAATTGCCAAAGTCATTGAAAAGATGACTAAAGGCGCAATTCCTGTTTCTCTGTTTATCGATCCCGACAGAGAACAGATTGCTGTTGCCAGTGAAATTGGCGCCACCTTTGTCGAACTGCATACCGGCAGGTATGCCGATGCTCTCAACGATCAGGACCGTGACCAGGAATTCCTGCATCTGGAAGACGCTGCTGAGTACGCCGTATCTCTTGGTCTTCGGGTGAATGCAGGGCACGGTCTTAATTACCAAAACACTGCACGGATTGCCGCACTTGAAACCATTGAAGAACTTTCCATCGGCCACTCGATTATAGCCCGGGCCGCTTTTTCGGGACTCGATAGGGCCGTGAGAGATATGTTGAACATTGTTCAATCTGCAAAATTCAGCCTGTAGAGTTGTATGCTGAAAATGCGATGTCTCTATAGAGACATGGTTCCTGTCACTCGAACATTTATATCAATTTGACATGGATATTTTTGTGGCAAAACAATAACTGGGCATTTTTCAAAGTACTAAAAATATTTTTTCGACACCATGGATGAAGATTGACAAGAATATTATTCATGTGGTAAAAGCAACCAGTCGCCTGGATGGTGGAATTGGTAGACACCCGAGACTTAAAATCTCGTGGGCCTTAGCGCCCGTGCCGGTTCGATCCCGGCTCTAGGCACCAGAATATTAAAGGGGTTCAGTGTTAAATACTGAACCCCTTTTTTATTTCCATTCAACTCACATTATAGATACCTGCTATGGAAACCTATCGTGGAATCAAGTTCAATCATCTTCAGGATTCACCAACCTTTGAATTTGACCATCGCCTGTCTGAGCTGAATACAATCACCTATCTTTTCTCACAGCTCGGCCTGACACCCGTCCATTCCGATGGTGCCTATGGAAACCAATCCTATAGAACTTCAGATTCTACATTTATCGTCACCAAGTCCGGCATGATTCCACAAAAAGACCTTGTCGTCGACAACTACTGCCATGTTCTTCAGTTTGACAAAAGGACCACGACCTTTATCAGCCAGGGTATGGCTCCACCCTCCTCCGAATGCTTTCTGCACCATGAAATTTACACTGCCTTTCCTGAGATAAACGTAATTCTCCACGGCCACTCCAGTCTACTCAACGAAAACGCCTCAAAACTGGACATCTGCACAACCAAGAGTTTTTATGATTATGGCACCCCTGAACTGGCACGATCAGCACTTGAACTCGCTCGCCAGAACCAGACATTCTTTATCTTAAAAGACCACGGCTTTGTTGCCATTGGAAGCCACCTCGGTGATACTGGAAGATTGGTCCTTGACTACTATGGCCGGCTCATTACGTTGTTACAAAATGATATGACTTGACAAACTCTAGAGTTACAAAAGAAAACAAACAATATTCAACGTGTATCCTGCTTTCTACCATCAAATTTTAACCCACGGACTCACTATGAAAAAATTCTTTTTAGCTGTACCTTTGACCTTGGCTCTCTCATTGAACTGTCATGCAGAAAATATCCAGACGGAGGCCTCAGACAGCCTTGCAACTGCGAGGAAGTTTGTATCCGAAGGTAATTACAAAAAGGCCATAGAAGAAATAAACTATGCTCTTGCTAAAATAAATGAACTGACCGCCACAGAACTGCTTAAATACATTCCCGAACCGCCTGCAGGGTATACGCTGATCAACAAACAGGCACAGGGAGTTGGGACTGGCGCTGCGATTGCCGGAACTGCAGGTGCTACTGCAGAGTACAGTCACAGTGACGGATCAAATATCAGCCTGAACATTGCCATTGGAGGGTTAACTGGAAAGATGGCCAGCATTGCCGCCTTAGGTTCTATTTTTGCCGGCCTGAGTCAAGACGCTGGGGTCGGACAGACGAGACAAATAAGAGTCCAGGGATATACAGGAACCGAAATGTATAATAGTACTGACCAAACAGGAACATTAAGCTTCCAAATCGGTGACAAAACATCCGTTACTTTCGAGGGTCGGTCCATTCAGTCAGCCGACCGACTCCAGGATCTTGCCAAAAATTTTGATTTTGCCGGTCTTGAAAAAAATTATTGATAACCACAACTCCATCATTTTGTTATCGATTTGATAAATGATGGCGTTGTTATTTTTTTAAAAATTAATTGCACTATTGTTGTTTTTTATCAAACCTTTACTTACATCCATATCTTACTAATATTATTTAATATATTTCTTATTCGGGCAGTTATACCCCGTCGACATAGGTACTAATACCCATTTACTCTTTCATAGGCTTTCCATATACTAAGGGATCGGTTTTTATTATTTCTTAAATGGGGCGAGAGAAGAGATATGAGTGAGGAATTGAGTGATTCCAGGAAACAGGCAACATTACCGTCGCTGAATCAGGAACAACCAGCGATCAGAAAACCAAAAATCAGCTGCAGTAAATCTGCAAGAGTCTGTGTTATCATCACCCGGAACAAAAACAGTTCATGGATTGAAGATCTGGATGCCAGGGAAAGACTGAACAAATGCCAAAGGGTCTTCCACTAAGGCGCAAGTCATCACCGATAAAAACAGCCAACTGAATACAAAATGTTTAACATGGTAAAAGTGTTCAGTATTTAAACCTCCTGTCGGATAGAACCTCACAGGAGGTTTTTTTATGGCTAATGGCCCACAACAGCTGCAAGAACGTATCCCCAAAAAAAATGGTTCGTCTCTGGTCAATTTCTGCAAGAATTGTCATTGTTAAAATTTGAGGCCCCCCAGCCACTTCAAAGAGAAATCCCAGAGGCTAAGAAATGGCAGAGTAAGGTAGAGTTGCCTATACCGTCATTTGTTTGAACAAATACATGAGATTAGACTCCGCCAACACAACATCCAAGATACCTTGAGCTGAACAACGGGTTTTTCGAAGTATTTTACCGCATCTCAACCAGATACTTCCAGTATCGCTGTGGCAAAAACTGGCGCTGCAAATTCAGGTTTTTTCTCTCCTGATTGGCAATGGCTGCATGAAAGGATTTCCACAGTTTCTGGTAATATCGTTCTGCCTCACTAAGGCTGGATTCTGGGATCTCTCCATACTGCCGCACATGGCTGGTAAAACTCTCGTCGATATCAATAGACTGCAGAGAATCACGGTCCCAGTAAAGGGCATGGTTTCGCCTGATATCATGCAGTATCCAGCTTTGATTTTTCAACCGCTCTCTAAAATGCTGGGCACAGTAACCGATCACATTACAATCCGGCTCAAAAGGTCCATATTGCAGACCGTCTTCAAGTATGCGAAACCGTATAAGGCCCGTAAACCTATGCGCCTCAGAACCCACCTTCTGTGAGAGTTTATCAAGATGACGGATCGAATCATGGGTGTACAACTGTGTCGCCTTAGCACCATAGACAAGGCACTGTCTGACCAGCCAGTAAAGATGAATCCCTACCTGAAGATCTTCACTTAAAAAACCATTAATGGCAAAACGAGCAGCATTGCCCTTTAGTTTTTTCAGATATTCAAAGAGCCGCAGGGATTGTTGACTGTCTGTTTTAATTTGAATACATGTATCAAAAATTCGTGGTGAAAATTCTTTTTCAGCATAAATGCCCTGAACGTCCTCTTTCGATTTCACAGCTGCTGCAACAGCGTGCATTAAGCCTTCAAAGGAGCCGTCATGGAGATAGATTATCGAATCCATGTCAAAAGAGCCTGAGCTGGCGCCCGCCATGCAGAAGTTTTTTCGCCACAGGCGGCTCCACCTTGCACATTGCACTCACTAAATGATGGTGCGACAAAGACCTGTCACCCAGATATTTACCGTTAATGGTCATAAAGAATCTGGCTCGTTTCAGCACCAGACCAATTTTCTTTAAATCCTGTTCCCGAATGGCAGCAATCCTCCGGGTCGTAACAATACGCCTTGCCGAGGTCACTCCAACCCCTGGAATACGCAACAACTCTTCATAACTGGCCTTGTTTATATCAATGGGGAAAAAGTCAAAATTGCGTAAGGCCCAGGCTGCCTTTGGATCGAGTCGTTCGTCAAGATTGGGGAATGCTGGTGAAAGAATTTCATGGGACTGATATTTATAGAACCTGAGCAACCAGTCCGCCTGGTAAAGACGATGCTCCCGTATAAGCGGAGGTGCTGTCAGCAGTGCCGGAAGCAGAGGTTCATCATTTACTGCAATATAGGCGGAGTAATAAACTCTTTTCAAACTCATCTTGCTATAGAGCTTTTCCGTCAGGTTGAGGATCTGTAAATCACTTTCCGCCGAGGCACCGATTATCATCTGAGTGGTCTGTCCGCCAGGGCAAAAATTAGGGGCATTTCGACTTTTTTTCCGTTCAAGTTGGAAGCCTGTAAAATCCTCACCAATCTGCTTCATGGGAGTCAATATCCCCTGCCGTGACTTTTGCGGGGCAAGGCGTTGTAATGAGGCCTCTGAAGGTAACTCTATATTGACGCTCATCCGGTCGGCAAGAAAACCCGCCTGCTGGACCAGTTCTTTTGCTGCCCCTGGAATAACCTTGAGATGAATATAACCGTTGAATTTATGTTTATTGCGGAGCAGCCTGCATACGTCAACCATATCCGCCATGGTCTTATCCGGAGAGGCATACACAGCAGAACTCAAAAACAGCCCTTCAATATAGTTGCGCAGATAAAAATTAATAGTAAGATCAGCAACCTCTTCCGGTGTAAAAGTTGCACGCTGAACCGTGTTTGACCTGCGATTGAGGCAATAGCTGCAATCGTAAAGACATTCGTTGGACATCAGTATTTTGAGCAGGGAGACACATCTACCATCGGCCGCCCAACTATGACAGATACCACTTGTCGCAGCGTTACCGATACCATCGGGTGCAGCTTTCCGACTGCTCCCGCTCGAGGAGCAGGATGCGTCATATTTGGCTGCATCTGCCAGAATTTTGAGTTTGTCAGCTGTTTTCATAAAAAGTTGTTTTGAGCATTACCTCTCAGACCTTAAACGCCCTGCTCCCAAAAAAATGAGATAAGCAATAAACTGTTCTGCAATACATGTACTATCCGCCTTGATAAAGTATCTCAACTATACAAAGGTCAACGCCTCCGTGTAATACACCTTTTAAAGATCATATCTGAATAACCGGGAAAGAGTAGTGCAGTATACTTCCTTTTGGCTGGTCTTGTAACAATTGACTCAAGAGATGAGGTCATTTCCTCTTCTTGATTTTTTTACGATAAGAAACCTACAAAAACCAAGGAGGATATTCCTAAAAAGAATATTTTTCACGTTGTCCGGGTTTCTCACTCGCTACAGAACAAAATGTTGGTAAAATCATTTAACCGGCAAAAAGGAAAGCATCCCAAGAAACTGAAATGAGAAATAATTGTCTATGCTTTTATCAGAAAGAGGTGGACAGTAACCAGTGATAGACATTTTGTTAAGGCTAGGGTATTTTACTTACAATCGCTATATATCTTGTAGTGTCTTCCGCTGGCCAGTCTTTCGCTTGAGTCAGTTCTGACCGGTTGCGATCAAGATGCTATTTCCCCTAACCGCTGGATTGGCTCATGATTATCGGACTGGACGTAGGCGGTACCCATACAGATGCAGTGCTTATTGGCAAAGAAGGCTTGATACACAGTGTCAAAGTCCCCACTGATCCGGATCAACTTTTATCCACAATTATCAAGGCTCTTGAGCGGCTGACGGAAAATCAGGCCATCGCCGAAATCGAGCGTCTTGTTCTCAGCACAACCCTTGCCACAAATCTCGTTGTTCAGAAAAAATTACCCCCTGTTGCAGTTCTTGTCTCTGCAGGGCCGGGAATCGATCCTGAATACTTTCGTATTGGAGCCCATTATCATGTGGTCCAGGGAGTACTTGATCATAGCGGTCGCGAAATTACCAGCATCGACAAAAACCAGATTGTCGATATCGGAAGGCAACTCAAGGACCAAGGTATTTCCTGTGCAGCCATAGTTTCAAAATTCTCGGTCCGTAACCCGGCCCACGAGATGCAGATAGCAGAGCTTCTCTCACCGTATGTGAAGCATATTTTCATGGGACATGTCCTTTCCGGAACACTCAATTTCCCCCGTCGCATCACGACGACCTACCTTAACGCCGCAGTGTACCCCATTCATTGCACATTTTTTGATGCGGTGCAGTTGTCTCTTGAAAAACAGGGCCTTTCTCTGCCAATCCGGGTTTTGAAGCCGGATGGTGGCAGTATGAATTTTTCATCATCCCTTGATTACCCGGCCCAGACCATCCTGAGTGGTCCATCTGCAAGCGTCATGGGAGCCATTAACTCAGCGCCAAAAGACAAAACCTGTCTTGTCCTCGATATTGGCGGTACTACAACCGATATGGCTCTTATTTTGAATGGGGTTCCTGTCATTGCAACAGAAGGAATAGAAATTGGCTCATATAAGACACTGATCAGGGCGTTGATGACCAGATCAATCGGGATCGGTGGTGACAGTGTCGTCCGCATTCAAAATGGCAAACTCACTATTGGACCTGACCGCATCGGGGTCGCAATGGCCTACGGAGGCCCTGTTTCAACCCCGACAGATGCGTTGTGTGTTCTTGGCCTCACCGAAGATGGTGACGTTCAACTCGCAAAAAATGGGCTGTCGTTGCTCGCTGCTGAAATGAACGTGTCAATTGAAGAGATTTCTGAATCCATAATTGACTTAGCCTGTCATGAGATTCTCGGAGCAGCAGGAAAAATGGTCAACTTTTTAAACAGCCGTCCTGTATACACCGTACATGAAATGTTTGAAAACCTGCAAATAAAGCCGGATCATATATTGGTTCTTGGTGGCCCTGCTAGTCAGTTTGCAGAGAGACTGGCACCACACTTCACCGGAAAAGTAGAAACCGTTCCACATTGGAACGTAGCTAATGCTATTGGCTGCGCTCTTTCACGGGTCACCTGTGAAGTGACTGTGTATGCCGACACTTCACAAAAAATAATAACGGCCCAGGGCGAAAAATTTGAGCAAAAGATTACAGAGGATATCACCCTCGAAGATGTTCGACAGATTGCTTTTGATCTGGTGCGTGCAAAAGCGCTACGCCGTGGGGCAATTCCCGAATATCTGGAGATGGAAATCATCGAAGAGTCACAGTTCAACATGATTCGTGGCTTCCATACACAGGGAAAAAATATTCGTGTACGGGCCCAGGTCAAGCCAGGTTTATTGCCCAACTCCATCAGAAAGGAGGCCATAGTATAATGTTACGAGCCAAAAACACCACAGGCCTTGTCTTCTTTCCTGCCTTCGACTGGGCGATATCTCCAACCCATCCCGAAAGAGAAGAACGTCTTCTCTATACTCAGGACCAGGTGCTCGAAGAAGGTCTGATGGATATAGAGGGTATTGTCGAATTAAAACCTGATATCGTCACTGTTGAAGATATTCAACGGACGCATTTCTGTGCACCAGACCCTGAATCAGTATGCACAGAGTCTCATTTCATCAGCGCAGGTGGTGCCAAAACCATAGGCAAAGCAGTGATGGATGGCGTCATTGAACGAGGTTTTGCTTTAGTGCGTCCACCGGGCCATCACGCCAACCGTGTAGTCCATGGAGCCCGCGGTTTCTGCAATATCAATATCGAAGCAATTATGATCGAGTATCTCAGAAAACACTATAATGTAGATCGGGTAGCCATTGTAGATACCGATTGTCATCACGGTGATGGAACCCAGGATGTGTACTGGCATGATCCGGATACCCTGTTTATTTCGATCCACCAGGATGGTCGTACACTCTATCCCGGCAGTGGTTTTCTCAAGGAATTCGGAGGCCCCAATGCAGTCGGCTCAACCATTAATATTCCTCTGCCACCAGAAACCTGTGATGAAGGTTTTCTGTACACTATTGAACATGCCGTTCTACCAATCCTCGATGACTTCAAACCGGATTTGATCATTAACTCAGCCGGTCAGGACAACCACTACTCCGACCCGATCACCAATATGAATTTTTCAGCCAGGGGCTATGCGAAACTGACAGAAATGCTCAAAGCAGATATCGCAGTTCTTGAAGGCGGGTATTCGATAGAAGGTGCTTTACCGTATGTTAATGCCGGAATAATCATGGCAATGGCGGGTATTGATTACAGTAAGTTACAGGAACCTGATTATAACCCCAGATTCCTGCAACAACCGAAACATTTATCGCGTGAAATCCAAAAAGCCTGTGAGGATGCGGTGAATTTATGGAAAAAACGTGACGAATTCAAGAAAACCGTACGCAGCAAGCCCAATTGCGAAACGCGAAATCGTCAAATATACTATGATACCGACAATATTTCAGAATCCCAACTTGAGGTCGTTCGCATATGTGATGACTGCGCCGGAGCCCTGCGAATAGACAGCACAGCTGATCACAGCAGACGTATTCTCTGCGTTCATATTCCTCGTAAGGCTTGTCCTGCATGCGTAAAGCAAGGATTAGAGTGGTACGATGCAGCAGATCCCCATACATATGATCACATCTTTCTGCAGGATAGACCCAATGATGAATATCGGGTGAAATAGGCAAAAAACGAGGTGGGTTACCCCTCCTTTTTGTCAGATATTTAGTTGCCTTCAACCCATAGCAAACCACCGTAATGGTAGGTTAACCAAATGGTCAACGCAGAATAGCAAAACATCATTTGAGGAATTCAAACAGAAAACCGTGTGTTCATAACCCTGTTGATAACCCTGTTGAAAACTTGTTAACAACCTGTTCGTAACTCCTGCAAAACAATAGAGTAGAGCCCTGGGTGACAAGAGAACCTTGAGTCCATTTGAGCTACTATGGGACCAGCAAAATTTAGGGTACCAAAAAAACAGACGAGATGCTCCTTGTAGTCGCACAACTCGTCTGCTCTACATCACCTCAGGTACCACCTTACGGCAGTATCAGATCGACTCTGCGATTACCCGCCATGGATTCTTCATCACTGCCCAGAAAGAGCGGCCGTTGTGAACCATAGCTGGTTGTCGTCATTTGAGCAGGATCAACGCCAAGATTTGCCAGGTATTTTTTCACACTGATCGCCCGGAGTTCGCCAAGCGCCAGGTTATAATCGGCGGTGCCGCGTTGATCGCAATTCCCCTCAATCACCAGACGGGGAGATTTTTTCTCCAGAAGATAACGACCGTTGCTGCCGAGGTTATCGAACTGGGTACTGTTGATTGAAGAACTGTCAAAAGCGAAATAGATCGGCATCAGCGGACCAGTCGACCTGCCGTACTTGCGTTTGTGTTCTTCGCTCATGTTATCAGCACTGAGAGGGGTACCGGTTCTATCAAGAGATTCCAGTTCACCCATACCAAAATTGCCATCAGTTTCTTCAATCGATTGACTGGCTCCATCTCCTATGAGACGTCCTTCCGGCTTTCGGCTCTGTGATATTTCATCGGAACTGACAGATTTTTTACCACAACCGGAGAGCAGAGAAGTCGCTAACACACAACAGAGAAGTGTATTTATAATGTTTGTTTTTGTCATTTGTCGTTTCGCTGTTATTCAGTATTTTTAATGAGCCGGGGAGTCCAGAAAATCATACCTTTGTTATCATTTTCTTCGAGCAGTTCATCGCCCGTCCATTCCTTGCCCTGGTCCAAATAGCCGCAGCGCATAGCTTTCATGCTGAAGGTATGGTTATCTCTGAGATCATCTTCGTGAATAATCTCAACGGTATCCAGAGGTGTAACACCAAGGTATGTCCAGCGATTGTTATCCAGACGGTATATAATATGCGCGCCTTCGGGTTCAGTGTGTACGTTCAGGTTAATATTTTGGTTTGACGCGCAGCCATTGAGACTAATCAACCCCAGCAATGCTATCAACAACCCGAATTTTGTCATAATGCCTGTTTTCATATGCCACATCTCCATTAATTGTTTCCTGTTTTTTCCAAAGTGACACTTATATCAATCGCATTATCGTCAGCTTCGAGGGCTGTCTTGTGTCTTTTATTCACCCAGAAGGTAGTGATCTTATCAATGTAGCCCTGTTTTCGCAGTTGTATGGTCATAAACTCCGAAGTTCCTGCATCTCCTGCAAACGATACATTCACGGGGGTTGTTCCCAGATGACTGTTGTCTCTCAGGTTTACAACTTCGGCACCTTCAGGATCACTGCTGATTTTAGCGGCACCGAACTGCGTCGACCCTGCACAACCGGATAAAAAAAGCATGGCACCTGCTGCTGTAATCAGCAGACTTTTCTTTGCCATCAGACTCCAGATTTGCGACATTTCAACCTCTCATTAACTATTATTAGGTTCTCGTTTTAAACTCAATGTTATGCACTCCACCCCATAAGATAGACACAAGCAGTTTTCCCAGAAATTTGACGCGGCGTCAATGGAAATCGGATTTTACTAGCGTCAGGCTAAGGACATTCCCCCTTCTTTGAAGAAGATCCTATCTCACTCTCCTCCACTTACATTAAAAAAGGGCACGTCCTGATCGGTACAGTGCTGATACATCACTCGAGTCCATTCCTTGCAGGGTTCATAGGTCCTGGGATCAATATAATCTCTGTAATAAATACATTTTTTGTGGGTCCAGATCAGAACCAGATCAGTACACGTACGATTCCAGCTTGCAGCACTGCTACTGTTAGAATTCGTCTTGATCCATTTTGCAGCGAACTGACAATCTGAATGAACGTTTCGTATGAGGATATCAGCTTTTGGTAGCTGTTCTATCTGATTGATCCATTGCCGTGCATATTCGGTACAACCTGATTCTGGCATCGTTTCTCCAGCCTCAAGTTGCGGTGGACCGAGCAATACCAGGCCCCATATGATTGCAACCAAGGTTATTTTACCCACTGACAATATGCCCTCCTGAAAACAACCGGGAATGTTCAAGAAGCATAGGCTGGTACAACCATCCCCTGCTCTGCCTGGTTATACAAATGCTGAAAGACAACATCCATTTTCTGACTAAACAGATCAAGATTATATGAATCTGGAAGAGTGTCACCGAGAACAAGCTGGATCTCCCGCCTCACTCGCTCCTGACTTTGTAATTCCTTATGCCATGCTTGAATAAGCACGGTGTCTTTTGCATACTTCAACTTCTTGAGTAAACATAGAGCAGCAAGCTTAACGCTTTGTTTTTCCTTTTTCGTGAGCGTATCCTCTTTTAACAGATCAAAAATCTCAAGTTCTTCCTCTGTCATAACTTCTCTGGCCGCTCGCTGTACTTCGATTCTTTCTAAGGCATCCATAACCAGAAGGCGTAGTTCACGGTCGAAAATGTAATGCTCAAGAACTGTATCGAAACGGGTATCTGTCTTAAATTTATGAGGAGAGTGTGTTTCTTCGAAGGGAGGCAAATATGCAGCCAGACGATAGTAATTCAAATGGGAGAGATAATGCTTTGCCCTGTCTATGTCACCAATCACCATGCCACGGGACTCAAGCAATTCAACCTGTTCATCAAACGTCATTGCAGGCTTTGTGAACTGCATTACAACTCCCCTAAAAAAAGTAACCTCCCTGGGTGCGCAGATCTAACGAGATGCGTGGGAGGTGTTGTTCGAGAATTATGTTGTACAATCATTACAAGAATGTCTCATTTTTTTTGCAATACTCTTCTATATCCAACAGGTCACATCTTCGCTGTAAACAACACTATTCTTGACAGCATATCAATATGGTACAGGTATAACGACAACTTTTTCACCATACCACTTATCTGAAATGACTCCCACAAATAAGCACCTAAGGTGGAAGTTCCGATAAACACCAATAGACATGGACTCTGCTCTGACTGAGAGTGATGTTGGTGTTTAGGACGAAACTACCCCACCTTGAAAAGCAAAACGGCCACCCAGGGAAATACCCCTAAGTAGCCGTTGTTATTGGAGCCAGCAAGCAGGATCGAACTGCTGGCCTGCGCTTTACGAGAGCGCCGCTCTACCAACTGAGCTATGCTGGCGTAATGATTTGCTCTAAATGAGAAAATGCAATGCAAATTTACAGTAGGCGTATATATCAGGTAATTATTGAAAGTTCAACAATAATGAAATATATGAAAACCACAAAAATCAAAATTTTTCCTACCAAAGTACCAAGATAGTATAGTAACCTTCAGAATATCAAATATTAACTTGAGGTACAGCCCATCATTACAATGGTTCGCGTCTTTATCACATTATTCATACTCACGGCACTCTCTGGATGTAACACCAGCGAATCCGTCGACAAGGAATTTGGCAAATGTATCTCCTGTCATAAAATGGAATTAGACGCCAATCACAGCTTTGAATGTACTACCTGCCACCAGGGCGTTGAGGGTGTTGCGGATAAAGAAAAAGCCCATGTTGGACTGGTTTCTCGCCCGGCCCATCCTGATCATATGGCAGGAGCTTGCCTTCCCTGCCACCAGCAAATTGTAGAGAAGACAAAAGATTCACTCCACTATACACTCAATAAGAGTACCAATATGTTTCGCAAAGCGTTTGGCGCCACGACAGAGCTGAACTCTTTTGTAGATACTCCTGTCAGGCCAGAACCGGAAAACGAGCTGGAGCTTGCAGACAACCTCTTACGACTGCGTTGTTTTAAGTGTCATCTTTACGACTCTGGTGAATCTTACCCCTCAACGGGGCACGGACAGGGATGTGCTGCCTGCCACCTCCCCTTTTACGAATCTGCCATGACCAGTCATGCCTTCAGTGCGCCAAAAGATGAACAGTGTCTCTCCTGCCACTATGGAAACTATGTTGGGTTTGACTATTACGGCCGTTTCGAGCATGATTTTAACGCCGAGTATAGAACGCCCTATACCACTAAAAACGATTATTTCAGACCGTACGGTATTGAATACCACCAGCTCAGCGCAGACATCCACCAGCAGAAAGGACTTTCATGTATTGATTGTCATCTGGCAGATGAGCTGATGCTTCAAGGTGAAAAACCATCCTGTAAGGGATGCCATGACGAAACAGAGTTAGAAAAACAACGACCAGAAAATGTAGTGAAAAAGGATATCGGCTTTGTGCTGATAACAAAATCAGCGACCGAACACCCGCTCCCGACCCTTCAGCATCCCGCGCACTTTTCGACATCTGAAAATATTTCCTGCCAGGCATGCCATGCACAGTGGAGCTTTGATGACCGGGGAAGACAATTTTTACGACTGGATTCCGATGAAATAGAGGATTTTTCCGCCCTCACAGTCCAGGGAAACTACGATATCGAACAGCTCCTGACCAACAATCTTGACTACTCAAAAGATGAACTTCCAATTGCGATGACCGATACACTTACCGGTACCAGAGCAAAGGGAATCTGGCTCAAAGCATATCTGACGAGAAGATGGGAAAATATCATACTTGGTAGAGACGATAATGGCCAAATTACCGTTCTACGACCAAGCCTTGATTACGCACTGTCCTGGATGACCGAGGATGAAGAGGTTCCATTTGACGCTATCCAGTCCCAGGCCAAAGACCATGGGCTTCGTCCTTACACACCCCATACAACGGGAAGTGCAGGTCTGTTTTATGAGGCCCGCATTCAGCAGTTTCTCGCCCAGGAGAACCTCTCAAAAGCCATCAGCACAGTTGGCGAAAACTCCAAAGAGCAATAAACCATTATGCGAGGTTTGCCAGATATTGAATTCATCACAGCAAACAATTGCCGGGTCTTATCCCGCCTGGGTGTTTTGACTTTTTTGGTCTGCCTGCTCTCCCATTCATACCCCGAAGATGTAATGGCTGTAACCCGTCCAGCCACCCAAACCCCTTATGTGATAAAGAACAAACGCTATTATCCTATTCCCTCAGCTCACGGATATGAAGCCCAGGGCAAAGCCTCGTGGTATGGTCCAAACTTTCATGGCAGACGGACTTCCAACGGAGAAATCTACGATATGCATGGCATGACAGCGGCCCATAAAACCCTGCCTATGAATACCGTGGTGATGGTCAAAAACCTGGACAATGGTAGAAAGACCGTCGTAAGAATCAACGACAGAGGTCCTTTTGTCAGGGGCAGAATTATTGACTTAAGCTACACAGCTGCAAAAAAGATTGGTCTTGTCAATCATGGAACAGCCAACGTTCAGGTTGTGGCTCTTGCAGAGAAGAGGAAAAAAGACGGTCTTGATTCAGATCTCGTTTATGCCGATCTGGAGACGGGTGAATTCTATGTACAGATAGGTGCGTTTGCTCAAAAAATAAATGCTTTAAAATTGCAGGAAAGATTCACAGAGGCTGGACACACGACGGTGATTCAAAAATATTTCGGGCCGGACAGCATCCTCTACAGGGTTCAGGTATATGCAGGAAAAAACATTCATCTTGCTGAAAGAGCTGAAAAGGCCCTTCTCGAAAGTGGCTATGTTGGCGCTTTTATCATCGCCAGATAAAAACTACTCCCCTTGCTTTACACGCATTACAGCAGACATCAGCCGAGCAATTTTCTCATGGTCCTTCACACCAGGAGAGACTTCCACACCTGAATTGACATCAAGTGCATAGACGTTCGTCGACTCCATCGCCTGCTTGACATTGTCAGGATCAAGACCGCCCGCCAAAAGAACAGGGACCTGCAACTCCAGCTTTTCTATGATAGCCCAGTCAAAGACCTCACCCGTGCCACCCTTTGCCCCTTTGACATAGGTATCAAGAAGAAATGCATCCACAACACCGTTGTAAGGGATAAAATCGGCAGCGCTGCTCTCATCTCCAACACGAAAGGCCTTGATAATAGTACAGGCAGGGAAAACATTTTTTACCTCCCTGCAATACTCAGGGGATTCATCACCATGGAGTTGTAAACAGCTTAAACCGACTGCAACGCCCTTTTCAAGATCAGCTAAAGGGGCGTTAACAACAACCCCCACCCTATCGATAAATGGGGGAAGCCTGTCAATAATTGTTTTTGCTCTGTCAAAACCGATGGAACGGGGACTTTTATTATAAAAGATGAAACCGAGGGCGTCGACACCGGCGTTTGCTGCAAAAAGTGCATCTTCAATACGGGTAATGCCGCAGATTTTGACCCGTGTTCGCCTTGATTCCATAGACTTAGCCGCGCAGAGAATGGAGGAGATTACTGCCCGATCCCGCGCGCATCAGCGTCTCTCCGACAAGGGCTGCAGTGATCCCTTCATCGAGGAGTCGTTTAAAATCGTCTTCGGTCTTTAGGCCCGATTCGCTGACGACGGGGATTTCGTCTGGTATCATCTTCTTGAGGCGAAAGGTTGTCTCAAGATCCATCGAAAAATCTTTGAGATTTCGATTATTAACCCCAATGAGAAGACTGCCTGCCTCCAAAGCCTTTTCCGTCTCTTGTTCGTCATGAACTTCCACCAGGCAATCCATTCCCAGCTCAGCGGCCTGATGCTGATATTCCTGAATCTGATTTCTCTCAAGAATCGCTGCAATGAGAAGAATCGCATCGGCCCCGTGCAGATGTGCCTCCTGTATCTGCAGTGCATCTATGATAAAATCTTTTCGTAATACCGGCAGGGCAATGGATTCACGCACCTGCATCATGTAGAGCAGCGAACCTTGAAAATAGTCGACATCAGTCAGCACTGAAACCGCCTGCGCCCCGTTTTTTTGATAATTTTTTGCTATTTCAACTGGGTCAAAATTTTCGCAAATAACACCTTTTGAAGGTGAGGCTTTTTTCACCTCGGCGATTATAGAAACCCCTGGATAATTGAGCAGTGCATTTCTAAAACCTCGGGGCGGGTTTATCTGAATTCCTTCATAGCCTTTTGGCAGATGAATTCCCCGGCTTTTAAGAGCTGCCACTTCTTTTTTCTTGGTTGCAACTATTGTGTCTAATATCTGTGCCATTTTACGTTTTATACCTTTACCTAAGACAAAACAGCCTTTATTGCTGTGAACTGAAGGCAACCAGCTTATTCAGTTTTTCAAAAGCAGCGCCGGAGTCAATGACTGTACGGGCGAGTTCCACACCCTCTTTGATGTTGCTTGCGTTTCCGGCGGCAAAAAGTGCAGCCCCTGCATTGAGCAGAACCATATCAAGCTTTGCGCCAGGTTGTCCTGAGAGAACCTGCCGTACCTGCTCTGCTGCTTCCTCTGCGGTAGCTCCACCCTTGATATCAGCAAGACCTGCGCGTGCCAGTCCGAAATCTTCAGGTTCTATGCTGTAATTCGTCACCTTACCGTCTCTTCCTTCTGCAACATATGATGTGCCTGTCACCGTCAGTTCATCCATATTTCCTTCACCCCAGACAACCAGGGTATGACGCATTCCCAGGCGAACCAGGACTTCAGCAAGGGTTGTGGTAAGTTCTTTGGCAAAAACCCCTGTCAACTGCACATTGGCTCCTGCTGGATTTGTCATTGGTCCAAGAATATTGAAAATGGAGCGGATACCAATCTCTCTGCGTGGACCTATGGCATATTTCATTGCACCATGAAGCATCGGGGCAAAGAGAAAGCCTATGCCAACACTGCGCACACACTTTGAAACTGCATCGACACCAAGGCTGAGATCAACGCCCAATGCCTCAAGGACATCGGCGCTTCCGCAACTGGAAGAGACAGCTCGGTTGCCATGTTTGGCCACAGTCACCCCCGCACCTGCCACAACAAAAGCCGTGGTTGTAGAGACGTTAAACGTCCCGGAACCATCCCCACCTGTACCAACGATGTCCATGAGCACTTCACCGCTCTTTGTATCGACGCCGGTATCGACAAAGGTGGCTTTTTCCCGCATAACCCGCACTGCACCGACGATTTCATCAATGGTCTCGCCTTTCATCCGAAGAGCGGTGATAAAACTGCCTATCTGAGCTTCCGTTGCAGCACCGGACATGATCTCATTCATAACTGAAACCATCTGGGTCTCAGTCAGGTCTTTTCCAGTAATTACCTCGCCTATGGCCTGTTTGATATTCATATATGTCATACGCCTTGTTCTGTATTTTTTTTACAATAATGGAGACGGTAGCCCCTACCCTCTCAGCATTTCCGGATACCCATCACTCATAAAATTTTTCAGGAGAGTAATCCCTGCCGGGGTCAAGATTGACTCTGGATGAAACTGAACACCTTCAATGGAGAGTTCCCTGTGACGAAGGCCCATTAACTCCCCCTCATCGGTTCTGCAGGTAATCTCAAGACAAGCCGGTAAATCGGTTTCTTCAACAATGAGGGAGTGGTAACGCATTCCGTCAAACGGTTTGGGTAAGCCGGTGAAAACACCCTTGCCATCATGGTTCATTGGGCTTGTTTTACCATGCATAAGGCGCCGTGCCCGGACAACAGAACCTCCGAAGCACTCACCAATGGACTGGTGTCCTAAACAAACACCGAGTATTGGAACCTTTCCGGCAAAGTATTGTATCGCTTCAACAGATATTCCAGCCTCCTTGGGAGACTTGGGGCCAGGAGAAATCATTAACCGATCAGGTTTCTGGGCCTCTATTTCGGCAATAGTTATCTTGTCGTTTCGATATACCCTGATATCTTCAACCCGGTTTTCCTCGCGGGCATTGGAGGCAATGGTCTGTACAATGTTATACGTAAAAGAATCGTAATTATCTATAATAACAATCATCTCTAAAAACCCTTCTCTGCAAGTTCAACTGCACGACGCAAACCAAGTGACTTATTCACGGTCTCTTCAAACTCGCTTACCGGATCGGAGTCTGCAACAATGCCTGCACCAGCCTGAATCCAGAGATCCTTTCCTTTCATCACGAATGTCCTGATTGTAATACAAAAATCCATATTACCCGAGAAACCAAAATACCCTACAGAGCCGGCATATGCCCCCCGTTTCTCCGGTTCGAGTTCATCAATGATCTCCATGGCCCTGATCTTGGGCGCACCACTTACCGTTCCGGCTGGAAAACATGCGGACATAACATCAAACTGGTCCTTGCCATCATCAATGACCCCGTGAACGCCAGAAACAATATGCATGACATGGCTATATCTCTCGATAACGAGTAAGTCTTCAACCCTTACATAGCCCCCCTTTGCCACCCGGCCGACGTCATTGCGCCCGAGGTCAACCAGCATCATATGTTCGGCCCGTTCCTTGGGATCTGCCAGCAGTTCTTTTTCAAGGGCAAGATCTTCTTCTGCGGTTCTACCTCTTTTGCGCGTTCCGGCAATAGGCCTGAGTTCAATGTTCCGCCCTTCTTTTCGAACAAGTATTTCAGGGGAAGAGCCTATCTGAACAAGATCACCATGTTGCAGGTAAAACAGGTATGGACTTGGATTGATATGTCTCAACGCCCGGTACAAAACCAGTGGTGAAAGCTCCGTTGTAGTATGAAACCTTTGGGATAAAACCACCTGAATGATATCGCCTGCCCTGATGTACTCTTTGGCAGTTTCGACCATCTCGCCAAATTGAGCCTTATCCATATTTGAAGTGAAGGTGTGGGGTGTATCAAGGCCTTTGCCGCCCTCTTCAAACAGCTTGCTGTCAACGGGCTTTTTTATTTTTTCAATGACATGTGAAATACCCTCGATGGCCTGCTCATAGAGGGTTTCGCTTGTATCGTCATTGTCCGTCTGCACCCAGCAGACAACGGTGACCGTCTGTTTAAAACTATCATGCACCAGAACAATACGGGGAATCATAAACGCCGAATCAGGAAGATCCGAGGCCGCCCGATGATCAGGGAGATTTTCCATGAAGCGGACCATATCATAGCCAAGAGAGCCAACCGCACCTCCGCAGAATTTAGGCAGAAAATCGTACTCAGCGGCATTAAAACCCTCAATCATATCCTTTAGAGCAACCAGCGGATCGGAGGTAAAGGTCGTGGAATTTTCAAGTCCTGTTCTGGCCTCAGCAACAGTGACCCGGTCTCCAAGAGAAGAAAACGTCACCAAAGGGTCGTAGCCAATAAAGGAATATCGCCCCCATTTTTCACCCCCCTCCATACTCTCAAATAAAAAGACATGGTCACCTTCATCTGCAATTTTCGCAAACAGCGTAAGCGGGGTATCAAGATCCGCGATAATCTCTGTACATATCGGGATCAATTTTGAAACCGCTCTGTCTTCGGCAAATTTCTCTCTAGCGGGGGAATATTTTACTTTTGGCATATCTTCTCGGAAAGGCTTACATCGTTCATCTCATCCACCTGACAATTGGTCACAAAAGATGCAACATACCAGCTGTTTGCCTGTTTTGTCCAGTATCTTAGCAGATAAAGCGCCTCAATAAGGCAAAAGAAATGCGAGAGATGATTATCTCTCGTTACGACGAAAAGTGTAAAAGAAAAAAGGCCATAGAACATTGCGTTCCATGGCCTTTATATTTCCTGCAGTTGAAAAAGCTCCAACCTACCTGGGATAATCGAGGGATTATGCGGCAGTAGTCATCGCATTAACACGTTTTGCAAGACGTGAAATTTTGCGGGATGCATTTTTCTTGTGAATGGTTCCCTTGCTTGCAGTCTTGGCAATAACAATGGTTGCAGCGTGAAGAGCGACCTTGGCTTCATCCGCGGAACCAGCAGTTACGGCTTCATCAAGTTTACGAATTGCAGTCTTCATTCTCTTCTTGTTCATTTTGTTGCGTAAACGGGCAGCCTGAGCCTGACGATTTCTTTTTTCTGCGGATTTATGATTTGCCACGAAAATACTCCTCCTGTTATTATCTTGTCTATTCGTATAGTTAGATATCTTGTATCATCAATGCCCGCCCTCAGAGCATCCTGGAAGCAATTTCGAGGCGGAACATTAGTAGTTAATAAAATAAAGAGAGCAATTTATAATGCAAGATTTCTATAAAGTCAACAGTTATCGTACGGCTTTAGTCAAGATAGATCATCAGCTGAACCGGTCGTACAAATTTGACACGCCATTGACTGTTACGATATGCTGTACTTGCAACAATACAATTGAATCTCTGTTTGTAAATATACAGAAAATCAACTATCGATTCCCCAAAAGGCAAAACAATGGGATTTCCTAAAATAATCTTCACCATCACTGAAAACAACAGCTGTCCGCTCTATAAATATAACGACACCTTTGAACTCTCGGGAATAGCAATTCCACTTAAGAATGCCACCAACAACAGTGTTATCACCACCACCATTATTACCCACCCGCCGGGGAAGAGAAACTGCAGAATCCTCGATGGAGACCTGAGCAAACTCATAATCAACTATGAGAGAAGTGATAAGATTCCGGTCTGCATGCTGGCTTGCTCCGGCTGTACAGGTTCCATTCGACTTGAATACAAAAAAGATAAATCACTCTACGGCCAGGAAGAAAATACTCTATCCGATGAAATCGGATCTATGATGCACCTTCTCTCAACCTTTCCATTTTTTAAAAATATTGAAGAAAAGAACCTCGACAGAGTTGTCGGCTTCTTTAATCTCAAAAAATATAAACCTGGGGATATCGTCATCCGTAAAGGAGACCCGGGAGGAAAACTCTTCATCATCGCATCAGGCAGTGTCAATGTGCTCAACGACGCCGGAATTATCATCTCCGTGCTGGACAAAGGTGAGGTCTTCGGTGAAATGAGCCTCATATGTAATGACGCCGTAACTGCAACAATACAGGTGAAAAACGAGGCAACCATTCTGGACATCGATCAGCCAAATTTTCACAAAATCCTCGATATCTATCCGGATATTCAGCTGTACTTTTCAAGAATCATGGCGGAGCGACTGAACAAGTCGAATGCTATCCGCGCCCAGGACCTCAGTTCGGGAATTGTCGGTGACCTCAAAGAGATCCCTGCAGAAGCGCTCTTCCAGACCCTCAACATGAACCATAAAACAGGAATCCTGACTATCAACAACCTCACCAAGGGAACAGCACGATTCTCCTTCAGACAGGGTGCTCTCATCAAGGCGAAATACCATACCCATGTGGGAGATATGGCGTTTTACGAAATACTCAAAGAGGAGTCCGGCCGATTTCGTTTCACCCCGGGAATATCCCAGGATGATTTCGATACTCCTGAAATCGGCTTTTTCATGAAGCTTCTGATGGAAGGAATGCGCAGGCTTGATGAGAACAAAGGGCCGAGAACAAATTAGCCCTGACTCCAAAACAACCGTTACTCCAAAACACCAAGATAGTTAAAGGTAGGCAATTTTGAGTACCTGCCATTATTGGCAAGCCTGTCAGCTAGCTCTTCCAGACCACGCTTGGAATCCTGCCCGCAGATATCAACGACAGCATAACGGATGCCCGCTTCTTTCAGCTCCGGCAGGTAGGGAAGCAGCGACAACGGTTTTTCAGGAAAGGTCTGGGTGTAGCCTTCTTTTTTGCGGATCAGGTACAGCTCTTTTTTGGGACTCTGTATAAGCTGTTCATATTGAAAATGCTTTGCAGCAATCCTTGAGGTATACAGAGCAGGCGCTCCATACACATAGGCACCCAACGTCACCTTTTTCCCACCCCCCCTGCTGGCCACGCCGTTTAATAGCTGGTGGAGTGTCTGTTTATCCAGTTCAATACCAACCTGTGTCTGCTCGACACCAATTGCCGCAAGCTCTCTTACCGCCTGACTATTGTTGATATTTAGGGTGTAGTCTGCAAATAAATGCACCTTTTCACCTTTAAACAAGAGAACCTGACTCACATGTCCAATTTGAAACGAACGGAATCCAGTACGTATCAAGAGATTGATCTGTTTTCTCATCCTGCCAAGATCATTTTCCATGACAAGTGGCGGCAAAGCCCAGGTGACCATTCTCGAGCGGCTGCCCAGACCTTTTTTTATCTGGCTAACCTGACTGAGCAGCTGTTTTTCAAACGGCAATAAAAACCGATCCGGGCTATAGGGCAGTGTGCCAAGCACCAACTTTACGGAATCTGTTTTAAGCCACCACTCTATACCAACTTTTTTTCTGATCTTTCGGTGACTGGAATGATACGCCTGGCTGGCAGGATGGGATGGCAGCTTACTCTCACCAGCACCTTCGACATCGCTCATGTCAGCGCAAACCTCATCTTTTACAAGGTTGACGTATTGTTGTACCAACCGTCTCTTTTCTTTCAGCTCTTCGGCCACACGCTTGAGCGGCAATCCCTTTGTCCCGGTCGCCCCACTATTTGCGCCGTCAACCTTATACACCTCAACACGACCGCCATCGGGCACCTCAAAACCTTGCGGCAAACCTATGGATACCTTTTCTCCCACCTGGCCTGCATCCCTTTTTTCACCGGTTACAAAAATGGAGTTCAAACGAAATGCAATACGCTCACCACCCGGCTCGATATGGAGCCGTAGGCGATCCCCTACTCCAATGGGCGACTTGACAACAAACCTGCATATCAGATCGTCTCCCGCTTTTTTCACAGCACTGAAACGGCCGAGATGGGTCCCCATATTCCCGGAATGGTAGGGTGTAATTGCCTCAAGGGGTTGAGGTGTAAAAAAATACCCTGAGCTTGTCTTTCTCCCCATGGCCTGTTCTGCCATTGCTTCGGCTTTGACAAGAACCTGCTCGATATTGTCGTTGTCTGCATCGATCACCATCCTGTATGCTTCAACGATAGATTGAACATAATGCGCCGAGCGAAGCCGGCCTTCAATCTTAAGAGAAGATATCCCCAAGTCTTTCAGGGCCGGCACTACCGCAAGGCCCGTCAGATCATTCATGGAAAAAAGGTAACGACTCGACTCACTGCCCTTGGTCTTGCCTTTGGCCCCGCCCTTTGCCCCACTGCTATAGGCGCGGCGGCAGGGTTGAACGCAGCGCCCTCTCAGGCTGCTTTTCCCCCCGAGATACGACGAGAAGAGGCAAAGACCGGAAAACGAAAAGCACATGGCCCCGTGAATAAAGACCTCAAGCTCAACATCTCCTCTCTTACCCGCTATCGTTTCTATTTCTTTTAGGGTAAGTTCCCGGGCGACCACAACACGCTCGCAACCACGCTCTCCCAGAAACCGAACACCATCTGAGTTATGTACAGTCATCAGTGTAGAGCCATGGAGAGCAAGTTTTGGGAAATATTTTCTTACCAGTTGCAAAAGGCCCAGATCCTGAACAATAAGTGCATCGACCTGCAACTCTTGAAAGAGACTGAGTTTTTCAATCACATCACCAAGTTCTCTTTCAAAAATTACCGAGTTTGCAGCGACATAGAGTTTTTTCCCAAGCCCATGGCAGTGCTGGGTCATCGCCCCGATCTCGTCGAGTTGAAGAGGCTTTGCAGGATTTCTGGCATTGAATCCCGGCGCCCCTACATATATGGCGTCAGCGCCACCATCCAGTGCTGCATGAAACGTCTCTATTGTGCCGACCGGTGCTAATAATTCGATATCACTCATTTGTTTTGCTTTTACAACCCTCGACACTAAAGAGCTCATAGAGCATGTGTCTTATTCATGTGGACTGAAATGTCCTATACAGCAGTGGTACGTCTTCGTTATGGAGATACTCTTTGGATCTGAGATCCATTTTCTGCAACCCTGAAAAGTTTTTATTCTGTTCCTATCCTGTTCCAGAAAAAGTCCACACCCTTGTCTGCCACCCGGTTTATCGCCTCAGGAAATGCCTCGCACTCAATGGCAAAAACCTTTGCGGCAATGGTGTCTGCATCGTCGTCGTAGTCGAGATCAACGGCCCGTTGCAGTATGATCGGACCCTCATCGTAGTTTTCATTGGCAAAATGGACAGTACAGCCGCTTACAGTACAGCCTCGTTTTTTCACGTTGTCATGCACGTGGTGGCCATAAAATCCGTCCCCGCAAAAACTTGGGATCAGCGAAGGATGGATGTTAATTACCCGCCTCAACAGGTTTTGTGGTGGCATATACAGTTTCAGATACCCCGCTAAACAAACTATATCGATATCGTAGCGGCCGATGATTTCGTTTATTTTTTCATCATCGCTTTCACAAAAAGCGGGGTAACCATACTTTTCTGCTTTTTCCAGACCAAGAACCCCGGGGACATTTGAGATAACCACCTCTATTTTAGCCCGCAGACGCCCATCTTCGATTCGTTCATGAAAATTATCCAGTGTCCGCCCGCTACCTGAGAGCAATACTGCCATCTTTAGCATGATTACTCTCCGTCAAAATAACTGTTGGCATCCACATCTACTTTTTCGAGCCAGGCAGAAATAGCGGTATCGTAGGAGGCGGTCAGGGCATAGACTTTTTTCATGAGATAGAACCTGGTTTTCAGCGTTGTATTCCCATTTTCCCTGATCTCCTGAATAACTCTGGGGTAATCAGCAGGATCTACAATGACGGTTACATCCTGAAAGTTTTTGGCCGCAGCACGAAGCATGGTTGGGCCACCGATATCAATATTTTCGATGGCATCAGCGAGGCTACAGTCTGGATCTTCTACGGTTTTGTTAAAGGCATAAAGATTGACGGCAATAATATCGATATTCTTCAAACCATGCTCTGCACATTGACGCTTGTGGTCCTCATTCTCTCTCTGATTGAGAATCCCCCCATGCACCTTGGGGTGCAATGTCTTCACGCGACCATCAAGCATCTCCGGAAAACCGGTAAATTCAGAGACATCCATGACTTTGAGCCCTGCGTCTCTTAGTTTTTTGGCAGTACCACCGGTTGAAAGCAGCTCGATTCCAAGCCCTGCGAGCTCGCTGGCAAAACCTTCAATTCCGGATTTATCTGTCAAACTGATCAACGCCCTTTCTACTTTACCCATAATCGACTCCTATTCATCCTTTCTCGTAAAGGATATTATTTTTCTTCTGTCACGCTTTGTCGGCTTTGTTCCCGGCGCAACATATCCCTGATTTGCCATACGACGCAGCTCTCTCTCTTCCTGTCTCGTTTTGATACTCTCTTCCGATTCCTTGTAGAGCAGTTGAGCTTCTTTTGCCGGTCGCCTGTAACCGGACAGTCCCAAGACCACCACATGAAACGACATGACACCGATAGTGATAACCAGTTGATCGCCAATTGCAACGGTACGGGAAGCTTTAACCCTGGAGCCGTTCAGATGCACCTTTCCACCACTTACCGCCTTTGCCGCCATGGAACGTGTTTTAAAAAAACGTGCAGCCCACAGCCATTTATCCACTCGCAGTGCAGAATTGTCATTTTCCATATGTTTTTACTGATCTGTGTCCTAAGGCGTAAAACGCCTGTTATAAAAGTAAGATACCAGCGGCACATTTATACCATTAATAGAGCGAAGGCACCAGCGGAGAACCCATTTTCCGCCAAACAACACCTGCCGACAAGCAGACACCATGGAAATATTACAGCAATTCCCGCTCAAAAGTTATATATTTGAAATAACTTAATATATTAAAAAGCTCTTTCGTAAACTTTTGCAACTTTTATGAGGTATAAACACTGAAAAATATAGTATAAAAAACTTTCCGGCTATGCCATTTTATACTTGACAAAGCTGCTAGTGAAAAATCGTTTTTTCTATGTGATTCCAAATAAATACATAGGAGAAAACGATGAAATCAAAAAGCTACAATTCGACCAATGCGACAAGACCAACCACAACTGCCCAACGAAAAGTGAGAAAACATCTTAATGCCGATAGCCTGTTTGCAGCAGTACACAAGGATTTTCAACAAATCCCTGACAACAGAGGTGCCAATTGCACAATCTCACTGGGTGATGCACTGATGTCCGGCCTGGCAGTGTTTCAGTTGAAGCACCCATCCCTTCTTGCTTTTGACAAACAGCGACAAAAAGAACCGCAAAACCTGCATT